>NZ_CP080524.1:1900000-3309321 GCF_024746795.1 Mesorhizobium sp. AR10
GTTTGACTGGGGCGGTCGCCTCCTAAAGAGTAACGGAGGCGCGCGATGGTGGGCTCAGAACGGTCGGAAATCGTTCGCTGAGTGCAATGGCATAAGCCTGCCTGACTGTGAGACTGACAAGTCGAGCAGAGACGAAAGTCGGTCATAGTGATCCGGTGGTCCCGCGTGGAAGGGCCATCGCTCAACGAATAAAAGGTACGCCGGGGATAACAGGCTGATGACCCCCAAGAGTCCATATCGACGGGGTTGTTTGGCACCTCGATGTCGACTCATCGCATCCTGGGGCTGGAGCAGGTCCCAAGGGTATGGCTGTTCGCCATTTAAAGCGGTACGTGAGTTGGGTTCAGAACGTCGTGAGACAGTTCGGTCCCTATCTGCCGTGGGTGTAGGAATATTGAAAGGATCTGTCCCTAGTACGAGAGGACCGGGATGGACGGATCTCTGGTGGACCTGTTGTGGCGCCAGCCGCATAGCAGGGTAGCTATATCCGGACGGGATAACCGCTGAAGGCATCTAAGCGGGAAACCCACCTTAAAACGAGTATTCCCTGAGAACCGTGGAAGACGACCACGTTGATAGGCCGGGTGTGGAAGAGCGGCAACGCTTGAAGCTTACCGGTACTAATAGTTCGATCGGCTTGATCGTTCTCATTCCTTATGTCCATCGCTCCATAACGGAGGATGTGCAGGCACGACAAAGACCAGCGAAACAGCTCCGACAGAGCCCCAGGCTTCTCGCCTGATGCAATGTCGCGGCCAATCGCTCAAAAAGCTTCTCGAACAACGTGCGTTTTGCCGACCTGGTGGTTATGGCGGAGCGGCTGCACCCGATCCCATTCCGAACTCGGCCGTGAAACGCTCCAGCGCTGATGGTACTTCGTCTCAAGACGCGGGAGAGTAGGTCGCTGCCAGGTCTGCCAAACGCACGTTGAACTCACATCCAGAAATTGGATGGAGTGAAATCTTCTCATTACGATAGGCCCGCCAACGGGATTTCGGGCCGCGCAAGCGGCCCTTTCATTTGGCGATGGCTTGAATCCGGTAAGTTTCGGCTTACCTGTAAGGTTGACGCGGGGTGGAGCAGCCCGGTAGCTCGTCAGGCTCATAACCTGAAGGTCACAGGTTCAAATCCTGTCCCCGCAACCAAATACAAAACGGCCCGCCTCGTGCGGGCCGTTTTGCTATTCAGCTGTGGCGGCCGGTTGCTTTTGATCTCATCAGGGGTCTGCAAGGAGCCCGCGCGGCGGGATAAAAAAGTCAAATCCCCGCAACCAAACAACAAGCCCGTCAGACGTCAGCCGGCGAGCTTTTCCCTTTGGAAGCTGAAGGACCGCCATTGCAAGCATCAAAACCCCGGTAGTCAATGGCGCCGGGGTTTTTTGCGTTTCGGTATGGCGGCCGGAACCAGGCCAATTGCACGGCGGACGAACGTTTGGTCTTTTCCCGCATTGCCCGCCCTAACTTCAGAGAACTACCGGCCTCGATCCGAACCGCTGTCCAGCCATTCAAGCTGGTCCGGCGAGAGCGCAATGTCGAGCGCCTGGAGGCTGTCTTCCAGTTCGCCCAGTGTGCGCGGGCCGATCAACGGCGTGGACGGAAATGGCTGGGCCAGAACATAGGCGAGCGCGACATGGATCGGCGCTTTGCCCAAGCTGTTCGCCAGCTCGATCGCCCGGTCGCGGCGGCCGAAATTCTTCTCCGAGTACCAGACCCGGACAAGCTCCTCATTGTCACGCTTGTCGCGCCCGGCGCGGTCGGTGAAGAAACCGCGCCCCTGGCTCGACCAGGCGAAATTCGGCATCTGGCGGGCGGTCAACCAGGCCTTCCATTCATCGCTGGACGAGGTGACGCAACCTGCCCAGATTGGCTCCAGCATCTCGGCCAGCGAGAAATTGTTGGAAAGCGCTCCAGGTTTCTGCTTGCCAGTGCGTTCGGCATAGGCAATCGCCTCGTCCATGCGCGCCATCGTCCAGTTCGAGCCGCCGAAAGGGCCGCGAATGCGGCCGGCCTTGGCCTCGGCGTCCATGGCGTCGACGAACTCGCCGACCGGCACGTCCGGGTTGTCGCGGTGCATGAAGTAGATATCGACATAGTCGCTCTGCAGCCGGTCGAGCGACTGGGCGAGCTGCTTGCCGATCACATCGGGATAGCAGAGCGGCGAGTGTGCGCCCTTGCCGATGACGACCGATTGCTCGCGCACGCCGCGGTTCTTCAACCATTCGCCAAGCAGCGCTTCGGTGTAGCCCGCGCCATAGACATAGCCGGTGTCGAACAGATTGCCGCCCGCCTCGAAAAAAGCATCGAGCAGGATCGTGCCCGACGAGAAGCTGCGGAAATCCTCGAAGCCGAGCGCGAGAAGCGAAACCGGTCGCCGCAAACCCGGAATCTGACGTTTCGAGATGGCAGTGCCATCGGTGCGCAACGGCCGGCCGGAAATCGTGTTGACGCGTGTGGCCGGCTTCTCGATCTCGTATTCGAGCCTGACCGCGGCGCGCCATTTGTCGAGCACGCTCAGAGTGCCGAGGCTATCGGCCCAGCCCATGCCCGGCCAGGCGAATTCCTGTCTGCCGGCAAGGATTGCCAGGCCGGCGCCGTCGACCTCGAACGAGTAGAGATGGCGGGTTTCGTTCACACTGATGGTCTCACGCGTCCCGTCGGACAGGATCAGGTCGATCCGGCCGAGGCCGACGTCACGGTTGCCGCCGGCAAACCAGAAATCCGGTACCTCGATGCGGCCCTTGGTGCCAAGGATGCGCAGCACATTGTCCTGCGTCAGCGAGATGCTGCAGGACACTTCGGCGACGATGCCGCCCGGAAAATGCAGCAGCGCCGAGGCCCATTCATCGACGCCGGATTGGCCGAGATGTGCGGCGCCGGTGACCTTGTCGGGCTCGGCAAAGGGGGCTCCTGTCGCTGCTCCGGCAATCAGCCTCGCCATCGACACGGGATAACCGCCGACATCCAGAATGCCGCCGCCGGCGAGATCATTGGCATAGAGCCGATGCTCCGGCATGAAGCCCGGCATGGCGAAGCCGAAGCTCGACTTCACCATCCTGACGTCACCGATCGCACCGGATTTGATCAGCTCGACCAGCTTCAGCGTCTGCGGATGCAGCCGGTACATGAAGGCTTCGCCGAGGAACGTGCCGGCCTTGCGTGCCGCATGGATCATCGCGTCGGCCTCGAAGGCGGTCAGCCCCATTGGCTTTTCACAAAGCACGTGCTTGCCAGCCTCGGCCGCCTTGATCGCCCATTCAGCGTGGCCAGGATGCGGTATCGAAATATAGACGGCGTCAATTTCGGGGTCTTTGAGCAGCGCGTCGTAGCCATCGAGGATACGGGCGCCAGGGAAGGCCTCAGTGAGGCCCGGCTTGCTGGGATTGCGGGCACCGAGCGCAGCAATCGTGCCAGTGCGCGACTGCGCCACGCCGCCGGCAAAGGACTTGGCGATGCTGCCCGGTCCGAGAATGCCCCAACGAATTTTTCTTGTTTCGGAACTCATTTCAAATCTCCTTGGGGCCGCCTCGACGCGTCCGGTCAGGCAAACAAAATTAGGCGCTTAGCGGATGCGTGCGCCTGATGTGTCGAAGAGCAGCGCCCGCTCGGCCTTGATCGACACCACCAGATGGTCGCCGCTCGCCCGATGCCGCGATGCCTCGCGCTCGATGATCAGTTCTTCGTCTCCGGCATCGGCATAGACATAGCTCACCGATCCAAGGTGCTCGGCGACGTCGGCCTTGACGGCTATGTCGCAGTCGCCTTGACCGGCATCGAAAAAGTGCTCTGGCCGGACGCCGAGCACGACATCGCTGCCCACGGCGGGCGGCGTTTGAGAAAGCGGCTTCTTGAGCCGGACGCCGGCATGCTTGACGAGTTCTACGGTCGCCGCGCCGTTCTCGATACCCACCACCTTCGCGGCCAAGAAATTCATCTTCGGCGAGCCGACGAAGCCGGCGACGAAACGGTTGGCCGGGTCGTCATAGAGATCGAGCGGCGCGCCGATCTGCTCGATATTGCCGGCCTTGAGTACGACGATCCTGTCGGCCAGCGTCATCGCTTCGGTCTGGTCGTGCGTCACATAGATCATGGTGACGCCGAGTTCCTTGTGAAGACGCGATATCTCGACCCGCATCTGCACCCTGAGTTCGGCGTCGAGATTGCTCAGCGGTTCATCGAACAGGAACACTTGCGGCTCGCGCACGATGGCGCGGCCGATGGCGACGCGCTGGCGCTGGCCGCCCGACAATTGCCGCGGGCGCCGCTGCATCAACTCGTCGATCCGCAGAATCTCGGAGGCTCGTTTGACGCGCCGCTCGGTATCGGCCTTCGGGTTGCCGGTCATTCTCAGGCCGAAGCTCAGGTTCTGCTCGACCGTCATGTGCGGATAGAGCGCGTAGGACTGAAACACCATGGCGATGCCGCGATCGGCCGGCTCGACATCGTTCACCAGCTTGCCGCCAATGGCGATCTCGCCATCGCTGATGTCCTCCAGCCCGGCGATCATTCTGAGCAGTGTGGATTTCCCACAGCCGGAGGGCCCGACGAAGACAACAAACTCGCCGTCCTTGACGTCGATGTTGGCGCCATGGACGACCTCATAGACGCCGAAGCGCTTGACGACATTCGTAAGTGTTACCGCCGCCATGTCAGAGCGAGACGAGGTTAGATTGGAGCATTCTGTTTCCCGCTCGGAAACCCGAAGGGCCGGGCTGTTTTGGACCAAATCCAGCGGCCTTTGTCTTGGCCGAACTGCTAGCACGGCCTGCGACAAAGTCCTCGACCTTGGCCCAAACCATCACCGGCAGAATGCTCCGATCCAACCTCATCTCGCTCTATCCTATTTGATGGCGCCAGCGGCGATGCCGGCGATGAAATGACGCTGCAAGAGCACGAACACGACAAGCATCGGCACCGTAAGCATCACGGCACCTGCCATGATGCCGCCCCACGACACTTTGGTCAGGCCGATCAGCGTCCCAAGCGCCACGGGAGCCGTCATCGAACCGGGCTGGCTGTTGATCAGCAGCGGCCAGAGATAATTGTTCCAGGAGGCAAGGAACAGGATGATGGCGAGCGCCGCCAGCATCGGCCGTGCCAAAGGCAGAGCAACGAAGAGGAAGATGCGCCATTCCTTGACCCCCTCGACCCGCGCCGCATCGAACAGGTCGCCCGGCATCATCGAAAAGCTCTGCCGCATAAAGAGGACGCCGAGCGAATTGAAGAGCGGCGGCACGATCAGCGCCACCCAGGTGTTGGCCATCTTGAAGTCGCGCGCCACCATGATGAATTGCGGGATCAGCACCACCGCATAAGGAAGCGTGATGGTGCCGAGGATGATGGCGACCACCACGCCCTTGCCGACGAACTGGTAGCGCGCCAGCGCCCAACCGGCCATCGAGGTGAGCAGCACCGACAGCACCGTATAGGTCACCGCCACCGAGACCGAGATGCCGATGGCGCCGACGAAATTGGTATCGCGCTGCAGATTGTTGAAATTCTCGACGAAATTGTCGTGCGGCAAAAGCTCTATGCCGGGGCTGAAGATGCCGTTGTCGGGCATGGTCGAGAAAACCACCATCATCCACAGCGGAAACAACCAGATCAGCGCCAGCGGCGTCAGGAACAGATGCAGCGCGATGCTGCGTCCCAGTCTGGCTTGGGAGCGCGAGCTCATTTCGGGTCCCTCGTCAGCCACAGTTGCACCAGCGTAATAGCGATCGCCAGGCCGGCCATCGTGTAGGCGACGGCTGAGGCGTAGCCGAAGTTGAGCGACCTGAAGCCCTGCCGGTAGAGCAGGAGCCCGAGTGTTTCGGTGCCGCCGCCTGGGCCGCCGCGCTCGGTGATCAGGAAGGGCTCGGTGAACAGCTGCATGGTGCCGATGATCGACAGAACGGCGCAGAAGACGATGACCGGCTTGAGCAGCGGCAGGGTGATATAGAAGAACTGCTTCACCTTGCTGACCCGGTCCAGCGTCGCCGCCTCGTAGACGTCTTCCGGGATGGATTGCAGGCCGGCGAGCAGGATGATGGCGTTGTAGCCGGCCCAGCGCCAGGTCACTGCGATCATGATCAGCGCCATAGCTGGCGTGACGTTGGAAAACCAGTCGATGCTGGGCAGTCCGACGCTGTTCAGCAGTTTGTTGATGATGCCGAAATTCAGATTGAACATCAGCCGGAACACCGCCGAATAGGCGACTTCGCCGACCACGACCGGGGCGAAGAAGGCAAAGCGGTAAAGGCCACGCGCCTTGAGCAGCGGCGAGTTCAAGAGTACCGCCATCACGATCGCCAGCGTGAGCATCACCGGCACCTGGATGACGAGGATCAGCAGTGTGTTCTTCAGCGCATTGAAGAAGGCCGGGTCGCCGATCAGCCGGCCCCAGTTGAAGCCTGGCGCGAACCGCCACGGCACGGTGCGCGTCGCCTGGAAGGAAATCAGGAACGAACTGATGATCGGCCACACCCAGAAGACCGCAAAGATCAAGAGATAGGGCGTGAGGAAGCGATACGCCGTGGCATTTTGATTGCGCATGTTACCTCCTTCCCGCTTTCAGGGTGGCACGCCCCTGCTGAAACGCTGCAAACCCCGAATGGTCCGGGCAGCACGGATGCCGCCCGGATCCATTATGCTCTGGATCACTCCTTGATCGGCAGGCCGGTCGCCGAGGCGATCTGGCTTGCGGCATCGTCGAGTGCCGCCTTGGCGTCGGGATAGCCGCCGCCGAGATACTTGGTCTGCACCGCACGCATGATGATCTCGGCGTCGCTCTGGAACGGCGTGCCGCGGCTGGGGACGACCTTGGGCAAGGTGGCGAGGATGTCCTTCCACACCGCCTGACCACCCCAATAGGGCAGACCCTCGGAGACATACGGGTCGTCGAGCGCCGAGATCAGCGACGGCACCAGGCCGAAATCCTTCAGCATGGTTATCTGGCCTTCATTGGTCTCCAGCGTGTATTTCAGATAGGCGTAGGCGGCTTCCTTGTTCTTGCTCGCCGAGGTGATGGCGAGCGAGGACCCGCCGAGATTGGCGGCGCGCGGGCCGTCGGCGGTCAGGCTCGGCATCAGGTAGACGCCCCATTTGCCGTTCTCGCCGGCCGACTCGGTGCGAATCGTGCCTTCATACCAGCCGCCATAAACCTGGGTGGCGACGGTGCCAGCCGTGTTGTTGGTGACCTTGGTGCTCCAGTCGGCCGAGGAAATGATGCCGGCGTCCTTCATTTCCTTGATCTTGGTCAGGGTATCGACGCATTTGGGCTGATTGACCGTGATCGACTGCCCGTCGGCCGCGAAATAGGCGCAGCCCTGTTCGTTGGCGATCATGCGGAAGAATTCGGTGTCTCCGTTGAAATCGGCATTGGTCATCGTCACGCCCGGATTGGCTTCCTGGATCTTCTTGCCGGCGGCGATGAAATCGTCCCAGGTCTTGATCGAGGCGGGGTCGACGCCGGCCTTCTCATAGAAGTCGCGGCGGTAGAAGGCGGCCACCGGACCCGAATCCCAGGGCATGGCATAGGCCTTGTCGCCGACTTCGAGCTCGGTGCGCTTGAAGTCGGGGAACTTTGCCTGGTCCTCTGCGGTGTAGCCCAGTGTGTGGAGGTCGACGAAGCAGTCCGGGAACTGGCTCCAGTAGTTCTCGGCCTCGCCGTTCTCGACCGAAACGATGTCAGGCAATCCCACACCGCCGGCGGCGCAGCCGGCGATCGACTTGTCGTAGGTCGGCTGGTTGCCGAGATCCTGAACCGTGACCTTGATGTCGGGGAATTGCTTGTTGAAGCCGGCGACGGTTGCCTTCAACGATGAAGCGGCGATGTTCCAGCTCCAGATCGTGATTTCGCCAGATTGGGCAAAGGCCGGGCCGGAGCCCAGGGCAAGCGCGAGCGCGGCGCAGGTCAGTGTGATGCGCATTGAAATCCTCCCATTTCATTTGCTCTCTCTTGGTGAGCGTGGCTAGACTAGGCCGTGCGGAAGGCTTGTCCCCGACAAAGGGAATAAGAAATTGGCGGAAAGTAAGATGCCGGAACGGCCGTTTTATCAGCCTGGCGCCAGCAGCGTGGAGGGCTTGCCGCTCCTCTTGCAGATGTTTCACACGCAGCCCCTGGTGATGCTCAAGCCGCATTGGCATGCCCAGGTCGAGGTGAATTTCATTGTGTGCGGTACCGTGCACTACCGCATGAACGATCACGAGATATCGCTTTCGGCGGGCGAGATGTGCCTGTTCTGGGGTGGCCTGCCGCACCAGATGGACGATTTGTCCGACGATGCCGTCTACGCCGGGGCGCACCTGCCGCTGGTGCATTTCTTCCGGCTCCACCTGCCCACCGATGTCCGGCATCGGCTGATGACCGGCGCGATACTGGTGACCAGTGCCACCGATCCATCCGACAACCACAATTTCGAGCGCTGGAACCGCTATGCCAGGTCAGGCGATCCGGTTAAAGCCGAGCATGCCGTCAACGAGCTTTTGCTGCGGCTGGAGCGGGTGCGGTTCGAGCCTTACCGGCTGGTATCCGAAACCTCGGTCGGGCAGGATGTGGGCAGCCCCTTCGATCAGCAATCCTCGCGCAATGTTGGGCGCATGTGCGACTTCATCGCCGAGAATTTCCTCTACGAGATCGACTGCGTGGACATTGCGGCAGCGGCCGACATCCATCCCAAATACGCCATGAACATCTTCAAGAAATCGACCGGCATGACGCTCAACGAATATGTGAACCTGTTGCGGCTCAGCTACGCTCAGGCAATGCTGATGCATGAGGACGCCAACGTGCTCAGGGTCGCCATGGACTCGGGTTTCGGCTCGCTCAGCGCCTTCAACAAGTCGTTCCGCAAACTTGCCGGCATGTCGCCTTCCGATTTCCGCAAGGGTGCAGGCGTCAGGTAAGCCTGTCTGGGGTAGCGAAGGGGGAGCCTCGCTGCCAAATCGTCGCTAACTCAAGCATTGCCATCCGCTCAACTCAGGTGCACCCACAGACGGGTGGCGCCGTGATCGGCGATTACCTCGTAGACCGGCTGTCCGATGCCGAGGCGAGAGTCCGTCGACCCAGCAAGCACAGATGGCGATATCGTTCGCAGGTCCGGGGATGCGCCAACGCGATTCAGCGGCGTTCCATGCCGATCCAGATTGCCAAACCTTGGTAGAGTGATTATACCAGTTGATAACATAACGATCGGCGGGCCGTCGTTGGACATCAGGAGTAGTGGACACATGACAACGATCGCGCTGTTCGGTGCCGGCGGGAAAATGGGTTACCGCCTGTCGACCAATTTTCGCGGTTCGCCCTATACGATACGCCATGTCGAGGTCAGCGAGGCCGGCCGCGAGCGGCTGAAGTCAGGGCTGGGTTTCGATGCCATCAGCGCCGACGATGCGCTCAAAGGCGCCGATGTGGTGATCCTAGCGGTTCCCGACACGCATATCGGCAAGGTCGCGGCCAGCATCGAGAGCAAGCTTGCATCAGGCACGATGGTGGTGGTGCTCGACGCCGCCGCACCGTTCGCCGGCCATTTGCCGAAGCGGGCGGACCTGACCTATTTCGTCACCCATCCCTGCCATCCGCCGATCTTCAACGACGAGACCGACATGGCAGCCAAGAAGGACTATTTCGGCGGCGTCAAGGCCAAGCAGCATATGGTCAGCGCGCTGATGCAGGGGCCGGAAGAGGACTTCGCCAAGGGCGAGGCGATCGCCAAGATCATCTGGGCCCCGGTCATGCGCTCGCACCGCGTCACTGTCGATCAGATGGCGTTGCTGGAGCCCGGCCTTTCGGAAACCGTGTGCGCCTCGCTGCTCGTCGTCATGAAGGAAGCCGTCGATGAAGTGGTTGCGCGCGGCGTCGACCAGCAGGCCGCACTCGACTTCCTGCTCGGCCACATGAACGTGCTCGGCGCCGTCATCTTCGGCGAAACCAAGGGGGTGTTCTCCGACGCCTGCAACAAGGCGATCGAGTTCGGCAAGCCGGTGCTGATGCGCGACGACTGGAAGCGGGTGTTCGAGCCGGAAGAGATCGCCGCAAGCATTCAGCGCATCACCTGAAAAGAGGCGGAACAAAGGGGAGATGGCATACTCATCAGGTACATATCATCTGAATTTGTGATTGACTCATCATACCAGTTGGCTTAGCTGTTGCTGTGCTCGGGCCAACACGCCTTCGCAGGGGATTCGTGGCCTGGACGAGCGAGGACGGCCGGGGACCGGGTGCACGACGGTCCGTTAGGCCGGCAAACAAACGGTTTTGCAACTGAGACGATCCGCAGTCTGAAATGCGGACAGTGGCCTGAATTGATCAAGGCTTTTTCAACGGGAGGACTTCATGAAACTCACTCGCAGAATGACACTCGCGGCTTTCGCCGGCATGCTGGCACTTGGCACGGCAGCGCCCGCCTATGCGGCGGACCTCATCGCCATCATCACGCCCTCACACGACAATCCGTTCTTCAAGGCGGAAGCCGTCGGCGCGGAAGCCAAGGCCAAGGAACTCGGCTATGAAGCGCTGGTGCTCGTCCATGACGATGACGCCAACAAGCAGTCCGAACTAATCGACACGGCGATCGGTCGTGGCGCCAAGGCGATCATCCTCGACAATGCCGGCGCCGATGCCACCGTCGCTGCCGTGCAGAAGGCCAAGGACGCGGGCGTTCCATCCTTCCTGATCGACCGCGAGATCAACGCCACCGGCGTTGCCGTCGCGCAGATCGTTTCCAACAACTACCAGGGCGCCCAACTCGGCGCGCAGGAATTTGTCAAGCTGATGGGCGAGAAGGGCAATTTCGTCGAGCTCGTCGGCAAGGAATCCGACACCAATGCCGGTATCCGCTCCAAGGGTTATCACGACGTCATCGACGATTATCCGGACCTCAAGATGGTTGCCCAGCAATCGGCCAACTGGAGCCAGACCGAGGCCTATTCCAAGATGGAATCGATTCTCCAGGCTAACCCCGACATTAAGGGCGTCATCTCCGGCAACGACACGATGGCGATGGGCGCCTATGCGGCGCTGGTCGCAGCGAACCGCAAGGACGTCATCGTCGTCGGCTTCGACGGATCGAACGACGTGCGCGATTCAATCACCGCGGGCGGCATCAAGGCGACGGTCCTGCAGCCGGCTTATGCGCAGGCGCAGATGGCGGTTGAACAGGCCAACGACTTCATCAAGAACAAGAAGTCGCCCGCCAAGGAAAAGCAGTTGATGGACTGCGTTCTGGTCAACGGTGAAAACGCTCCGAAGCTGGAAACCTTCGCGCTGACGAACTGAGCCAGCGTGACATGAATAGCGAGGGGCGAATTTCGGTTCGTCCCTCGCCGCCATTTTCTGTGGGTACCGACCACCATGCTGCACAACAGGCCGCCATGCTGAACAAGCCGACCTGGTCGATCCTTGCCGTGACAGTGGGCATCAGCCTGACCGCCTGCAAGATTCTTCCGACACAATCGGCGGACAGCGGCGACGCTGCCGCTTTCAATCCGGACAAGATGGTCGAGGAGATATGGGCGGCGAAGGTCGTGCCCTATCTCCAGCAGAAAGCCGGGCCGTTTCCCGAGGTGCACGCCTTGGCGAAAACCGATCCCGCCGCTGCCGGTTCCAAATACGGCAACCCAAATAAGCAGGCGAACTCGCCATGGACCTTCGCCGTTCGCCTGGAGGGCAAGATCGTCGCCTCAAACACCCAGTCGCGCGCGGCGACGATGGATGTCGATGTCGACGGCGACGGCAAGGCGGATGCGCGGGTGCAGACCGGACCAGCGATGCGGGGAACCGCGCTGCGCGATAGCCTCGATTTCGTCCAGTTCAACGACTTCACCAACCAGATCGATTTTGCCCAGTTCGGCAAGGCGTTCAACGCCTATGCCGGCAAGACCGTGCTTTCCAAACTGCCGCGCGACGCCTTGGAAGGCCGGACGGCCAAGATACTCGGCGCCTACACGCTCGAAAGCGGCCAGGACCTGCCGCTGGTGACGCCGGCGGAGGCAGAAATCGGGCCGAAGCCATGAGTCACCACGATGTCATTCTGAAGCTGGAGGACGTCTCCAAGGTCTATTCGGGCACTGTTGCGGTCAAGCGCGCGAACTTCGAGGTGCGCAAGGGCGCGGTCAATGTGCTGGTCGGCGAAAACGGCGCCGGCAAATCGACGCTGATGAAGATCATTGCCGGGGTTGAGCAGCCGACCGCCGGCCGTATTCTGCTCGAAGGTGAAGAGGTCTCCTTCGCGTCATCGGGAGACGCGGTGAACCGCGGCATCGGCATGGTGTTCCAGGAGCTGAACCTGTTCGGCAACCTGACCGTCGCCGAGAACATTTTCGCCACCCGCGAGATCACCAACCGGTTCCGCAAGATCGACCGCAAGGAGCAGGAGCGCCGCGCTGCGCAATTTCTCGAACGCTTGCAGGCCGGGATCCGGCCCGACATGCAGGTGGAGGATCTGCGCATCGGCCAGCAGCAGCTGGTCGAGATCGCCAAGGCGGTCTCGCTCGATGCGCGCATCCTGATCATGGACGAACCGACCTCGGCCCTGAGTGCAGCGGAAGTCGAGATCCTGTTCAAAGTGATTGCCGACCTCAAGGCGCGCGGTGTCGCCATCGTCTACATTTCGCACCGGCTCGAGGAGCTGATCCGCATCGGCGACTACATCACCGTGCTACGCGACGGGCACATCACCGGCCAGGAGGAGATGAAAAACGTCGACACGCGGTGGATCGTGCGGCAAATGATTGGCTCCGACGCCAAGGATTTTGCCAAGGCCGACGGCCATGTCCCAGGCGAAGAGATATTCCGCGCCGAGGACATCTGCCTGCCGCGCGCGACCGGCGGTCTTGCGGTCGACCACGTCTCGCTGTCGCTGCGTGCCGGCGAGATCCTCGGCATTTATGGCCTGATGGGCGCCGGACGCAGCGAGCTGTTCGACTGCATCATGGGCCGTCATGGCCAGGCCACTGGAACGATCTTCATCGCCGGTAAGAGGGTCAAGGAGCGCGATACGACACGGCGCATCCGGCGCGGGCTGGCGCTGATCCCCGAAGACCGCCAGCGCGAAGGGCTGGTGTCGATCTTGTCGGTTGCCAGCAATCTGACGCTGGCCAGCCTGTCGCGGTTTGTCCGCCTGTTTCATATCCGCGGCGGCCCTGAAAGGCAGGCGGTGGTGCAGATGGTGCGGGAACTGGCGATCAAGGTTGCCGATCCGGCACAGGAGGTCTCGTCGTTGTCCGGCGGCAACCAGCAAAAGGTGGTGATCGGCAAGGCGCTGCTCACCGGGCCCAAGGTGCTGCTGATGGACGAGCCAAGCCGCGGCATCGATGTCGGCGCCAAGGCCGACGTCTTCCGCACCATGCGCAAACTGTCGCGCGAAGGATTGGGCATTCTCTTCGCGACCTCGGATCTCGATGAGGTGATGGCGCTGTCCGACCGGATCGCGGTGATGAGCAATGGAAAACTGACCGGCATGTTCGATCGCGCCGAGGCGACGGAGGCAGTTCTTGTCGCCGCCTCGGCGCTTGGCCACGGACCAGCCCCGCACACGGAGAACACCGCCCATGACTGACATCCCGGCCAAGGCGGCTGTCACCTCCGTCGCGAGCGGCTCGCTGCTGCTGACGCTGATGAAGGCGCGGACCTTCATCGCGCTGATCGCCGTGCTGATCTTCTTTTCGATCGCAGCGCCGAACTTCCTGTCGACCGCCAATCTCATCCTGATGTCGAAACACGTGGCGCTGAACGCGTTCCTGGCCATGGGCATGACCTTCGTCATCATCACCGGCGGCATCGACCTTTCGGTCGGCTCGATCGTCGGCCTGTGCGGGATGGTGGCCGGCTATCTCGTGCTCAACGGCATCGACCTGCAGATCGGCTACACCTTCTATTTCAACGTCTTCGAGATCGCGCTGATCACGCTTGCCGTCGGCATATTGATCGGCGCCGTCAATGGATTGCTGATCACGAGGCTTAACGTCGCGCCGTTCATCGCAACGCTCGGCGTGCTCTATGTCGCGCGCGGCCTAGCGCTGCTGTCGTCGGATGGCCGCACCTTTCCCAACCTGGTCGGCAAACCGGAGCTCGGCACGACGGGGTTCGGTTTCCTCGGCGCCGGCCGGCTGCTCGGCCTGCCGGTGGCGATCTGGATCCTGATCGTCGTTGCGCTGGCGGCGGCCTATCTCGCCAAATACACCCCGCTCGGCCGCCACATCTTCGCGGTCGGCGGCAATGAGCGGGCGTCGCGCATTTCGGGCGTGCGTGTCAATATGGTGAAGATGTTCGTCTATATGTTCTCCGGTTTTTGCGCGGCGATCGTCGGCCTGATCATCTCCTCCGAATTGATGGCCTCGCATCCGGCAACTGGCGAAAGTTTCGAGCTGAACGCCATCGCGGCGGCGGTGCTCGGCGGCACCTCGATGTCGGGCGGGCGCGGCACGATCGGTGGCACCATTGTGGGCGCCTTCGTCATCGGCATTCTCTCGGACGGGTTGGTGATGATGGGCGTGAGTTCCTTCTGGCAGATGGTGATCAAAGGTCTGGTCATCATCGTCGCCGTCGTCGTCGACCAGGCGCAGCGCCGGCTGCAGAGCCGCGTGACGCTGATGCAGATGGCAAAGGCAGGCTGAGCATGGCGGAGTTGCGGGGAGCGCTGATCGGCTGCGGCTTCTTTGCCGTCAACCAGATGCATGGCTGGCGCGACATTGCCGGCGTCTCGATCGTCGCCATCTGTGACCGCGACCCGGAACGATTGAGGATCGTCGGCGACCAGTTCGGCATTGCAACGCGCTATACTGACGCGGCGGCGCTTTTTGCCGGCGAAAGGCTGGATTTCGTCGATATCGCCACCACAGCACCCAGCCATCGTCCGCTGGTCGAGATGGCAGCACGGCACCGTGTTCCGGCAATCTGCCAAAAGCCGTTCGCGCCGTCGCTTGCCGATGCCAAGGCGATGGTCAGGGCATGCGCCGATGCCGGCGTGCCGCTGATGGTGCATGAGAATTTTCGCTGGCAGTCACCGATCCAGGCGGTACGCGCCGTTCTCGACAGTGGCGAGATCGGCACGCCATTCTTCGGACGCATCTCCTTCCGCTCCGCCTATGACGTGTTTTCCGGCCAGCCCTATCTGGCGACGGGAAAGCGCTTCATCATCGAGGATCTCGGCATCCATAGTCTTGACATAGCCCGCTTCTTGCTGGGCGACGTGTCGACGATCACGACACGAACCGCGCGGATCAACCCTGCTATCGCCGGCGAGGACGTCGCAACCATGCTGATGGACCACAAGAGCGGCGCCACCTCGGTGGTCGACTGCAGCTACGCGACGAAGCTCGCCACCGAGCCGTTTCCCGAAACGCTGATCGAGATCGACGGCAGCGACGGCACCATCCGGCTTGCGCAAGGGTACCGGCTTACCGTCGCCGGCAAGAACGGCACGAAGGTGACTGACACCTCGCCACCCCTGCTGCCCTGGGCATCGCGGCCCTGGCACAACATCCAGGAAAGTGTCGTTGCCATTCAACAGCACTGGGTCGACTGCCTTGCAAAGGGAATCGAGCCAGCAACCTCGGGTGCGGACAATCTCAAGACGTTCGCGCTGGTCGAGGCCGCCTATGCGGGTGCTGGGAGCCGCGCACCGGTGCAGCTCGACGCCTTGCTGAGATGACTGCCGACGCCTTCCTCCTCTACGGCACGCGCGCGGTTGAAGCCGAACCGGTCAGGCTGCGGGCTGGCACGCTCAGCGCCGACTTCGTCAATGGCAACCTGCGCTCCGTCCACTATGGCGGCATCGAAGTGCTGCGCGCCATCGCCTACATCGTCAGGGATCGCGACTGGGGTACCTACGAACCGACGCTGACGGATCTTGTCATCGACCAGGGCGCCGATGCCTTCACTGTCATTTACTCGGCAAGCTGCTTGGGGCCGGGCGGAAGCCGGCTTGGCTTTCAAGCAACGATCAAGGGTTCAGCCGACGGACATCTGATCTTCGACGTCACCGCTGTTCCAGAAAGCGATTTCGAGACCAATCGCTGCGGCTTCTGCATCCTGCATCCGATTGCCGGCCTGGCCGGCAGCCCGGTCACGGTCGAGCATACCGACGGCAGCGTGGTGGCGACGAAGCTTCCCGACCTGATCGACCCCTGGCAGCCCTTCAAAAATCTGCAGTCGATTACCCATCAGGTTCAGTCTGGCGTCACCGCCGAATGCCGGATGGAAGGCGACACCTTCGAGATGGAGGACCAGCGCAACTGGTCCGATGCATCCTACAAGACCTATGTTCGACCGCTAGCGCTGCCATGGCCCTATGTGCTGCCTGCAGGCCAAAGCCTGCGCCAGACGATCAGCCTGCGCATAACCGGCGACGCGAAAATCCCGGTCGCTGCAGCAATCGACGAGCCGGTTCGCGTCGAACTCGGCGAAGCCGGACCGAAGCTGCCCGATATCGGCGTGATCATCTACCCGGACGACGTCGACACTGCGCTCACACACCTTCCGATACTCGCCGCGCTGGGTCCTCAGCAGTTGATCTTCCACTACGATCCGACGCGCGGCCATGGGCTCGACGCCTTGCGCTCGTATGCCCGGCTTGCGATGGCCTATCCGGTTTCCACCACCCTCGAATGCGTTGTTGCCGGCGCGGGTGATCTCAGTGCTGAGCTGTCAGGCGTCGCCGACATGGTACGCCAGGCCGGGCTGACGCTCTCGGCAATCGCCGTCTCGCCTTCGGTCGACCGGCAGTCGACGCCGCCCGGCAATGCTTGGCCCGAGTGTCCGCCGCTCGAAGAGGTCTATGCCGCTGCCCGCCGCGCTTTTCCCGATATGCGCCTCGGCGGCGGCATGTTCAGCTATTTCACCGAACTCAACCGCAAGCGTGTGCCGCCCAACCAGCTTGATTTCGTCACCCACTGCACCTGTCCGATCGTGCATGCCGCCGACGATCTCAGCGTCATGCAATCGCTGGAGGCGCTGCCATTCATCATCGCATCCGTGCGGGCGATCTTTGGAACAAAGCCCTACCGCATCGGTCCGTCGACCATCGCCATGCGGCAGAACCCTTACGGCGGCGCGACCAAGGCCAATCCCGGGGGACAGCGCATTGCCATGGCCGACCGCGATCCCCGCCATGCCGGCCTGTTCTCGGCGGCATGGACGATCGGCTATGCCGCGCGAGTCGCATCGGTTGGGCTGGAGCAACTCACGCTCTCCGCTTTCACCGGGCCGTTTGGCGTGCTGGCGGCATCCGGAGAACCCGTCGCGGAGGGAACACCCCGGCCGATCTTCAGGGCCATCAAGGGGCTTTGCGAAATGGCCGGCCTTGCGCATTTGACGGCAAGGACGAGCGATGAGACCAAGGTGCTGGCGCTGGCCGGGCGCTCCGCCTCGGGCAAGACCGTCCTGTGGCTGGCGAACCTGACAGCGAACGACGTGGAGGTCGATACCTCAGCGCTTGGCCAAAGCCGGCTTGTGATGGCGCCTTACGCGATCACCCGGATCGGCTGAACTTGCGGATTCACTTTTCCGAATTCATCACATAGAGCGCGCGCGAGCGTTCGAGGTGCTTGATCATCGCCTTTTCGGCGCCCTCCGCATCCTTCTTCTCGATGCGGCCGATGATCTCTTCGTGCTCGGTGAGCGTGAACTGTTCCTTGCCGGTCCAGATCAGCATTTCGGTGTGGTATTCCTTCAGCCAGCCCAGCATCGCTTCGCTGACGGCAACATAGATCGGGTTGCCAGATATCGCGGCGATCTGGGTATGAAACTTCATGTCGGCGGATATGAAGGCTTCGGAGTCGCCGCGAAAGCTGCGCTGTTCGGCAACGGTGGCGCGCAGCCGCTGCACGTCCTCTGCAGTGGCCTTTTCGGCGGCTTCCCTGACCATGCCGCGCTCGAAGAAGATGCGCGCTGTCTTGAGGTGCTCCAGCGTGTCCTTCGACGAAGACAGGATGATCTTGGCCGCACCGTCGACCTGCCTGATGATCGACTTGGCGGTCAGCTGCAGCACCTTGGCGCGCTCGCCATGCGAGATGGCGACGAGGCCCATATTGCTCAGCGCCTGCATCGCCTCGCGGATCGCCGGCCTGCCGACCTCAAAGCGCTCCATCAGCTCGCGCTCCGACGGCATGTCGTCGCCCGGCAACAATTCGCCGCTGGTGATCAGCCGCTTCAACCGCAAAAAGACTTCGTCGGAAAGCTTGCGCCGGACGATCGGCTCCGAACGGTTCATCGTCGCGAATCACTCCCTTGACCGGCCTCTATCTAGCACTGCCGCCGCGATTTCCGGAATGCCTGTCCGCTGGTCGGGCCACCACCCGCGAGCAGGATATTGCTTGCAATACTTATGTACTCATTATACCAGATTTCGAGGATCAGGGAACTATTTTCGAACCTCCTTTCGACCTGAGATTGCAGATCATGATCACCCTTACCTACCGCATCGAAACGTCGGGGGGCATCGATGCGCTGGCGGCCAAGATCGCCAGCGACCAGTCGACCGGAACCTTCGTTGCGCTACCGGGCGAGACCGAGGAACTCAAGGCCAGGGTGGCTGCACGCGTTCTGGCGATACGTCACCTGCCCGAAGCCCTTCAGCCCTCCATTCCCGAGGCCGGTGATGGGCCGTTCAAGCGTGCGGATGTAGATATCGCCTTTCCGTTCGACGCCATCGGCACCGACCTTTCGGCGCTGATGACCATCGCCATTGGCGGCGTCTATTCGATCAAGGGCCTGTCCGGCATCCGCATCGTCGACATGAAGCTGCCGGAGGACTATCGGGGCGCGCATCCAGGTCCGCAGTTCGGCGTCGCCGGCAGCCGCAGGCTGACTGGCGTCGCGGATCGGCCGATCATCGGCACGATCGTCAAGCCGGCGCTGGGGCTGCGGCCGCACGAGACGGCCGCAATGGTGGCAGAACTGATCGCGGCCGGCGTCGATTTCATCAAGGACGACGAGAAGCTGATGAGCCCGGCCTATTCGCCCTTGGCGGAGCGGGTGAAGGCGATCATGCCGCTCATCCTCGACCATGAGCAGAAGACCGGCAAAAAGGTGATGTATGCCTTCGGCATTTCGCATGCCGACCCGGACGAGATGATGCGCAACCACGATCTGGTGGCGAAGGCCGGCGGCAATTGCGCGGTGGTCAACATCAATTCCATCGGCTTTGGTGGCATGGCCTTTTTGAGGAAGCGCTCCAGCCTGGTGATCCACGCCCATCGCAATGGCTGGGATATCCTCACACGACATCCCGGCCTCGGCATGGATTTCAAGGTCTGGCAGCAGTTCTGGCGGCTGCTCGGTGTCGACCAGTTTCAGATCAACGGCATCGCCTCGAAATACTGGGAGCCGGACGAGTCGTTCGTCGAGTCCTTCAAGGCGGTGACGACGCCGATCTTTGCGCCTGATGATTGCGCGCTGCCGGTTGCGGGTTCCGGCCAGTGGGGCGGACAGGCGCCCGAGACATACGAGCGAACCGGCCGGACGGTCGATCTTCTCTATCTCTGCGGCGGCGGCATCGTCAGCCATCCGGACGGTCCGGGCGCCGGTGTGCGCGCCGTGCAACAGGCGTGGCAAGCGGCGGTCGACGGCACACCGCTGGCGGACTTCGCCCACAATCATGCAGAATTGGCGCGCTCGATCGAAAAATTCGGCGACGGCAAGGCGGCCTGAAGCGATGCAAAACCTGCTGCTCAGCTATTATGGCGACGACCTCACCGGCTCGACCGACGTCATGGAGGCGCTCGAGCTCGGCGGCGTGCCGACCGTGCTGTTCATGCGCCAGCCGGACAAGGCCTTGCTTGCGCAGTTCAGCCATTGCCAGGCCATCGGGCTGGCTGGTACCAGCCGAAGCGAGACGCCGCAGTGGATGGACACGAATCTCAAGAGCGCCTTCGCCTGGCTAAAGACGCTCAACGCCGAAATCTGCCACTACAAAGTCTGCTCGACCTTCGATTCCAGCCCGACAATCGGCAGCATCGGCCGGGCGATCGAGATCGGCCGCTCTGTCTTCAGTCAGGACAGCGTGCCACTGCTGGTCGGCGCGCCGCAGCTCAAGCGCTACACTGCCTTCGGGCATCTGTTCGCGGCCTATCGTGAAAAGTATTTTCGCATCGACCGCCATCCGGTGATGAGTCGCCACCCGACCACGCCGATGGATGAATCCGACCTGCTGATCCACCTGTCGCGGCAGACGGAGCTTACGTCGGGGCTGGTTGACCTCGCGACCCTGCAATCTGCGTCACGATCTGAAGCGTTCGATCGCCTGATCGCCGACGGCACCGGCATCGTGCTTGTCGATGTCGACAGTCCGGAAAGCCAGGCCCTTGCCGGCAAGGAGCTATGGCGCGTCCGCAAGCCCGGCGGCTCCTTCGTCGTCGGCTCGTCCGGGATCGAATATGCGCTGCTCGCCGAATGGGCGTCGAACGAGACCGTCAGCGTCCAGTCCAACTTTTCGCCGCCCGGCGCCGCCGATCGGATGGCAGTGGTCTCGGGCAGTTGCTCGCCGACAACGGAACGACAGATCCAGCATGCGCTGACCGATGGCTTCGACGGGATCGAGGTGGATCCTGTCGAACTGGTCTCGGAAGCGTCGGCCGACGCAATCGCGCGCGCAGTTTCCGCCGGCCTTGCCAGCCTTGAAGCTGGGCGCAGCGTCATCCTCTACACCGCCCTCGGTCCTGCAGCGGACCGCGGCGCGGAAATCGACCGCCAGGAAGGCTCGCGCCACAAACTTGGCCGCGGCCTCGGCAAGTTGCTTCGCGCGCTGACGATCGAACAGGCGTTGAAGCGCGTGGTCATCGCCGGTGGCGACACGTCGAGCCATGCGCTTGGTCAGATCGGCGTCGATGCGCTGACGGTGAGGATGCCGCTGCCGGCGTCGCCAGGCTCGCCGCTTTGCGTTGCTCACTCGCGCATCAAGGCGATCGATGGGTTGGAGGTCGCGCTCAAGGGCGGGCAGGTCGGAACCGACCGTTATTTCTCAGCCATCCGCGACGGCGTCAGTGGTTGATCGACGGCGGGCGAAATCCGCGGTTGACTATGCATTCAACGCGTGAAGATTGCGCGATGTCGCTCCGCCTCAAACATGCTTGCGGCCGCCGGCCTCGCGGAACCAGCTGTCGGGATAGGGGTACCACCAGCCCTGGATCTCGGGCTTGTGGTCGATGATCACCATCTTCGAGCGGCGGAAGGCATCCAGCCCCTGGCGGCCGAGCTCGCGGCCGAGGCCCGACGCCTTCCAGCCGCCGAAGGGCAGCGCGTCGTTGTCGATCAGCGGATTGTTGACCCAGACCATGCCGGCCTCGAGCCGCTCTGCAGCCTCGTGCGCTTCGGCGAGATCGGTGGTGAAGACCGAGGCGCCGAGCCCGAACGGACTGTCATTGGCCAGTCTGATCGCCTCGTCGAAATTTTTCACCCGGCAGATCGCGGCGACCGGTCCAAAGCATTCCTCGCGTACGATCGCCATATCAGGTGTGACGCCGGTCAGGATCGTCGGCTCGTAGAACCAGCCGACATTGTGCGCCGGAGGAATGCGCCCGCCGGTGACCGCTTTGGCGCCGCTGCGCACCGCATCGTCGACCAGCCGCATGACTTTGGCTCGCGCTGCCTCGCTGACCAGCGGTCCGATCTCGGTCTTGTCCAGCCCGTTGCCGATGCGCAGCGCGCGCGTCTTCTCGGCGAACAGTTCGACGAAGCGATCATGGACGGCATCGACCACGAAAAAGCGTTCGGCCGAGGTGCAGACCTGACCGGTGAGGTGGAATGCGGCGGTGACGCTGCCGGCGGCGGCCACCTCCAGCGGCGCGTGTTCGCTGATGATCAGGGGATCGCTGCCGCCGGCCTCGATGACGCAAGGCTTCATGCGTTCGGCGCAAGCGACGGCGACGCCCTTGCCGGCCGCGACCGAGCCGGTGAAGGCGACCGCGTGGGTGCGGTCCGACGCGATCAGCGCCTGTGCCGTGGCAGCCCCGCCGGGCAGGCAGGAGACCAGGCCCTCAGGCAGCGAGCGGAACACCGCCATGTAGTCGAGCGTCGATAGCGTCGTCGCTTCGGCCGGCTTAATGATGCAGGCGTTGCCGGCGGCAAGCGAGGCGGCGACGGTCCAGCACATAAGCAGGATCGGAAAGTTGTAAGGCATGATGTGCACGGACACGCCATAGGGTTCGTAGCGCGCATATTGGAACGAACCGGCCTGCGTCGTGCCGGCAATCTTGCCGGCATCGTCGCGCGCCATTTCGGCATAGTAGCGGAAGATCGGCGCGCAATTGGCGATCTCGCCGATGGCTTCCGGATAGGGCTTGCCCATCTCGCGCACCATCAGCTCGGCACAGCGGGTGAAGTCGGCGGCCTCGATGGCATTGGCGACGGCATGCAGATGCTTGGCGCGGCTCTTGGCGTCGAGCTTTTTCCACGCGGCCTGCGCTTGCGTAGCAGCGGTGAGCACGGCGTCGATCTCACCATCGGTAGCGGCAGCGATGGCGCCGACCGTTTCCAGCGTCGCGGGATCGATCACTGGTTTTTCCGCGCCGGTCATCGGCCGGTAGTCCGGATTGACGAAGAAGGCCGGCTGGTCAGCGGGGAAATCCATGGTCGTCCTTTCAGGCCCGCTCAGCGGATCATGTAGACCTTTTTGATCGTCTCATGGACGGTGCAGACGCCCTTCCAGTCCTGCGGAAAGAACGCTGCCGTGTCCGGCTCGATCTCGATCACTTCGCCGGATTCGTGGACATAGGTGCAGCGGCCCGCGAGGAAGTGGCAGAACTCGTCGCGGGTGACGTGGCAGTGCCATTTGCCAGGGGTGCAGACCCAAAGCCCACATTCGGAGCGGCCCTCCGGCCCCTTGTGCAGCAGCTTGCCCGAGGTGCGGGATTCGCCCTCGATCATTGTCGGGATGACACCCCAGTCGACAAGGTCGGTGATGACGAGCGGGGATTTCATTATCGGCGTTCTCATATCGATATTCCCTGGAACTGTGTTGGCATGATCACCGGCACATGAAGACCTTGGTCAGCGTTTCGGTGATGATGGAGGTGCCGGCCCAGCCGGCGGGGAAGAACACCATCGTCCCGGCCTCAACCGAAATCTTCTCGCCATTGTCGTGGATGTAGCTGCCACGTCCCGACAGGAAATGGCAGAATTCATCGACCGCGAAGATGATGTGGCGCGTGCCTGATGTGCACGACCAGAGGCCGCATTCGCTCGATCCGTCCGGGTTCTGGAACAGGACCTTGCCAGAGGCGCGCGGCGAGCCGGCGATCGGCGACGCGCTCGCGCCCCAGTCTTCCAGCTCTACGGACGCGGCGTTCGGCCAGTGCGGTGTCGGCATGTTGTGGCTCCGATGCTGCTGGCCTAGGCCAGCATGTAGATGTTGCGGATGGTCTCGTGGACGGTGCATTCGCCGGCCCAGCCGGCCGGGAACATGATCACCGTTCCGGCGGAGACTTCTATCACCTCACCGACATCCGACCTGTAGGTCGCGCGACCGGCGACGAAATGGCACAATTCGTCACGCGGGATGCTAAGGCGCCATCGGCCGGGCGTGCAGACCCAGATGCCGGATTCCGGCTGGTTGTTCGGCCCCTTGTGCACCAGCCTGCCAGTCGAGTGCGAAGCGCCTTCCAGCGCATCCGGCTGGGCGCCCCAGTCGACGAGGTCGGTGCGAGAGGAAGCCTGATAGAGATGCGGCGCGGAGGAGGTCACAGCAAAGTCTCCAGGAGACCCGCCGCTTTCTCCGGGCCATTCTGCGATTGCATCTGCGCCGACGTTTTCGCCAGCTTGGCCTTCATCTTCGGGTCGGTCAGGCAAGCCTCCAGCTTGGCGACCAGCTCGGCGTCGGTCCAGTCGTAGCGCGGCATGCCGAAGCCATGGCCGGTTTCCTCGACCCGGGTGGCGTTGTCGTGGCCATCCCAGACATAGGGCATGATGATCGCCGGCTTGCCGAAGTAGAGGCACTCGGTGAACGAGTTGTTGCCGCCATGGTGGATCACCGCATCGACCTGCGGAATGACCGAGGGCTGCGGAAACCAGCTGTCGACGATGACGTTGCCGGGCACGTCGGTGTACTGGTCCTTATAGCCGCCGACATTGATCAGCGCCCGGTAGCGCGTCTTGCCGAGCGTCGCGATGATACGCTTCAGCAGGTCGACATCGCCGGCGCCGAGGCTGCCGAAGGAAACATAGAGCAGCGGTCCGTCATTGTTTTTCGCAAAGGTCGGCACCGTATACGGCTTTTCCTGCCGCACGCAGCCTTCGAGATACTGGAACTTTGCCGGATCCAGTGGATGACGGCGCTTGAATTTCGCCGCCTCGGGGTAGAGCAGCAGGTTGAGATAGGGCGAAGCTTCGAAGAACTGGCCGATCGGATAAGGCGTCTCATTGTTGGCGGTGAGGAACGCATTGAAGTCGTCGTGGATCGGCTTGATGACCGCGTTGAAATGGTCGCGATAGCGCTGGTGTCCGGCATGGTCGTTCTCGCCGCAGCCGGACAGATGCGGCGGGATGTCCTCGTCCTCGATCTCGTTCTCCGAGCAGGAGATGACGCGCACCCACGGCTTGCCATACTGCTTGATCGCCGGGAACAGGATGACATTGTCGACGCAGATCACGTCCGGCTTGATGGCATCGAGAACGCGCGGCAGATCCTTCTGCGCCCATTTGGCGCTGTCGACGATCGCCGTCCAGCAATCCTTCACATAGTTGTCGACTTGATCGTAAGGTGATTTGCGGAAGTTCGGGATGTGGCCGTTGATGAAGTCCTCCCAGAACTTGGCCATCTGCTCCGGCGGCATCGGCTCGGACAGGTTCACCGGATGAGCCTCGAAGCCGTAGCCCTTGTAGACGTCGACGAAGCCGGGATCCGACAGGAACACCGCTCTGTGGCCGCGCGCCTCGACCGCCTGGGCGATGCCGACGGAATTGAGCGCCGGGCCAAAGGCCGCTTCTGGAAAAAACGCGATCGTCTTCTGCGCCATCAAGCTTCTCCTTCAATCAATCTGCGAAAATTCTGACGTCGGCAGCGTCCCAGCCGAGTTCGATCGCATCGCCTGTCGCGACCGGCCGGCGGTCGGCGGCGTCGGCGGTGACACGCACCAGGAACGGCTTTTGTGACAGAGCGGTGCGGACGTGCAGCTGCAGGTCAAGCCCGTGATAGGCAAGCGCCTCGACGGTGCCGGCTACACGGTTGGCTGTCTGCGCCGACGGGAACAACCGGATGCGTTCCGGTCGCACCGAAGCCACGGCCGCAGCGTCGGGCGAAAGCGTCGCGGGAACCGTGCCGGCGATCCGAGCACCGTTCGCAGCGAGTACGCCATCCGCGGTGGCCTTGCCCGGTACGAAGTTCATCACGCCGATGAAGTCGGCGACGAAGCGGTCGGCGGGGTGCTCATAGATCGCGTGCGGCGTGTCGCATTGCAGCAGCTTGCCATCCCTCAGCACCGCCATGCGGTCGGCCATGACCAGCGATTCCTCCTGGTCGTGAGTCACGATGACGAAGGTGATGCCGACCTCGTGCTGCAGGCGCTTCAGCTCCAGCTGCATGGCGCCGCGCAGTTTCTTGTCGAGCGCGCCGAGCGGCTCGTCGAGCAACAACAGCCGCGGCCGCTTGACCAGTGCCCGCGCAAGCGCCACGCGTTGCTTCTGTCCACCCGACAATTGCTCCGGCTTGCGGTCGGCGAAAGGCACAAGCTCGGTCGTCGCCAGGATGGCGTCGACGCGCGTGCGGATTTCTGACGCCTGCAAACGCTCCATTTCGAGGCCGTAGGACACATTCGCCCTGACGCTCATATGCGGAAACAGCGCATAGGACTGGAACATCAGATTGACCGGCCGCTTGTTGGGCGGGATTTTCGCGATGTCGCGGCCGTCGAGCAGGATGCGCCCGTCATTCGGTGTCTCGAAGCCGGCCAGCATGCGAAGCAGCGTGGTCTTGCCGCAGCCGGAAGGTCCGAGCAAGGCGAAGAACTCGTTCTCACGGATGTCGAGCGAGATGCCATCGACGGCGGTCACCCGGCCGAAATTCTTCGACACCTTGTCGATCGCCAGCAATGTGCGGGGCTCACTCATTGGCCGATCACCCCACGGTTGAGCCGCTGCGACAGGGTCAGCGCGGTGATGCTGACCGCCATGACGATGGTCGCCAATGCGTTGATCTCCGGCGTGATGCCGAAGCGGATCATAGCGTAGATCTGCATGGGCAGCGTGGTCGAGGCGCGCCCGGCCCCGGCGGTGAAGAAGGCGATGATGAACTCGTCGACCGAAAGGGTGAAGGCAAGCAGCGCACCGGCAACGACCGCCGGCAGGATGACCGGCAAGGTCACCCGCCGGAAGGTCGTGATGGCGGAGGCGCCGAGATCGGCGGAGGCTTCGACGATGGACCAGTCGAAGCTCTTCAGCCGGGCGCGCACCACCGAGCAGACGAAGGCGAGGTTGAAGACCACATGGGCGAGAATGATGGTGTGCAGGCCCATGGTGAAATCGAGCATCGAGAAGAAAGAGAGCAGCGCGATCGCCAGCACGATGTCGGGAATGATCATCGGCGCGAAGATCAGCGCCTCGAGCCCCTTGCCATATTGCCGGCGCATCTCGATGCCGATCGCCAGCAGCGTGCCAAGCAGCGTGGCGATGGCCGTCGAGACGAGCGCCACGATCAGCGTGTTGAGGGCGGCGGACAGGATGGCAGCGTTGCCGGCGAGCGAGGCATACCATTTCAGCGAAAAGCCCGACCACGCCGTCGGCAACCCGCCTTCGTTGAAGGACAGCGCGACCAACACCGCGATCGGGATGTAGAGGAAAGCGAAGACCAGGCTCAGCACGATCCAGAGCGTGCGCCGCGTGGCAGGGGAGCGCTCAGCCATCGGTGTCTCCGCTGGCTTGCGCGGTGTGGCCCGAGGCGCGATTGGCGGCCAGCGCCTGCGCCATCAGCACCAGCAGCATGATGGCGATCAGCGCCATGGCGAGTGCAGCGCCGAAGGGCCAGTCATTGGCGGTCAGGAACTGGTCGTAGACGAGGTTGCCGATCATCTGGAAGCGGCCGCCGCCGAGCAGCGCGGGCGTGACGAAATTGCCGATCGACAGCACGAAGACAAAGACGGCGCCGGCGGCGATGCCGGGCACCGTCAACGGCAGGATGACCCGGCGAAACGTGGTCATGGCCGAGGCGCCGAGGTCTCGCGATGCTTCGGCGAGTTCGGGATTGAGCCGTGACAGCGGCGCGTAGCAGGCGAGGATGACGAAGGGCAGGTAATTGTAGACCAGGCCGGCGATGACGGCGCCTTCGGTGTAGAGCATCGACGGCGGCTCGCCGGTGTAGCCAAACCAGCGCAACAGCTGGGTGATGAGGCCCTCGCGGTTGAGCAGCACGATCCAGGCGTAGGTGCGGATCAGGTAGTTGGACCAGAAAGGCAGCACAGCAAAGAACAGGAACACCGGCTGCAGCCGGCGCGGGGCGGCTGATATGGCATAGGCCGCGGCGTAACCGATCACCACCGCGATCAGGGTGGCCGTGCCGGCGATGCGCGCCGAATTGAGGAAGATGCCAGCATAGAGCGGGTCGAAGACCAGCCCGAAATTCTCCAGCGTGAAGGTGTATTCGATGCCGCCATAGATGCCGCGGCGGAAGAAGGCGAGCGCCAGCACCAGCGCGCATGGCACCACCATCAGGGCGGTCAGCCAAGCCAGCGCCGGCGCCATCAGCAAAGAGGAGCGGGAGGGAGTGGGAAGCGTCACGCAGCACCCCCCTCTGGCCTGCCGGCTTGCCTGGCCCGAGCCACGGGTCTCGGCCCGTCCTTCGGACCCCCCTCAAGGGGGGAGATCAGGAGCTCCAGCGTATCGCTCATCCTCAAGCGTTGAGGATTGGCGAAGGCCATGCCACAGCCAATCTCCCCCCTTGAGGGGGAAATGGCCGGCAGGCCAGAGAGGGGCGCGAAGGAACGCAAGCTTGATCCCAGTAACTCAAATGACGGGTAGTTACTGCGCGGCCTTGATCTCGCTGACGATCTTCGAATAGTCGCGCTGGGCGTCGCCGACGTCACGCAGCTGCTCGAATTTGACGAGGTCGGCCACCGGCATGGCCATGTTGGGGAACTTGGCTAGGAAATCAGCCGGCAGGCTTTCCATCGCCGGCTTGTTCGGCACCTTGTAGTCGATGTTCTGCGCCGCCCAGGCGTGGTTCTTGGCGTCGAGCATAAAGTTGATGAACTGGAAGGCGGCATCCTTGTTGGCGGAGGCCTTCATCACCACCATCGTGTCGACCCACAGGTCCGAACCTTCCCGAGGAATGACATATTTGATCTCGGGCTTCTCGGCGATGCCGTAATTGCACCAGCCGTCCCATGCCTGGACCATCAGCGCCTCGCCCGAGACCAGCTTCGAATAGAAAGTGGTGTCGTCATAGGCGAGCAAGGTCTTCTTGGCCGAGATCAGCAGATCCTTGACTTCAGCCATCTTGGCCGGATCGGTCTCGTTGACCGAATAGCCCTTGGCGAGTTGTCCGGCGGCCAGCAGCCAGCGGTCGGTCGCCAGCATGGTGGTCTTGCCCTTGAGGTCGTCGGACGGGGCCAGGAGATCGTTCCAGCTCGCCGGCTCGGCCTTCACCAGATCCGAGCGGTAGCAGAGGCCGGTGGTGCCCCAGGTATAGGGCACGGAAAACGCATTGCCGGCATCGTGCGGCAACTTGGTCGCTTCCGGGTAAAGATTGGCGAGATTGGGGACCTTGGCGTGGTCGATCGGCTCGGTCAGGCCGAGCTTGTTCAGCACTTCGGCGAAGGGCGAGGAGACGAAGACCACGTCATAGCCCTTGCCGCCGGCGGCGATGAGCTTGCCCATGATCTCTTCGTTGGTCGCATGAACAACGACTTCTCCGGCAACACCGGTTGCGGTCTTGAAGGCAGCCATGGCATCGGGCGCCATGTAGCCATCCCAGTTGGAAATGACGAGGTCGGCGGCAGATGCAGGCGCCGACAGCGCCAAAGCCAAGCCGACTGCGATTGAAGATATCTTCAGCGAACGGTGCCGCAGATAGGTGGCGGTCATGACAGACTCCCATTCTGGTTGATCGTCGAAATTCATTCGTCGGACCAGCGCTTGCGACCCATGCCGCTGCTTCGATCCTGTTCCCCGGTCTTTTTGTTGCCGATTGAGCTAACAGTACTATTGCAGAAAAAAGTACGTCAATCCATAATTTGACGCATGACCGAGGAATCTGACCGATTGCGTCCGCAAAGGCGATCGGCCAAACCATGTCGGTCCAGTCCGTTCACGAGAATTGTCATGCAAGCCGTAGCCAGACGACCTCGCACCAACCATCTCGATCTCGCGCAACGCATTCTGGACATGGCCCGGCAACGCGGTTTCGAAACCGGCGCTCACCTTCCCGAACAGCAGATCGCGTCGTTCTGCAATGTCTCGCGAACACCGGTTCGGGCCGCTCTACGGCTGCTCACCGAGCAGGGCGTCGTGCGCTGGGAAGCTGAGACCGGCTATCGCCTGGCCATTGATCCGGCCAACCAGGCAACCGTTGCCGCCGACCTGCCTGTTACCGAGGAGGACGAACTCGCCGACATGATTCTGCGCGACCGGTCGGCGCGCCGGCTGGACCAGACGGTAACCGTCGGCGCGCTGATGCGGCGGTACAACGCCGAACGCAAGACGGTACTAAAAGCGCTCAAGAAACTGACAGATGAAAATCTGCTGGACCGCGCGCCAGGACAGTCCTGGCTTTTCCGCCGGGCACCGGACGATCCGGACGCGCAAGGGGAAAGCTACGAGTTCCGCCTGTTGCTGGAGCCCGCGGCCATTGTGGCGCCCGGCTTCCGGCTGGATGGCGCGCGGGCGGCGGCGCTTCGCCAGGGCATGGAAGCGCTATCGGCGCTGCCCGAGGCTGCGTTCGATATCAGGGAGTTCCAGCGGCTGGACATCGAATTTCACGGCATGATCGCCGATGGCGCCGCCAACCGGTTCGTCACCGATGCGCTGTCCGATCACCTCAGGCTGCGCCGGCTGCCGGGAACTTATGCCGGCGTCAACGTCTTCCGGCTCAAGCAGTCGCTGCGCGAGCACGTAACCATACTCGACCATCTGGAAGGCCGGCAGTATGAGGTTGCAGCCGATCTGCTTCGCGTGCATCTGCGACTGTCCCGCAGCCAGCGACCGCAGGCGGCCAGTCGCGGGGCCCCCGCATTGTTCGGCATGATCAGCCGGCCGGATTGACGAGGACCTTGGTGACGCGCAAAGCCAGCCCGACCATCGCGCTGTTTCCCGAAGCGAGCTTTGGCGCCGCGCTCAATTGCGTCGGCATCGCGCAGACCCTGCGCGCGCGTGGCGCCCGGCCAGTGTTCATCTGCCATGCCGGTTTTTCCGGCGTCTTTGCCGATTACGGTTTCCAGGAATACCAGCTGCCGACCGATGATCCGCTGAGCGACAGTGAACGCCAGAGCTATTGGCAGGCCTTCGTGCGCCGACATCTGCCGCATTTCAGGCTGAGCCCGATTGATCAGCTCGAGACCTACGTCGCGCCGACCTGGGAAGCGATCGTCGACACCGCCGTCAATGCCGAAGCGCCGCTGCGCCAATTGCTGGCCCGGCTGAAGCCGGACGCCGTCGTGCTCGACAATGTCATCATGTTTCCGGCGCTGGCTGCCGCTGGCTGTCCGTGGGTGCGTGTCGTCTCCTGTGCCGAGACCGAGTTGCCCGATGCGGAAGTGCCGCCGTATCTTTCCGGCCTGGCTGCCGAGGATCCAAGCCGCACGACATTCGAGACGCGCTATCTGGCCGCCGCCGCTCCGGCGCACGACCGATTCAACCGGTTTCGCACAGATGCCGGTCTGGCGCCCTTGCCGAAAGGCTTGTTCCTGGAGGCTTCGCCCGACCTCAACCTGCTGCTGACGCCGACCATCGTGCGCCGGCAGCGCGCCGAGCCGCTCGATCCGGACCGCTTCGTGTATCTTGAGGGCTGCGTGCGTTCGGAAGGGCCGTTCGACGTTCCGGTCTTTCCGCGCAATGGCGGCCCGCTTGTCTATGCCAGCTTCGGCAGCTTAGGGGCCATGGATGTCGGCCTGATCAAGCGCATGCTTGCCGTGTTCGACCGGCTGCCCGCGCGTTTCATCGTCAATGTTGGCGGCCTGCGCGACGCCTATCGCGCGGTTCCCGACAATGTCTATCTCGACGCCTGGTTTCCGCAGCCATCGGTGGTGGCGAAGTCCGACTTGTTCATCCACCATGGCGGCAACAACAGCTTTTGCGAAGCGCTGCGCTTTGGCGTGCCGTCGCTGATCATGCCGTATTGCTGGGACGGGCACGACAATGCGCAACGCGCCGAGGAAACCGGCGTCGGCGATCATATCGGCCGGGATGCCTGGACCGAAGGAGGATTGGAGAGAGCCATTCTCGGCCTGCTGGCCGACGACGCCATGCGCGCCCGCCTCAGGGACAATGCAGCCCAGATGGCGCTGAAACCCGGAACGGATGCGGCCGCCGAAGCGATCCTCTCTCTGATCGGACATGAACGAAATGCCTGAAAACCACACAACGACCATGCCGCCCGTGAGCGGCGCCAACGATCCAAAAAGCTGGCTGATCGCGCATGCGATCAGCGAAGTCGAATGCCTGGTGCCCGACTTGAATGGCGTCTTGCGCGGCAAAGCCTTGCCGGTGGCCAAGTTCCTCAAGGCGCTGGAGGATCGCGCGCTTTATCTGCCAAGCAGCGCCTTCCTGGTCAGCATAGACGGCCGCTATTCCGGCTCGATCGATGAGGGTTTCGCCTACCAGGACCCCGACATGCGCATGGTGCCGGATGTTTCGACGCTCTGCCTTGCGCCCGGTGCCGGCGTGGGGAAGGCCTATGTGTTTGCCGACGCTTTCCACATGGATGACCGTCCGTGGATGGCCTCGCCGCGCCATGTCTTGAGGGCTGTTCTCGATCTTTATCGCCAGCGCGGCTGGCGGGCGGTGGTGGCGCCGGAGCTCGAATTCTACCTGACCGCGCCCAATCCCGATCCCGACCGTCCCTTGACCGCACCAGTCGGTAGCAATGGCCGCGCCGAGACGGTCCAGCACCCCTACGACATGGCGGCGCTGGAAGAGTTCGAGCCAGTGATCCGGCGCATCTATGATTACGCGGCGGCGGCTGGATTGCCGCTCGACACGCTGATCCATGAATCCGGCACCGCGCAACTGGAGATCAATTTCCTGCACGGCGATGCGCTGCCGCTGGCCGACAAGGTGCTGCTGTTCAAAAGGATGACACGCCAGGCCGCGCAGCAGTCCAGCATGCATGCGACCTTCATGGCCAAGCCAATCGCCGCCCAAGCCGGCAGCTCGATGCATTTGCACATGTCGGTCATCGACGAAGCTGGCAATACATTGTTTGCTGGCAGCGACGATGCCGACACGACAATGTTCGGCCATTTCATCGGCGGCCTGCAGAAATACGTTCCCGAGATCATGCCGCTGTTTGCCCCGAACGTGAATTCGTTCCGCCGCATCCGGCCGAACCACAGCGCGCCGGCGAATGTCGAATGGTCGCATGACAACCGCTCCTGCGGCCTGCGCGTGCCGGCCGGTGGCCGCGCCGCGCGGCGAATTGAGAACCGGCTGCCCGGTGCCGATGCCAATCCATATCTGGCGATCGCCGGCTCGCTGCTGGCAGGCTATCTCGGCGTCGAGCAGAAAATCGCGCGTTCGGCCGAGGCGTCGGGCAATGCCTACAAGATCAAGAGCACGCTGCCGAAAACCATGGAGGAAGCACTCGACCGCTTCACTGCTTGCGGCCCGGTGCGAGCGCTGCTCGGCGAGGATTTCTTCCAGTCCTATCTGCGCGTCAAGAGCGTGGAACTCGACCTGTTCCAGAGCGTCGTGACGAGCTGGGAACGCGACCATCTGCTGCTCAAGGTGTAATGATGGGATTCAATTCCGGCCTGGATATCGGCAAATCCTATTATGTCGCGACAGCAAATCCGTCGCCTGACTACCCCGCCCTGCAGAGGGACATCGATGCCGACCTTGTGGTCGTCGGTGGCGGCTGCACCGGCCTGTCGGCGGCGCTTCATGCCGCCGAGCGCGGGCTGAAAGTGGTTCTGCTCGAAGGCGGCAAGATCGGATGGGGGGCGTCCGGGCGCAATGGCGGCCAGATGATCCCCGGTTTGCGCAAGGGCGCCAAGGGACTGGTCAAACTCTACGGACCCGAGCGGGCAAAGGCGCTGTTCGATCTCGCCTTCGAGGCGCGCGGGCTGGTGCTCGACCTGATCGAGCGCCACGCCATCGATTGCGACCTCAGGTTGACCGGTCACCTTGTCGGGGCGGTGAACGGCTCCGACCTACGCGACCTCGAAGACGAGGCGGAGTGCCTCGTTACCGTGATGAACTTTTCCCATGTCGAGTTGCTGACTGCCGCTGAGGCACGCAGCAGGGTGGACACGCCCTATCATGGGGCGATGTATGAGCAGCTCGGCGGCCACATGCATCCGTTGAACTACACGCTCGGTCTTGCCGGCGCCGCAGTTGCGGCAGGTGTCATCATCCATGAAAACTCCGTCGCGCTGCGGCTGGAGCGGGAACCTGCCATTCGGGTCTTTACCGACAAGGGTTCGGTTCGGGCAAAGCATGTCGTGCTCGCCGGCGACGCGCTGCTCAACGGGCTGGAGCCGCGCGTCAACAGCCGCATCATGCCGGTCGGCAACTACATCGTCGCCACCGAGCCGCTGGAGGGCAAACGCAATGTCATCCCGGCCAATGTCGCGGTGTCCGACACCCGCTTCGTCGTCAACTACTACCGGCTGTCGGCAGACGGCCGCCTGCTGTTCGGTGGCGGCGAACGCTACACGCCGTCACCGCCAGCCGACATTGCCGGCTTCGTGCGGCCGCATATGGAAAAGACTTTTCCGCAATTGCGCGGCTGCCGCATCGATCATGCCTGGGGTGGGCTGGTCTCGGTGACGACCTCGCGGCTGCCGCATGTCGGGCACTATGGCGAGGTCTATTTCGCGCATGGCTATTCCGGCAAGGGCGTGATCCTGTCGACGCTGTCGGGCAAGCTGCTGGCCGAGGCGATCACCGGTGACGCGTCGCGGCTCGATCTGTTTTCGACGCTGAGCCCGATGCCCTTTCCCGGCGGCACGGCGCTGCGCGGTCCACTCTATGTGCTGGGCATGCTCTGGTACGCGATGCGCGACCGCATCAAGCACTGATGACGCCCGGATGGGCAACGAACTGTCTGGTCGTGCTATCGGTTTGCCCTAGATGCCAGATCTCGCTCGGTTAGATTGGATGGTTGACTTGCATGCGTGATTTTCAGTTCCCCGGACGGTCGCCGGTTCGCGCGACGGAAGCGATGGCCGCGACATCGCACCCGCTGGCCACGCTGGCGGCGATCGACATGTTGCGGTCCGGCGGCAATGCCATGGACGCAGCCGTTTGCGCGGCAGCGGTGCAGGCGGTCGTCGAGCCGCAATCGACCGGTATCGGCGGTGATTGCTTTGTCCTCTACAGCCCCAAAGGCCAAGGCGCGGTTCTGGCTTTCAACGGCTCGGGCCGCGCACCCACTGCTGCAACAGCAGAATGGTATCTGGGCAAGGGCTATGACGGATTGCCGGAGTCTGGTCCGCACGCGGTCACTGTGCCTGGCGCCATCGACGCCTGGTGCCGGCTGCTCGACGACCACGGCAGAAAGGGCATCGACGCTGCCCTGGCGCCCGCCATTCGCTACGCCGAACAGGGCTACGTCGTTCATGACCGCGTTGCCTTCGACTGGGCCGATAGCTTTGACCTGCTCGCAGCCGACGAACATGCCGCGCGGATCTTCCTGCCGGACGGCAAGGCGCCGCAGGCCGGCGACCTGCACCGGCAACCGCAACTGGCCGACACGTTGCGCATCGTCTCGCAGCGCGGCCGCGCTGGCTTCTATGAAGGCGAGATCGCTGAAGACATTGTGGGGCGCCTGCGTGCGCTCGGCGGGCTGCATGCGCTTGAGGATTTCGCGGCGACGAAAGGCGAGTATGTCAGGCCTGTGGGTACATCCTACCGAGGCTATGACGTCTTTCAGATGCCGCCGAGCAACCAGGGCATGACGGCGCTGATCATGCTGAATGTGCTTTCTGCCTTTGCGCTCGGCTCCCTGGAGCCGGACAGCGCCGAGCGGCTTCATCTCGAGATCGAGGCGGGGCGGCTCGCTTACCAGGACCGCGACAATTTCATCGGCGATCAGAATTTCGTGCAGGTCCCCGTCGAGCAACTGTTGTCGGTAGGCCATGCGGACCGCCTGCGCGCCGCGATCGATCCGGAACGGGCAATGACACATCTGCCTCGGCTTGAGCTTCAGCCGAGCGATACCGTCTACATCTCCGTGGTCGATCGTGATCGCAATGCGGTCAGTTTCATCAACTCGACCTACGGTTCGTTCGGCAGCGGCGTGGTCGGGCCCAAAACCGGGGTGGTGCTGCAGAATCGCGGCAGCAGCTTCCGTCTGGCAGTGGACCATCCCAATCGCATCGCACCTGGAAAGCGTCCCATGCACACCATCATGCCGGGCATGGTGACGGAGAAGGGCCGGGCGGTGATGCCGTTCGGGGTGATGGGCGGCGGCTACCAGCCGTTCGGCCATGTCCACCTGCTCACCAACATGTTCGATTTCGGCATGGACCCGCAGCAGGCGCTGGATGCGCCAAGGGTGTTCTACAAAGACAATGCGGTGCTGGTGGAGCGCGGCATTCCGGCCAGCGCGATCGCCGGTTTGCGCAAGCGGGGCCATCAGGTTTCCGTCGCGGAAAAGCCGCATGGCGGCGGCCAACTGGTGCTGATCGACTGGGACGAGGGAACGCTTACCGGCGCATCCGATCCACGCAAGGACGGTTGCGCGCTCGGTTACTGACGACACGCCGAACGGGCGTTCAGTCCAAAGCGACGCACCGATGTTCGGCTTCTTCCCCAACAACGTCGGCGTCGCTAGTGTCCTTGATTTCGTCGACGAACTTTCGGCGTCGCCCGCCTTCATCACCAGCGGAGGAGGGGCGGACGGGTTTGCCGAGCATGCAAGGAGCGGGAACAATCATGGGACCAGGCCGACTGACGAAGAAGGAGCGGCACCAGCTCATCCTTTCGGAAGTGCGCAGGTCGGCCTCGATTCGCATCTCCAAGCTGGCCAGGCGCATCGGCGTCGCTGGCGAGACGATCCGCCGCGATCTGGCCGAACTGGGCAAGGCCGGGCTTCTCAACCGCACCTATGGCGGCGCGACAATCTCGCTGATGACGTCCGAGCCAGTGATTTCCGAGCGCGCCCTGACCATGGTCGAGGAGCGCGCGCGGATCGCGCGCGGCACGGCGGGTCTGGTCAAGAAGGGGCAGATCGTGATGATCGACGGCGGGTCGACCACCTATGAGGTGGCGCGCAGCCTCTCGCAACTGAAACAGGATCTGATCATCATCACCAACTCAACTGGCGTTGCGTCGGTGGCCGGCGCCAATCCGACCTTTCGCGTCATCCTTTGTCCGGGGACCTACGACAGCCGGGAAGGCAGCGTGCTGGGTGAAGACACGGTCGAGTTCGTCAACCGCTACAATGCCGACCTCGCCATCATCGGGGCCTCGGGGGTGACGACGGATGGTCCCAACGACATGATCTCCGGTGCCGTGGCGGTGAAACGTGCGATGATGGCGCGATCACTGTCGACAGTTTTGGTGGTGACCAATGACAAATTCGGTCGCGCCAGTCTCGAGCGCATCTGCGCCCTGCGCGACATTTCCGATCTTGTCACGGACCGCGAACCGCAGGCCGAATTGCGTGTGGCGATTGAAGGGACCGGCGCCGAAATACACGTTTTCGCCAGCAGCTGACCTATCCGGCATCCCGGTTGGTCAAGGCGATGTGGCAGCAGCCGGAGCCATGGCCTGGCGTCCAGGTGACGTTGTCGAAGCGAACGCCGGTCGCCTCGAACAGGCCGCGGTCGAAGGCGCCGGCTATGCGGCAGAGCGTGGCGAGCTTTTCGTCGCCGACGCCCGCCTCGACCCAGGCGTCCTTCAGCGGGCAGCGCTTGACCTTGAAGGCAATGCGATCGTCGCTGCGTTCGATATCGGTTGGATACATGCGGCCGCCATCCGGGCTGACGGCCAGAAACGCCTCGCCGATCGCGCGTGCTTCATTCGGCCCGAAGCCAGAGAAGGCTGCCGCCGCTACCTCCTTGCCGCGCTGCTCAATGGTGCGGATCATGATCGCCTCGGCTCTTTCGGCGCCCAGTTCTCCGGTCAGTTCGTCGAGAAACAGGCGGTAGAGATCGGCCCGGTTGCGGAAGGCGGAATCGAGTTCTCGCGACAGTGTTTCGGCTCTGGCTTCGGCGTCGGTCATGTTGCGTCCTGTGGAGTGGATCGAGTGAGTCTTGGCGCCGCGGCCACCAGCGCCTTGCCGATGGAAGATTGCGGCGCGTCGATGACGGTACGGGCGTCCCCGCTCTCGGCAATTCGCCCGGCCTCCAGAATAACGACGCGGCGGGCGATGGCGCGCACGACACCAAGATCATGCGAAATGAACAGATAAGCGATGCGTTCCTCACGTTGCAGATCGAGCAGCAGTTGCAGGATCTGCCCGCGCACCGAGACGTCGAGCGCCGACACCGCTTCGTCGAGCACGATCAACGACGGCCTTGTCGCGATGGCACGGGCGATTGCGACGCGCTGGCGCTGGCCACCGGATATTTCGTGGATAGCGCGAGAAGCGAGATCGGCACTCAGGCCGACACGTTCCAGCAGGGCGGCGATGCGGCGCGGACGCTCGCTGCGGGAGACGATGCCATGAATGCGCAAGGGATCGTCAAGCACGCGCGCCACGGTGGCGCGCGGGTTGAGGGCGGCGAGCGGATCCTGGAACACCATTTGCAGACGCGCGCGCCGGGCGCGCAAGGCAGCACCGCTCAAGGCGAGGAAATCGTCGCCCTCGAATTCGATACGGCCGGCATCAGGTTCGGTCAGCCGCAGCACCAGCCGCGCTATGGTCGACTTGCCGCTGCCGGAAGGGCCGGCCAGCGCCAGCGTCTCGCCGGGTTCGATGTGGAAGGATACATCATCGACGGCAGCGATGGCCTTGCCACCGCGACGATAGCGTTTAGCGAGACTGGAAACCGCCAGCAAGCTCATGCCGTCAGCTCAACAGTGGCTCGGCCAAGCAGCGGCTCGGCGTCGAGGCCGATATGCGCATCGAGCAGCGAGCGCGTGTAGGCGTGGCGCGGAACATTGACGATTTGCGCCGTCGCACCGATTTCGACTAACTCGCCATGCCGGAACACGGCGATGCGTTCGGCAAGCTCGGAGGCCAGTGCGATGTCGTGGCTGATGAACAGCAGCGTCATGCCGTCCTCGGCCACCAAGTGCCGGATCAGTGCTGCGATGTCGGCCTGCACGATGGTGTCCAGCGCACTGGTGGCCTCATCTGCGATCAGCAGTTTCGGACCGGCAGCAATCGCGGCGGCGATCGCCACGCGCTGCTTCTGGCCGCCGGAAAGCTGGTGCGGAAAGGCGCGCATGGTGGCGTCCGGATCGGGCAAGCGGACACGTTCGAGTAGCTCTCTAGCCTTCGCGTAGGCGTTCGGCCAACCTAGCCCGAGATGGGTATGTACAACTTCGGCGACCTGTTTGCCGACGGCCATCACCGGATCGAGGCTGGACGACGGATCCTGGAAGACGAAGCCGATGTCGCGGCCACCGAGGGGGATGTTGTTCGCCCTTGCAGCAGACTTGGATGGTTGGCGATCTGTCACGCCCCCCTCTGTCCTGCCGGACATCTCCCCCTCAAGTGGGGAGATTGCGCCCTCATCGTCGCTTTCGCCAATCACCAAGGTTGCAGGAGGGGAGCCAACAGCGAAACTCCCAATCTCCCCCCTTGAGGGGGAGATGTCCGGCAGGACAGAGGGGGGTGCCCTGGCACCCAATGTTGGTGGCGGCCGCAAGGACCACTCAATGCTTCCGCTGATCACGGACGACGCCGCCGGCAACAGCCCGGCAATGGCCAGCGCCAGCGTGCTCTTGCCCGAACCGCTCTCGCCGATGATGGCGAGCCGCTCGCCGGCAGCGACATCGAAGCTGATGGTCTTCAGCGCCGTAACGTCGCTGCCATCGCGGCGGTAGGTGACCGTCAGGTCGCGGATGGAAAGCAGCGCCGTCACGACAGGCTCCTTCGCACCGCCGTCGTCTCGACGACGCCTTCGCCGGCGAGATAGACGCCGAGCACCGTCATCACCAGCGCAATGCCCGGAATGATGGACAGGAACGGCGCGGTGCGCAACACGGCGCGACCCTCGGCGATCATGCCGCCCCATGTCACCCGGTTGGGGTCGCCAAGGCCGAGAAACGAAAGGGCTGCTTCGGTGAGGATCGCGGCGGCGACGATCACCGACGACAATGCCAGCACCGGCGGCAATGCGTTGGGCAGCACCTCGCGAAAGGCGATCGCCAGCGGATGCATGCCGATGACACGGGCGCCGGCGACAAAGTCGCGCTCGCGGATGGACAGCACTTCGGCGCGCGCCACACGCGCCGGTCCGGTCCAGGCGCCAAGCGCAATCGCCGCGACGACGACGCCGAGCGATGGGCCGACGACACTGACGAAGGCCAGGGCCAGCAGGAAGCTCGGCACCGTCTGGAAAGCGTCGGTGATGCGCATCAGCACCTCGTCGACGAGGCCGCCGGCAAAGCCGGCCAGCGTGCCGACTACCGCACCTATCACAAGAGCCGCGGCTGCCGCCGCCAACCCGACCGCAAGCGAGGTGCGGGCGCCGTGGAAAAGCTCGGCCAGCACATCGCGACCGAGCCTGTCGGTGCCGAGCGGCAGCGACCAGTCCTGAAACGGCGGCAGAAGCGCCGGCCCGGCAATGGCTTGCGGGTCGCCGGGAAAGAACAGCGATGCCGACAGCGCTATCGCAAACAGCGCGGCCAGGATGACCGCGCCGGCGACAGCCTCCGGCGTGCGCAGGAAGCGGGCAAGCGGGTTCAAGCGCCGGCCTCGCTGGCGCCGACGCGCGGATCGAGGAAGGCGTAGGCGATGTCGACGAGAAGGTTGATGACGATGACCAGAACGGCGCTGACGAGGATGACGCCGAGCAGCAGCGGCGTGTCGCGTCCTCCCACCGCTTCCTGCGCCAGCCGGCCAAGGCCGGGCACGGCAAAGACACTCTCGATGACGACGCTGCCGCCCAGCATCTGCGCCGATTGCAGCCCGAGCATGGTGACCAGCGGCAGGAGTGCGTTGCGGGCGACGTGGGCGAGCACGATGCGGCGGCGCGACAACCCCCTGGCGCGTGTGGCGAGGACAAAATCCTGCCGCCAGACCTCGGCCATGCCGGCCCGCATCATTCGCAGATAGAGTGCCAGATAAATGAAGCCCAGCGCCGACACCGGCAGGACGAGGTGGCTGGCAATATCGGCAGCGCGGTCGATGCCGGTCTTGCTCGACGCGATGCTCTCGATGCCGCCGATCGGAAACCAGCGCAGATCGACGGCGAAGACGACGATCAGTACCAGCCCGAGCCAGAAGCCCGGCACGGCATAGAGGGCCAACGAGCCGATCGACAGGAAGCGGTCGCGAAAACTGCCGGGTCTGGCGCCGGCATAGATGCCGAGCGCCGAGCCGAGGCCGAAGGAGAGCGCGGTGGCGCTGCCCATCAAAAGCAGCGTGTTGGGCAGGCGTTCGAGGATCACGTCGCGGATCGGCCGCGAGAAGGTGACCGACTGGCCGAGGTCGAGATGCAGCAGCGCCCAGAGATAGTTGGCGAGCCGCGTCAATTCCGACTGGTCGAGGCCCCAACGATGGCGCAGCAATTCGATCATGCCGGCGTCACCGCCGGTCGAGACGATATAGGCGTCGACCGCGTCGCCGGGTGCCAATTCCAGCAGCAGGAAGGTGCCGATTATGACGATCAGCAGCACGAAGATGCTGCCGACGAGACGGCGGCGGAGGAGGGTGAGGGCGCGGGTCATGCGGGTCTCGGCAGCGCCAGGCGACAGAAGGAAATGTTGCGCCCAGGCACCCCCCTCAGTCCTGCCGGACATCTCCCCCTCAGGGGGGGAGATCGGAAGTCATCGGCGATTTCGCCAATCTTCGCTGAAAGCGGATGAGCCAACGTCGCGGCCAGCCAATCTCCCCCCTTGAGGGGGAGATGTCCGGCAGGACAGAGGGGGGCCTCGTAGAGCTCAACGTCTACGATGATTTCGCGAATTTTCATCCGCGCGAGTGTGTCACGATTCCAAATACGTGTCCGCCCAGTTCGAGACCGCCCAGCGCGGGTTGTTGGCGATATTGCCGACCGTATCGCGCGCGACGCTGATAAAACTCCATTCGGCGACGTTGATCAGCGGCAGGTCGGCAGCGACCTTTTTCTGGAACTCCTTGTAGAGCTCGGTGCGGGCAGCGGTGTCGAGCGTCTCGGACGCCTTGGCGATGAGGGCGTCGAGATCGTCGTTCTTGTAGCCGCCCTGGTTGGAGAAGGGCACGCCATCGGGAATGCCGCTCTGCACCAGAATGGTGGTCGAGATCGCCGGGTCGCCACGGAACACCGGCGGCCCGACCGCAAGGTCGAAGGCGTGGTCGGTGTAGACGGCCTTGATGTGCGCGGGCGAGTCGTTGTTGACCAGCTCGGCGTCGATGCCGATGGCAGCCAGCGCCTGGCGCAGATAGTCGCCGAACTGCTTGGTCTCGTTGAAATAGGGCGCCGGCAAGAGCTTGAGCGAAAAGCGGTTGCCGTCGGCGCCTTTCTTGTAGCCGGCCTCGTCGAGCAAGGTGTTGGCCTTGGCCACGTCGAAGGCATAGGTCGGCACATCGGCGGTGTAGAATTGCGGATCGTTTTTCGGCACCGGGCCGGTGGCTGCGGCGGCATAGCCGAGGAACACCGTCTTGACGACGAAATCCTTGTCGATGGCGTGCGCGATCGCCTGACGCACCTTGAGGTCGGCGAGTTCCTTGCGGCGATGGTTGATCTCGACGACGAGCTGATAGGTCAGCCCCTCATAGCCCTTGGTGACCACCTTGAGACCCGGCACCTTGGAGATGCGGTCGAGGTCGGCCAGCGGCACGGCGGAAAAGGCAGCGAGCTGAATCTCTTCGGCCTCGAGCGCGCTGGCCGCCGAGGTGCGGTCAGGCAGCACCTGATAGATGATCTCGTCGAGGTAGGGCTCGTCCTTGCCCCAATAGTCGGGGTTCTTCGCCAGCCGGTAATATTCGCCGGCCTTATATTCGGCGAATTTGAATGGCCCGGTGCCGACCGGCGCATTGTTGGCCGGGTTCGTGGCAATGTCGCCGGTCTCGTAGATGTGCTTGGGCACCACGCTGCTCAGCGCCGGTAGCGCGTTGCGGATGAGCTGGAACGGCGTCGGCTTGGCGAATTTGAACACGGCGGTCTGTTCGTCCGGCGTGTCGACGGCAGCCAGATCCTTGAACACGGTGCGGCCAAGATTCTGCAGCGGCTTCCAGATCTGCAGCGCCGAGAAGGCGACGTCGGCGGAGGTGAAGGGCTTGCCGTCATGCCATTTGACGCCTTCGCGCAATTTGAACGTCACCGACAGGCCGTCGGCCGCACCTTCCCAGCTGAGCGCCAGCCGCGGTTCGAGCCCGTCCTTGCCGTCGAAGGAGGCCTCGGCCAATGTCTCTACGATCTTGCTGGAGATGAAGAACACGCCGTTGGAGGCGACGATCGCCGGGTTGAGATTGCGCGGCTCGGAATCGGCGGCGACGACCAGCCGGCCTCCCTTTTTCGGCGTCTGCGCCCAGCCGATCGTCGGCATGGCGGTGGAGGCCAGCAGCAATGCCGAACCGGCAAGCACCGTGCGCCTGGAAATCGTGAAATCTGACATGATCGAACTCCGTCCTCTCCGCGACCCGGCCGGGTGCGCCAGTACCCCTCGGACGCTCGCGAGCATCCTTGCACCAGGGGATTATGGGCTTTGCTGAGGGTTTCGCCAGAGACGGAATTGGCGCATCCTGGCGTGGCTTTGAAAATTTCGTCCGCTGGACCAGTTGCAGGAAGCGGTTCAATGCACTTTTTCTGGTAGGACCAGAAACGTCTAGTATGGCGGCGCGAAGCGAAGGAATGGGCTAGCGAGGCCTGTCTGACCTATTTCTGGCTGGACCAGACCGGGCGAAATGGTGCAGATTTGATCGACAGCCAGAAGATCAGACCATAACAGCCGGCGATCCGACCGACCGGCTGGCGAATTCAGGGAGAGAGAGATGAACGTCGTCCCGGGCAAGACTGCCGTCAGCAACATACCGTTCGACCACGCGAGGGTGGACCGGCTGATGGAAGAGGCTGGCATCGACGTGCTGCTCGCCACCTCCAAGCACAACACGCAGTATCTGCTTGGCGGCTACAAGTTCATCTTCTTCGCTGCCATGGATGCGATCGGCCACAGCCGCTACCTGCCTGTCGTCGTCTACGAGAAGGGCGGGCCGGATCATGCCGCCTATATCGGCAACCGGATGGAGGGCGCAGAGCACCAGAACAATCCGTTCTGGACGCCGACGCTGCATGCCGCATGCTGGGGCACGCTGGACGCCGCCAATCTCGCCGTCGAACACCTGACGAAAATCGGCAAGGGCAATGCGCGCATCGGCATCGAGCCAAGTTTTCTGCCGTCGGATGCCTACACGCTGATCCGCAAGGCGCTGCCGGACGCCAAGCTTATCGACGCGACCGACATGCTGGAGCGCATGCGCGCCATCAAGACGGATGCGGAGCTGGAGAAGCTGCGCATCGCCTCCGAACTGATCACCGATTCCATGCTGGCGACCATTGGCTGGGCGCATGAAGGCACGACCAAGGCGGAGATCATCGAACAGCTCAGGCGCGAGGAGACCAATCGCGGCGCGCATTTCGAGTACTGCTTGGTGACGCTGGGTGCCAGCCACAACCGCGCCGCCTCGCCGCAGGCGTGGAAGCAGGGCGAGGTGATGTCGATCGATTCCGGTGGCAACTATCACGGCTATATCGGCGATCTCTGCCGGATGGGCATTCTGGGTGAACCGGATGCCGAGCTCGAAGATCTTTTGGCCGAGGTTGAGACGGTGCAGCAGGCAGCTTTCTCAAAGGTGAAGGCGGGCACGCTGGGCGGCGACATGATTTCTTATGCCGAGGGCGTGCTGAAGAAATCCAAGGTCTCGCCCTATGCCGATTTCTTCGCCCACGGCATGGGGCTGATCACGCATGAGGCACCTTTCCTGATGACCAACCACCCAGTGACGTATGAAGGCACGTATGCGGCAAAGGCGCTGGAGAAAAACATGGTGCTGTCAGTCGAAACGACCATGCTTCACCCGACGCGCGGCTTCATCAAGCTGGAGGACACGCTGGCTGTGACTGAGACCGGCTATGTGATGTTCGGTGACCGGGGAAGGGGATGGAACAGGGGTGCTTTTTCATAGTCGGATGGCAGCGCGTCCCACAAAGCCCTTCATCTCTGGCCAGGCGGCAGTAGCCTGAAATCCGGCAAATCGCGCAGCGCCAGTTCCGGCCCGGCCGGCGAATAGACGACGAAGAGCTGCATCGGCGCATCGCCGGTGTTCAGCGTCGAATGGAAGCGGCTTTCCGGTACATAGATGGTGCAGCCGGGGCCGACCTTGGCAACAACCGGATTGCCCTGCTCGTCCTCGACCATCTGCTCGCCATGGCCGGAGATGACGAAGATGATTTCCTCCGCACCCGGATGGTTATGTCGGGTGTGGCCCTTGCCGGAGGGCAGGTCGACGACGCCGCCGGAAAAGCGCTCAGCACCGTTCACCTCAGGCGCGACGGTCAGTGCCAGCCTGCCCCAGTCGAAGCCGAAAGCGCTGACGTCCTTCGGATAGACAAATACCTTGCTGGTGTCGATCATCGTCTCATCCCTTCTTTTTCTTTGTAGCGGTGTTTTGGCCGCCAAGAGCAACGGCCTTGAAATCCGCCGTCTGCCTGGCAATCGCGGCTTCCGCCGGCAGCCGTTCCATCGAGCTGGCGCCATAAAAACCATGCAGGCCCTTGCAGCGGTCGAGAATGTATCTGGCATCATCCGGCATCGAGATCGGACCGCCATGGCAAAGCAGGATGACATCCTTGCGCACCGAGCGAGCGGCATCGGCGATGGCGTCAATTTCGGTCACGCAGTCGTCGAGCGACTTGGCCGATGTCGCGCCGATCGAGCCGCCGGTGGTGACCCCCATATGGGCGACGACGATGTCGGCGCCGGCCTTGGTCATGGCACGTGCCTCGTCGGGGTTGAACACATAGGGCGTGGTCAGCAGGTCGAGCTTGTGCGCCTCGGCGATCATGCCGACCTCGAGCCCGAAGCCCATGCCGGTTTCCTCGAAGCTCTGCCGCATCTGGCCGTCGAACAGGCCGATGGTCGGAAAGTTCTGCACGCCGGAAAAGCCCATCGTCTTCAGCTCGGCCAAAAGCAGCGGCATGATGACGAAGGGATCTGTGCCGTTGACGCCGGCCAGCACCGGCGTCTTCTTGACCACCGGCAGCACCTCGTAGGCCATCTCCTTGACGATCTCGTTGGCATTGCCGTAGGCGAGCAGGCCGGCGGCCGAGCCACGGCCGGCCATGCGGTAGCGGCCGGAATTGTAGATGATGATCAGGTCGATGCCGCCGGCTTCTTCGGCCTTGGCCGACAGGCCGGTGCCGGCGCCGCCGCCGACGATCGGCACGCCGTCGGCGATCATCTTGCGGAATTTTTCCAGGATCTTCTTGCGCGGTATGGCGGCCATGGCTTTCGTGTCTCACAGTCTGGCGATGTCGAGGAAAGCCGCTGTTGCAGCCTTGGCGAATTCGGGGTCGTTGATGTGCAGCGGCAAGCGTGTCACGCGGCGAGTGCTGTTCGGCATGATTGTCCGCTCAATGGCTTCGAAGAGTGCTGCATCGGCCTCAGGGTCGAAGAAGGCGCCGCCTTCGATGTCGAGCGCCGAGACGCCCCTTTCGGGGATGAGGAAACGGACCGGACCGTCGCAGAGGCTCAGCCTTGTGCCGATCCATTCGCCGATGGCGCGATTCTCTTGCGCTGTCGTGCGCATCAACGTCACGTTCGGATTGTGCTCGTGGAACAGCCGTCCGCGATATTTCTCCGGAACGGTTGGTCTCGCCCAGAAATTCACCATGTCGAGCGCGCCGACCGAGCCGACATAAGGCAGTCTGGTGCGGGCGATGGCGCCGAAGCGGTCGTCGGTCGCCGGCAGCACGCCGCCGAACAACAGGTCGCAGACTTCAGTCGTGGTGATGTCGACGACGCCGGAAAGCAGGCCGCTGTCGGCGAGCTTTTCCATGCTGCGCCCGCCGGTACCGGTGGCGTGGAAAACCATGCAGTCATAGGTCGAACGAAGCTGCTCGGCGATGGCCGTCACGCAAGGCGTGGTGACCCCGAACATGGTGAGGCCGATCGAGGGTTTGCCGTCGGGCGGCGGCGCCGGTTTCGCCGCCATGCCTGATATTGCCTGGGCGGCGTTGTGCAGCACGACACGAGACAGCCGGTTCAAGCCGGCCATGTCGGTCACCGACGGCATCATGACGATATCGGAGACATCGACATAGGGTGCAGTGTCGCCGGAGGCGAGCGTCGAGACCATGATCTTGGGCAGGCCGAGCGGCAACGTGCGCATGCCGGCGGTGATGATCGAGGTGCCGCCGCCACCGCCAATGCCGATCATGCCTGATATGTCAGAGCGCGACTGGACGAACCGGGCGAAGGCGGCGCCCATGGCCGCGACCGCGGTACCGCGATCATCGATGCCCAGCACGGTGCCGCGACCAGCGGGATGGTGGTCGGCGACTTCGCTCGCCGCAACGTCGACCCGCACAGTTGCAGCGCGCGTTCCGATATCGACGCGGACAACAGCGGCGCCGGAGGCAGTGATTGCATCAGCCAGGAAGGCGAGTTCCTCGCCCTTGGTGTCGGCAGTGGCCACCACATAGATGCGCTTCATCGCGTTTCCCCGGTCGTCAGTGCGCTCGACGTTTCGCCAGCCGCTCTTTGCCCGGCCGTTCGGCACGCAAAGGCCATTGCAATTTTTTGAGACGCGCGTATCGTATTGACATGAATGTCTCACGTCAACAAGCCGCGCTGAATGATGATGCCAGCGAGGGAGCCGAGCGTGGACCTCGCGCGCGCACCAAACGGCTGATGCTGGAGACGGCGACAAGGCTGATGCAGGCGGGCGCGACGCCCTCGGTCAGCGAGGTTGCCGAAGCGGCGCAGGTTTCCCGCGCCACCGCCTATCGCTATTTCCCGAGCCAGGCAGCACTTGTGCAGGCGGTGGTCGACCAGGGGCTCGGGCCAATCCTTACCTGGCATTCAGCTTCAGCCGATCCAGAGCGGCGGGTTGCCGACCTGTTCGATACGGCCATGCCGCGCATCGAGGCTTTTGAGGCGACATTCAAGGCGGCGCTCAAGCTGTCGCTCGACCAGTGGGCCCGGCGGCAGGCAGGCACGCTGGGGGGCGAGCCGGCCTTCACGCGCGGCCATCGCGTCGGCCTGCTGAAGGATGCGATCGCACCGCTCAAGGGCCACATGCCGCCGCGCGAATTCAAGCGCCTGGCGCAGGCCCTGTCGATGATTTTCGGTGTCGAGGTTCTCATCGTGCTGAAGGACATATGGGGGCTGGACAGCCGCAAGATGAGGTCGGTCACGCAATGGGCAGCCAGCGCGCTGGTGCGGGCGGCGGTGGCGGAATCAGTAACCGAAGGAGACGGGATCGCGCCGGCGACGGCCGCAGGATAGCGTCAATCTGGTTAGACCAGATTTGCAAGTCGACTATCCATACTAATCGTGGTTCTGAGGTCAGAACAAGGCCTGTCCATATCAAGGAGTAGGAAAATTCAGATAAAACAGGCAGATACACCAGGAATCAGCTTGCGCGAGTGCTGGCTATCGCCCAAGAAAGAGCTTGACGTCTATCTGGAATTGGTAATACCAGATCAGGACTGATAAAGCTGATTGAAACGTGAGGGCTGCGATCCATTTCCGGTCGAGCGAGGAGGCTCAAACCGGGAGGGTGCCATCACAGAGGAACTACCAGGGCCGGCCTCGCTGCCGGCTCGCACGACAAGGTAGAATGCGCACAAGGGAGGAAAACATTATGCGCAAGACAATGACCAGCCTGCTTGCTGGTATCGGCTTAGTGCTCGCCTGCGGAACGTCCGTCTACGCGCAGGAAAAGGAACTCACTATCTTCTGGGCGGAATGGGATCCGGCCAACTACCTGCAGGAACTCGGCAACGAGTACGAGAAGGAAACCGGCGTCAAGATCACGGTGGAAACCACACCGTGGCCCGACTTCCAGACCAAGGCCTTCACCGAGTTCAACGCCCATGGCGATGCCTATGATATGGTCGTCGGCGACTCGCAATGGCTCGGCGCCGGCTCGACCGGTGGCCACTATGTCGACCTGACCGACTTCTTCAACAAGCACAAGGTCGGCGACGTGATGGCACCGGCGACGGTGAAATACTATGCCGAATATCCGGGCGGCAGCAGCAAGTACTGGGCCATTCCGCTCGAAGGCGACGCCGTCGGCTGGTCCTATCGCAAGGACTGGTTCGAAGACCCCAAGGAAAAGGAAGCCTTCAAGGCCAAGTATGGCTACGATCTCGACGTGCCGAAGGATTTCAAGGCGCTGCGCGACATCGCCGAATTCTTCCACAGGCCGGATCAGAAGCGATACGGCATCGCCATCTACACCGACAATTCCTATGACGCGATGGCGATGGGCTTCGAGAACGCGCTGTTCTCCTTTGGCGGCGAGCTGGGTGACTATAAGACCTACAAGGTCGATGGCTTCATCAACTCCGACAAGGCGATCGCGGCGCTCGACGCCTACAAGGAACTCTACAAGTTCACGCCTCCGGGCTGGGCCAAGTCGTTCTTCGTCGAAGACAACCAGGCGATCACTGAAAACCTGGCCGCGATGAGCATGAACTACTTCGCGTTCTTCCCCTCGCTGATCAACGAGGCGTCGAACCCGAATGCCAAGGTCACCGGCTTCTTCGCCAATCCTGCCGGCCCCGGCGGCGACCAGTTCGCAGCGCTCGGTGGTCAGGGCATCTCCATCGTTTCCTACTCCAAGAAGCAGGATGAGGCGACGAAGTTCCTTGAATGGTTCATCAAGGACGAGACCCAGAAGAAATGGGCAGCGCTTGGCGGCTACACCTGCAGTGCCGCCGTGCTCAAGTCGGAGGAATTCCAGAACGCCACGCCGTACAACAAGGCCTTTTACGAGACCATGTTCAAGGTGAAGGACTTCTGGGCAGTGCCTGAATATGCCGAACTGCTGCAGCAGCTCAACCAGCGCATCTATCCCTACATGATCGGCGGTGAAGGCACCGCCAAGGAGACGCTGGACGCGCTGGCCGCCGACTGGAACGCGACGTTCAAGAAATACGGCCGCGGCCAATAAGCATCATGCCTCACGGAGGGGGTCTTGTGCCTCCTCCGTTTCTTTTTGTGTAACGGGAGCAGGGTCTTGGCGACCACGATGATCACCACGCTGGACACGTCCTCGCGGGCCGCTGCACGCGGTCTCAGCGACATTTCGATCCGCAACCTCTTCATCATTCCGACGATCCTCTTCCTGATCGTCTTCAACATCTTCCCGCTGATCTATTCGCTGGGATATTCCTTCACCGATTTCCGTGCGTCGACTAACGCGCCGGCAAATTTCGTTGGGCTGCAGAATTATCGCGACCTGCTCAAGGATCCCTATGTCTGGTCCAATTTCGCCATCACCGCGAAATACGTCATCATCTCAGTCGTCGGCCAGCTGGTCGTCGGCTTCGGCGTTGCCATGCTGCTCAACCGCGACATTCCGCTCAAAGGTCTGCTGACGACGCTTCTGCTGCTGCCGATGATGCTGTCGATGGCGGTCGTCGGCCTGTTCTGGAAACTGCTCTACGATCCGTCTTTCGGCATCATCAACTATGCGCTCGGCCTCGGCACCTTCGAATGGCTGTCGGATCCGAAAATGGCGCTCTATGCGGTTGCCCTGACCGACATCTGGATGTGGTCGCCCTTTGTCATGCTTTTGTCGCTGGCCGGCCTCTCGGCTGTGCCGAAGCATCTCTACGAAGCAGCGGCGATCGACCGGGCCGGGCCGTTCTACACCTTCTTCCGCATTACGCTGCCGCTGGTCGCGCCGATCCTAATGATCGCGGTCATCTTCCGCACCATGGAGGCATTCAAGACCTTCGATCTCGCCTACATCCTGACCAGCCAGCCGACGGCCGAACTGATATCGATCCGGCTCTACAAGATGGCATTCCAGGAATGGCAGACCGGGCGCTCCTGCGCACTCGCCTACATCGTGCTGATCATGGTGCTGGCTATAACCAATATCTACGTCAAATACCTCAACAAGGTGAAGGAGCGCTGATATGGCTGCCGTGCGCACTTCTTCCGAAATCGGCATCAATCGCGTTGCAATCGTCGCCGTCCTGTTGGTGACGATCATCTTCCTGGCGCCGATCTACTGGATCGCCTCGACGGCGTTCAAGCCGCGCAATCTCGCCACCACCATCCCGCCGACGGTCGTCTTCCAGCCGGAAATCTCGCCCTTCGTCAAGCTGTTCACCAAGCGCTCGCAGCTGCGCAACCCAGCGTCGCCGGAGGAGTATGCAGCCGCTCCCTGGTGGGAGCGCGTCGTCTTCGACGGCGGCGAAAAGATCGTACGTGACGGCAAAGGTCAGGTGCAATGGTCGGGCTATCCGAGCCGCTTCATGAACTCGTTGATCGTGGCCATAACCTCGACGGTACTGGCGGTCGGCATGGGCACCTTCACCGCCTACGGCTTCTCGCGCTTCAAGGTGAAGGGAGAGGCGGATCTGCTCTTCTTCATCCTGTCGACGCGCATGCTGCCGCCGGTGGTCGTCGCCATCCCCATGTTCCTGATGTACCGGGCGGTCGGCCTCAACGATTCCCACCTCGGCCTGATCATCCTCTACACCGCTTTCAACCTGTCCTTCTCGGTCTGGCTGATGAAAGGCTTCATGGACGAAATCCCGAAGGAGTACGAGGAGGCGGCCCTGGTCGACGGCTACACGCGCATGGAAGCCTTCTTCAAGATCGTGCTGCCCGAGGCCGCAACCGGCATCGCCGCCACCGCCGTCTTCTGCTTTATCACGGCGTGGAACGAATATGCCTTCGCACTGATCATGACCAGCCGCCGTGCCCAGACAGCACCGCCCTTCATCCCCAGCCAGATCGGCTCCGGCCTGCCGGACTGGACGGTGATCGCTGCTGGAACCTTCCTGTTCCTGCTGCCGGTCGCGATCTTCACCTTCCTGCTTCGCAACCATCTGCTGCGCGGCATGTCGTTCGGAGCGATCCGCAAATGAGCTTTCGCGCCATCAACCAGAAATATCTCGAACCGGGCTCTCAGATCCTGATGGTGCTCGGCATCATCGCGCTCTGCCAGCCCTGGAACATGCTGCTGCACAGCTATGGCGTGACCATCATCCTGATCGGGCTGATCGGCTTCAACATCACGTCGAAGATTGCACCGGAGGAGAAGGCCGGCACCGGGCAAAAGGCAAATCCGGGAGCACCGCATTGACCCAGATCGAGCTTCGCGGCGTGCAGAAATATTTCGGCGCGGTCCAGGTCATCAAGGACCTCAACCTGAAGATCGACGACAACGAGTTCATTGTGCTGCTCGGCCAGTCTGGTTGCGGCAAGACGACGACGCTGCGGGCCATTGCCGGGCTGGAGACGATCGACGGCGGCGATGTCCTCATCGACGGCAAGCCGGTCCAGCATCTCAAGGCCGCCGACCGCGACATCGCCATGGTCTTCCAGTCGTTCTCGCTCTATCCGCATATGAGCGTCTACGAGAACGTCGCCTTCCCGCTCAGGGCAACGCGTAAGAGCAAGGCCGAGATCGATAGCGAGGTACGTTCGGTCGCCAAGACGCTGCAGATCACCGATCTTCTCGACAAGAAGCCGTCGGCGCTTTCCGGCGGCGACATGCAGCGTGTGGCCATCGGCCGGGCGCTGGTGCGGCGGCCGAAGGCGATGCTGATGGACGAGCCGATCGGCGCGCTCGATGCCAAGCTGCGCGAGGAGATGCGGGCCGAGATCAAGCGCCTGCATATCAAGCAAGGCTCGACCACCATCTACGTCACCCACGATCAGATCGAGGCGATGAGCCTCGCCGACCGCATCGTCATCATGCACGAGGGCGTGTTGCAGCAGGTCGGCTCGCCCGATGAAGTCTATTCGCATCCGGCCAATCTGTTCGTCGCCCAGTTCGTCGGCAGCCCGGTGATGAACGTTGCCGACGCGTCGGTCGCTGAAAAAGCCGCGTCGGCCTCGGTCACGGTCGGCGGCGCGGCGGCCGGTTTCGAGTTCCCGCGCGCGCTGCTGTCGAAGCTCAACGGCCATGCCAGCGACCAGCTTGCGCTCGGCATCCGGCCGGAAGGCGTGCTTGTTCGCCACGACGCGGCGGAAGGGTTTTTGCCGGTCGAGACCCAGATTGTCGAGCCGCTCGGATCCTTCGACATCGTCGACATCAAGGTTGGTTCCAAGATGTTGCGCGCGCGCACCAAGAGCGGCTTCGTCGGCGGACCCGGCGAGAAGGTCTTCGCCAGGATCGACCCGGCGCAGGCACATTTCTTCGATACGGCGAGCGGCAAGTCGCTTGATGTGAGACTCTGATGGCCCATATCCAGCTTAAGAACATTTCAAAGAAGTTCGGCAACCACACCGCGCTGACCGGGCTCGACCTCGAGATCGCGGATGGCGAGTTCTTCGTCCTGCTGGGCGAGACGGGCGCCGGCAAGACGACGACACTGCGCATGATCGCCGGCCTTGAAAAGCCCAGCGAAGGCCAGGTGCTGATCGATGGCGCCGACGTCGCCGACTGGGGTGCGGCCGAGCGCGACGTAGCGTTGGTGCTGCAGCAATATTCGCTCTACCCGCGCTACACGGTGCGCGAAAACCTCGAATTTCCGCTGAAGCCGAAGATCCGCCGGCTGCCCGACGCCGAGATCAAGGATCGGGTCGACCGCGCCGCCAGGACGTTGCGCATAGAGCATCTGCTCGACCGCAAGACCGACCGGCTTTCGGGCGGCGAGATGCAGCGCGTCTCCATCGGTCGCGCCATCGTGCGCAAGCCGCGCGTGTTCCTGATGGACGAGCCGCTGTCGGCGCTCGATGCCAAATTGCGCGAGGCGCTGCGTACCGAGCTGAAGAACCTGCAGATGCAGCTCGGCGCCACCTTCCTGTTCGTCACCCACGACCAGATCGAGGCGATGTCGATGGGCGACAAGGTCGGCGTGCTCAATCATGGCCGTATCGTCCAGACCGGCACGCCGCATGAGATCTACAACAATCCGCGCGACACCTATGTGGCGAGCTTTGTCGGCTCGCCGCCGATGAACCTGATCGACGGCCGACTGGTCGACGGCCGCGCGGTGATGGCGCCAATGAATTTCGAGCTGCCTTTTTCGGGAGGCGCCAAGGCGGGCGCGGCGACCGACGGTCGCCCGCTCGTCTTCGGCATCCGTCCCGAGGATGTCTATCTCGAGAGCGACGCGCCGGTGGAAGCGCGCGTCCACGATGTCGAGAACCATGGTGTCGAAAAGATCCTGACGCTGCGGGTCGGCGACACCACGCTGCGCGCCACGGTGCCGGCGAGGACCGATGTCCAGATCGAGCAACCGGTGCGCTTTGCCTGGAACCAGGACAAGGTGGTGCTGTTCGACAAGGGCAGCGGCGTAAGCTTGCGGCACGCCGGATAGGGTCTGGCCGAAGTCACTTCGCCATGTAGGTGGTGTAAGGCGTATCGTTGATCAGCAAGATCACGCATTCCGTATCTGACAGGCAGGCGTCGTCGTGCATTTCATCCGCCTTCTGCGTCCAGTAGGAACCAGGAGGAAGCTCCACCTTCGTTGCCTCGCCGCCGTCCATTTGCCAGTGCGCCCAAAGCCCCTGGATGACGACCGCGCGATAGTCGGCGGTGTGAGCGTGAACAGGAGCGCGCCAGTTGCCCGGGACCTTTAGCAATGTTCCCGCCGGGCCTTGCGCCCGGTCACCCCACAGCGCACCGAGGCGGTGCGGCTGGTCCGGTGCTTCCGCGACATAGGGGATCTTGTCGGCCGGCAAATAGCTGTCTTCAAGGGCGAGTGCCTGTCCCGGCATCGCAACCGCAGCCGCGAACAAAAGCAGTTTAAAGCGAGCTGGCATAGTCTCCTCCTTGGGGGCCGGCTGCTGCCGGTTTCCGCTATTCGCGAGGCAGGCTAACGCGCGGCCATCGGCCAGCAATGACCGAGCGTCCAAAAGGCTTGGCAGTTCCTCCAATTCAGGAGGACAGGACTGGCCACTATTCGGCGGCCTCGGCGGCGGCGCGGAAATGGCTGGGCGGCGTTCCCATGACCCGTTTGAACGCACGGCTAAAGGAGGCGTCCGAATCGTAGCCCAGACGGGCGGCGACGACCGATACACGCAGCCGGTCGCGGACCAGCCATTGCCGCGCCTGATGCATCCGCACGCGGGTGACGTACTTCGCCGGCGTCTCTCCGACGACCGTGGCAAAACGCTCGGCAAAGGCCGAACGCGAGGCGCCCATGACGCCGGCCAGTGCTGCGACGGACCAGTCCCGGTCCGGGTGCATGTGGATGGCGGCCAACACACGGCCTACATCGGGGTTTCTGACCGCAGCGATCCAGCCAGTGGAGTCGCCGCAGCCATGTTCGACCCACGAGCGGATGATGCTGGCAGCCAAGACATCGGCTAGTCGCGCCAGAATGCCGCCAGAGCCGACGCGGTCCATCGTCACTTCGCCCGCCATTGCTTCCAGCAGATGCGGTATGCCGGGCGCGTTCGTCGCCAGTTCGTGCGCGCGCATCATGTCAGGCATCATGTCGAGCAGCGGATGCGATCCGTCGAGATTGAAGTGCATGCTGCCGCAGAACAGCAGCGTCTTCGGCCCGCAGCAATCATTCGATACGTTGTAGACGTTTTCGCACACTGGCTCGACGCTGTAGCGCTCGATCGGCAAGGGGGGCAGGCCGGGCGCACTGGCCAAAATGTGCTCGTCGCCGCGCGGCAGCAGCAATGCGTCGCCGACCTTCAGTTCGATCCACTCCTTGGATGGCGAGAAGAGCCAGCATCCGCGCCCACCGATGAAATGAAAGCGCGCTGCTTTTTGCGTCGGGAAGAGAACTGCCCAGGGCTCACCCAGTTCGCAGCGGCCATAGTCGACACCATCGAGCCTCAAGCCGCGCAGCATGTCGGTCAACGGGTCGGTTGAAGCGAGTATCGCATCTCTGGACGAATTGTAGGTCATTCCGGATTTTCTAGCATGGAAACTCCGCGCGGTCACTCCCTATGTTGCACTGCAGCCAAATGTTGCGCCGCAACGAAATCGCCGACTGATCATAGCAGGGCCCCAACGGTCAGGCAGGTAATGGGTGGAACCCCAGTTGGTCATTCTCTAGGTGGCGCTGCACCAAACCGGAGACTGACCATGGCCGAACCCGCGACGGGCGTCATCGACGCCGCACTTCTGAACCCTGGAGAATCCGACGAACGAGCCGAACCGGCGTGGGGGGCGGTCGTATCGCTCGCGCTTGGTGTTTTCGGTCTCGTCACCGCGGAATTCCTGCCAGCCAGCCTGCTGACGCCGATGGCGCGCGATCTCGGCGTCACCGAGGGCGTGGCAGGGCAAGCGGTAACGGCAACGGCGATCGTAGGCGCCATTGCCGCACCGACCATGGCCATCATCACCAGGCGCCTGGACCGCAGGCTGGTGATGTGGGGCCTGACGGTGCTTTTGATCCTGTCCAACCTTCTGGCCACGTTTGCCTCATCGCTTTTTGTGCTTCTGCTGGCTCGTGTCGTGCTCGGCGTCGCCCTGGGCGGCTTCTGGGCGATGTCGGCGGCCATGGCGCTGCGGCTGGTGCCGATGCGGCTGATGCCGCGCGCCATGTCGATCATCCTGACCGGCGTTTCGGTGGCAACCGTGTGTGCTGCGCCGATCGGTGCCTATGTCGGTGATATCTGGGGGTGGCGCACGGCGTTCATGATCGCGACCGTCGTTGGCGCGCTGGCGCTGCTGGTGCAGATAGCCACCATCCCGAGGCTGCCACCCATGGGGGTGGCGAGCTTCCGAACCTTGCTCAACGTGCTGGAGCGTCCGATGATCAGGATCGCACTTCTGGTCGTGCTGCTGGTGGCTTCGGGACATTTTGCCGGCTTCACCTATGTCCGCCCCTTCCTCGAGAAGGTCCCTGTGCTCGACATCGAGACGATCTCGCTCGTGCTGCTGGCCTACGGCATAGGCGGCTTCTTCGGCAATGTTGCCGGCGGCATCCTCGCCGAACGCAACCTCAAGGCAGCCGTTGCGCTGGCGCCTCTGCTGATTGCACTGGCCGCCGCCTCGATGCTCGTTTTCGGAGCCTCGCCCTCGATCGCCGCTGTCGCCGTTGCGGTCTGGGGCTTTGCCTTCGGCGCGGTGCCGGTAGGGCTGCAAAGCTGGCTGGTGCGCGCCGCACCCGACCAGGCCGAAAGCGCCGGCGGACTGATGGTCGCCACTTTCCAGCTGGCCATTGCCCTGGGCGCCGTCTTCGGAGGTCTGCTGGTCGACCATGCCGGCGTTGCCAGTGCCTTCGCCTACTGCGGAATGGCGACGTTGCTGGCGGCGCTGGTGGCGTTCTTGCTTGGCCCGAGGAACGCAGACTAAAGCAATCCGGATGCGGTCCATCTGGATCCACAACGGACACTCCTTGTCTCGACGCAACGGCTCGAAAATCGGTTACGGTTTTCGGGCCGTGGTGATTGCAGCCACGAAGCGGTTCAAGCTGTCTTCGACATAGGAGGCCACCTCGACCTGCGGGTCGAAACTCCACCAAAGCAGCGAGCCTTGCCAATGCGACGCCATTAGCAGCCCGATATTCGGCGGCCGATTGGCGGTCTGTGCGAAGCAAGCGTCAAGGACGCTGCAAAGCGACATCTTCCATGATGCCCCGCGCGCCCGAAGAACAGGGTCGCGTAGATCTTCACGTAGGACAAGCAGGCCTTCGGCGTAGGACTCGATGCCGCCATAGTCGCGCGAAAGCGCCACCAGCAGTTCGATTGCCCCGGTGGGGGTTCTCGCAACAGCGGCCGCAAGTCTTGCAGTTTTCTCGTCCAACCGATCCCATGCCTGCAGCAAGGTCAGCTGCTTCAGCCGGGCCTTGCTCTTGAAGCGCTGCACCAGCGTTGAGCCGGAGAGACCGCACGTCTGTGCCAGCCGCTCGAAAGTGAGCGCCTCGGGACCATGGTCGTGGATCAACCGATGCGCGGCTTTCAGCACATTTTCGTCGGATTGCGTTTTCGGTCGAGGCATCTTGACATCCATTTATAAACGAATGATCATTTATATACGATGGTGCGGGCGAAAGCCAGCCCTTGTCGAGTGAATCTGGTTCAGGAGAGTGCAATGACGCTTCATGGAAAAGTCGCGTTGGTCGCCGGCGCAACGCGCGGTGCCGGACGGGGAATTGCGGTCGAATTGGGCGCCGCCGGCGCCACCGTCTACGTGACTGGACGAACGACGCGCACGCATCAATCCGAATATGCGCGCCCGGAGACCATCGAGGAGACAGCGGAGCTGGTCTCGGCGCACGGCGGCAATGGCATCGCCGTGCAGGTCGACCATCTGGTTGCCGATGACGTGCGCAAGCTGGTCGATCGCATCCGCGCCGAACAAGGTCACCTCGATATCCTGGTCAACGATATCTGGGGTGGCGAAAAACTGTTCGAATGGAACAAGTCGGTCTGGGAGCACAACCTGCAGAACGGCTTGCGCATGCTGCGGCTCGGCATCGACACGCATCTGATCACCGCCCATCACGCGCTTCCGCTTCTGATCGAGCGTCCGGGCGGCCTGCTCATCGAAGTCACCGATGGCACTGCCGAATACAATGCCGACCACTACCGGCTGTCGCCATTCTATGACCTCGCCAAAGTATCGGTGACGCGCATGGCCTGGGCCCATGGCAAGGATCTCGCAGCGCATGGCGCCACCTCGGTGGCGCTGACGCCCGGCTGGCTGCGCTCGGAAATGATGCTGGAGGCATTCGGCGTCACCGAGGAGAACTGGCGCGATGCAACAGCGAAGGTGCCGCATTTCGTCATCTCGGAGACGCCGCGCTTCCTCGGCCGCGCAGTGGCGGCACTGGCGGCGGACCCGGATCGTTCGCGCTGGAATGGGCAATCGCTATCGAGCGGCGGTTTGGCGCAGATCTATGGCTTCACCGATCTCGACGGCTCGCGGCCCGATGCCTGGCGCTATGTTCCGGAGGTTCAGGATGCCGGCAAACCGGCCGATGCGACGGGGTACCGGTAGGTTTAGACTGCACGACCGTCGAAGTCGAAGATCGGCACTGCGGCCAGGTCGAGGTCCAGGCAATGGACATTGACATAGGCGTTCCGTTCGCTCCCTTCGCCGACATCCTCGGCGAAGGGATGGATGCCGCAGGTCCGGCAGAACCGGTGTGCGATGACCTGGTTGGCGAAAGTGTATTTGCTGAGATCGTCGCCCCAGGCAAGCAGCCGCAATTTGTCATGCGGCACCGCCCATAGCAGCGCGCCCTTGCGCGAACAGATCGAACAATTGCATCGCACGGCCCCACGCAGCTCGCCTTCGACCTCGAACGCGATCTTGCCGCAATGGCATTTGCCTTTGTAGAGCATCCGATCTCCTCCTTCGGTCCGACAGGGTGCAAATCCGGCACCGCCGGGCTATGTCTCAGCTGCCTGTAAGACGTTGCAGGCGTCCGGAGTCCGACACCGAAAATGCAATCAGTCCGCGATCATCTGGAAATCCTGCTTTCGCGTCTCGCCGCCCGCGCCGGCGATGAGAGCGTGTTCACAAAGCTCTATCCGGAAGTGGCGCGGGCGGCGGCGGATGGCGCCGATGCGCGGCGAAAGGCCGGCGCCACGCTCGGGCCGCTCGACGGGGCGATTGTTTCGATCAAGGACCTGTTCGACGTCGCCGGCGAACCGACCATCGCCGGCTCGCGAATGCTCAGCACCGCGCCGCCGGCGCCGCAGGATGCGGTCATCGTCCACCGGCTGCGCCAGGCCGGTGCGGTGATCATCGGCAAGACCAACATGACCGAATTCGCCTTCACCGCGATCGGCGTCAATCCGCACTATGGCACACCCGGCAATGCTCTCGATGCCAGCCGCATTCCGGGCGGCTCGTCCTCCGGCGCTGGCGTTTCGGTTGGCGAAGGCACGAGCGATATTTCTATCGGCTCGGACACCGGCGGTTCCGTGCGCATTCCGGCATCGCTCAACGGCGTCGTTGGCTTCAAGCCGACGGCGCGGCGTGTGCCGCTCACCGGTGCCTTCCCTTTGTCGGCCACCCTGGACTCGATTGGGCCGCTTGCCCGAACCGTCGCCCAGTGCGTTGCCGCCGACGCGGTGATGGTTGGCGAGGAGGTGAAAGCACTGCCGCCGCTCTCACTTGCCGGGCTTCGCATCGGCATCCCGCGAGGTCGTCTGTTCGAAGACACCGAAAGTGAAGTTGCTGCTGCGTTCGAGCGCAGCCTTGTCACGATCGAGCGGACAGGCGCGCGGCTGACGGATATTTCGATCGACGACCTCATCGCCGATCTTCGCGCTGTCACCAAACGCGGTTCGATCGCGGCGATGGAGGGGGCCGAAATCCATGCCGATTGGCTGGCGACAGGGGCATCGGTGCCGGTCGACCCGCACGTCAGCGGGCCTTTGTCACGGGCAGCAATGCTGCCGACCCCGGTCTACATCAGGGCAATGCGCCGCCGTGCAGCACTGGCTGCCGCTATGGACGAGCGGTTGGCATCCGTCGATGTGCTGGCGCTGCCAACCACGCCGGTGACCGCGCCGACCATCGTTTCGGTGACAGAGGATGCCGATTTGCGCGACCGCACCGAAGGCCTGCTGTTGCGCAACACACAGGTCGCCAACCAATTCGACCTCTGCGCGATCTCGCTGCCGATGCCTGACATAAAATTGCCTGCCGGGTTGATGCTGGTGGCGCGCAATGGCCATGACCACCATCTGCTGCGCATAGCGGCTGAAGTGGAAAGGCTGTTCTGACAGGCAGTGTACTGCAGATGGGCGCTCAGCGCGCCGCGCAGCGCTTGCGCTCGCCTTTCTTGGAAGCGCGTTCGATATTGGTAATGACCAGCATCGGCGGATCGCTCATTTCACCGCGATGCTGGATAGATCCTCGGACGACGAGCTTTCCCGCATAGAGCCTGTCGGAGAGGTCAGGTGCGGACCGGTTCAGCGGCGGCAATTCGGTGGTGTTCAGCGCCACGCCCTTGATGATCTTGCCGGTGGCCAGATCGAGCGCATTTCCCGATGGGCAGGGGCCCATGCTGCAAACAATCCCATTGCTGCAAAAGACATAATCGCTGCTTTGTGCCGCAGCGAGCGAGGGCAAGGCCGCGATCGGACATGCGGCGAGAACCAGAGATGCGAAGCGGAGACTGGACATGGTTTTCAACGTGCCGAAGAATTGGGGCGAAAGCGCGATTGTCTTCAGTCGGCCGGGAACCGCCGCCGGTAGTGCCCGACCACTTCGGGATTGCGCAAATTGACCGGCAGCTTGTTGGCCAGCACCAGCAAGGTCTCGCCTGCCGCGCCGACACCCATGCGCAGCATCGATTGTTCGGTGATGCCGGCCATGTGCGGCGTGACAATGACATTGTCGAAGCCGAAATAGGGATGATTTGAAGGCAGCGGCTGCGTCGCAAAGACATCGAGCGCAGCCCCGCCGATACGGCCCTTTTGCAAGGCATCGATCAGCGCGTCGTCATCGATCACCGGCCCGCGCGAGATGTTGATCAGCAGCGCATCCGGCTTCATGCGGGCGATGCGTTCACGGCCGATCAGGCCGCGCGTCTCCGGTGTCAGCGGGCAGCACAGTACGATGATGTCGCTCTGTTCGACCAGCGCGTCGATCGACAGGAAGCCGACCCTGTCCGGCGCCGGCTGCATGCTGCGGGTCGTCGCCACCACGTTCAGGCCGAAGCCGTGCGCGGCGATATGGCTGACCGCCTGACCGATCGCACCGAAGCCGACAATGCCGATCGTCTTGCCGGCGAGCTCGCTGGCAGAAATGGTGTGGTCGCGGCCGGCGAGCCAGCCCTTCGCGCGCAGGTCGCGGTCGACCATGCGGAAGCGTCGAAGCAGCGCAAGGGCGGCGAACATCACGTATTCGGCGACCGATCGCGCGTTGACCGCCGGCACGTTGGCCACCAGCACGCCGGCGGCGGCGGCCGCCTCCATCGGCACCATATCGAGCCCGGCGCCGTGGCGGATCGCCGCCCTCAGCTTCGTCGCACCTTCGAAAAGTGCCGGCGGGAGCGGGGCGCGGACGATGATGATGTCGGCGTCGCTCGCTTCGGCGGCCAGTGTGCCGGCATCGAGGGCGGAGGCGACGACGAGCTTGCCGGCTCCAGCCAGCATGGCGGCGGCACGCGGGTGCAGCGTGTGCGTCGAAAGGATTTTGGGCATGGAGCTCCCGTTTTTTGGTCGCAATTCCGGACGGAAAACCGTTTCACACTTTTCCCGGAATTGCTCTAGGCCTTTTCGAGCGCCAGGGCTTTGGATTCTGCCTCACGGCCTTCGATCAGGCCCTTCCAGTAGCTTTCCGCGCCTTGCAGATGGGCGCTCATCAGCGCCTGGGCGAGATTGCCGTCGCGGCGCAGCAGCGCCTCGTAGATCTGGACGTGCTCGGCATGCGAGCGGACGCTGCGTTCGGGATCATTGAAGTAAATCGGCAGGCGCTGCTCGCCCATTAGATAATAGACGCTGCAGATGTTGTGGAAGACGCCGTTCTTGGTCGCCCGCACGATTTCCAGATGAAACTCGCGGTCCTCCTTGGCGAGCCCTTCGCCGGCTGCGATGCGCTGCTCCGAGGCTTTCAGGATTTCGCGCAGCCGTTCGAAGTTCTCTTCGGTGGCGCGCGAACAGGCGAGCTCGGCCGCCTTGATCTCGTGGATCTTGCGCAATTCGACCGTCTCATAGATCTGCACCGGATCGAGCGGCAGGCCGGCGCGCGCAAACAGCGCCATCGCCTCGACGCTGGCCTGCTTGGTATCGATGTAGATGCCGGATTTGGCGCGGCGCTCGACGATGCGCATGGCTTCGAGAATGGCCAGCGCCTCGCGGATCTGGCCGCGGCTGACGCCGAAATGCTCCGCCAGTTCGCGCTCCGACGGCGTGCGGCCCGTCTCCTTGTCCGAGTGGGAAAACAGATAGGCGGCGAGTTTCGCGAGAAGGTTCTTTTCTTTCATCGTCAGCTGCGTTGCGCGTGCGCCTCCAGGAACCGCTCCGAAATGGTGAATCCCAGTCCGGGCTTTTCAGGGATCGCTATCATACCGTCCTTTGCTTCGACAGTCTCTTCGATAAGATCATGGATCATCGGGTTGGCGCCGAGCGAATATTCGACAGTGAAGCTTGCCGGCGAAGCGGCGCAGACATGCAGCCCGGCAAAGAAGCAAGGCGCGCCGGCCCACAGATGCGGTGCGAAGCGCAGATTGAAGGCGCTGGCGATGGTGCCGATCTTCATGGCTTCACTGATGCCGCCGCAAAAGGCCGGGTCCGGCTGGAAGATGTCGGCGGCCTTGAGCACGGCGAGGTCGCGGAACGCATAGCGCGTCGCCTCGCTCTCGCCGGTGGCGATCGGGATGGAGCCGCAGGCGCGCACTTCGGCCATGCCGGATTTGTCGTCGGCGATGACCGGTTCCTCAAACCAGGCGAGATCGAGATCGCCGGCGAGGTGGGTGAAGCGCTTGGCTTCCGCCACCGTGTAGGTGCCATGCGCATCGACCATGAGGTCGACATCGGGACCGAGCGCCTGTCTTGCGGCGCGCACGCGGGCCGCGGAAACGTGCGGGGCGCCGTCCATGGCGCCGATCCGCATCTTCAGCGCCTTGAAGCCGCCCTTGGCGATATAGGACTTCAACTGGTCGCCGATGGCGTCGGCGGCGGCCCAGCCGCCGGAGGCGTAAGCCTGCATGCGGTCAAGCTTGCGGCCACCGAGCAGCCGCCAGACCGGAACCCCGAGCGATTTGCCCAATATATCCCAGAGCGCGATGTCGACGGCGCTGATGGCAGCGATGTTCATGCCACGCCGCGCCAGTTGCGGCATGGCGTGGCCGGCACGTGCCGCGGTGTCGTGGCGCACGCCATTGTAGAACATCTCCCAGATAACGCCGATATCGGCCGGGTCGCGGCCGATCAATTGCGGGCCGACTTCATGGTTGAGCATATGGACCAGGGCGCCATAGCTGCCGGCACTGCCGGCAGCGTTCTTGCCTTCGCCCCAGCCGACCAGCCCGTCATCAGTCTCGATGCGCAGGATGGCGGCGTCGAACGTCGTCACCTGACCGAAGTCGCTGCGGTGCTGACGCGCCGCGTCGATCGGTATGCGAACCCACCAGGCCTGGACGGTCTTGATACGCATGTTCTTCCCCGGCCCTGCCGCTGGAAGGCGGAGGGGCTCATTCCCAGTCGGACCGGCTACTTGATCAGCGGCAGCAGCGTTTCGGCGTTGATGCGCATCTGGTCGGTGTAGAATTTCTCCGTGAGCACGCTGGAGCCATGGTCCTGAATGAATTTCAGCTGCTCGGGCGAGATGTCGACCGGGTTGCGTTCGACCATGTCGGGATAGGGTGCGGCCGGCGTGCGATCGACCGGGGCGACGAACTCGTTGGTCAGCGCGCCGTCATAGCCGACCTCCCTCAGCGTCGCGATGATCTTCGGCCAGTCGATCTGCCCGAGACCGGCGGCGAAGCGGTTGTTGTCGGCGACATGGAAGTCGAACAGGCGCTTGCCGACCTGGCGGATGGCGTCATAGACGTTAAATTCTTCCATATGGATGTGGTAGGCGTCGAGGCAGACGCCGCATTCAGGGCTGACCGCGTCAGCCAGCGCCAGCGCCTGGGCGCCGCGGTTGAACAGATAGGTCTCGAAGCGGTTGAGTGGCTCGACCGCGATCTTGACGCCGACCTTCTTGGCGTGGGTGAAGCATTCCCGGGTGGCGTCGACGACCCATTTCCATTCCTCTTCCTCGGTGCCGTCAGGCACCACCTTGCCGACAGTCGCGGGAACCAGCGTGATGATCTCGCCGTCGAGTTCGCTGACCATGGTCAGCACGTCCTTGACGTACTGCACGGAGCGCTCGCGCTGGCCCTGGTTCTTGGCGGCAAGATTGCGCTCACCCAGCATCAGCGTCACCGCACCCCAGCAGCGGATGCCGTGTTCCTTCAGGAGCGCGCGCGTCTCCTTGGTCTTGTATTGTTCGGGCTCGCCGGAAATCTCGATCGACTCGTAGCCGAATTTCTTGATGCGCTTCAGCGTCGTTTCCAACGGCTCCGCCCGCATCCAGTTGTGCGTCGAAAGATGCATGGTCTATCCTTCCCAGAATTCGCCTGTCACGTTTCCCACGGCGCCCTCCAGAGGAGTCCGCCGCATGATTCCTCCCCAGGGCGTTCCAGTGTTTTTTGACGAACTGGTTCGACCAATTGGGTCTGATGGCAGGTCTACAGCAAATTCCTCCGAACGGCAAGAAGTCGCGAGATGCAACCCGTGGTGGCAGTTATTCCATTGAATATGTTAATGTATTTTCATCGTTTGTGATGACTGGCGGGCCTTCTGCGTTGCACCCCGCCGCTTGACCGCGCGGCCACGTTTGGTAATACCAGAATGGCGACACAAACAAGTGTCTGCGAGAAAACACCAAACGGGCTGGCCCTGCTTCCAATCGGCGCTATGCTTGGTCGTGACATGAGAGAGGGAGGATGCCGATGCCGACGACAATGAAGGGCCCCGGGCTGTTTCTGGCGCAGTTCGCGGGCGACGCCGCGCCGTTCAATTCGCTGGCGTCGATTACCAAATGGGCGGCTGGCCTGGGCTACAAGGGCGTGCAGATCCCGACCTGGGATGCGCGGCTGTTCGACCTGAAGAAAGCGGCGTCTTCCAAGGCCTATTGTGACGAGGTCAAAGGCATCTGTGCCGAGGCTGGCGTCGAGATCACCGAGTTGTCGACGCATCTGCAGGGGCAATTGGTGGCGGTGCATCCGGCCTATGACGCGCAGTTCGACGGCTTCGCCCCGCCTGCGGTGCACAACAATCCGAAAGCCAGGCAGAAATGGGCGGTCGAGCAGATGAAGTTCGGCGCCAAGGCGTCGAAGAATCTGGGCTTGAAGGCGTCGGTCTCCTTTTGTGGAGCGTTAGCCTTCCCTTACCTTTATCCGTGGCCGCAGCGGCCGGCCGGATTAATCGAAGAAGCGTTTTCGGAACTCGGCAAACGCTGGAAGCCAATCCTCGATGTCTATGAGGACAATGGCGTCGATGTCGGCTACGAGATCCACCCGGGCGAGGATGTGTTCGACGGTGCGACTTTCGAGATGTTCCTCGACGCCGTCGGCGGCCACAAGCGCTGCAACATCAACTACGACCCGTCGCACTTCCTGCTGCAGCAGCTCGACTATCTCGAATTCATCGACATCTATCACGAGCGGATCAAGGCCTTCCACGTCAAGGACGCCGAGTTCAATCCGACCGGACGGCAAGGCGTCTATTCCGGCTATCAGAGCTGGACCAATCGGGCCGGGCGCTTCCGTTCGTTGGGCGACGGGCAGGTCGATTTCGGCGGCATCTTCTCCAAGCTCACCCAATATGGCTACGATTCCTGGGCGGTGCTGGAATGGGAATGCTGCCTGAAGCATCCCGAGGATGGCGCTGCCGAAGGCGCGCCCTTCATCCAGCACCACATCATCAGGGTGACGGAAAAGGCCTTTGACGATTTCGCCGGCGGCGCGACCGACAAAAAGGTGCTGCGCGCCATGATGGGAATCTGAAGCGGTTCCCTCCCCCTCGGGGAGGGTGGCCCGAAGGGCCGGGTGGGGTCGGCTCATGCCGAGCTCTACTTTCTACGACCCCACCCGATCCGCTGCGCGGATCGACCTCCCCTCAAGGGGGAGGTGAAACAACGAGGGAGACGAAAAATGGTCGGCGCATCGAAGTCGGAAACGGGAGGCGGCCCGATCCGCTATGGCATGGTCGGCGGCGGGCAAGGCGCCTTCATCGGCGCGGTGCACCGGATCGCGGCGCGCATGGACAATGATTTCGTGCTGGTCGCCGGTGCGCTGTCGGCGAATCCCGAGCGCGCCAAGGCATCGGCCGCTGAACTCGGGCTCGATCCCGCACGTAGCTACGGCTCCTACGCCGAGATGGCCAAGGCAGAAGCCAAGCGCCCCGATGGCATCGAGGCGGTGGCCATCGTCACCCCGAACAATGTGCATGTGCCGGCGGCGAAGGCCTTTCTCGAAGCCGGTATCCACGTCATCTGCGACAAGCCGCTGGCGACGACGCTGGCGGAAGCGAAGAAGCTGGCGGCTGTGGTCGAAAAGACAGGTAAGGTGTTCGTGCTGACCCACAACTACACCGCTTATCCGATGATCCGTCAGGCGCGCGAGATGGTGGCCAAGGGTGTGCTTGGCGACATCCGCATCGTGCAGTCGGAATATCCGCAGGACTGGCTGACCGAGGACCTTGCCGCCACCGGTCAGAAGCAGGCGGCGTGGCGCTCCGACCCCAAGCAGGCTGGTGCGGGCGGTGCGCTGGGCGACATCGGCACGCATGCCTACAATCTTGCCCGTTTCGTCTCTGGTCTGGAGCTCGATGCGCTGTCGGCCGATCTCGACGCCTTCGTGCCGGGCCGGCTGCTCGACGACAATGTCAATGTGATGCTGCGCTTTAAGGCGGTCGGCAGGATACACCCGGCCAAGGGCATGATCTGGGCCAGCCAGGTGGCGCCCGGCCATGAGAATGGGCTCAAGCTGCGCATCTATGGCTCCAAGGGTGGATTGGAATGGGTGCAGGCCGATCCGAACTATCTCTGGTACACGCCGTTCGGCCAGCCGAAGCAACTGCTCACCCGCAATGGCGCCGGCGCGCTGCCGGTGGCGGGGCGCGTCAGCCGCGTTCCGTCCGGCCATCCGGAAGGCTATCTCGAAGGCTTCGCCAACATCTACCAGGAAGCGGCCCGCGCCATCCGCGCGGCGCGCAAGAAAGGCGGCAAGCCGGGCAAGGACGTCGTCTTCCCGACCATCCAGGACGGCGTTGAAGGCATGGCATTCATCGAGGCCTGCGTGAAGTCGTCGAAGAAGAATGGGGCGTGGACGAAGCTCTGACCGGGGTACTGATCTTCAGGTGATGCCGGCCTGCAAATGGCAGCTTCCTGCGCTTCCGGTGCTCACGTACGAAAAGTACGCTCCGCTCCGGTTCTCAGAAACTACCATTTTCGGCTCGGCCTGACCTGAAGCTCAGCACCCCGGTAAGGCCGAAAGTGGGAGGGGCGTCGATGAAAATCGGCATGTGCATGTTCTTGTGGACGACGGCAGTGTCGAAGAAACACGAGCCGTTGCTCAGGGACATCAAGGCGACCGGTTTTGACGGCGTCGAGATACCAGTGTTCTCAGGCACGCCTGACGACTACAAGAAGCTCGGCGACCTGCTCGATCGCATCGGGCTGGAACGCACCGCCGTCTCGGCCATGGGCGATCCGGCGATGAACCTGATCTCGTCGGATGCCAGTGTGCGCAAGGCCGGCATCGACTACATGAAATGGGCGATCGACTGCGCCCAAGCGCTCGGCGCCATTAAGCTGAGCGGCCCGCTGCATTCGACGCTTGGTACCTTCTCTGGCACCGGGCCGACGGCGGCCGAGAAAAAGCGCTCGGTCGCCTCGCAGCGCACAATTGGTGACCATGCCGGCAAGAGAGGAGTCACCATCGGGCTGGAGGCGCTCAACCGCTTCGAATGCTATTTGCTGAATACGATGGACGATCTGTCTGAGCATATCGATGCGATCGACCGCCCGCACATCAAGGCGATGTATGACACCTTCCACGCCAATATCGAGGAGGCCGATCCGGTCGGCGCCTATAAGCGCAATCGAAAGAACATCGTCCACATCCACATTTCAGAAAACAACCGCGGCGTGCCAGGGCGCGGCAATATTCCGTGGAAGGAGACGTTCTCGGCCATTCGCAAGAGCGGCTATGACGACTGGCTGACGATAGAGGCGTTCGGCCGCTCGCTGAAGGATTTGGCGGCGGCCACCAAGGTCTGGCGCGATTTTTCCGAGAGTCCCGAGGCTGTCTACCGCGACGGCTACAGGCACATCAAAAACGGGTGGAAGAAGGCCGGTGCCTGAGACGCGTTTCGGGATCGTGGTCTAAGCCGCCGGCAGCGGGCGGGCGGAGGCGCGTTCCGGCCGCTCGTCGTTGCCGACGGTCCCCATCAGTTTGCGGCGGAGATAGTTGGAGATGTTGTCGAAAACAAAAACGACAAGCAGGATCAACAGAACCATGTAGAAAACATTGGCCCAGTTGGTGTTGGTGCGCATGGCTTCCCACAATTTCAGACCGATGCCGCCGGCGCCGACAGCGCCGATGATTGTCGCCGAGCGCGTGTTCGATTCCCAAAAATAGAGGGATTGGCTAAGGAACACCGGCAGAACCTGCGGCAGCACGCCGTAGCGTTGCACCATCGTTGGCGTGGCGCCCACCGAGCGGATGCCCTCGCGCTGCTTGTCGTCGATGTTTTCCAGCGCCTCGGAATAGAGTTTGCCCAGGGTTCCGGTGTCGGTGAAGAAGATCGCCGACATGCCGGCCAGCGGCCCCGGACCGAAGCCGCGGGTGAAGAACAGCGCCCAGATCAGCATGTCGACAGACCGCAGGAAATCGAAGAAGCGCTTTGTCGCCTGGTTGGCCATCCAACTCGGCGTGATGTTGCGCGCAGCCAGGAAGGCGAGCGGAAAGGCGACGACCGAGGCCAGCACCGTGCCGACAAAAGCCATGACGATGGTTTGCAGAAGCTTCAGCCACACGTCGCCGTGCTGCCACTCGGCGTTGTAGAGGATGTTGTCCCAGGCAAGCGCTGCGTTTGATCGCGACGGGTCGATGCGCTCACCGGAGACGATCAGTGAAGCGACCTCGCCGAACGGTTTTCCCCAGAATGGCGAATTCGTGTCAAAGACAAAATTGGCCCAACCGAAAAACCGCCTCCAGGCGATCACCTCGTCATTCTGCACTTCAGCACGGCCCAAGAATCCGAACGAGATATAGGCTGTCGAACCTGGCTTGCGTTGCTCTATCCAGTCAGGCAGCGGTGTGCGCGGCGTGACAGAGCTGTCCTTGGCAATGTCGAAGATGACGCTTTCGGCGCCACGCGTCACAGTGACAAGATTTGGTGTAATGGCAATCTGGCCGCTGCCAAGGACGACGGTCGCCGCCACGATGGCCTTTTCGTGCACCGTTTTAGGCGCAGCCGGAACCAAGTTGTCTGGCGAGGGGGCTGGGTTCTCGGCGGTTGGCGCGCCAGGCGTCATGAACGAACCCTGCGACGACTTGTCAGTCGTCATCGTCGGTGCTGGCGCGGCGTCGACCCGCCGCTCGATCGCAGCAATCTGCTTGATCACCCAGTCGGGATTTGGATTGGATCCCAGTTTGGAGAAGCGGGAGTAGTCGATGGTCAGATAATTGTCCTTGAATTCGATGTCCGGGCGGATTTCGTAAGACACCCAGTCGGCGAGATAGGCGCCGGCCAGGTTCCAGTTCGCCTTTTCGAGAACGATGCCGATCGAGAAGAACCACCAGCAGTAAAAGGTGTAGAGAATGCACAGAAGGAGGCCGAACGGGGCGGCATAGCGCTTCCATAAGGGTCGCCGAAACGCATCTGGATGGCGAGCGGCGATGTCGTTGATGGCGTCGGCGTTCATTGGGCTACTCTCCGCGCCCGTATGCGAACGCCTGCCTGCCGACAAGACGTTGTCTCAGCCATGCCGAAAACTGGTCAACGGCGACAATCGTGCAGAACAGCAGAAAGACGATGGCAATGGTCTTGGCCTCATGGCCCCGGCTGATCGAAAGACGCAGGGATTCGCCGATGCCGCCGGCGCCGACGGCGCCGAGAATGGTCGAAGCGCGCACATTGATCTCAAAGCGGAGCAGGAAATAGCTCATGAAGTTGGGTAGAACCTGAGGCACGATGCCGAACCACACCCGTTCGACCCAATTGGCGCCAACGGCCCGCAAGCCTTCGTCAGGCTTCATGTCGGCATTCTCGACCACTTCGAAGAACATTTTTCCGAGCGCGCCCACCGTGTGGATGCTGACCGCGAGGATCGCCGGAATGGGCCCAAGCGAGAAGATCGCCAGGAAAAACCCGGCAATGACGATTTCCGGAAAGGCGCGGACAATTTCAAGTAAGCGGCGCGTTGTGAAACGGAGCCAGCGGCTGGCCGTTATATTGCTGGCAGCCAAGAAGCAGAGCAGGAAACCGAAGGTGGAGCCGACCAGCGTCGAAAACAGCGCAATGTTCAGTGTCTCGATCATCCGGTAGAAATACTCCGGAATGTAGATGCCTTGGGTCAGGTAGACCCGGCCTTCGGGATAGTCGAATTTGAGGCTGCCATCGTCATAGGGCGACGGCAGGTCGAACAGCGCGCGCACCGGTTCGAACCAGTCGCGCGGCTTCAATTCGACGAAAAAGTCGGCGATGTGCGGAAGGCGGTCGAAGAACTTTCCGGCGTTGGTTTCGTTGGCGAACCAGAGCGAGCCCGAGAGCGCAAGCAACAGGAAAACCAGGCCTCCGATCGTGTAGAGGCGCCGGCGAGCGGCGAGGTGGCGCCAGTGCCGCTCGACCAAGGCTGCTTCTGTGGAGAGCGCAGGCGCGCGGTAGACGTCGGTCGCACTCATCGATAGTTCCCCGGCCCGTGACGCGGCAACGCCGCCGGCGGCACTTTGGCCCCGGCGGCGTCGTGCCTTTAGGCCTACGAGCCGATCTTCGCCTTACGAGCGTCGATGATCGCCTGATAGAATTCCGGGGTGACCGGCGAATAGCCCTTGAAGTCGCCGCCCTGTACCGCCGCGAAACAAGCCGGATCGGTTTGCGGAAGCTTGGTCAGGAAATCGGTGATCTTCTGCTTGGTGCCGGCGTCGAGCGAGGTGCGTATGACCAGCGGGCCGTTCGGGATCAGTGGCGACTGCCACAATTCGACGAGGTCGTCCATCTTGAGGACGCCCTTGTCGACCATCTTGCGCAGATTGCCCGAGCTGTAGCCGTCCTTGAAGTCGCCGACGCCGGAGGCCCAGGTGGTGCCGGCATCGAAGGTGCCCTTCAGAACTTCAAGCACCAGCTGTTCATGGCCGCCGCCGAAGCCGGTCGACGCGAAATAGCTCTTCACATCCATACCGATGTCCTTGGGCAGCGACGTGACCGGGATCAGGTAGCCAGAAGTCGAATCGGGATCGGCGAAACCGAGCTTCTTGCCCTTCATGTCAGCGAGTGTCTTGATGCCTGAATCCGCACGGGCGACCATAACCGAATGGTAGCCGGTCGAACCGTCGGTCTGGACCGTCGTCAGGATCGGCTGAACCGCGTCCTTGTTTTCGAGATAGACCTTTGCGTAGGCGGACGCGCCGAGTTCGGCATAGTCAAGCGTGCCGCCGAGCAGACCCTGGATGACGCCGTCGTAGTCGGCGGCCGGGAACAGCGAAACTTTCTCGACACCGAGGACTTCCTTGATGTGGTCGGCGAAGCACTGGTAGTTGCGCAGACGGTCGGCTTCGTTCTCGCCGCCCAGAATGCCGACGCGGAATTCCTTCAGGTCCTGTGCCTGGACCGCGCCCATCGCCATGGCCATGATGGAAACGGCACCGAAAAGTATCTTTCTAAACATCTCGTGTCTCTCCTGTTTTGGGTCCGGCATCGCGCCGGCTGCGTTCGAATTTTGACAGGTGCCTGTGACGCAGGCTGGCGATCCAGGCCGATCTCAGTACCCCGGGAATGCGGGTTCAAGCGGACCGGCGGATGCGGCGATTTTTTGCTTGATGATGACGCTGGTCGAGGTGATGGCCTCGGAGATTTCGTCGCCGTTGCTGTCGGCGCCGTAGACCATGCGCACGGCCTCGCGGTTGAGGTCTTCGGGCGGGCCGTCGAACACGACCTTGCCGGCGGCCATGCCGATGATGCGGTTGCAATAGGTGCGCGCGGTATCCAGCGTGTGCAGATTGGTGACGACGGTGATGCCTTCGCGCAAATTGATATCCTGCAGCGAATCCATCACCACCTTGGCATTGAGAGGGTCGAGCGAGGCAATAGGCTCGTCGGCGAGGATCACCTTCGGCTGCTGCATCAAGGCGCGGGCGATGGCGACGCGCTGCTGCTGGCCGCCGGACAAGGTACCGGCGGGCTGCAGCGCGGTGCGGGCGATGTCGAGACGCTCCAGCGCTGCTATCGCCTCGGCTCTTTCCTCGCGGGAGAAGATGCCGAGCAGGTTCGACATGGTGGAGCGGTGGTTCAGCCGGCCGAGCAGCACATTGGTCAGCACGTCAAGGCGCGGCACCAGGTTGAACTGCTGGAAGATCATGGCGCAGTCGCGCTGCCAGCGACGCAGCGGCGATCCGCGCAGGCTTGAGACTTCGGCGCCGTCAAAAAAAATCGACCCCTGACTGGGATCGATGAGACGGTTGATCATGCGAAGAAGGGTCGATTTGCCGGCGCCCGAGCGACCGATGATGCCGACCATCTGACCTTGCGGGATCGACAGGTCGACGGCGCTGACGGCGGTGTTCTTGCCAAATCGGCGGGAGACGCCGCGGATTTCGAGCGTGGCTGACGTCGCTGACATAGGCAGGTTCCAGTCCAGTCGCAGTTGAAGGTCTGATACCCTCGCTAGCGCAACGGCATGAACCTGCGGTGTCGGATTGATGTCAGTTTTGTTACCGCCCACAGACGCGGTGCAACCGTGCCTGGGGTTGACGAACTACCCGCCGTGCTTTTCCAAGAACGCCTCAGCCGAAAGCGCGCGGAAATCGTCCAACGCTGCGCGCAGTCGGGCATGGTCCCAGTCCCACCAGGCGAGCGCCTGGTAGCGTTCGGCGGTGCGGCGGTCGAAGCGTTCGCGGATCGGCTTTGCCGGCACGCCGCCGACGATGGTGTAAGGCGCGACATCCTTCGATACCACCGCGCCGGCGCCGACTGCGGCGCCATCGCCGACGGTGACGCCGGGCAGGATGGTGGAGCCGTGGCCGAGCCAGGTGTCGTGGCCGATGGTGACGCGTTTGGCGCGGCGCTGGGCGAAGAATTCTGTTTCGTGCTCGGCGTCGTCCCAATAGTCTGATGCGCGATAGGTGAAGTGGTGCAGTGTCGGCCGCCAGGTCGGGTGGTTGGTGGCGTTGATGCGCACACTGGCGGCGATGTTTGAAAACCTGCCGATCGTCGCGCACCAGACGGCACAGTCCTGCATCATGTAGGAATAGTCGCCGAGGATGCTCTCCGAAACCCGGCTACGGTCGGCGATCTCGGTCCAGCGGCCAAGCGTCGAGTTCTCGACTTGCGCCGTCGCGTGGACCAGCGGCGCCTCCGACAATTTCCTGGTCATGCGGCGATTTTTCCGGCGGCAAAGGCGGTCACGTCGATGATGCGGTCGGCCACTGCCTCGCGCACGTCATGATCGTGGAAGATGCCAAGCAGGGCGACGCCCGCCGCCTTCTTGGCCGCGATCAGCGCAATCACCACGTCGCGGTTCCTGGCGTCGAGCGAGGCGGTCGGCTCGTCGAGCAGCAGGATCGGGTGCTCGGTGATGAAACCGCGCGCGATGTTGACGCGCTGCTGCTCGCCGCCGGAGAAGGTCGCCGGCGGCAATGCCCAGAGTTTCTCCGGAAGATTGAGCTGCGCCAGCAGAGCGCGTGCCTTGCCTCTGGCTGCCTCGCGCTCCTCGCCGCGCTCGACCAGCGGCTCGGCGACGACATCGAGCGCCGAGACGCGCGGCACGGTGCGTAGGAACTGGCTGACATAGCCGATGGTTTGCCGGCGCACTGCAAGCACGGTGCGCGGGCTGGCTATCGCCAGATCGATGAGCCCGGCGTCATGCCGGACGATGATCTGGCCTTCGTCGACGGCATAGTTGCCGTAGAGCATTTTCAGGATCGAGCTCTTGCCGGCGCCCGACGGGCCGCCGAGCACGGCGCACTCGCCGGCCCTGATCGAGAACGAGACATCGGCGACGACCGGTAGTTTGATGCCGTCGCGCAGATGCATGGTGAAGCTCTTGGCGACGTCGGAGACAACGAGGGGCGTCGGCATGGTTACACCTGCAGGATGGAAGAAACGAGCAACTGCGTGTAGGGCGCACGCGGATCGTCGAGCACGCGGTCGGTGAGGCCGCTTTCAACGACGCGACCGTCCTTCATCACCATCATGCGCTGCGACAAGAGACGCGCCACCGCGAGATCATGGGTGACGACGATGGCCGCCAGGCCGAGAACCGTGACCAGTCCGCGCAAGAGGTCGAGCAGGCGCGCCTGCACCGAGACATCGAGCCCGCCGGTCGGCTCGTCCATGAACACCAGCCGCGGCCCGGTGACGAGGTTGCGGGCGATCTGCAGGCGCTGGCGCATGCCGCCGGAAAAGGCGCGCGGTTCGTCGTCGATACGGTCCTCGTCGATCTCGACGCGCGACAGCCAGTCGACCGCCGTGGCGCGGATCTTGCCGTAGTGGCGGTCGCCCACCGCCATCAGCCGTTCGCCGACATTGGCGCCGGCCGACACCGTCATGCGCAGTCCATCGGCGGGGTTCTGGTGGACAAAGCCCCAATCGGTGCGCATTAGGAAGCGGCGCTCGGCCTCGCTCATGCGGTAGAGTTCGCGGAACTGGCCATCGCGCATGCGGTAGCTGGCGGTGCCGGAACTGGGCAGCAACCGCGTCGACAGGCAGTTGAGCAGCGTCGTCTTGCCGGAGCCGGATTCGCCGACCACCGCCAGCACCTCGCCGGGCCACAGGTCGAAGGTAACGTTCTCGCAGCCGACGCGAGAGCCATAGAATTTGGACAGCGCGGAAACGCGCAGCAGCGGTTCGTCGGTCATTGCGCCGGCTCCATGTTTCCTGGGGCAAGTGGGGTCTCGGGCGCAAGATGGCCGCGGTGCCCCTCTTCGCGGCGTTTCTCGCAATGATCGGTGTCGGAGCAGACGAACATATGGCCGCCATGGTCGTCGAGAATGACCTCGTCGAGATAGACATTCTCGGCCGCACACAGCGCGCAAGGTTGGTCGAAGGTCTGCACCTCGAACGGATGGTCCTCGAAGTCGAGGCTGACCACATCGGTGAAGGGCGGCAGCGCATAGATGCGCTTTTCGCGGCCCGCGCCGAACAATTGCAAAGCCGGCGATTGATGCATCTTCGGATTGTCGAATTTCGGCGTCGGCGACGGGTCCATCACGTAACGGCCCTCGACCTTGACCGGATAGGCGTAGGTGGTGGCAATGCGGCCGTGCCTGGCGATGTCCTCGTAGAGCTTCACATGCATCAGGCCATATTCCTCCAGCGCATGCATTTTGCGCGTTTCGGTCTCACGCGGTTCGAGGAAGCGCAGCGGCTCGGGGATCGGCACCTGATAGACCAGAATTTGGCCGGCACTCAGCGGATGTTCGGGGATGCGGTGGCGGGTCTGGATGATGGTGGCGCTGGCGGTGTCGGTCGTCACGGCGACATTGGCGACCTTCTTGAAGAAGGCACGGATCGAGACCGCATTGGTGGTGTCGTCGGCGCCCTGGTCGATGACCTTCAGCACGTCGTCGGGGCCGATGATCGAGGCGGTGACCTGGACGCCGCCGGTGCCCCAGCCATAGGGCATCGGCATTTCGCGCGAGGCGAACGGCACCTGATAGCCGGGGATGGCGATGCCCTTGAGGATCGCGCGGCGGATCATCCGCTTGGTCTGCTCGTCGAGATAGGCGAAGTTGTAGGTGGCGATGTCCGTCATGGCGATCACATCCACATTGTGCTATCTAATTGGCGTCCAGGACGCGGAAACAGGGGCGAAATCGGATGACCGAAACCGGTTGGATGCATCTCGGAATTCTGCTGCTGGTGCTCGCCGGTGTGGTCGGCCTTATCCTTCGAAGAATGGTTCTTCCTGCAGCCAGGGAAGGCGCGCATGGCGAGAACATTGGCGGCAGCAGCGGAGGGCATGGCGGCAATTTGTACGACAGCGGCGGCGGTCATGGTGGGTCGGGCGACTAGGCTCATTCCGCGGCTTCCTTCTTTTCTTCCAAGGAGCCCATGTTCTCGCGAGCGTCGTGCTCGGCGCGCATGCGGCGCACCAGATCAAGCTCGGCCTGGAAGTCGACATAGTGCGGCAGCTTCAGATGTTCGACGAAGCCGGTCGCCTGAACATTGTCGGAATGCGAGATGACAAACTCCTCATCCTGAGCAGCAGCGCCGACATCCTCGCCGAGTTCGGTTGCGCGAAGCGCCCGGTCGCACAGTGCCATCGCCATCGCCTTGCGTTCGCTCTGGCCGAAGACCAGGCCGTAGCCGCGGGTGAATTGCGGCGGCGCCTTGGCTGAACCCTTGAACTGGTTGACCATCTGGCATTCGGTGACGCGGACGCTGCCGAGCGGCACGGCAAAGGGCAGTTCCGGGACGTCGAGTTCCAGCTCGACCTCGCCGATGCGGACCTCGCCGACGAAGGGATGGTTGCGGGCATAGCCGCGCTGGGTGGAATAGCCGAGTGCCAGCAAGAAACCCTCATCGCCACGCGACAGCGCCTGCAGGCGAATGTCGCGCGCCATCGGGAATTCCAACGGCTCGCGGGTTATGTCGCCGGGAACATGGTCCTGCGGCATGTCGCCATCGGGCTCGATCAGACCTTCGCGGGCGAGGATCGCGGAAACGCGCGGCATGGCTTCCGCCTCGCTTGCGCGCTGCTGCGGTTCGGCAACGTCGCCGCCGGCGGCAAGGTCAGGATCGAGCAGCCGGTGGGTGTAGTCGAAGGTCGGGCCGAGCAGCTGGCCGCCGGGCAGGTCCTTGTAGGTCGCCGACACGCGCCGTTCGACCAGCATTGCGGCGGTGTCGATCGCCCTGGTGTAGCCGAAGCGGGGCAGCGTGGTGCGGTAGGCGCGCACCAGGAAGATTGCCTCGATCATGTCGCCGCGCGCCTGGACGATGGCGAGTGCCGCCAGCTCGCGGTCATAGAGCGAGCCTTCGCTCATCACTCGGTCGACGCCGAGCGCCAATTGCTCGACGATCTGGTCGAGGCGAAGTGCCGGCACCGAACGGTCGCCGCGCCGGCGGTCGGCGAGCAGCTTGTGAGCGTTGGCAATTGCCGCTTCGCCACCTTTTACCGCGACATACATCTCACGTCTCCATCGTCTTGATGCGCGTGGTGCGCGGCAGGCAAGCGATGCCGTCCGGCGTTGCGAGGATGACGTCGACGCCGCGTGGGAAGCGCTGATTGTTCTGCCTCCACTGTTCGACGAAATGCCGCGGCATCTGCGCCGGCGCGATGGTCGCCGTGCTTTCGATGCCGGGACCTTCGAGCGACAGCGGGGCGCCGGAGACGAGATCGCTCACCTGCAGGATCAGCGTCGTGGAGCGGTCGGGATAGTCCTGCGTGCCTTGTGAAAAGCCGTCGAGCGACATCATCTCGGCGGGCGTCGCGATCAAGGCGAAATGCGCATCGGCCGGCGTGTTGGCCTCTGGTGCGCCGCTGTGGAAGCCAAGCCAGGATTTGACCGCTGCGGAGGCCTGCAAGGTCGGATCGAGCCAAAGCGGCGTGTCGTTGTCGCAGAGCGCTAGCGCAATAGCGCCGGAGCCTGCCGACAATGGCAGCGGTGGGCGGGCGAAGACCGGCAGGGATTGCATGGTGCCCGGCCGCGCCATGGCGTCCATCACGGCGCGGAACACGCTCTGGGCATTGAACACCGGATCGGCGAAGCCGCCAACGATCGACTGTGTTGCGATATCCATCAGTCTTCTCCGCGCACCATGGTGAAGAAATCCACCTTCGTTGCCGTCGTCTCGGCCCGGCGTTTTTCGCGCGCCTCGGCCAATGCCGCCTGCAACGGGGCGATGAGTTTGGTCTGGACCTCGTCGCGATGCGCGGAATCCTGCCAGAGCGCATCGGCGATCGCCGCCAGCCTGGCCTTCTGCTTGTCGCGGCCAAGCGCGTAGCAATGACCGACCTGCCCCGACGCAAGCCGCACGGTGGCGCGCGTGACCGTCGCCTCGCCGACATTGAACGGCGCGCCGCCGCCGCCAATGCGGCCGCGCACGGTGACCAGACCGGTTTCGGGACCGCGCAGAAATTCCGCTTCCGAGGGCAGGCCCGCTTCGTTCCAGAGGCGGACGATGTCGTCGCCGGTGGATTGCGCCAGCGTTGCCATGACGACCTTGCGCTCAGCCTGATCGCGCGCTTCCTGTCCTCGCATCGATACTTCCTTCGCACTTGAATTTGTCTAGTGATATAGACATCTATACAAATTATACCTATTATCTAACGTGTGTCCATGACGGGTGGATGACATTGGCGAAAAGATCCGGGGGCGAAATGGTCGGGCAGCAATTGGCCAACAGCATCGAGCGACGCAGCGGCGTTTCGCTGTGGCGGCAGATCGCCGACCAGATCCTGCATTCGATCGCCGTCGGCGACTTTGCCGAAAATGCCGCGCTGCCGCCGGAAGTCGCTCTGGCCGAACGCTATGGCGTCAACCGCCATACGGTGCGCAGTGCCATCGCTGCGCTGGTCCAGGACGGCGTGCTCAGGGCCGAGCAAGGGCGCGGCACCTTCGTGCTGTCGCGCAAGCGGCTGTCCTATCCGATCGGCGCCCGCACACGCTTTTCGGAAGGCCTGCAAGGGCAGGCGGTCGAGCGCCGAAGTGTTCTGCTCGAGTCGGCGGTCGAGCCGGCCAGCCGGCGGGTCGCCGAGGGGTTGGGCCTTGGCAAAGGGTCTGATGTGATACGCCTGGAGACGCGCGGCGAAGCCGACGGGCAGCCAGTGTCGCGTGCCACCAGTTGGTTCGAGGCGAGGCGTTTCGCCGGCATTGAAGTCGCCATGGCGGAAACCGGATCGGTGACCGCTTCGTTTAAACGCTTCGGCGTCAGCGATTACCTCCGGCAATCGACGGTGCTGTCGGCGCGGCATGCCGATGCTGCTGACCTTGCCGACCTCGATCTGCAGCCCGGAGCCATCGTGCTGGTTGCGGTCGCCGTCAACGTCACGGCGGACGGCCAGCCGATCCAGTTCGCCGAGACACGGTTTCCTGCGGAGCGGGTGGAACTGAAGCTGTCGGCGGACAACTAGCCTTCGTCATCCTTGGGCGAAGCAGGAGCGCAGCTCCGTCGCGGAGACCCAAGGATCCATGCCGCGATCTCGGGCGAAGAGCCCAGCGGAGCAGAATTCTGCACCGACGCAACGCTTCGAAGTCACGGCATGGATCCTATGGTCTGCGCCGCGTCGCTTCGCTCCTTGCTCCGCCATAGGATGACGAAGCGATGGATGTTTCGGCCAGTCGCCAAGGCATGCGATCTGCCAAAGTCCGCATTTATCGACCTGTCGAATCTTGTGCCGGACGTCTTACCCCACCTCGATCACAGCCTTGATCAGGCCGGATTTCTCATGCGCCCAGCGGGCGAGGTCGCGCGGCGTATCGCCAAGCGTCGTGCGGTGGGTGACGAGTTTTGCCAGTGGCACCGCGCCGTTGCGGATCGAAGCGGCGACATGGTCAAAATCGGCGCGAAGAGCGTTGCGGCTGCCGATCAGCGCCATCTCGCGCTTGTGGAATTCGGGATCCGAAAAGGCGATGTCGTCCTTGACGACGCTGACCAGGACCAGCGTTCCGCCATGGGCGACATGGGCAAAGGCCGACTGGACCGACTGGGTGTTGCCGGTGGCATCGAAGACGACGTCGAAGCCTTCGCCGCCGGTCGCCTCTCGCACTAGGCCGGCCGCCGTCGCCTGTGAAGCATCAAGCGTCGTGAAGTCGAGTTCGCTTGCGGCAAAACCCAGCCTTTCGCTGCTCATGTCGAGCAGCGTCACGTCGAGACCGGCGATGCGGGCAAACAGCGCTGTGCCGAGCCCGATCGGCCCGGCGCCGACGACCAGCGTGCGGGCGCCGGGCTGGGCATGGGCGCGGCGCACCGCATGCGCTCCGATCGCCAGGAATTCGACGGCGGCGGCATCCGCCAGCGACACGCCGTTTGCCGGATAAAGATTCTGCGCCGGCACCAGGATCTGCTCGCCCATGGCGCCGTCGCGATGGACGCCGAGCACCTCGATCTTGACGCAGCAGTTCGGCTTGCCTTGCCGGCAGGCGATGCATTTGCCGCAGGCGAGATAGGGGTTGACGATGACCGGTTCACCGACCGCAAGGTCGACACCTTCGCCGGTCGCGATCACGGTTCCCGACACTTCATGGCCCATGATGCGCGGATAGGCGAGGAACGGGTGCTTGCCCTCGAAGATGTGGTAGTCGGTGCCGCAGATGCCGACATGGCTGACTGCCACCAGCGCCCAGCCGGAGGGTGGTGCGCCAGGTGCGGGGCGATCTTCCACAACAAGGTCGCCGGGCGAACGGCAGACGACGGCTTTCATGCTTCGATCCAGTCGGTTCATGGCGCCACCGGCCTGGCTGTCGCCGGGGCCGGTGGTCTTGCCTGTGGTGGTCTACTTGCCGCGGCGGCGCAGCCCGTCAAAATAGACGATGATGATGATCAATGCGCCGGTGATGATGCGCTGCCAGAACGAGTTGACGTTGAGCAGGTTGGCGCCGTTGTTGATGGTGGCTAGGATGAAGGCGCCGAGCAGCGGCCCGTGAACAGAGCCGACGGCGCCGAACAGCGAGGTGCCGCCGATCACCGACGAGGCGATGGCCTGCAGTTCCCAGCCCTCGGCCTGGGTCGGGTTGCCGATGCCGATGCGCGCGGCCAGCAGCACGCCGACGAATGCCGCGCACAGGCCCGACAGCGTATAGGCCATGTAGATGGTGCGCTGGACATTGACGCCGGACAGGCGGGAAGCCTCGGCATTGGAGCCGACCGAGAAGAGATAGCGGCCCCATCGGCTGTGGTGCAGGAAGATGTAGGCGGGGATGCCGACCAGGATCACCATCCAGAACAGGTTGGGGACGCCGATAAAGGAATTTCGCGAGAACGCCGTGAAGGTGTCGCTTTTGATGTTGATCGAATTGCCGTTGGTCATCAGCAGGCCGATACCGCGCAGCGAGGTCAACGTCGCCAGCGTGATGATGAAGGGTGGCAAGCCCATCTTGACGATGCCGAAGCCGTGGAAAATGCCGATGGCGACGCCGGCCAGAAGCGTCACCAGAATGGCGATCCAGATGGGGAAGCCGGCATTTATCATCATGGCGACGATGACGGTGGCGAAGCCGACCACGGCCCCGACCGACAGGTCGATACCGCCAGTGATGATGACGAAGGTCTGGCCGACCGCCATGATCGCGATCATCGAGCCCTGCCGCAGCAGGTTCGAGATGTTGTTGGCGGAGGCGAAGCTCGTTGTCGAAACGGAAAGCAAGATCCAGAGCACAACCAGCAACGCCAGAAGCGTCAGTCCGAACAGGACATTGTAGTTGCGTTTCGGTTTCTCGGCAGCAATCGCCTCGGTGCTCATATCTGTCCTCCCAGCTTTTCTTGTTTCTCGGCGAGGGCCTGCGTGAGAATGTCCTCATGATTGGCGGTGCGGAACCCATGCGTGGCTACCAGCTTGCCGCGCCGGAACACATGCAGCGTGTCAGCGAGTTCGTAGACCTCGGGCAGATAGGATGAGATCAGGATGATGCCGGCGCCCTTCGACAACAGCGCACCGAACAGGCGGTAGATCTCGGCCTTGGTGCCGACATCGACGCCGACCGTCGGCTCGTCGAAGATGAACAGCTTGGCGCCGTGCGCCAGCCATTTGCCGATGACGATCTTCTGCTGGTTGCCGCCAGACAGGCTGGAGGCCAGCGCACCGCGCGTCGGCGTCTTGATCCTGAGGCCGGCGATCTGGCGATCGGCCTCAGCCTTTTCCTGTGTGTTCGAAATCAAAAGGTTTTTGGAGATGCGCTTGTAGATCGGCAGGTTGAGGTTGAGGGCGACCGGCAAATTGAGGCACAGGCCCTGGTCGCGGCGGCTTTCCGGCGCCAGCGCCATGCCGAGCTTGATCGCGTCATGCTCGGAGTTGACCTGAACCGGCTTGCCTTCCCACAGGATCTGGCCGGCAGATTTGCGATGACGGCCGTAGAGCGTGGTGACGAATTCGCTGCGCCCGGCGCCGATCAGACCGTAGAGCCCTACGATCTCGCCGGAACGCACCGACATCGAGACATTCTCAAAGCCTTTGCCCGACAGGTTCCTTGCCTCGACGATGGTAGCGCCTGGGGTAAAATGCTCCTTGTGATAGACCTGCTCGATCGAGCGGTTGATCATCATCTTGACCAGCTCGGCGTCGTTGGTCTCACGGATGTTCCTGGTGCCGACCAGTGTCCCGTCGCGCAGCACCGAGACGCGGTCGGCGAGCTCGAACACCTCTTCCATGCGGTGGCTGATGTAGATGATGGTGACGCCTTCGCCCTTCAGTCGGCGGATCAGCGTGAACAGCTGGTCGGCCTCCTTGCGGGTGAGATAGGCGGTCGGTTCGTCGAAGATCAGAAATTTGGTGCCGCGCACCGTGGCGCGGGCGGCGGCGATCAATTGCTGCTGGCCGATGGTCAGGTCGCCGAGCACGACATGCGCCGGCAGATCGAAGCCGAGATCGTCGATGATCTTCTGCGCTTCCTTGACCATGGCGCGCTGCTGCAGGATGCCGAACCGGGAATCCTCCTCGCCGAGGAACATATTGGCGGCGACCGTCAGGTGGCGGCAGAGCACGACCTCCTGATGCACGGCGTTGATGCCGAGCGCCATCGCCTCATGCGGCGTCGCCAGTGGTGCCCGCTTGCCCTCCCAGATGACATCTCCGGAGGTGCGCGGCATGACGCCGGTGAGGAGTTTGATCAAGGTTGATTTGCCGGCGCCGTTTTCGCCGACGATGGCGTGGATTTCGCCGGCCTTGAAGGCGAGATTCACCGGCTTCAGGGCATGTGTGCCGGGATAGCGCTTTTCCAGACCGTGCAGTTCGAGGATCGTCCTGCCGGGCTCCAGCGTTGGGGCCGGGTGCAGTTCCTGCGCCGTTGGCGTCATGACAATCCTCCCAGATTGGTCTCACGATTGGCGACTGGGCCGCATCGTCAGGGTAAGTCCAAGCAGCCTACGCGGATGTCTCCGGGGCAACGAGGCCCCGGAGACAATGCGCCTATGACGATGCTCAGTCGAGCTTCGGGTTGAGCAGCGCGTCGATCTTCGGATCCTTCATGTTGGCCTTGGTCACCAGATTGGCGCCGGTGTCGACATTGGCCTCGACCTTTTCGCCCTTCGAGGCGGCAAGTGCGGTCTTGATGCCGTCATAGCCCATCCGGTACGGATCCTGGACGACGAGCGCGGAGATGACGCCGTCATTGAGGAACTTGATCAGGTTCTCGTCGCTGTCGAAGCCGACGAGCGCGAGCTTGCCGCCAAGGTTGTTCTCGGCGACAGCCTGACCGACGCCTTGCGCCATGATCAGGTTGGAAGCGAAGATACCCTTGAGGTTCGGGTTGGCGGTGATCAGGTCGGTCGCGATGTTGAGACCGGTCGTCGCCTGGCCGTCGGCATATTTGTCAGCGACCAGCTTGAGGCCCGGATATTTCGCAGCCAGCTGCTCGGTGAAGCCCTGCTTGCGCTGCTCCAGCGAACCGGCGCCCGGCGCGTTGGTGATCAGCGCCACGTCGCCTTCGATCTTGCCGCCATTGGCTTCGCCGATGGCTGCCGCGAGACCGTCAGCAGCGACGCGTCCGCCCTGCACATTGTCGGTGGTCAGGAACGAGGTGAAGGCCTTGGAGTCGGCGCCGGAGTCGATGCCGATAACCTTGACCTTGGCGGCCGCCTCATCGATCGGCTTGCCGAGCGCCTTGAATTCTGTCGGGGCGATGACGATCGCGGCCGGGCTACCGGCGACGGCGTTTTCGAGGATCGAGACCTGGCCGTTGACGTCGGTTTCAGCCTGGGCGCCGAGTTCCGGCACGTCGACGCCGAGGTCCTTGCCGGCCTTGCGGGCGCCGGCCAGAACGATCTGCCAGTAGAAAGAGGTGGTGTCCTTGACGATGATCGGGATGGTCACGTCGGCCGCCGAAGCCGGCGCCGAATGCATCACGCCGGCAAGCATCGAGGCGGCTGCGAGTGCCACGACGGCGCGGCGGTTGAGAATGCTGGTCACGAATTTCATTAGGTTTCCTCCCTAGGTCGCCGGTGAACGTTGCGGAAGTTCGGTTCGGATGGCGCGGCCAAAACAGAACTTTATCAATAAAAAACATTTGCCGCGTTTTGATAGTGCATCAGTTCTGTCGATGCAAGCGGTGTTTAGTGCCAGTATGCGTGGCTCGACCGGACGAAACATCCTTGCCGATCCTCATTGCCACGTCCATCGTTCTCGATCTTCTCTAAAGATATGGAATATTAATTCCAGATATCAGTCAAGATGGAATATACATTCTTTTCTTGAGATCGCAGGATTGTGATGCCTCCAGTCACGTGCTCAGGCAGATGGCAAGCCCGAAGCTGATGGATGCCGCGCAGCATCAGCCAAGTTTCTGCACGATTATATAGGGCGCGTATCTGGCGAGTTCCGCTTCCGGCACCTCGATGTCGAGCAGTTCGAGGTTGCGCGTCAAATTGGCGGGTTTGGCCGTGCCGGTCAACACGCTGGCGACCACAGGCTCGTGCAGGGGGAACTGGAACGCAGCCGCTGCCAGTGGATAACCGCCCTCGGCGGCGATCTTTTCCATCGCATCGACACGGTCGAGAATGTCGCGCGTAGCCGGCGCATAGTCGAAATGCGCGCCCTGCACCGGACCGGTCGCCAGAATGCCGGAATTGAAGACGCCGCCGATGATCAGCGAGGCCTGCTGTTTGCGGCAAAGCGGCAGCAGTTCAGCTTCGGCGCTGCGGTCGAGCAGTGAATAGCGGCTGGCCAGCAGGATGCAGTCGAGCGGCGCCTGGTGCAGTACATCGAGGCAGATCTGCACTTCGTTGACGCCAAGACCGTAGGCGGAAATGACGCCGGACGACTTCAACTCCTCCAGCGCCTTCAGCCCGCCATCCATCAACTCGCGGAAGTGCAGCTTGGTCTTCTCGACACCATGCGTGTAGACGCCGATGTCATGGACGAACAGGATATCGATCCGGTTGAGGCCGAGCCGCGCATAGGAGAATTCGACCGAGCGCATGATGCCGTCATAGGAATAGTCGTAGTCCAGCGCGAAGGGCAGTGGATCGACGTAGGAGTGGTCGGGAACCTGGTCTTCCGGCACGGGGCGAAACAGCCGCCCGACCTTGGTGGAAAGAACGTAGGACGAGCGCGCGGCTTGTCGCGCAGGAAGTCGCCGAAGCGGCGTTCCGACAGGCCGAAGCCGTAGAAGGGTGCGGTATCGAAATAGCGCAAGCCGCCGTCCCAGGCAGCCTGCAGCGTCTCCATCGCTGCCTCGCGCGGACAGGCCCGGTAGAGACCGCCGAGTGCTGCGCCGCCGAAGCTGACCTCGGTGACCTCAAGCGCAGTCGTGCCGATGCGGCGTTTCTTCATCCAAATCCTCCCCTCCCGGCCGCTGGCCGGTTCGTAAAAATGTTCTGGTCGATGGTGCCTACAGAGTCGCTCCGAGATGCCAGGGCACGAACTCGTTGTCGCCGTAGCCGAACGCCTCGCTCTTGGTCTTGCGGCCCGAAGCCGTCTCGACGATCAGTTCGAAGATCTCGCGGCCCATGCCGGCGATGGTCTTTTCGCCCGAGGCGATGACGCCGCAGTTCACGTCCATGTCCTCTTCCATGGTGTGATACATGGTCGAGTTGCTGGCGACCTTGATCGACGGCGTCGGCCGGCAGCCGAAGCAGGAGCCGCGCCCGGTGGTAAAGACGATGACATTGGCGCCGCCGGCAACCTGGCCGGTGGCCGAAACCGGGTCGTAGCCGGGCGTATCCATGAACACCAGCCCGTGCCCGGTGACCTTCTCGGCATAGCCGAAGACGCCGTTGAGCGGCGTCTGGCCGCCCTTGGCCACCGCGCCCAGCGACTTTTCCAGGATGGTGGTCAGGCCGCCGCGCTTGTTGCCGGGTGAGGGATTGTTGTCGATGGAGGCGCCGTGCTTGGCGACGTGGTCTTCCCACCATTTCACAAAGCCATCGAGCTTGGCGGCGATTTCCGGGGTCGCGGCGCGATAGGCGAGCAGGTGCTCGGCGCCGTAGATTTCCGTCGTCTCGGAGAGGATGCCGATGCCACCGACACCGGCGAGGATATCGACGGCGGCGCCCAGCGCCGGATTGGCGGTGATGCCGGACATGCCGTCGGAACCGCCGCATTGCAGGCCAACGACGATCTCGCTGACCGGGATCGGCTCACGCTGCAGTTGGCCGACTTCCTCGGCGATTTCGGCCAGCACCAGCATTGCCTTCTCGACCGATTTGCGTGAGCCGCCGGCGTCCTGGATGTTGAAATGGCGTTTTCCCGCGGCGACGCCCTTCTGGCCGTAAAGGGTAAGCTGGTTGACTTCGCAGCCAAGCCCAACCATCAGCACGCCGCCGAAATTCGGATGGCGGGCATAGCCAGCCAGCGTGCGGTGCAGCACCATCATGCCGTCGCCGGTGCCGCTCATGCCGCAGCCCTGGCCGTGGACGATGGGAACGAAGCCGTCGATGCCGGGATATTTTGGCAGGAGGTCGCGGTTCGCCTGGTCCGCAATGGCGTGGCAGACGGTGGCCGAGCAATTGACGCTGGCGACGATGCCGATGAAGTTGCGCGTGCCGGCGCGGCCGTCCGCACGACGATAGCCCATGAAGGTGCGGGCGCGGTCAGCTTCAGTCTCGTGCACGGCTTCGCTCGGCGGCACCACCGGCAAGCGCCCGGATTCGAAGACCAGATTGTGCGAATGAACATGCTCGCCCGGCGCGATGTCCTGCGTGGCGCGGCCGATCGCCTGGGCGTATTTGACCACGGCGGAACCGGCGGCAATCGACTTGATCGCCACTTTGTGGCCAGGCTCGATCAACGCAGTGGCGACGGCGCCACCCGGCAGCACGGTGCCAATCTCGATGCGGCCATTGGCGACCGCGACATTGTCGGCGGGAGACAGAAGAATGCTGTTTGAGGGGTTCACGGGCAGTTTCCTGGGTGTTCCTGGGATGCGCGAGCGGATTGACACACGCCTGTTAACGGATAATGTCTTTTATCGTGAAAAAACATTTTTGCGTCAATTGTTTTTTCATGAGGGTCGCGCGTCTTTGGGCGCAAACGGCGCTGCAACCAAAGCTAGAATCGCGCATGATGCTTTCCGCGGCGATTCCATTTTCGGGGTGATGCGCTAGGAAATATCTGTCATATCGCGCTCAAGCTGGCTGCAAGCGCCGGCGCGCAACGGGGCAGGGGATGTCGAAGAGCAACAACGTCTACAAGGACGCCTACAACCGCTGCCTGCGGCTGCTCGATGAAACGAAGAGCCTGCCGTCGGAGCCGGAGCTGGGCACGCTGCTCGGCGTCAGCCGCACGACCGTCCGCACCATTCTTGCGCGCATGGAAGAGACAGGGCTGATCGCTTGGAACAAGCGTGCCAAGACGGTTTTGCGCGCGCCTCGTCCGGACGATTTTTTCCCTGAGGAAGAGACCGACACGCTGGCGCAGATCATCGAGCGCTCCTTCATGCGGCGGCTGCTTGCCGGCGGCGCCGAGGCCGGCATGCAGATCAACGAACTCGAGCTGGCGCGCGAGATCGGCGTCGGCACCACCAGCGTTCGCGAATTCCTGATCCGCTTTTCCCGCTTCGGCCTGATCGAGAAGCGTCGCAACAGCCACTGGGTACTGAAAGGCTTTACCCGCGCCTTCGCGCTGGAACTGACCGAAATCCGCGAGATGTTCGAATTGCGCTCGGCGGCTGCCTTTGCCGCCCTGCCGGAAGACAGCCCGGTCTGGGCCGATCTCGATCGCCTGGAAGACGAGCACCGTGTGCTGGCGGGTGAGATTGCCACGCGCTTCAACGAATTCTCGGAGCTCGATGAGCGCTTTCACCGGCTGATTCACCGCGCATCGCTCAACCGCTTCATCGTCGATTTCTACGACGTGATCGCCATGATCTTCCACTATCACTACCAGTGGAACAAGGCTCAGGAGCGCGAGCGCAACGAAGTGGCGGTCGCAGAGCACCTGGTCTATATTGAGGCGCTCAAATCGCGCGATCTCGGCAAGGTCGATGCCGCCTGTCGCAAGCACCTGAAGTCGGCGCGCCACACGCTGCTGACCTCGATCCCCGAAGCCAGCGGACGCAATGCCTCTGATCGCGCTGCGTTGCCGCAGCGGTGATTTGGCGATTTTCTGCCCACCGGCCGCGTGCTAGGTATCTGCCGTTGCTGCGTGAAGAGGCAAGTCTTTGAATATCCGGCGGAGACGATGGAGCATGCCGGTCGCGTTCGCCGCGGCCTATTTGCTGTTGCTCCAGTCGGCGCTTGGCGCCTTCGCCTTCGGCATCGGGCCGAATGCTTCACAACTCGACGCCTTCGGTAACGTCATCTGCACCCATGAGGGTGCCGCCCAGCTTCCCGGCGGCGATCCGCATCGGCAACACATGCCGGCATGCTGCCTGCTTGGCTGCAACATGGCCTCGGCCGCCTATGTGCCACCGCCCGCTGCCCACGCACTGCCCCGCAGCCTTTCATTCGAAGCCGTCGCCTTTGTCGTGCCGGCGTTCAGGCATCTCGATTTTCCCCGCGACCGCTCTCCGTCGAACCCGCGCGCGCCGCCGGTGACGGCCTGAACCGTTCGTTTCGCGGAACCTTTTGCGGACGCATTCATCCAACAATCTAAGCCGCTCGCGACCGGCCAACGGCGCGGCCTGTATTCATGGAGCCACCATGTCCAATTCCTTTCCTTCCGCCGCGCGCGTGTTTGCGCCCGGCCGTAACAATCCCTTTTTGCGAAGCTTAGAGGCGCAACTCGCCATCGCCGTATTCGCCCTTGCTCTTCTGTTCGTCAGCGCCCAAGGCGTCTTCGCGCATGAGTTCAAGGCCGGCGATATCAAGATCGAGCATCCCTGGTCGCGTGCCACGCCGGCCGGCGCCAAGGTGGCCGGCGGCTATTTGACCATCACCAACACCGGCAGTTCGTCGGATCGTCTTTTGTCTATTGCCTCCGACATTTCGGCCAAGGCCGAACTGCATGAGATGGGCGTGAAGGACGGTGTCATGACCATGCGGCCGGTCACCGGCGGTCTCGAAATTCCGGCCGGCGGCAAGGTCGCTCTGGCCCCCGGCGGCTATCACCTGATGTTCATGGATTTGAAGCAGCCGCCCAAGCAAGGTGAGATGTTTGCGGCCACGCTGACCTTCGACAAGGCTGGGGCGGTGAAAGTCGAATTCGCTGTGCAGGCCATCGGCAGCCCGGCGCCTCAAGAAGACAACCACTGACCAATTTTTGCCAATCAAGATTTCAAGTGAGACCATCATGAAAAAATATCTTTTGTCCGCCGGCGCGTTTCTCTTCCTGGGGACGGGTACAGCCTTCGCCCACATCACGCTCGAAACACAGGAGGCAGCGGTCGGCTCGACCTACAAGGCGATCCTTCGCGTGCCGCATGGCTGCGACGGCAAGGCGACGACCGCCGTGCGCGTGCAGATCCCGGAAGGGGTGATTTCGGTGAAGCCGATGCCGAAGCCGGGTTGGACGCTGCAGGCCAAGCAGGGCAAATACGAGAAATCCTACCAGCTTTACGGCCAGGCGGTGACATCGGGCGTCAAGGAAGTCGACTGGAGCGGCGGCAGCCTGCCGGACGAGTTCTACGACGAGTTCGTGTTCCGCGGGACACTGGCGGCGGACCTGCCGGCCGGTGAGATGCTCTACTTTCCGGTGGTGCAGGAATGCGATGGCGTCGCTGAACGCTGGATCGAGATTCCGGCTGCCGGTCAAGACGAGGAGGCACTGGAGTTTCCGGCGCCCGGCATCAAGTTGCTGCCGAAGAAGTGATCTGGTTGACGGCGCGCTCTGTTCAAGAGCGCGCCGCGGTCCTTGTGGCGGTGACATGAGCGCGACAACCTTCCTGCGGATGGTCTGCACGACCGGCAAATGTGCCGGTCGGCTTGCCGTTGGCATGCTGGCCGCGCTCATGCTGCTTGCCATCATCGCTGCTCCCAATCAGGCCTTCGCCCATGCGGCGCTCCTCAAGGCCGACCCGGCCGATGGTGCGGTGCTGGCCCAGAGCCCGTCGCAGTTCTCGCTGACCTTCAGCGAGCCGGTGTCGCCACTGGTGCTGACCCTGGTGCGGCCCGATGGCACGCCGGTCCCGCTGACCGCATTTCGGCTCAGTGACCAGACGATCGAAATCGACAGTCAGCAGGTGCTGAAGTCCGGCACGCATGTGCTGAGCTGGCGGGTGATTTCCGCCGATGGCCATCCGGTCGGCGGCTCGGTGCTGTTCTCCATCGGCGCACCGAGCGAGGCGCCGGCTGTGTCGGAAGCCGTCGACCAGGGGCTCCGGTCGGCGATCTGGATCGGCAAGGTGTTTCTCTACATCGGCCTCTTTCTCGGCGTCGGCGGTGCCTTTGCACTGGCCTGGCTGACGCAGGGCGGTCGTTCCGGCCAGCACTTGGTCATTGCCGCAATCCTGTGCGGACTGGTCGCGGCGCCGCTGTCGCTTGGCTTGCAGGGGCTGGATGCTCTCGGCGCGCCGCTCGCCCGGCTGTTGCAGCCGAACATCTGGCAGACCGCGCTCGCTACCAGCTTCGGCTGGACGGTGCTGATCGCACTGATGGCGCTGGGGCTTGGGCTGCTGTCGCTGGTCGGGCCCAGGCGACATGCAAAACTGTTCGCCCTTGCCGGTCTGGCCGGTGTCGGTGCGGCCCTTGCCGCCAGTGGGCACGCCAGCGCTGCCGAACCGCAATGGCTGACGTGGCCGATGGTGTTTCTGCACGGTGCCGGCATCGCCTTCTGGGCCGGCGCGCTGCTGCCGCTCGGTCTTGCCCTGAGGCAACAGCCGGCCGAGGCCGCACCGTTCCTGCGCCGGTTCTCGCGAGCGATCACCTATGTCGTGGTGGTGCTTGCAGCAGCCGGCATCGTGCTGGCCGTTATCCAGGTGCAGACGCCTGCAGCGCTGGTCGACACCGCCTATGGCCGGCTGCTGCTGATCAAGCTGGCGCTGCTGCTCTTTCTCTTCACGCTCGCCGCAATCAACCGCTGGAAACTCACTGCCCCTGCCGAAGCGGGCGAGACGGAGGTGCAGCGGAGGCTGGTCCGCTCGATCGGCATCGAAGTGCTGATCGTGCTGGCGATCTTCGGCGTTACCGCCGGCTGGCGCTTCACGCCGCCGCCACGCGCGCTGGCAATTGCCGCGGCGCAACCGGCATCGATCCATATCCACACATCGAAGGCGATGGCCGACCTCAGCATCACGCCCGGCCATACCGGACCGGTTGCCGCCACCATCGTCATCATGACCGGCGACTTTGGCCCGCTCGACGCCAAACAAGTCACGCTGGTGCTGTCAAAGCCTGATTCCGGCATCGAGCCGCTAAAGCGTCCAGCGACAAAGCCCGGCGACGGCACCTGGCGCGTTGACGACCTTGTCATTCCGGTTTCCGGCCGATGGACGGCGCGGATCGATATCCTGGTCTCGGACTTCGATATCGTGAAGATCGAAGCGCCGATCGACATCAGGCCGTAACGGCTGGATTCCGATCCCCTCGCAAAACTCTGCGAGCAATCTCCGCAACACAATTTGGCGAGGCGGTTGACGCGGCCCGAAAGGCCCGTCAATCATCCCGGCAAAATCGCGACCTCAACAAAAAGATCCGAAAGCAGGGAAGAAACGATGGAAAAAGCCGAAATCGGCCTGATCGGCCTTGGCACGATGGGCTCCAACCTGGCGCTCAACATTGCCGAGAAGGGGCACCGCATCGCCGTCTTCAACCGCACCAAGGCGCGGACCGATGCGTTTGTCGAGAATGCCGGCGCGCTGAAGAACATGGTGGTGCCCTGCTACAGCCTGGAGGAGCTTGCCGCCGCGATACGGCCGCCGCGCCCGATCATCATCATGGTGCTGGCCGGCAAGCCGGTCGACGAACAGATCGCGGCGCTGCGCGGCGTGCTGTCGGCCAACGACATCGTCATCGATGCCGGCAACGCCAATTTCCGCGACACGATGCGGCGCTTCTCAGAGCTTTCCGGCTCGGATCTCACCTTCATCGGCATGGGCGTGTCCGGCGGCGAGGAGGGCGCACGCCACGGCCCGTCGATCATGGTCGGCGGCACCGAAGAGTCCTGGAAACGCGTCGAGAAGGTGCTGACCGCCATCTCCGCAAAGTTCAAGGACGAACCCTGTGCGGCGTGGCTCGGCACCGACGGCGCCGGTCATTTCGTCAAGACCATCCACAACGGCATCGAATATGCCGATATGCAGATGATTGGCGAAATCTACGGCATCTTGCGTGACGGGCTTGGCATGGGGCCGAAGGAGATCGGCACTGTTTTTTCCGATTGGAACAAGGGTCGCCTCAACTCCTATCTGATCGAGATCACCGCCAAGGTGCTTGCCGCCGACGATCCGAAGACCGGCAAGCCGATGGTCGACATCATCGTAGACCGTGCCGGCCAGAAGGGCACCGGCAAGTGGTCGGTCATCGAGGCGCAGCAGCTGGGAATTCCGGCGACAGCAATCGAGGCGGCGGTAGCCGCGCGCGTGCTGTCGTCGATCAAGGACGAGCGCGTGGCCGCCGAAAAGGCCTACGGCAATAGCGGCGTGACCAAGATTGCCGGAGACAAGGCCGCGCTGCTCAAAGACCTGGAGCTGGCGCTGTTCGCCGGCAAGATCGCCGCCTACGCGCAAGGCTTCGCGGTGATGAGTGGTGCGTCGAAGGAATTCAACTGGAACCTGCCGATGCCGACCATCGCCAAGATCTGGCGGGCCGGCTGCATCATCCGCTCGCAAATGCTGGACACCATGGCCGAGGCCTTCGGCAAGGGCAGCGCTTCCACCAATCTTCTGATGGCGCCTGCCTTCATCGCCATGATGCAGGAGGCGCATCCGTCGCTGCGGCGCGTCGTGGCAAGGGCATCGGAGGCCGGCGCCCCGGTGCCGGCGCTGTCATCCGCACTCGCCTATTTCGACAGCTATCGTCAGGGCCGCGGCACTTCGAACCTGATCCAGGCGCAGCGCGACTTCTTCGGCGCGCATGGCTTCGAGCGCATCGATGGGCCGGGCGCATTCCATGGGCCTTGGGGCAGCGGCGCTGCCGGCTAACCTTGATAGGCGACAACCTCGCCAGGCAGGCTGAGCGACTGCAAGGAACCGGGGGCGGCGCCACCGATCCAGCCGAGCACCGAGCGGGCGAGCTCGGAGCCGGCCAGCCGGAAGTTCTCGTTGACGACCAGCAATTCGCGCCGGAACAGATGCAGCAGGTCCGACGACTGCTTCGACACGACATCGACATCACGGCCGAGCTTGAGGCCGGCGTCCTCGATGCCGGCGACGATGGCGAGCGTCGCGGCGGCGGCGCTGCTGACGAAACCGTCGGGTCGGTCCTTGCGCTGCATCAATTGCGCCGTCCGCATCCTGATCTGCTCGATCGAATGGTCGATCGAAACGGTGTTGAACGGCACCTCGCTGACGCCGACCTCGCTTAGCGCATCAGCAAAACCGTTCACCGTGTGGCCGTGATAGGTCAGGCCGACGGGCGGCGTCAGAAGAGCGAGCCTGCGGCGGCCGAGGCCCGCCAAATGGCGCACCGCCTCGGCCGCGAATGCGTAATTGTCGAAGTCATGGTAAGGGTGGATCAACCCCATTTCGGTACGGCCATGCGTGGCAAAGGGTATGCCGCGTTCCAGCAGGTAACGGGCCCTCGGATCATTCGGCTGCGTGCGCGAAATGATGATGCCGTCGGCGGAACCGGTTTCCACCAGATAGCGTATGGGATCCAGGGGATCCTGCGAGCGCGAATAGGGCGTGACAATCAGGTGATAGGGCGTATCGGCGATGACTTCCGAGACGCCATAGATAATGTCCGAGACAAAGCTCATGATCTCCCGCTCGGTGTTGAGCACGAGACTGACGACATTGGTCTTGCCGGTCCGCAGGCGCACACCGGCTCGGTTCGGTCGGTAGCCGATCTGCCTGGCGACGAGCTGGACACGCCGCCTGGTCTCGGCGCCAATCTCGGGCGCGTCCTTGAGCGCACGCGACACGGTGGTGACGCCCAGCCCGGTCATGAAGGCGAGCGTCTTCAGCGTCGGTCGCTCTTGTGCCGACGCTTCGTCGTCCTTGCCCGTTTGATCTCTGTCCATCATCCCGCCCCGTCAGGCGCATAGCATTCGCCGGCCATGCCGGCAATCACCGGCATCGCGGCGCATCACGACTCTCCCCCGGATGGGAGCCTCAATATACTGAAACGTTACAGGTTGCCACCGCCGTTGCTCCAAGTCGATGCGAGGAGCTTGAAAGGCGCTGCGCGTCTTTTTGTGGAAAAACCGCTGAAAACCAGCGGACGCGACGTCTCGATTGGCCTTTTGCCGGCTTTCATGCGTTGCAGTATCAGGTTTGCATTGCAGTTGCGCATATTGCGGTGCAGCAAGGCTCGTGAGGCCCGAGTGAATTTGTTCGCGGCTCGAAAAAATATCAGCCGGCCTTTATCCAAGGGGTTGCGCACCCGGCGCAATTGCCGTATCGAAAATCTGTAACGTTTCAGATTCTGGGAGGAACCGAAATGCGATATCAACTTATGACCGCTGCGCTGGCAGCGACGGTCGCGCTGCAGTTCGCCGGTCCGGCGGCCGCGACCGATCTTGAAGTGATTCACTGGTGGACGTCGAAGGGCGAGTCGGCGGCGGTCTCGCAGTTCGCAAAGGCCTTTGACAATGACGGCCACGGCGACAAGTGGGTGGACAGCGCCATCGCTCTCGGCGAAACCGCCCGCTCCACCGTGATGCAGCGCGTGCTCGGCGGGGACCCGCCCGGCGCCGCCCAGTTCAATCCCGGTCGGCAGTACGAGGAACTGATTTCGGGCGGGAAGCTGCTCGACCTCACGGACGTCGCGACCGCCGGCAAATGGGATGAGGTCATTCGCCCGAAGGCGATCGGCAGCGCCTGCCTCGTTGACGGCCACTGGTGGTGCGTTCCGGTCAACATTCATTCCAACTACTGGGCCTGGTACTCCAAGCCGGTCTTCGAGAAAGCGGGCGTGCCAGAGCCGAAGAACCTGGCCGATTTCATCGCGGCCGCGCCGAAGATCAAGGAGGCTGGCCTCATTCCCTTCGCCATCGGCGGCGACGGAAACGGCTGGCAGATCCAGTTGCTCTTCCAGGACATGGTTACCGCGGCTCTCGGTGTCGCCCAGCGCGACAAGATGTATACCGACAAGAGCGCCGAAATTGCCGGCGGCCCCGAGATGAAAGGCGTCTTCACGCAGCTCAGGGCGTTGAAGCAGTTCACCGACAACGGCTACGCCAACCGCAACTGGAACGACACCACCAACCTGGTGATCACCGGCAAGGCCGGACTTCAGGTGATGGGCGACTGGGCGCGGGGCGAGTTCGCGGCCGCCGGCATGACCGGAGTCAAGGATTTCGGCTGCATGATCGGCCTGAACGAGGACAAGCCGGTGGTCAGCACCGACGGCGACATCATCCTCTTCTTCAAGCAGGACAATCCGGATGTCGAAGCAGCGCAGAAGCGCCTTGCGGCGCTCCTTATCAGCCCGGAGGTTCAGGTCGCCTTCAACAACGCCAAGGGTTCCATGCCCGTGCGTGGCGATGTCGACATGTCGTCGGCCGATCCATGCATGCAGAAGTCCCTGAAAGCGGTGGAAGATCCGGCCAACATCGTCACTGCGACGAACCGGTTCATCACCGAGAACACGAACCAGCAGATCAATGAGCTCGTCGCGCAATTCTTCGCAGACGACTCCATGACGGCTGACGACGCCACTGCGAAGTTCGCGACTGTCATCGGCAATTCCGACTAGGAACCGATCAGAACCCAGGGGCGCCGCCCTTGCGGCGGCGCCCCTGTCGCGTTCCGACCCGACCGGAAGTCCTTTTCCTGGCGACGGGCTGACAATCGCAGGACGGGAAGCTGCGGCGGTCCGGAGCCCGGTGGTTCGGACAGCGCTGACTTTCGGCGCAAGCGGAGAAAGACGGACGATGCAGAAGAGCTGGAGGCGCAGATTTCACCTGCCCGCCGTCATCGGGACGATACCGATGATTCTCGTTGCCGTCGGCGTGTTCGTGATCGGCATCGGCTTCTCGGTGCTGTGGTCTTTCACCAGTTCGAAGCTCTTCCCCACCTATGATTTCGTCGGTCTGGCGCAGTACAGGCGCCTTTGGGCCGATAGCCGCTGGCTCGTCTCGGTCAACAACATCTGGTTCTTCGGCCTGATGTCCATCACCTGCAACATGGTGTTCGGCTACCTGCTCGCCGTTTTCATGGACCAGCGCATCCGCCAGGAGGATCTGTTCCGCTCGATCTTCCTTTATCCTTTCGCCATGTCGCTGATCGTCACAGGACTCGTGTGGCAATGGGCGCTCGACCCCAACCTCGGGCTGCAGGAAGCGCTCCGCAACTGGGGCTGGTCGAGCTTCAGCTTCGCCCCGCTGGTCAATGCCGAGACTGCGATATACGCGCTGGTCGTGGCGGGCATCTGGCAGGGCTCGGGCGTGACAATGGCGATCCTGCTTGCCGGTCTGCGCGGCGTTGACGAGGAAATCTGGAAAGCGGCAAGGGTCGACGGCATCCCAACATGGCGCACGCACTTTTCCATCGTGGCGCCCATGATGAAGGGTGCTTTCGCCACCGCCTTCGTTCTCCAGTGCGTAAGCGTCGTGCGTGTCTACGACCTGGTTATTGCCATGACCGGCGGAGGTCCTGGCATCGCCACATCCATGCCGGCAGTCTACGTCATCCAGCTCATCACAGTCCGGCAGAACGTTGGCCAAGGTATGGCTGCGGCAACGATGATGCTGCTGCCGGTCCTGGTCGTGCTGGCTTTCGGCGGAATTGTATTATGGCGGCGAAATCGGGAAGTGGGCGCATGACCGCCGGTGAGATCACCGCAACTCAACCTGTCCAGGACGCGCTGGGTCAGGCTGGCGTGGGGCCCTTCGGGCCGAAACCGCGACAGGTATCGGCCGGCCGAATCGGCATTTATGCTTTCCTGGTCGTTGCGGCTCTCTTCTTCCTCATCCCGGTCTACATCATGATCGTCACATCGCTGAAGGGGATGCCGGAGATCAGGCTGGGACATCTTTTCAACCTTCCCGGCGAGCCGACCTTTCAGCCCTGGGCCGACGCCTGGCTCCATGCTTGCACCGGTCGCGACTGCAACGGCCTTAGTCCAGGCTTTTACAATTCGGTGAAGATCACCCTCCCAAGCGTGGTCATCTCGATCATCTGCGCGTCTATCAACGGCTACGCGCTGACCTTCTGGCCATACAAGGGCGCCAACGTGCTCTTTGGGTTGCTCGTGTTTGGCGCCTTCGTGCCCTATCAGGTCGTGATCTATCCATTGATCATCGGGTTGAGTTCGGTGGGACTTTTCGCGTCCCTGCCTGGCATCATCATCGTGCACACGATCTTCGGAATGCCCATCCTGACCCTGCTATTCCGCAACTTCTACGCGGCAATACCGGTTGAGCTGTTCAAGGCAGCGCGTGTCGACGGTGCGGGTTTTTGGCGTATCTTTTTCTACATCATGCTGCCGATGTCGGTGCCGATCACTGTCGTCGCCGTCATCCTGCAGGTGACCGGCATCTGGAACGACTTCCTGTTCGGCGTCGTGTTTGCCGGGCGACCCAACTGGCCAATGACGGTGCAGCTCAACAACATCGTCAACACCACGACCGGCGTGAGGGAGTACAATGTCAACATGGCGGCGACCATCCTGACGGCGGCGGTGCCTCTGGTCATCTACTTCGTCTCCGGAAGATGGTTCGTGCGCGGCATCGCCGCTGGCGCGGTGAAAGGCTAGTGGATATGGCGCAGAACGGTACCAGCGTTTCGATCCAGGACCTGTCGCTGAATTTCGGCGCGGTGACGGTGCTGCAGACGCTCAATCTCGATGTCGCCGAGGGCGAATTCGTCGTGCTGCTCGGCCCGTCCGGTTGTGGCAAGTCGACCTTGCTCAACTGCATTGCCGGCCTGCTCGACGTTTCGGAAGGCCGCATCTTCATCAAGGGCAAGAACGTCACCTGGGAAGAGCCCAAGGATCGCGGCATCGGCATGGTGTTCCAGTCCTATGCGCTCTATCCACAGATGACGGTGGAGAAGAACCTGTCCTTCGGCTTGCGGGTCGCCGGCACGCCCAGGGACGAAATTGCCAAGCGAATCGCGCGGGCCGCCGAAATCCTGCAGATCGAGCCACTGCTGCAGCGCAAGCCTGCCGCGCTTTCGGGCGGCCAGCGCCAGCGCGTGGCGATCGGGCGGGCGCTGGTGCGCGATGTCGATGTCTTCCTGTTCGATGAGCCGCTCTCCAATCTCGACGCCAAACTGCGCGCGGAACTGCGCGTCGAGATAAAGCTGCTGCATCGCAAGCTGCGGAACACCATGATCTACGTCACCCACGACCAGATCGAGGCGATGACTCTGGCCGACCGCATCGCGGTCATGCGCGGCGGCGTCATCCAGCAGCTCGACGCGCCGCAGACGATCTACAACCGGCCGGTCAACCGCTTCGTTGCCGGGTTCCTCGGTTCGCCGGCGATGAATTTCCTGGACGGTGAGCTGCAGGTCGGCGCCGGTCCGGTGTTCAAGACCGACGGCGTCTCAGTCGCGCTCGACCGCTATGTCTTCGATGGCGACAATGGCCGTCGCGGCGGGCCTTGCGTGTTCGGCATACGGCCCGAACACATCGCTCTCGGCGAGGCGGCCGGGTCGATGCCGTTCTCCACTGACGGAACCGTCGAGATCGTCGAGCCGATGGGCTCGGACACGCTGGTGTGGACGAAGCTCGGTGGCCACAATCTATCCTTCCGCGTCGAGGCGGAAAAAACGCTCCACAACGGCGATCCGATCCGGATCGGCTTCGATCCGGCGCGTGCCTCGCTGTTCGACGCCGCAACCGGCAACCGTATTTGACTCCCAAGACTCCATCTCCAAAGAAACGGACAGAGACGATGAACTGGTCATTCCAACTTTACAGCGCCCGCAATTTCCAGCCCTGGGAGGGTGTGCTCAAGACGCTTGGCAAACTCGGCTACAAGGAGGTCGAAGGGTTCGGCGGCGTCTATGACGATCCGAAGGCGTTTCGCGCCGAACTCGACAAGAACGGGCTCGCCATGCCGACAGGGCATTTCTCGATCGATGCGCTCGAAAAGGATTTTGACGGCGTGCGCAAAATCGCCGACGCGCTTGGCGTCACCCTGCTCATCTGCCCATATCTGATGCCCGACCAGCGGCCGACCGACGCTGCCGGCTGGCGCGATTTCGGCGCCCGCCTGGCCAAGGTCGGTGATACGGCAAAAAAGGCCGGCTACGGCTTTGCCTGGCACAACCATGATTTCGAATTCAAGAAGCTCGCCGATGGCTCGGTGCCGCAGGACCACATCCTGTCTTCAGCACCCGACATCGGCTGGGAGATGGACGTGGCCTGGGTTGTGCGCGGCGGCGTCGATCCGCTGCCGTGGATCGAGAAGCACGGCAAGAGCATCGTTGCCGTCCACGTCAAGGATATGGCCAAGCCCGGCGAGGGCCTGGATGAAGACGGCTGGTCGGATGTCGGCCACGGGACGATCGACTGGGCCGGCCTGATCAAGGCGTTGCGCGCCAACAGCGCCGCCAAATACTACGTCATGGAACAGGACAACCCCAACGACATCGAGCGTTTCGCCCGTCGTTCGATCGCCGCCGCCAAGACCTACTAGGAGCAATCAGCATGGCAAAGAAACTTGGTATTGGCGTCATCGGCTGCGGCAACATCTCGAAGGCGTATTTCTCGTTGGCGCCGCTGTTTCGCGGCATCGAGATGCGCGCCTGCGCCGACATCAACATGGATGCGGCGAAGGCGCGGGCGAAGGAGTTCAAGCTGCGCGCCGAGACGGTCGACGGGCTGCTCAAGGCGGACGACATCGACATCATCGTCAACCTCACCATTCCGGCGGTTCACTATGAGGTGTCGAAGCAGATCCTCGACGCCGGCAAGCATGTCTATTCGGAAAAGCCATTCGTGCTTTCGATCAAGGAAGGGCTCGACCTGAAGAAGCGAGCGGAGAAAAAGGGCCTGCGCATCGGCTCGGCGCCCGACACTTTCCTCGGCGGCGCGCACCAGCTCGTTCGCAATCTGATCGACACCGGCGTCGTCGGCAACATCACCAGCGGCACTTGCCATGTGATGAGCCACGGCATGGAGCATTGGCATCCCAACCCCGACTTTTTCTTCCAGCCGGGCGCAGGCCCGGTGCTCGACATCGGACCCTACTACATCACCAACCTGATACAGCTGATCGGCCCGGTTAAGCAGGTCGCGGCCTTCGCCTCGATCCCGGCCAAGGAACGCACCATTTCATCGAAGCCGCGCGCGGGTGAGAAAATTCCGGTCGCCACCCCAACCACAATCCACGGCTTGATGGAATTCGAGAATGGCGCCGTGGTGACGCTCAATACCAGCTGGGACGTCTGGAGCCACGGCCATGCGCCGATGGAGCTCTATGGCGAGGCAGGCACGGTGTTCGTGCCCGACCCCAACTTCTTCGGCGGCAACGTGCGCTTCACCGAAGCGGCCAAGCCGGTCAAGAAATCGCCGAAATGGCCGCACCCGTTCGGCGTTCCCAACGAGATGCATTCAAACGGCATGATGGCCAACTATCGCACCGCCGGCCTGGCCGATATGGCGCTGGCGATAGCGGAAGGCCGGCCGCACCGTTGCTCGATGGAGTTGGCGCTGCACGCCGTCGATGTGATGACCGGCCTGTTGCGGTCGGGCGAGACCGGGAAGTTCGTTGCCATGCAGACCACGTGCGAGCGACCAGCCGCACTTGGCGTCACGGATGCGAAAGGGCTGTTGGCGAAGAAGAAATGAGATAAAACGGGGATCGGCGCGTTCGCGTCGATTCCTTTCAAACCCGGGATATGAACCTATGCGCTGGCAGCCGGCTGAAAACCGCTATGAGAAAATGGTCTACAACAGATGCGGGCGATCTGGCCTGAAGCTACCGGCGATCTCGCTCGGGCTTTGGCACAATTTCGGCGACGACACGCCGCACAAGACCAAGCAGGCGATCGCGCGCAAGGCCTTCGATCTCGGCATTACGCATTTCGATCTCGCCAACAATTACGGCCCGCCGCCCGGCTCTTCGGAGACGGCCTTCGGCGAGATCCTGCGGACGGACTTTGCCGGCTACCGCGACGAGCTGATCATCTCGACCAAGGCTGGCTACGAAATGTGGCCGGGACCCTATGGCGAATGGGGCGGGCGCAAATATGTGCTGGCCAGCCTCGACCAGAGCCTGAAGCGGATGGGGCTCGACTATGTCGATATCTTCTATTCGCACCGCTTCGATCCCGACACGCCGCTGGAAGAGACGATGAGCGCGCTCGACCATGCGGTGCGTTCCGGCAAGGCACTTTACGCCGGCATCTCGTCCTACAATTCGCAGCGCACGCGCGAGGCCGCCGATATCTTGAAGCAGCTCGGTACGCCTTGCGTCATCCATCAGCCGAGCTATTCGATGCTTAACCGCTGGGTCGAGGACGATGGCCTGCTCGATACGCTGGAGGGGCTCGGTGTAGGCTCGATCGTGTTCTCGCCGCTGGCGCAAGGCATGCTGACCGACAAATACCTCGGCGGGATTCCGCAAGGCAGCCGCGCCAGCCAGGGCAAGTCGCTGCGCCAGGCGTTCATCAACGAGAAGACCATAACCAACATCAAGGCGCTGAACGCGATCGCCGGGCGCCGCGGCCAGACGCTGGCGCAGATGGCGCTGGCGTGGGTGCTGCGCAAGGGCCGGGTGACCTCGGCACTGATTGGCGCCAGCCGGCCGGAACAGGTCGAGGATTGCGTCGGTGCGCTGAAGACGCTCGATTTCAGCGATGCCGAGCTCGCCGAGATCGATACTTACGCGCGCGAGTCCGACATCAATTTGTGGGCGGCGTCGGCGGAGCGCAAAGGTCCGCCGCGGAAATAGGCGGGCCCGAGTGCACTCGAACGCATAGCCGGCAAATCATCGAAACGGAAACGGCGGGATTGCTCCCGCCGTTTCCGTTTTCAGTGGCTTGGAGTATTCAGGGCTTGGCCGGCTTCTGAAGTGTACCGAGGCCGGCCTTGGGCGCGGCGGGCGCCGGAGTCTTCATCTTCTCCTCGATCCAGCCGGTGTAGTTGGACAACCGCGTGTAGATGCCGAAGGCGTTCTTGTGGCCGCAGGCGGCAGTGCCGTCGGCAGGACCTTCACCCCAGCTGACGACGCCGACCTGTACCGGACCGTCGGCGCCGGTCATGAACAGCGGCCCGCCGCTGTCGCCATTGCAGGCATCACGCTCGCCGCTGGCGGTGCCGGCGCAGATCATGTTGTTGGTCAACGGATCGGACATGTCGGCGGCAATGGCGTTGGCGGCCGCCTCGATACCCTTTTCAGAATAGCGCATGCGGCGTGAGAGATCGCTCAGCGCTGCCTTGAGGTCACGCGCATAGATGGCCTTGATGCCGCTGTTGCAGGTTGCGCTCGGCTCCAGATCGAGATCGGCCACCATCAGCGTCGTGGGAAAAGTGCCATCCTGCATCTTGCCCCAGCCGATCACCGTCGTCTTGCCGGTGTCGGGTGTCGCCTCACGGGTGATCTTGATGGTCGGCGCATCGGCCGGCTCGGCGAGCCGGAGCAGGCCGATGTCGTTGTCCAGCGTCTGCTCGCTGTAGCTTTCGTTGACGATGACCTCCACCACCTTGTAGCGCTTGCCTTCGCTGAGATCGGTGGCGCCAGTCAGCACGGTGACCACGTCCGGCGGAATCGGCCTGCCCTTGTCGTTGAGGCAGTGCGCCGCCGTCAGCACCCATTGCGGCGCGATCAGGCTACCGCCGCAGAATTGCGCGTTCGCCTGCGAAGCCGGATTCGCATCCAGCCTGTCGGTGGTCAGCAGCGCCACCTGGAACGGGTAGGCGCCTTTCTCGGCCTCCTTGCCGCCGTAGACGCGATCGGCGCCGTCGGGGTTCTCGGCCGCGGCCTTTGCCCTGGCTTCGGCCACGCGTTTCATCGGCGAGACCGCCGCTTCCGGTCTGACGGCGCCATCGGCCGCATGGATGGTGTCGATGGCCGGAAAGGCTGCCGCGATGCCGAACAGCAGTGCTGCTGCGATCGGCCTGAACCGATGGATGATTTTCACCTGAACCTCCTGAGACGAATGTTCCCTGACAGGTCAGCCCGGCGCATGATCGGCTGAAGTGGAACCGGTTCGGTGACCGGAACGCGCCAACCAAATGGATCGGCGTGCGCGATCGGTCATAAAACCGAATGCCACTTTTGCTAATCGTGCCCGCGAGCAGAACCCGCTCAAAACCCTATAGCCCCCCACGGGCTACGTGGAAGCGATTTGTCATTGCCAATGTTGGAATATTTTAGGCAGTATATCGAAGCGGGTGTTTTGGCGGGGTCCCGATTGGCCGCATGGGATAATGATCAGGTGCGGATGAGTAACCAAACTGATTTTTTGGCGCCACCACGATCTCGACAATATTTCTGTATTTTGATCCACTCCTTGCTGACTTTTGGGAGAGTCTCACCATGACAAAACTGACAAACACCATCATTGCGTCCGCATTGCTTTCCACCGCAATGTGGGCGATGCCCGCCTTCGCCGCCGATCCAGGCTCTGCGAATGCCGGCAACGGCGAAAGCATGCGCGATGTGACATCGGGCGACTACAAGCCTGGCCGGGCCAAACCGATCGCCCCGCCAAAACTGACCGAAGACGAAGCCAGCCGTGCAGCGCCGCTGACCGACGAGGCAACGGCGGTCAAGTCCTACGGCATCGTCGGACGTTCCGCCGATGGCAAGGACATCAAGATCGACCCGAGCGAAACGCTGAAGGGCCTTGTCATCAAGGAAATGAATGCGCCAGCCGACGGACAGAAGTCCGGCGACACCGGGCTGACCGGTGGCGAAGAAGCCGGCCGCCAGGTGTTCGGGACGGATGATCGCGAGCAGATCAAGAACACCAAGACCTACCCGTTCACCGCGATCGGCTATCTCGAAGGCAAATCGAAGACCGGCTTTGGAAGCTGCTCGGCGACGCTGATCGGCCCACGCACGGTGCTCACCGCGGCGCATTGTCTTTACAGCCACGAAGACAAGGCCTGGCTTGAGGATATCCTGTTCGTGCCGGGCCTCAATGGCAACACGGCCGACGACGCACCGTTCGGCGCCTTCACCTATGAAAGCGCCTATATCCTCCAGGGCTTCGTCGACAACTATCAGGGTTACTACGGTTCGGTCATCCTGTGGGATCTTGGCATTGTCACGCTGAAGCAGGATGTCGGGACCAACCTCGGCTGGCTGGGCTATGCCAATTATGAAGATCTTGGCGACTTCACCGCCAACATCGTCGGCTATCCCGGCGACAAGCCGATGGGCACGATGTGGAAGGCGACCTGCGAAGTGCGTGCCGAACACATCGCCGCGGAGTATTTCCAGTACGACTGCGACACGTTTCCGGGATCGAGCGGCAGCTCGGTCTATGCCTATGACAACGGCGCCAAGCAGCGGGTCATCACCGGTGTGAACGTGGCCGAAAGCCCCGACGCGAACACCGCCGTGCGTTTGAATGCCGTCAATGTGCAGTGGATCAACAGCCTGTACAAATAAATCCTGACGGTAGTTCGCCACGAAAGAAGGCGAGAAACCAAAAATCAAGAAAGCCGGCGGCGGGACGTTCCCGCCGCCGGCTTTTTGTTCGGAGCTGCTCACTTGCGCCCGTTGGCATCGGCGCTTACGCTAGGCCGTCCAAGGGGTTGGAGACGATGGCGCGGGCAGGGACGATCTTCGGGATCAGGGCGATGGCGGCCGCATCCATGCTGGCTGCGCTGACCTATCTTCCGGCGTTGGCCAATCAGGGCGATGCGCCGCTGAGCGGCGCCTGGGCCGAACGGGTGCAAATCCTCTACCAGAGCGAAACGCGCTCGGTCCTACGTAGAAACGTGCGGGTGTGGGACTTCCATCCGGAGAAAAACCTCGACTTCGTCTGGGAACCGGCGGCTGGCCAGTCGCCGGACCGGACGATCGCCGAGGATGGTGCCGTCAACGGCAAGGGCCGGCTGGTCTGGCGGGTGCGCGGCTCGGCGAGCTACGACCCCAAGACCGTCTATTCGAGCTATTTCGGCGAGATCAGGAATGGCCGGCCCAACGGGGCTGGCCGGCTCGAGCTCCGTTCGGGTGAAGTTCTCGAGGGTCATTGGGTTGCCGGTGAACTCGACGGCAGCGGCATCCATATCGATGCCGACGGCAATCGCTATGAGGGTGATTTCCGCGCTGGCGTGCCGAATGGCGAGGGACGCTACTTGTCGAAGACCGGCGAAATCTTTGCTGGCTCATTTGTCGATGGTTTGAAGAATGGCAAGGGGCGCACCCGGCTTGCCGGTGGCACGGTCTACGAGTCTGAATGGGTGATGGGCAAGGAGATTGGCGGCTCGCGTCCCGATGTGCTGGCCGATGCAAGGGTGGGTGGTCTGCTCAAGGCCCAGGCCGGCGGCGGCGCCGCCGACAAGGTCGAGATCGGCGTGGCGGTCGACCAGCGCATGACGCAGCAGTCGGACATGCAATACCAGCATCTGGTGCGCGACGAAGACATCGCGATCTACCCCACCTCGGACGAATACAACAACAGCTGGAACGGCGCCGGTCAGATCACCACCAGCAATGTCTACGAAGGCATGGACTGGGAGCAAGCGCCGGCCTTCGCCGAGGTTGACCTCAAGACGACCGACCAATCCAGGGTCAAGCTCGACAGTCTCGAAATGAAGGTTGCCGCCAGCGATGCCTATCGCAAGCCGATGCTATCGCTGATCGAGCATTTCGGCTGTGTCGGCTTCCGGCCCGATTTCTCGATCGTCAACAATGGCTGGGGCGACGCGAAAGACATGAAGATGTCGTTCCAGTTCACCACCTTCGACGAGGAGGGCAACCCGAGCGGCGAGCCCAGCCGCATGTTCACCAAGGATATCGGCACTGTCGGCGAGGGCGCCGACGTGTCGATCAAGGACGCGCTTACCGAGGCAGGGGTCGATACGGCGAGCCTCGAGACCGGACGGTTTTCCTGCCAGTCTGCCGATGCCCTCAACGTCTGCCGCAGCCAGCTCACCAACAACATCAAGTTCGGTGAGGTCGCCGACTATCTCGGCAACCTCAACCAGGCAATGACGGTCAATGCCGTCGGCAAGTTCGACTATTCCTGGACGGATGATCAGGGCCAGGTCTGGCAGCAGAGCGAGCCGTTTCGCGTGTCGATGACCCTGGTTGTATTCGAGATTCCGGAATCGATGGCCGAATGCGGCGACGGTGGCGGCGGCACGCCGGAAGCGATGCGCTATCAGAACATCGAATTCCAGATCGGCAAGCAGGACTATGCCATTCCCATGCCGGTGCGCGGCAACAAGAACATCAGCGCCTATACGGCACGGCTGAAGATGTGGTCGTCGATGTCGTCCATCCATCGCTTCAGCATCGCTGCCCACTTCACCGATGGCAGCGTGCGCGAGAGCAAGCCGGTCACCTTCTTCTATTTCCGGCCGAAGGAATCGCTGTTTCTGACCAAGACCGAACCGGCGGCCTGCTACCTGCCGCGCGAGATGGCCGGCTGTTAGGGTATGTTGAGATTCAGCTGACGCCGGCCTGCAAACGGTAGGTTCCTGCGCTTCCTATTGGCGGCCCATCTCGAAATAGTTGGGCAGCGGGATGAGCCGGGCGAAGATCGTACCCTGGCCGAAGACCCGCAATTCCAGCATCGATCCCGACGAGCGCTCGGCGCTCTGGTCGAACAGGAAATTGCCCAGCGAATAGACTTCCGCTACGTCGCCGCCGCCGAGCCAAAGGATCGCTTCGCTCGACACGTGCGGATGGCTGCCGACGATGGCCGAGACACCGCGCAGTCGCATCTGGTCGGCGAGCATGGTTTCACGCGCCGACGGTTCGGTCTTGTATTCACGACCCCAGTGGACGAAAGCGACCAGCGGACGTTCGGCGTTTCCGCCCACCAGGCGGTCGAGCAAAGCTGATGTCAGCAGGTCGGTGTTCTTCGAGCCGTTGGTGTCGATGTCGGTCAGACCGACAAGGTCGAGATCGGCAAGGGCCAGCGCCTCGCCCTGGCCGAAATGAGGGATGCCGGCCTCGTCCAGCGCGCGCAGCGTCTCGGCATAGCCCGATGGCCCGAGATCGAAGGCGTGGTTGTTGGCGAGGCCGACACCGGCGACATGGAGTTTCTTCAGCATGTCGACCGCCAATCCCTGCGGCATCGCCAATGTCATGTCGTCGATGGCTTCCGGCACGTTGGGCAGCACGACGCCTTCGAGGTTGACGATCAGCGGCCGCGATCCGGTCAATGCCAGGATGTTTTCAACGATCCGATCAGCGACGCCGTCGCGGAGCAAGACCTTCCTCATGGCGCGGCCGAAATTCACGTCGCCGGCGAAGTAGTAGATCTTGTCTTTCGTCCGGGCCGGATTGTTGAAGCCGGGTCCGAAGGCGCCGAACAATGCCACGACGTAGCTGGTGGTCCGCTCGACATAGTCCGTGGTTTGCGCTTGCGAATTCTCGTTGGCGATGACCAGTGGCCCTGCCCCGAACAGCGCCCGCTGCAGCTTGGTCTGGATATAGAGCGCGCCGACCGAATCGGCGTGATCCGGCTGGCGCAGCGCCGCGATGCCGTCCAGCGAGCCGGCGGCCAGGATGTTCAGCGTCTGCTGGTCGAAGCGGCGCGCATCGTGCTGGGGCAGATAGTGCGAAAAGTCAGTCGATTCGACGATCAGCGTCTCGTCGTCGACGGTCGCTTTCAGGGCCTCCGCCAGCCTGTCCCAGTCACCGCGGCGTGCCTTGACCGACATCGCCACCGGCACGACCTTCGCTTGGGGAAAATAGTGATGCAGGAAGGGCAGCATGGCCTGCACGCCGTGTTCCCTGGCGAACAGGCACGAGTCTTCGACCATGTCGCCGTCGGTCTCCAGCCGCCGCACTGCCTCGACATCGACCGTGACCTCGCCAAGCACGGTGTCGAAGCCGCGTATCGTGGTGGCGAACGGTTTTTGTGTCTTGTGGAAATGGTCCGGCGACAGGATGACGATGCGCTTGTAGCGGAAGCCGGACGCTGCCTGGAAACCCAGCGCCACAAGATCAGCCACCAGCAGATGGTGCGGCACGGTGATGCCGGTCAGCCGCTGGTTGGAGGGTTCGATATCGGCCACCTTGGCTATCGCGTCACGAAACAGCGCCGCGTCCTCATAAAAAGAGGCGAAGTTTTCGTTGCCCGGCGGGCAGGCGACAGGTGCCGCGAAGGCGTGAAGAGGGAGAAGCAGGAGGAACACTATTGCAGCGATCGCGCCCAGCTGTTTCGCTGCGGTCCGATGCGCTTGTACACCCCCCTCTGTCCTGCCGGACATCTCCCCCTCAAGGGGGGAGAGTGGCGGCTTTGAACTTGCCGCCCATCCTGCAACGTTGAAGATTGGCGAAAGCAGAAATGAAAGCCGATCTCCCCCCTCGAGGGGGAGATGTCCGGCAGGACAGAGGGGGGCGATGACGGGCATAAGCCTCAGCAGCTTCAACCTCATGGCTCGGCCAGGACGATGTTCTCCACGCCGCCGACATAGTAGAACGGTTTCTGCCGCGAGGCGGTGAGCCGCATGACCTCGCGCGAGATATAGTCGGCGAGACCGAACAGCGTCACGCCACCATCTGAGGTCTTGGCCCGACCGCGCAGGCCATCGAGGATCGAATAGGTGAAGACGCCGTGTCCGAGTTCGGGCAACTCGGCAGCGGTGTTGTTGGCGGCGGTGGCCGAGAAGACGACGATGCGCGCGTCCTGCGCGTCCTTTTCCAGGCGCGGATTGAAGGCGTTGGCGGCATGGCAGGTGTCGAGCAGCATGAAGCGCATGCCCTTGGCCCGCTCGACCGACTTCTGGATGTTCGACCAGTCGACCAGCGAGGAGCGCTTCCACCGCTCGGCGTCCTGTTTGCGGCCGTCGGTGGGGATGAAATAATAGTCCTCGTCGATGTTGATGCCATGGCCGGCGACGAAGATGATGGTGGTGTCGTTCTCGCCCGGCCTGTCGAGGAAATCGGCGAGCTGATCGTCGATCGTGTCCGCGTCAGGCTCCAGAACGCTATCGGCGCTCGCGACCCGGAACACGTCTTTGCCGCTGTCGGGCGCTTCGTCCAGCGACTCGCGGTTGACCAGCACCAGCGATTCCATCGACGAGAACAGCGGCGCCGATTTCTGAGTGATCACCTTGAGGAATTCCGTCGCGTCGGCGACCGGGTAGCGCAGATCGCAGGCGCGGCCCGAGCAGGCGTCGGTGAGGAAAGGATATTTGTCGACGCCGATGACTGCGACATAGAGCTTGCCCTTGTTCCCAACCTTTTCAGCCTTCTTCGCCAGTGCAGTGACGCTGCGCTCGGTCAGGTAGCCGAATTCGGTGGTGCCGGTGATGCGGATGGTGTTTTCACCGTCCTCGACCGGCACTTCGACGATGGTGCTTTTGCCGCCATCGACCGCGCGTGCGGTAAAATCACCGACATTGCGGCTGTTCGACAGGATCGAGAAACCGGCAATGTCGGCGACGGCTTCCCTGGCGCCGGTGATTTCGACGGCGACATAGCCGTCGCGGACATTGCTCTGGTCCGCTGCAAGGCGGATGCCGAAATCCGGCGGCTTGCGCTGCAGCAGTTTCTGCAGTTCGTGGTCGACGCCCGGCCGCATCTCCTCGACCGCCTGCTCGGCGTTGCGCAGGACGATTGCACGACGCACCATTTCCGGGCTCCACAAATATTTCTTCAGCTGTCCGGCGCTGATGAAGCGGCCTTCGCGATCGCGGCCCTGGTTGACCTGCCAGCCGATAAGCTTGTCACCTTCGTCCGAAGAATAATAATAGCCCTGCGGCATCCAGGCGATCCATTCGGAGCCGGCAAAGAACATCGAGACGATCAGCCTGTGCGTCTTCAGATTCCACAGCCGCAATGTCTGGTCGGCACTGCCTGTGACCAACAATCCGGCCTCTTCCGAAACAGCCATGGCGTGGATCTCGCCGGTATGGCCGGTGAATTCGCCGGATACCCGCGCGGTCGCGGTCCTGTATTCAAGCAGCGTTCCGTCATTGCCGCCGGTGATCAGGCCAAGCCCGCTGTCGATCAGCGTGTAGGCCGAGTGGACGAAGCCGTTGGTGGCGTCGTTCTCGATGCTGCGCACCCGCTTGCCGTCATTGGCGATTTCCAGCACCGCATTTTCGAGCCCGTCCTTGCCGCCTGGTGCGACTCGAAGCGACCATTGGCCATCGTCCAGTGCCGCGCGCGCATAAGCTTCCTGTTCGATCGCCGGTTGCGGACTGTCGAAGAAACGATCCGCCGTTGGCAATGCCAGCATCCTGTCGAGCGCGCCCTGCAGTTCCGGACAGGACACGCGCTCGGGACATGGATTGGCATTGCCCCAGGCGATGATTCCGTTCGCCGCATCGATGCCGACCGCCGTCACCGGCTCGCCCACTCCCTGCAGCAGTGCCTTGCGCTCGCCGGTCGCGGGGTCCCAGACCTGGATGGCGTTGCGGGTACCGCCCGCGGTCGCCACCAGCGAGCCGTCGGCATTGGCGGTGCTGGCGAAAACGGTGCCGTCATGGTCGCGGTAGTCGAGCACGGCTTCGCCGCTGTCCGTATTCCAGACCACCGAGCGATGTTTGTCGGCGCAGCGGTAGGCGCAGGAAGCGACCAGACGCGCGCCCGAGGCAAAGGTCAGCGAGCCGATGAGGAAATCCTGCTTCGGCATGGCGCGGACGAGCGTGCCATCGGCGGCGCGCCAGAGCTGGACCAGCCCGTCCCTGCTGCCGGTGGCGAACAGGCTGCCGTCCTGCGACACGGCGAGCGCCATGACGCTGATGTCCCTCAGCGGCTCGGCCTCCGCGGGCAGCGCGATCTCCTCACCCTTGGAGAGGTCCCAGAGCCGGATACCGTTGTCGGTGGTCACCGCCGCCAGCCGCGTTCCAGAAGCGGCGAAGGCCAGCTTGTCGACATGCCAGGAATCGGCGTCGAGTTTCCGGTCTAGCATCCAGCCGGCGGTGGAGCTGTCGTCGGGCCGCCACAGATAGACGACGCCGTCGGCGCCGCCGGCAGCCAGGGTGTTTCCGTCCGCCGAGAAGGCGAGGTCGTATATCGCGTAGTCGGCGGCTTTCAACACGGCCTTGATCTTGCCGGTGGCGATGTCGAACAGCCTGATATCGCCATAGGGCGGCTTGTCACCGAGACTGGCGCCGAAATAACCGCCGGCGGCGATCGTCTGGCCGTCCGGCGACACCGCGACGGCAAAGATCTTGCCGTCGCTGCCTTGGCCCTGATAACCGCGGATGGTGCGGAGGCTCACCCCGCTTTGCCAGTCCCAGATGCGGATGGTCTTGTCGTTCGATGCAGAGACCAGTTTCTGGCCATCCGGCGTGAAGGCAAGGTCGGTGACTTGCGCACTGTGCCCGCCGGTATTGAGATCGAGGTGGAAATCCAGCGCGTCTTCGGCGTGAACGGCCGACGCCATGACAAAACCCCCGGCAATGAGCAGCCATCTGAGAGCGCGCATGAGAGGTGAGCCGCCCGGCATGATGTCCCGCGCTATTTCGTCTGAGCCGGAGGCGGCCCCTGGCGCACGTAGCTCTCGATCGCCGCGGCAAAATTGGAAGAACCGGCCTGGCGCTCCTTGCTGATGTAGCCGGCAAAATAGCTCCAGAAGGAAACGGCATAGTCGCGGAAATAGGCGTCGGCGACCTCGCGCGAGCACAGCTTGCCGTCGACGCAGATGGAGAGGCGGTTGAGGAAATAGACGACGCGGTCGAAATTGTCGCTGAAATCGGCGAGCGGCATGTCGCCGCCACTTGCCGTCATCGCCTCGATGCCGATGCGCTGCCTGAATACCTGTTCCTCGGTCGGCGTCGGATTGGCGCTGAGCAGATTGTCGTATTTGGCGTTTAGCGCCGCCAGCCGCTCCTTGAGTGCCCGTTGTGCTTGCTGGAAATCCTTGCTTTCCCAAAGCTCGACCAGCGACATCGTTTGCTCGACGCGCTTCTGGTCCTGGTTTGCGAGAAACTGGAAGATCGAGAACATCAAGGTGAAAATGATCGCCAGGCGCACAGCCAACCCCGACCAGGCATAGATAAACATGCGCCAGTCGGGATCGGTGAAGGGGTTGGATTCTTTCTTGATCTCGTGGGCGCTCGGCCACGGAAGACCTTCGGTGGTCTCGGGCAGGGTCACCGGCTTCCTGGCCGGTGCCGGCGCTTGCGCTGTCAGCGCCTGTTGTGTTGCGTTGCCCCCCGGTTTTTTCATCCGCAGCTGTCCAGTTCGATGGTGGCGGACGGATCCAGCACGATGCCGGGCGCCTCCAGCTTCTTTTTCAGACAATCAAGCTGCGTGCGCGAAATCATGAACTGCACGTCCGGCTCTGGAGGCGCCTTGTTGGGTGATGGCAAGGGCTCGACAACGCCGCGCGAGGCGCAGCTGCTGAGATCGACCACGACGGCGCCGTTGCCGGTTTTGGCGATCTGGTCGTACTGGTCGAGAAAGCAGGTTGCCAACTCGGAATTGGTGACAATCTGCTTTGCGCACAGGCCGCAGGCTTCGTCCGCCGAGGCATTAGCGACCAACAGGCAGGCAACAAGCCCGGCGACTGTTGCGCGCCAGGAAAGCACTGGGATATTCACGAACGTCCTCATCTGTTGCGTCCGGTCGCTTCGCGCTACGGCGCTGCGACCGAGAATGTTCACATATCATGCCCGCGCAGCGGTCGTCACGGCAATGCCGGTTGCTCAGGCGCGCGGCACCGTCTCCATCGGGAAGATCATCACCGCGCCCTTCGGGCCACTCTTGTCGGCAAGCCGCATCACCGAGCGTGTCGCCGGCGCCATGCCGATGTCGGTCAGCATGCCGGAGAAGCCGGATCCACCAGCCGCGCGTGTCGCCGACGGCACCCCGTCCTGCGCCAGGAAGCCCAGATCCTCCTTCTCGCTCTGCGGTGGCGCTTCGGTCAGAACGGCGATCATCCGCTCCATGCCGAAGCTGGTGTCCGTGAAAGCGAGCAAGCCCTCCTTCAGCGCTGCTTGCGGCGCAAGGCGCTCGGCAACGATATGGGTGATCGAATAGTCGCTGCCAACATAGAGCACGTTGATATCGACCAGATCCGTCGAACCATTGTTGGCGATGACATGCACCTCGTCTCCAGGGGAAACGCGCGGCACGGTCGAGGCCTGGAGCGGCTCGAGCGTGTCGCTGCCCTGACGCTTGATCTGGAATTCGACGCTGACCTCTTCCGGTCGATAGTCGGAAGCGGCGGCGAGCCTGGACAGGCCGGTGGCGCGGAAGATCGTCGTCAGGTTCTTCGCCGTAGCACTGATCAGCTTCTCGCGGTCGTCCGGATGGATGATGATCAGGGGCGGCTTGCTGCCGTCCTTCAGCGTCATGTCGCCCGAGGCCGGCAGGAACCATAGTGCTGGCTTGTCGGTCGCGTCCGCAGCAGCGCCGGCGATGGCATTCTCGCGCAATACGGCGAGCCGCAGGTCGGCGCTCGTGCCGGGTTCGACCAGCGCGATCTGGAAACCGCTGCCCGCTTTGGCGGCCAACTCGTCGAGAACCGAATTGACCAGCGCCGTCTCCTTCTCAAGTCCGTCGGTTGGTGCCGGCCGCGCCACCGCGAGCTTGTAGTCGACAGCGAGCTCGGCGAGCCGCGCATAGGCATTGGCCGGGATGTCGGCCAGCTTCAGCGCCGGCTTGTTGTCGAATTCGACCGGCTTGACGCGGCTTTCCAGGTTCTTTGCCGATTGCACTTCCAGATAGCCGAGCGCATCGGAAAGCTGCGACAGCGCCGAAGGCAGGATGGCGAGCTTGCTACCGGGGGTAAGGCGGTGCAGCAGCCCGGCGCCGATCGTCGCCTCGCCGTCCTTGATGACAACAGGCCATTGCATGACCGCGTCGGTTTTGTCGGTGCCGAACACGCGCGCGTCGAGCTCGCCCTCGAACAGCGGCGTCGGCCGTGTGCGGCTGTCGGCCGAATATTGCTGCAGCACGGCCTGGCCGAGCTGGCGATAGGTGACGTCGGGGTTCTCGGCCAGCTTCGACAGGATGGTGAAGGTGAACAGACCGAATCGCTGCGCGTCGGCCACGCCCTTGGGCAGTGGCATCTCAGGCGTCGTCTCGACCGTCTGTGCGGCATAGAAGGCGACCAGCTTGCCTCTGGTGATTGGCTCGGCACCGGTCGGCGCCAGGCTGAAGGCGGGCTTGCGGGCGCCATTCTCGTCGAAGCCGCGCGATGCGCCGGCCGTTATGTCGTCATAGGACTTCACGGCTGCGGCCCTGGCCGCCTCGTCGCCACCGACCAGATCGGCGAACTCGAGCTTGCGCTCCATCTCGTCGTCGACCTCGGCGGCGCGCGTCGCCGTGCCGGAGTGACAGCAGTCGAACACGACCCAGATGAAGGCGCCCTTGTCGCGGATGGCGTCGAGTGCCGCGCCGATCTCGTTGTCGACAAGCGCATTCGGCACGCCCTCTTCGCGGTTGACCCATTTGTCGATGTCGGAAGGGAGGAAAATCTCGTCGAGGTTATCGGACTCGTCGCCCTTCTTTGCCGCAGGCTGTTGCGCGCCATGGCCGGACAGATGCAGATAGACGAAATCGTCGCGCTGGACCTTGGCGGCCAGATCGGCAAGCGCTGCCAGGATCGTCGCATGTGTCGGCGGGCCGTTGGCGCCTTCGACATCCTTGGCGAGCAGTGTGATGTTTTCCGCTGTGAACTTCACCGGGTCGGGTGTGTTCTTCGTGAGATAGTCGCGCACCAGAACGGCATCGTTTTTCGGCCCGATCAGCCAGTTCTTCTTAGGCAGGGCCGGATAGTCGGTGCAGGCAACCAGCAGCGCATGGTAAGTGCGCGAGGCGGCGAAGGTTCGGAACGATAGCGTGCCGGCTGCCGTCAGCGCGGACGCGCCGACAAGCAGCGTCCGTCGTGTCAGTTTGATCATGTCGCTTCCCCAAGCCCGATCGAATTTCCAAGCGCCGCAACCCTCGCCGAGGATTTTGTCAGTATTTTGAATGTTGCGCGCCGATCGCAATCGGCATTTGCCTCATTTCCATCATGCCCGATCAACACTATCGTTGCGATACGGGTTTTGGGTGGGAGGTTACCATGTCGCGCCGGTCGCTGTCATGGAAACATGGGATTAGCCGGCGATGGCTGATCGTGTCGCTGTTTGTGGTGGCGCTCGCGGCAATCGCGCCGGCCGGATCCGCCTATTCTGGACTAACGGTCAGCAAAGCGCCTGAACAATCCGCTCCTTTGGCGATCGAAGCAGCGGACACCTACTTTGAGTATCTGCTGGCGTATATACCGGGCGCCGTTACGCCGCTCGTCGACTATGCGGCCGAGACGATTGCAGCGCCGAAATGCGATCGTTCGGTTCCTTCCAGGATGCATGCCGTGCTGATCGGCTCGACCAATTCTGGCGATCCGTTCCCTCTGCTGCAAGGGCCGGACAATGACGTCAGGCTGCTCTACACCTCGCTTGTCGCGCGCGGCGTCGCCGACGACGACGTCGCCCTGATGATCGGCCGCTATGCCAGCCGAACCGAGCTTGCCAAGATGTTCAAGGGGACGCTGGGACGCGTCAATTGCGGCGACCGGCTGCTGCTCCACTTTGGCGGCAATTCCGTTCGCGGCCGCGATCTGGTCGACGGCCTCATCCCGCAAAACGTGCGCGAACCCTTCAAGGACATTTCGATCCAGGACATCTGGCAAGCCGATCTGGTCAATCAGGGCCGGAAATCGACCCAGGCGATCGGTTGGATCGAAAATGCCGGCCTGTTCCTCGCCCTGAACAAGCAGCAAGACGGCGTCGTCGAGTTGATCTCGGCGCATGACATGTCGGATTTCATCACCAATCTGCGCAACCGGCAGGTCGATGTGGCGGTGACCGTCGACACGAGCTATGCCTCCGAGGCCGACATCACCGGCCTCCAGGAAAAGGTTGGCGGCAGCACGGTATGGAGCCTCGATACCGGCAATGAAAGCGCCTCGGCGCCCGCGAACGACTATATTGCCGTTACGCAGTTGCAGCCGAACCACGGCCAGTTGGCGGTGTTCTATGCCAGTATCGGTGACTCGCAATCGATAGAATTCACCTTCGGCGAAGAGGGCGCCAAAACCACCTATGGGGTTTTCACCTTCCGTCTGGCCAACGTCATCCAGAACGAGAACAGCGTGACGGTGCGGGCGATGGCGGAAAGCCTGAAGAAACTGCCCGCGGCCGAAGGCAACACGCGCCAGCAATACCGCGTCGAATCCACTGACCCGGAGTTCGCCCTGTTCCTGAACGGCTCGCTCAGCCTGCCGCAGGTCGATCCGATCGTCATCTTCAGGCCGACGCCGAAGCGGGGTGCCGCGGCGATGGAAAAGGCGGAGGTCGAGATCGAAGGCCAGGTCAACTGGTCTTCGCCGGCCAAGGCGGTGCTGGTTGACGGCAAGATCGCCGAACTCAAGCGCGACAGCCGCTTTACCTACAACGCCAAGCTGAAGGCCGGGCTCAACACCGTCGAGATCGTCGCCTTGACCGCCGACGGGCGGACACATGAGAAGCGGCTGGAATTCCTGTTCGAGGGCGACAGGCAGGCACTTGAAGGCGAAGGCACGCGCTACGCCGTCATTGTCGCCAACCAGGACTACGACCGCGCCCGCACCGGCTTCGACATGCTGCGGACGCCGTTCGCAGATGCCGATGCGCTTGCTGCCCTGCTGACCGGCAAATACGGTTTCGTCACCGAAGCGAAAATGCCTGGTGGCGCCAGCTTTCCGCTGTTCCTCAAGGATGCGACCCGGCACGACATCGAGACGCTGCTCTACAAGATCGGCCTCGTCGCCGGTGAGAAGGACACGGTGCTGATCTACTTTGCCGGTCACGGCATCTATGAGGAAAAGACCACGATCGCTTTCTGGGTTCCGGTGGATGCCGAGGCCGGTGTGCCGATCAGCTATCTGTCGGCCTCGACGATTTCAGAAGCGATCCAGCGCATGCAGGCCAACAAGGTGGTGATCATTTCCGATTCCTGCTTTTCCGGCGCGCTGTTGCGCGGCGGTGGCGAGACGGCGCCAAAGATCGGCGACGATGACCGTGAGCGCGCGCTGCTCCGGCTCGCCCAGCGGCGCACCCGTATCCTGATTTCGTCGGGCAACAACGAGCCAGTCGAGCACACGGGCGGCGGCGGGCACTCTGTCTTTGCCAAGGCGCTGCTGACCGGGCTGGAGGACATGGACCATGATGCCTTTTCGGCACGGGAGCTTTATGATGGCTATATCCTGCCGCTGGTTGTCGGCAATGCCGACCAGGAGCCGCAATACCGCCCGATCGAGCGCTCCGGCCATGAAGGCGGCGATATCGTCTTTGTCAGGCAGAAACAGTAGCAAAACCCGCGGTTTGTCGCTATCTGGATGGGACAGAGACCATCCGCATGCAGAAATGACGTGCGAACGGCGCAGGGTTGGAAACAGGATCATGGTGGCAAGGGATGTGCTGACGAAGAACCAGCTGTGCGTGCTCGAGAAACTCGAGGCCGCCAGCGGGCCGCTCAGCGCCTATACCTTGCTCGACCAACTTCGCGAGCGCGGCTTCCGCGCGCCGCTGCAGGTCTATCGCGCGCTCGACACGCTGATGAAGTCCGGTTTCGTGCACCGGCTGGAAAGCCTCAATTCCTTCGTCGCCTGTGCCGAGCCGCACGACCACAGCCATTCGATGACCGCCTTCGCCATCTGCGACACATGCGGGCAAGTGACCGAATTCTCCGACCATGATGTCGGCCACCGGCTGGACGAATGGGTGCGCTCCACTGGCTTCGCCGCCAAGAGGGCGGTGATCGAGTTCCGGGGGACGTGTGCGAAGTGCCTGGCCGAAGCTGCTTAGATCCCAAAGACCCTACCGTGCGGTCGACCAGGCGAACCAGAGCGCAACGAGCGCCAGCAAGCCGGAAAGCAGCCGCCGGCTGATCCGCTCCCGTCGGGGATCGTTGAGGAACGGTTCCAACGTTCCCGCCAGCGCGACGATCATCCCATGTACCGCTGTCGCGACTGCCACATAGGTCACGGTGAGCAGCACAGTCTGTGCAAGTATCGGCCGCCCGGCCTCGACGAAGGTTGGCAGCACGGCGACATAGAAGATCGCCGCCTTCGGGTTGAGGAGATTGGTGACAAACCCGCGCCAGAAGTATTTGTCGCCCGGATTTCCACTGTTCGAAACCACATCGGTTCCAGCGGTCCAACCCTCCCAGGCGAGATAGAGCAGGAACAGTACGCCTGCCCAGCGCAACCCCTCGTAGAGTAAGGAAGATGCCTGGATGAGTTCGGCGACTCCCAGGGCAGCGACGCCGCCGATGACCGCGAGGCCCAATGCGATGCCCGCCACGGTGGCGAAGCCGGCGCGTCGTCCGTCGCTCGCCGAAACCAGCGCCAGATAGGTCATGCTCGGCCCCGGCGTCAGTTCAATCAGCAGGGATGCGAACGTGAAGGAGAGGAATGTGGCCGTGGGGAACGGCAGCATTTCGCTCACTTTAGTGCGCCTCGTCCCAGTTGTTGGCGGCCCGCGCGTCGACATGCAACGGCACCGACATCGAAACCGCCGGCATCGGTGCGTTCTCCATCACACGGCGCACGACAGGTATCGTCGCCTCGACTTCCGCTTCCACCGTTTCGAAGATCAGTTCGTCATGCACCTGCAGCAGCATGCGGGCGGAAAGCCCTGCCTTGTCGAGCGCATCCTCCATGTGCACCATGGCGCGGCGGATGATGTCGGCGGCGGTGCCCTGCAGCCTTGCGTTGATCGAGGCGCGTTCGTTGAACGCGCGGATCGATGGGTTTGACGATCGTATCTCGGGATAGTGGATGCGGCGGCCGAAGATGGTTTCGACGAAGCCATGCTCGCGGGCATAGGCTTTGGTTGCCTCGATGTAATCGCGAATGCCGGGGAAGCGTTCGAAGTACTTCTTGATGTAGGCGCCGGCTTCCTCGCGCGGGATCGACAGCTGGTTGGCAAGACCGAAGGCGGAAATGCCGTAGATGATGCCGAAATTGATCGCCTTGGCGCGGCGGCGGATCTCCCCGGGCATGCCTTCGACCGGTACGTTGAACATTTCCGACGCGGTGATGGCATGGATGTCGGCGCCGTCGGCAAAAGCCTGTTTGAGCTGCGGGATCTCGGCGACATGAGCGAGCACGCGCAGCTCGATCTGGCTGTAGTCGGCCGACACCAGCTTGTTGCCCTTGTCGGCGATGAAAGCCGTCCTGATCTTGCGCCCTTCAGCCGTGCGCACCGGGATGTTCTGCAAATTTGGGTCGGAGGACGACAGCCGGCCGGTCGTCGTCGCGGCAAGCGCATATGAGGTGTGAACGCGCTTGGTGTCGGGATGGATGAAGCCGGGCAGCGCGTCGGTATAGGTCGATTTCAGCTTGGTGAGCTGGCGCCAGTCTACGATCTTGCGCGGCAGTTCGTGCCCTTCGGCGGCGAGGTCTTCCAGCAGCTGCGCCGAGGTCGACCATTGCCCGGTCTTGGTTTTCGAACCACCAGGCAGGCCCATGCGTCCGAACAAGATGTCGCCGAGCTGTTTTGGCGAGCCGATGTTGATGCGTTCGCCGATGAGCTGGTAGATCTCCTCTTCCAGGCGTGCCGCGCCCTGCGCGAGTTCGCCGGACAGCCGCGACAGGATCTGCCGATCGACGGAGATGCCGCGCTGCTCCATTCTCGCCAGCACCGGCACCAGCGGCCGCTCCAGCCGCTCATAGACCGACACAAGGCCCTTGGCAGCGAGCCGCGGCTTCAGCACCCGCCAGAGCCCGAGCGTCACGTCTGCGTGTCCGGCGGCATAGGCGGTTGCCTTGTCGATATCGACCTGGTCGAAACCGACAAAGCTTTTTCCCGATCCGGCCAGTTCCTTGAGCGGAGTCGTCGCATGGCCGAGCCATTTTTCGGAAAGAGCCGACATGGTGTGGTGGCCGGTGCCGGCGTCGAGCACGTAGGAAATCAGCATGGTGTCGTCATAGGGCGCGACATCGATGCCGTGGCGGCTCATGACGATGAGGTCGGACTTCAACTCTTGCACGATCTTGAGAACGGACTTGTCTTCCAGCAACGGCTTCAGCGCTGCCAGCGCCTCGCGGACCGGTATCTGGTTTTCGAGCAATCCGCCGCCGAGCAGGTCGCCGTTTCCGCTTTTATGGTCAAGCGGCACATAGGCGGCGCGGCCGGGCGCGGTGGCCATGGCGAAGCCGACAAGCTCGGCCCGCATCGGATCGGGTGAGGTGGTCTCGGTGTCGAAAGCGACGATGCCGGCTTCCATCGCCTCGGCGATCCAGGCCTTCAGCGTGGCGATGTCACGGATGGAGACGTAGGCACTGGTGTCGATCCTGCTCGCGGTTGCCGCCTCGAGCCGAAGGGCCGAGAGCAGGGAAGGGGTGTCGCCCTGCCTGGCCGCTTCCGCGCTGGGTGTGGAGGCCGCTACGTCCCCACTTTCCGCCCCAGCGCGCGGTGCGCTTTCGGCGACGGGCATTCCCGACCCGACATCAGGACCATGCGCCGTATCGGCGCGTTCGATAGTGACAGCGACAGCCTGGATATCGCCGGCCTCGGTTGCGGTCGCTTCCGCCACGCGGCGGGTCAGCGAGGTGAACTCCATGGTCTTGAGGAAACCGATAAGCTTCGGTCCGTCAGGCTCATGCAGCACGAAATCCTCGAGCCCATCGATCACCGGCACGTCGTCCTTCAGCGTCACCAACTGGCGCGAAATGCGCGCCTTGTCGGCATTGGCGATGATCGATTCCCGCCGCTTGTCCTGTTTGATCTCGCTCGCGCGAGCGAGCAGGGCGTCGAGGTCGCCGAACTGTTCGAGCAATTGCGCCGCGGTTTTCGGCCCGATGCCGGGCACGCCCGGCACATTGTCGACCGAGTCGCCGGTCAGCGCCTGCAGGTCGATCATCTTGTCCGGCGGCACGCCCCATTTCTCGATGACTTCGGGAACGCCGATCTGGCGGTCCTTCATCGGGTCGTACATGCCGACCGTCGGGCCAACCAGCTGCATCAGGTCCTTGTCGGAGGAGATGATCGTGGTGTCGCCGCCGGCTTCGCAGGCAAGCCGGCAATAGGTGGCGATAAGGTCGTCGGCCTCGAAGCCTTCCATCTCGATGCAGGGCAGGTTGAAGGCCTTGGTCGCCTGGCGGATCAGGCCGAATTGCGGGATCAGGTCTTCGGGCGGCGCCGAGCGGTTGGCCTTGTATTCGGGATAAAGGTCATTGCGGAAGGTTTTCGACGAGTAGTCGAATATGACCGCGAAATGCGTCGGCACCACGCCGACATCGGTGTTGCGGGCATCCAGCATCAGCTTCCACAGCATGTTGCAGAAGCCGGAAACAGCCCCGACCGGCAAGCCATCGGATTTGCGGGTCAGCGGCGGCAGCGCATGATAGGCGCGGAAGATGTAGCCGGAGCCGTCGATAAGGAAGAGATGATCGCCTTTTTTCATGCCGGCAGGGATAGCGCGGCGCAGCGCCGCGGTCCATGCCAAAGGCGGCTTCAAACACTGGTTCCGGCAACACCCTGACAGACTGTTCCGCTCACGCGTATGTTACAAAAGTGTAATTTTGACGCCCTTGAATCGCCACGTTCGAAGACACAAATAAACGTCATCGGCAGTTTTCGCCGAAGTCCGGAGCAAGGCCCGTCCCCCGCCTATACCGGACACCTGCGGCAGCCTATCCCCCTCTCCGGGCTGCCGCATCGTTTCGAGTAAAAGGCCGCCGTGGTTCCCCTCCACCACGGCGGCATTTTTCTGCCTTTCGACAAGCATTCTTGGCCCGTGGTCCAACGATCGCGGGCTTTTCGTTTCTGTCTCACCCCTCTAGGCGGTTGCCGCTCAGAATCGAAAGGCCCGCCAATTATGTCCGCAATTTCTCCCGTCCTCGACCGCCTCGACAAAAACCTCGACCAGAGCCTGGAACGGCTGTTCGGCCTGCTCGCGATCAAGTCGATTTCCACCGACCCGGCCTATGCCCCCGACTGCCGCAAGGCGGCGGAATGGCTGGTGGCGGAGCTCAAGCTGATCGGCTTCGACGCCAGCGTGCGCGACACGCCAGGACATCCGATGGTGGTCGCTCATCACGAAGGGCCTGCTGGTTCGCCGCATGTGCTGTTTTACGGCCATTACGACGTGCAACCCGTCGATCCGATCGAGCTCTGGGAAAGCGACCCGTTCGCGCCTTCGGTCAAGGAGATTGAGCCCGGTCACAAGGTGATCACCGGGCGTGGTTCGGCCGACGACAAGGGGCAGTTGATGACCTTCGTTGAGGCCTGCCGCGCCTGGAAGCAGGAGCATGGCGGCCTGCCGTGCCGTATCACCATCCTGTTCGAAGGCGAGGAGGAGTCCGGCTCGCCGTCGCTGAAGCCGTTCCTCGAAGCGAACGCGGCCGAACTCAGGGCCGACTTCGCCCTGGTCTGCGACACCGGCATGTGGGACCGCGATACGCCGTCGATCTGCGTCGCGCTGCGCGGGCTGGTCGGCGAGGAAATCACTGTGAAGGCCGCCGACCGCGACCTGCATTCCGGGCTCTACGGCGGTGCTGCCGCCAACCCGATCCGCATCCTGGCGAAAATCCTGGCCGATATCCACGACAAGGATGGCCACATCACCATTCCGGGTTTCTATGACGGGGTCGAGGAGACGCCCTCGCAAGTACTGCAGTCATGGGAAACGCTTGGCGAGACCGCCGAAACCTTCCTCGGGCCTGTCGGCCTGTCGATTCCATCAGGTGAAAAGGGCCGCTCGGTGCTCGAACTGACCTGGGCACGGCCGACGGCCGAGTTCAACGGCATCATCGGCGGCTACACCGGCAAGGGTTTCAAGACGGTGATCGCGGCGGAAGCTTCGGCAAAAGTGTCCTTCCGCCTCGTCCACAAGCAGAATCCTCAGAAGATCCGTGCCGCTTTCCAGAAATTCGTCAGGGAACGCATCCCGGCCGATTGCTCGGTCGAATTCCATCCGCATGGCGGCTCGCCGGCCATCCAGCTTTCCTATGACTCGCCGTTCCTGGCCAAGGCCAAGGATGCGCTGTCGGATGAATGGCCGAAGCCGGCAGTGACGACCGGAAGCGGCGGCTCGATCCCGGTCGTCGGCGATTTCCAGACCTATCTCGGTATCGAATCGCTGCTGGTCGGCTTCGGCCTCGACGACGACCGCATCCATTCGCCCAACGAGAAATACGAGTTGAGTTCCTTCCACAAGGGGCAGCGCTCCTGGGCGCGCATTCTCAATGCGCTGACGCGCTGAGATGGATCTGGATAGGTGAAATTCAACTTTCTGTTGATTTTTCATCGGATCGCGGCGAGGACGGGTAGCGCCGCGACCGGAGAAGACGATGAGCGAAATCCACTTTCACAAAAATGACCTGCCTGACCTTGCGCATTACAACGTCGGCGCAGTGGCCATCGACACCGAAACGCTGGGGCTGAACCCGCATCGCGACCGGCTGTGCGTGGTGCAGATCTCGCCAGGCGATGGCACAGCCGACGTCATCCAGATCGCGCCCGGCCAGAAGAAGGCGCCGAACCTCGTCAGCCTGCTCAGGAACCGCGGCATAACCAAGCTCTTCCATTTCGGCCGCTTTGACATCGCCGTGCTCTACAACGCCTTCGGCGTCACGGCCGAACCGGTATTCTGCACCAAGATCGCCTCGCGGCTGACCCGCACCTACACCGACCGGCACGGGCTGAAGGACATTTGCAACGAACTTCTTGGTGTCGGCCTGTCGAAGGTGCAGCAATCGTCGGACTGGGCGGCCGAGACACTGTCGCCCGAACAGCTCGAATATGCAGCTTCCGATGTGCTTTACCTGCACCGGCTGCGCGATGTGCTGGCGGCGCGGCTGGCGCGCGAGAACCGGACCAAGGAAGCCGACGCCTGCTTCCGCTTCCTGCCGACGCGTGCCAAGCTCGACCTGATGGGCTGGGGCGAAGAGGATATCTTCGCTCACAGCTGATGGCCTTAGCCCGGAACCAGGGCGCTATCCGTTGCGTTCTGTCGGATCAAATACTTGTTTTTTGCGCAATTCCGGACGGAAAACCGCTCACACTTTTCCTGGAATTGCTCAAGAGGGATGACATGGCAGACCGCAAACCAATCTCTACCGCGCCAACGGATGGCTCCAAGATCACTGTCCAATGGAAAGACAGTGACGGCGTCGTGAACGAATCCATCGCACAACATCGCGACGACGGTTGGTGGGTCTATGTCGACAGCCATACGCAGAAGAAGGTCGAGCCGACCAGTTGGCGACCTGCCACCAGCGATGATGACGACGAATGATGCCGCCGCTGGCGGGACCGATTGCTTTCGAATAGCCTGAAGCCGTTGAAATCGAGGCTGATTCGGGGTTTGCAGCTCCGCTGTTCGCCTCTTGCTCGGAGGAATGCTCTATGGGTATCGAAAGCCTTCTGGTCTTCATCATCATCGGTGCCATTGCCGGCTGGCTCGCCGGCCTCATCGTCTCGGGCTTCGGCTTTGGCCTGATCGGCAACATAGTCGTCGGCATCATTGGTGCGTTAATCGCCGGCTGGCTTTTCCCAAGGCTCGGATTCGCCATCGGCGGCGGTATTCTCGCCGCCATCATCAACGCCACGATTGGCGCCGTCATCCTTTTGGTGCTGGTCAAGGTGATGAAGCGAGCTTGAGGCTCGACAAGAAAAAGGGCGCGCCATGAAACAGAACACCCTCTATGTCGTCATCGGCGCGCTCGTGGTCGTGGTCATTGCACTTGGCATCTACGTCTATCGCGAGCAGACCAAGCCGAAGGGCGTGGAACTCAAGATCGACGACAAGGGCATTTCGATCCAGCAGAACTGAACATCTCAGGCACGGCGCTCCCAACGCGCCGGTGCCCACCCTTCATTCGACTCTTCAGGTCAGACCTTCAAGTGATACCTCGGATCGAGTTCAAGGCCAGCGAGGCTGTCCGAGCCGCGCTCTCAGCCATCGGGCGCACAGAAGATCTGCGCTTTTCTCCGGACAACCGACTGCTGGCAATTGCCGGATTTGCGCGAAAGCGCTGCCTGATCCTGAAGGTTGAGGTCGAGCCAGCGCCTGATGATCCCCAGGTCACCATCCATGATTTCATGGAGCTGACTTCGGAAGGCATTGGGGAGATCCATGGCCTCGATTTCATCGATGACCAAACCCTGGTTGTCGCCAATCGCGACGGGATGATTGCGATATTTTCTCTGCCGGGGGGAGAGCCGGCCGGCCGCAGCCGCGAAATTGCACCCATTCGCCAGATAAAGGGCGGTCTGTTCTGCAAGCTCAAGACACCGGGTTCGGTCGTCGCCAGACAGGATCAGCGTGGCCGGGTCAGCCTGCTGGTCTGCAACAATTACAGGAACCAGGTCACCCGGCATGTGGTCGACCGGCGATGGGGCTATCGCGCGCGAAAGAACCACCTCCTTCTCAAACATGGTCTCGATATTCCGGACGGCATCGCCCTCAGCCATGACGGCCAATGGGTCGCCGTCAGCAGCCATGGCACCAACGACGTGAAGATCTACAGCATGTCCGCGGCGCTCGGACCGGACACCGAGCCCGCTGGAATCCTCGAAAACGCCAATTATCCGCATGGCCTTCGCTTCACGGGCGATGGCCGGCATATCCTTGTCGCCGACGCTGGCAGTCCAATGCTGCACATCTATGACAGCGATACAGGCTGGAATGGGCGCCATACGCCTTCCCGATCTGTTGCCGTTCTCGACGATGAAACCTTCAAGCGCGGCAGGGCCAGTCTCGAGGAAGGCGGCCCGAAAGGCCTCGACATCGACCGATCCGGCCATGTTGTGGCGGTAACCTGCCAGGAGCAGACGCTGGCCTTCTTTCCGCTGGCATCGATGGCCGGTCAGCCACTGGAGCTTCTGCGCCAGACTTAACGCACCTTTAACACTAAGCCATTGTTTTCGTTGGAAGGCGTTACCGCAGTCCCGAAGATTCAGCGGCGTCTAGCGCTCTGGCCAGTGCGCCGTCTTTCTGACTATCAGTTGATTGCCCCGGTGCTGTTCAGTCATGCAGCCCTTAAAGACGCGGGCGAATAGCTCGATCGCCGGGCCGGGCCTGGCCTGATCCGCTACTTTTTTGGTAATCCCCCATCGCAGATCGTCCCAGATCATCGTGCCGCCGATCTTTAACAATGACCAGGCGAGGGCGGTTTGTGGAAATACATCATCACGTCGCTTGCCCGCGTCGAGATAGATCACGTCGAATCGAGCGGCTTCGGTCGCCAAGGTTTCCATTACGGCAAGGGCTGACCCTTTGATCTTTCGGCAACGATCCAGATAGGAACTGGTGTTTAGATCAAAACGGCGTTCAACCTCCGGTGCGGCAAATATGTCGACGCATGTCACATGGCCCAAGGGAAACATTTCGAGCAGGGCGACGGCTGACCGGCCTTCGTAAGAACCAAGCTCCAGAACGGCGACCTTCTCAGACCGCATATGGCGCAACGGGGCAAACCAAAACGGCAATTTCTTGCTCAACCAGTCGCTCGTGAAGTCCTTACCCTCGAACCACGACGCGCATTCTGGCGGTAGTATGCTGTTCTGATTTGGCGGGGGCGCCTTTTTGAGCCCAAGAAACGTTTTCAAGCCCATCGTTTCTGTCTCCCGATCATGGCGGGCCTCCTAGCATGTAACTCGAAAAGTCGCCAGCTATGACCGGGCAACCCTCCACACGGATGGACTGTCTTCCGCCCAGTTTGCCGGCGATCGCCTCGATTGCGCCGACGCCGGTGGGTACTGTGGCTGCCATGGGTCAGTGCAAAATCGGCGCCTTCCGAGAGATACCCAGTCGATGGCCACGCACATCAATCTGGGGCGTCCACGCCGCGGCAACGCGGAAGAGACAAGCGATTGATTAGAAAGCGCTTTAATTTTTTCCGACTTAACGCGCCTTTAAACCGCCGCATCTACTCTTCAACCCGAGCGCCATAGGCATCGGGACAGACAGCGCAACGCATGGCGAACCGCAGAGACAGTCGCATCGAGCCCAGCTTCGAGGGATCGCCACGGGCGAAATCCCCGGCCGGTCTTTCGGTGAGCGAGGAGGATCGCGTCGTGCCTGGCAACCGCAAGTCCTCCGCAAAGCGCAAATCATCCAAGGCAAGATCGTCGCGTGGCGGGCGCGGCCGAAGCCGGCGCGGCCTGTTCGGTGTGCTCGGCCGGTTGTTCTACTGGTGCTTCGTGCTGGCCATCTGGGGCGGCATCGCCACTGCCGGCATCGTCGTCTACTACGGCGCGAAAATGCCGGCGGCCACGACCTGGGCCATTCCCGACCGCGCCCCCAACATCAAGATCGTCTCGGTCGATGGCAAGCTGCTGGCCAATCGCGGCATGAGCGGCGGCGAGGCCGTCGGCCTGCACGAAATGTCGCCCTACATCCCGGAGGCCGTCATCGCCATCGAGGACCGCCGCTTCTATTCGCATTTCGGCATCGACCCGATCGGCCTTTCCCGCGCCATGGTGACCAATGTTCTGGGCGGGCGTTTTTCGCAAGGCGGCTCGACGCTGACCCAGCAGCTGGCCAAGAACCTGTTCCTGACACCCGACCGCACGCTGGAACGCAAGGTGCAGGAAGTGCTGCTGGCGCTGTGGCTGGAGCACAAGCACACCAAGGACCAGATCCTCGAAATGTACCTCAACCGGGTCTATTTCGGCTCCGGCGCCTATGGCGTCGAAGCGGCTTCGCGCCGCTATTTCGGCAAGAGCGCGCGCGATGTCACCCTGTCCGAGGCGGCCCTACTGGCCGGCCTTTTAAAAGCGCCGTCGCGGCTGTCGCCGGCACGCGACCCCAAGGCGGCCGAGGAGCGCGCGCAGCTGGTGCTTGCCGCCATGCGCGACGAAGGCAAGATCAGCGCCAAGGAGCAGACCATGGCGATGAGCGCGCCGGCGACGCGCGCGCCGTCCTACTGGACCGGTTCGGAAAACTATGTCGCCGACACCATCATGGAAGAATTGCCCGATCTGATCGGCGACGTGCGCGGCGACATCGTCGTCGACACCACCGTTGACCTGACGCTGCAGAAGCTCGCCGAACAGTCGATCCGCCGTCTGATCGACGAGAGCGGCAAGAAGCTCAATGTCAGCCAGGGCGTGCTGGTGTCGATCGACAATTCCGGCGCCGTGCGCGCCATGGTCGGCGGCTACGACTATTCGACCAGCCAGTTCGACCGCGCCTCGGAAGCCCGCCGGCAGCCGGGCTCGGCGTTCAAGCCGTTCGTTTATATGGCGGCCCTGGAAGCCGGACGCACGCCCGACAGCGTGCGCAACGACGCGCCGATCAAGATCGGTAAATGGACGCCGGACAATTACGGCGGCAAATATTTCGGCAAGGTGACGCTGGCTACCGCCCTGGCGAAATCGTTGAACTCGGTCGCCGCACAGCTGACCATGGAAGTCGGACCTGACGCGGTGGTCGAGGCGGCGCACCGGATGGGCATCCAGTCCGACCTGATAGCAAACACCTCGATCGCGCTCGGTACCTCGGAAGTGACGCCGCTGGAATTGACCTCGGCCTATGTTCCCTTCGCCAACGGCGGCTACAAGCCGGACATCCACTTCATTCGCCGGGTGACGACAACCGAAGGCAAGGTGCTCTACGACAACAATGGCGGCAGCGCGCCGCGCGTCGTCAAGGCCGAGATCGTCGGCATGATGAATTCGATGATGACCGGCACGGTCGAGATCGGCACGGCCAAGAAGGCGGCATTCGCCTGGCCGTCGGCCGGCAAGACCGGCACCAGCCAGAATTCGCGCGACGCCTGGTTCGTCGGCTATACCGCCAATCTCACCACCGGCGTCTGGTTCGGCAATGACGACGGCAGCCCGATGAAGAAGGTCACCGGCGGCGCGCTGCCGGCGCAGGCCTGGCATGAGTTCATGGTCGCAGCACACGAAGGCGTGCCGGTGCGGCCATTGCCGGGAACCTGGAAGTCGACGCCGGCCGACACCATCGTTCAGGACGAAATTCCGTCCGACACACCGGCGCCGGTGCCGGCTGCGTCTGTTGGTCGATCAGCACCGCCTTCCAAGCCGCCTGCGCCGGCCCGTGCCGCGCGAGCGGCCGAAACGGTCGATGCGGAGGGCTTTGACATGCCGGGCGATGGCGGCGCCACCGCATCGATCAAGCACCCGGTGCCGCCCGGCAATGTCGGCGGCCCGGTCAAGAAGCGGCAGACTTCGATCCTCGACATTCTCACCGGCGGTTAACCCCTCGCCACCGCAGCCGGCTTCCGCTACATGTCCCGCTGGAGACCGCGACATGGCTGAAACCGATAGCAGAAAAACGATCGTGCTGACCGGCGCCAGCCGCGGCATCGGCCACGCCACGGTCAAACGCTTTTCGCGCGAGGGCTGGCGCGTCATCACCTGCTCGCGCCAGGCTTTTGCTGAGGACTGTCCATGGCCGGCCGGCCCGGAAGACCATATCAAGGTCGATCTTGCCGATCAGGAAGATGTCGGCATCGCCATTTCGGAAATCCGCCATCGGCTGGAAGCGCATGGCGGCCAGTTGCATGCGCTTGTCAACAATGCCGGCATTTCGCCCAAGCTCAAGGACGGCAACAGCCGCATGAACTCGATCGACACGCCGATGCATGTCTGGCGCGACGTGTTCCAGGTCAATTTCTTCGCGCCGATCATGCTGGCCAGAGGCCTGTTCAAGGAATTGGCGGCGGCGAAGGGCTCGATCGTCAACGTCACCTCTATCGCCGGCAGCCGCGTGCATCCTTTTGCCGGCACCGCTTACGCGACATCGAAGGCGGCGCTCGGCTCCCTGACACGCGAGATGGCGCATGATTTCGGCCCGCACGGCATCCGCGTCAATGCGATCGCACCCGGCGAGATCGACACCGCGATCCTGTCGCCGGGCACGGCCAAGATCGTCGAGACGATCCCGCTGCGGCGGTTAGGCACCACGGCCGAAGTCGCCGACATCATCTTCTTCCTGTGCTCGCAGCAGGCGTCCTATGTGACGGGCTCGGAAATCCATATCAATGGCGGCCAGCACGTGTGAGCGGCTGACGCATTCGGTCAGATCGTTTTTGCCCGTCCCGCCAGGCTTCCCAGGACTGCCATCAGCAAGGTGGCGATGGCGCAGGCGGCCAGAGCAAAGCTCCAAGTTCCGGTCGCGTCATGGGTGAGACCGGCTAGCGGCGGGCCCGCGGCGGCCAGCGAATAGCCCAGGCATTGCGCCATTCCCGACAGCGCCGCCGCTTCCTGGCTATTCGAGGCCTTCAAGCTGACGAACGAAAGGCCAAGCACGAAGGCGGCACCCGCGCCGAAGCCAAAGAGCGCTACCCAAAGTGCTGCAAGGGCCGGAAGCTGCCACAGGCCCAGCAGCGAAAGGCAGGTGGTCAGCGACACGCCCACGGCGAGCGCCCGCTGGTCCTTCATACGCTTGACGGCGGCACCGAGGAGCAGGCCGGGGATCGCGATTGCCAGTTGAGACAGCCCATGCAGCGAGCCTGCGGTAGCCACCGGGTAGCCGGCCTCTGCCAGGATCGAGGGCAACCATCCGACGATCACGTAGAAGACCAGTGAAGTGAGGCCCAGAAATCCGGTCACTTGCCACGCAAGGGCCGAGCGCCAGATGCGTCCGCGGTCATGCGTGGAGGATGCCTCTCGCTCCGGGGCGGAAGACAGCTGAAGCTGGGGAGCCCAGACGATCAAGGCTGCGACTGGAAAGATCAGCGTGCAGGCAAGCGAGAGGTGCCAACTCGATCCGGGCAATTGAGCAAGCGGGATCGCCGCTGTCGATGCGAGTGCCTGCGCAAGCCCGGACGCGATAGCATAGGCGCCGGTCAGGCCGGCGACCCGGTTGGGAAAATCCCGCTTCAGCAGGCTTGGGAGCAGGACGTTAGCGACGGCAATCCCGGCGCCAAGCGTGCCGGTTCCAAGGAACAGCGCCCAGATGGGGCCCGTCGAGCGCAGGGCAATACCGGCCGCAACAACAAGCAGCGCGCCGAACAAGGACTTCTCGATGCCGTATCGGCGCGCCAGGCCGGCCGCGAAGGGTGAGATCGCCGCGAACGCCAGCAAGGGAAGGGTCGTCAGCACACCTGCTTCGGCTGCGCTGATGCCGCTGTTTTCGCGGATCATGCCCAGCATCGGCGCCACACTGGTGATGGGCGTGCGGAGCGTCGATGCGATCAGCAGGATGCCAAAAACGAGAAGCCCCTGGCCGCTGGATGTTCTGACAACCTCTCTTACCGTCATTGCAGGCTCCTGACCTTGTTGTTAAGCGCGACGCAGTCCTTCTGTCCTCGTGCGCTTTGGTTTGCGTGTTACGGAAAACGATCGCCAAATACCGTCAATCATCTCCAGCCCGCGCCAAGCGCAGGGCCATTGACCGAAATGGCCGGCTCATCCGGCCATGGTGAGAACAGCCTTGCCGCTGAAGCTGCGCTGTCGCAGTGCCTCAAGGGCTTGGGCGATGTCTGTCCACGGCACGGTTAGGGACACGCGGGTATCCAGCCGGCCAGCCGTGACCTTAGTGAGCAGCGAGGCGATGTCCGCGCCAATGCCTGAGCCGGAAGTGTAGTAAGCGAACGTCTGAAGCCTCGCGCCCTCGTGACCCGGAACGAACTGGCGAAATCCAATGGGCGTCAGTTCGCCACTGCTCGAACCGAACATGACGATGGTCCCGCCAGGCGAGACACGTCCGATCGCGTGTGCCAGGCTTTCGCCACCGACCGACTCGGTGATCAGTGAGAACGGCCCACTGGCCAACTCGATCGACTCGACGACCTGCTCGGCTCCAAGGCCGCGGAGATCCTCGGCATGCCGGGCGGCGGCGATTGCGGTCACCGAGGCGCCTTGCTCGCGGGCGATCTGGATCTGGAAACGCCCGACCGCACCGCTTGCACCTGTGATCAGGACCTGCTGGCCGGCCAGGTCACCGCCATGGCGCAAGGTCCTTAGCGCCGTCGTGCCCGCGACCGGAAGCGTGGCGGCGGAAACGAAGCTGACGTCATCCGGCAGGACGGCGAGACGGTCGGTTGGAACGGCGACACGTTCGGCCCAGCCGGCCTCGTCGACCAAAGCCACAACCCGGGTGCCAACGGCCGGCCCGGAACCATCGGCTGCTGCCTGTTCGACAACCCCAACGATGTCCTGGCCAGGTATCCAGCCGTCCGGACGTATGGTGAGCAGGCGCAGTTCGCCGCGGTTCAACGAGGTTGCGTGCACCGAGACGAGCGCCTCATTCGCGAAGGGCTGAGGGTCCTCGACCTCGGCGAGCCTCAGCCTAGTGGTGCTGTCGGGAGACATGACGAGGGCGAGCATGGGTCGTACTTTCCTGCCGGTTGCGGATGCCTGCCTAGCCGTGCAAAGCACGGCAAGCTGGCCCAGTACCCATCGAGATGGCGGTCGGCGATGGGCGCGCGGGATCAACGGGATCACTATGCGCAACCGAAACCTATCGACTTCCCCGGGCAAAGAATTTAGCTACCATGGCGTTTAGTCGCTAAAAGTCGTCAATCATGAGACAGCCTCTTCGCTACCCGTGGCTCAATTTCGATGTAGATGATGTACTCGCACCGGCGATTGCGGTGCGCGTCGACGTCACCGACACCAGGGCGGAGGTGCCCGCCCATCAGCACCGCAAGGGACAACTCGTCTTCGCACTTGGAGGCGGCGTCACATGCCGCGTCCCAAGCGGCCTGTGGATGGTTCCGCCTCATTGCGGGGTGTGGATTCCCGGCGATATGGAACACAGCAATATCGCGACCGCCAATGCCCGGATCTTCTTCGTATACATTGAGCCGGGAGCTGCCGATCTGCCGGACCGGTGCTGCACGCTTTCGATCTCGCCACTGCTGCGCGAACTGATCACCGAGCTGTCGGATTGTGCGCCGGAGGAGCCAAGAGGCGATCTCCTGGCAGGGATACTGCTCGCCGAACTGCCGCGCATGCCTGTGCAGCAATTGCATCTGCCGATCTCGGCTGAGCCACGCTTGCGGCGGATCGCCGAAGCGCTGGCGCAAGATCCTGCCGACCGCAGCACCTTGGCGGAGTGGGCCGACCGCGTCGCGCTCAGCGAGAGCAGTCTCGCCCGTCTCGTCGTGAAGGAGACAGGGTTGAGCTTTGGCCGCTGGCGCCAGCAATTGCACTTGATCGTCGCAATACGAGAGCTGGCCTCCGGTGCGAGCGTGCAGCAAGTTTCGGGCGATCTCGGTTACGACTCCGTCACGGCCTTCATCACCATGTTCAAGAAGGCGCTTGGGAAACCCCCGGCAAAGTATCTCAGCAGTGTCGCGCAGAATGGCGGCTCTGCATTCGTCGCTTGATTGACCTTCATCCTATGTGACCGGTCCGGAAATCGACATCAATGGCGGCAGGCACGTGTACCGAGCCGCCTTCTCGCTACACCAAGGGGCAGAAGCAGGGATTTTCGGGCGTCACATCCCGAACCAGCGGGCGCGGCGGCTGGAGCCGAAAATCTCCTTGTCCGCCCGCAGGGCGACCGATGGCTCGTGATAGGTTCCGGTCGGCTTTGGACCAGAGAAGAAATCCACTTCGACCTTGCCGATGCGCCCGCCGCCGAATTCGATATAGCAGGTGCCGAAACCGTTGTACTCCGTCGCCTTGCCGCTGTTGCGCAGTCTGGCGATCAAGTCGCTGGCGACGGCGCGTGCAGCGCCTTCGGCGAACACGCCGGCCTTCGGCGTGCCGGTGTTGGCGCCGTCACCCACTGCGTAGACACCGGGATATCTGGTTTCCAATGTCCGCGGATTGACCGGAATCCAGCCGCCCTCTGCCATGCCGCTGCCTATGACCACGTCGGGCACGCGATGCTTGGGGACGCCAAGGAACAGATCGAAGGGCATTTCGGCTCCGTCATCGAGCGTTGCGACCTTGCGGGTGTTGTCGATCGAGGCGATGCGGCGGCCCGGAATGAATGTGATGCTGCGCTCGGCGAAGGCGGCCTCCAGCGCGCGCGAGGTTTCCGGGGAAGGCGGCACCGGGCTGGACAGCGGCAGCACGAAACTGATCTCGCAGGCTTCGCGGACACCGCGATTGACCAGATAGTCGTGCAGCATCAAGGCGCATTCGCTGGGCGCCGGCGGGCATTTGTATGGCGCGCCGCAGACCCCGACCAGCGCCTTTCCCCCGGTGAAGGTGGGCAGCACATCGCGCAGGCGCTCAGCCCCGGTCACCGTGTAGAATTCGTTGGCCTCGGCCAGCCCCGGCGTGGCGTCAAAATCATAGTCGGCGCCAAGAGCCACGATCAGGAAATCGGCCTCGTAGGCGCCACCATCGGTGGCGACGCGCCGCCTTTCGGGATCGATCGCGGTGATCGTCTGCCTGACAAGGCGCACGCCCGATTTCGCGAAGTTGCGGTATGGCATGCGCACTGCGTCGAGCGTGGTGTGGCCGAACATCACGTCGAGCTTGGAAAAGCCGAAGACGAAGGCATCGCTTTTGTCGATCAAGGTCACATCGACGCCGTCGCCGAACGTCTCGGACAACAAGGTGCTGAGTTCAAGGCCACCAAAGCCCGCCCCCAGGACGAGCACGCGCGGCTTGCTGATCGTGTTCATGGAACCCCCTCATTGTGCAGCGCGCGTGTGCGGCCGTCCAGGCGTTACGGCGCGCCCGGTTGGGACCAATGCCGCAGCGTAGCAGTGTCCTTGGCAAAGATCACGCTGAGAACTCGTCGACCAGATTGAGGTATCGCCGGAATTCACCCCGCAAGACCCGAGCGAAGCGGAGACCGGAGAGCACTTCGGCTCTTCAGTCGCCTTTGCCACCAGCGCTGGAGCCGCTCCCCATCACCTCTTCGACGATGCCGCGGGCGATCTCGCGCTCGCCCATGATGACGGTGTCGGCGCCAAGCCCCCTGAGGTGTTCGACCTCGGCATCGGAATGGGCGCGGGCGATGACGTTGATCCCAGGATTGGCGGCGCGAGCGCGCAGCACGATCTGCCCCGCCTCGAAGGCGTTTGGAATGGCAAGGATCAGCCGGCTCGCGCCCTCGGGATTGGCGGCAGCAAACACGTCGCCATTCGCCGCGTTGCCGGACACGGTTTCGACGCCGTCGGCCCTGAGCCTTGCCAGCGTCTTGTCGGCGTCCTCGATGACGATGAAGGGAAGTGCGGCCTGTTTCAGCGCAGCGCCAACCAGGCTTCCGACCCGACCGTAGCCGATCAGGATGGCATGACCGGAAAGGCTTGTCCGGGGTGGCGGGCCATCCTCCTTAGCCACGGCAGCAACCGAAGCCACCTGGCCGGGTTCCGTCGCCGGACCGATCGGCCTTGACTCAGCTGAGGGTCCAGCCTTGGCGGCTCGCGCCTCCAGCCATGGCTTCATCCAGTCGAGAGCCAGGAACATCAGGGGATTGAGGACGATCGACAGGATGGCGCCGGCGAGGATGAGGTCGCGGCCCTGTTCGGGCAGCAGCTTCAGTCCGACGCCGAGTTCGGCCAGGATGAAGGAGAATTCGCCGATCTGGGCGAGGCTGGCCGAAATCATCAGTGCCGTAGCGAGCGGATAACGGAAGGCGACGACGATGACGAACGCCGCCAGCGATTTGCCGATAACGATGATGGCCAGCGTCGCCAGGATCGGCCAGCCATTGTTGACCAGGCTGAACGGGTCGAACAGCATACCGACCGAGACGAAGAACAGCACCGAGAAGGCATCGCGCAGCGGCAGCGATTCCTCGGCCGCGCGATGGCTAAGCTCGGATTCGCTCATGATCATGCCGGCGAAGAAGGCGCCCAGCGCCAGCGACACGCCGAACAGCTTGGCCGCACCGAAGGCAACGCCGAGCGCGATGGCAAGCACCGCCAGCCTGAACAGTTCGCGCGAACCGGTATGGGCGACATAGTGCAGGATCCACGGAATGACCCGGCGGCCGACCACCAGCATGACGACGACGAAGGCGGCGACCTTGGCCAGCGTGATGCCGACGACGCCCCATATGCCGTAGCTGGCCGGTAAGGACAGCAAGCTGCTATGCGTGTCCGCCGGCTCCTGGCCGCCGAGCACGCCGGCAAGTGCCGGCAGCAGCACCAGCGCCAGCACCATGGCCAGGTCCTCGACGATCAGCCAACCGACGGCGATGCGGCCACGTTCGGTCTCGATCAGCCGCCGCTCCTGCAAGGCGCGCAACAACACCACGGTCGAGGCGACGGAAAGTGCCAGGCCAAAGACAAGCCCGGCGCCCATCGACCAGCCGAGCATCCAGGACAGCCCGGCACCCAACGCCGTGGCAAAGCCGATCTGCACTATGGCGCCGGGCACGGCGATGGCGCGGACGGACAACAGGTCCTTCAGCGAGAAATGCAGGCCGACGCCGAACATCAGCAGGATGACGCCGATCTCGGCTAATTCATTGGCGAGGCCGGCATCGGCGACGAAGCCGGGCGTGTTCGGTCCGACCAGCACGCCGGCGACGAGGTAGCCGACCAGCGGCGGGATGCGGAAGCGGTTGGCGAGGGCGCCGAAGACGAAAGCCAGCCCCAGACCGGCGACGATGGTGGCGATAAGGGGCGTGTCATGCGGCATTGTCTATGGAGCGCCTTTCAAGAACCGTGATGTCGGATGCACGCGGCCCGAAGCCGCCACCTTTGCAATATGGTGGAGGGGACGTCGGCGACGCAACCCGCAATGGCGGAAATTGGTAGCGAAAGGCGCTGAAAGACGAAAGGCGCGCGCAGTACAATCGCTGCGCGCGCCGAATGGTGTATGCCGGATTGTCGGCTGAACTTTATTTCAAGCCGCCTGCAGCATGGTCTCGATGTCGATCACGGCATGGTTGGTCAAGGTCTTGGGAATTTCGGCCTGCACCTTGTCGCTGACTTCCTTGTGCAGCTTCTTGCGCATGGTGCCGAGCATCGAGGGTGGCGCGATCAGTACGATCTCGTCAAAGATGCCGTGGTGGGCGAGCTTGTAGAGCCGGTCGGCTACCTCGTCGGCGAAGCGTTCCTTGCCCAGCCGGTGCCAGTCGGTGTCCTCGCCCGCGCTGCGATGAGCCGAAGGGCCATCATTGTGACGGCCGGGGCTGTCACTGCCCTGCTCGCGCGTGGCCGGATTGTCCTGCTTCATCTCCTGCACCAGCTGAAGGTTCGGATAGAGGCCATCGCCCTCATTCTTGAGGAACAGCGCTTTTTCGCCATCGGCCACCATGATCCAGAGGCCATTTTTCAGGTTGATTTTGCTCATCGCGCGTTCCTTTTCGAGAGTTAAAATCCCGCCGAAGATTGTTTGTTGCGGTAAGGCCCAACGCGTGGCTAAGCAGGTATGTTCCCCCCGATCTTCTGAAGCGCCAGCAGCCTCTCCCAGGACGATTTGACTGCGCTCGTATGTGGCGGCAGGGTGGGCGACTTTAATCTACTAAATTGGTAGAATTTAGAAAAAACTGTTTTGTGAGGCGGCGCGCTTGTCGCTAGAAGAGCCGCAGAACAAGGTCTGCGACAGCGGCTTGAATCCGCTCCATGAGCGGATGAGGAATATTTTTCTCTTGGCCGGGAGGCTTGCAGAAAAGCGATTGCCTCCCATCAAATGATGCGCGAGTGGGTTCCTTCAGGTTTTTCGCGCCCGCGCGTAAAACTGCCGAATTGTTCAGGAATCTGCTCGTCATGCCGCAGGCCAATCCCAAGCTCAACGCCTTCCCCGTCTTCATGCGGGTCGAGGGCGAAGCCGTGGCCATCGTCGGCGGCGGCGAAGAGGCGCTGGCCAAGGCGCGGCTGCTCGGCCAGTCGAGCGCCGTGCTGCGGATCATCGCGGAAAGCGCCGAGCCGGATCTTCTGACATTCATCGCCCAAAGCGGCGCCACCCACATTGCTGCTGCCTACGATGCCGGGCATCTCGACGGCGCCGTCATGGTGTTCGCAGCCAGCGGCAACGAGGCGCTCGACCGTCGCGTTGCCGGGGACGCCCGCCGGCTGGGCATCCCGGTCAACGCCGTCGACCGGCCGGAACTGTGTGATTTCTTTACCCCGGCGCTGGTCAACCGCGCACCGGTCGCGATCGCCATCGGTACGGAAGGCGCCGGTCCGGTGCTGGCGCAGATGCTGCGCAGCCGTATCGACCGCATGCTGTCGCCCTCGCTCGGCCCGCTGGCAACGCTTGCCGCCTCGTTCCGCGCTGCTGCCGAGAAGCTGCTGCCGAAAGGCAATGTTCGCCGTCGCTTCTGGAGCGACTTCTTCGGCGGTGCTCCGGCCCGCGCCGTGGAGGCCGGTGAGCTTTCGCAAGCGCATGATGCCGCTGTGGGCCTGCTGCTTTCGAGCGCACCAGCTGCGGGCCACATTGCGTTGGTTGGCGCCGGTCCCGGCGCCGAGGATTTGCTGACGCTGCGCGCCCACCGCTTGCTGCTGGAAGCCGACGTCATCGTCTATGACGCGCTGGTGCCGGAGGCGATCGTCGCCATGGGCCGCCGCGACGCCGAGCGGCTGCCGGTCGGCAAGCGCAAGGGTTGCCACTCCAAGAGCCAGGCCGAGATCAATGAACTGCTGGTCGAGCTCGGCAGGCAGGGCAAGCGCGTCGTGCGGCTGAAGTCGGGCGATCCGCTGGTGTTCGGCCGCGCCGGCGAGGAAATGGCCGCGCTGCGCGATGCCGGCATCGCCTATGATGTCGTCCCGGGGGTCACCGCGGCCTTCGCCGCCGCCGCCGATTTCGAACTGCCGCTGACGCTGCGCGGCGTTTCGTCGTCGATGGTGTTCACCACCGGCCACGACCTCAAGGGCAATTCGCTGCCCGACTGGGCCAAGCTCGCCATCTCCGGCGCCACGGTCGCCGTCTATATGGGCCGCTCGGTCGCAGCAGAGGTTGCCGGCCGGCTGATCGAGGCCGGCCTGTCGCCGGATACGGCGGTAGCCGTGGTCGAGAACGCCAGCCTCGCCAACCGCCGCCGCTTCCACGGCACGCTCGCCGATCTGCCGTCGCTGGAGGCGCGCGCCGACCTGACCGGCCCGGTGATGACCATCATCGGGGATGCGGTTGCCGGCGCCAATTTTGAACGTTCAGAGCCGCTCGCGACACACAGGTTTGAAAGCGCGACCGTTGCGGCCACCGAAGGAGTCGAACAATGAAAGTGCTGACCGCGAACAGGCTCACCGACGGCATCGCCGTCTGGTACGCCGATGGCGGCTGGGCCGAGACGATCGGCAATGCCGAGATCGCCCATGACAAGGCGGCCGAGGACCGCCTGGAGGCGATCGGCGCCAAGGCCTACGCCGACAATGAGGTTGTCGACGTCAATCTGATCGACGTGACCTTGGTCGACGGCGTGGTCGAGGCGGTGCGGCTGCGCGAAAAGATCCGTGCCGCCGGCCCGACCATCCGCTGCGATCTCGGCAAACAGGCCCGTCCGGAAGCTGTCCGGGCGGCATAGATACGACTTTGATTTAAGCGGGCGGACGCGCCCTGAAAGACGAAGCATGTACCGTTACGATGAGTTCGATCACGATTTTGTCCAAGCCCGCGTCGCCGAGTTCAGCGATCAGGTCGCGCGGCGGCTTGCCGGTGAGATCACCGAGGACCAGTTCCGGCCGCTGCGGCTGATGAACGGCGTCTATCTGCAGCTCCACGCCTACATGCTGCGCATCGCGGTGCCCTACGGCACGCTGAACGGCAAGCAGTTGCGTATGCTCGGCCACATCGCCCGCAAATACGACAAGGGCTACGGCCATTTCACCACGCGCCAGAACATCCAGTTCAATTGGCCGGCGCTGTCGGACATTCCGGCGATCCTGGCCGACCTGGCAAGCGTCGAGATGCATGCCATCCAGACCAGCGGCAACTGCATCCGCAATGTCACCGCCGACCATTTTGCCGGTGCTGCCGCCGACGAGGTCGCCGATCCGCGCCCCTACGCGGAAATCCTGCGCCAGTGGTCGTCGGTGCATCCGGAATTCTCGTTCCTGCCACGGAAATTCAAGATCGCGGTGACTGGCGCCGAGCGCGACCGTGCAGCCATCCAGACGCATGATATCGGCCTGCATTTGAAGAAGAACGCGGCCGGCCAGCTGGGTTTCGCCGTCTATGTCGGCGGCGGCCAGGGCCGCACGCCGATGGTTGCCAAGAAGATCCGCGACTTTCTGCCCGAGGCCGACCTTCTGTCCTACTGCACGGCGATCCTGCGCGTTTACAACCTCCATGGCCGCCGCGACAACAAGTACAAGGCGCGCATCAAGATCCTCGTCCACGAGACCGGCGTCGAGGAGATCACCCGCCAGATCGAGGCCGAGTGGCAGGAGTTGAAGGACGCCGAGCTGAAGCTGCCGGAAGCCGACATCCGCGCCATCGATGCCTATTTCGCGCCACCTCAACTGGCTGAGCGGCCGGAGGGCGATGCGGCGGTGAAGCTGGCACGGCTCGATTCCAAGAGTTTTTCGGAATGGCTCGACCAGAACGTGGTGACCCACCGCCATCCCGACTACGCGGCGGTGACGATCTCGCTGAAGGGCATTGGCGAGGTGCCGGGCGACGCTTCCGACAGCCAGATGGAAGCGGTCGCCGAGATCGCCGAAAAATACGCCTTCGACGAGCTGCGGGTCAGCCATGAGCAGAACCTGATCCTGCCGCATGTCGCGCGCTCCGACCTCAAGGCGGTCTACGACGCGCTGGTCGACATCGGGCTGGCGACGGCCAATTCCAACCTGATCACGGACATCATTTCGTGCCCGGGCCTCGACTATTGCGCGCTGGCCACGGCGCGCTCCATTCCCGTTGCGCAGGAGATCTCGCTCCGCTTCGCCTCGCTGGAACGGCAGCGCGACATCGGCGAACTGAAGCTGAAGATTTCCGGCTGCATCAATGCCTGCGGCCACCATCATGTCGGCCATATCGGTATCTTGGGCGTCGAGAAGAAGGGCGCCGAACTCTATCAGGTGACGCTTGGCGGCTCCGCCGACGAGAACACCTCGGTCGGCGAGATCATCGGCCGCGGCTTCAGCTCGGAAGAAATCACCGACGCCATCGAGCAGATCGTCGAAACCTATCTCGGCCTTCGGCTCGACCGGTCGGAAAAATTCATCGACGCCTACCGCCGTGTCGGTCCCGCGCCGTTCAAGGAGGCGCTCTATGCTGGCGAAACCAAGGCCGCTTGACCGGATCGTCGACGTCGAAGCCGGCATCGCTGCGCAAGCAGCGGGGCTCGACGCGCTTTATGGTCATCTGAACCCACTCGAGATCATCGAGCGCTCGGCCAGAGAACTTTTTCACGGCGAGATCGCCGCCGTTTCGTCATTCGGTGCCGATTCAGCTGTGCTGCTGCACATGATCGCCGAGATCGACCGGTCGCTGCCGGTCATCTTCCTCGACACCGGCAAGCATTTCGGGGAGACGCTCGGCTATCGTGACGCGCTCGTCGCCGATTTCGGGCTAACCGACATCCGGGTGATCACGCCCGACGAGGCAGCACTTTCGCGTATCGACCCGACCGGCAATCTGAACGAGACCAACACCGACGCCTGCTGCGATGTCCGCAAGGTCGAGCCCCTGGCGCGGGGCGTCGAGCCGTTCCGCGCCTGGTTCACCGGTCGCAAGCGCTTCCAGGCGGCGACACGGGCAGCTCTTCCCATCTTCGAGGCGGTCGGCTCGCGGATCCGCATCAACCCGCTGGCACGCTGGACGACCGCCGACCAGGCCGACTACATGCGCGCGCATGCGCTGCGCGAAAACCCGCTGGTCGCCTATGGCTATCTGTCGATCGGCTGCTTCCCCTGCACGCAACCGGTGCAGCCGGGCGAGGATGCGCGCAGCGGCCGTTGGGCGGGGCACGCCAAGACCGAGTGCGGCATCCATTTGTCGGGGCTGGAGAAGTCGCTGACCGACGCATCGCTTTAGGGTATGTTGATATTCAGGTGATGCCGGCCTGCAAACGGCGGGGTCCTGCGCTTCCGGTGCTCACGTACTTCAAGTACGCTCCGCTCCGGTTCTCGGAAACCACCCAGTTTGGTCGCTTCGCGCCGTCTCGACTCCGGCTCGGCCTGAGCTGAGTTTCAACACACCCTGGATTCATTTGGGCTTAGGAATTTTTGATGACTGAACAGACGACACCGGAGACACGCCTCTGGACCCCGCAGGGTTTCCGCGAGGACGAGTGGGCTCATGCCGAAACTGCCGATGCGCTGTCCGGCAACGGTCGCTTCATCCTGCCGCTGCAGGCGTTTCTCGGCCTTGATCCGGAGGTGCGCCTGTCGGCGAAGGAGCGCATCGGCGTTGCGCTTCAACCAGGCGACCAGCTGGAAAAGATCGCCGACCTGCTCGACCAGCTGTCGCTTGTGGCGCTGGTCTTCCCGGCTTTCAGCGACGGTCGCTCGTTCTCCAAGGGAGAGTTGCTGCGCAGCCGCTACCATTTCGAGGGTGCGGTGCGCGCCACCGGCCAGGTTCTCGTCGACCAGCTGCCGCACATGCTGCGCCTTGGCTTCGACGAGTTCGAAGTGTCGCATCCCGTGCTTTTGAAGCGGCTCGAGGAAGGGCACTCCGGCGGGCTGCCGCTCTATTATCAGCCGACCTCCAAGCCGGAGCCGAAAGGCCAGAAATACTCCTGGCGGCGCGCACGCACCGGCTGACGCGGCGGCAACGCGCTGCATCTTTACAATGGCTGCGATCGAGCTTCTCCTAGCACAGCTGGGAGGAGATCATGCGCTACGACTATGTCATCGCCGGCGGCGGCTCGGCCGGCTGCACGCTGGCCGCGCGGCTCTCCGAAGACCCGTCGAAGAAGGTCTGCCTGATCGAGGCCGGTGGGACGGGAAAGGATCTGCTCATCCGCGCGCCGGCGGGCATCATCGCACTGCTGCCGGGCCGGCCGAGGATCAACAACTGGGCATTCCAGACGGTGCCGCAGGAAGGGCTTGGCGGGCGCAAGGGCTTCCAGCCGCGCGGCAAGGCGCTGGGCGGCTCCAGCGCCATCAATGCCATGCTCTACACGCGTGGGCACCGCGGCGACTATGACGAATGGGCCGGCCTCGGTTGCGATGGCTGGTCATGGGACGAGGTGCTGCCGTATTTTCGGCGTGCCGAAGGCAATCAGCGCGGCGCCGACGTCCTGCATGGCGGCGACGGACCGTTGCGGGTCGCCGAACAGCAGGAGCCACGCCCGATCGCCAGGGCCTTTGTCGAGGCCTGCGGCGAAAGCCAGATCCGGCGCAACGACGATTTCAACGGGCCGGAGCAGGAAGGGGCAGGGCTCTACCAGGTCACGCAGTTCTGGGGCGAGGCTCGCAACGGCGAGCGCTGTTCGGCCGCCGCCGCCTATCTGCATCCGGCCATGAGCCGACCGAACCTCACTGTCATCACCGGGGCGCATGCCACCGGCATCGTCCTTGACGGCAAGCGCGCCACCGGCGTGCGCTATCGCACAGGGAAATGCGAAGCCGTGGCGGAAGCCAAGCGCGAGGTCATCCTTTGTGGCGGCGCCTTCGGATCGCCGCAACTTCTGCTTTTGTCCGGCATCGGTCCGGCGGTCGAACTTGCCGCGCATGGCATTCCGGTCGTCCATGAGTTGCCCGGCGTCGGGCAGAACCTGCAGGATCACCTCGATTTTGTCATGGCCTGGACGTCGAGGGATGCCGACATGATGGGCATAGGTTTGCGCGGCACACCTGGCCTGCTGCGGCATATGCTGCGCTGGCGCAAGGATGGTAGCGGCATGATCGCCACGCCTTATGCGGAGGGCGGCGCCTTCCTCAAATCCGATCCGGCGATCGACCGCCCCGACCTGCAGTTGCACTTCTGCGTCGCGATTGTCGATGATCATGGCCGCAAGCTGCATATGGGGTATGGCTTTTCCTGCCACGTCTGCGTGCTCAGGCCGCATTCGCGCGGCGCGGTCGGGCTTTCGACAACCGACCCATTGGCGCCGCCACGCATCGACCCGCGTTTTCTCTCCGACGAACGCGATGCCGTCCTGCTGCTCAAGGGGGTCAGGATGATGCGCGGCATCCTGGAAGCGCCGGCGCTGGCGAAATATCGCAATAGGGAAATCTACACCGCAGGCGTCTCCAGCGACGCTGAACTGATGGCTCATATAAGGGCTCGCGCCGACACGATCTATCACCCGGCTGGCACCTGCAAGATGGGCATCGACGACATGGCCGTGGTCGACCCGCAGCTCAGGGCACGCGGGCTGCAGGCCCTGCGCGTCGTCGATGCTTCGGTGATGCCGACACTGATTGGCGGCAACACCAATGCGCCGACGATAATGATCGCTGAAAAGGCGGCGGACATGATCCGGGCCGCTGCCTGACCGCTGTTGGTCGGACCAAGGCTGGCCGCGTTCGCCTCAGGAGCAGGCGCTGGGTCGACCCGCTATGGCAGACAAATCAATCTGGTCCGACCAATTGTGCGATTCACGCTTTTCCTTTCGCCGTCTTGCCCTTAGGATAGGCCCATTATTTCGTGATCCGAAATAAATAAGCCACGGGAGGAACCGGGAATGGCAGGCAAGAAGATATTAATGCTCGTTGGCGAGTTCAGCGAGGAATACGAGATTTTCGTCTTTGAACAGGCCATGCATGCGGTTGGCCACACGGTCCATGTCGTCTGCCCCGACAAGAAGGCGGGTGACATATTGAAGACGTCGCTGCACGACTTCGAAGGCCACCAGACCTATACGGAAAAGCTCGGCCACGACTACATCCTCAACAAGACGTTTTCCGAGGTGAAGCCGGCCGAATACGATGCCGTCTACGCCGCCGGCGGGCGCGGGCCGGAATACATACGCATCGACAAGCGCGTGCAGGCGCTGGTCCGGCATTTCCACGAAACCGGCAAGCCGATCTTCACCATTTGCCACGGCGTGCAGATCCTGATTGCGGTCGATGGCGTGGTGCGCGGCCGCGAAGTCGCGGCGCTCCAGTATTGCGAGCCGGAAGTCACGCTGGCGGGTGGCATCTATATCGATGTCGCGCCGACCGGCGCCCATGTCGACGGCAATCTGGTGTCGGCCAAGGGCTGGCCGGGCCTCGCTGCCTTCATGCGCGAATGCCTGAAGGTGCTTGGCACCGAGATCCGCCATGGCGAAATCCTGCGCGACGAGCGCAAGGCAGCTTGAACGGTTTTTGGGAAACCCGCCGCACCTCTGGTGCGGCGGTGCGTCTACGCGGCCATCCGCGCTTCGCGGAATGAAATCAGCTTCCTGCGGTTCTCGTCCCATAGCGCCAGCTTGACGCAGCGCAGGCTGTCGAGAAGCGTGACGCGGCCGATGTCGCGCAGTTCCGGATAGTCCCTCAGCACTTCCGGCAGCCGGTAGCACGGCACCTTGGCGGAGAGATGGTGGACGTGGTGGACGCCGATATTGCCGGTGAACCAGTTCAGCACCGGCGGCAGGTCATAGTAGGACGATCCATGCAGCGCGGCATGCTGGAATTCCCATTCGGAATCCTTCGCCCATTCCGTCTCCTCGAACTGGTGCTGTACATAGAACAGCCAGACGCCGGCCGAACCGGCGAGGATGACGATGGGCAGATGGACGATCAGAAAGGCGCCCGGGCCGACGAACCAGATGAGGATCGCCGCAGCCAGCGCAATGGCGACATTCGTGGCCATGGACGACACCCAAGGCGTCAGACCTCCCCGCATCATGCCGACCGGCAGCCTCTGCTCAAAAATGAAAAGCCATATTGGCCCAAGGCCGAACATCACCAGCGGATGGCGATAGAGACGATAGCCAAGGCGGCCTCGCCAGGACATCTGCCGGTATTCGGCGACGGTCAGCGTCTTGATGTCGCCCATGCCGCGCTCGTCGAGATTGCCGGCGCTGGCGTGATGGGTGGCGTGGGCACGGCGCCAGCAATCGTAGGGCGTCAGTGTCAGCACACCCAGACTGCGGCCGATCCAGTCGTCGGCATAGCGATTGGCGAAGAAGGAGCCATGACCGCAATCGTGCTGGATCATGAAAATCCGCACCAGAAAGCCGGCCGCCGGGACGATCAGGATCAAACCCCACCAGTGACCGTAGGCATAGGCGGCCGAGGAGAGCGCCCAGAGCGTGGCGAAGGGGATCAGGGTGATGGCGAGTTCGACGGCACTGCGCCGCCTGTCAGGCTTCTTGTAGCGCGCCAGAATTTTCAGCCAGGCGCGCTTGCTGTTGGCGACAGTCTCAGGGGAAATCATGTTCATCAGGATTCATAGACGGACCGCCCCATCGCCGCAAGGCGGAGCTCACGCTAAATTACTGTGGGTAATTGTCGCGCGATGCGACGCGTGTCCGTTGCTACTGCTGGTGTTTGCCGCCCGCCAAACTGCCTTCGACACCGTCCAGTCTGTCGAGCAGCTCCCTGAAATGGTCGGGAATGTCGGCCTCGGTACGGAATGCCGGCAAGGTGCGCAGGAAGCGCGCTGTTGCCTCGGTGCTGAACTGGCGTTTGATGTCGGCAGCAAGACTTTCGCGCCTGTCGCCATTGTTGCGGGTCATCATTTCAAAATCCTGTGTCGGCTTCGAAACTCCTCCGGCCTTGGAATGGTTCCCACATCATGGTCTGTTGGCAAGCAAAGCCAGAGAATACGGTAAAATTTGAATTAATGTCGAAGGTCTTCGCAACGCACCGTCAAAGCTCGACCGGCAGCCTTCAGTATCGCTTGCCCCTTGATTTTTGGCTGCCAAACCTCGATATCGGGCGCAAATCCAAACCATTCGAAAATGACGGGAAACGGCGATGAGCGACCAGACAAAAGACGAACGCGCGCCCGAGGATATCGAAACGGCCGAGACCGAGCGCACGGAAGGCAGCGTCGACGGCGACTATGAAGCGCTGGTTCGGCTGCTGAAGGAAAACGACGAACTGAAGGACCGCGCGCTGCGCGTTGCGGCCGAGATGGAAAATCTGCGGCGCCGCACCGCCCGCGACGTGCATGACGCGCGCGCCTATGCGGTGGCCAATTTCGCCCGCGACATGCTGTCGGTGTCGGACAATCTGCGCCGAGCACTCGATGCCATCCCGGCCGAGGCCAAGGCATCGGGCGACGCCGGGTTCAAAGCGCTGATCGACGGCGTCGAGATCACCGAGCGCGCCATGCTGTCGGCGCTTGAGCGGCACGGGGTAAAGAAGCTTGAGCCGGAAGGCGAGAAATTCGACCCGAATTTCCATCAGGCGATGTTCGAGGTGCCAAATCCGGAGGTGCCGGCCAACACCGTCGTCCAGGTGGTGCAGCCGGGCTATTCGATCGGTGAGCGCGTGCTGCGGCCGGCCATGGTCGGCGTCGCCAAGGGCGGACCCAAGCATGTGGCGAGCGAAACACCTGTCGAACCCGGCCCGGTCAACGACGAGGCCGAAAGGGACGCTTGAGAGTTAGGGGAACAAGGGAGTAGGGCAGTAGGAAAATAGAGCAGCCGTACCAATTGTACGGCTTCGTGCTATTCATATCTCCCTACTGCCCTATTCCCTTACTCCCGCCATAGCCCCATGAATCCGATCGACCTTCTCGACTACGCCGGCGTCGCGGTCTTCGCCGCGACCGGTGCGCTTGCCGCCTCGCGCAAGCAGCTCGACATTATCGGCTTCCTGTTCCTGGCCAGCGTCACCGGCATCGGTGGCGGCACGTTTCGCGACGTCATCCTCAACCTGCCGGTTTTCTGGGTCGCCAACTCCGGCTATGTGCTGATCTGCGCGGTGGTTGCGGTGGTGGTGTTCTTCAGCGCGCACCGCGTCGAATCCCGCTGGAAATGGCTGCTCTGGCTCGATGCCATCGGGCTCGCCGCCTTTTCGGTGATGGGCGCGGCCAAGGGGCTGGCCATCACCGGCTCTCCGGTCGTGTCGGTCATCACCGGCGTGCTCACAGCTACATTCGGCGGCATTCTGCGCGATCTCCTGGCCGGGGAGCCATCGGTGCTGCTCAGGCCGGAAATCTATGTCACCGCCGCGCTTGCAGGTGCGGCCCTCTACACAACAGGCGATCTCGCAGGGCTGCCGCCGCTCGCATCTGGCCTGGTCGGCTTCGCAGCGGCTTTTCTGGTACGCGGCGGCGCGCTCAAATTCGGCTGGTCGTTTCCATCCTACAAGAGCCGGCCCGGCCGGCGGCCGGAAGACATTCCCTAAGAAATCATCTTCCCGAGCGAGCAGCTTGCCAGGCTTTGAGCAGCGTCTTCGGTGCCTGCGCCACAAAGGTGCGCTCAAGCCGGTGGCGCAGTTCGTCGGGCGCGATCACATGCACCCTGACGAGGATAGCCGGCCAACCCTTGTAGTGGTCGGTCTCGAAATAGATGTCGGGTGCCGCCTCGAGCAGCATCTCCTTCTCGTCGAGCGGGCACATCAAGACGATGGTGTCGGCATCCTTGACCCTGGTCAGCAGCTTCTTGCCGACCTTCAGCGCCGGCGTGCCATAGGACGTGGTTTCGACGACGTCCGGCAGGCCGCGTGCCGCAAGCTGCAATTTTTGGAAAGCGCCGGAAAGGTCGTCGTTCACCACAGGATCAGGCGGCGAAGCGCTGGGCTTCCCCGCCATAGTAGTTGACGTAGCGCGCGCCGATCTCCTTGACCGGCATCACCACGAACACGTCGACGGTCGAGAATTCGCGGTCGATGACGCAGCCGTCACCGATGCGGGCGCCGACGCGCAGGTAACCCTTGACCAGCGGCGGCATCGCAGCGATGGCCGCCTTGGCGTTGACCGCCTCGATAGGCATCAAATCCATCGAGCAATAACGCCCGCTGACCGCCCGCACATCCCAGGCCGAGTTGGTCCGGCAATGGTGGGCAAGATATGTGAGCGCCTCGGCATGTGCAGCCGGCACGGTGCCGGGGAACGAGGCACAGCCGGTCATCACACCGATCTCGTAGTGTTTGATATAGGCCCATATGCCTTGCCACAGCGCCTCGATGGTACGCTTCGAGCGGTATTCCGGCAAAACACAGGAGCGGCCGAGTTCGAGGAAGCGCTGGCCGGGATGGCGGGCAATGAGCTTGGTCAGCTCGAATTCACCCTCGGAATAGAACCCGCCTGCCGTCGCCGCGATTTCCTGCCGCAGAAGGCGGTAGGTGCCGACGATGCGGCGGTGTTCGGGGCCGGAAAGCGAAGTATCGAAGACAAGCAGATGGTCGCAGAGCGGATCGAACCGGTCGGCGTCACGGCGGTCCTGCGCCTGGAACAGACCTTTCCTGGCGCCAAGCTCGTCATAAAAGACCCGGTAGCGCACTTCCTGCGCGGCCGCGATCTCGGCCTCGTTGCGGGCGAGCCGCACCTCGAGGTTGCCGATACGGCCGAGCGATGCGCCTTTTATGACGGAATCGACAGTGCGCCCGGCGAGCAGTGCGCCGCTGGCGTTCGGCCGAGTGTCACATTCCGGCATAACTGTATGCACGAGTGATTCTCCTTCGAGCCATCCCTCTTGGCACGGGGATACGGTGTAGGTGCAACAGGATTGTGACAGTACCGTGATACGGTCCGGCGGGCAATACTTCGTCGGCTGGGTATTGCCGTCAACCGGCTACGCTACTGTGTGGAGATGGTACCTGTACAGGCTCAGGCGGCCACCTGGGCCTCGACCGCATGGACCAGCGCGTCGGGGTCGAGCGGCTTGGTGACGAAGCCGCTGGCGCCATGGGCGAGCACCGTATGACGGGTCTTTTCCTGGCTGTCGGCTGAAAGCACCATGATCGGAACCGGCGGCACTGCCATTTCCTCCTCGTGGCGGCGGATGGCGGCAATCGCATCCAGACCGTCCATGACCGGCATATGCAGGTCCATCAGCACCACGTCGAAACGGTGCTTGAGCCCGGCCTCGGTCACGGCCTCGACCGCGGCTTTGCCGTTGCCGACCACTTTCACGCGGTGCCCGGCCTTCACAAGCGTGGCACGGGCGAGCATGGCGTTGATGTCGTTGTCTTCGGCGATCAGCACAGACAGGCCCTGTTGACGGCGGCCAAGGGAACGAAGGGACGGGAGGCCATGTTTTTCCGGCTTTGGCTGGGCGAGGACGGGGGCATGGCTGGTCAAAAGCACGCGCAGCAGCGTTTCGCCGCGCACCGGCCTGGCCAGGAAGGTGGCGTAGCCGCTGGCGCGGAATTCGCCAAGCATGCCGCGGTCGGTCGGCGCGATCAGCGTGATGGCCTCGCAATCGGCAAAGCCGCTCTGGCGCAGGCGCTTGAGCAGCCTTCCATCAGCGTCTTCCATGGCTGCATCGACCAGAAGCACGTCGCAGCCCGTGGCGAAAGGCGCTGCCTGGGCCGGGGTTGCAGCCAGGTCGACGACGCCGCCATGGGTGCGGACGGTGCGGGCGATGGCCTCGGCCTCGATGACGTTTTTCGACAGGATCACCGCGCGGCGGCCCGATAGAACGTTCTGGCGGTTTTGCGGTGCCTCGGTGGCTGCTATGGCCGGGATTTCGAAGACGAATTCAGATCCCTCGCCAAGCCGGCTCGACACCGAAATGGTGCCGCCCATGGCGGTCACCAGGCGTCTGGAGATGGCAAGACCGAGACCGGCGCCGCCATGCACCCGGGTCGACGTGCCGTCGGACTGTTCGAATTCCTCGAAGATGCGCTCCATGTCGTCCTCGCGCAGGCCGGGACCGGTGTCGGCAACAGTGAAGCATATGCGGTCGATGGTCTCGGTGCGCGCCCGCGCGACGCTCACCAGCACGCCACCGGTGTCGGTGAACTTGATGGCGTTGCCGATGAGGTTGAGCAGCACCTGCCTTACCCGACCCGGGTCGGCGGTGATCATCTGCGGCACGTCGGGTTCGACATGGCAGCCAAGGCCGATGTTCTTGGCGAAAGCGCGAGCCGCCATGAGTTCGATGATGTTGTCGGCGATCTCGCGCAGCGATGTCGGCTGCGGTTCCGGGTCGAACCGGCCTGCCTCGATTTTGGAATAATCGAGCAGATCCTCGATCAAGGCGAGCAGTGCGCTGGCCGAGGTCGAGACGGCGCCGACATAGGTCCGCTGTTCAGGCGAAAGATTGGTGTCGGCCAAAAGCTTGGCCATGCCCATGATGCCGTTCATCGGCGTGCGGATCTCATGGCTGACGGTGGCGAGGAAGCGCGATTTGGCCTGGCTTGCATATTCGGCTCGCTCGCGGGCGGTGATCAGTGACGATTCGGCGCGCTTGCGAGCCGTGATGTCACGGGCGATCGCGCGATGCGAAACGGCGCCGCTGTCCTTGTCGCGCACCGACAGTTCGATCCATGAAAACCAGCGCGGGCCGCTCGGCGTGCGGATGGCGACGTCAGTGGAACTCAGGCATTCGTGATCCGAAAAAGCCGCATCGGGGACGATGCCGACGTCGATGCCAAGGTCGGCCAGGGTCTTGCCGGCAAGGTCGCGCTGATCAGTTTCGACAAGGCCAGCGAAAACCTTGTTGGCATAGACGATGTGGCCGTCGCGGTCGCGATGGACGACGAGGTCGCCCAGCGCATCGATCAGCCCGCGGAAGCGCTCTTCGCTCTCCTGCATCTCCCACATGCGGTCGGCCAGCGTCTCGATTTCGGCGCGGCTGCGGGCCGCGGTTTCGTCGAGCAGGGCCACTGTCCGGCGCTCGGTGCGCTTGGCGCGCAGATGCATGACGAGGCCGGCCAGGCCGGTCGCCAGCAAGCCGACGGTGATGAAGATCGGCGCTCCGGTGAGATTGGACAGTCCCGCCAGAACGATACTGGCGACGACCGTCAGGAAGGGGAGACCTTCGGCATTGCCAGCCGGCAGTTCGGGCGCCAGCGGCGGCGCGACGACAAGCTGCCGTTTCGGCATCTCGGGCCTCGGCCCGTCGACGCTTTCGGCATGGTTCTTCTCTCTGCTGCCGGATTCCGCGATCATGCGAAATCCCTATCAGACAGAGATTATGGAAGACTGCGGGGGATCGTTCGAATTTTAGCGATCGCGCTGCTTTACCCCCTAGGGCCCTACATATCCACCACCACGCGGCCCCTGATCTTGCCGTCGACGATGTCATGCGCGGCAGCGATGATGCCGTCGAAGCCGATGGTCGTGGACAGGCTGGCAAGCTTGTGATGATCGAGATCGGTGCCGATGCGGCGCCACGCCTCGATGCGGACGGCCTTGGGCGCCATCACCGAATCGATGCCGAGCAATGAGACGCCGCGCAGGATGAACGGGGCGACGCTCGACGGCAGATCCATGCCGCCGGCTAGGCCGCAGGCGGCGACCGCGCCGCCATAGGAGGTCATCGACAGCACGTTGGCCAGCGTATGGCTGCCGACCGCATCGACGCCGCCGGCCCAGCGCTCCTTGGCGAGCGGCTTTGCCGGCTGGGCAAGCTCGTCGCGCGAAATCACTTCCGCAGCCCCCAGGTCGATCAGATAGGGGCTTTCGGCATTGCGGCCGGTGGAGGCGATGACATGAAAGCCGAGGCTGGACAGGATCGAGACCGCGACCGACCCGACGCCACCGGCGGCACCCGTCACCACAACCGGGCCGCGATCGGGCACAATGCCGTGCCGCTCCAGCGCGATGACGCAAAGCATGGCCGTGTAGCCGGCCGTGCCGACCGCCATGGCGTCATGCGCGCTCATGCCATCCGGCAGCGGCACCAGCCAGTCGCCTTTGACGCGGGCGCGCCCGGCATAGGCGCCAAAATGCGTTTCGCCGACGCCCCAGCCGTTCAATATGACCTTGTCACCCTTGCGCCAATCGGTATGGGAAGACGAGATCACAGTGCCGGCGAAATCGATGCCGGGCACCAGCGGCCAGCGTCGGATCACCGGCGCCTTGCCTGATATGGCCAGCCCATCCTTGTAGTTGATGGTCGTCGCCTCGATGGCGACGGTGACGTCGCCCTCCATCAGGTCGGCTTCGGTGAGGTCGGTCACGGCAACCGACTGCTTTTTCTCGGCGTCGCGTGAAACGAGGATGGCTTTGAAGGTTTCGGTCACTTTTTTCTCCTCGGTCTGGCAGTGCGCGGACTGTGCGGCGACAGCCCGGCGTGGTCAATCGTTCAAGAGAATTGGGCGTTCAAGCGTCAGGACCTTGCGGCTTCGCCTCGCGCCGCCAGCCGATGAGCTCGTCGAAGACGACCAGCACGGCGCCGACCGAGATGAAGGCGTCGGCGAGGTTGAAGACGGCGAAGGACCACACCGGCGTGTGGAACAATATGTAGTCGATGACGTGGCCATAGGCAGCGCGGTCGATCAGATTGCCGAGCGCGCCGCCGATGATCAGCGCAAAGCCGGTGCGGGCAAGCACGTGGCCGGGCGGCGTGCGGGTCGCGAGATAGAGCACGAAAGCGACGACGAGGACCGCGATGACCACCAGGCCGGTGTCGCCGAAGGACGAAAACATCGAGAAGGCAATGCCGGTGTTGTAGGTGCGAAACAGCGCCAGGAACGGCACCAGGTCGAGTTTTTCCTGAAAGGCGAGGCTGGTCTCGACCAGATGTTTTATCCACTGGTCGAGCGCAATTGCCGCCACAGTCAGCAGGACGTAGGGAGGCCATGATTTCATGGCTTGGCGTCCTCCAGCTTCAGCGCGCCGCGCCGGATCTCGAACAGCATGACGCCGGTGGCCACGGCGAGGTTGAGCGAATCGGCGCGGCCTGCCTGCGGAATGCGCAGCAGCCTGTCGCAGCTCTCGGCCAGGTTGTCGGGCAGGCCCTGCTGCTCGTTGCCCATCATCAACAGCACCGGGCCTCTGGAGAAATCGACCGAGCGGTAGTCGACCGCACCCTTCAGATGTGTTCCGGCGACGAGACCTGAGAAGCTGTTTCGCCAGGCGAGGAAGGCTTCCGGCGTGGCCTTGGTCACCGGCACGGCGAATATCGAACCCATGGTGGCGCGCACGGTCTCGACGGAAAAAGGGTCGGTGGTCTCGCCGATCAGAATGACACCCTTGGCGCCGACGGCGTCGACGGTGCGGATGACGGTGCCGAGATTGCCGGGATCACGCACCCGGTCGAGCGCCACCCAGACATCGCCATCGTTGGCGCGGATCTCCTTCAGCGGCAGGAGCCTCTGCGAAAACACGCCGACCACCATTTGCGGGTTGTCGCGCCGGGTGATGGCGACCAGTACCTTTTCCGAAACTTCGAGCACAGTGCCGCCGGCAGCAACCGTGCGTGCCGCCACCTTTTCGACCGCCGCATTGCCGCGCCCGGCCTTGGCGAAGACCAGTGTCTTGATCGACCAGCCGAGGTCGAGCGCGTCGATGACCAGCTTCAGCCCCTCGGCCATGAAGGCATTCTGCTGGTCGCGGAATTTCTTCAGCGCCAGCGCCTTGATGTCCTTGATCAGCGGGTTGGCGAGGCTGGTGACTTCCTTCACCTGCCCCGGCGCACCGGCGTGCCGCTCGTTCATTCAGGCCACCCAGCGCGAAAACAGGGATGTGGAGAGTGCCCGCCCGGCGGATTTCTCGCGGATGATCAGTTCACCCGATTCAACCGTGCCGCCCATGCCGGCAAAGGTGTCGCGCAGCAAGGCATGGATGGCGAAGAAGGAAGCGCGGATCGAATAGGCGGTCAGCACCACGGCGAGTGGTTTCGGCGTCAGGATCGCGCGGCAGAGGTCGGTCAGATCAGGCAGGTCCTCGAACAACTGCCAGACTTCGCCCTTGGGGCCGCGGCCATAGGCCGGCGGATCGAACAGGATGATGTCGTAGCGGCTGCCGCGACGCTCCTCGCGCTCGACGAATTTCATGGCGTCGTCGACGATCCAGCGGATCGGCTTGCTGCCCAGCCCGGCCATCTCCTGGTTTTCGCGGGCCCAGCCGATTGCCTTCTTGGACGCATCGACATGGGTGACCTCGGCGCCTGCGCGGGCCGCCACCAGCGAGGCAAGGCCGGTGTAGCCGAACAGGTTCAGTACCTTGACCGGCCGCTTCGCCGCCGCGATCAGCCCGGCCATGTGATCCCAGTGCGAGGCCTGTTCGGGGAAGACGCCGACATGGCGAAACGAGGTGAAGCGGCCGAGATAATCGATGCCGTCATGCTTCATTGGCCAGGTTTCGCCGAGCGGCGTCTTCGGGAAACGCCAACGGCCGATGCCTTCCTCGTCGGTGTCGCCGGTGAAAATCGCATCGGCGCGTTCCCAGTCCTTTGCCGGCAAGGCCTTTTGCCAGATCGCCTGGCCCTCCGGCCGGACGATGCGATAGGGGCCGTATTGTTCGAGCTTCTCTCCGGCCCCGCTGTCGAGCAGCGCATAGTCTTGATTAGGCGCCACTTCGAGGATCAGCGGAAGGCGCTCAGTGGGCAGGGCGCCGTCGCGGCGCGAAAGGGTGCGCGGCACGGCTTTCGGTTCGGACCGGTCGTCCGGCTTCGACCTTGCCGTCTGGCCGGTCTCGCCTGGCCGCGCCTGTTCAGCCCGACCTTTGGCGGGTTGATGCGGGCGGTTGTCGCGGTTTCGATCGCGAAAGGATTTCAAGAAAATCTCCGCAGCGGGTGGCCGCTTTTGGCATAGGGGCACCGATGGCGCAACACAGTGCTCCGGTCGAGGCGGCCGCCGGTTTAGGGCAGTAGGCTCCAATGCGAAGTCAGGCGAGCCCTATTCCCCTACAGCCTACCGCTTGAGTGCTTTGTAGACGGCAATGCCGGCGGCAAGGTCCTCGAGGGCGGCGCCAACCGACTTGAACAGCGTGATCTCATCGGGGCTCTGACGGCCCTCTTTCTGGCCACGCGCGAGTTCATGCAAGTCGGCGACGATGGCTTCCGCCTTCAGCACGCCGGAGGCCAGCGGCTGGACGATATCGCCCGCCTCTTTGGTGGCGCCGGCGCGGGTGTCGACATAGACGCGGGCCCGCGCAATCGCATCGTCGTCGCTTTCGCGCATCGTCGGCGTGAAGCCGCCAACCAGATCGACATGGGTTCCCGGATGCAAAAATGCGCCCCTGATCAGCGGTGCAGTGGTGATGGTCGCCGACGAGACGATGTCGGCCTGACCAAGTTCGGCGTCGAGATCGCTTGCGGCTTCTGCAGCAAAGCCTTCGGCGCGCAATTCCGCCGCAACCTTTTCGGCATTGGCCGGCGTGCGGTTCCAGATGCGGATGGATTTGATCGGTCGCACAGCCGAATGCGCCTTGGCGAGGAACGGCGACAGCGCGCCGGCGCCAACCACAAGGAGCCGCGAGGCGTCCTTGCGGGCCAGATAGGAGGCGGCCAGCGCCGAGGCGCAGGCGGTGCGCCACTGCGTCAGCCGCTGGCCGTCGATCAAGGCCTCAGGCTCGCCGGTGGCGCCGTCGAGCAAGAGGTAGAGCCCCATGACCGCGGGTTTGCCGATAGCGTTGTTGTCGGGCGACACGGTGACGATCTTGACGCCTATATGGCCGCCGGCAGAGGTGCCGGCGGCATTGAAGTCGGTCCAGGCCGGCATCAAAAGCAGCGTCGAGGCAGCACCGTCGGGCCGTTCGACCGCATGATGATGCCGCACAGGCTGCACGGCGCCGTCGCGAAAGGCTGCGCGCAAGGTTTCGACCAGTCCGGGAAAGGTCAGCGCATGGTCGACCTCGGCGGCCGAAATGGTCAGCATGAAAAACTCCGTGGAGAGAAAAACGCCGACCGGCGGTTCAACTGGTCGGCTTCGGCAAGGCCGATCCTTGGGCCGACCCTTGGGACGGGCCTTGCGGCGCGGCGGGCGCGCGGCTGACCGCCTGCCGCAGGTTCTCGGCCTCGACGCCGCGCTGGCGCGCCAGCTTGCGGTAGCGGCCCTGCTTGACCCAGGTCGCCAGGCTGCCGACGATCATGCCGATGGCGAGCGCCAGGAACAGGAAGATGAAAAGCGGCAGGTTCAGCGTCAGCGCCGGGTTGCCGGGATTGAACGGGTCGAGCGTGAAGGCAACCAGTTCGCGGTTGGCAACGGCAAGCGCAACCAGGATGATGGCCAGCGGCACGAAGACCACGACGAGCATGAAGCGATTGAACATAAGGTTTCCTGTCGAAAGGCCAGTGGGCGCCTGCGCCCGCGGCGCCTATTTGCCGCCGTTCAGCCTTTCACGCAACTCCTTACCGGTCTTGAAGAACGGCACCCATTTCTCCTCGACCTCGACGGATTCGCCGGTGCGCGGATTGCGCCCGGTGCGGGCGGGGCGGTTTTTCACCGAAAAAGCGCCAAAGCCACGCAATTCGACCCGGTTGCCTTCGGCAAGGGCGTCGGTGATCTCGTCGAAAATGGCGCCGACGATGTTTTCGACGTCGCGCAGGAAAAGATGCGGGTTGCGCGTGGCAATGATCTGCACAAGTTCGGATTTGATCATGAGAAAGGTTCCCCGTGAAAGCACTGCAGTCAAATTATGAGGATGATTTTATTTGCTTTTTTAATCGTCCCATACGACCCATCAAGGGTGCCAGACGGAAACGAGACCGTCAAGAAACAAGCGGTCGGCGCCAAGTTCGTGAATGACGTCGCCACCGGCGTCCGGCAGGCCGAGCGCACTGCCGATGCTCTGCGCCATCGCCTTCGAGAACAGGAAGCCGCCGCGTTTTTCGGTGTCTTTCCACTCCACCACCTTGAGCTTGGCATCGACGCCCTTGGTTGCCAGCCAGTCGATCGCTTCAGTCTCGCCGCCGACAGCGTCGATCAGCCGGTTGGTGAGCGCCTGCCGGCCGGTGAAGATCGAACCGTCGGCGAGCGCCAGCGCCTGTGCCTGAGTCATCTTGCGGCGCTCGGCGACGATGCCGACGAACCAGTCGTAGCTGTCGAGAATGAGCTTGCGGACCATGGCGCGCTCGTCGTCGTTGGTCGGCTTGAAGGGTGAGGGCGAAGCTTTCAGCGGCGAGGATTTCACTTCCTCGAGCTTGATGCCGAGCTTGTCCATGAGGCCGCTGACATCGGGATACTGGATAAGCACGCCGATCGAGCCGACGATCGAGGATTTGCGGGCGACGATATGGTCGGTAGCACTTGCGATCATGTAGCCCGCCGATGCGGCGAGCGTGCCGACCTGCGCCACCACCGGCTTGTCGGCGGCGAGCTTGCGCACCTCCTCGTAGATAGATTCGCCACCGACCGTGGTGCCACCGGGCGAATCGATAGACAGGATCACGCCTTTCACCGTCGAGGACTGGCGGATGGTTTCCAGCCGTTTGATCAGTTCCTCGTCTTCGGTGATGGTGCCTTCGATCCTGACCTTGGCGATGTGGTCGACGCCTGCGCCTGCGAAGTCGTCACCGTAGACCCATGCCGAAAGGGCGATCAGCCCTGCTGCTACGATAGCGAATGCAGCAACACGCCAGAATGTCAGCTTGCGTCGCAAACGGCGGCGGTCGATCAGGTCGTCGGCTCTCAGTGCCATAGTCAGCCTCATAGTCGGTGGGAGAGATGCTTTTAAAGCAACCATCTGCGCCCGGCTACCGTTTCCTGACAGGCTTGCCCCAAACAACGGGCGGCCAACGCCTGCAACGGGCGTTTCATGAAAAATTAACGCCGCCCGCCCGTATCTGGTATGAAGTGCGGACAGTTGTGTTGACTTCAATTTCGCTTGTACAACAGAAGCCGTCACATTTTTGCGGTTTTCCTCCGCTTGTGCTTGCTTGCGGGGGCCGGCATCCCACCTATAGGCGGTGTCTGGCGGCTAGGGTTTATAGAAAGCAGTCATGTTAGCGCGACCGATCGAACCGACCAATACCGAGGCGGTGTTGGCTCCTGCGGTGCCAGGCGCCGCGCGGCTCGACGCCTTCGGGCTTGCGCAGCGCCATTCGCGCCGTGTCCGCATCTTGAAGTTTGCGGTGCCGCTGGCGGCTGCCCTGGTCGCCGTTGCCTTTCCGGTCTACTCCTACCTTGCCGCACCTGTTTCCATCGCGGTGCAGGCCGATGGCAGCGCCTTTTCCGACGGCAAGCTGGTGATGGCCAACCCCAAGCTCAACGGATTCACCAAGCAGAAGCTGCCCTACTCGCTGACAGCCTTGCGCGCCATACAGGACGTCGGCAAGCAAGGCATCATCGATTTGGAGGGCATCAATGCCAAATTGCCGCTGGCGCCCGACAATGTGGCGTCCGTCAACGCCAAGCGCGGCATCTACAACCGCGATGGCAACACGATGAACCTGACCAGCGATGTCACCGTGACGACCACCGACGGCTTAGAGGCGAAGTTCAAATCGATCTTTCTCGACATGGGCAAAGGCACTATGAAGACGGATGATCCCGTCGATGTCAGCCGTGGCGGGTCGCGAATCACGGCGGATTCGATGTCGGTCCAGGACAATGGCAAGGTCCTGGTTTTCGAGAACAGAGTGCGCGTCAACATCGATCCCGCCAGCTTGAAGGCGGCAGAGGCAAAGAGCGGAGAATCGAATGCGTCCCAGTAGTTCGACACGGCTTGTCGTAGCCGCTTCGGCCTTGCTGTTGCTGGGCCTGGCTCCGTCCTGGGCGCAATCCAGCGCGACCAGCCAGTCCGGGCTCCAATTGTCTGGCGACAAGCCCATCCAGATCGAAAGCGACAAGCTCGAGGTCCGCCAGGCGGACAGTGTCGCCGTATTCACCGGCAACGTCACGGTCGTACAGGGGCCAACGGTGCTCAAGGCCGGCAAGATGACGGTCTACTATGTCAAGGACCCCGAAGCCGCGGCCAAGGGCTCAGCCGCCAACGCATCGGCGATGACCGGCTCGGCCAACATCGACCACCTTGAGGTCGACAACAAGGTCTATATCAAATCGGACGACCAGATCGCCACAGGCGATCGCGGTACCTTCGACATGAAAACGGAAGTGCTCGTCCTATCCGGCAAGGAGGTGGTGCTGTCGCAAGGCGTCAACGTCCTTAAGGGTTGCAAGCTCACCGTGCAGATGAAAAGCGGCCTGGCTCAGGTCGACGGCTGTGGCGGGCGCGTCGTCATGTCGATGGACGCCGCCGAAGTCCGGAGCGCCGAAGCAGTAATGGCTGGCATATCGTCGCTGATGGCGGGTCTTCCAGGGCGGGCCGCCAGCAAACCAGCGGCACCGGGCACGGTCACCGTCGATCAGGCAAAGTTCAAGGGCACCTTGATCGCCAAGGGCCTGACCAAGAGCTACAAGGGCCGCAAGGTCGTCAGCGGCGTGACCATCGGCGTGCGCGCCGGCGAAGCGGTCGGGCTGCTTGGCCCCAATGGCGCCGGCAAGACGACCTGTTTCTATATGGTCACTGGTCTGGTGCCGGTCGACGAAGGCACGATCGAGATCGACGGTTTCGACGTCACCTCGATGCCGATGTATCGCCGCGCGCGCCTCGGCATTGGTTATCTGCCGCAGGAAGCCTCGATTTTTCGCGGCCTCAATGTCGAGCAGAACATCCGCGCCGTGCTGGAAGTGGTCGAAAAGGACCGCAAGGTACGCGAGCGCAGCCTCGACGAACTGCTGGAAGAATTCCACATCAGCCATCTGCGCAAATCGCCATCGATGTCGCTTTCCGGTGGTGAGCGGCGACGGCTCGAGATCGCGCGCGCGCTGGCGACGCGGCCGGCCTACATGCTGCTCGACGAGCCTTTCGCCGGCATTGATCCGATCGCCGTTGCCGACATCCAGCAACTTGTGCGCCACCTGACCGCGCGCGGCATTGGCGTGCTCATCACCGATCATAATGTCCGCGAAACGCTCGGCCTCATCGACCGCGCCTACATCATCCATGCCGGCCAGGTGCTTACCCATGGCCGGGCAGATGAAGTGGTCGCCAATGCCGACGTGCGCAGACTTTATCTCGGCGAAGGATTCACGCTCTGAGCGTAAAATCCATGTTGCGGCATGATTTTCATGCAATTCTCGATTGTTTTAAGCGAATTTTCCCTGAGATAACGCTCCGGTAAGCGGCTTTTGCTAGTCTTCGCCTTGACAAGCAAAAGCCGGGCCAGTTTCTATGGCCGGCTGGGAAAGTTCCTCCCGGCAGTGCTGATGCGTAGACGAGGCGTTTGAAACCGAACCATGGCCCTGGCGGCGAGATTACAGCTACGACAATCCCAGTCGCTGGTGATGACGCCGCAACTGATGCAGTCGATTCGGCTGCTGCAACTCACCCATATCGAGCTCGAACACTTCATCGACGATGAGATCGAGCGCAATCCGCTTCTGGAGCGCGCCGAACCCCAGGACGACGCCGCGAGCGATCAGGCGCAGAAGACTGACGCTTCACCTGAAGCCGCCGTCGAGGGCGACTGGTTCGAGGCTGAGACAGAATGGAGCGCCGAGGCGATCTCGGACAAGCTCGATTCTTCGCTGGAAAACCTGTTTCCCGACGATCCCGGGACGAGCGAGCGGCTCGGTCCCGACCTGACGGCGCAATGGAAATCTGCTTCCGGCAACAGTTCAGCGTCCTCGTCCGACGGCTTCGACGTTGGCGACATGGCCGCCGCCGCCATCACGCTGCGCGAGCATGTCGGCGAGCAGATTGCGCTTGCCTTTGCCGATCCGGCGGAGCGCCTGATTGCTGGCGAACTGGCCGATGGCCTCGACGAGGCCGGCTATATGCGCGCCGATACGGGGGAGATCGCGATCCGTCTCGGCACCGACGCAACCACGGTGGCTAAGGTGCTGGCGGTCTGTCAGACATTCGAGCCTGTCGGCCTTTTTGCTCGCGACCTCGCCGAATGCCTGTTGTTGCAGCTTGTGGCGCGCGATCGGTTCGATCCGGCCATGAAGGCGCTGATCGCCAACCTTGAACTCCTGGCGCGGCGCGATTTCCAGACGCTGAAACGGATTTGCGGAGTCGACGAGGAGGATCTTCTCGACATGCTGGCCGAAATCCGGGCGCTCGATCCGCGACCGGGGACGGCGTTTTCGGGCGGCACCAGCGACTCGATCGTCGCCGATGTCGAAGTGCGGGCGGCAAACGATGGCAGCTGGACGGTCGAGCTCAATGCCGAAACGCTGCCGCGCGTGCTGGTCGACCATATCTATTTCGCCCAGGTTTCGCCCCAGGCGAAAAACCAGACGGAAAGGGATTTTCTGGCTGAATGCCTGCAAAATGCTAACTGGCTGACGCGCAGCCTCGACCAGCGGGCGAAGACCATCCTCAAGGTTGCCTCGGAAATCGTGCGCCAGCAGGATGCTTTTCTCGTCCATGGCGTGCGTCAGCTCAGGCCGCTCAACCTGCGCACGGTGGCCGATGCCATCGGCATGCACGAATCGACCGTCAGCCGGGTCACGGCGAACAAATACATGCTGACGCCGCGCGGTGTGTTCGAACTGCGCTATTTCTTCACCGCCTCGATCGCTTCGTCGGGCGGTGGCGATGCGCATTCGTCGGAAGCGGTACGCGACCGGATCAAGCAGTTGATCGACGAGGAAAAACCCGTCGACGTGCTTTCCGACGACGCGATCGTGGATATGTTGCGGGAAAATGGTGTCGACATCGCCCGGCGAACGGTCGCCAAGTACCGGGAGGGCATGAACATTCCCTCGTCGGTGCAGCGGCGGCGCGAAAAACGTGCTCTGGCCAGCGCCGGGCGCTGAACCGCAGCCGAATTTCCACAGCTGGCGAGCTTCATTGACAAGCCGCAATGAAGTGGCTAGAAGCCCGCCCGCATGAGACGCACTAGATTGTCCGCATGCGGATGGTCCGTCACGATAGGCCACGGGACGGCCAAGAAGGCGGCTTGTGATCAACCGGAAAGTTCGGATTTAAAATCGGCGCGAGTGACGCCGCAAAGCTTGTGCGCACGGACCACGAGTATAAACTCTGGCCAGTTTGAAGCCTGAGCAAGGAAGGTCAGTTTTCAGATGAAACTGCGCATATCGGGAAAACATATGGATATCGGCGATGCGTTCCGTACGCGCATCACCGATCGTGTCGGCGAGGCGATCGGAAAATATTTCGATCGGGGCTTTTCGGGGCATGTCACGGTCATCAAATCGGGGTCGCGCTATTCGGCCGATTGCATGATCCGGCTCGATTCCGGTGCTTCGCTGCAAGCAACCGGCGACGCCCAGGATCCGACGCTGGCCTTCGAGGCCGCGGCCGACCGTCTCGAAACCCGGCTTCGACGCTACAAGCGACGTCTGAAATCACACAATTCGGGCAACACCAACGGCGAACCCACCGACATCGCCTATACGGTGATGGCGCCGCTAGCCGACGACGACGAGGACATACCGGAGAATTTCGCGCCGGCCATCGTCGCCGAATCGACCATGACGCTAAAGACCATGTCGGTCGCGTCAGCCGTTATCGAGCTCGACACCAAGGACAGCCCGGTTTTCGTTTTCCGCAATGCCGGAAACGAACATCTCAACATCGTCTATCGCCGGCCGGACGGAAACATCGGCTGGATCGATCCGTCCACGACCAAAGTCGCACAGGGATAAGGAGCCGGCCGCGCGAGGGGCGAGGACTGGCGACGGCAGGCGAACAAGGGATTTTCAAGCATGGATCTGAGCGATCTTATCAACGTTCCGGCGATCATGCCGGCGTTGAAGGCGAACTCGAAGAAGCAGCTGCTGCAATTGCTGTCCGAAAGGGCGGCGGCAATTTCAGGCATTCCGGAGCGGGAGGTGTTCGACACCATCCTGCAGCGCGAACGGCTGGGCTCTACCGGCGTCGGCAACGGCATCGCCATTCCGCACGGCAAGCTGGCCGGGGTGAAGCGTATTGCCGGGGTGTTTGCCCGGCTGGAGACGCCGGTCGATTTCGAGGCGCTGGACGATCAGCCGGTCGATCTGGTGTTCCTGCTGCTGGCCCCGGAAGGTGCCGGTGCCGATCACCTCAAGGCATTGTCGCGCATCGCGCGGGTGCTGCGCGATGCCGACATGGTGGCCAAGATCAGGGGTACGCGCGATGCCGTGGCAATCCACGCGCTGTTGTCGGACACGCAGGCCTCGCACGCGGCCTGAAGTTTTTTCGATTGAGATCACATTTTGACAGGACTTCCAGGGCCGCGGTGAGCGGCCCTATCCTTTTCAACCGGACAGCCGTCGTTCTTGTTTGACCATGATCTACTCCGAAAACCGGGTCCCACTTTTCGGGATCATGGTTTAGTGGATAGCGACAGTGGTCAGGTCGTTTTCCATCGCACCGGCCAATGCGCGGTCGCGAGCATCGGAAAGCAGGATCGGCTGGCCGTTGGCGGCAAACAATGCCCACAACTCCATGCCGGGTTCGATTTCACCGAGGCCGGGGAAGCGCCCGCGCAGATCGTCGCTCGACACTTTCCGGAGATAGGCGACCGAGCCTTCGCCGAGATGGGCGAATTCGCCGCTGGTCATGGCGAGATTTTCGTCAGTTCTGGTCATTCAAGCCTCCTTGGCGCGAGACGCCGCTCAAGGCCATCCCGCATGAGAGCCATCGGTAAAGATCAGTCTTTCACCGATATGTTTATTTTCCGTACCAGCCGTTCCGACTCCGGCCGATCGAGATCGATCGACAGAAGGCCGTTCTTCAGCTCCGCCGCGATCACCCGCATGCCGTCGGCCAGCACGAAACAGCGCTGGAACTGGCGCGCGGCGATGCCGCGGTGAAGGAATTCGCGCTCGGTGTCGTCGTTTTGACGGCCGCGCACGACCAACTGGTTTTCCTCCGTGGTGACATCGAGATCGTTTTCCGCGAACCCGGCAACAGCGAGCGTGATGCGCAGCCTTTCGGCCTTGCCGTCGGCACCGCTGAGGCGCTCGATGTTGTAGGGAGGATAGCTGTCACCGGTCTTCGCCAGACGCTCAAGGGTCTTTTCCATAGCGTCGAAACCCAGAAGAAGCGGGCTGGAAAAGGGCGTCATTCGGCTCATGTTACACTGTCCTCTCGAGAGCGACATAAAGTGGAAAGACCCGCATGGCATCTTTCCCGGTGGTCTTGATATGGTCCGCCCCGCGGCCAAGTTCAAGCCGTCAAAAAAACCCGCCCAAAAAGACTCCCCAGACAAGGAATTGAAATGCCTCAACCACTAAAGATCATCATCGACACGGATCCCGGCCAGGACGATGCCGTCGCCATATTGCTGGCGCTCGGCAGTGCCGAACTGGAGATCGTCGGCATATCAGCTGTTGCCGGCAACGTGCCGTTGAAGCTCACCGAAAAGAACGCACGCAAGATCTGCGAACTTGCCGGCCGGCCCGATATCAAGGTCTATGCCGGCGCCCTCCGACCGCTGGCGCGTCAACTCGTCACCGCCGAGGAAGTGCATGGCAAGACCGGCCTCAACGGACCGCAACTGGCCGAACCGACGATGCCGTTGCAGGATCAGTACGCGGTCGATTTCATCGTCGAAACGCTGATGAATGAGCCGAGCGGCACGATCACGCTCTGCGCGCTAGGGCCGCTCACCAACATTGCCTTGGCGCTGATCCGCGAGCCGAAGATCGCGTCGCGTATCAAGGAAATCGTGCTGATGGGCGGCGGCTTCTTCGAAGGCGGCAATGTTACGCCGACCGCCGAGTTCAACATCTATGTCGACCCGCATGCCGCCGATGTCGTGTTCAAATCCGACATCCCCATCGTCATGATGCCGCTCGACGTCACCCACAAGGCGCTGACCACGGCCAAGCGCACGCAGACCTTTCGCCAGCTCGGCACCAAAGTGGGCACGGCCACCGCCGACATGCTCGAATTCTTCGAGCGTTTCGACGAAGAGAAATACGGCACGGACGGCGGGCCGCTACACGACCCTTGCGTCATCGCCTATCTGTTGAAGCCGGAGCTGTTCAAGGGCCGCAACTGCAACGTCAGCGTGGAGACCGCCTCCGAGCTTACCATGGGTATGACCGTCATCGACTGGTGGGGCGTGACCAAGCGGCCGAAGAACGCCATGGTGATGCGCGACATCGACCATGATGCGTTTTTCGCATTGCTGGTTGAGAGGCTTGGGCGGCTTTAGGGCCTCTTCCTTCTCCCCGTTTGCGGGGAGAAGATCCCGGCAGGGGATGAGCGGCGGCGGAGCTGCCCCTCACGCGGTCGCTGCGTGACCATCCGTGCCGGGGCGAGCCACTCGTTTCGCCCGTCCTTCGGACCGCCGTAAACGGGGGCGAGGGAAGGGGCGCTCTCATTTCGCCTTTGAAAATGCCAGCCACAGGCCGCCACCCACCAGGAAGCTGCCGCTGATCCGCGACAACAGCTTGACGCGGCTGGCCGACAGCAGGCGTCCGGCGCGGGCGGAGGCGAGCGCGTAGGTCGAATCCGACACGGCGGCAAAGACCATCGCGGTGAGGCCCATGACCACGATCTGCAGAGCGTAGTTGCCTTCCGCGGAAATGAATTGCGGGAAGAAGGCGCCGAAGAACACCAGCGTCTTCGGGTTGCTCAGCGCCACCAGCAGGCCCTGTAGGAAGAAGCCGCCGCGCGGCTTCCTCGCCGTTCCGTCGGCGTTCAGCGTGCCTTTCGAGCGGAACATCTGCACGCCCATCCAGATCAGATAGGCGGCGCCGATCAGCCTCACCCATTCGAACCAGTGCCCCATGCCCGCGATCAGCGACGTCAGGCCGATGCCGACAATGGCGATCATGATGGCGAGCCCGGCCTGGGTGCCGGCGACATTGGCAAGGCCGGCGCGCGAGCCGTGGCGGATGCTGTTGGCGATGATCAGCGTCACCGTCGGTCCGGGCACCAGGATGATGACGAGGCAAGCGACAAGATAGGCGGCGTAGAATTCCAGCGACATGGGAGTTCCCTCGACTGAATGCGCTTATTCGGCGCGGGCGAACCGCGATCATGCATGACGGCGACGCCGGTGCAAGCCGCAGGAAACGTCGCTGACAATGCCAGCCTGTTCAGGCACCGGCCTGCCACGGCAGCATCGCTTCATAGGCGGCGGCCGCTTTCAGCACGGCAAGGTCGCCGCGCGGCGGCCCGATCAATTGCATGCCCATCGGCCTGCCCTTGGCGTCGAAGCCGACCGGCACGTTGACCGCCGGACAGCCGCCCAGCGTGGCGAAGGCAGAGACCTGCATCCAGCGGTGGTAGCTGTCCATGGTCCGGCCGGCGACCTCCTGCGGCCAGTGGGTCGCGACATCGAAGGGAAAGACCTGCGCGCTCGGCAGCGCGATGAGGTCGAAGCGGTCGAACAGCGACAGCAGCGTTCGATGCCAGGATGAGCGTCGAACGGTGGCGGCGTAAACCTGCGGTGCCGTCAGCTGCTGCGCCTGTTCCACTTCCCACAACGCCTCCGGCTTCAGAAGCCTGCGCTTTGCGGGATCGTCGTAGTGAGCTCTCAGCGCGCAGCCGCTGGTCGCCTGGCGCAGCGTCACGAAGGCCTGCCACAGCGCTTCGAAGTCGACATCCGGCACCAGCGGCTTCGCGACGAACGATGCGTCCGCGAGCCGGGCCAGCGCGGCCTCACACAGCTGCAAAATGCCGGGTTCGATGGGCAGATGGCCGCCGAGATCGCCGAACCAGGCGATGCGGCCGCCAGCCGCAGCCGTTTCCAGCCCTTCGAGGAACGAACCTTGCTTGTAATGCGACAGCGGTGCGCGGGGGTGGTGACCGGCCTGCTGGTCAAGCAGCAGCGCCATGTCGCGAACGCTCCGGCCCATCGGCCCATCGACGCCCATCTGCGCATGGAAGACATCTAGGTCAGGGCCGCCGGGAACAAGTCCCTGGGATGGGCGAAAGCCATAGATATTGTTGTAGGCGGCCGGATTGCGCAGCGAGCCGCCAAAGTCGCTGCCGTCAGCGATGGGAACCATGTCGAGCGCGAGTGCAACGGCCGCTCCACCGCTCGAGCCGCGCCGGCGGTCACGGCCGGATCGAAAGCGTTGAGCGTCGGGCCGAACACGGTGTTGTAGGTGTTGGAGCCAAGTCCGAATTCGGGAACGTTGGTCTTGCCGATAACGATGGCTCCGGCCTTGCGGACGCGTTCGACGAAGAAATCATCTTCTTGCGGGACGAAATCGGCAAAGATCGGCGAGCCGAACGTGGTCGTGAGGCCCTTGGTCAGAGCCAGGTCCTTGATGGCGATCGGCAGGCCAAACAGCGGCCCGGCATGCCCCGCCTGCGCCAGATGGACGTCTGCCGTGTCGGCCTCGTCCAGGATGTCGCTACGCTCGTGCAGCGAGACGATGGCGTTGACCAGCGGGTTCACCGCTTCAATCCGGTCGAGGAATGCCACCATCACCTCGCGCACGGACAGGTGACGGCGCCTGATCGCGTCGGCAAGGTCCACGGCGGACAGGCGGCAGATATCGCCGGCGGGGGGCACGGCATGTTTGGTTACAGGACGCATGGCTTCTTCTAGTCGGCGGGTTTCTGCAAAGCAGCATCGACATCGCGCGCCAGCGGGATCGACGGCTGGGCGCCCGGCTTCAGGCAGGCGAGCGAACCGGCGGCGGCGGCGCGAGTGAGCGCCTGCTCGAGCGGCAGGCCGGATGACAGACCGGCGGCGAAATAGCCGCAAAACGTATCGCCGGCGCCGACCGTGTCGACCGGGGTGATCTTCAGCGCCGGAATGGTCAGGAAATCGTCCGGTGTCGCGGCCAGCACGCCATCGCCGCCGAGCGTGACGACGATGGTGCGGCCGGTCTTGCCGGCAAAATCGCGCATCCGTGCCGGGCGGTCCCGACCCTTCAGCGACATTGCTTCGCCGTAGAGGTCGAATTCGGTTTCGTTGGCGACGACATAGTCGGCCTTGGCGAGGAGGGCGGCGGCCTCGCCGCGGAACGGGGCGGTGTTGAGCACGGTGATCGCGCCTGCAGCGCGTGCGGCGTCGAGCGCGGCATCGATGGTCTGCAGCGGGATTTCGTGCTGCAGCAGCACGACATCGCCTTTCCCCGGGAAAGCCTTGGAAAGATCGCCCGGCAGAACCGAGTCGTTGGCGCCAGGCACCACAGCGATCACGTTCTCGCCGTCGGCGCCGACCATGATCAGCGCCGTGCCGGTCGAGGCGAAGCTTTCGCCGACGCCGGACAGATCGATCTTGCCGTCTCGCAGCAGCGCCAGCGCCTCGGTGGCGAAGTTATCCTTGCCGACCGCGCCGACCATGCGCACCTTGGCGCCGGCACGGGCGGCCGCCAGCGCCTGGTTGGCGCCCTTGCCGCCGGGCGCGGTGGTGAAACCGGAGCCGCGCACCGTCTCGCCGGGTGCGGGCAAACGGTCGACATTGGCGATAAGGTCGAGGTTGATCGAGCCGACAACGATAATCAAGGAATGCCTCCTGCTGAATACGCGGGAAGCTACCCTGTAAGACCGCTGCTTTCCAGAGCATGCTGATGCGGCAGGCGCTCTGTCATTTCGCCATTCGCTCAGGTCAGCAAGGTGATGTCATTTTCGGCATGAAATGAAAAACACCGGCGAAAGGTTTTCGCCGGTGTTGCTCCATGTCAACCATTTCAGGACGTGATCTGCCCCGCTTCCCAGCCGAGGATGGCGCGCTTGCGCGTCAAGCCCCAGTGGTAGCCGGTGAGAGCGCCGGATTTGCCGAGAGCCCGATGACACGGCACGACGAAGGACATCGGATTGGCGCCGACTGCGGCACCCACCGCGCGGCTTGCTGACGGCGCGCCGATGCGGGCGGCGATCGAAGAATAGGTGCAGGCCTTGCCCATTGGGATGCGCAGCAGAGCTTCCCAGACACGGAGCTGGAAGTCGGTGCCGATCATGACGACGCGCAGCGGCTGATCGGCACGCCACAGCGTCGGATCGAAGATACGAGCGGCATAGGGTGCGGTGGCGGACATGTCCTCGACATAGGTTGCGTTCGGCCAGCGGCCCGACATGTCGGCGAAGGCTGCGCGCTCGCCGCCGGCGTCGTTGAAGGCAAGGCCGGCCAGTCCGCGGTCGGTGACCATAATCAGGGCGATACCGAACGGCGAGATATGATAGCCGTAGCGGATGGTCAGGCCGGCGCCGCGCGTCTTGTAGTCGCCCGGCGACATCGCCTCGTGGGTGACGAAGAGATCGTGCAGCCGGCCGGGGCCGGACATGCCAACCTCGAACGAAGCCTCGAGCAGCGGCATGCCGGAATCGAGCAGTTTGCGCGCATGATCGAGCGTAACAGCCTGCAAGAAGCCCTTGGGCGATAAGCCAGCCCAACGGGTGAACAGTTTCTGCAGGCCGGTCGGCGTCTCGCCGACTTCCTCGGCCAATGTCTCAAGCGAGGGTTGGTCGCGATAGTCCAGGCTGATCTTCTCGATCGCGCGACGCACGACTTCGTAGTCGCTGCCTTCGGGCGTGATGTCGTTCTGAAGGATGGCTGACGGTTTCATCTGGGCATTCATGGTCATCTGGGCGTTCATGGCAATATCTCCTTGACTGCAAATATCGTTCTTCCCGCCCTTTGCCACCACCCGAAACTTGCCTTGTTGCCGCCGGCAACCAGATAGACACTGGCCCACACAGACACAGGCCAAGCAGGGGATGCCGATGGCCGGCGAAAAGGTGAACCTGACCGGGGCAAGGGAGACCTTGCTGATGACGCTCTACGGCAAGGCGCTGGAGAGTCGGCTGCCGCATTCGCTGCTCGGGGATCGCTTCGCCGATGAGGCGGTGCGCGCCATCGACTATGATTTCTCACGGCTCAAGGTCGACACCAATCTCGGCATCGGCCTGGCGATCCGGGCCAAGACGTTCGACGTGCGTGTTCAAGATTTCATCGCCAGGAATCCCGGCGCCATCGTGCTGCATCTCGGCTGCGGGCTCGATACGCGCATCTTCCGCGTCGATCCGCCCGAAGGCGTAGAGTGGTTCGATATCGACTATCCGGATGTCATCGAACTCAGGCGCAAGCTTTATACTTCGCGGGACCATTATCACCTGGTCGCATCATCGGTAACCGAACCGGATTGGCTGGCCGAGGTGCCGCACAACCGACCTGCCGTTGTGGTGATGGAAGGACTGACGCCCTATCTTCCGGCCGAGGAGGGGCCACGCCTGTTGTCGCGCCTTGTTTCGCATCTTGCCAGCGGCGAACTGATGTTCGACGCTTACAGCCGCTTCGGCCTGAAGCTGCTGCGCCTCAACCCGACTATCAGGGCGACGGGCGCCGAGGTCCACTGGGCGATCGACGACCCGCACGACCTGGAGCGCGTCGTTCCGAAGTTGCGGTTTGTCGATGACATCTCGGCCTACAGCGCTGAACGCACAGCTCACATGGGCTGGTCCGCGAAATTGTTCATCGGGCTTTGGAGACACATTCCCGCATTGCGCAAAGTCGGCAGGATCTTGCGCTTCCGGTTTTGAAGTGACGGGTCTAACGCGTTCTGGCGGTCGCCAGTGCCCTCGAAAAGGCGGTGGCGAAACTTTCGCGCGAGTCCGGGTCCAGGAAAGACCCGATCGGCACATTCTGCCCTTGGGCTTCCACTGCCATTCTGGTGATGCCGATCTCGGCGTGGCGGGCGATCGAAAAGCGCGCCCAGAACGGATTGAAGCGATGCGCTTCCGATTTGCCTGACGGAGCCGTCTTGCGGATGTCGAGGCTGGTGCGCGAGACCGATACCTCCTCGCGGGCGCGGGCGGCACGATAGTTGGCGCGGAAGGCGATGTAGACAGCAATCACGTCGAGGCCGAAGAAACCGAACACCGGCCAGGCGCCGCGCGACAGGAAAAACGCGCCGGTCACCACCCAGCCGAACAACAGCGTCCCCATCAGGATGGCAAAGCCGGTTTTGCCCAGCGACCGATGCGGTGTCAGCAGCGCATGGAAGAATGGTTCGTCGGCCTGAAATGAGGCGTTTGTGTCGCTCATGGTGGGATATTATAGGAAGGGAATGACGAGCCCCAAGTCCAAAAATTGCCCCACCCAAGAAATTGAGTTGCCGCCCGGTCGCCGCGACGGCTCGAATGCCAAGCCGCGCCCCAGGCCGGTGCGGCCCGGGTCGCTCTACAGCCCGGCCGAAGTGCACGAGATCTTCCGGCGGTTTTCCGTTCAGCGGCCGGAGCCGAAGGGTGAGCTCGAACATGTCAACGCCTTCACGTTGCTGGTGGCGGTGGTGCTTTCGGCGCAGGCGACCGATGCCGGCGTCAACAAGGCGACACGGGCGCTGTTCCAGGTTGCCGATACGCCGCAAAAGATGTTGGCGCTGGGCGAGGTCAAGGTTGGCGACTACATCAGAACCATCGGGCTCTGGCGCAACAAGGCAAAGAACGCCATTGCGCTGTCCGAAGTGCTGATCCGCGACCATGGCGGCGAGGTGCCTGACGACAGGGATCAACTGGTCAAGCTGCCGGGTGTCGGTCGCAAGACCGCCAATGTCGTGCTCAACATGGCCTTCGGCCAGCACACGATGGCGGTCGACACCCATATCTTGCGCATCGGCAACCGGCTGAGCCTGGCGCCCGGCAAGACGCCGGAGCAGGTCGAGCAAGGGCTGTTGAGGATCATCCCGGACGAGTTCATGCGCCACGCGCATCACTGGCTGATCCTGCATGGCCGCTATGTCTGCAAGGCGCGCAAGCCGGATTGTCCGGCCTGCGTCATTGCCGACATCTGCAAGGCTCAGGAGAAGACGACCGATGTGCCGGCGCCGCTGGTCGAACTCGCGCCGCTCGATTCTAATCCTCCTCCACAAACACCTCTTCGCGCTTCTTCTTGACCGCCGGCAGGAAGACGACGACGAGCACGGCGAGCGCGACGAAGAGCAGGCCGGCGCTGATCGGTCTCGTCACGAAGGTGGTCGGGTCGCCGCGCGAGAGAATCATGGCGCGGCGCAGGTTTTCCTCCAGCAACGGGCCGAGCACGAAGCCGAGCAGCAGCGGCGCGGGTTCGCAGCGCAGCTTGGTCAGGAGGTAGCCGAGGATGCCGAAGAAGGCGACGGCGTAGAGGTCGTAGACGTTGGTGTTGACGCTGTACACGCCGATCGAGCAGAACGCCATGATGATCGGGAAGAGCACGTAATAGGGGATCGTCAGGAGCTTCACCCAAAGCCCGATCAGCGGCAGGTTCAGGACGATCAGCATCAGATTGCCGATCCACATCGAGGCGATGATGCCCCAAAACAGCGCTGGCTGTTCGGTCGCGACATTGGGGCCGGGCACGATGCCCTGGATGATCATCGCGCCGATCATCAGCGCCATTACCGGGTTGGCCGGAATGCCGAGCGTCAGCATCGGGATGAAGGAGGTCTGCGCGCCGGCATTGTTGGCTGATTCCGGTCCAGCGACGCCTTCGATGGCGCCCTTGCCGAATTCCTCCGGGTGTTTCGATACGCGCTTTTCGACCGTGTAGGAGGCAAAGGCTGCAAGGATCGCGCCGCCTCCCGGCAGGATGCCGAGCGCCGAACCGATGATCGTTCCGCGCACGATGGGCGCCGCCATGCGCCGAAAGTCCTCGCGGGTCGGCATAAGGCCGGAGACCTTGCTGATCAGTACCGAGCGCTCGTGCTCGTTTTCGAGGTTGCGCAGGATCTCGGCGACGCCAAAGACGCCGACCGCCACCGCGACGAAATTCAGCCCGTCGGCATATTCGCGAATGCCGAGCGTGAAGCGCGGCGTGCCGGTGTAGATGTCGGTGCCGACAATGCCGAGCAGCAGGCCGAGCACGACCATCGCCAGCGCCTTGACGATCGAGCCGTGGGCGAGCGCGATGGACGAGACGAGGCCGACGATCATCAGCGAAAAATACTCGGCCGCGCCGAATTCCAGCGCTATCGCCGTCAGCGGGGGGGCAAAGACGGCGACGAGGAAGGTCGACACCGTGCCGGCAAAGAACGAGCCTATTGCCGCGATCGCGAGTGCTGCCCCGGCGCGGCCGTTCTTGGCCATCTGGTAGCCGTCGATTGCGGTGACGGCCGACGAGGATTCGCCAGGCATGTTGATCAGAATGGCGGTGGTCGAGCCGCCATATTGCGCGCCATAGTAGATGCCGGCGAGCATGATGAGCGAGGAAACCGGGTCGCCGATCTGGAAGGTGATCGGTAACAGCATGGCGATGGTTGCGGTGGCGCCGATGCCTGGCAGGACGCCGATCAGTGTGCCGAGAAGGACGCCGATCAGGCAGAAACCGAGATTTGCCGGCGTTGTAGCCGTCGAGAAGCCGAGCGCCAAATTACTGAGGAGTTCCATGGTCATCTCCTCACAATGGCAGCCAAGGGCCGAAGCGCTGGAACGGCAGGCCGAGTGCGTAGCTGAAGACGAGGAACGCAAACAGCGTCAGGCCGGCCGATAGCACGAGCGCGGTCAGCGGCTTCATGCGGGCGCTGGCAAATGATGCGATCAGCGCCGTCAGGAAGATCGACGGGATGAAGCCGAGGCCGCGCACCGTCAGGCCGAAGAAGATCGGAGCGGGAAGGATGAACAGCATGCCGCGCCACGCAATGTGGCCGATCGGCTCGCTCTCGAAGCGCACTGCCTGGACGAGGATGACGACGCCAAGCGCGATCAGGACGATCGCCAGGACCAGCGGGAAATAGCCCGGCCCCATGCGGAAGGCGGTGCCGATTTCGAGGCCGAGCGACTGCAGCGCGAAAAATGCGCCAAAAAAGATGAACAGCGCGGCGCATATGCCGTTGGTCCTGTCGATTGCAAAAGGCTTCATGATTTTCCTCCCAGACCCGCGCCGCGGGCGCGACGTTGCAATGCGAAAACGGGGGCCGAAGCGAAAACGGGGCGCTGGTGGCGCCCCGTTCAAATCCTCAGTCGGCGTACTGGCCAGCGGCTTCGATGATTGGCTTCCAGCGCGCGATCTCGCTTTCCAGCTTGGCCTTCAGCGCGGCCGGCGTCGCGTCGGCCTCGGGCGACGGCTTGGTGCCGAGTTCGGCGAAGCGGGCGGCGACGTTCTGGTCCTTCAGCGCGACCTGCAGCGATTTCGACAGGCGTTCGGTGATTTCGGCCGGCGTGCCCTTGGGGGCGTAGAGGGCGTGCCAGATGCCGACCTGCACCTCGGGAAGGCCGCCTTCCGTCGCCGTCGGGACGTCCGGCAACACATCAAGGCGTTCCGGCGAGGTGACAGCGTAGGCCTTGATCGTGCCGCCCTGGATCTGCTTGGTGGTGTTGGTCGTCTGGTCGCACATGATGTCGACCTGGCCGCCGAGAAGATCGGTCATGGCCGGGCCGGTGCCCTTGTAGGGGACGGTGACCAGCGGCGTCTTGATGGCGCTCATGAACAGCATGCCGCATAGGTGCGAGGCCGCACCTATGCCGGCATTGGCGACCGTGACCGTATCCTTATTGGCCTTGGCGTACTCGACCAGCCCCTTCAGATCGGTCGGCTCAAGGTCCTTGCGGGCGACGATGGCCATCGGCACCTCGGTGACGAGGCCGACATATTCGAAGGCGTTCAGCGTGTCGTATGCAAGCTTTCTGTAGAGCGTCGCGCTGGTCGCCATGCCGATATGATGGAGGAGCAGCGTATAACCGTCCGGCTCGGCGTTGGCGACGCGGCCCGCGCCCAGCGTGCCGCCGGCGCCGCCGACATTCTCGACGATGACCTGTTGGCCGAGATCCTTCGACATGGCTTCCGCGACGAGGCGCGTGACCGTGTCGGTCGGGCCGCCGGCCGAAAACGGCACCACAACGGTGATGGTTCGTTCGGGATAGGTTTGGGCGTCCGCGGCGAACGGATAAAGGGTGACGGCAGCGGCGGCAGCGAGTGCATTAACGAACTTTCTCATCGTGTTCTCCTCCCAGGATATGAACGCCAACCACTACGCCGACTTCCTCTCACACCGGCTGTGGATGGAGCAACTATTGTTACAAGCTAGCAGATTGCAATCGGACTCAAACGGCAAACTGCATTTATCCGCAATTGACCGCGATCGATGGGTGGAAAGATGTTTGGGGCCTGGGTGGACGCGGATGCGCATGGTGGAAATCTGCGGCTGTGCGTTGGCGAATGCCGGCTGCGGACCCCTCTGCCCTTCCTTCGATCTATTCTAGTAGCCGTAGCCGCGCGCCATCGCCGCCGCAAACACCGGGATTAGCAGGAAGATGAACGCTTCGGCGCGTACATAGCTGCGTACGGATGCAAGTTCCGCCGCCGGCACCTGGAAGCCGGGGCTGGCGGCGGCCTGCCTGTTCCAGGAGATGAAGCGGATGGTCGGGATGATCGACAACAGGCCGACAATGGCGAAGGCTGCCATCTTTGCCCAGAACATCCAGTTGTAGACGTAGAACTCCCAGCCCTTCAGGCCATAGAAGACGCGGCCGATGCCGACGACGATGATCAGCGTGGCGATGATGCCGTAGTGACGATCAATGCCGGCAAGCCGCTTGAGCGTCGCGGCAGGCAATTCGCTGCGGATCAGGACAAACTCGGCGCCTATGATGCCTGCCAGTGAAAATACCAGCAGATGATGGACGATCGCCAGCACAAGATCGGTGGTGTCCATGCTCTTTTTCTCCCGTCGGACGGCCAGTGTCGAACCCGAGCGTTTGAATCGGCCCCGCTGAATCGGTCAGTTGCGAAAGGTAGCATCGTTCGACGAGATTCCCATACCGGAACTCCCGGCAATCGGCGCCATTGACGCCAGATCCTGACAGCTTAGGTTTTTGCGCATGACCAGGCTGAAACGCGCCCTCAATCCGATGCCCGACGATATCCGAACCGCTCTTGCAGAGCGGGGATTAATGTTGGCCTATGAGGCTCGGCCGGATTATCAGAAGAACGATTACCTAGGCTGGATTGCCCGCGCCAAACGCCCTGAAACCAAGCAGAAGCGGCTCGACCAGATGCTCGATGAGCTGCAACGCAGCGGCATTTACATGAACATGGTTTGGCACGGCTGAACCATCGCCGTGCCGGTCGATGGGCAGGCGATATCGCCTTGCTGGCCCTTGCCTCCTTTTGGCGGTTCGCTAACGCCAGACATCGCAAACGAGGCACTTCATGAATGCTTTTCAAACCAGGTCGGCTCCGGTCATCGAGACGCCGCGAACCATCCTGCGACCGCACCAACTGGACGATTTCGACGCTTATGTCGTGATGTGGGCCGATCCCTTGGTCACCCGCTTCATCGGCGGCAAGCCGCGGACGCGAGAGGAAAGCTGGATGCGCTTCCTGCGTCATTCCGGCCTGTGGTCGCTGCTGGGCTACGGCTTCTGGGCAATCGAGGAAAAGGCGAGCGGCCGCTTCATCGGCGAGGCCGGTTTTCACGATCTGAAGCGTGACATGGAGCCGTCGATCGAAGGCATTCCGGAAGCAGGCTGGGCGCTGGCTTCGCACGCACACGGTCGGGGGCTCGCCAGCGAAGTCGTCGGACGGGTTCTCGCCTGGGGTGACGAGACGTTCGAGCGCGCAAGAACCGTCTGCATCATCGATCCGGAAAACACCGGCTCGCTGAAAGTCGCGGCAAAGTGCGGCTACAGGGAATTGCTGCGGACTACCTATCACGACGCAGCGACGATCCTGCTGGAACGGCGGGTGTGAAGTGCTTCATCGACTGAATTTGCCTGTTCTGCTAGCGTCGAGCATCACGCGAGGGAGGAACAAGACGATGCAGGCAATCACTGCGACAATTGCAAAGCTTTTCTGGGCGGGACTTGTGCTCACGCTGACGCTGCGGTTAGCGGCAGCCGACGCGACGGTGCCGACCGCCGATATCGAGGGTGCCGCCGACAACCATCTGGCCAAGCGTTACGAAGGCTCCTTCATCGTCTCCTACGAGAAATTTGCCTACACCGACTTCAGCGTGCCGCTGTCGCCGCTGAAGCCAAGTGCCGATGCGGATGCGCGTGACACGATGAACAACCGTGTGTTCGCGCCGGACAAGAAGGCCGAAATCGAAGGCGCCTTGACCCGGATCGCCTATGTGCTGCCGGCCGAGCGCTCGCCGCTCGAAGTGCTGCGCAACTACCAGGATGTGGTCGAGGCGGCCGGCGGTGAAATCCTGTTCGAATGCAAGAAGGAAGAGTGCGGTGGTGCCGGCGACCGTTCGTCGAGCGGCGGCGGCGGCGACATGAGCCTGATGATGTATTTCTTCCACGAAAGCGACATCAAGGACGCGAGCTTTTCCAACGGCGCTTGTGCGTTGACCTCGGGCATCAACGATCAGCGCTTTTTCGCCGCCAAGGTGCCGCAGGACGGCGGCGATGCCTATGTCACCGTGCAGGCCTATTCGATGATCGACGACGGCTATTGCAAGGAACTCAACGGCCGCACCGCTGCCGTGGTCCAGGTGCTGGAACCCAAGGCGCGCGACAAGAAGATGGTGGTGGTCGAGGCAGCCAAGATGGCGGATTCGCTGACTGCCACAGGCAGCATCTCGCTGTACGGCATCTTCTTCGACACCGACAAGGCGGATATCAAGCCGGAATCGGAACCGACGCTGAAGGAGATTTCGACGCTTCTGGCGAACGAACCGAAGATGGCGGTGATCGTTGTCGGCCACACCGACAATCAAGGCGCCTTCGACTATAATCTCGACCTGTCGTCGCGGCGGGCGCAATCGGTCAAGGCGGCGCTGGTGTCGAAATATGGCATCGACGATGCGCGATTGACCGCGGCCGGCGCCGGCATGATGGCGCCCGTTGCCAGCAACGACGATGAAACGGGCCGCGCCAAGAACCGCCGCGTGGTTCTGGTCAAGCTGAACTGACGAAGTCGGGCTTCTCTAGTCATCCGGCCTTGCGCAGCTTGCGCGCAAGGCCGCTCCACAGATCGCCGTCCCCACCGGGTGGTGTTGGGCCTGGATTCAACAACCTCGTCGAAGCATCGAAGGGTTGCGGCCGGGCGATCGCATAGCCCTGGGCATAGTCGACGCCGATTTCCTTCAACGCAGCGACAATGCCTTCGCTTTCGACGAATTCGGCGATGGTGCGCTTGCCCATCACCTTGCCGATATGATGGATCATCTCGACCATGGCACGGTCGATGCGATCCTCCAGCATGTCCTTGACGAAGCTGCCGTCTATCTTGAGGTAGTCGACAGGTAGGTGCTTCAGGTAGGCAAAGGACGACATGCCGCAACCGAAGTCGTCGAGGGCGAAGCGACAACCCAGTTCGCGTAGGTCCGCAATGAAGCGGATGGCGTTGGCGAGGTCGGCTATGGCGCTGGTCTCGGTGATTTCCAGGCAGATCATTTTCGGTGGAATGCCGTAGGCGAGAAACTGTTCGCGCAGAAAACCGAGGAACGTCTCGTCGCCAAAGCTCGCTCCGGAAAGATTGATGGCGCAGGTAGCGATTGGGGCGGTTCGCGGATCGGCAAGGCGTGCAGCCAGAACGCCGAAGGTGTTGCGCACCACCCAACGGTCGATCAAAGGCATCAGGCCGTAGCGCTCGGCTGCCGGAATGAAACTGGCTGGCGAAACGATGAGGCCGTCCTCGTCCGTCAGCCGCAACAGGATCTCGATATGGGCGCCGGTTTCCGCAGCCGCGTCGTTCAATGGCCAGATTTCCTGGGCATGAAGCTTGAAGCGGTTTTCTTCCAGCGCTGCGTGCAGACGCTGAACCCAGGCCATCTCGCTGAAGCGCTCCCGCAAGGCCGTATCGCCGTCGCTGTGCAGTTGGACCCGGTTGCGGCCTTTTTCCTTGGCCATGTAGCATGCGACATCGGCGGCTTGCAGGGTCTCCTCGATCGTGATTTTGCCGTTGGTGATCTGGACCATGCCGATGCTGACGGTGATGTTGAACGGCCGACCGACCCAAGCAAAATGCAGATCCTGCACGGTCGCACGCAGCCGTTCGGCGATGTCGGCGGCGAGATCCGGTTTGCAATCGAGGAGCAGAACACCGAATTCGTCGCCGCCCAATCGGGCCAGGATGTCGCCGGGTCGCAGCGGGTTGCCGAGCAACACGGAAATCTGCCGCAACAACTGATCGCCGGCGGCATGACCACAGGTATCGTTGACAAGCTTGAACTGGTCGAGATCCAGATACATCAACGCATGCTGGCGGGATTGCAATTCCGCAATTGCCCTTTCCAGGTGGCTTTCGAAGTCGCGGCGGTTGACAAGCCCGGTCAACGCGTCGTGCGACGCCTGCCATGAAAGCCGCTCGATGTAATCCTGTTCGCGCGTCATGTCGTGGAAAGCGAGGACCGCGCCGACAACATGGCCGGAAACCAGCAGTGGCGCACCGGTCAATGCGACGGGAACAAATGAGCCGTCAGCGCGCCGCAGCAGTTGCGGGCGGGCGTTGGCGCCGTACGGTTCGCCGGCCAGCAGGCGCTCCATCAACCGGGGTTCTTCGACGCCGGTGTCCTTGTCCACAAGCCGGAACAGCGACGCGACCGGTTTGCCCCTGGCTGCACTGAACGGGCATGCCATCAGACATTCCGCGACGGCGTTCATATAGTCCAGGCGTCCGTCTGCTCCGGTGCTGATGACGGCCTGGCCGATAGAGGCCAGGGTGATCTGGGCCCGCTCACGTTCGGCGTTGAGAGCATTCTGAAAAGCCCGACGCTGCGCCAGGAGTTTGCGTGTGCGCCATACGGCAAGCAGGATGAGCAAAGCGGCGGTAGCGAGATTGGCCATCATGAGCGCCATCATGATGAAGCGGGATCCCTCGCCGAGACTGTCGGAAAAAGCTTTGGAGAAGTGGCTGATTTGATGGTCGAGCTGACGAATCTCTTCCTTCCAGGCGCTGATTTGCGCCGGCGACGCCGGCCCCTTCCTGAACGCCTGGTGTATCGAGGTGCCGAGCCGGTCGATCGCGAGGATCATGCTGTCGGCGTCGGTCCAATGCCGGATGGCCATGTCGAGGTAGCTCACCCCACGGAAATTCTGGAACAGCCAGATCATCCCCGTCACGTCATCGGGGTGGTTTCCGCCCAGCAGAAAGCCGATGCGCGCCGCATTCGTATCGGGCTCCGCCTGTTCAAGCGCAAGCCGTGCCGAATGATCGGCGAGCGGAACGGCGATGCCCGCGCGATACTCGCCGAAAAAATCGTCGTTGCCGGTATCGGCATAAAGACTAAGAAAATAGATGGCGTGTTTCTGCCCCTTCGACCAATGGCTCTCGCCACCCACATAGGCGCGAACCGCCGACAGGGTGTAAAGGCTGCCGCTGGCGACCAGGGCCTGGACAAGAACGACAATGATGAATGGCCAGACGAGCCCGAGAAGGCGGGGGCTGGTGTCTGTCGGTGAAAGCTTCATTGAGCTTCCATGGAAATTGCCATGATCCCCGTGACTGGCCTGCCGACGGATACAGATGTCGGCCAAGGCGATGCCTTTACCTCGTGTTGCTCTGTAAACAGCAACAGCAAACCGACTAGCACGTTGGTCTTAACGCCCACTAAATTCTTCAAATATTTTGTTTCTGAAATTATTATTTCTCTGAGAATGAATATTACGCAGCGTCTGAAAGATAATCTTTAGATAAAATCTTATGCATTTTATTGCTTTTGCAACGCACTCACTTCGTGACGTCTGCAATATGGCATGGCGGGTGAGCCGGCTACGCCACATTCCTCTACGAGCTTGTATCTGTCTTCAGGCTCGCAAGTTCCAGCGCTGAAGCATCTTCGCCGAAAGCGCGGGTGGCGCGGGCAGCCGCTTCCAGCAAGGGTCGCGTCATGCGTTGGAGAAAGGCCGCGTCGACACGGGTGCTCGGGCCAGCAAGCGTCAATGCCCCGAGCAAGGTGCGCCCCGGTCCGAACACCGGCGCCGATACGCCCGCTGTCTCGGGGTCGCGGTCACCCAGCGACAGAAAGTGGTAGGTTGCGCGGATGGTGTCGTATGGCTCACCTTGCTGACCGGAAAACGCCGCCAGCACGCGGCCACCCGAACCGGAAAACAATGGCAGCACATCGCCTTCCCGGATGGTGTAGCGGATGGGGTGCTTCGACTCGACACGATAGAGACAGGTGCGGACATCGCCGGAGCGGACATAGAAAGCAACGCTTTCCCAGCTTCGATCAGCGAGGTCGCGCATGATCGGCAGCAGGATGTCTGCCGCCACCACCGAACGTTGGTAAAGCGCGCCAAGCCTGAAGGTGGCCGGGCCGACACGGTAGCGGCCGTCGTCGAGACGTTCCAGCAACTGGCCGCGCAGCAGCGAGTTCGCCAGCCTCAGAATCGTGCTCTTGTAAAGACCGGTTCGCGCTGCGATTTCAGCAAGGCTGAGCGACCGGTCGGCGGTGGCGAAGGCATCCAGAATGGCGATTGCGCGATCGAGCGCGGCAACGCCTTCGGTCGATGCAAGCTTGGTTGGCGCTTCAGTCATCTGCTTGACGATTTCATTTCGATTCCCAGCCGGGCGGAGCTGAGTGAAAGGATTGTGCCGCATGTAACCTGTTCTGTCTAGAAGAACGCCGTTCCTGTTGACAGAACGACGTGAAATCGGCATGAATTTTTGTCGAGCGGGTCTGAATTCAGGCTACGTTACTGGCAGGCACCGGAGGAGGTGTCGTGATTTGGAGGAATCCCATGCTGAACAGACGCAAATTCTTCAAATTCTTAATGAGCACCGCGGCGGCCGGCGCCGCCGGTTTTGCGGCGTTGCATCTCACACCGGCATTCGCGCAGGACGCGCCGCAGATCCAGATCTTCGTACCGGCGGCGCCCGGCGGCGGCTGGGACCAGACAGGGCGCACCATAGACCAGGTGCTGCGCAGTGAAAAACTGATCTCAGGCTCGCAGATCACCAATGTCGGCGGCGCCGGCGGTACGGTCGGTCTGCCGCAATTCATCAGCCAGTGGAACGGCAAGGGCAATTCGTTGATGGTTGCCGGCATGGTCATGGTTGGCGCCATCATTGCCAACAAATCCGCCAACAACCTCTCGGAAGTCACGCCGATCGCCCGCCTCACCGGCGAGTTCGAGGCGTTGGTGGTGCCGGCAGACTCGCCGTTCAAGACGGCCGCCGATTTCGTTGCGGCCCTCAAGGCCGATCCGACCAAGGTTCCGGTGGCCGGCGGCTCGGCCGGCGGCTCGGACCACATCCTGTTCGGCCTGATCGCAAAGACGGTCGGTGTTCCGGCAACCAACCTTTCCTATGTCCCGTTCGCGGGCGGTGGCGAGGCGCTGTCGGCGCTTCTCGGCAACCAGGTCGCGGCCGGCATCTCGGGCTTCGGCGAATTCTCCGAGCAAGTCAAGGCGGGCGCGCTTCGCCTGCTGGCCATTTCCGCGGACAAGCGCCAGGACGGCATCGACGCACCGACGCTGAAGGAAGCCGGCATCGATGTCGAGCTGTTCAATTGGCGCGGCGTCTTCGCACCGCCGGGTGTTTCCGACGCCGACAAGGCAGCAATGGTCACGCTGATCGAGACCATGGCCAAGAGCGAGGCCTGGGCCACCGAATGCAAGAACCGCAACTGGACGCAAATCCTGCTCACCGGTGACGACTATGCCAAATTCCTTGCCGACGACACCGCCCGCATCGGGGCCATCCTCAAGGATCTCGGCCTCGCCTGATGTCTTGAAGGGGCGGCCAGCGCCACCCCTTTTTAGACTTTCACCTCCGCATGGACATATGATCCATCGGGGGTGAAACTACGTTGAGGTCGGCCGTGGGATGCCGGCCGTCTTGGGAGGACGATCATGAGCACCAGCGACCAGCAGGCGGCGCCGTCGCGCCTTGCCATGCCCGAATTGTTGATCGGCATCGGGCTTCTGGCCTGCGCCGGAGCGGTAGCCTGGCAGACCCTGGCGATCCCGGTGTCGCCGCTCTACTCCAAGGTTGGCCCGACTGTCTTCCCCTACCTCACCATGGTAGGCATGGTGGTTCTTTCCCTGCTTCTCATCGTCGCCGCAATACGCGGTGGCTGGCAGCCCGAGGAAGAAAAGGAAACGCCGACCGACTGGAAGGCGATGGGCTTCGTCGTCGCCGGCCTGATCGCAAACCTGGTGCTGATCCAGCCGCTCGGCTTCACCGCGGCTTCCGTGATCATGTTCGTTCTCATCTGCTACGGCTTTGGCAGCCGGCACACGCTGCGTGACGCGCTGACCGGCCTGATCCTGGCACTTGCGGCCTATTTCGGCTTTGCACGGGCGCTTGGCGTCAACATCGGCGCCGGCTTCATCGAGAACCAGCTGAATACGGCCATCGATTCGATCATCAGCATGTTGAGGGGCTGACGCCATGGAAACGCTCAGCCATCTTGCACACGGATTTTCGGTCGCTTTCACGCCAGTCAATCTCATGTGGTGCCTGCTTGGCACCACGCTCGGCACCGCAATCGGCGTGCTGCCCGGCCTCGGGCCGGCGCTGACCATCGCCCTGCTCTTGCCGATCACCTACCAGGTGGCGCCGGAGGCGTCCTTCATTCTGTTTGCCGGCATCTACTACGGCGCCATGTATGGCGGCTCGACGACATCGATCCTGCTCAACACACCGGGCGAAAGCGCCACCATCGTCACCGCGCTCGAGGGCAACAAGATGGCCCGTTCCGGCCGCGGTGGCGCGGCATTGGCTACTTCGGCAATCGGCTCCTTCGTTGCCGGTACCATCGGCACGCTGGGTGTCGCCTTCCTGGCGCCGGTCGTGGTGAAGTTCGCGCTGGCTTTCGGCCCGGCTGAATATTTTTCGCTGATGGTGCTGGCCTTCATCACGGTTTCGGCGGTGCTCGGCTCGTCGTCGGTGCGCGGCCTGACCAGCCTGTTCATCGGCTTTGTCATCGGCATGATCGGCGTCGACCTGCAGACCGGGCAGCCGCGCTTCACCTTCGGCATGAACCAATTGCTCGATGGTGTCGACGTCATCATCGCCGCCGTCGGCCTCTTCGCCGTCGGCGAAACGCTGTACATGGCTTCACGCCGCTATGCCGGCAAGGACGAGATCGTGCCGCTCAAAGGGTCGCTCTACATGACCGCCGCCGAGTGGGGGCGTTCGTGGAAGGCATGGCTGCGGGGTGCTGCGATCGGCTTCCCGATCGGCGCCATGCCGGCCGGCGGCGCCGAAATCCCGACCTTCCTGTCCTATGCGATCGAGAAAAAGCTCTCCAGGCACAAGGAGGAGTTCGGCACGGTCGGCGCCATCGAAGGCGTTGCCGGTCCGGAAGCCGCCAACAATGCGTCGGCCGCAGGCGTGCTGGTGCCGATGCTGACGCTGGGATTGCCGACCTCGGCGACGGCGGCGATCATGCTTTCCGCCTTCCAGAGCTACGGCATCAATCCGGGGCCACTGCTGCTGACAACACAGGCCGATCTCGTCTGGGGTCTTATCGCCAGCCTGTTCATCGCCAACGTCATCCTCGTCATTCTCAACCTGCCGCTGATCGGACTGTGGGTACGGCTGTTGAAGATCCCGGCGCCGCAGCTCTATGCCGGCATCCTGGTGTTCGCGACGGTCGGCACCTACGGCATCTCGCAATCGCCGATCGATCTCGTCATCCTCTATCTGCTGGGTGCTGCCGGCTTCCTCATGCGCCGCTTCGATTTCCCGACAGCGCCTGTCATCATCGGCATGATCCTCGGACCACTCGCCGAGACGCAGTTCCGCCGCGCGATGACCATTTCGAATGGCGACTGGTCGGTGTTCTACACCCACAAGCTGTCGCTGGCGCTGCTGACGCTGGCTTTGATCGGCCTGGCTGGGCCGCACATCTGGGCCTACATCCAGCACAGGCGCTTGCGCGGACCGGAGCACGTGCCTGGCGATGCCTGATCTGCTTGTGACGTCATGACCGATCTGCTTTCCGGCATTCGCGTCCTCGACCTGACCAATGTTCTGGCCGGCCCTTACTGCGCCTACCAGCTGGCGTTACTTGGTGCCGATGTGATCAAGGTCGAGGCGCCGCAAGGTGGCGATCTGGCGCGCCAGCTCGGCGCCTCGCCGGAGCTCAACAAAGCCGCCATGGGCGCTTCGTTCCTGGCGCAGAACGCCGGCAAGCGATCGGTGATGCTCGATCTCAAGAAGGACGCCGATCGCGAGCGTTTCCTCGATCTGGTCGCCTCTGCCGACGCGTTGGTCGAGAATTTCCGCCCTGGCGTGATGGACCGGCTGGGTCTCGGCTATGAGACGCTTAAAGAGGTCCGGCCCGGCCTCGTCTATTGCGCAATATCGGGCTTCGGACAAACCGGACCGATGCGCGACAATCCGGCATACGACCAGATCATCCAGGGACTTTCGGGCATCATGAGCATCACCGGCACACCGGAGACCGCGCCGCTGCGGGTCGGTTATCCTGTCGCCGATACGCTGGGTGGGCTGGTCGGGGCTTTTGCCATCGCCGCCGCGCTGGTGAAGCAGAAGACGAGCGGCGAGGGCGCTTTCCTCGACGTGTCGATGCTCGAATGCACGCTCTCCGCACTTGGCTGGCCGGTCTCCAACTATCTGACCGCCGGCGTCGATCCGCAGCCGATGGGCAACGAGAACATGACCGCAGCACCTTCCGGAGCGTTTCACACCGGCGACGGCCTGCTCAACATCGCCGCCAACAAGCAGGAGCAATTCGTGATGCTCTGCCAGTTGATCGGGCGGCCGGAACTGGCGCAGGATTCGCGCTTTGCCGAGCGCGAGACGCGCAAGCGCAACCGCGCCGCCTTAAAGGTGCTGATCGAGGCTGCCCTGGCGAGCGCCTCGGCAGCCAGCTGGGAAGAAAAGCTCAATCGCGCCGGCGTGCCGGCGGGCCGGGTGCTGACGATCCCGCAGGTGCTGAAGGAACGCCAAGTGATCGAGCGCGGCATGACGGCTCGTTTCCAGGGTGTGCCCGGCATGGACCGGCCGCTGACCGTCGTGCGCGGCGGGTTCATGGTCGATGGCGCAGCACCATTGCCGACCTTGCCGCCGCCGGCGTTGGGCGAACATATGGACGAGGTCTTTGCCAGCCTGCCGCCGCGCGCAAGGGTACAGGCATGAGTGGCGGGGAGAAAAAGACAGGCCGCGAGCGTGGTGAAGAATGGTGGCAGACCGATATCATCGAGATGCGTCCCGGCGTCATCCGGCTGCGCGGCTACGAAATCCAGGATCTGATCGGCCGCGTCAGCTTTCCGGCTGTCATCTGGCTGATGCTGCGTGGCGAATTGCCAAGCGAAGATCAGGCGGCGCTGCTCGGCATCGCGCTTGGTGCTGCCGTCGACCACGGGCCGCAGGCGCCGTCGATCGCCATTGCCCGCATGGCCATCACGTGTGGCGTCGGCATCAACAGCGCCATGGCCTCGGCCGTCAATGTGCTGGGCGACGTGCATGGCGGCGCCGGCGAACAGGCGCTGTCTTTCTATGGCGACATCGCCGTGGCGCTCGATCGGGGCGCGACGCTGGGCGATGCCGTATCGATGCGGCTCGACCGCTTCTTCGCCGAGGAAAAAGGCTATGTGCCGGGATTTGGCCACCGCTTCCATCCCGTCGATCCGCGCGCGCCGCGGCTGATCGAGGTGACCCGCGACTTTGCCGCGCGCGGCATCGTCAACGGGCGTTTCGCCGACATCGCCGAGGCGATCGAGGCCGAGGTCGCGCGACGCAAAGGCAAGAAGATCCCGCTCAACATCGACGGCGCCACCGCCGTCATATATGGCGAGCTCGGCTTTCCGCCGCCGCTGACGCGCGGCCTTTTTGTCCTGTCGCGCTCGGTCGGCATCTTGGCGCATGCGTGGGAACAATCGCAGCAAACCGACCGCAACAAGGGACCGCTGCCGCGCGAATGGCTGTGGGCCTATACCGGTACCCCGGTGCGACCTTTTCCAGAACCCGACCATGAAAGCGGGTGAGGCGTTGCCTCAAATCAAATCGTCCGGTGCAGGTTGCGGCCGCTTCAAGGTTTTCAAAAGCGTTGAAAGATCCGGTTCATCGATGAGCAGTGCCGCATCGATCGGCGTCAGCCATGCCCGCTCCCGTTTCTTGGCTTCCGGCCAGTTGGCCAGTTCCTCCGTCACCTCAAGCAGGAAGACGATGACATCGACGCGAACAAAGCGGTTCTCCAGCCGTTTCCAGTAGGAATAGGTCCCGGCTGGCTCCTTCATTATCTTGCCGAGGACGCCAGCCTCTTCCTGCGCCTCGATCATGGCCGCCTTGCGCCCGCTCTTGCCCTTCATCGGCCAACCCTTGGGCACGATGAACCGCCTGGTCGTGCGTGACGTGACCAGCATCACCTCGATATCGCCATGCTCGCTCAGCCGAAAGGGAATAGCCGCGACCTGGCGGATCCTTTCGCCCTTCTTTGCCTTGCGTACCGCTTTCTTCTTGGTTGCTGCCATTCGTGAAAACCCAGTCGTAACAGTGCCATAACGCGAAGCGCACTGTTGCAAAACCCAAAACTGTCTTTGATGCCGAGCGGCATCCCAAGCAGATAAGTCGGCTAAATAAATGGAAAACGCCGGCTTGTCAGCGGCAAACGGTCACAAAACCGTTGCCCGAAGGCTGCAGCTGGCAGCTTCGCATACGCGGTACCACCAGTGGCTGCGGGGTTACGATTTCGCGATCCTGGGCACGGAATTGCTGCTGCTGCTGCTGGAATTGTTGCCGTTGCAGCTTGTTCTGCAACGCCCGCAGTTCGTTTCGTGGGAGCAGCGCCTTGCTATTGCTGGGATTGGCAACCTGCGCCGAGGCAGGTGCGGTCGCGCCCGGCATCGTCGCCGATGCCAGCAGTGCGAACACAAAAACGGTCGATAAGCGAAGCGGTGACATCCGTTTGTTCCCGCTGGAAACAGAACCCTCCAATCATATAGTGCGTTTGTCCTGATGTGCCATGGTTGCGGCCGCATTTTGGCAAGTTCGCTCGGTGGCGCTGTCGCCGTGGCCGTCACTCGACGTCGCGCAGGCGATATCCGACGCCGGTTTCGGTGGTGATGTAGCGCGGCTGGTCGGGCGTCTTCTCGATCTTTTGCCGGAGCTGCCGAACGTAGACCCTGAGATACTGCACGTCGGTTGAATCGCCCCAGACCTGTTTCAGCAGAAAATGGTGGGTGAGCACCTTGCCCGAGTGCTGCACTAGGATGCGCAGGATGTCGTACTCCTTCGGCGAGAGCTTTATCTCCTTGCCCTCGACCTTGACGATGCGCTTGACCAGGTCGACCGTGAGATCGCCGGTATGGAACACCGGCTTTTCGCCCTGCTGCTGGAATTTGTGACGGAGCGCCACGCGGATGCGTGCGACCAGTTCGTTCATGCCGAATGGCTTGGTGATATAGTCGTCGGCGCCGAGTTCCAGAGCCTGGACGATGCCGGCCTCGTCGGTGCGGCTGGACAGGATGACCACGGGAACGTCGAGGCCATCGTCGCGCCATTTGCGCAAAAGGTCATGGCCACTCATGCCGGGCAGGCCGAGATCGAGCAGGATCAGGTCCGGCCTTTCCATCTCCACGAGCTCGATCGCGGCCTTGGCGTTGGGTGCCTCGCTGATCGCGTAGCCTTGGCTGCCGAGGCCGACGCGCAGCAGTTTGCGGATGGGCGGCTCGTCATCGACGACCAATATCTTGACGTTTGAATTGGTCATGCCAGATCATCCACATTGGCGTCTTCGACATCGGGCATCTCCGCGGGAACCGGCATCCGGATGGTGAACACAGCACCCGAGCGGTCGGTCCGGTTTGCCGCCGAAATCGTACCGCCCATCGCCTCGATGAAACCGCGGCAAATCGACAGCCCAAGCCCGGTGCCGGCGCGGATCTGGTCGCCTTTGCGGACCCGGTAGAACGTATTGAATACACGCTCCAGATCGCCAGGGGGAATGCCCGGTCCCTCGTCCATGATCTGCAGGATGACGGAACCGTTGTCGGCCCAGCCCTGCAGCCGGATCGTCGAAGCGGCGGGGGCGTATTTTGCGGCATTGTCGAGGAGATTGAACAGCACTTGCTCGAACAGGACAGGGTCGAGCCGCAACATCGGTAGATCTGAGGGGATCTCTATTTCGGTCTTGTGTTCGCCGATGATTTTCTTCGCTCGCCGCAGCGCGGAGCCGACAATGTCGCCGACATAGTGGAAGGCATAGTTCGGCTCCATGGCGCCGGATTCGATCTTGGTCATGTCGAGCAGATTGGCGATGAAGCGATTCAGGCGTTCCGATTCATCGAGTACGGTCGACAAAAGCTCCGCCCGGTCCTGTTCGGGAAGAGCGGCCGCGAATTCCCGGAGCGTGCCGGCGGCGCCCATGATGGCGGCGAGCGGCGTTTTCAGATCGTGGGAAATCGAGGTGAGCAGGGCGGAGCGCAGCCGGTCCGCCTCGGCGGCGAGCTTGGCGCGGTCGACGTCGGCGACAAGCTGGATGCGCTCGATGGCGACAGCGGCCTGGTCGGCGAGCGCATCGAGCAGCCGCTGCTGCTCGGGCGTCAGCAGCGGACCCTGCTTGTCGTTGTCGAGGCCGACGACGCCGATCGCGGTGCGCCCGGTTCGCAGGGGCAGATAGAGGCGCTTGGCGCCGGGAAGCGTGTCGGCGCCGCGACCTGCGGCGCGGTTGTGTTCCCAGGCCCAGCGGGCGGCTGCGATGTCGGCCTCGGCCAGCGTGTCGTCGGGCGGATAGCCGGCCTTGACGGTGATCGAGCCGTTTTCGGGCAGAAGCAGCACGACCCGCAGTTTCAGCATCGAGGCGATCTGGAAAGCGGTGGCCCACAGGACGTCGTCGAGCGTGCCGGCGCCGGCGAGCTTCTTTGAAAAGAGGTAAATATCTTCGGTGGCGCGTGCCCGCGAGCGGGCGGCGACAGCCTGACGCTGCACGCGCGCGGTCAGATTGCTGGCGATGACGGCGACAACGAGGAACACGCCAAGCGCAACAATGCTCTCCGGATCCCTGATCGTCAGCGTGTAGCGTGGCTCGAGGAAAAAATAGTTGAAGGCAAGGGCGCTAACGAAACAGGCGTAAAGCGCCTGCCAGAGACCGCCGGTCACCGCCGATGCCAGGACGGCAATGAGAAAGATGATCGCGAGATTGCGAACGTCGAGAAACTGGTCGAGCAGGACGGCGAAGGCGAGCGAGCCAGCGACATAGGCCGTGGCCTTGAGATAGGGCCAGACCTGGAACTGCCATTGCTCGGTCGCCGCCCGGACGTTCCTCGACGCTGCCTCTGTGCCCCGCTCGGTTCCCGAAATGACATGGACGCTGATGTCGCCGGCATTGCGGATGAGATCGTAGGTGAGCGAGCCCTCGATCAATTCGCGCCAGCGTGATCGGGTCGGCCTGCCGATCACGATGTGGGTAAAATTGTTCGCCGTCGCATGGCGGACGATATCCTGCGCAATGTTCTGACCCGGAATGGTCGTCACCTCGGCGCCGAGCTGCTCGGCAAGGCGCAGATGCGCCGCCAGCCGGTCCTTGTCCTCCTCGGACATCGCGGCCGAGCGAGGGGTATCGACGTTAAGCGCCGTCCAGGGCGCGCGGAGCCGGTCAGCCAGCCTGCGCGCATAGCGGACGCGGGCGGCCCCACCCGGACGCGCGTCGACGCAGACGAGAACCCTTTCACCCGCCGCCCACGGCCCAGGGATAGCGTGGGCCTGCATGTGGGTCAGCAACTGCTCGTCGACGCGCTGGGCCGTACGCCGTAGCGCCAGTTCCCTGAGCGCGGTCAGATTGCCTGGCGAGAAATAGTTTTCGATCGCGCGCTGGGCGGTGTTGGGGAAGTAGACCTTGCCTTCCTCGAGTCGCTTGATCAGGTCGTCGGGAGTGAGATCGATGATTTCGATGTCGTCGGCCTGGTCGATGATGGAATCGGGAACCGTCTCGCGAACCCGTACACGGGTGATCTGCGCCACGACATCGTTCAGGCTTTCGACATGCTGGATGTTGAGCGTCGTGTAGACGTCGATGCCGTGCGTCAGGATTTCCTGAACATCGAGATAGCGTTTGGGATGGCGGCTGCCCGGCGCATTGGTATGGGCGAGCTCGTCGACGAGCACGAGAGCAGGGCGGCGGGCAAGAATGGCATCGATATCCATCTCGTCCAGCAAGCGCCCCTTGTAGTCGACCTTCTGGCGCGGGATGACTTCATAGCCTTCGACCAGCGCCTGGGTTTCCTTGCGACCGTGGGTCTCGACGATGCCGATCACCACATCCGTGCCATCGGCCAGCTTGGCGCGGCCCGACATCAGCATCTCGTAGGTCTTGCCGACGCCTGGGGCTGCGCCCAGAAATATCCGCAGGCGACCGCGCGCCTCCCGCTCCGCATGATCAAGCAGCGCGTCTGGAGAAGGTCTGGTTTCGTTGCGGCTGTCGTCCGGCATCAGGTTCGATCATGGATGGCGCCGGGGATACTGTCGATCCCCGGCCGGCACCATTCACTATTTCGCGGCGTCCAGCGCAAGGTTGAGCGCCAGCACGTTGACCACCGGCTCGCCCATGAAGCCGAGCTCCCTATCTTCGACATTGCTGTCGACAAGAGCCTTGATCTTGGCCGCGTCGACACCCCTGGCCTTGGCAACCCTGGCAACCTGGAAGTAGGCGGCTTCAGGGCTGATATGCGGATCGAGACCGCTGCCCGATGTCGTCACCAGATCCATGGGAACAGGCTGGTTCGGATTTTCCGCCTTCAGTTTTTCGGCGTCACCCTTGATGCGGTCGATCAGCTTGGGGTTGGTCGGGCCGAGGTTGGTGCCGCTGGAGGCGGCGGCGTTGTAGCCGTCACCGGCAGCCGACGGGCGGCCATGGAAATAGTGGTCGCTGGCGAAGCCCTGGCCGATCAGTTCGGAACCGATGACCTTGCCGTCCTTCTCGATCAGGCTACCATTGGCCTGGTGCGGAAACAGGGCCTGGGCGACGCCGGTCATGCCGATCGGATAGATCAGGCCGGTCAGCAGGGTGAAGAAGACGATCATGATGATCGCGGGTCTGATTTGTTTGAGCATGGGCGTAGTTCCTTATGCGAGGCCGAGGCCGGTGACGATCATGTCGATCGCCTTGATGCCGACGAACGGAACGATGATGCCGCCGAGGCCGTAGACAAGCAGGTTGCGGCTGAGCAGCGCGCCGGCGCCGATGGCGCGATATTTGACGCCTTTCAGCGACAGCGGGATTAGCGCGATGATGATCAGTGCGTTGAAGATGATGGCCGAGAGAATGGCGCTCTGCGGCGTTGCCAGATGCATGATGTTGAGCGCCTGCAGCGGGCCGGTGGTTTGGCCCGGCGCGATGTAGAAGACGGCAAACATTGCCGGGATGATGGCGAAATACTTGGCCACGTCGTTGGCGATGGAGAAGGTCGTCAGCGAACCGCGCGTCATCAGCAAGGCCTTGCCGATCTCGACGATCTCGATCAGCTTGGTCGGATCGCTGTCGAGATCGATCATGTTGCCGGCTTCCCGCGCGGCGACCGTGCCGGTGTTCATGGCGACGCCGACATCGGCCTGGGCGAGCGCCGGCGCATCGTTGGTGCCGTCACCGCACATGGCGACCAGCTTGCCCTTGGCCTGTTCGTCGCGGATGAGCTTCAGCTTGTCCTCGGGCGTTGCCTGGGCAAGGAAGTCGTCGACGCCGGCTTCGGCCGCAATCGCCGCCGCCGTCATTGGATTGTCGCCGGTGATCATCACCGTGCGAATGCCCATGCGGCGAAGTTCGGTGAAGCGTTCGCTGATGCCGCCCTTGACGATGTCCTTGAGATGGACGACGCCGAGCAGGCGTCCGTCGCGCTCGACCGCCAGTGGCGTGCCGCCGGATTTGGCGATCTCGTCGGCGATCGCCTGCAGGTCGCGGATGGCGTCGCTGCTTGGGCGCGTGCCCTGGGCGGCGACGGTCGACTGGTTGACGTGCGCGAGAACTGAATCGACGGCGCCCTTGCGCACCGACGAGCCATCGATGTCGACGCCGCTCATGCGGGTTTGCGCGGTGAAGGGCACGAACGTGGCGTGCAGCGTTGCCATGTCGCGAGCGCGGATGGCGTATTTCTCCTTCGCTAGCACGACGATCGAGCGGCCCTCTGGCGTCTCGTCGGCAAGCGACGCAAGCTGTGCCGCATCGGCCAGTTCCTGCTCGGTGACGCCCTTGACCGGACGAAACTGCGTCGCCTGGCGATTGCCGAGCGTGATCGTTCCGGTCTTGTCGAGCAGCAGCGTGTCGACGTCGCCTGCCGCTTCAACGGCGCGGCCGGACATGGCCAGCACGTTGAAGCGCACCAGGCGGTCCATGCCGGCAATGCCGATGGCCGACAGCAGGGCACCGATGGTGGTTGGGATCAGGGTGACGAACAGGGCGACGAGAACGGTCACCGAGATATAGCCGCCCGAATAGGAGGCGAAGCTCGGGATGGTCGCCGTTGCCAGCACGAAGATCAGGGTCATGCCGACGAGCAGGATGTTGAGCGCGATCTCATTGGGGGTCTTCTGGCGCTCGGCACCTTCGACCAGCGAGATCATGCGGTCGAGGAAAGTATGGCCGGAAGCAGCGGTGATGCGGACGCGGATCCAGTCGGACAGCACCTGCGTGCCGCCGGTCACCGCTGAACGGTCGCCGCCGGATTCGCGGATCACAGGTGCGGATTCGCCTGTGATCGCCGCCTCGTTGACCGAGGCGACGCCTTCGACCACCTCGCCGTCCGACGGGATGATGTCGCCGGCCTCGACCAGGACGACGTCGCCGACCTTAAGGCTTGTGCCGGGCACCAGCTTGAATTTTGTCCGGTCCTCGCCGGCCAGCAGCTTGGCCTGCGTCTCGGTGCGAGCCTTGCGCAGCGAGTCGGCCTGCGCCTTGCCGCGGCCTTCGGCGACCGCTTCGGCGAAGTTGGCGAAGAGGACCGTGAACCACAGCCAGATGATGATCTGCAGCGAGAAGCTGAGATCGCCGCCGCCGCTGACGAGGTCCTTGACGAAGAGAACAGTGGTGAGCGCCGAGACGACGGCGACGACGAACATCACCGGGTTCCTGATCAGCGTGCGCGGGTTCAGTTTTTTGAAGGCGCCGCCGATGGCGGGCAGCAGGATGCGGGCATCCATGATGCTCGCGGATTTGGACTGGCTCATTTGGTGGCTCCAGTGTCGATGTTGTTGGACGGCGCCGATCGATCGGATGCCGAAAAGAAGTGTGGCGGCCCGTAGGCCAGCAGCCAGATCACGATCATGACTGCCGCAATGCCCAGGAATGTGGACACGGTCGGGAAGGGAGGGGGAGTTGGCTCCCCCTCATGATCTGCCCGGGGTCGAACGTTGCGACGCATGTTCTTGAACCAGGACATGACGTTGATCCAGGGAGGGACGGTTTCAGAATGTCTGCCCATGGATACCAGCCAGATGTTCGACGATCGGTCCGACGGCCAGAGCCGGGAAGAAAGTCAGGCCGCCGACGATCAGGATGACGCCGACGAGCAGCCCAACGAACAGCGGGCCATCGGTTGGGAAGGTGCCGGCGGAGGCCGGAACCGTCTTCTTCGCCACCAGCGAGCCGGCGATTGCCAGAGCCGGGATGATCACCAGGAAGCGACCCATCAGCATGCCGATGCCAATGGTGATGTTGTACCAGGGCGTATTGCCGGTCAGGCCGCCAAAGGCCGAACCATTGTTGGCCGCTGCCGAGGTATAGGCATAGAGAACCTCGGAGAAGCCGTGCGGACCGGCATTGCCCATCGAGGCAACACCGGTCGGCAGCACGACGGCTATTGCCGTGAAGATCAGCATCGCCAGCGGCAGGCAAAGGATGGCCAGCATTGCCATCTTGACCTCCTTGGCCTCGATCTTCTTGCCGAGATATTCGGGCGTGCGGCCCACCATCAGTCCGGCGACGAAGACGGCGACGACGATGTACATCAGGATGCCGTAGAGACCGGCGCCGACACCGCCGACGATGACCTCGCCGAGCTGCATGTTGATGATCGGGATCATGCCGCCAAGCGCGGTGAAGGAGCCATGCATGGCATTGACGGCTCCGCAGGATGCGGCGGTGGTGATGACCGCGAACAGCGCCGACAGAGCGATGCCGAAGCGGCTCTCCTTACCTTCCATGTTGCCGCCGTCGATACCCAGTGCATGGACGAGCGGGTTGCCGGCGGCTTCGGCCCAGTAGCAGACGATGACGCCGGCGATGAACATGACGCCCATGGCGGCCAGGATCGCCCAGCCCTGGCGCTGGTTGCCGATCATGCGGCCGAAAACGTTGGTCAGTGCTGCGCCGATGGCGAAGATCGTCACCATCTGGATCAGGTTGGAGATCGCGTCGGGGTTCTCGAAAGGATGTGCTGCGTTGACGTTGAAGAAGCCACCGCCATTGGTGCCGAGCATCTTGATCGCGATCTGCGAGGCAACAGGGCCGACCGCGATCGTCTGCTGCGCGCCTTCAAGGGTGGTTGCGTTGACATAGGCGCCGAGCGTCTGCGGCATGCCGAGCCAGACATAAACCAGCGTCAGCACGATGCAGAGCGGCAGCAGCAGATAGAGGGTGCTGCGGGTCATATCGACCCAGAAATTGCCGATCGATTTGCCCGACGCCCGGGCGAAGCCGCGGATCAGCGCAATGGCGATGGCGATGCCGGTCGCTGCGGACAGGAAATTCTGGACGGTGAAGCCGGCCATCTGCACGAGATAGGACATCGTGCTTTCGCCGCCGTAGTTCTGCCAGTTGGTGTTGCTCATGAAGCTGGCGGCAGTGTTGAAGGCAAGCCCCGGTTCGACGGCGGTCATGCCGGCGGGATTATAGGGCAGGCTCCCCTGCAGCCGCTGCAGGAAATAGAGCACCAGAAAGCCGGCCAGGTTGAAGAACAGCAGGGCGGCCGCATAGCTGGTCCAGTGCTGCTCCTCGCGCTCGCTGGTTCCCGAAATGCGATAGAGCCCGCGCTCAAGCGGGCCAAGAATCGGCGACAGCAATGTGCGCTCGCCGCTGAAGATGCGATGCATGTAGCCGCCGAGCGGCTTCACAAGCAAAACGACGATGCCGCAATAGACGAGGATCTGTATCCATCCGTTGATTGTCATGGTGTAGCTTTCCGTGCCTTGCGCCAGTGGCGATCAGAAGCGTTCTGGGCGAACGAGGGCGTATGTCAGGTAGGCGAGAAGGAACAAGGTCACACCGCCACCGAGGATATAGTCGACAAGCATTGTCGGAGCCTTCCAATTAAATTATGTCGCAAGCTTTGACGTAGGCGAAGAACAGGGCGAAGAACAAAACCCCTATTCCGAGAACGATGATGTCCATCGTGCATGTTCCTTATTTTGGTTTGTATTCGCGCCTGCAGTCAGCAGGTTGGCGATTCCATAAGAACGGCTCGCCGTAGCTTGACCAGCTACAGCGTCCGGAGTGTTTTGCTCGTGTTGGAATATGGACCCGATCGCCATAAAGGTTCGAGACGGAGCGGCGGGGAAAGATATAAAATTCCTATAAAGGTTTTGCGCAGTCGGCGGCCTTGGGTAGCCGTCCCCTATGCGGCGTTTATAATTTAGGTCGCGCAGTCCTCTCGAATTCATATGTGGCTGCCGACTATGTGACGCAGGTCTGTTCGCGGGCCGATCCAGAGGTGACGCACACCTGATCGCGCGAATGCGACCGGTGGTCCCAATGAACAAAAGCCTCAATCCGTTCAAGCTCAGTGCCAAGGTTGGGCGCAGCCTGCCGACCGAGTATTTCATTCTGGCGAATCTTCGATCCGAAGGGGCAACCATCGGCCATCTGGCAGGCGCGCCAATCGCGGAAACCGTCGTCGACGCCAGCGGACATCGCTACCGCTATGCGGGCGTTGCGCCGCGCGCTGCCGACGGACGCTTCGACGTCGAGAGCCTGTGCACCGGCGAATGGATCGTTCGGCCCGGGCTGGTCTATCTCATGGAGGAGAAGAGTGGGCGGGCGAAGAAAGGCTGATAGCGTGTCCTTGGAACCTTCGCCCTATTCGACTAGACCCACCATTGCCCGGCGTTTACGACAGCCCGTCTCGAATTGAAGACGCTGCTGTCGTTCTCGGCCAGCACCAGCATCGCTTCACGGATGGCGCCGGCGGTTTCCGGCTGCACCGGCGTCAGCGGCAAGCGAACATCGGCACTCAGTCCAAGGGGCAAGGTGCAATGCATACTTCACCGGGATTGGATTGCTCTCCAGTTCCAGGGCCGCGATGAGCGGCCGCAGCCGATGATGTATGGCCCTGGCACTGTGGTGATCTCCGGCGCGGCACGCATCGTGCATTTCGACGCACAGGCGGGGCGCGACGTTGGAGACCACGGAAATCGTGCCGCGGCCGCCCATCGTGTTGAAGCCGAACGATGTCGAATCATGGCCGGAGAACTGGATGAAGCGGTCTCCCAGAGCAGCGGCAAGCGATGACGGCCGGTTCAGATCGCCAGTCGCGTCCTTGATGCCGATAATGGTCGGGATTTGCGCCAGGCGCTCGATCGTTTCCCGGGACAGGTCGACGCCGGTGCGAGCCGGAACATTGTAGACGATGATCGGAATCCTGACCTTGCGGGCGATGGCCTCGAAATGGCGGTAGATGCCTTCCTGCGTCGGCCTGTTGTAGTACGGCGTCACGATCAGGGCGGCATCGGCGCCAAAAGCTTCCGCCGCGGTGGTAAAGGCGATCGTCGCTTCGGTGTTGTTGGTGCCGGTGCCGGCGATGACCGGCACCCTGCCGCTGGCGACCTTCACGCACCGGGCAAGGACGTCGAGACGTTCTTCCCAGGACAAGGTCGGCGCCTCGCCGGTGGTGCCGCAAGGGACCAGGCCGTCGATCCCCTGTTCGATCTGCCATTCCAGCAGGGTCGTCAGGCCGGGCAGGTCGACTTCTCCATTTGAGAATGGCGTCACCAGTGCGGTCATGGCGCCATGCAGGCGCAATCGTGCTTGTTCAGGTTTCATGGTGGACAGTTTCCTTTTGCCGGTTTGGACAGCCCTTCTGCTTGCGGGCTCTCATCTGCATCTAGAAATGAGGAAATCAGCGAGGCGAGAACCGCGGCGGGCAAATCCGTATGTTCCGTTCTGAACCGCTTTGGCACTGTTCCGGGGAGAACCGCCATCGGTCGAACGGTGCACGTCCAGCGACTTCCAGAGCTGCTGACGTTCGTTACTGAGCGGCCGGGGCTCGACTTGGCGACCAGCAACATGGCGGCATCGAGCGTGGCGCCGGCCTCGACCAGGTCGGCAAATCGCCGGCCAGTGGGGCACGATCTGTCGAGGGACAGGGTGCGTGCGGCTTCCCACAACTGGTGGTCGAGAAGCCTGCGCGTATCCGTCAAGCGCTCGAGCAGGCTGCTCAGATCGGTGAGGTCGGGGGTTTCCATGATTGGCTACCGCAATGTGCCCGAAAGAATTCTGACGTCAGCGGTTGGATGGCTTCGTCCAGGCCGGTGGCTGCTCAGTTGAACAGCGAGAGGCGTGCGGACCGGGGAGCGAATCGTATCGCGCCGGCCTGGTGGTCGCTCTCCATGGTCGCGAAACGGATCGCGGAAAGCCTGTCGGCGAAAACGCCGCCTGTCTGCCCCTGTTCGTCGCGGGCGATCCAATGGCCGTCGCCATCGAGCCCGATGACGAAGCGATGATGAGCATTCGACGTTCGTACGGGGTTAGGCATGATTATTCTCTTTTGGTATCGGATCACGAAAGCGAGGCGGCGATCGCCGCGGCAGTCAGCAGGAAGCCGATTGTCAGCAGCGCCTTGGTCAATCTGAACGGTGCGGTTGATGGTGCCCTGGTATCGCGGATGGCTGCCTTGATGTCGGCTTTCACAGACGACACTGGCAGCGGGCGATGGGTGGGCACATAAAGTCCGTGGCTACGATACATCGGATTTCCCTTCTTTTTTCGCGGTCGCCGTCACGAGCGACTGCCTGCAGCGGTTAAAACCTGGCTGCTTCGAGAAAAATAGAAGGCTCGGCATTTGTATTCGAGACAGAGGAACAGGGAAAAATATCAAAAAGTCATATGTGTCCTTGGGGCTTGCCAAATGGGCCGATCAGGCTTCAGAAAACCTCGATGGTTGTCGAAACCACCTTTCGTCGCGCTTGGCGTGGAGATGAAGGAAGAACAGATGCTCGATATGGCACCATCGAAACAGGCGGCGACATGGCTTTCCTCGTTTGCGCGCGCGCTCGAAGCGCGCGACGCAGCGGCCGTGTCCAACCTGTTCGTAGAGGACTGCTACTGGCGCGATCTCTTGACCTTCACCTGGAACATCAAGACCATGGAAGGCCGCGCGGCGATCAGGAATATGCTGGACGCGACGCTGGCGACGACAAAGCCGGCCGCATGGCAACTCGCCGGCGAGGCGACCTCAGACGAAGGCACGGTGGAAGCCTGGTTCACCTTCGAGACGTCATCGGCCCACGGCCAGGGCATAATGCGCTTGCAGGACGGCCGATGCCGGACGCTGTTCACGGCAATGAGCGACCTCAAGGGATTTGAAGAGCGCAAGGGTCCTGCGCGGCCTCTGGGTGTACGCCACAAGGCCGATCCGGACCGCGAGACCTGGTCGGAGGCGAGGGCGCGAGAGACGCGGGATCTCGGCGCCAGCGAGCAGCCCTACTGCCTGGTCATCGGTGGCGGCCAGGGCGGCATCATGCTGGGCGCGCGGCTACGGCAACTGGGCGTGCCCGCGCTCGTCATCGAGAAAAATGCCCGGGCCGGCGATTCCTGGCGCAAGCGCTATCGCACGCTCGTGCTGCACGATCCGGTCTGGTACGACCATCTGCCTTACATTCCGTTTCCGGAAAACTGGCCGGTGTTCACGCCCAAGGACAAGATGGGCGACTGGCTGGAAATGTATACGCGCGTCATGGAGCTCAATTACTGGGTCGCCACGAAATGCGTCAGCGCCGCCTATGACGAGGCCGAGAAAATCTGGACGGTCGTGGTGGATCGCGTCGGCCAGCGCATCACGCTGAAGCCGAAGCACATCGTCTTCGCGACCGGCGCCTATGGCCCGCCCAGGCAGATCGACCTGGCCGGCGCCGACCTGTTCCAGGGCGAACTGCTGCATTCCAGCCAGTATTCCAGTGGTGAGAAGTTTCGCGGCAAGAAGGTCTCCGTCATCGGCGCGGCAAGTTCGGGACATGATGTCTGCGTCGACCTGTGGGAGAGCGGCGCTGAGGTGACCATGGTCCAGCGGTCGCCGACGACGGTGGTCAAATCGGATACGCTGATGGAGGTCGGCTTCGAGATCTTTTCCGAGAAGGCGCTGGCGCGCGGCATCACCACCGAGAAGGCCGACATCATCGTCGCCTCGATGCCGTTCGCGCTGCTGCCGAAAGGCCAGCAAGCGCTCTACGAAGTCATCAAGGCGCGCGATGCGGCATTCTATGACCGGCTGCGCGGCGCGGGTTTCGCGCTTGATTTCGGCGAGGACGAGACCGGACTGCTGATGAAGGCCTACCGCACCGGCTCGGGTTTCTACATCGATGTCGGCGCTTCGGATCTGATCATCGATGGCGAGATCGGCATCCGCAGCGGGGTGGCGATCAAATCGCTGACGCCGACAGGGATATTGTTCGACGACGGCACCGAACTGGCGACCGACGCGATCATCTCCTGCACCGGCTATCAGTCGATGAACGAGACCGTGGCGGGGATCGTTTCGCGCGAGGTCGCCGACAAGGTCGGCCCGTGCTGGGGTCTGGGCTCCGGCATGAAGGGCGATCCGGGGCCATGGCAAGGCGAGTTGCGGAACATGTGGAAGCCGACCGCGCAGGATGCGCTGTGGTTCCATGGCGGCAATTTGGCGCTGTCACGTTTCTATTCGAAATTCGTGGCGCTGCAGATCAAGGCGCGGATGGAAGGTATTGCTACGCCGGTGTATGGGGCGCCGAGCAACGCAGGACGGTGAAGTTCGATCTCCCCCTTGAGGGGGAGATCGCCGGTAGGCCAGAGGGGGTTGGTCTGACTGGGCTCGGCCTCTTGCGACAGATGGAGGTTGGCGCTTCACGCGCGGCGACCCCCTCTGTCGCCTTCGCGACATCTCCCCCTCGAGGGGGGAGATCACCCACGCCCGAAATGCCTGGCAGCGATGTCCACATGCGTTTTGATGCGCGTGAGGTTCAAAGCGTTCGGTCTCGCTGAGATCGTCCGCCGCCTCGTTCGGCTACCATGTGCCGCCGGCGCCTGCCTCCGTTCGATCGTCCTGTCAAACCGGCCTGTAGGCGACGGCTTCGACCTCGATCTTGATATCGATCATCAGCCGCGATTCGACGGTGGTGCGGGCCGGCGGATTCTCAGGAAAATGTCTGGCATAGACAGTATTGAAGGCGCCGAAATCGCGCGCGTCTTCGAGCCAGACCGTGGTCTTGACCACATCGTCCATGGTGCAGCCGGCCAGCGCAAGTGCCGCCGTCACATTCGAAAGCACCTGCTCGGTCTGCTCGGCGATGCCGCCCTTGACCACCAAGCCATCGCTGCCGACCGGAACCTGGCCGGAGACATAGACGAAATCGCCGGCTCGGACGGCCGGGGACAGCGGGACATGGGATGTTCCAAAACACTGTTTGGGCAAGGAAAAAGCCTCCTTTGAAGTGGCGGGACGCCTGCAATCCCGTTTTTTCCGGACCCTCTACGCCTCACGATACGGTCCTCATAGAGGCCTTGTCGGGAAGCAACGGTTTTTGAAATGCATGTTGCTTTCTTGCAAGAGCATCAGCATCTTGCGCGCCGCCGGCGGGTGATCACGGACCTGACCACCAAGCGGCCGGACGCATTCCCAGACAAGAGAGAAAAATGACCTACGACAAGAATCCGTTTCCGGCCGGCGATGCCGATCGTCATGCGCTTTGGGAGATGTTGGTGCGTCGCGACATCGACGCGTTCCTTGGCCAGGACTGGTCGATGGTCGAGGACGATTTCGTTGCCGCAAGCTTCTTCGGCATGCACGCCCATTTCCTCAGCGACGCGGACTCCTGGCGGCTACAGTTCCCGACGCTCGAATCCTATCGCGACGAGTGGCTGCGCCAGGCGAAGGAAACGGCGGCGACAGAGTTTGCCGAGCCGCTGCGCGAGGCGCTGTTTCGCGTCACCAACATGCGCGACATCGATGTCGACGGCGATCGCGCCGTGCTGCACAAGAAGTTCAATGGTTCGGTCGCCAAGGCCGACGGCAGCGCCGACAGGCTAAAATGGCAGACGCTCTATTTCTGCACGAAGGTGGGCGGCCACTGGAAGATAGCTGGCTTTGTCGGCTACATGCCGCATCCTTTGGGCAGCTAGGAGGGAAAGGCCAACGACGCGTCCATCAACGACGGCGGGCGGCTAACGGCTCGGTTGGCCTTCGCTCACGAACACGCTGGCCTCCCTGGCCGCCGCCGTGAATGCGCGTCGCGCCGTGCCAACCGCACGCCGCTGCTCCATCGCATCCATCTGGGCTTTCAGGGCCGACCGGTACTTCGGCCCGCGACTCTCGTCTGGCCATTTGTCGAGCAGAAGCGAGGCGGCCTGGACCGTCCCTGTCACGGTCAGGAGGCTTCCAATCGGCTCACTCTCGATCGTCACGGAAACATCGAATTGTTCATCACGCATTGACGCAAACTCCTCAACTCTACCGGGCAGAACGGCGCTCTGGAGTATTCGTTCCAAATAGACTAGCGGGACCGGTGGTCGAACACGACCCCCATGGTCCTACCAATTGCCGTCATGACGATCAGCTCGACCAGGTCGTCGTCGCTGTCTGTGCAAGCAGGACCAATCCGGCGGACGGCATCCAGTGCGGCCCTAGTCGATATGGTGTCGCCGGCACGGAATTTTGAAAGCGCAGATGTAACAAGTCCTTGGGCTGTCAGGTCAACGACAGCCACCCTCGGCACGACGTTCATTGGCCTCCTCCTGCCATGAACCCTCTCCGGTGAGAATGATACGCCGACCGGCAGCAAGCGCCAGCGAAATGGTGGTCCGACCAGAGTCACTGGCGACACCCTGCCGCCAGATTTGTTCAGCAATCACTGATGTTCCCGAGACAGCCAGCGGTGACGATCTGCAGGGTGCTCAGAAGCGCCGTCAGCCAGCTGTGCGCAACACGGCGCGGTTGGCCATGGGCGCTCGACGGGCTGTGATCCGGTTGATAAGCCCGTCTGCGAAGGAGCCTTGAGTCGACCATGACCGTTGCGATCGAGATGGGACACACGACCGCAGGCGCCCCGGCGACCCTGGATCTTGAGGAATTGCTGGCGACCCGCCTTTTGGTGCAGGGCAATTCCGGCTCCGGCAAATCGCATCTTTTGCGCCGGCTCTTGGAGCAGAGCGCGCCCTGGGTGCAGCAGACCATCATCGACCCCGAGGGCGACTTCGTCTCGCTGGGCGACCGTTTCGGCCATTTGGTGATCGATGCCGAGGAGCATACCGAGCGCGGCCTGCAGAGCGCCGGCGAGCGGGCGCGCCTGCATCGCGTCTCCACCGTGCTCAATCTCGAAGGGCTCGACGCCGAGAACCAGATGCGGCGCGCCGCCGCCTTCCTCGGCGGGCTGTTCGAGGTCGCCCGCGACCACTGGTACCCGATGCTGGTGGTGGTGGACGAGGCGCAATTGTTCGCACCGGCGGTCGCCGGCGAGGTGTCGGACGAGGCGCGCAAGCTCTCGCTCGGGGCCATGACCAATTTGATGTGCCGCGGCCGCAAGCGCGGGCTTGCCGGCATCATCGCCACGCAGCGGCTGGCCAAGCTCGCCAAGAACGTCGCCGCCGAGGCGTCCAATTTCCTCATGGGCCGAACCTTTCTCGATATCGACATGGCGCGCGCCGCCGATCTTCTCGGCATGGAGCGGCGCCAGGCGGAAGCTTTTCGCGATCTGGAGCGCGGGCAGTTCATGGCGCTGGGCCCGGCGCTGTCGCGCCGTCCCCTGGGGCTGCGCATTGGTCCAACGGATACCCAGCCGCGCAACGGCACCCCGCGCCTCATGCCGCTGCCGGAAGCAGCCCTCGAGGACGCCCGCGCCATCATCCTGGCAGCCCCGCCGCCCGAGACTGTCCGGCCGCAACGGCGGTCGTCGCCGGATCTGCTCGACCAGCTGATGGCAGCGAAGTCGGCGACGCGGGAAATCCGTCCCGAAGTGGTGGAGCAGCCGATCAGCGCCGAGGATCTGGCGGAACGGCGTGAGCGGATGGACCGCATTCTGCGCGCCGTGTTGGCGGAGCCCGACGCGGGGTTCCGTGTCATCGGCGTGCTTTATCAGGAATTCGTGGTCCGCTGCCGGATCGAGGGCCTCGCTTCGGTCGTGCCGGGCCTGCCGGAGTTCCGTCGCCTGCTGACGCGCGCCCGCGCCGGGCTAGGCTCCGATATGGCAGGGGATGATGCGTGGCAGGATGTCTCGGTCCGCGCCTCGCTTCTGCCCGAGGATATGCAAGGTGTGTTCATGATGATTGCGCGGGCGGCGAAGGAGGGCTGGCCGTGCCCGAGCGACGCGGCGATTGCCCGCGCCTATGGCTCGCACTCGCTGCGCCGCGCCCGGCGTCTGCTGACCTATATCGAGGAGCAGGGCCTGATCGTCTGTCAGCTAGACGGCACCGGCCGGCGCACCGTGACGCTGGTCGAACTGGCCTGGGCAACGGCACCGGGCGACCCCAATGCCGAGGAAGCGGAGCAGGGGAGCTTGGCTGTTTGAGGAGCGGTCCCGCTTCGGGCCTTGCCGAGTCCCCGCCACGGTTCTTCATGCAAGCGGATGCGCTGAACAAGATGTGTTTCGCGGATTGGCGCGAGGCGCTTTATGATCGCTTGCTGATTCGGTGGGAGAATTGATCCGGTGCGGTTGAGATCTGTTCCGCTGGGTGTCGCCAGCATCCTCGGCTTGCTCATCGTCGTCATCGCCCTGATGGCGTCGGCTCGGTCCTTTGCCGCACGATCCGATGTCCCGGCCTGGCTGCAGGCCCATGTCGGCGAAGGCGACGGTCAAATCGCACAAGTGGTGCTGGAGAGAGCGCGCGCGCTCTACCTGAAAAAGGTGAGCCAGGGCGCCGTCAAGAACCCCTGCTACTTTGCCATGGATGCGACGCGCCCCGGCGACCTGGGCAATGGCGTGCTGGGGCGCCGCTACTACGTCATCTGCGAAGCCGACCAGTCGTTTCGCGCGATTTCGTCGGGCCACGGCAGCGGCCGGAATTTGAAAGGCGTCGTGAATTTCGCCAACGGAAAACGGTGTGCGAAAAACTTCGGCAATGCCCTGGACTCGTCATTGACGGCCGGCGGCGCCTATATGACCGGCGAGGCGAAAACCTCGTTCAAAGGCTATTACCGCACCGGGGCGAAAAAGGACGCGGTTTTGCTGCGCACCTTCATACAGTTTGACGGCGAAGGCGAAGCCGCGAACGCCAGACAGCGGGTGATCGGCGGGCACGCGGCGCGGCTGCTGAGGGGCATGTGCCTTCGCAAAAGCCCGAAGAGCTCTTACGCAGACCATGACGGCTACGTGCCGTTCGGCAAGCTGGTGGACTACGCCGGCGGCCGCAGCAATGGCTGCACCAGCTGGTCGCCGGCGGATGCAGAACAGATCATCGCGATGGTGAAGGGCAACCCGACGACGCTCTATATCTACCCTGAATCACGCGACATCGCCGCCGTCGCGAAGGGTTCGGCTGCAGGCGCCTATTGGAACGCGTCCTGCCTGAAGGAAATCGGCGCGCCGAAATTCTGGCCGAGAAAAACCCTCGAGCCGATCATCGCTCAGTACAAGAAGGATCATCCGGCCCCGCCGCCGCAGCCGTTGCCGATCTGCACGGGGCCGTGACGTTCTTGCCCATCGCATTGATCTGACACGGCAAGCGCAATGGCCTCAAATGGCGAACAAATAGTTAGAGACGTCCTGGAAGATCTATAACAGGCGGGCTTCATTGGTAGAGCATGACTCCAGTGTCCAATGCCGGACAAGGTTTGGAGGATAGCGGTAGCCTCGGTTCAAAAGCAGCCGTTCGCTCCTAGCACACTACCGATCCTCGATAATCCTCAGATAGGCCGCCGTCACAAACAGCACGATCAGGCCGAACAGGATGCGTCGCGCGCCTTCCGGCATCTGCAGGATGGTCAGCAGCGTCGTCAGCACGGTGAGGATGAGGGCGCCGACGATGGTGCCGGTGTAGCCGCCGCGGCCGCCGAAGATCGAGGTGCCGCCGATGACGGCGGCGGCCACCGAAGGCAGCACCAGCGGTTCTGCGAGCGACAGCGATGGGGCCTTGATCAGACCGACATAGAGCAGGCCGGTGATGCCGGCGAGCACGCTGGAGATGACGTAAAGCGCCGTGATCACCTGCCAGTACTGGACGCCGGACAGGCGCGTTGCCCGCTCATTGTCGCCGACCGCATAGAGCAGGCGGCCGAAGCCGGTACGGCCTAGGGTGAAGACGATCAGCGCCGCCAGCGGCACGAACAGCAGTAGCGCGTTGGGCACGCCGTAGGTCAGGCCGGTGCCGAGCCAGGCAAGGAAGTCCGGGATTTTGGCGCCCGAAGCAATGACCGTGCGCTGGTAGACCTGCAGGCAGCCGGTGCCGATCAGGCTGGTGCCGAGCGTCATGATCAGCGGGTGGACGCGAAAGACGCCGACGCCGATGCCGTTGATCAGGCCGATCAGCACCGCCGGCATCATCGCCAGCAGGAATGCCACCGCCGGGTCCTGATGGACGACTTGCGTCGCCATGATGAAGGCGCTCATCGTCGCCACCGTTCCAACCGAGAGGTCGATGCCGCCGGTCAGCATGGTCATGGTCTGGCAGCCGGCGAGGATGGCCAGCGGAATGGCGAACTTGACGGTGTTGGCGAGCCAGCGCTCGTTGACAATGCCGGGGCGCAAGATCTGCAGGATCACCACCAGGATGACCAGCAGGACGATCAGCGGGATGAGCGGCCGGTCTGCCATGAAGCGCTTGAGGCGGCGGCCGAAAGGGATGGCTTGAGGGCTCGTTGCGGCACTGCTCATGATTGCCGGCTCCGCATGGTGATGAAGGCGCCGAACATCACCACGGCGACCATGATGGCACCCTCGATGATGGCGGTGACGTTGGGGTCGATGGCGAGCAGCGTCAGGTCGGTGCGCACCAGCCGCAGCACGAAGACCGCGACGATCGGGCCGAGCAAGCCGCCCTTGCCGCCGCCGAGTGCGACACCACCCAGCACCACCGCCGCCACGCTGGCCAAGAGGTAAGGGCCGGGAATGGGCGCGCCGATGCCGGTGCTCATAGTCAGCGCCAGCCCGCCCATGGCGGCGAACAGCCCCGACAGCGCATAGGCAATGATGCGGGTGCGCGCCACAGGCACGCCGCTGCGAAACGCCGCCAGTTCGCTGCTGCCGATGGCATAGATGGAAAGGCCGAGCTTTGAGCGCTTGAGCGGAATCCAGATGATGCAAAGGCATATGATCAGCACCAGCAGCGCCTTCGGCAGCCAGGCGTCGATGTTGTCGGGCAGGCCCGGTATCGGCACCGTTCCGACGATGGTCGCCTTCAGCCATTCGGCGACCGCGCCGCCGGGGGCATCGAGGACGAGCAGGGCAGCCCCCTGCAGCACGAACAGGGTGGCCAGCGTGACGACGATGTCGGGCACGCGGGTGACGACGATGAGGATGCCGTTGACGGCGCCGAGCACGAAACCCATGGCCAGCACGAACGGCACCACGAAAAGCGCGTATTCCTCGCTGGCGCCATTCATCATCGAGGCGGCGGTGACGCTGGTCAGCGCCATCATGGCGCCGACCGACAGGTCGATGCCACCGGCGATGACGACGACGGTCTGGGCGGCCACGGCGAAAGCGTAAGGCAAAACCGCGCGCACCAGCGAACCGAAATCGCCGCTGCCATAGCCCGGCTGGATCAGCTTGGTGATGATGAAGAGTGCGACGAAGAGAACGAACAGACCGGCGACCCAGCCCTGCCGGCGCAACAGATAGCTCATGGCGTCGCCCCCGGCGTCTGCGAGGGGTTCTCCGGGGTTTTCGACGTCGGGTCGGCAAGGATGCCGACATCCGCTTTGGCGCCGCGCGGCAGACCGTAGGCGGCGCGCATCAGCGCCGGCTCGTCGGCGAGTTCCACCGGGAAGATATCGACGACGCGGCCGCCGAAGATGACGATGACGCGGTCGCAGACACGCTGCACCTCTTCGAGTTCAGACGTGTAGAACAGCACCGACTTGCCCTGATCGGCGAGTTCGCGCAGCAGCTTGTAGATCTCCTGCTTGGTGCCGACATCGATGCCGCGCGTCGGGTCGAAGCACAGGATGGTCCGCGCGTCAGCGGCGATCCAGCGGGCGATCGTCACCTTCTGCTGGTTGCCGCCGGACAGGCGCTGCACCTCGCCCTGGGCACGGGTGTCGATCTGCAGCCGCTGGATGGCGCTGACGACCTTGGCGCGTTCCTGGCGCATGTTGATCGGGCCCCAGTTGCGCAAGGCGGCGCTGAAGGGGAGTGCAATGTTCTCGCGCACCGAGCGCTGCATGGCGAGCGCTTCGGCGCGGTCGCCTGGGACATAGGCGATGCCGGTGCGGATAGCGTCGATCGGGTGGGCAAATTTGACCGACTGGCCGTCGACCTCGATCGTTCCACCGCCTGGCCGGATGGAGCCGGCGAGCGCGGCAAACAGCTCGTCCTGACCTTGTCCCTCAAGCGCTACGACACCGGCCACCTCGCCGTCGGCGAGATCGAACGAGACATCATTGAGCTTGGTGCCTACACGCAGGTTGTGGACGCTCAGCCGCGGGCGGCTGGCCGCAGTCGAAGCGGCCTGGCTCGCGGTACGCGCGGCCATCTGGGTCTTGACGATCCTCGCGCCAAGCATGAGTTCGACGATCTGCTCCTCGACGCCCGGTACGATATCGACGACGCCGACGGTCTCGCCATCGCGCAGCACGGTGGCTCGGTCACAAAGCGCCGATATCTCGACAAAGCGGTGGGAAATGAAGATTACCGAACGGCCGGCGTCACCCTGGCGGCGCACGACTTCCAGCACTTTTTCGGCAAGGTTCGCCGGCAAGGCGGCGGTCATCTCGTCGAGCAGCAAAACGTCGGGCTCGACGGCAAGAGCGCGCGCCAGATCGAGCACGCGCAGCACGGCCAAAGGAATGTCGCGCGCGGTGTCGCGTATGTCGAGATCGGGGATGCCGAGTTCGCGCACCCAGGCGCGGAACGGCTCGACCGGCGTACCGGTCAGCCGAAGGTTGGATAGCACGTCCAGATCGGGGATCAGCGACGGCTCCTGGTAGACAGGAAGCAGGCCGGCGCGGCGCGCATCGGCGGGCGAGCGCACATCGCGGGCTTCGCCGCGGATCAGGATGCGCCCGGCGTCCGCCCGGATGGCGCCGGTCAGGATTTTCACCAGCGTCGATTTGCCGGCGCCGTTGGCGCCCATGAGGGCGTGAACCTCGCCCGGCAGGACGGACAGCGACGCATTGCGCAGCGCCGCCACGGCGCCGTAGTTCTTAACGACGCCGGTGGCGTCCAGGAGCGGATTCGCTGTCAAATCATGCGGTTCTCAGTTGCGCGGCAAGGACGGCAGGCAAACGCCCGCCGTCCTCGCATTTCAATTGCAGATCAGGCGATTATTCGCCCGGGCCCTTGCAGGCGACGATCTGTTCCTTGGTGTAGGTGGTCCATTCCGGGATGGAGATCGAGACCGGCCATTCCGGGCTGAGCGACGGATCGGCCGCTGCCTTGAGCTTGGCCTTGCCTTCCTCGGTGGCGTTCTCCCACAGCTGCGGCTCAACCAGAACGGTCTGCTGTGCCGGCTTCTTGCCGTTGAGGATCTGCAGTGCCAGCGTGACGCCGGCGCCGCCGATCGAGCCGGGGTTGGTGACCGCAGCACCAACGAGACCCTTGACCGAGCTCAGCTGGCCGACGAAGCCGGCATTGTCGGCCCCGACAACCGGCACCAGCGGCGCCTGCGACTCGACCAGCGCATCGACGATCACGTTGTCGATGCCAGAAGTCCAGATGCCGTTGAAGGGCGTGCCCGTGGCGATGAAGGACAGGATCTGCTGCTTGCCCTGATCCTGCTGCCAGCCGGTGAACACTTCCTGCGCGACCTTCACGTCGGGGAATTCGGCAAGTGCCTTCTTGAAGCCCTTGTCGCGGTCGCTGTCGGCGGAAGCGCCTGCAGCACCGCGCATATAGACCACGTCGCCCTTGCCACCGATCTGCTGGAACAGCCATTTGGCGCCGAGATAGGCATATTGTTCCTGGTTGTTGGAGATGATGTAGGCTGACGGTTCGGTGACCGCCTGGTCGACCGCGACGACGACGATGCCGGCCTTTGTGGCCTCCTCCAGGCCAGCCTTGATGCCGGCCGGATCGGCCGGGTTGACGACGATGGCGTTGACCTTGGCGCTGATCAGGTTGCGGATGTCCTCGAGTTGACCGGCCGCGTCGGTGTTGCGGTGGGCGATGTTGAGCTTGGTGACCTCGCCGGAGGCCAGCGCCTGCGCCTTCATCGCGCAGATCATCTCCTCGCGCCAGCCATTGCCCTGCACGGTGTTGGAAATGCCGATCGTGTATTTGCCCTCGGCGGACGAGACGCCCACCGAAGCCATGAAGGCCGCGCCGGCAAGCAGCGGAACCATCGTCAGATATTTTCTATTTTTCATTTCAGTCTTCCTCCACATTGATTTCTTGTTTCAGTCCAGAAGTCGTCACTTAACGAAGGGGCGCAGTACATCGCGGGCCAGCAGAAAGCCTCGCTTCACCTTGTCGTCACTCCCTTCAAATCGCCGGTCCTCGTGTTCGATGATGATGGGCCCATCGTAGCCAGCCCGATAGAGGCCGGAGAAGATGACGTTCCAGTCGACATCGCCGAGCCCAGGCATGCGCGGAACCTGCCAGCCGATGCCGGCGGAAAGGATGCCGCGTTCATAGAGGCCCTCACGGTCGATCATCAGGTCCTTGGCATGGGCATGCAGCATGTGCGGCCCAAATTCTCTGATGAAGCGGGCCTGGTCGATCATCTGCCAGACCAGATGCGACGGGTCGAAATTCATCCCGACATCGCCGCCCCAGGCTTCGAGGATGCGGCGCCAGATGTAGGGCGAATAGGCGATGTTGTGGCCGCCCGGCCATTCGTCATAGCTGAAGATCATCGGGCAGTTCTCAAAACTCAGCTTGACGCCGTTGTCGCGCGCATGGGCGATGATGGCGGGCCAGACCTTGAGCGCTTCCTCCCAGTTGGCGTCGACCGTTTTCGAGGCGTCGCCGCCGCAGAAGGTGTTGACCAAAGGCACGCCCATCCGGCTCGCCAGCACGATCACCTTTTTCAGGTGATCGATGACGGTTTGGCGATGGGCGGCATCGGGATGCAGCGGATTGGGATAGAAACCGAGGCCTGAGATCGACAGCTTCTTCTCCGCCAGCGCGGCAGCAATCTCCTTCGCCTGCGACGCCGAGGTCGAGGCGGCGTCGATATGGCTGGTGCCGGCATAACGCCGGCTCTCACCGGAGGATTTCGGCCAGCAGGCGATCTCCAGCGCCTCGAAGCCGGCCGCGCTTGCCCAGTCGGAGACCTCGCCAAGCGGGGTCTCCGCAAATGGTGCGGTGAGCAGTCCGAGCTTCATATTGCCTCCCTTCCTCCTACTATGCCGATTGCGCCGGCAGCTTCAACCGTGTGGCCGCCGCTGGTTCCACCATATGTCTGACAAGGCCCATAGGATCGGCCGAGAGCAGACCGTCGAGAGCGCCTGTCACTGCTGCGCGGAAATCCCTGTTTGCGGCAAGTTCCGGGTCGAAAATGGTGTCGATGGCGAGGATCGCGCTCGCCAGAGCCTTGGTGTCGTCGCCGGTCGCGTCGGCGATGCCGGCGACCTTGTCGGCATAGGGGTCCGACACCGGCCAGCGCCCGCCAAACCGCGCCGAGGCCAGGATCAGGTAAGCCATCCAGCCGGCGACAGGCACCGACAACAGGGCGATGCTGTCGCCGCGCCGCAGCCGGTCGAGGATCGGGTTAAGCAGACGCTGCACGATCTTCTGCGAGCCGTCGGTGGCGATCTGGTGATTGCGATGGCGGATCGCCGTGTTGCGCAAGCGGCCAAGGCTCTGCTCGACATAGGCCTCCGGGGAGACGCCGGGCACCGGCATCAGCGTCGGCAGCGTCTCTTCCAGCAGCATGCGGCGAACGAAGGTCGCGAGTAGCGCGTCGGCGATCACATCCGAGGTGTGCTCGAGCCCGGCCAGCACGCCCAGAGTGGCCAGCGTCGTCTGGGCGCCGTTGAGCACCCGCATCTTGAGATGTTCGAACGGCGTGACGTCGTCGACGAAGCTCGCCCCAACCAGGTCCCATCGCGGCACGCGGCTGGCGAATTTCTGCTCGATCACCCATTGCCGGAACGGCTCGCCGACCACGACGGCAGCATCGCGGTAGCCGAAGTGCTGCTCGACGGTCTCGATATCCGCCTGCGAGGTCGCCGGCGTGATGCGGTCGACCATGGCCGAGGGGAAGGCGACGTTGGCGGCGATCCAATCGGCCAGCCCATTGCCGCGCTTTTCGACCATCGACTGGACCACATTGGCCAGGATCACGCCGTTGGTCGGGATGTTGTCGCAGGAGAGCAGTGTTACCGGATGCCCGTGCGTGGTCATGCGCAGTTCGAGCGCCCGCGCCAGGATGCCGGGCACGCTGCGCGGTATGAGCGGATTGGCGAGGTCATGGACAATGTCGGAATGATCGAAGTCGAGCGCGCCGCTCGACGGAATGTGACAATAGCCCTTCTCGGTCACGGTCAGCGTGACGACGTCGATGTCCGCCGAGGCCAGCACGTCGAGCGCTGGTGCTGCACTGTCCTGGCTGTCGACGACCGAGACCATGCTGCCGATGGCGCGCGCCTCGACACGATTATCTTCGCGGACGAGGCGCGTGTAGAGCCCGCCCTGTCGTCCTAGCGTCTCCGACAGAAGCGGGGGACGAATGTTGATGCCGACCACGCCCCAGCGATCGAACCTGAGGGAGAGAAGATCGTCGGTATATTCGGCCTGATGGCAACGATGGAAGGCGCCGACGCCGATATGGGCCATCCCAGGAGCAAGGGCGCCCCGGTCGTAGAACGGCTTCTGCACCGAATCCGGTAGCCGGATAATCATCTCCGGGTTGAGCGCTTCGAGCGATCCGGATACGGCGTTCACCGGTTCGCCCCTATCACCCATTGCTCCTGGTCGATCAGGGAGCCGGTCATCGGTCCGGAGGCGTCGGACAGCAGAAAGACGGTGAGGTTCGCCACTTCACCTGGCGCCAGCAGGCGGCCGAATGGCTGCGAGGCGTTGGCGGCGTCGATCCAGCCCGGACCGTGCGCAAGCGTCTCGGATTGCATGATGCGTTCGGCCGGCGTGTCGGTCCAGCCGACATTGATACCATTGACGCGGATGCGGTCGAAGCGATGGGCGTTGGCCGCGTTGCGGGTCAGCGTGGCGAGCGCGCCCTTGGTGGCCGAATAGACGGCGAGTTCCGGCGAGCCGCAATGCGCGTTGATCGACAGGATGTTGACGATGGCGCCGCCTTGTCCGCGCTTGACCATGTCGGCGATGGCCGCCTGCATCAGGAAGAACGGCGCCCGCGCGTTGACGGCGAACAGTGAGGACCAGTCGTCTAGGCCGGCATCGAGAAACGAGGCGCGATCGGTCAGGCCGGCGGCGTTGACCAGCGCGTCGATCCGTCCGAAGCGGGAAATGCATGCCTCCACCAAATGCGCGGGGGTAGCGGGGTCCGCCAGATCGGCGGCGACGAAGATGGTTGGCGCGCCGATCTCGGAAAGCGCTGCCGCGACCTCGGCTCCGCGCACCGGCTCGCGGCCAGTGACCAGCAGGCCGCCGGCACCGGAACGCGCAAGCGTTTCTGCGATCGCCCGGCCAATGCCTTGCGTGGCGCCGGTGACCAGCACCACCTTGTTGTCGAGGCGAAGCTCCATTCCTCCTCCCGGAACAAAGTTTCTATTTTTCTAAATATGGAATGCCAATTCTCCATAGTCAATTGTGCCAAGCGATCTCATTGCGTGCGGCGCACGGCGACGCCATGGACCAGGGCCATGCCGACGGCCAGCGACGCGGCCAGCGAACGGAAGCCGGCAAAGTCGGACTCGACGACCTCCAGCCAGGTGTCCGACAGTTTGACCAGCGGGCTGAAGGTGCTGTCGGTGATGGTGACAATGCGCGCCTTTCGCTCATGGGCGACGGCGACGAGGTCCGGGGTGATCGAATTGTAGGGGCTGAAGGAGACCGCAAGCACCGCGTCACGCTTGCCGATGCAGCCGACCTGATCCAGCGCCGTGGAGCCGACATTGTCGACCAGCACGTTGCGGACGCCCTGCTGTGACAAAGTCAGCGAGAGGTAGGTGGTGACGGGAAAGGCGCGTTTGGAGCCGATGACATAGATCAGGTCCGCTGCAGCCAAAAGCTCGACCATCTTCTCGAAGCTTTCGATGTCGAAGCCATTGTCGATGCGGCCGAGCGAGGTCTGCGATGCCGCGACCATGCCGTTGAGAAAATGCAGATTGGCATTGGGCTCGGTCCGCTCCTGGCCCTCGCGCGCCCGGCCTTCCGGCCAGGAGCCTTTGACGTGGTCCTTGAACAGCCCCTGAAAATCGGAAAAGCCGGCATAGCCGAAGATTTGAGCAAAACGAACAAGCGTCGAGGGCTGCACGCCGGCCTGGTCGGCAACCTGCGCGATCGTGCCGAGCGCGACATCGCTCGGATGCTGCCACAGGAAAATGGCGACTTGCCGCAGCCGCTTGGGGAAATGCACTGTGCCGGACGACAGCACCGCGCGCAGTTCCTCATAGGTTTGCGGCTTGGTGTAGCCGAGCGCGGCAAGCGACCGGCCACGTTTGCGGGTTGCCGCCTCGTCGGCAATCGACCGTTCCGATGATTTGCGCGCCCCACTCATGATTTCAGGCTAGCGCGGTACGATCGTTTTACAATATGGAAATTGGAAAAGGTGTTCGAAAATGTTAGCGGCGTCTTGGGGCTTCTGTCCGGGAGGAGTTTGAAAAATCATGGTCCATGCAATCGCTGACGGATCGATGCGCGCACGCTTGCGGGTCGGCATGGTGGGAGGCGGCCGCAATGCCTTCATCGGCGCCGTGCACCGGTTGGCGATGCGGCTCGACGACCAGATCGCACTGATGGCCGGCGCGCTGTCGTCGGACCCCGAAAATGCGGCCGCCTCGGCTGCCGAGATCGGCATCGCGCCCGAGCGCAGCTATGCCGACTACCGCGCGATGGCGCAGGCCGAGGCGGCCCGGCCCGACGGCATCGAAGCCGTCGTCATCGTCACGCCCAACCATCTGCATGCGCCGATCGCCACCGCTTTCCTCGAAGCCGGCATCGACGTCATCTGCGACAAGCCGCTGTCGACGACACTGACCGACGCCGAAGCGCTGGTGGCACTGGCGCGGGCGAAAAACCGCCGGTTCGTGGTGACGCTCAACAACACTGGTTACGCCATGGTCCGCCAGGCGCGCGAGATGGTGGCGGCCGGCGAACTCGGCCGCATCGTTTCCGTGCACGCTGCCTACATCCAGGACTGGCTGACCCAGCCGATCGATGCGCAGGGCCAGAAGCAGGCGGAATGGCGCACCGATCCGGTACGGGCCGGGCAATCCGCAGTGCTGGCAGATATCGGCGTGCACGCCTTCAACCTGGCGAGCTTCATTTCGGGCTGTGAGGCCGAGGCGGTCTCCGCCGACCTGTTCACCGCCGTGCCGGGACGGCGGCTCGACGACAACGCCCATGTGCTGGTGCGCTGGACGGGCGGCGCGCGTGGCACGATCCTGGCCAGCCAGACGTCGCCCGGCCACTACAACGATCTTTCCGTCCGCATCTATGGCGACAAGGCCGGGCTCGAATGGTCGGGCACGCGGCCGGAGGAACTGCGCTTCTCGCGCTATGGCGAGGAGACGCGCACGCTGGTGCGCGGCGGACATGGATCGTCCGAGGAAAGCCGCCGGGTGTCGCGCATGCCGGCAGCCCACCCGGAAGGCTATATCGAGGCCTTCGCCAATTTCTATCGCGACGCGGCTGACATCATTCGCGCCCATCGCTCAGGCGGGACGGTCGATCCGGCCCGTGCGGCGCAAGTGCCCGATGTCGTCGACGGCGCGCGCGGCGTGAAGTTCGTCGCGGCGGCGGTGGACTCGAACTCTGCGGGCGGGGCGTGGACGGCTGCGCGGTTTGGGGGATAGTCCGCGACGGCAGATCGGTTGCGTCGGCAATCATCCGGCGCCCTGCTGCTCCGCGAAATCCGACAGCATCGGGCGCTGCCCCGCAAGGATCTTGACTGCGGCCTCGGGCAAGGTGAACCAGCCCGCTCTGTCGACCTCCGGAAGACCTCGGTGGCCATTCCATTGTGAAGCTGTTGCTCTTGATGGTGGCCACATCGATGTCGCTACGCGCCTCGAAAGACCAGGCCGAGACGATCTTTCCGCCCGGTTGCCTGTAATCGCCAAGGCGCGCGAACGGACCATCGACCTTGACGCCGAGTTCTTCCTCGGTCTCGCGTTGCGCTGCCGTCAACTCGTCCTCGTTCTCGCCGACGAGACCCTTCGGTATCGACCACGCGCCATCGTCCTTCTTCGCCCAGAACGGTCCACCGGGGTGAACCAGAAGCACGCGGACATCGCCATCGCTTCGACGATAGATCAGCAATCCCGCGCTGCGTTTTGCCATTTGTTACGTCCGTTTGCGACTCTGGTCCGGAAGTCGGGGCGCGTTTTTGCTACGGCGCCGATCTGAAGCCAAGGGGCGTGACCAAACCCTAGCCGTTCAACGCCTCTTTCCACGACCACCGGGAGATTTGCTGCCACGAGGCCCACTCTGAACCGGCGTGTTGTTCTGGTTTTCGTCGGACAGTTTGCGCCAGCGCGCAAGACGTTCCGGATCCAGCGTACCAGCCTTCAGGGCAGCTTGTACCGCGCAGCCCGGTTCGTGGACGTGGGTGCAGTCGCGGAACTTGCACAGCGGGGCAAGTTCGGTGATTTCGGCAAACAGCGTGTCGATGCCATAGGCCACATCGCTGACCTGCAACGTGCGCATTCCCGGCGTATCGATTACCCAGCCGCCGCCTGCTATGGCGTGCAGCGATCGCGCGGTGGTGGTGTGGCGTCCCTTGGCATCGTGTTCGCGAATGCCTGCGGTCTGTTGCGGCAATTGCTGCGCCGATCCGGCCAGCGTGTTGACCAGTGTCGATTTGCCGACGCCGGAGGAACCGACCAACGCCACCGTCTGCCCCGCGCCGCACCATGCGGCCAAGGCGGCTGCAGCGTCTGATGTGCGCGGGTTCAACGTCACCACGGCCAATCCGCGCTGAAGTGCGGCTGCCTGCTTTTCGTAAGCCTCGGCGTCGGCCACGGTATCGGCCTTGGTCAGCAGGATCACCGGCGTCGTTCCGGCCTCATTCGCTAGCGCCAGATAGCGCTCGAGCCGCGCGATGTTGAAATCCGCATTGCATGAGGTGACGATGAACAGCGTGTCGACATTGGCCGCGGCCAGCTGCGGGGTCCTGCCGCCTTGGGTACGGCGTTCCAGCACTGTTTTGCGGGTCAGACGCCGCTGCAGCAGGTGGCCATGGGGATCGACAAGCACCCAGTCGCCAACGGCGTAGTCGCCGGTGTTGGCTTGTGCGGGCAGTGTCAGATCCGTTTGCCCTGTCTGGGATAGCCCGGTCAGGCGATCGCGGTGCACCGTGGCAATGCGCGTTGGGACGAGGTTTGCTTCATGCGGTTCAAGCTGATCGCCGAAAAAATCCGTCCATCCCAGGCTTGCGAGGGATATTGATCGAGGATCCGTCACGGCTTCGACCAAGGGCACGGCGTCGCAGACATTGGACAGTATCCTTGGCAAAATGGGCGCGGACGACAGGCCCTCGGGGCGGAGCGATCACTCGTGCCGTTGTATGGGCGGCACGCCGGGATTTGGCAAGCATCCAGACGACAAGGCCCGGTTCGTTCCGGTTCCGATCGTCACAACTGTACGGACATTCCTCCGTCGACGGTCAGGACATGCCCGTTGACGAAGGATGCGGCATCGCTGGCAAGGAAAAGCGCCGCACCCGCTATTTCCTGCGGCTGACCCCAACGCTGCAGCGGAACCCGCTGGCGGGCGAAGGCGAGCATGTCGGGGTTTTCCGCCAAGGCAGCATTGGTCTCGGTCGCGAACATGCCCGGAGCTATGGCGTTGCTCGTCACCCCGTGTGCGCCATACTCGACGGCCATGCTGCGCATCAAGCCCGTCAGTCCCTGCTTGGCGGCGGGATAGATGGCATCGCCGGGACGCGCCATCTCGCCAACGATCGAGGTGATCGCGATCAGCCGGCCATGGCCTTGCGCCTTCATGATTTCCGCGGCTTCGCGCGACAGCGAGATCGCCGAAAGGAGATCCGTCCGGATCAGGTGAAGGATCTCGTCGTCGCCGAAGGCGGCGAGCGGCCTCCTGTCGCGGGCGCCGACATTGTTGACGAGGATATCGAGCCGGCCGCAGGTCTTGCGGATATTCGCGACCGCGGCGCGCCCCGCCTCGATGTCTGCTATGTCGAAGGCCATTGCCTGCCCACTGCCGCCGCTGCTGGCGATAGCGGTTACGGCGCCGTCGAGCGTTGCAGCAGTGCGTCCGGTCACGACCACATGGGCGCCGGCTTCGGCGAAGGCGCGCGCGATCTCGAAGCCGAGCCCACGCCCGCCTCCGGTGATCAGCGCCACACGTCCTTTCAGGGAAAATCTGTCGAAAATGCTCATGCCAGGCGAGCCTCTTACGCGCGGAGATGCCCGCGACCGGCATGGAGCCGGTCGCGGGTTTGATCTCGAGCGGATGCGATCAGAGCCGCTCAGCCCGAATCTTCAGGATCTGGTACAGCATGTTTCGAATGCGCTGCCAAACGGTCAGGCGCTTGATCATGCCTTCGCCTCCTGTTCCTTGCGGTGCGATCAGATGACCTGTGCCGCCAGTGCTGCGCCGACCAACGACGTTCCGATCCCTGCCGTGCGGATGGCTCCCGGCCAGCGCCGAAGCGTCAGGGCAGCGAACGCCCCGGTCGCGTGCAGGGCCGAAGTGGCGACCACGAAGCCAATCGCGTAGGCGATACCGCTGGCCGTCTCGGTAATTTCGAGGCCGTGGGCATTGCCGTGGAAGAGTCCGAACAGGGCAGTCAGCAAAGCGGCGACAGCAAGCGGCAAAGGTCGCGCGAGCGCCATCATGGCGCCGAACACCACCAGCGACAAAGCGATGCCGGACTCCAGCGAGGGCAGGCCGATCCCGGCGATGCCGAGCAGGGCGCCGGCGATCATCGCAGCGACAAAACACGACGGCACGACGATGATGGCTCTCCCGCCGGTTCGTGCTGCGATGACGCCGACAGCCATCATCGCAAGCAGATGGTCGATGCCAGCCAGCGGATGTTCAAGGCCGCTCAGAAAGCCGTGGACATGAAAACCGCCGCTATGGGCGAAAGCCAAGGACGGCATGAGGATTGCGGCGGCTGCCGGGGCAAGCCTGCCGAGAATCGAAAGTGTTGTTTTCATCGTTCTGGACCTGTTTGAAAGGGGTGTGGTCGGTTCGAAACTGTTGCTCACCGGGGGGCTCATTGTCCGGATCCTGGCATGGCGATTTGCGCGGCTTCGGATCTGTCGGCCAAAAGCCGCGCCTGGCCGAAGTCGAGAGGCCTTTGCCCGGTGCCGTCATGGTAGACGAAGGTCAGGCGGCGGCGGTGCGACGTCAGTTTCGCCGGCAGCGGGTGATAGGTCACGCCGCCGCCGCCGATCAGCGGCATGACGGCGCCGACATCGACCATGTCCTGCGTCTCGACGCGCAGAAGATGCAGCCGCACGCCTTCCGCGGTTTCGCCGACGAACGGAATTCCGGCGAGGCGCAGGAAACTGGACGGATCGGGCGCTCGCGAAAACCCTTCGAGAAAGGCGATTTCGACGAGATCGAGATCCGTCGCCCGGGGGTCGGCGGGTTGGGGTGCATGATCGTGTGGCAGATGCGGTGTCTGCCATTGCAACGGCTTGCCGGCCGGCCCGTTGTGGCCGACAGGGTGCGGATGGTGATGGTGGCCATTCGGCCCGTGATGGTGGCCGTCGCTATGGTCGTGACCGTGGTGATGATGATCATCGTGCATGGTCAAAAACTCGTCGGCTTGTCGATGATGGATTTGTGCTTGCCGAGATTGCCGTGGGCGACCATCGAGCCGAGCGCCTCGACGACAACCCGCACGCCGAACAGCGCGGTGATGTCGGAGGTGTCGTAGGGCGGCGACACCTCGACCACCTCCAGTCCGCAGATGCCGGGCGCCGAGACGAGTCCGAGCAGCTTCAGTGCTTCGCGCGGCAGGAAGCCGCCCGGCTCCGGCCAGCCGGTGCCGGGCACGAAACCGCAATCGATGCTGTCGACATCGAAGGAGATGTAGACCGCATCGGTATCCTTCCATGCCAGTTCGAGCGCGATCTCCGCCGCCTTCTCCAGCCCCATCTGTTCGATGTCGGAAATCGTCAGCACGTTGGTGCCGCGCTTCCTTGCCTCGGCGACGCCGTAGCGGGGCACCTGCCAGCCGCCGATACCCAGCTGCACCAGATTGGTGGCCGAGACGTTCGGCAGGTTGGTCGCCCAGTACCAGGGCGTCGTGTGCATGCGCTCGTCGAGATCCTTTTCCTGGATGTCGATGTGGCGATCGAAATGGATGATTCCGATGCGCTTCGAGGTCACGTCGGCAATGCCGCGCACGCACGGAAACCCGATCGAATGGTCGCCACCCAGCATGATCGGCAGCGCACCCGACGAAGCGACATGGCTGACGCCCTTGGTGATCTGGTCGAAGCTCTTTTCGAGATTGGCCGGGATGGTGAAGACGTCGCCGGCGTCGCACAACGTCATCTGCTCGCGCAGGTCGACACCGAGCTCGTAATTGTAGGGCGTGTAGAGCGCCGAGATGCGGCGGATGCCTTGCGGTCCGAAACGGGTTCCGGGCCGATAGGTGGTGCCGCTGTCGAAAGGAATGCCCATGACTGCCGCGTCATACCTGCCGACATCGCGGACGTTCTCGACATAGGGCGCCTTGAGGAAGGTGTTGATGCCGGCGAAATGCGGCAGCTCGCCGCGCGCGAATGTCGGGATCGACTTGTCGATGATCGAATCCGATCCCGGCAGGCCCATATCCAGCGCCCATTTCTGTTCCTTGCGCCAGCCGTCCTCGGGCAGCCTTCCTTCCGCTTCGATCGACTTCCAGCCCTGCATGTCGCGGATCTCGAAGTTCGGATGGTGGAAACGCTGGCGTGGCTGGCGGTCGAATAGCCCGGCGCGGCGATGCCGGCGTTCTGGACTGTCTCTGTGCATGAAAACCTCCTTCACGACGTCGTCGCCGCGATTGCGCTGTCCAGTCGGGTCGTCCCGACCATCGCGGCCACTTTGGCCACGTCTTGTGGGGAAGCCCGGTTCTTGCGGTCGAGCTTCAGGTCGTAGGTGATCGTCGCGCCGTAGGCGGACGGGAACTGGGGGTCATGGCGGACCTTGTCGAAGACCAGCACCCGAGTGCCGAGCTTGAAGGCCTCGCCGATATCGTGGGTGACCATGACAACGGTCATGCCGTGTTCGGTCCAGAGCTCGGTGAGCAGCTCGTGCATCTCGACGCGAATGCCGGGATCGAGTGCACCGAAGGGTTCGTCGAGAAGCAGGATCTGCGGCCGGCCTAGCAAGGTCTGGGCGATCGCCAGCCGCTGCTGCATGCCGCCCGAGAGCGAGGCCGGATAGAGGTCGCGCGCATGGGCGAGACCGACGCGCTCCAGCATGGTTTCGGCCTCTTGCCTGGCGTTTCTGCGCCTAGCGCCGAAGACGCGGCCTAACGGCCCGCCCGAGCGAAAGTCTTCGACCAAAAGCAGGTTCTGCAGGGCGGTCAGATGCGGAAACACCGAATAGCGCTGGAAGACGATGCCGCGTTGCGGCGTCGGCTGCGGCACGATCGGCCGATCGCCAACGATGACCACGCCGCTGCTTTGCTGCTCCTGACCGAGCAGGATGCGCAGGAATGTCGATTTCCCGCAGCCGCTGGCGCCGACCAGCGACAGGAACTCGCCGGTCTCGGCGGTGACGTTGACCCGTTCCAGCACGCGGACATCGCCGTAGCTCTTCTCCAGTCCATGGACGACGATGCGGCTCATTTGTTCTGCACCGGATGAGCCCAGGGCGAGATGGCGTGCGAGAGCTGCACCAGAAGCCAGTCGGTGATGACGGCAAGCAGCGTGATCCAGGCGACATAGGGAAGGATGACGTCCATCGACAGATAGCGGCGGACGAGGAAGATGCGGTAGCCCAGCCCCTCGGTCGAGGCGATGGCTTCCGCCGCGATCAGGAACAGCCACGCCGGTCCAAGCGCCAACCGCACGCAGGTGATGAGGCGCGGCGTGACTTGCGGCAGCACCAGCCGCAGCACCATGGTCCAGCTGTTGCCGCCGAGCGTCTGTGCCTTGGCGACGAGTTCCGGCGGTAGCTCCATCACCCGGTTGGCGATGTCGCGCACCATGACCGGGGCGACACCGAGCGCGATCAAGGTGATCTTGGCCGTTTCGCCGAGGCCAAGTGCGATGAACAGGATCGGCAGCAGCGCCAATGGCGGAATGACGCAGACAACGGTGACAAAGGGCAGCAGAAAAGCCCTGATACGCGGGATGAAACCGATGGCGACGCCGAGGCAAAGTGCGGCGAGCGTCGCCACGCCGACGCCTGCGAACAGCCTGACCAGGCTGGCAAAAGTGTCTGCCCACAGGATCAGGTCGCCGGAGCGTTTGTCCGGAACCGTGGCAAGATCCCGGAAAGCCGACCACATCTGTGCCGGGGAGGGCAGCAGCTTGTCGCTGGGGTTGAGGGCCAGTCTTTGCGCCGACGCGAAGAGATAGGCGATCGCCACGGCGGCAAACGGCAGGGCGCCAAGGAACAGGGCTCCGCCTCGCGACACCGTCGCGTTGATCAGGCGAAGCCGCGGCCTGCGCCGAGCGGTGCGCGGGAGTTCAGCGCCTCCCTCGGGTACAGCGTTCATGGTGCCGCTTCCTCTGGCCAGCATGGCCGCGCCGCCCTACAGCGTTCCCGCCGCTGCCTCGGCCATATAGGCCGGATCGAAACGCAATTTGACGTTCTTGGCGTCGCCCAGGGTCGAGCCGTCGGGGAAGCTCATGCCGATCACGTCGACGCTCGGCGCATTGGTGCCGAGGATGCCGTGGCTGAACAGGAAGTTGCGAACCAGATCCATAGTCTTCGGCAGTTCGGCGCCGTTGGTGAAGTCCACCGCCTTGGCTGGCTCGAAGAACATCGCCGTCGATGCCAGCTGTGCGTCGAAGCCGGCAAGATCCGTACCCGATGCCTTGGCCATCTCTTCCTTGGCCGCCTTGCCTTCGGGCGTGCCCGAGGTCATCAGCGCCATCGCTTCGTACCATGCGCCGACCAGCGCCTTGCCCAATGCCGGATTGTCCTTCAGCGTCTCTGTGTTGACGACCATCAGGTCGATGATCTCACCGGGAATCTGCGCCGAATCGAACACCTTGTGGGCGCCCGGCATGGCGACGATTTCGGAGACCAGCGGATTCCAGGTGACGACGGAGGTGACGTCGCCGGTGCCGTAGGCGGCGACCATGTCGGCGTCGGACGTGTTGACTACAGTGATGTCCTTCTCGGCCAGCCCCACCGTCTCCAGCGCGCGCGCCAGCAGATAGTGCGAGACCGAGAGCTCGACGAGATTGACCTTCTGGCCGGCAATGTCCTTGAGCGCGGCCTTGTCCTTGAGGATGACGGCGTCATTGCCATTGGAGAAGTCGCCGACGATCAAGGCGGTCGTGTCGACGCCACCGCCGGCCGGGATCGACAGGGCGTCCATGTTTGTCATCGAGCAGCCGTCAAAGCCGCCGGCGGTGTACTGGTTGATGCTTTCGACATAGTCGTTGATGCGGGTGATCTCGACATTGATGCCGTATTTGTCGGCCCATTTCTTCATGATGCCGCTGTCGGAGAGATAGCCCCAGGGCATCCAGCCGACATAGATCGACCAGCAGATCTTGAAGTCTTTCTTCGGCGCCGCTTGCGCTGTTGCGACGAAGGGAAGGCTGAGTGATGCGGCGAGGATGATTGCGGCCAGCTTGCGAAGCATTGCGTACCCCTGTTTGCGATCCGGCTTGCGTCCGGACGTCTGTTGGGGGTTCACGGAGCGCGCATCCGGGAGAGGTTCGCGCCAGCAAACCCGTGCAGGGTTCTCCCGGGATTTTGGCCCGCCGTGTTCCGCCGGATGCCTCAATGCACCCCCTGGCGGTCGCGTCTCTTGGACCAGCGCCGTAATCGACACGGCCGGAACCCTAGACGCTCTGCACGTCAAGCAACGAAGCAAGGGGCATGCCAGTCCGGAAATACCGGCCTGGAGCCGTTTTCTCGTGGATTTGAAGGCAATCGCCTCATCCGATGGCGCAAAAATCATCGCTGCGCCGCCAGAATAGGCAACATTCATGCAGCGCGGTTGGACGGCGGCCAGCCGAAACGCGCTCTGGTGAGGCTCCTCCGAAACGACAGCAGCGAGGGAACGTTAGCGGATTCCAATAGTTGAGGTCGGCTTCGGATGCCCTGCTTGGCTCCGTCGCAGGCTGGTGGAAACATCAGCAGGCCCGCGCCGGTGGTCCCTCCCTTGGCGCGGGCCTTTTATGCGGCCAGCGGTGAGATAGAGGCAGCAGAACTTACCATAAATCGGCAAAATGCTCCGAAATCGATGCCAAAATCTAGCAATATGCTTACCTGGCGTACAATATTGATAATGTGTCCTACTAGATGGGCATACTGATCTCGGACTTCGAGGACGCCCACCAGCGGGCGGTGGAGTAAACGCGGTTGGCCTTTGCCGTTCGCCGCCGGCTTCTTTTCAGCCGTGCAACTCCAAGCTGCTCTCGATTGGGTGCCCTCATCTAAGGCTTGTCTGGTCGAACCTCAGATCACTCTGCAAGCCCACCATTCGCAACGGACGGCGCGCGACCAGGGCTTTGCTAGAAGCCGGCTCCGCTGAAGTGGCTCAGGCCGCGTCCAGCTTACCCTCGAGTCTGGTGAGAAGCGGCTCAAGCATCGCGACGACCTCTTGCGGTCCATCTAGGCGCTCGGGAAGGTTTGGATTCGTTGTTCGCAATAATATAGAATCATTTCGTATCGGGTACTGACCTCGAAGAGCCTTGGCAATTATTTCTGAGGCAAAATCGACGATCCTAGCACCCGAATACAGATAATCCTCCCCAACCCCGGTGTCACCGACATCGAAACGAAGCCCTTTTGCGATACGAACTTCCTTGGGAATATCCCAATATCTCTCACGACAACGTTCAGTGCGGTCAAACAGCTCCCGCAAGCGAGCCGCGTAAATGGCGTCTTTGGAGGACACTCTCAACAAGGCAAGAGATGTTACCTGCACGTTCGTAAGGTTTGCGGCTTCCACAGCTCCACTTTGAAATCCCTCTTCACAGAGAATTATTCCACGGTCAGCACCCAATTCCATAACGATCGTCCGCAGTCCCAATACGTGCAGTTTGGTGATTGCAGTTTTCCAGTGTTTACATTCAACGAGCCATTTAACCTCAAACCCAGCCACATCTATCGTTACCAGCACGTCGATATCGTGGACTGTTCTGACGCCTGCAAGCCTAACGTCAGTTGATGCCTTCAAGCCGAGAGACCGAAAGAATTCAGCTGCTTCCTCTTGATACTGTTTCCAATCGGGCGTCACTCGCCTTACCCCTAGAAGCCACTGAATCCACGTCGGTAAGCCCGCTAGCATCGGCCCCCCGTCCCTCGCAATTGATATCGAACGGCGTGGCTCGTTCCAATGTCCACGGCAACGGCACGTGTCACTTGGTGCTTTTTGCCTCGCCCGCCGCCTGTGCAACCGCTTGTCGAAGGGCCTCAGCCGCCTTGGCCCGCTCCCTGTTCTGAAGGTCCTCTTCCAGGATGGCAATGATCGCTGCGCGAACCACAGGATAGAATTTCAGACAGGCCTGCTCACTTAGTTCATGCAGCCCCAAACTCAGGATCCCGTAGGCCGCCTTCGTATCGACCAGTGTCGAAGGCAAGACCGCCTTCAGCGAGCCGATCTTCTCATCCATTCTCATGGTCTCGAATCCTGCGATTTCGCCGTGCGATGCTAAAAATTCTCGGTGGTGCTGGTAGATGAGGCGCTCGAAAATGCGGCGCAGGTAAACGAATGCAGCTATGCCAAGCCCGTGGCTTACAAGGCCGCCAGCTCGATGTAGTTCTGAGAAATATTCCTTCTCAAGCACTGGCCTAAATCGGTCGATGTCAGAGGAAGCGATATCTTCCATCGATGGATATTGGCCAATTTTCTTAACGCCTTTATTAAATGGTTCGAATACATAGCTATAAATGTGGCTTGTATTTCTTTGGCAGTGAATATGCAAAGTAAATACCTCATTTTCGAGAACTCTATTGTTCTTTGCCCTGAGCCATTCCTGGTAATTACTTAGCGATCGTGAGGTCTTGAACGTGGATTGCTTCCTGCAGTGAATGCAATAGCAGTCAAATTGTATGAATTTAGACCGCAAATGTTGAGCGACTAAAGCTGTCTCGTCTTCGCTAGCAACTTCTTCAACCAGCGTGTACAGCGGCGTATCAAGGCAAAGTTCAGTGGACTTGCTGAGCGCCTGCAGCACGGCTTTCTTGTCTTCGTTCGTCGCTCACTTCCTGGCCCCCAGTTTTGCGCCTTGCGCCCCGGAAAAGGTCAAATCCATGAGCCGTCCGTTTGATGCAGACAAGGCAGTTAGGCGCCGTGCGCGCGCACGCGCTTTTACACCGCGTTGTGGCAATACCGGTAAACCTTCGCTTCGCTTTTGATGAGTTCGGCGCGATGCGAGCATTTCTTCATCCCGCTCGAGAGAGCCCGGCCTTCAATTGCTCGTTGATCCGAGCTCATTAAGAGCGCGTGCGGCAAGGCAACGATGAAAAGTGCCGCTCCATAGATCCACCACAGGACAAACGATCTGCCCTTTGATCTGGCGATTGCCGTCGGCAATAGCCCGATAAGAACTGCAACTATGAGAATTCCCATCACGACCCCCCTCTACCCGCCGCCACAATCGCGCGGGTACGGCAAGGCAGTCAATCCATGTATTCGTCGCTCCACCTATTTTTGGCTGTCTACACCGACCTCAGGAAAAGTGCGTTTTGCATTTTCCGCCAATAGTCCAACGCATTGATTCTGTTATAAATCGATCTGCAGCTTTATTTGCGCAGAGAGGCGAAACGACCTATCCGCCGCCAATGGCTTGTATGAAGCCGCCGGCTGCGCCACCAACGAGAGAGCCAATTTTGGTATATACATCTGCCGAAAGCGCGGTCTTCTTTTCATCCTTCAGTATCTCCTCGATACTTCCGTCGAGTTCTTGGCCTGACGGCTGCTTTTTAATTACCGCTAAATCTTTCGACGTTAGTTGAACACCGTTGAATATGTCACAATCTTCGTCCTGTTGAATGCTGCTAGCCCGCAACAGTCCTTCGTCTATCATCCAATGAATGACGCTATCGAAGGTATTTTCGACATCCCATTCGTCTTCCCTACCCTCTTGTTCCGGTATGATATTCCTGGCGTCCGAGCCATCGAGATCCACTTTCCGAAGGCCTCGGTCGATGAGGTGCTTGAGCACCCGGCCGATAGTCTCATAATGATACTCAAGCTGCGACATTCATCTACCTCACTCGTTTGTCGAGCCCTCATAGGCCTGCGGGCCAACGATACGACGGCGAACTTGACTCCCGCAAGCCATATGTTCCCATTTCGTTCGCATGAAGGTTCCCATGCGCAACGAGTAATCCTGCGGGGCGAGGGGTAGCTCTAGCCAGCAACGAAAGTAGGACGGGCAGTAGGACGCCTGGGAAGCGTTTTGACAAAGTATCGTAATTACAAATAGATAGCAGAGATTCTGGCGGAGAGAGAGATTCTGGCGGAGAGAGCGACAGCCATATTGCTGTCTCATGTCGTCTCAATCAATGAAAATCATAAGGCAATATCAATGCTTTAATCTAAAATTGCTGTCTCGCGCCGTTGCACTCCGCATCATTCAATGCCATTATTTTTGGCGGGTAAGATGATGGGATAGAGAAATGCCGAAGATCGCGAAGGAACTTTCAGCACTAGCCGTCAAGAACTTGAAACACCCCGGATCGACCACACCGGGCAACGCTGTGTTTGCTGTGGGCGGTGTTGCCGGGCTCATGCTCCAAATCACGCCGGGCAGCGGCCGGTCATGGCTATTGCGCACAACAAACGTCAATGGCCGGCGTTGCGAAATGGGTCTTGGCGGGCATGACGTATCATTGGGCGAAGCCCGCGAGCGGGCGAGGGCGACCAAAGACAAAATCCGCAACGGCATCAATCCGCTTCAAGAGAAGCGCGAGCGTCGCAAAGCCGCGATCGAGGCCGCAAAGCGCCATCTCACATTCCGCGATGCCGTTGACAAATTCCTTGCCGACACGCTGGCGGAATTCAGGAACGAAAAGCATCGGAAGCAATGGCAATCCACGCTGGACAAGTATGCAATGCCCGTCATCGGCAATCTTGCCGTTTCCGAAGTCACCAAACATCACATGGTCGAAATCCTTAAGCCGATCTGGACGACCAAGACGGAGACGGCCACGCGTTTGCGGCAACGTTGCGAACGCGTGCTTGATTGGGCAAAGGCACACGGACACCGCGAGGGCGACAATCCGGCACAGTGGAAGGGCAATCTCAATGCCATGTTGTCCAAGCCAAGCAAGGTTGCGACAGTCGATAATCAGCCCGCCGTTCAGTTGAAAGACGCGCCCACGTGGTTCGCAGCATTGCGCAAACGCGAAGGCACGGGTGCACGGGCATTGGAATTCGCGACACTGACCGCTGCGCGATCAGGTGAAGTGCGCGGTTTGGAATGGTCGGAAATCGATTGGAACGACAAATTGTGGACAGTGCCGGCGTCGCGAATGAAAATGAAGCGCCCGCACGTTGTGGCGCTATCCGATGCGGCAATGACAATCCTAACTGCGATGAAAGAGGCCGCGACCGCCGACACAGAATATGTGTTTCCGGCGATCCGCGGCGGCATGCTCTCCGACATGACGTTGAGTGCGACCATGAGACGGATGCACGAAAACGAGATCGAGGCGGGCCGCACGGGCTGGCTCGACAAGAACTCGAGGCGTCCAGCCGTGCCCCATGGGCTGCGGTCAACGTTTTCGGATTGGGCAGGGGAGTTGTCAGATTATCCAAGAGACATGCGGGAATTTGCGCTCGCCCATGCCATCAACAGCGACGTTGAGGCCGCATATCGGCGTGAAACCATGATTGAGAAGCGCCGCGCCATGATGAGCGATTGGGCCGCATTTTTGCAGGGCGGGAAAACGCCAAGCTCTATGACGTGAGCTTTGGCAACGCGGTTCGCAAAGCCGTAATCGGCGACGCAGCCGAATTGGTTGATTTGCTGCATTCGGATAGCAAACGTGCGCTGTTAGGCGATCTAGTTGAAGAACTCGCATCACGTCCACAGGTCAAGAACGTGCTCCTACGTACTTTCGGAACGCCGTGACAAGCGCACACCGACACCACCGCCATTTTCAGGGATGAACTCGATGCCGGCATTCTCAAGCGTTTTTTGGAGGAGGTATCGCGTTCCAGTTTGAGGAACAGAACGGTCGTTCTCGAAATTGCGAATGGTAACAGCACTCGCGCCGGAGCGGGCGGCGAGATCCTCTTGCGTCCATTTCAACAGCGCTCGTGCGGCGCGACATTGAGAAGAATCCATTCCGCAAACTGGTGATAACTCCCGAAAATCGCAAGCCTTTTCGGAAAACGTTGACATCTTCTTTCTAAAAACCAATAATCCTTTCGTTTTTAGAAAGCGGCCGCACCGAATGCGCGAACACTCGACGCGGCCTCACCACAACCCAGCTGTTAGGAGCTCGGATCATGGCTGATTCCGACAATAGCATGAGTGCGTTTTTCGTCACCCGGCGGCGCTTGCTGGCGGGCACGGCCACGGCCGCGGCGGCATGGCCCTTCCATGGAAAGTCTCGGGCCGCCGAACTGACGGACGGTAGCAGCGCGGCCGATCCTGCTCTTCGTCTGTGTGGGAACTGGCAAAAGATCCACGATGAGACACTGTCGTTGTGCCGCGAACAGCAGCGGTTGGAGACACACCTCGCCAGGACGATCGGCTTTCCCTGCGCCAGGGTGCGGCTTGCCGATGGTAGGGACGTGACGCTCCATTCCATCGAGAGCCTGAACGTTGCCTACTCTCCTGAAAACGAAGTCGAATGGGGCAGGGCGCTTGCGGATTTCGCGGCACACCAGGCGCGCTGGGACGCTGCTGATGCTGAGATCGGCTATACGAGAGCAGACGAACTTATCCGGCAATCGGAAACAGCCGAAAGCGCGCTTCTGGATGATCTACCGCAGACAGCGGCCACGTCCATAGAAGGCATTTTGGCCAAGCTCAAGGTCATCCTGCGTGACGGTGAGCACTGGGAACATCCAGACGATTTCCCCTGGCCGCATATCCGATCTGTGCTGGATGACCTCGCCCGCCACCATAAATATCGATCCGGCGATGATCTCGATCGATCGGGCAATCGTTAGCCGACGGACCTTATAGGCGGTGAGGATGCAGCCTGCTTCGAAGAAAGCCGGATCGGAGGCAGCCCGTCACGGCCGCTTCGCTCCAAAGTTGCCCTGCTTGAGCAAGCCATCTTGATGAGCGCGAGGCCGACCATCGTTTCTGGTTTGCCGTTTTCGCTCGCCTCGGCGGCGCTCCTGACGGACATGGCAGTAACCCTGCCGCCGTGACCGCTGCGTCTCGATGAGGGCCAGCTTTCCGCGCAGTGTGCATCACCCTCATCAAAACTTGTCATCCTCGTCTTGCGGACGCCACGAAACAGGATTGGTGATCCAGCGACTGATGTCGGATTCATGCCAGCCTGCACCGTGGATACTGATCTGGATCTGGCGTGGGAAGGTGCCGTCGGCGATCTTGCGATAGATGGTGGACCGGGACAGACCTGTCCGAGAGACGACGGTTTTCAGGCGGATGATACGGTCTGGTTCGCGCATGGACGCACTGCCTCCTGCTGGTTGTTTTTGACTGCTCCTGATCAAGAGAGGGCAGACATTTGCGAGCGCGCAAGAGGGTTTTCCGCGTCATCGTACCCCGGCATAGAGACGGCGGCAGATAGGACTGTCTAGAGTCCAATGCCCCGGCCCCGCCCGAGGTCGATGCCGTGGGTGAATGCGAGTTCCGCACCAAGGCGCCGACCAGAGTCGACGCTGATGCCAAGGTCGTGCTTGCGGTTGGCGAGGATGGATTCAAGCTGCGGATCGCGCTCGAGGCTTTTGGCCATGTCACCCATCGCCGATCGCGTGGCCTTGTAGCCGGACATGTCACCCGCCTGATACTGGTGCTGGCTGGTCCGGTCGAGTTTGTGCCAACGCTCCACGAAATGGTCTGCGCGGCGGCCCGGATCGTTGTCCAGTCCGGTGCGGATTTCAGTTTCAAGCTGGAGGGCGCGGATGGCGCGGTTGATCCGTCCGCCGGCGGCCTCGGCGACAAGTTCCGGGCTCTTGACATAAGCCGCCTCGGCATCGCGCCAGCCATGGGGCCGCACCTCGTCGAAGGCTTTTCGGGCGTCAGCCAATTCGCGCAACCGCATCGGGCTGGCCTTGTTTCCTGCGCCCTCGTCGCTGAATATCGCGTCAATGGCGCGGGCATGACGCACGAGCGCATCGGTTCGGGCTTTCCGCAACGCCGCTTGCCCGTCCTCGGCGATCTCTCTGGCGGGCGCTGCGGGTTCGAGGCGCACTTCCTCTCTTTCCGGCCTGCGCATGGCGTCGAAGTCGGGCGCGCCATCTGCCGAAGGGCGCCGGCCGTCGAACATGTTGCGTAGCCTTTCAGGCACGACCTTGCGCACGATCTCTGCGACACGCTCGCGAAAGGTGATGCCGCGCCGCTCGGCATAGCTCTGCGCCGGATCGATCTGCTCGTAGTCCGACGCCATGTCCTTGGCGCGGTCACGTGACAGCGTACGGACAAGCCGGTCCCGTGTCGCGAAGTCGTCGCCGCTGTAATGCAGGTCCATCCCGTCTCGATGCCGCGACAGGGCAACGTAGCTCCCATGGGCATCCATACCCGGCGTCGCCAGGACGTGGGTTCGGTCAACCGTCATGCCCTGCGCTTTGTGGATTGTCGCGGCATAGCCGTGGTCAAAGTGGGTATAATCTTTCAGGTCGAAGCTCACCGACCTGCCGTCGTCAGTGCGCACGGTCATGCTCTGCCCGCTGACGTCTTCAATCATGCCCAACGTACCGTTCTTGACGCCGAGCCCGCGTTCGTTGCGCAGGAACATGATGCGGTCGCCGCTGGCGAAGTTCCTTGCACCGCGTTCGACATCGACGTGAACATCATCGCCGAGATCTCCAGCAGCCCGCATGTGCTTGCGCGCTGCCTTGTTGAGCGCACGCACTTCGTCGTTTGTGTGGGTGAGAATGATCCGGCTTGCCTCTGGCTCTGCCTGCCTGTCGCGATCCCAACGCTCGACCAGATCGATGCGCGCCTGATCGCGCGAGGCAGCCTGGTGCACCATGCCTTGCGTGTCATAGGCGCCGATCGCGGCACCGATCCTGCCGATTGCCAGATTGCGCGTGGCGTCACGCTGCCAGTCCTCGCGCTGCCGGCGCACCTGACCGATCTCGACGCCGCCATGTCGTTCGCGGATCGAACGGAATGCGGCGCCGGCTTCGATCGCCTGCAACTGCTGCGGATCGCCGACCAGCACAACCTTTGCGCCGACGCCTGCGGCATGGGAGAGCACGCGCTCCAATTGGCGCGTGCCGACCATGCCGGCTTCGTCGATCACCAGGACATCACGCGCGGTGAGAAGATCGCGACCCTGTTCCCAGCTGTGTTCCAAGCTGGCGATTGTGCGCGAAGCAATTCCTGAACCGCTCTCGAGATTTTCAGCGGCAATGCCGGAGAGTGCGGCGCCTCGAACCTCATAGCCCGCTGCCGCCCATGCCTGGCGCGCAACGCCAAGCATGGTGCTCTTGCCGGTTCCGGCAAGCCCGACAACGACATCAAGACCGCGGCCGTCCGTGATATGCGCAAGCGCTTCGGCCTGCTCGCCTGACAGAACAAGCCCGCGTTGCGCTGCGCGCGCGCGAGCGGCTTCTCGATCCTGATCACTCACCGCATGACGCTCCTTCCCGGTCATGTGTTCTGCAGCGCGGTGAAGGCGCTGTTCGGTCTCGATCATCTGTCGGGAGGTGAGCCGGTCTTCGCCGCGTCCGTCCTTGCCGAGTTCGACCAGATCGGGCGCGTTGCCGATCGCGCTCATCACCTGGTTGAACTGCTCGATGCCATCGCTGTGCCGATGCGCGAACTTCGCGATGTCCTTTCGGGTGAAGGTCGATTGCTGATGCGTGATGGCATCGAGCGCCACGGATGGATCCGCAATGATGCGCGCGCCATTGTTGCGCGCGATCTCGCGATGCAGTTCGGCGCGATCTGCTTCAATGTCGCCAGCAGCCAGGCCGCTGCCCTCGATGCGTTGAGCTGGTGCACCAATCTGCGTTTGCGGCTCCAGGGCGATGCCCTGTGCTTCCAGGCTGCGATGATCGATGCGGGCGTCGATGTCGAGTTCGGCCAGGCGCTCATTGGCCAGCTCCGCCCATCGCTCCCGCCAGCGCTCGACCAGCTGGGTAGCATTCCAGTCTCGAACCTTGGCACCAAAACCGTTCTCGTCCACGGACCGCATGGTGAGCATGACATGAGCGTGCGGTTTGGGGCTGCCATCCTCTGCCCTGTCCCAATGCACATTGAGATCGGCGACCATGCCCTTGCTGACAAACTCGACTTGTACAAAGTCGCGCGCCAGTTGGATGCCTTGCGCCTGGCTGAGTTCACGCGGGAGCGCAAACTCCACCTCGCGGGCAAGCTGGGCATCCTTCCGGACCTCGAACGCCTCGACATCGTTCCAAAGCCTCTCACGGTCGCGCCAGGCCTCCGGTGCATCCTCCGGCAGCATCACCTGGGAATGGACGACGCCGCGCTTGGCGGAGAAGTCATGAGTGCGTTCGATCCGTTCGTCGCGTAGTCGCGAAGCCGAACGGTAGGCCGCAGAAGCCAACGCGCTGCTGCCAGCCTTGCGGCCAATGACCTTGACGTGAAGATGAAAGATCGCCATCGCGACGGGATCATTTGCACGTCAAAGCGTACGTCGGCACGACGTATAAGCGCGCCCTCCCTCGAAAAAATCTCGGGATGGACCAGCCCGTCCCGGGCTGTCTCGGCAAGCCTGAAGCCTTCCGGCGGACGATCCCCTATCATCCAGAGATCGACAATCAATGGAGACAGCCATGCGCAAACCACGAGACTTCGACGCCGAACTGAAGGCGCTGGAAGACAAGGCGCGAGAACTCAAAACGCGAAAGGTGCAGCAACTTGGCGAGCTGGTGATCGCCACCGGCGCCGATCAGCTGAGCACCGACGAACTGGCCGGCGCACTGGTCGCAATCGCAGAAACGAAAGACATCTCAAAGCGTGAGGCATGGGCCAAGCGTGGAGTGATGTTTTTCGAGAGCGGCTCCCGGCGAACTGCTCGGGAATCTCAGCGCAACCCTCGCAGCGCTCCAGCGCAACCGGGCGGCCCACAATCGCCGGCGAGCGGCACGGGCTCGGCATGACATGCGCACCTGGCAGGTCGAGCGTCGCCAGCGCACCCGACATCTCATCGAACTCGGCGGGCTCGTCGTCAAGGCAGGCATCGTTGAACTGACCAATGACGATCGCGCCATCATCTACGGAGCGATGCTCTGGATCGCCGCCAAGCTGCAGAGCCATCAAGGCGAGCATGCGCGAGACCTATGGGCCGCGAAGGGAAAGCAGGCGTTCGATGCGGAAAGGCTTGAAGAGCGGAGGGGACGGGGAACTTAGCCACAGTTGGCGCAAGCAGCGGCCGGCAAGAAGCCGGGACAGCAGACCTCCGCCGGTGCGCCAGCGCCGACGCCGCAGTCAAGCGCTTGCGCTGGAAGCTTTCGCATTCATCGTCGCTACCGGCGACAATCTTCTCTCGCGAGGCCTTGATCTTGATGATGAAGGGCGCAAGGCTTGAGTAGGCGAAGCTCGTCAAAGCAGGCGCTGCCCTATGAGCAAACTTCAAACGCCAGATCGTGTTCCCCTCGAAACTTCCCACGCCCCACAGATGCGATCATGCACACTGCGCGCTGATACAACTCTATAGCCAGGGTGCGAGCCAGCGGCATTGCTCTGCACAGCTGGGACGGGCGGAAAAGCGAGGGAAGCTCCTTGCTTTAGATGAGATCGGCAAGGGCAATCCAGCCGATGGGATGACAGAAGCGAAACTTACTCTTGTCATGTTGCGCAAGAGACGTAGATTTTACGGAGAAACGCACTATTTGCCTTGTTGGCGGGGCGTTCAAATCAAACGTCGCTCAATTCATCCGTTCCACAAGAAGGAAATTATATGACCACTGTTGTCGAACAAGACAATGCACTGGATACCGTGTCGATAACGGCTGACATTGTCGCCGCCTATGTATCGAACAATCCGGTGCCGGTTGGCGAGTTGCCGAAGCTGATCGGTGATATTCATGCCGCCCTGAATGGCATCGGCACGTCGGCGGTAGAACCTGTGGTAAAACAGGAGCCGGCAGTTTCGATCAAGAAATCGGTGACACCTGACTTCATCATCTGTCTGGAAGACGGAAAGAAATTCAAATCGCTCAAGCGGCACCTTCAGCACTTCAACCTGACCCCCGACGAATACCGGCAGAAATGGAACCTGCCGTCCGACTATCCGATGGTGGCGCCGAACTACGCGGCCACCCGGTCGGCTCTGGCGAAATCAATAGGGCTCGGGCGCAAGGCGGCGACGCCCACGTCTGCCGCGGCGGAAAAACGCAAACCGGCCGTGCGTGCGGCGGCAGCGAGAACCACTGCGGCGGCAATCAAGTCGCCGGTGAAGAAGGCGCGCAAGGCGCGGGCCAAAGCGTAACCTGCTGCATCTGACAGAGGCTTAGGCTGCGCCTGACTTGAACATGGCGAAGCCCCGCCTTGAGGTGGGGCTTCGTGTTGAGATGGATCATTCTGCGGTGCGGCGGGACCAGATGAGCGAGAAGTCGCCCGCTGTGTCGGTCTCGACCAGGCTCGGGTAGATCGGAGCGGGGAAGCTGGGGTCGTCGAGCTTGACGGAGTGGTAGTCCGTCTGACGCACGCTGAGGCATTGCTGGGAAAGGGTTGCTTCCACGCCGGGCGTCTGATGCCAAGGTGATGCGCTGCGTGACGCGATAAGAGTGGTAGAAATTGCCGGCTTTGGCGTTGGTTTGCAGCGGATTCGTTCCTTGACGCGATGACAGTGTGGAATTGCCTGTGCCATAAGGCCAATCGTTGAACCAACTCAGAAGGGATGGAAACGATGGCTGTAAACACTATCGATATTGCCGAACGCCTTGCAGACGCGCACGGCCTGTCGAAAACCCAAGCGAAATCCGTGGTCGAGGATGTGTTGAAGGGCATTGCGGACGCCGCTGCCAAGGGCGAGGAAATCAGCCTCAATGGCTTCGGCAAGTTCAAGGTACAGAACAAACCAGCACGTGATGGCCGCAATCCGTCGACTGGCGCCACGATCAAGATCGCCGCATCGAAGAAGATCGTCTTCCAGCCGGCAAAGGCTCTCAAGGACTCGGTCAACGGCTGACCATTTTATGATGATACATCTCGTCTGATGGTAACGCGCTGTCCTGTTGGGCGATGATGTCTCATGCCAAGATCATCAGCTTCTCATTGCTGCCGTTCTTAAGTCGAGGTCCCCGGGTGCGCCATTGGCGCGGCCGGGAAATTCTCCAACAGAAAGCTGGCCGGAACCGCCCGGTGGCTCCGGCCGTCGCTTATTCGGCGGCGATGTTGACGGGTTCGCCCCCTCGGCTAGGGAGCTGCTGTCGGCGAGCGCAGCGTTCGTCGTGTCCGCCTCCGGGGCTTCCGGCTCCGCTTCAGCAACGTCCGCCGATCTGGCGTCCACGCCTTCCTCGTCTTGCCGCTCAGCAAACACCGCAGGTTCCGGGGTCCGCAAGACTGCAGGCAGCCATCCAGTCCCGGCCAGCAACTGCTCGGCGGCTTCCGCCATTGGCTGCTTTTTCAGATCCGACAGCCTCTCTGCCGCCTCTTCGCCGGCAGCATCGCGCACGGCGTTGAGGATATGTGCCTTGTTGATGCGCCCGAGATACATCCCGACGGTCGGCGTCCAATGTGTTGTGATGTCGAGGTTGACCACTGTCGCCAGCCGGTTCCCAGTATCGTGGGCGAGAGGCTTGCGCTCCCAAAGGTGCTTTACGGCATTGACGGTAAGCGGGGCGCAATGGGCAAACAACACCATGACGCTGGCGTGGTCGAGTGAGGCGATGAGAACGCATTGCCAGTTCAAGGCTATTTTCGATTTGCGCGTGGCAATGTATGCCTCCTCGGGGAATGAGTGTAGGGGTGCGATATGGAAGAAGCATGGGACGCGCGTCAAAGCGGGTGGAAAAAGCAGCCGGAGGACGCGCGGCTATCCTCAGACATCGACTACTCTCGTATCGTCCATTCCGGATCGTTTCGTAGGCTTCAAGGCAAAACCCAAATCCTTAACCTGGGCGACAGTGACTTTTACCGAACCCGTCTGACGCATTCTCTTGAAGTCGCGCAAATCGCTGGCGGCATCGCCCGCCAGTTAATGCTGCTCACGGATCATGCCGCCTTCCGACATCTGCCATCGGCAAGCCTAATACAGGCCATTGGATTCGCCCACGACCTCGGTCATCCGCCTTTCGGACATGGAGGCGAGGTCGCCCTCAATTACTGCATGCGCGAGCACGGAGGCTTTGAAGGAAATGGACACACCCTTCGGATCGTCAGCCGGCTTGAAAGCTTCTCCGAGCGCCACGGATCCGATCTTTCGCGTCGATGCCTGCTTGGACTTCTCAAATATCCAGCGCCGTACAGCGCGGTCTTCAATCCAGCGAAGCCGGCCGAGATGGATGAGCGGCCCACCTCAATCAGGATTATCGATCGAAAAAAATCAAAGCCACCAAAATGTTTCCTCGACAGCGAGACCGACGTTGTAGATTGGGTTTTCGAGCCCTTAGGCCGGACAGACCGGGAGAGGTTTCAAGCTCTTAAGGAGACGAACGGGGAGCATGCTAAGCCAATCCATAAATCGTTCGATTGCAGCATCATGGATATAGCGGACGACATTGCCTACGGCGTCCACGACCTCGAGGATTCCATTGCCCTGGGACTAATCAAGGAACATGAATTTCGCGCACTCGTGCCGGAATCTGCATGCGCCGCGTTCCTGGAATCCTTGAAAGCCAAGTACCCCAAAGAGTTCGCGAATGACGTATACGAAGTGGTTGTGAAGAAGCTTTTCTCAGACGGGAAGAGCAGAAAGCACTACATTGGTCGCCTCGTTCATCATTTCATGACCAATGTAACAATTGAGGAGGTGCCAGAGTTCGCGGAACCGCTTCTCCGTTTCCGGGCCGTTATGCCTCGAAGATATGGGGTTCTGCTGGATGCACTGAAAAATGCTGTTGTCGACAAGGTCATCCGAAGCGCGAATGTTCAGCACCTTGAATTCAAGGGCCAGAAGATGGTTGTGTCGGTATTTGAGGCGATCAATTCCGAACCCAAGGCGTTTCTTCCCGCAGACGCCTACGAGGCGTTCCAAAAATCGGGAGACGACGTCCGGACCATCTGCGATTATGTCGCGGGCATGACTGATTGGTTTCTGCTCAAAACCTATGATCGACTTTTCAGTCCCCGAATGGGTTCCGTCTTCGATAAACTCTAATGAACAGAACTGCCTGAAGGCGTGATGCCGTGCCTTCATTTGTTGCGGGGGCAGTACGTCAGGCTCACAACCTTACAGTCACAGGTTCAATCTGTCCCGCAACCAACCTCCTTAGTGAAATCAATGAGATGGCCTGCCGCAGCGGTCTCTCCATTTGGTGCCAGGGCCTCCCAAACATCCAAATATTTCATCTATTTACAACGGGTTAGAAAGTTTCCGTCATCCGCTACAATCCATCGAGGAAAACTCTTTGGCACAAAAACTCTCGGGTTTGGGGCGCTGTTTGAGACCTGTTCCGAGCGGCCGACCCATCGCGGGAGAGTCTCATTTCCTCCTCGATCAGTAAGACGGAACTTCATTTGTACGGAACAGCGTGGGAGTGCTAGCATGGCGCAACTATGTCCGAATTGCCGACTGCACCTGAAAGCGAATACCAGCTGATCGGCCCTTCCGAGGAAGGCACCGTCAGCGACCTTCTTTCCGGGCTATCACCAAAAGACAGCCGTCAAAGACTTCAGGCATTGATAGCCGAATGGCTTCGCATGGAAAATCTTGTTGTTCTTACCGGCGCCGGCACATCAGTTTCGTCGGGCGGAAAGACAATGGTCGAGTTGGAAAAAGCCGTCCTCGCGGCGGTGAAGGCGATGGCGAAGTGCCCAGCCACCATCAAGGTCATCATTGACGCGCGCACGGCGGATAAGAGCACTGATAAAACTGGCTTTGAGGATTGGCTCTCGTATCTCGTGAATGCAAGTTACATCGGAACCGCCACGCAGTCCCCCTTTGGCGGAGTAATATGGAAAGGGAAGGCTAGCCCGAGCGTGTTGGAACTCGCTTGGCTTGTTAAGGAGGCCGGCAAGGTCATCTTCGCAGAATGTGCCCTGACCTTACCCAGCACGGGCCCCGTGAGTTCGACAGCGATCGCGCCGCAACTTGCCTTTCTGGCGAAGCTGGTCGCCCGCGATAGCAATCTCGGCCGCGCCCATCTCTTCACACTGAACTACGACACGCTTTTTGAGCAGGCCCTCGAATTACTCGGCATTCAGTATTTTGACGGATTCACCGGTCGCGCCGACGCCCGGTTTGACCCCTCCGTGTACGGGCTCGACATCTACTATCCCGGCGAGATAGCGGAGGGCAGGGTCAGGCGCTTCGACAAATTTCTGCATTTTTACAAGCTTCACGGGTCGATTCACTGGCAGGTTCGCGGTGATGAGCTGCGGGCTCGCCATCCCGACCTAAGCGACTATGTGAAATACGCTACCCTCGATCCGATCGCCAAGGCCAAGATGATTGAGGAGCTTGGCGACAAGATTCCGTCGGTTGGCGTTCTGCCCACCGCGAATAAATTCGCTCAGACGCTTTCGATGCCATTTGCTCATCTCTTTCGCGCGTTCCATATCCGGATGAGCGCGCCACAGACGTTCGTGCTGGTACTCGGATATGGGTTTGGCGACGACCACGTCACCAAGATTATTGAGACGGCTCTCATGAATCCGTCGCTGGTTTTGCTCGTGGTTGAGCCCAACCCCAACAGCCCGACAATCGCCCGCATCCGCGGATACAAGGAGCTTGGCAAACGTGCGTTTGTGCTGACGGCGTCAGCGTCCGCCTTCAAGAAAGGCGCCTACCAAAAATCGACGTTCGATGATTTCGCGCGCGCGATCATGCCGGATGTTCAATGGCTGGACGATTTCTTGCGACTTCGTCGATTTGAGAAGCAGATCAAGGCGTCGAATGGTCCTGACGATCAGCCGGCGAATGGCTCGACGTGACGATGGAAAACCCTCGGATTGTCGGCCATATCGTGGCGGTGCAAGGCTTTCGGGTGAAGGTCGAACTTTTGCCCGAAACGAAATCCGCGCTTCGCGCTACGCTTGACGGCGTTCAGATCGCCGTGGCGATCAACGCCTATTTGACTTTTAGTCTAGGGGCTGGGCAATTTGTCATTGGTATCATTACCGACCTAGAGGCGCGCGAGACCTTTGATACCACATCCGGGGACGACCTTTCGCTGGAGCTCGTAAAACCGCGCAGGACGGCGAGTATTCAGCTCTTGGGCACCATCCAACAAAACGAAAAAATCGGCGCCTTTAGCCCGGGCATAACCATCCTGCCGACGCTGGATACCCCGGCCGAAATATGCTCCCCAGAAATCCTTCAGGCGGTATTCGAAACGCCACCTCGTTGCAACAAGCCGGAGGATTATGGGGGCGAAGATTTCGACTACGATTTGCGAATTGGGTGGCCTACTGGACAACCCAATAGCGCGGTGCGCGCCTCCTATAATGATCTATTTTCGCGGCCGCTCGCCATCGTTGGTAATACCGGCTCTGGAAAGTCATTCACTGTTTCAAGTCTTTTACAAAAGGCCATGCGAGCGCTTGGCGACAAAGGTGACGAGCCGCACGTCTTTGTCCTTGATATCAACGGGGAGTACGGCAAGGCATTCCCGCCGGCATCCCCGCCTCGATCGCCGGACCGGATTTATCTGAATGGAGCTGAGTTCGGAATTCCGCTTTGGTTCATGAACGCGTCCGAAGTTTGCACCTGGTTGAGCGCATCGGAGCAAACTCAGGAGCCCGTGCTAAAAGACTGGTGGGCTATCGCGAAGGCCAGCGGCGAGGACAGCGCGCTCGTGACGGGGTCAAACATGCTACGGCATGCCGTTTCCAAGGTCTTGATCATACTTCAGGTCTTAGATGTTCAGCAAAAGCCGTATAAGAAGATATGCTGCCAACAATTCAAAATTCTGAAGGACTACGTGGGCGCGCGGCAGGTCGATGGAATGACCGAGCTGCGCGAAACTCTTCTCCCTCATGCTGCTCAGTACAAGGCGGATGGCAAGGACGTGGATTGGAGTTCACCAGAGAACGAATTTGACATTCGTGCTGCGGCGGAGACTGTCCTGGCCAATCTGAGGGCCTTAATTGCTGGCGACGTCGCCGTCGCGACGATGAGCGCAACGACAGCGGATAGTCCTCGATTTATTCCGCGTGGTCGACTTGTCGATCCCACGCTGTTCGATAGCGCCACGGCTCCGGAAGATGTCGGAAGAGTGGAGGCGCATCTTACGACCCTCAAACTTCGTCTGAAAGCTCGTTTGGATGACCCGCGCTGGCAATCATTCCTCAACTATGAAAACGAGGCCACTAACATTCCCTCCCTATCGATTTGGCTGGACAAACTAGGCCTTGGAAAGCGGAAGGGGCCGCGAGTTTCGATTATTGATCTATCAATGCTGAGTTACGAAGTTTTACCCTATGCCTGCACGATCATCGGCCGTGTTCTTTTGGAGGCGAGAGAAAATCTTCCCGCCGAGAGACGTTACAAACATCCCTGGTTATTAGTTCTCGAGGAAGCCCATAACTACGCGAGACCTCCCCGCGCCGACGAGGAAAGAGGGCAGACCCTCTCGCGGCTCGCGTTTGAAAGAATAGCCAAGGAAGGAAGGAAATTTGGCCTGTCACTTGTTATCGCTAGCCAGCGACCCAGCGAAATCAGTCAGACAATCATCAGCCAATGCGCCAATTTCATAAGCCATCGCCTTCAGAACCCAGATGATATCGACCATTTTCGTCGGATCATTCCAATGCAGGCTCGTAGGCTGCTCGATCAAGTCACAATCCTTGCCTCTGGCGAGGCGATCGTTTTTGGAAGCGCTTTTCATATTCCAGCGCGCGTGCAATTCGACCGGCCGAATCCGGGTCCTTTCAGCCAGACTGCTGCTCCCTACCACGAGTGGCGAACGGAACCCGCGCCATTTCCGCTATCAACTATTATCAAGGCGTGGGGTGCCGAACCGAAGAGACCCGCAAAAATCTCGGAAACCCCGGTTGCAGCCGCGAAGGCGGATGAAGACGACGACACGCCTTTCTGATACCTCGGTACCAAGCGACGCCGTCTGACTGACAAGCTAATTAAGCCTTTCAGCATTAGGCCTTGGAAGGCTTCATTCGGGCGGTAAAGAATTCGCTCCTTCACGTAGATCTGCTGCATGCGGTCGGTGTGGATGCCTGTGTTGCGAGCCCGTGCGGGTGCGCGCTCGGTGAACTTGTCCCCTGTCGTTATCGTGTGAACCACCCCATTCGAGAGGAGATTCGGGCGGGGCTATGCAACCGACAAAAAGCGGTCGGGATCGGCTTTGCAATGTCCGACGAAAGGGAGCAATCTCGCCCCGCAAGGAACACACAACATGAAGCGCAAGAAGCGCGATCCGGAGAAATTCGATCCAGTAGAGCTTTTTACGGCCATAGGCCGGGACCGCGGCTACAAGATCAACGCTGACGGCGATATCGACGACTTCCTTGGCCGGGTCGGCCGATCCTTGAAAGCTTCTCAGACGAACTTGATACTGCTCCACGGAAAGCGCGTGGAAGCACTGTTTGCTCACGCAGCCGGTGCGCTAGGGAAATGCCGGATGATTAAGCAGGAGGACTGCGGAAGCCTGTTCATCGATGGCGACGAAGTTGAGATACCCGACTACCGCATGATCTTGAAAGACGGCACCAGCTATCTGATCGAGGTCAAGAATTTCCACATGAAGGACTTCAAATCGGAATTCAAGATTCCCAAGAAATCCATCCGGAAATTGGAGGCATACGCCGGGATAAACGGCCTTCCTCTAAGAATCGCGGCGTACTTTTCAAACCCCGGGGTCTGGGTGCTGTTGCCGTCGGCGGCGTTCCGCGAGACGAAAAACCACTTCGTCATCGGCTTCGCTGACGCGATGGCCCGGAACGAGATGGCAACCCTTGGCGACCGCACGATTGCTACTTTGCCAGACCTGCGCATCGAATTTCATGGAGATCCAGATGAATGCTTTGTGCCGGACGACAGCGGCCAGGTCCGCTTCACTACGAGGCGGATCAAAATCTACTGCCGAAACCAAGAAGTCGCGGACGGTGACGGCAAGGAAATCGCATTCTATCTGATGCGGCACGGCAACTGGCCGGAGCAGTACGCACACGCCATGATGGACGAAGGGAAGGTGGTTGGGGTGCGCTTCGGTTTCAGCCCTAGAAGCCCCGTGGAAGACCAGGACCTCCAGATAATCGGTGCGTTGAGCACGATGGTCAGCAGCGCATACGGCGAGATGACGGTTGGAGAAAGCTCGATTCTGGCCTTGGACGTGCAGGACGATCCCGACGTCTTCTCCCTGAGGATACCCGAAGGCTTCAAGGATCAGGCGCTGCCTCTGTGGCAGTTCACTCTGCAGCCAAACTACAACATCAAGAAAAGCGCCGCGAACTAAGAGCTCAGTCCTGGCCCGCTTCGGCTTCATCGCCGCCGTCGTCTGATTCCTCTTCGTCTTCGGGACCTGCCTCGACCTCGCTTTCGCCGCCAAGGCTCTGGAAGCGACGATCCGCAAGCCAGTAGAGCCGCTTTGACTGGGTGAGGAGGACACGCCGCAGGCCAATCTTGACCTCGCGCTCGCTGATGACCTGGGCCAGTTTCGAGACGATCAGCGCCCGCCGGGCGAGGCGCGTGTCGGGGTGACCCCGCAGCTCCAGCACCTTGTCGGAGACGATCGAGCCTTTCATCGACGGCGGCTCGTTGATCGGGATGGTTGGTGCTGGCGGGTCCTTCTCGTTGAGGATCGCTTTGAACTTGCTTTCGGCCCGCAGCCTGGTGAAAACGAGATGCTCGAGCGCGTCGAGGTAAGCCTTGGCGTGGTTGAAGTCGGGATGCTTTTTGTTGACCCCTTCGAACTGGGGCAGCGGCCACACCTCGATCTCGGCCACCTCGAAAGGATCCAGCACGCTCATGGCGACAGCATCGGTGCGTTGGTTCGTCATGTGCCGACTGACCCGGCCGCTCAGCTTTTCCTTGGTCTGGCCTACATAGATCGGCTCGCCGTCGTAGTCATAGAAGGCATAGACTCCCCACTTGTATCCACCGACCGGACGCTTCACGCCGGAGGGGTCGTCGTAGAGCGTCTCCCGAAAGAATTTCCGGATAGCCTTACGCAGCTCGTCCGTTTCGAGCGGCGGTTTTTTCGTATCGTCCGCCGTGCTGTCTGGGGCTTTGGCCATGTCGTCCTTCGGAAGCTTGGAGGACAGGCTCGAACAGGTGCTGCGCCAGCCAGCGCACTACCGGAACCGCCACCCCGTCCCCCATCAGGTGGTAGCCCTCATTGTAAGCACGGGGAAGCCTGTAATCGTCAGGCAGCCCCATCAGGCGCGCGGTCTCCCTCGCGCTGATCAGGCGCGATCGCACACGGTCGCCGTCCACCACGATGATCGTCTGCCGGGATGATCCGCCAGATGGCGTGCGCAGGCAGCCCGCCACGTCGTCGAAGCGGACCTCAGCGCGAACAGCCTTGCCGTCCGCCTGCGTCCTCGTCCTCTTGTAGACAGTCCCGACCATGCGGCGGCCGGCGCGCTTAGCAGCTTCCAGCTTCGCGAGATTCACCGGGGTCATCTGGGCGATCAGCCGCGCGGTCTGCTCCGCGGTGTGCCATTCGACGCTCGACGGATTCTCCTCGACGAGGTCAGCGAAGCAACTGTTACGGAGCGGCGGAGTCGGCAGGTTCCACCAGAGCCAGCTCTTCCTTGCCTTCGCCGGGATCCGCGCGACCGCGTGCTGCAGGCCGCGCGTATGGAATGGCTCCACGGCTTCCGGCGACAGCATCGCCTCGTCGACGACGACGTCGCTGCGAACGCCGATCACGAACAACCGCGGACGGCTCTGGGGGACGAACAGCTTAGCATCGATCACAACGGCGCCGTATCGATAACCCGCCTTGGCGAAGGTTTCGGCGATCGCCACGAAGTCGGCGCCGCCATGGCTCGTCAGCGTCCCGTTTACGTTCTCCAAGGCGACGATCCGCGGACCGCGTCCATCCTTGATCAGGGCCTGCATGACCTCCCAGAAGGGATAGAACGTGCCGCTGCGCTCGCCCTTCAGGCCTGCCCCGCCTCCGGCGAGCGACAGGTCCTGGCACGGGAATGACCCCCACGCCAAGTCGGCTGTGCCTGGAAGCTTGTCGACCTTCACCTTCCGGATGTCGCCGACGGTCAGCTCGCCGCCGGTCCCCCAGTTGACTTGATAGGTCAGGCCCTTTTTGACGTCGAAGTCGTTCGCGAACGCACATGTCCACTTGTCGCCAAGCCCGGCGCGCGCCATGCCCCCTCCGGCGAAGAACTCAAAGAATGTCGGCATGATCTCCCCGCGATTCGCGTGTGATGTTAACATACTGATGGGCGAAAATGGTTTACGTTTTGTTCTCATCGGTAACATGCTCAACATGATTTTTCTATGACCCTAGGAATTGATCCTGACCGCTCCCGCCAGATGGCGCTAATCCGGTCTACGGACACAAAACCCGAAATGACCATCCGTCGGCTCGCGCATACACTCGGCTATCGCTTTAGACTTCACCGCAAGGACTTGCCGGGAAGGCCCGACTTGGTGTTCCCAAGCCGCCGGGCAGTCATATTCGTGAGCGGCTGCTGGTGGCACGGACACAGTTGCAAGCGCGGTGCCCGTGTTCCGAAGACCAACGCCACCTACTGGAAAGCGAAGATCGCCAGGAACGTCGAGAGAGATGCTGCCAGCCTCGCCGCGCTCGAAGCCACAGGGTGGCGCGCGCTCGTGATCTGGGAGTGCGAATTGAAACACGTCGACGACCTCACCCGGCGGCTGCGGGAATTCCTCGGGCCTCAATCGCCTTCCTGATCCAGCGACTCCCCGGCGGACGAGTCGCGGGAACTGACGGCACGGCGTAGCGGTTCGAGGTCGACCTCCAGATCGTGCAACCCGACGCACAGCCCGACGGGCGACTGAAACTGGGGCCGCAGCGGACACCTGCGGGGAGGCCGGGCGCTGGCTCCAGAGCTGCCCGCGCGAGCCTCGCGGGCTTGCCGGTCGCCGCCATGCCGTCCCGGTTCGTGATCTAGGATGCTTGGGCGATTTGCAGCATGCCTGTGTCGTCGATGCTATCCTTGCCGGATTCTTTGAGATGGTCGAAGCGTTCCATCAGATCGGCAAGATTCTCGTCCTTCTTTGCGATGTGGTTCAATAACTCCCAGACTGGCTCACCACCGAACTCCATCACCAGCTTCATCCGCGTGTCCCCCGCAGCGGGATCGGCGCGCTCTAGCATCGAAGCCAACAAATCGACATATGTCGCCCGGCACTCGAGCAGGATTTCGTCCCAGCCGCGGATAGATATGCGCGTGTCGTTTGTCTGGATGGGTGGATTTCCCGGATGTCCGACAAGAAGTCCGCTCAAAACAGCGGTTGGATGAAACGCTCGGGTGAAGTCTAGGTAGTCGCGCAGCTGCCTGTCGTTCTCCGCAGTCAGTTCGCGCGCAGGCGCCTTCAGCTCGACAATCTGGATCGTCTTCTTCGCGGCATCGGTCAGGAAGACGAAGTCCGCCCGCTCGCGCTCGGTCATCCCTTTAATTTCTCGTCCCGCGCGGTCCTTGGTAGCGTCATCCAGGGCGGAGTGCTCTATTGTCGTTTTCAGATGTCTATCAGCCGTAAGGAGATCGCCCCGCGGCTGCAGAATCCATGGAAAACTTTCGATCAGTTCCTGCAGGTTCTCCTCGCTCTTCTGGTGCACCAGGCGGTGCAGAAGACTGAGAGCGTATGCTCTCTGGGCGAAGGTCATGGCCAAGCCCATCGCTTCCGGAACGGAATGCTGGTGAAGCTTCGAAGTCACGTCAAGGAAGCTCGCGGACCCCGACGGTGCCTCCCCAAGACCAGCCCAAAGATCTTTCAAAAGGCTTCGCGTCGGCAGGTTCACCCACGCCTGCGAGACAGCCGCCAGAAGTTCGTCCGCTACGTCTCCCTGATTCTTTCCTAGTTCCTTGGTCGCTTCGGCTACCAGCAGATCGATCTGCTCGTTCTCATGCGGGGAGTAGACGGCAATCTGATGTGCCGCTCGGCGCGTGGCAGCCCTGCTCCTAACCTCCGCAACATGCTTCCCGGCGCGATGCGCCGCGTAAGAGCCCAGCCAATTTCCGACTTTCTGGCGACGCCATTCACGAAATTCGCCAAGCTCTTCGCTGCTCCAGTCAAGGCTCGAACGGTCGGTGGAAATGAGATCGCGCTCGAACTCGTCCAGCCAGTCGGCTTCGACGGCTCCGTACATGTAGCGCTGAAACACCTCCTTCCCTTTGGCACCGAAGAAGAAAGGCCTGTCCTGAGCGCTCTTTCCATGAGCGAAAACGCCAATCCCCGCTTCATCGGCCGCCCACTCGGCAGAACCGACGAACCCCACCCAATATTTGACCTCTCCGGCTGCAAGCCTTTCTGTGGAGTAGCCCTCCGCAGGAATGCGGAGTTCAAATGCCGGAATCGCACGGTTCTTGTCGATCGGTTGCCCGTTAATCGTCACCGCGAAGTCCTCCCGGTTGAGAACGACCGTGAACTTGCTAGCAAGGGCGATCTCCATCGCTTCGGTCGCGAGATCCTGATTTGACGTCAAGCGTCGCATCTTGATCAGCGTCCCTGTCTTCTTCTCAGATCCGCGAACCCGATCGACGAAAGCAACGACATCTGCTGGGGTGTCAGCTGAAAGCGATACCGACAGGTCCTCGTCTTCAAGGGTGAATTTGGGTGGATAAGCACCGCCCTGCTGGCCTGCGGCTATTAGATCGTCAAGGTCCAGTGTGAACCAACTAATCTTGCCGTCTGCACAGGAAATCACGTCAACTGATCGTGCGATGCCGAAAGGCGCGAGCTTGCCGATGCCCTTGCGGCCCATGGGACCGCGCCCGCCCGGAGACTTCATCTTTGGTCCCGTGCGCTTCGGCTTTCCTATTACTAGGTAGCGCGTGCGGATAGCCCCGAAGTTCATTCCGAATCCATCATCGGCAACAGCAAGAAACCTTTCTTCGGAAGTCGCACCGCTGGCGGATGTAGTGATATAGACATGCTCCGCGTCTGCATCCCAGCAGTTCGCGACGATCTCGGCGAGAACACTCCCGGGTTTATTTTGATAGAGGCGAATTCCAAGATGCTCGATTACGTTGTGATCGAACTCGAGTACGGGCGGATTTACCGCCTCCGAAATTTTCTCTTCGCTCATCTTCCCCCCGTCGGCCACCGTCCTCGTTGTAGCACTCTTTTGCGAAGTTCCTACCACTCTGAGGAGGATTGACTGCCGTTTATTCCCAGCCGATCTCGACCGCCAGATACTCCCTCATGACGATCCGCACGAGCATCCCGGCCGTCTGCATGACTGCATAGCGGTACACTCCTTTCTGCACGATGACCCAATCTTCGTCGAGATCCTCGCCTGTGATTGTTCGCGTCATCATCCGGCTGCCCACCTCGGGGCACCTGCCGTTCGGCCACGAGACGTCTTCGAAAACCTGGTCATTCAGAAAGGTCAGCGGAACGATCCATCTTCAACATCTGCTCCCTGATCTCGTAGTAAGCATGGCCGCGAGAGATTTTCACGACTACGTTCTTGATGCGCCGTTTTCTGGCATCCATGTGATAGTTTCTTCTCCGAAGAGGTTCGTGTCGACCTGCTTGGATTTCTCGATCCGGCTGCGAAGACCTGGATTGGCTTCGAAAGTCCATGCCACCCGCTCTATGACCTGCGCGGCCGGATCGGTGGAGCCTGCCAGCACAGCCCCGAGGAAGGTTCCCCCATTTCATCGTCCTCGATGCATCCTATTCGCCCCGAAATGGGCAGCTATCGGTCACCGCGTCATCGTTGAGTAGAGTTCCATGGCATTTTTTCCACAGGGGTGCGTCGAAACTGGTCCGATCTTTTGTGCTTCCGTAGTGCTTCCGCGCGGAAAGCATGACGACACACGCCAAAATCCAAATCGGAGAGTTTTGGACTAAGCCGCGTGCTTCCGATAGCAAAAGAATGCCTCTTCGATAGTGGGTCTCGTGATGTAGCGGTCTTCCGACTCGAACCCCCAGATATGCGCGTCGGTCGAGTTTGCACCACCGCGAACCCCGGCTCGCCAACATCTTTGAAGAGCAGGCGCAATTCGGCTGAAGGCGCCAGACAGAAAGGGTCGAAATGTAGTTCCGTCCACCAGCAGCGGGCTGGCGCTTGGCGCGATCGTGGGCGCACCTCCTATCTCGTCCAATTCGACCGAAAAGGGAACTGGCACAAGACTGGTTCCTTGCTGAAGACGTCGTTGACCTTGGCTTTGACGACTGATGACATCGGCATGCGCATCCGACAACGCGCTCCGGGCGCTGGAGCCTGCATCAAGGCGTTTTTGCAGGAAACGCGTTTGCGGTGAGCTCAAGCAGGCGGTGCGCGTTGCCCAGCAGCTGAATGGTCGCGACTATGCTCGCATCCTGCGGGAAAGGCACTACGCTGTCTGCCGTCCAGTTCTCCTCGCTACCGGCTGCTTGTCTAATCAGGAGGATATCGAGGCTCGCAAAGCCGGGCCTTGCCGCTCGATCTTCCCAGCCCTTGATCTGAACGGGGAGTTTCGCGTCGACATCACCATCTTCGTTCTTGGCGTCCCAAACGACAGCCTGGTCCGTCATGTTCGAGGGTTTGGTTTTGGACGCGACCGCAATGTCCTTCACGAAGATCGCCCGCCTATTCCAGTTCACTATTCTGATAACAAGCGTGTTTTTGTCTTTCAAATGTTCGATGACGTCGAGGGTTGGATCTTCGTCGCCGATCACGAATCTCGTTTGCTTTTTGGCCTCGCGCCACTGTCCTATCAAATAGGGCAAGCTTGCCGCTGCTGCGACGAATGCTGCCCAGCCGGACAAAGCTCCAACCCAATCTCGGCCCCGGTCCCAGGTCAGATTGTATTCAAGGCTTGCGATCAGCCAAGTTTGGCTTGTGATCGCCAAAGTCACAGCAACTCCAATTGCGACCCCAATCAACAACCAGCAGACGCGCATCAGCATCGTGTCCCCCTTCGGAAAGTGCGGCAGCATAACATGTCGCAAGGCATGGTACCCGCATGAGCGAAGAGGCGATTAAGCAATTCATCGAAGACGCGCGCGCGGTGTCGATCGAGGCGGCCGCAAAGGATTTACAGAACAGCGCTACACAGAAAGGCCAGATTCACCCCAGCCTAGTAGTCGCTCATCGCCTTTGCCAGAATTGTGATCTCGATGGGTCAAAGATATCGTCTTATGATGGGAATGGCGCCCCGGCCGGATGTCTCATGCCGTCGCATGCTGCCTAAATCAATAGCATCCTGCATGATGGGCTCTTTGGCGGGTAAGTTCTGAAATTCACTATAAGTTGTTGATTTTTTTGATGATATGGCGGAGAGAGCGGGATTCGAACCCGCGTTACGGTCTCCCGTAAACACACTTTCCAGGCGTGCGCCTTCAACCACTCGGCCACCTCTCCGTCGTTGCATTTCGCGCCGGCCGGTTTCGCCGCGCGGGTTGGGGAGATGCATCTCCCTTTGGGAATTCCGGTCCGAAAACTCCGCACCGCGGGTGCCGTCAACCAGCGGACACCCTTTCCCCACGCCGTCAAAGCAACAGGCGCGGGGCTCATCTAGTCGATCCGGCGCCGAATGCCAAGTCATAACGGCATTCTATTCGTGTTGCCGGGAATCGCTTCTTTGGCCATGCCGATGCGGCGACCCTTTTGACGTGATCATGGCCGAATGATGTGCACAGGCAGGGTCGCAAAACCTGCCGTGCTTGACTTCGCCGCCGGCCGCCTGTCGAGTGACGGCAAGGCTTTGGGGCATCGTCCGGAACATGACATCGACCAATACACAGCCGGCCGGGCGGCCGGACAGCGGCTTGTCCTATCTGCCGCTGGCTTGGCTCGCCGTCGTCATGGCCTGGTCGGTCTACGGCCTGATTTCGGCATGGCGGCTGATCGGCGACCACAGCCTGCCGGGGAGCGTCTTCTATCTCGTCTATGGCGGCGTCGCGGCCAGCATCGTCACCATCCTGTGGGGACTTTACCTGCTCGGCCTGGCTTTCAACCGTTCGGCGCGGTTCCCGCGCCATTTCACCATCTGGCAGGTCGCCACCATCCTATGGCTGCTGGCACGGCAAGCCTATGTGCTGGTCACGCCCGATTTCGTCTTTTCGCCACAGGGGCTGGCCGTTACCGCTGCTGAAATCGCCCTCGGCGTGCTCTGCATCTATCTGTTGCGCCGGGGCTCGGGTTGCCGAGACGGTGTATGCCAATCCGGAAAGCGAAAGTCCGCCGGTGCTGGTCTCGATCATCGCCGCCCTGCTCGGTATCATCCTGGGTGCGGTGATCGGCGCCTGTGCAGGGTTTTTCGCCGGTTCGGTGATTGCGGACGCCACCGACATGAGCTGCTTCGAGGGCGCCTGCGGCTATTTTGCCCTGTTCATCGGGCTGGCCGGCCTGGTCGTCGGGGCGATTGCCGGTGGCCTGTTCGCCGTCTGGCGCGTCAACCGGCGAAAAAGGAAACCGGCGGCTTAGGTTCAAATTCGCGTGTCACGATTGCGGTCAAAGCACGCAAAGACTATCTCTCGGTACAGACTTTGGCAGGTCTAGGGGGAAATCCTCGGGGGAGGGGTCTGGATGTTACGTTTCATCTTTCGTCTTGCGGCGGCGGTGGCACTTTCGGTTTCCGTCATCATGGCGGTGCTGGATGCGACGCGGTCGGTGGCAGCGTCGGCGCTGGTAATGACCCCGCTCAACACCAGCTGGCTCGCCGTCTCGCCGGACACGCGAAGCGCCTTCGAAAGCTATATCCGCGACAACATCAATCCGCTGCTGTGGGATGGGGTGATCGCCTGGGTGCTCAATCAGCCCGGCTTTGCGGTGTTCGCGGTGCTTGCCTTCCTGCTTTACGCGATCGGCTACAGGCGGCAGCGGCCTGCCGGACGGTTCGCGCCAACCTGACGATTTTTCGTTGATGGCCTTCCTGCGTCCCCGAACTTGATCAAAAGGGAGACCGCGCATGTTCTTTCTCAGCGATACACTGAACAAGAAGCTCAATTTGCCGAAGCCCTCCGAGGCGTTGCCGGGCCGCGCCCGGCGATCCCGACGGCATCCAAACACTTTGTTTCGAAACGGCCGCTCAAGGGGCCTTATCCCAAGGGGCTGGAGACGGCGATGTTCGGGCTCGGCTGCTTCTGGGGCGCGGAGCGGCTGTTCTGGCAGCTCGAAGCTGTCTGGGTCACCGCTGTCGGCCTTGCCGGCGGCGTCACCCCCAACCCCACCTACCAGGAAACCTGCACCGGCCTCACAGGCCACGCAGAGGTCGTGCGTGTCGTCCACGATCCGAAGATCGTGTCCTATGGGGAGCTTCTGAAGCTGTCTTGGGAAAGCCACGACCCGACACAAGGCATGCGCCAGGGCAACGATGTCGGCACCACCTACCGCTCGACGATCTACACGCTCAGTGAGGGGCAATATCGGGCGGCGATTGCGTCACGCGACGCTTACGAAGCCTCCTTGCGTGGCGCCGGCCGTGGCAAGATCACCACCGAGATCGCGGCAGCACCCGAATTCTACTTCGCCGAGGAAGATCACCAGCAGTATCTGGCGAAGAACCCCCATGGCTATTGCAATTTGAAGGGCACCGGCGCGGCCTGTGCCATCCCCGCGGCTGCCTCCGCCTGAGTTCACGCCGCGTCATGTTTGGAGGGCTCATGTGGCGCGTTCCAACTCCTTGTTTGGGTGCATATTATTACCCCAAAACCGCTGTTCACTTTGGTGCGAACATGCATTTGGCGAAAGTAATGAGTTGTGGCGCCGCGTCCCGGCGGCACGCTTTTCCAAAGGGTCAAAATTCCGCGTGAATTTTGTTTCGGGCCGTGCCAGATTGGCCCGGAGCGGGAGGGGAGTGCACTCCTGGCTGACGTCGCATGCCTGCCGGTGAACCGGGCAGACAGGCGGTGCATAACGGAAAAAGTAACCGACAGGGTGTGGATCACATGAAACGTATCGTTCTCGGCCTTCTGGCCGCAACTGCAATGGTTCTTCCGGCTTTCGCCGCGGACATTCAGCCCGCCATTCTCTATGATCTGGGCGGCAAGTTCGACAAATCCTTCAACGAGGCGTCCTATAACGGCGCTGAAAAGTTCAAGACCGAAACCGGCATCGCCTATGTCGAATTCGAGGTGAGCAACGCCACCCAGCGCGAACAGGCGCTGCGCCGTTTCGCCGAGGATGGCCGCAATCCGATCGTCATGGCAGGCTTTTCCTGGGCGGACGCGCTGGACAAGATCGCCGTGGAGTTTCCCGACACCAAATTCGCCATCATCGACATGGTCGTCGACAAGCCCAATGTCCGCTCCGTCGTCTACAAGGAGCAGGAAGGGTCATACCTCGTCGGCGTGATGGCGGCGTTGGCTTCCAAATCCAAGAAGGTTGGCTTCATCGGCGGCATGGATATTCCGCTGATCCGCAAATTCGGCTGTGGCTATGTTGGCGGCGCCAAGTCGGCCGGCGCGACCGATGTCATCCAGAACATGACCGGCGATACGCCGGCGGCCTGGAACGATCCGGCCAAGGGTGGCGAGATCGCCAAGACGCAGATCGACCAGGGCGCCGACGTGGTCTACGCGGCAGCCGGCGGCACCGGTGTCGGCGTGCTTCAGGCAGCGGCCGACGCAGGCAAGCTGGGCATCGGCGTCGATTCCAACCAGAACGGCCTGCAGCCCGGCAAGGTGCTGACCTCCATGGTCAAGCGCGTCGACGTTGCCGTCTACAACACGTTCATGGACGCCAAGAACGACAAGTTCACCGGCGGCATCAACGATCTCGGCCTCAAGGAAGGCGGTGTCGACTACGCCATGGACGACAACAACAAGGCGCTTGTTGACGACGCCATGAAGGCAGCCGTCGAAAAGGCCAAGGCCGACATCATCGCGGGCACCGTGAAGGTGCACGACTACATGTCGGACAACGCCTGCCCGTATTGATCGACGCTAGCCAAAATTTCGAACCGCCGGGTGAAAACCCGGCGGTTTTGTTTTGGGATAGCGGAGCTAAAACTTCCCCGCGAGATAACCGAGCGCAAAGGCTGCAATCAGCCCGATGGCGATGATGGTTCCGCGCCGGCCACCGGGCGCGTGCAGGCCGACGCCGTAAGGTGGCTGGTCGAGGCTGCGGATTACTGCCGGGGGTCTCACATCGCTGCTGTCGAGGCCGGCCATCCGCATCTGCGGCAATTCGGCGATGCGCTGGGTGATCAGCTCCCAGCGATTGTCGGGCTGCACGCCCGCTGGTCCGGCGCGATCGAAGACATGCATGCGCTCGGCAAGCTGGACGACGGCGTCGCGGAAGTCGGAGTCGATCTCCAGGTCGCGCTCGGCACGCTCGCGGTCCCTGTCGTTCATCAGACCGAGCACATAGTCGCCGGCCCGCGCGATGCGATCACTTTCACTGGCCATCACTTGCTCCCCTCCGGCCGTCTTACCAATGTGGCGGCTTGGTCACCGGCACGTCGGATGCTGCCTGGTCCTCCAGCGCCAGGAACCGGTCGGCGAGTGCATCGAGCTTGCGCTGCATGCGCTCGATCACTTTCCATTGTTCGGCGATCTGGCCCGACAGTTCCTCGATGGTCTTCTCCTGCTCGGTGGCGCGGATTTCCAGCGTCGTCAGCCGGTCGGCAGGCATGATCATCTTGAATCCTCGGTCTTGCGCAGTTCAAGGCGATGCGCTTTTCGGATTCGCCATATTAGCGAATGTGAAGATCCCCGCCATGTTCGAAATTGACAAGCGCGCAGGGATTTGTCGAGAGTGAACACTGCTTCGGCCAATTGGCAGGGGCAGAGCATCATGCTAGGCGTTTTGACCAAGCGATAAAAAAATAAGAGTGGGACAGGCTGCATGGCGCAAGCCGCAATCGAGCTTATCGGCATCAACAAGAGTTTTGGCGCCGTGCGCGCCAACCGCGACATCAATCTGGAAATTGCCCGCGGCACCATCCACGGCATTGTTGGCGAGAACGGCGCCGGCAAGTCGACGCTGATGTCGATCCTCTATGGCTTCTACCAGGCCGACAGCGGCGAAATTCACGTCGGCGGCAAGCCGGCGTCGATCAAGACACCCAACGACGCGATCGCGCTCGGCATTGGCATGGTGCACCAGCATTTCATGCTGGTCGACAATTTCTCGGTGCTGGAAAACATCATTCTCGGCGCCGAAAGCGATGCGCTGCTGAAGAAGAGCATCGCCAAGGCGCGGTCCGAACTGGAGCGTCTCGAGCGCGAATACGGGCTCGAGGTCGATCCCGATGCGATCATCGAGGAGTTGCCGGTTGGCCTGCAGCAGCGCGTCGAAATCCTCAAGGCACTCTATCGCGGCGCCGAGATCCTGATCCTCGACGAGCCGACGGGCGTGCTCACGCCGGCCGAGGCCGACCATCTGTTCCGCATCCTCAAGCAGTTGAAGGAGCAGGGCAAGACGGTGGTGCTGATCACCCACAAGCTGCGCGAGATCATGGCCATCACCGACACCGTCTCGGTCATGCGCCAGGGCACGATGGTGGCGACGCGGGAAACCAGGAAGACCACCGTCGAGGAACTGGCCGAGCTGATGGTCGGCCGGCGTGTGTTGCTGAGAGTGGAAAAGGGCGAGGCGGAAGCCGGCGGCGTCAAGCTCGCGGTCAAGAACCTGACGGTGAAGGATTCACGCGGCGTCACCATGGTCGACGACATCTCCTTTGACATACGTGCCGGCGAGATCGTCGGTATTGCCGGCGTTGCCGGCAACGGCCAATCCGAACTGCTCGAGGCGATTTCCGGGATCAGACGCGCCGTTTCAGGCTCGGTCATGCTCGACGGCAAGCCGATCGACCTGACCGGCGCTGCCGATCCGGGTGAACTGCGCGACCGCGGCCTTGCCCATGTGCCGGAGGACCGTCACCATGTCGGGCTGGTGCTGGCCTTCGAGGAGAACGAGAATTCGATCCTCGGCTATCACGACGACGAGCGCTATCTGAAGGGGCCGTTCCTCAACATCGACGCCATCCGCGACGATGCCAAGGAAAAGATCACCAAATACGACATTCGCCCGGCGGACTGCCGGCTCAAGACCGCCAATTTTTCCGGTGGCAACCAGCAGAAGATCGTGCTGGCGCGGGAAATGGAACAGGATCCGGGCGTGCTGATCGTCGGCCAGCCGACGCGCGGCGTCGATGTCGGCGCCATCGAATTCATCCACAAGCGCCTCATCGCCATGCGGGATCAGGGCAAGGCCGTGCTGGTGGTGTCTGTCGAACTGGACGAGATACGCTCGCTCTCCGACCGCATCCTGGTGATGTTTGCCGGCCGCATCGTCGGCGAGCGTGGCGCGGAGGCGACCGAAGGCGAATTGGGCCTGCTGATGGCCGGCGTCGAGCATCAGGAGGCCGCACAATGAGCACGCCTTATGCCAAGCTGCCGGGCTGGGCCGACTACGGGCTGATCCCTGTGATCAACCTGTTCGTTGCCTTCGTCGTTGCCGGCTTCGTCGTCATCCTGGTTGGGGAAAATCCGTTCCGTGCCGCCGTCATCCTGGTCGAAGGCGCCTTCGGCAGGGGGCAAGGCATCGCGTTTACGCTTTTCTACGCCACCACTTTCATCTTCAGCGGGCTTTCGGTGGCGGTTGCGGCGCATTGCGGCCTGTTCAACATCGGTGGCGAAGGTCAGGGCTATATTGCCGGTCTCGGCATCGGCATCGTCTGCCTGGCCTTCGACAGCGTGCTGCCGTGGTGGCTCACCTTCCCGCTGGCGATCATCGCCGCCGCGGCGATGGGCGCGCTGTGGGCGCTGATCCCGGCCTACCTGCAGGCCAAGCGCGGTTCGCACATCGTCATCACCACCATCATGTTCAATTTCATCGCCGCCAGCGTCATGGTCTATGCGCTGGTGGGCATGCTGAAGCCGGCCGGCTCGATGGCGCCGCAGACGCGCACCTTCCTCGACGGCGCGCAGTTGCCGAAGCTCAACTGGGTCATCGAACTGTTCGGCGCCAAGATACGCTCGGCGCCGCTGAACGTCTCCTTCCTGCTGGCTCTGGTCATGGCCTATCTGGTCTGGCTGCTGATCTGGCGCACCAAGCTCGGCTACGAGATGCGCACCTACGGGCACAGCCCGAAAGCGGCACGCTACGCCGGCATTTCGGAAACCCGCATCATCATTATCGCCATGATGATTTCGGGCGCGCTGGCCGGCATGATGGCGCTCAATCCGACGATGGGGGACCAGCACAATGTCGCGCTCGATTTCGTCTCCGGCGCCGGTTTCGTCGGTATCGCGGTGGCGCTGATGGGGCGCCTGCATCCGGTCGGCATCGTGCTGGCGGCGATCCTGTTCGGCATGCTCTACCAGGGCGGTGCCGAACTCGCCTTCGAGATGCCGGCCATCAGCCGCGACATGATCGTCATCATCCAGGGACTGGTCATCCTGTTCGCCGGCGCGCTCGAGCACATGTTCCGGCCCTATATCCAGGCATTGTTCGCTTCCATCAGCCCGAGAACAGTCGGCATGGAAGCGGCCAAGGGGAAGGGTGCCTGAGATGGATCTCTTCAACGCTGTCATCCAGATACTCGACTCGACCATCCGCCTGTCGGTGCCGCTGCTGCTTGCCTGTCTGGCCGGACTCTATTCGGAGCGCGCTGGCATTTTTGACATCGGGCTCGAGGGCAAGATGCTGGTCGGCGCGTTCGCGGGTGCCGCCGCCGCCTCGGTCTTCCATTCCGCCTATATCGGCCTCGGCATGGCCGTCCTGATCTCGGTAGCCTTCGCGCTGATCCACGGCTTTGCCTCGATCACCCATCGCGGCAACCAGATCGTCTCCGGCGTGGCGATCAATTTCATTGCTGCCGGATCGACCATCATGCTGGGCCAGCACTGGTTCCAGCAAGGCGGGCGCACCCCGGCTTTGGCGCCGAACGAGCGGTTCGAGGCGATCACCTTGCCCGGCGCCGATGCCGTCAAGGACGTGCCCATCCTCGGTCAGATCTATTCGGTGCTGCTGTCCGGCCACTCGGTGCTGGTCTATCTCGCCTTCCTGATGGTGCCGTTCACCTGGTGGGTGCTGTTTCGCACGCGCTTCGGTTTGCGCCTGCGCGCGGTCGGCGAGAACCCGGCCGCCGTCGATACGGCCGGCATCTCGGTCGCCTGGCTGCGCTACCGGGCGCTGATTTGCACCGGCGTGCTCACCGGTGTTGCCGGCGCCTACCTGTCGATGGCGCAGAATGGCGGCTTCGTGAAGGACATGACCGCCGGCAAGGGCTATATCGCGCTGGCGGCGCTGATCTTCGCCAAGTGGAAGCCGGTCAACGCCATGTTCGCCTGCCTGTTGTTCGGCTTCCTCGATGCGCTGGCGATCCGCCTGCAAGGCACGCCGCTGCCGCTGATCGGCAAGGTGCCGGTACAATTCATGCAGGCACTGCCCTATATCCTTACCGTCATCCTGCTTGCCGGCTTCATCGGCAAGGCCATCCCGCCGCGCGCCGGCGGCGTGCCCTACGTCAAGGAACGCTGATTTAATGGCTCATGATTTGTTCCAAGCGGCGCAAGCCGCCATGGCCAAGGCCTATGCGCCCTATTCGAAATTCCCGGTCGGGGCTGCGTTGCGTACCGAGGACGGCCGGGTCTTTGCCGGCGCCAATGTCGAGAACGCATCCTTTCCGGAAGGCTGGTGCGCCGAAACCACGGCGCTCGGCAACTACATCATGGGCGGCGGCGGCAAGATCACCGAGGTCGCGGTGATCGCCGAGCGCATGGCGAAATGCTCGCCCTGCGGCGGCTGCCGGCAACGGCTGGCCGAGTTCTGCCAGCCTGATACGAAGCTATACCTGTGCGACAATGCCGGCGTGGTCGAGACTGTCACCATGGCTGACTTGCTGCCATACGGTTTCAAAGGTGACATATTGAAATGAAGAGCTGGCTGAAATGAAGGAAGCGCTGGATCATCTCGTTGAACGGCTCGACGGGCTGGCGCCGACCACCGCGCTGGTGTTGGGCTCGGGCCTTGGTGGGCTTGTCGACCGGGTCGAGGATGCGGTCCGCATTTCCTATGCGGATTTGCCCGGCTTTCCCAGAAGCGGCGTTACAGGCCACGCCGGCGAAGTGGTGGCGGGGCTTTTCGCCGGCACGCCAGTGCTGATGCTGTCCGGCCGTGCTCACTATTACGAGCATGGCGTTGCTGCGGCGATGCGGCCGGCGCTGGAAGTGCTGGCAGGCATCGGCATCACCAAGCTGATCCTCACCAATGCCGCCGGTTCGGTCGACCCGGACATGGGTCCCGGCTCGGTGATGCTGATCACCGACCACATCAATTTCTCAGGGTCCAATCCACTGATCGGCGAGCCGAGCGACCGCCGTTTCGTCGGCCTGACCGAAGCCTATGACGCCGGCATTCGCTCGGCGATCGAGAAGGCAGCGAAGGCGACCAGCACTAAGCTGCACAAGGGTGTCTACATGTGGTTTTCCGGGCCGTGCTTCGAGACACCGGCCGAAATCCGCATGGCGCGCATCATGGGCGCCAATGCGGTAGGCATGTCGACCGTGCCGGAGGTTATTCTCGCCCGCTTCCTCGGCCTGCGTGTCGCTGCCTGTTCGGTCGTCACCAACCTCGCGGCAGGGATGACCGGAGCGGAGCTTTCGCACCAGGAAACCAAGGACATGGCGCCGATCGGCGGCGCGCGGCTGGCGACGATCCTCCAGCGTGTGTTCCAGGACGGGCTGCCGGAGAGCAAGGTCCCGGCCTGATGCTTCCTCAGGAAATCATCCGCCGTAAGCGCGACGGCCAGAAGCTGTCGACGCAGGAGATCGCCGGCTTCATCGAGGGCCTGACCTCAGGCATCGTCTCGGACGGCCAGATCGGCGCCTTCGCCATGGCGGTCTTCTTCAACGGCATGAGCCGCGACGAGGCTGTGGCGCTGACGCTTGCCATGCGCGATACCGGCGATGTGCTCGACTGGTCGGACCTGCCCGGCCCGGTCACTGACAAGCACTCGACAGGCGGCGTCGGCGACAATGTCTCGCTGATGCTGGCGCCGATCGTCGCCGCCTGCGGCGCCTATGTGCCGATGATATCAGGTCGGGGTCTCGGCCATACCGGCGGCACGCTGGACAAGATGGATGCGATCCCCGGCTATATCAGCCAGCCGGATATTGCGCGCTTTCGCAAGACGGTGCTCGAAACCGGATGCGCCATCATCGGCCAGACCGCCGATCTGGCGCCTGCCGACCGCAGGCTCTATGCGATCCGCGATGTGACGGGAACCGTCGAATCGGTACCGCTGATCACCGCCTCGATCCTGTCGAAGAAGCTCGCCGCCGGCCTGCAGTCGCTGGTGCTCGACGTCAAGGTCGGCAATGGCGCTTTCATGGAGAAATCGCGCGACGCAACGGCACTGGCGAACAGCCTGGTGGAAGTCGCCAACGGTGCCGGCCTGAAGGCCTCGGCGTTGGTAACCGGCATGAACGAGCCGCTGGCGTCGGCTGCCGGCAACGCGGTCGAGGTGCACAATGCGGTCGACTTCCTCACCGGCCGTTACCGCGACCGGCGGCTGGAGGATGTGACGCTGGCTCTGGCCGCCGAGATGCTGCAATCCGCCGGGCTGGTGTCGTCCAATCAGGACGGCATGCGGCGCGCCGCCGAGACGCTTGCCGGTGGCCGCGCGGCCGCCATGTTTGCGCGCATGGTGGCGGCACTTGGCGGTCCCGCCGACTTCGTCGAGAAGCCGGAAAAATACCTGCCGAAGGCGGCGGTGGAGTTTGCCGTGAAGGCGCCCGAAAACGGCTTTGTCACCGGTATCGCCACCCGCGACATCGGGCTCGCGGTCGTCGGGCTTGGTGGCGGGCGGACGAGGCCTGACGACAGGATCGACCATGCGGTCGGCATCACCAGGCTGTTGCCGGTTGGTGCGGAGGTGCGGGCCGGCGAGGCGCTGGCCCTGGTCCATGCCCGCACCCTGGCGGATGCAGAGGCGGCCGCTGCCGCCGTGCTTTCGGCCTATGCGATCGGCGCCTCGAAGCCGCCAGCGGACAAGAGTGTGATCCGGCGGATCCTGCCGCGCGGTTAACAGGAGCCGGAAAGGTTCTTTCTACTGGACGAGCAGCAGCGTGCCGTTCTCGACCTGGTATTTTTGAAGCCGCTGCAGAAAGCTCATGCCGATCAGGTTGGCGCGCAGCGCCTTGTCGTCGAGCACGACGGCCTGGACGTCCTCGACCGTGATCTTGCCGATCTGCAGACGATCGATGGTCACCACGGCCGCCTTGATCGCGCCGTTGGCGGTGTTGACCTCGTGGCGGAAATCCGACTGGTTCAGCGAGAGGCCGATCCTGCGTGCCGTCGACGTGTTGATGGCGACCAGCGTGGCGCCGGTGTCGATCAGGCCGTCGACCTGACGGCCGTTGAGCTTGAGCGAAGTCGTGAAGTGCCCGCGCTCGTCGGCTGCAACCAGAACCTTGCGGCCGAGCGGCTGCGCCATCGGTGGCTTGTCGGGGACCGCGACCAGCTGAAGTTCGGCTTGCGTCTCAGTCGCAGGCTTGGCCCCAATTGCCGATTGCAGCAGGCCGTCGAACATTTGCGGATTCGACTGATAGGCGATCGGGATCAGTACCGATGTTCCGGCAATCACGCAAAAGACGAGAACTGTGCGCAGCATGGGTCGGCCTTCGTGAGCGCAGACCCTAATCCCGACATGGTGTTTGCCGCTTTAACGCGCGCCGAAACCGCGCCTTTGCGTAAACGACCGGTAAACGGCCGTCACGATTATTTTGTCCCATACATGCGGTCGCCGGCATCGCCGAGGCCGGGCATGATGTAGCCTTTCTCGTTGAGCTGGCGGTCGATGGAGGCGGTGAAGACGGGAACATCCGGATGCGCCTTGGTGAAGCGCTCGATGCCCTCGGGTGCCGCCAACAGGCACAGGAAGCGGATGTTGGTGGCGCCGCGCCCTTTCAGCTTGTCGATCGCCGCGATCGCCGAATTGGCGGTGGCCAGCATCGGATCGACGACGATCACCAGCCGGTCGGCAAGATCGCTCGGCGCCTTGAAGAAATACTCGACCGCTTCCAGCGTTTCATGGTCGCGGTAGAGGCCGATATGGGCGACGCGCGCCGCCGGCACCAGATCGAGCAGGCCTTCGAGCAAGCCGTTGCCGGCGCGCAGCACCGAGGCAAAGACCAGCTTCTTGCCTTCCAGCGTCGGTGCCTCCATGGTTTCGATCGGCGTTTCGATCGTCGTCGTCGTCAGTTCGAGGTTGCGGGTAACCTCGTAGCCAAGCAGCAGCGAGATCTCGCGCAGCAACCGCCGGAAGCCGGCGGTCGAGGTTTCCTTTTTGCGCATGATGGTCAGCTTGTGCTGGACAAGCGGGTGGTCGACGACTGTGACGCCCTGCATGGGTGTTCTCCTGAAATTCCGGCTGCTCGAACGACCCTAGCGACAATGCGCCGGCCAAGGAACCGCCTCGCAGCGCCGGCCACAGTTTTGTCGGGAGAAATCAGCGCGCGGCGCCGTTGAGGCGGGCGAGAAGCGCGGTTTTGGTCTTCCTGTCGACGAAGGCGGCTTCGATGGCGGTTCTGGTGACGGCGGCCAGCGCCTTGTCGTCCATCGCAAAATGCTCGGCGGCGATGTCGTATTCGCGCTTCAGCGAGGTCCAGAAATAGGGCGGGTCGTCGGAGTTGAGCGTCACCTTGCAGCCGGCTGCTTTCAATGCCGGAAAGGGGTGATCGGCGAAACTGTCGAATACCCCAAGCGCGATGTTGGAGCCGGGGCAGCATTCGAGCACGATGCCCTCGTCGGCGATGCGCCGCACAAGGTCGGGGTTCTCGATGGCGCGCACGCCGTGGCCGATGCGGGAAGGACGGATATGGTCGAGTGCCGCCTTGACGCTCTCCCAGCCCATCAGTTCGCCGGCATGGATGGTGATGCCGAGGCCAGCCTCGCGGGCGATCTCGAAGGCCCTGACATAGTCCTCGAAGTCGCCCATGCGCTCGTCGCCGGCAACGCCGAAGCCGGTCACCAGCGGGTGCCCGCAGCGGGCTGCGAAGCGCGCCGCCTGCTCGATCGATTCGACGCCGACATGGCGCACGCCGGTGACGATCATGCGTCCCTCGATGCCGGTCTTGGCCTTGGCCCGCGCCATGCCCTCGCCGAGTGCGTCGGTATAGGCCTTGGGCGACAGGCCGGCCTTCTTGGCGTGGTCGGGCGAGGTGAAGACCTCGGAATAGATGGCGCCGTCGCGGGCGAGACTGGTCAAATAGTGATCGGCCAACCGCGCATAGTCCTCTTCGGAGCGGAACAGGTCGGAGGAGAAATCATAGGCGGCGAGGAAGGACGTGAAATCGTGCCAGACGAATGAGCCGTTCTGAATATAGGGCGAGGTGTCCTTGCCGTATTTCTGCGCCTGGCGGATGACGAGTTCGGGCGCCGCTGCCCCTTCGATGTGGCAGTGCAGTTCCGCTTTCAAGGCCATTCAATCATCCCGTCAGGTCGGTCCAGGTCGTGGCCCCATAGGCATGGTTCCACGACCGGGAAGCGCGGCCGAACACCGCGCCTTAAACAATAGCGCCCGCACCATCGATCGGCTATGGTCCCGCCGGTTTTATGACGGATCAAAATAATGTCAGTTGAAAGAACCACAGCCGCGGGCGGCATGGAAACCTCCTATGGTTTCAAGCATGTAGGGGCAGGCGACAAGCAGTCCCTGGTCAACGACGTTTTCCACAAGGTGGCGAACCGCTACGATCTGATGAATGATCTGATGTCGGCTGGCCTGCATCGGCTCTGGAAGGACGCCATGGTCACATGGCTCAATCCGCCGAAGCGACCGGGCTGGAAGGTTCTCGACGTTGCCGGCGGCACCGGCGACGTGGCCTTCCGCATCGTCGAGAAGAGCCATGGCAATGCCCATGCCACCGTTCTCGACATCAACGGCTCGATGCTCGCCGTTGGCCGCGACCGGGCCGAGAAAAAAGGCCTGTCGGCAAACACCGATTTCGTCGAGGCCAATGCCGAGGAGCTGCCATTCGCAGATGCCACGTTCGACGCCTACACCATCGCTTTCGGCATTCGCAACGTGCCGCGCATCGATGTGGCGCTCTCAGAAGCCTATCGCGTGCTGAAACCCGGCGGGCGGTTCCTCTGCCTTGAGTTTTCCGAGGTCGACATGCCGTTGCTCGACAAGCTCTATGAAGCATGGTCGTTCAACGCCATCCCCAGGATCGGCAAGGCGGTCACCGGCGACGGCGAGCCCTATTCCTATCTGGTCGAATCGATCCGCAAATTTCCCAACCAGGTGAATTTTGCTTCCATGATCACCCGCGCGGGCTTCGATCGCGCCTCTTTCCGCAACTATTCGGCCGGCATCGCCGCTCTTCATTCGGGCTGGAAGCTTTGAGGCTGGCCCATATTTTTCATACTCGATGTGCCCAGCGCCGGTCTCGGAAATCGGCGGAGCAAGTGCGGCCATGAGCAATTTCGGCGCTGCTTTTCGGCTCGCACGGGCCGGCTGGGTGCTGGTCCGCGAGGGCGTCATCGCCGCCTTGCCGGGCGACGAACTTTCCGGCCTGCCGAAATTCGGCTGGCGCGTGGCCCGGATGTTCACCCGCCGCCGCGCGCTTGCCTATGAGCGTGGCGACCGGCTGGCCAAGGCGGTTGTCCGGCTCGGCCCGTCCTACGTCAAGCTCGGCCAGTTCCTGGCGACGCGGCCCGATGTCGTCGGCAACGACATGGCGCTCGACCTCGCCATGCTGCAAGACAAGATGCATACGTTTCCGCAGGCCGAGGCCGTGGCTGCGATCGAAGCCTCGCTCGGGCGCAAGGTCGGCGAGCTCTACGTCGGGTTCGGTGATGCCGTCGCCGCCGCCTCGATCGCCCAGGTCCACACCGCCGAAACCCTGCAGAACGGTGTCGCCACCCGGGTGGCGGTGAAGGTCATCCGGCCGGGTGTGCGTCGCCGCTTCTTCCACGATCTCGAAAGCTATTTCCTCGCCGCCCGCCTGCAGGAGAAGTACATCCCGTCGTCGCGCCGCCTGCGGCCGGTCGAGGTGACCGAGACGCTCGCCCAGACCACCAAGATCGAGATGGATTTGCGGCTCGAAGCAGCAGCGCTTTCCGAACTCGGCGAGAACACCAAGGACGATCTCGGCTTTCGGGTGCCGTCGGTCGACTGGGAGCGTACCGGCCGCGACGTGCTGACCATGGAGTGGGTCGACGGCGTCAAGATGAACGACATTGCCGGACTTGCAGCCGCCGGCCACGATCTCAAGGCGATCGCCGCCAACCTCATCCAGTCGTTTCTGCGCCACACGCTGCGCGACGGCTTCTTCCATGCCGACATGCATCCGGGAAACCTGTTCGTCGAGGCCGACGGCACCATCGTCGCCGTCGATCTCGGCATTGCCGGCCGGCTCGGCAAGAAGGAGCGCCGGTTCCTCGCCGAGATTCTCTACGGCTTCATCACCCGCGACTATCTGCGCGTCGCCGAAGTGCATTTCGAGGCCGGCTATGTGCCGCGCCAGCACAATGTCGCGGCGTTTGCGCAGGCGATCCGCGCCATCGGCGAGCCCATCCATGGCCAGCCGGCCGAGACCATCTCGATGGCCAAGCTGCTGACGCTTCTGTTCGAGGTCACGGAACTCTTCGACATGGCGACGCGGCCGGAATTGATCCTGCTGCAGAAGACCATGGTCGTGGTCGAAGGCGTCGCCCGCACGCTCGACCCGGCCTTCAACATGTGGAAGACGGCCGAGCCGGTGGTCGGCGACTGGATCGCCGGCAATCTCGGCCCGCGCGGCCTGCTGGTCGATGTGCGCGACGGCGCCAAGGCGATGCTGGCGCTGGTTCGCCAGGCGCCGGAGCTTGCCGCCCGTACCGAGCGGCTGTCGCGCGAGATCGACCTGATGGCCGAGCACGGGCTGCGCTTCGACGAGACAACCGCACGTGCGATCGGCAAGGCCGAGGCGCGCTACACCCGCTCGGGACGGCTGGCGCTGTGGGTGATCGCGCTGACGCTGCTCTATATCGCCTGGCGAATTTTCTGATTTCTTGCCTTGAATTGATTGCATTGCTATCATTGCACTCGGCAATGTCGGACGAAGTGCAATCATATGGCAAGCATCACCATTCGCAATCTCGATGACGAGGTCAAGGATCTGCTGCGCCAACTGGCGGCAGAGAACGACCGCTCGATGGAAGAGCAGGCGAGGGTGATGATCCGCGCCGCGGTCGAAGGCCAGCTTGGCCCGGTTGGCCGCATCGACCAGATCGAGAAAACGCTGCGCGAACTGTCGAGCTCACGCGATCCGGCGATGCAAATTGCCCCCGTATCGAGCAAGGTCTCGCCGCACGGCACACTCTCCGGCAAGCGCATCCTGCTGATCATCGGCGGTGGTATCGCCGCCTACAAGGCGTTGGACCTGATCCGCCGGCTGCGCGAGCGGGGCGCTGCGGTGCGGGTGGTGATGACCGCTGCTGCGCAGGAATTCGTCACCACGCTGTCGGTCGGTGCGCTTTCCGCTGACCATGTCTTCACCGAATTGTTCGACCGCAATGACGAGCACGATGTCGGTCACATCCGCCTATCGCGCGAGGCCGACCTGCTGGTGGTGGCGCCGGCGACTGCCGACCTGATGGCGAAGCTTGCCAACGGCCATGCCAATGACCTGGCCTCCACCGTGCTCATCGCCACCGACAAGCCGGTTTTGATGGCGCCGGCGATGAACCCCAGAATGTGGGCTCATCCGGCGACCCGGCGCAACCGCGCGACGCTGGCCAAGGACGGCATCGCATTCATCGGCCCAGCCAAGGGCGAAATGGCCGAGAGCAACGAGGTGGGCGATGGCCGGATGGCCGAGCCGCTGGAGATCACGGCGGCAATCGAGGCACTGTTCGATACCAAGCCGAAGCCCCTTTCGGGCAGGAGGATCATCGTCACCTCGGGGCCGACACATGAGCCGATCGACCCGGTGCGCTACATCGCCAACCGTTCATCCGGCAAGCAGGGCCATGCCATCGCGGCGGCACTGGCAAGGCTTGGCGCCGATGTGCGCCTTGTCTCCGGCCCGGTCAATATTGCCGATCCGGCCGGTGTGACCACACTGCATGTCGAAACCGCGGCCGAGATGAAGGAGGCAGTCGAACGATTGCTGCCAGCGGATGCCGGGGTGTTCGTCGCGGCTGTCGCCGACTGGCGCACCGCCAATTCCGCCGGCGAGAAGATCAAGAAGGTGGCGGGCGAGGGGCCGCCGGCGCTGCAGATGGTCGAGAATCCCGACATTCTCGCCGGCGTCGGTCATCACAGGATGCGGCCCGGCCTGGTCGTCGGCTTCGCTGCCGAGACGCAGGACCTTGTCGGCAACGCCGAAGCCAAGCTCAGGAAGAAGGGCGCCGACTTCATCGTCGCCAACGATGTGTCGCATGACAGCGGCGTCGGGTCGTCGGGCGTGATGGGCGGCGACCGCAACCGGGTGCGGATCGTGTCGAAGACCGGCGTCGGGGAATGGCCGGAGATGAGCAAGGACGAGGTGGCGGCGCGCCTTGCCGCCTTGATCGCCGAGCGCCTCAAGACTGTGGTGGTCTGACTTTTAAGCCTTTGTTTTTATGCATGTCGTTATCCCAAAACCGCTACCCACTTTTGGGCGACATGCACACTAGCCTGTCGCTTCCTGCGGCCGGGCAGCCGGTGCTGATATCCTCAAGGCCGCGAGGCACCCGACAAGGGCGAGCGGCACGAAGGCGAGGAACAGCCAGGTAGCGACGTTGGCCGCCGCCTCGCGATTCAGGCCTTCGGAAAAGCCGCTGGCATTGGCAACGATGCCGGTCAGTGCTGCACCCACTGCATAGCCGATGCGCTGCATCGTCGGCACGGCAGCCGACGCGATGGTCTGCTCGCCGGTCCTCGCCGATGCGACGATGGCGCGCGTGACGAAGGGCCAGGCGATTCCGAAGCCGCCACCCTGCAGCAGCGCGCACAACAGGATCAGCGGAATTGAACCCATGGGCACCGTGTAGGCAAAGCCGGCGATGCCAGTCGCGATCATCACCGCGCCACCGACAATGATCAGCCGCTCGCGCTGCGGCGGTGCGTTGGCGACGAGAATGGACAGGGTCGACCAGGCGATCGCTTCAGCGGCGATGATGTAGCCGGTGGTCAGGATCGGAATGTCGTGCAGGCTGGTCAGGATCAGCGGTCCGTAGACTCCAAAGGAGCAGGTCGCCACTGAAAGGGCGGCAACCAAGGTCATGCCGGCACCGACCGGCGAGCGCCATGAGAACAGCTGCGACGGAAACAGCCGCGAGCGCGGCTTCAGGGCGTCGATGTAGACGAACAGCGCAAGGCCGATCAGGCCGAGAGTCAGCAGCAGGGACGAGCGCAGCAAGGCAATGTCGACGCCCGCCGTGGCGATCAGCAGCACGCTGACGGCGAGACAGCCGAGCGCGGCAAAGGGGAAGAGTGGTGCAGTGCCGATGATTGCCTGCGGCCTGGTCGCCTCTGATGTGTCGAGCACGATGAAGCTCGCCAGCGCCATGGCTGTGCCGCCCAGCGTGAAGATGCCGAAGGCCCAGCGCCAGGACAGCAATTCGGTCATGATCGCGCCGAGCAGCGGTCCGCTGAAGGCGGCAACACCCCAGATCGCCGACATGACGCCGAAAAGCTGTGGCCAGATGGCGCGAGGGAACAGCCGCTCGACCGAGACGAAAGCCAACGACACCAGCGCGCCGCCGCCGAACCCTTCGATCAGGCGGCCGGTGAGAAACAGGGGCATGGATGGTGCCGTGGCGCAGATCAGCGCACCGGTCGCGTAGAGCAGGGCTGCGACGACCATGTTGGTGCGCAGCGCGACATAGCTCACCAGTCGACCGGCCGCGGCGCCGGCGACGATGGCGCCAAGCTCGTAGATCGCCAGCGACCAACCGACCAGTTGCACGCCGGCGAGGTCGCCAACCATGGCCGGCATGACCGTCGCCACCATCGTTTCGTTGGTGGCGTGAAGCAGGATGCCGAGGCTGATGAAGCAGAAGCGCGCCAGGTCGCCGCTCGCCCACAATGCGCGCCAGTCGACCCTGTTTGTGCTGATCTCTGTCATCCTGTCCCCCGACTTCTCATGTGCCGATTCCAAGTTTTGGAGCGCTCATTGCGTCCAAATGGACACATGGCGCTCCATCGGGATTGGCTTGTAAAACCTCAACCGCGGTTGAGCTCAAGCGCTTTTTTTTACGGATATGGAGAGGATCAATTCGCCGAGCTGCGCAGCTGGAACTGGCTGACGCCGATGGCGATGTTGACGCCTGTCTGCGTCTGCAGGCTGAGCGGCTGCAGCGTGAAGGCCTGCGAGGAGCCGCCGACCAGCAGATTGGCGCCGGCGCCGACCGCCGCCGTCACCTCGGCGCTGGCACCGACATAGTCACCGGCCAGCGCGCCCGGCGCATAGATGTTTTTCAGCGGCGTCAGCACCAGCCACTGCATGACGGTCTGTTTGGTCGTGCCTATATCGAGGCCGTATTTGTTGACGGCGCCGAAATAGGCTTCCGGCGCAAAGCTCTTGTCGGCTGGGGTGAAGGTGCAGCTCAGATCCTTGCTTGATCCGAAGATGAAGCCGGTGCCACCGCCGATGGCGCAATCGAGCGTACCGAGTTCGATGCCCTGATCCTGCGCGTGAGCCTGTCCCGCAAAGGCGGTAGCGATCATGGCGGCGGCGATGATGGTCTTATGCAAGGCGATCCCCCCAAAAATCATGCGGCGCGGAAACAGTATCCGGTTCCGCGCCGCGCGTAGAGAGACCTTAGGTCTTTATTTGAACGAGTGGATCAGCTCCAGCGACGTCACGGCGACTGCCAGGTTGACGCCGGTCTGCGCCTGCACGCTCAAGGGCTGCAGCGAGAAGGCGCTGTCCAATCCGCCAACCAGAAGGTTGGCGCCGCCACCGGTCACGACGGTGGCCTCGGCGTTGACGCCATAGTAGCTGCCCGCAAGATCGCCGGCATCGTGGTTGCGGGTTGCGGCGAAGACAGCCCATATCAGTTCGCCTTGGTGGGTCTTGCCGACATCGACGCCGAGCTTGGAAATCATCCCGGTATAAGCTTCGGACGGACCGCCATGGTGGGGACGGAAGGTGCAGGAGACACCCTTGTTGGAAACGACGACATAGCCGGTGCCGCCATCGATGGTGCAATCGAGCACGCCGAGTTCAAGCTTGCCGGCGCTGGCAGGGGCGGCGAGAACCGTGGTGGCGAGGGCGGCGGCACAGGCGAGGTTCTTGATCATGGGGTGGTCCTTTCACAAATTGCTTTCAACAACGGTTGAATGGCCCGGAGCGTTCCGCTGAAAACTAGGCGCGAACATGGCAAAGGGTTAACGCATTGCCTTTGACGGTTAACGTGGGGTGGTGAAGGCCGTCGTTGTTTTAGCGCAATCGCTCAGTGGCGCCACGCCGACCGGACCTTGTCCAAGGGGCCCTGGTCCGGCAGTTCGATCAGCACCGTGCCATGGAAATGCAAAGATTGCGATTTCCCTGCGGCTCTGCCGCGGGAATGGGCTACATCCGCAATGGCTGACCCCGGCAGGGTGTCAGCTGGCGCTGCCCGAGGTGCGTGAGAGGCCGTCCTTAGCCGGCTGGTAGGTTGGGTCGAGATGGACCGCTTCGCGGTAGGCCTTCGACGCCTTGACCTTGTCGCCGCGCCGCTCGTAGATCAACGCCTGGTTGGACCAGGCCTCGGCGTTCTTACCGTCGAGCTTGATGGCCATGTTGAAGTCGGCGAAGGCGTTGTCCTCGTCGTTCATCGCCAGATAGGAGAGGCCGCGGCCGTTGTAGGGTTCGGCGGCGTCCGGCGCCAGCGAGATGGCGGTCGAGAAATCCTCGATGGCGAAGGCGTGCTGGCCCTGGCTCTGATAGATCAGGCCGCGATTGTGGTAGGCGCGCGCATCGGTCGTGTCGAGTTGGATTGCCTTCTGGAAATCGTTGAAGGCTTCCTGGGTCCGTCCGGCCTTGCGGTAGAGATTGCCGCGGCCGATATAGGCGGCATCATAGTTCGAATTGATCTGGATCGAGCGGTTGTAGTCGGCAAGCGCGGCTTGCTGGTTGCCGAGGAAGCGCTGGATGAGGGCACGGTTCGAATAGGCCTGATAGAAGTTCGGATTGAGCTGGATGGCTGTGTTGAAGTCCTTCAGTGCCGCCTGATACTGGCCGCCGCGACCATAGGCAGAGCCGCGCACATTGTAGCCTTCCGGATCCTGCGGATTGCGCTGAATCACGTCCGACAGCGAGGAGATGTTCTCGCTCGACCCTTGCGCCTTGTCGATGTTGTTGAATTCGCCGGTCGGGGCTGTCTGGCAGCCGGCAAGCGCCAACCCGGAAAGAAGGGCTGCCGTCAGGGCGAAACCACACAATGCGGTTTTGCGCTCCACGGAAATTACGTTCATCTCTGCTCTGTCCTCACTGCCGCCGCGCCGTCAGGTCCGTTCCCCCTTCGAACCGGGTCGAAGTTGTCGCAATGTTTAGAGCGTACTTTGTGCGTCCACGTGGACGCACGTTGCCCTAAACAAAAAGGTGGCGGCGATTCCGCATCGCGCCACCTCTAGTATCCTTCGAAAAGGACGAAAAATTGGCGTTAGAACCGCGGCGGGCGCGGAGCACCACCTGCGCCGCCGGCGGCACCAGCCGCCACCGGGCGCGGTGTCATCGGCAACAGGCCTTCGCGCTGGGCGCGCTTGCGGGCCAGCTTGCGGGCGCGACGCACGGCTTCCGCCTTTTCACGAGCGCGCTTCTCCGAGGGCTTCTCATAGTGTCCGCGCATCTTCATTTCGCGGAAAATGCCTTCGCGCTGCATCTTTTTCTTGAGCGCGCGAAGCGCCTGATCAACATTGTTGTCGCGGACGAGTACCTGCACGGGCAATCCTGTCTTTCGGGTTTGATATCAACAGGCAGGCGGCCATAGCCACTAGCCTCCGCGGCGGTTTACACCACGAATTGTGGCGGCTGATAGCAGAATCACGTCGCGCTGTCCACAGCCGAAATGAAGGGCGGCGGCCAAACCGCGGCTGGTTTCTACTTTTGGGCCCGATGCTCTATGCCGTGGCCAGGTGAAGCTGCTCGAAACCCTCGAAGAATTCGCCGTAGTCGCAGGTGATTTCCTCGCCCGCCGCGATGTCACGGGTCGCGGTGGCCCCGCCATAGTGCGAAAAATCCGTGTTCGGCCTGTCGGCATGGTTCATGAAGCGGCCATTGTCGACTTCATAGACCATGAAACCGGGCCGGTCGGGGCTTGGATAGGCATATCTGTCCAGCAATTCCTTGAGGTGCGGGTGTGCTGCCTCATATTTTTCCATCGGGATCAGCCGGTCGAAATCCGGGTCGAGGCGCCAGATCGACGCCCCTTTCCCGATCGGCTCGGCGGCGAACACGCCGACACCTTCGATTGCGCTCGCAGCGATATAGGTTCTGATCAGCATCATGGTTCCGGCCCGTCTTCGAACAGACACGGAATCACCAAATCGAATTGAAAAAGCAAGGCCGGTTTGGTGACATTTGTCGCTTGCGAGCGTGTGTACCGATCGAAAATCCTTCACGTCCGGTTGATCGAGACGCCGCCGTCGGCAAACAGCGCCGATCCGGTGGTGAAGCTGGACGCATCCGACGCCAGAAAGAGCGCCGCGCGGGCGATCTCCTCTGGCCGCGCAATGCGCTTCAGCGCATGCAGACCTTCGACGAAAGCCAGCACTTCAGGTCCGGCATCCGGCGCGTTGGTGATGCTTGCAGGCGTGTCCGTGCCGCCCGGCATCAGCGCATTGACCCGCACGCCCTTCGGGCCATATTCGGCGGCAAGCACCTGCGTCAGTCCGATCAGCCCGGCCTTGCTTGCGGCATAGCTGGTCATGCCTGGCATGCCGACCGTGTTGCCGACAAACGTAGAGGTGAAGATCAGCGATCCGCCACCGCGATCGACCATCGCCGGCACCTGATACTTTGCGCCAAGGAAGGCGCTGGTCAGGTTGGTGTCGAGCGTCTCGCGCCAGCCCTTGAGCGACAGTTCCGAAATCGGCCCCATCGCGCCGACAGCGCCGACATTGTTGAAGGCGATATCGAGCCCGCCGAACCTGCCGACCGCCAACTCGACGAGGGCCTTTGCATAGGCTTCTTCGGTGACGTCGCCGGCAAGGGCGATGGCGGTGCCGTCGGCATCCTCGATTTCGGCGACGAGGGCGTCAAGTTCGGCCTGGCGACGGGCAGCGACGATGATCTTGGCGCCCTGTTCGGCAAAGAGCTTTGCGGTGGCGCGGCCGATGCCGGAGCTAGCGCCGGTGACGATGGCGACCTTGTTGGCGAGTGCGAACATTTTCTGCATCCTTTTTTCGCGCCGACCTTGCCGGCAATTGGGATGTTGATCGCAGGCTGGGGCGGCGCGGGCCACCCGATACCTGCGAAGGATCCGGATGCGTCATTTTCGTCGCGGCACAAAACGGCAAGCGCCGTCGCAAACAGCGCAAGGGTGGCAGCGCTGTTTCGCTAGTGATACACCTCGCGCGCCGGGGCTTGAGTGGATGCCCGGCCGCAATCCGCGAGGCTAGAACGTTGAAAAAATATTCGGTATTCGCCATCGCCCGCGAGGCCATGCGCGGCCACAAGGGCTGGGAGGAACAGTGGTCCTCGCCAGAGCCGAAGAAGGAATACGACGTCATCATCGTCGGCGCCGGCGGCCATGGACTGGCGACTGCCTACTATCTCGCCACGGTGCACGGCATCACCAATGTCGCGGTCCTGGAAAAGGGCTGGCTCGGCGGCGGCAACACCGGCCGCAACACCACCATCATCCGCTCCAACTATCTCTATGACGAAAGCGCCGGCATTTACGACCACGCACTGAAGCTGTGGGACGGGCTGAGCCAGGAGCTCAACTACAACGTCATGTATTCGCCGCGCGGCGTCATGATGCTCGCCCACAATGTCCACGACATCCAGGTGCTGAAGCGCCACGTCCATGCCAACCGGCTGAACGGCATCGACAACGAATGGCTGACGCCGGAAGCGGCGAAGGAATTCTGCCCGCCGCTCAACATCTCCAGGGAGGCGCGCTATCCGGTGGTGGGTGCGGCCCTGCAGCGCCGCGGCGGCACCGCCCGTCACGATGCCGTTGCCTGGGGCTATGCGCGCGGCGCCTCGGCCCGCGGCGTCCACATCATCCAGAATTGCGAGGTCACCGGGGTCAAGCGGGCGCCGAATGGCGCGGTCGTGGGTGTCGACACGACGCGCGGCTTCATTGGCGCCAAGAAGGTCGGTGTCGTTGCCGCCGGCCATTCGTCGGTGATCATGAACATGGCCGGCGTGCGCATGCCGCTGGAAAGCTATCCGCTGCAGGCGCTGGTGTCGGAGCCGGTCAAGCCGGTATTCCCCTGCGTGGTGATGTCGAACACGGTGCACGCCTATATCTCGCAGTCCGACAAGGGCGAACTGGTCATCGGCGCCGGCACCGACCAGTACGTCTCCTATTCTCAGACCGGCGGCCTGCACATCCTCCAGCACACGCTCGACGCCATCTGCGAGATGTTCCCGATGTTCACGCGCATGAAGATGCTGCGTTCATGGGGCGGCATTGTCGACGTGACGCCTGATCGCTCGCCGATCCTGGCCAAGACGCCGGTGGCCGGCCTGTACGTCAATTGCGGCTGGGGCACAGGCGGCTTCAAGGCGACGCCGGGCTCGGGCCATGTCTTTGCCCACACCATCGCCAACGACAATCCGCACGCCATCAACGCGCCCTTCACCATCGAGCGCTTCCGCACCGGCCGCCTGATCGACGAGGCAGCGGCGGCGGCGGTGGCGCACTGATGATGGCGCAGATGGCTGTCGCAATGCCGCTGGTGCTCGCTGGCGAGCAGGGGATGTTTCATGTCCCGTCGGTCGAAGAGGTGCGCCTGCAGCCGATCAGCCGCGCCGAAAACGAGACCGGATGGCCGTTTTCCGTAGACGACGGGATGCTGGCTTGCGTTTGGAGCGGCGGCCAGAAAGTGGTCACCTTTCTGGAAAACAGACCGGCCGATCTCGAGGACGGCCAGACATTCCAGCCGCGCCACGTGATCGTGACGACCGATCCAATGTTGCTCACTATCGGCAACATGGCCTATCGCGATCTTTTCCGCCCGGCGGCAAGCGTCGAGGAACGCATCCGGCAGGTCGCACCTTTCGTGACATTGGGCCAGAGGCTTTGCGATCAACCCGCCGGCGCCCGCGTCGGCCACGGCGAATTGTAGGAACGATCACCATGCTTCTCATCCGCTGCCCCTATTGCGAGGAAGAGCGCCCGGAACTCGAGTTCCGCAACGCCGGCGAGGCGCATATTGCGCGTTCGGCCAACATGGCCGGCGAGAGCGACGACGACTTCGAAAAGTTCTTCTTCATTCGCTCCAACCCCAAAGGCATCATCTATGAGCGCTGGCGGCACATGCATGGCTGCGCGCGTTTCTTCAACGCCGTGCGCGACACCATCACCGACAAGTTCATCATGACCTACAAGGCCGGCGAGCCGAAGCCTGCGAAGCTGCCGGGAGTTGCCAAATGAGCGGCGCGTTCCGCATTCCCGGCGCCGGGCGCCTCAAGCAGGCCAAGACCGCCCGCTTCAGCTTCGACGGCCAGGCCTATGCCGGCGTCGAGGGCGACACGCTGGCCTCGGCGCTGCTTGCCAACGGCGTCCATCTGGTCGGCCGTTCGTTCAAATATCACCGGCCGCGCGGTTTTCTGTCCGCCGGTGCCGAAGAGCCCAACGCGCTGGTCCAGGTCGAGCGCGACGCAGCGCGCAAAACGCCAAACATCCGCGCCACCGTGCAGGAACTCTATGACGGGCTGACGGCACAGTCGCAGAACCGCTGGCCATCGCTGGCCTTCGACGTCGGCGCGGTCAACGACATCGCCTCGCCCCTGTTCTCCGCCGGTTTCTACTACAAGACCTTCATGTGGCCGAAGGCGGCGTGGAAGACCCTCTACGAGCCCAAAATCCGCGCTGCAGCGGGTCTTGGCGTTGCGCCAGACAAGCCGGATCCCGACCACTACTCGGCGCGTTTTGCCCATTGCGATGTGCTGGTGCTGGGCGGCGGTGCGGCCGGCATCGCCGCCGCACTGGCCGCCGCCGAAACCGGCGCGCGTGTCATCCTTGCCGACGAACAGGCGGATTTCGGTGGCAGCCTGCGTTTCGAAAGTGGCGCGAAGATCGACGGCCAGGATGGTTATGCCTGGGCGCAGGCCGCTGTAGCCAAACTCAGCGCGATGGACAATGTCCGCGTGCTGCCGCGCACCACGGCCTTCGGCTATTACGCGCAGAACTTCGTTGGGCTGGTCGAGCGCGTCAGCGACCATCTGCAAAACCCCGGCCGCGATTTGCCGCGCGAGCGGCTATGGCAGGTCCGCGCCAGGCGCGTCGTCTTGGCGACAGGCGCCATCGAGCGCCACATGGTTTTTGCCGACAATGACCGGCCGGGCATCATGTTGGCATCGGCGGCGCGCACCTATCTCAACCAATACGGCGTCGCCGTCGGCAGGAATGTCGGCGTCTATACGGCCAATGATTCCGCCTATGCGGCGGCGATCGACCTGAAGAAGGCCGGCGTCAACGTGGCGGCCATCGTCGACCTGCGCGACAATCCGACCGGACCGGTGATTGACGAGGCGAGGGCGCTCGGCATCGAGGTCAATTTCGGCCGCGCGGTGATCCGCGCTGGCGGCAAATTGCGCGTGTCGTCGATGACCGTGCAGCCGAAGAATGGCGGCGGCGAACGCACCATTCCGGTCGACGCGATCTTGATGTCGGCCGGCTGGACGCCGTCGGTGCATCTTTTCTCGCAGTCGCGCGGCAAGGTCGCCTTCAACGACGAGACCAAGCGCTTCGTGCCCGGTACCTACGCGCAGGATTGCGTCTCGGTCGGCGCCTGCAACGGCACCGACGGGCTGTCGGCGACGATCGACGAGGCCTATGCGGCCGGCGTCAAGGCAGCGAGAGACGTGGGCGCCAAAGCCTCCAAGGGTACGAAGCCGAAGGTCGACGCCAGCGAAAGCTGGTCGCGCGGCATGCTGGGTGCAGCGCCCGGCGCCGGGCCGGATTCGACGGTAAAGGCCTTTGTTGATTTCCAGAACGATGTCACCGCCAAGGACATCCGCCAGGCCGTGCACGAGGGCATGCGCTCGATCGAGCACGTCAAGCGCTTCACCACCAACGGCATGGCGACCGACCAGGGCAAGACCTCCAACATGCACGGCCTGGCGATTGCCGCCGAGACGCTGGGCAAGCCGATCCCTCAGGTCGGCCTGACGACGTTCCGGGCGCCCTACACGCCGGTGACGTTCGGCGCGATCATCGGCCACGCGCGGGGTCCGCTTTTCGATCCGACCCGCAAGACGGCGATCCATCCGTGGGCGGCGGCCCAAGGCGCGGTGTTCGAGGATGTCGGCCAGTGGAAGCGTGCCTGGTATTTCCCCAAGGGCGGCGAGGACATGCACGCTGCCGTCGACCGTGAGTGTGTGACCGTACGCAAGACCGCTGGCCTGTTCGACGCCTCGACGCTGGGCAAGATCGAAGTGGTCGGGCCGGATGCGGCGAAGTTCATGGAGCTGCTCTACACCAACCCATGGGAGAAGCTCGAGCCGGGCCGCTGCCGCTACGGCATCATGCTGCGCGAAGACGGTTTCATCTATGACGATGGCGTCGTCGGCAGGCTGGCGCCCGACCGTTTCCATGTGACGACGACGACCGGCGGCGCGCCGCGCGTCATGAACCACATGGAGGACTATCTCCAGACCGAGTTCCCGCATCTCAATGTCTGGCTGACCTCGATCACCGAGCAGTGGGCGGTCATCGCCGTGCAGGGACCGAAGTCGCGCGACATCATCGCGCCGCTGGTCGAAGGCATCGACATGTCGGACGAGGCGCTGCCGCATATGTCGGTGCGCGAAGGCAAGATCTGCGGCGTGCCGACACGGCTGTTTCGCATGTCGTTCACCGGTGAGCGCGGCTTCGAGGTCAACGTGCCGGCCGATTACGGCCAGGCGGTCTGGGAAGCACTGTGGGCCGAAGGCCAGAAGCATGGCGCTGCCGCCTATGGCACCGAGTCGATGCACGTGCTGCGCGCCGAAAAGGGCTACATCATCGTCGGCCAGGATACGGACGGCACGGTGACGCCGAACGACGCCGGTCTCGACTGGGCGGTCGGCAAGAAGAAGACCGATTTCGTCGGTATCAGGGGCATGGCGCGCCCGGATCTGGTCGCCAAGGGCCGCAAGCAGCTGGTCGGCCTGAAGACCAAGGACCCGAAAGTGGTGCTGGAAGAGGGTGCGCAGATCGTTGAGGATCCGAAGCAGGCGATCCCGATGAAAATGATCGGCCACGTCACGTCGAGCTACTGGTCGGAAAACTGCGGGCGTTCGATCGCGCTGGCGCTGGTCGCCGGTGGCCGCGACCGGATGGGCGAGACGCTCTATGTGCCGATGCCGAACGGGGTGATCGAGGTTGAGGTCACCGGCATGGTGTTCTTCGACGAGACGGGAGGACGCCTCAATGGCTAAGGCTGCTGCGAAGAAAACAATTCCTGCCGCAACGCCGTCGGTTGAACGCTTCCCGGCGCTCGCTGGTCAGGGGCTTTCCGCCACCGGCGTCAAGCTCGCAGTGCTGCCGCCGGCGGAGCGCATTTCGCTGCGCGCGCCGGAAGCCTCTGTCGCGGCGCTGTCGAAAGCGCTGGGCCTGGGCCTGCCGCAGAAGCCGAAGACATCGGCGACAAAGGCCGGGCGCACGGCCTTGTGGCTTGGGCCCGACGAATGGCTGGTCGCCGACGAGGGAGGGAAAGACCCGCTCATCGATTGTGCTGAGGTGACCGCGCTGCATTCGGCGGTCGGTGTCTCGCATCGCAATATCGCCATATCGGTCGTCGGCCCGGCCGCCGCTGCCGCAGTGAATGCCGGCTGCCCGCAGGATCTGTCGCTCGAGGCTTTTCCGGTGGGCGCGTGCTCGCGCACCATTCTGGGCAAGGTCGAGATCGTGCTGCTGCGCACAGCTGCCGACGCCTTCCGGGTCGAATGCTGGCGCTCGTTCTCCGATTATGTCTTTACTTTCCTGTCGGAGGCGGCAGTCGACGCCGCGGCCTGACCGGGAACGTTTGCCATGCGCTGTCGTTGTGGGTGAGCAGCCGAGGGAGAATGCCGATGCCGTCGAAATCCGCGCCGAAGTCACCGGTCAAAAAGACGCCGGCCGTGCGTTCGCTGGAACATGAGCGGCATCACGAGGTGAGTGCCGAAGAGGAACTTGAGGAAGGTCTCGAAGATACGTTTCCGGCCAGCGATCCGGTGTCGATCACCACAACGTCCATTTCCGGCGCTCCGGCAAGACCCGGCAAGCCCAAGGTCGTGGCGGGAATGAAGAAGCGCAAGAAGTAACGCTCCATCAGGTTCCTGCGGCCGGACTGAAACGGCCACGAAAATGGGCGGTCAGGATATCCTGCCGCCCTTAATATTGTGCCGTTCGGTGGTTGAGCCGATCGATCAGCTCAGAACGAACTGGGCACGATCCACGGGTTGATCTCGATGCCGAGCCGGGGGCCCTTGCTGTCGGCCGAGCCGGCCTTGGCGTCTGTCTTTTCGACCGAGCCGGTCGCGCTGCAATCGAGCTTCACATTGGTCCTGGTGTCGACGCAGGCTGCCGCTGGCGCCTGCTTGGCCGGCGTGTTCGTGCCAGCAAAAGCGGCGCCCGAGAATGCCAGTACGGCAGCGAGAGTGAGGATTGTCTTTTTCATCGTCTGTCTCCGGGTTCAACGGTCAAATCTTTTCCGTACATGTACGGTCTGGTGTACATATACGCCCACCAATTGCAGGTTTCAAGTCAGAAATCGTACATGTACGGAGAATTTTTTTGAACGGCTGAATTGTCGCGGACGCCATGCGCACAAGCATGATGATTGCCTCGGTTCGTCCAGGGGATCGCCGTCACAGATGCGGAAAAGAAAGGGGGCTCAGCAGTTGACCGGCGTCTCGGTCAGCGGCGGCACGTCCTGCGTCATCAGCGTGGCCAGCGTGAAATCGCACATCCGCTTCACGAAAGCCTGCGGGTCGCCGAAAGGATAGAAGGGAAAGGTGATCAGCAATGAGATCGTGCCATGGCCGACCGCCCATAGCATGGTGGCGATGGCGCGCGGATCGCCCTTGAGCTTGCCGGCGGCGACGCAGGCCTCGACTCGGCTGATGAGCACTTTCATCGCCGGGTTGCCCTCTTCCATCTCTTCGTAGCTTCTGCCTTCCGGCAGCTTGGTCTTCTCGGTCATGAACACCGTACGGTATTCGTTGGGATTGCCGAGCCCGAAGGCGGCATACTCCGTCATGACAGCCTGCAGCGCCTCGATCGGATCGTCCGCCGGATGAGCCTCGATCCGCTTGGCCAAGGTCTCGAACGCATCCTCGGCCAGTGCGAACAGGATATCCTGCTTGTCGGCGAAATAGGAATAGACCGACATTGGCGCATAGCCGACGCGCTTGGCCAGCTTGCGGATGGTGAGGCCTTCATAGCCTTCTTCCTGCACAAGCTTGTGCGCTGCTTCGACAAGTTCGGAGCGCAGTTCGGCTTTTTGCTTCTCGCGGCGGTTCTGGACGCTCAGCGGCAATTTCTCTGCCTTGGTTGTTGGTGTCTGGCTAAATCATATACGCTGTACGGAATCGGACAAGGGTGGCCTCAAAATCGACTTCACCGGGCTGCGAATGTCCGCGTCCCTTCGCGAACATTTGGCTCCGACGTTGGTTGCGCGTGTTACTGCGACAGAAGTTCTGCAACATCGAACTGTTACAAATGGAGCCTAGTCGGCTCCGCTGCAATATTTTCCTGTTTTGGGAGGCCGATATGGCCGTGACTGAACTTTTGTCCGGCGAGCCGGATTCAAATACACTTTCTCTGGGTGCAAGACTTGCACTCAGGCGGGTCATCATGGTGGCATGGTTGGCAATCATACTTGGCTTCACCATGGAAGCGTTGATCCTGACTGTCAGGTTTGCGGCAGGTTCACACCCGGCCACGACCCAGGTTCTGATCGAATTGGCGCAAGGCGTGACGTGGTCGTTCTTCGTCTGCGCCGGCGTCAGCCTCGGCACGGCGATCGCCAAGGTGCGAGCCTCGCTTGGCGGCTTGATTGCCGCGATCTCGGCGCCGCTGGCCATGGGCATCGCCAAGGGCACGCAAAAGGTCATGGTGAGCGCGCTCGATGCAGCCGCAAAGCCCGCGATCCTGTCGCTCACCACCCTGGGGGTGCTGCGGGCAATCGAATATGGCCTGCTCGGCTGGATGTTGGCCTCGCTGGCGTCGAAGGAGAAACCCCGCCCGTTGCATTTCGTGCTGGCAGGCGCTTTGGTCGGCGCGGTGTTTGGCGGCGGGATCACGGCGCTGACGATCGAGACTGCCGCTGCTAAGGATATTGCGCTGGCATTGCCACAGGCTATCACAACGGGCCTCAACGAGATCGTGTTTCCGATCGGTTGCGCGCTGGTTGTCTACATCGCCCTGCAGGTCAGCCGGCACATGAAGTTCATCGCTACCGACACCGCCAAACCATGATCGGCCTGCATGCTGTTCATCGCCCAGCCGGCGTCACCTCCGCGTAGGCTCGCTCGCCGGTCGGGCAACAGAACCGATCCGATCACGCACAAGGTGTCGCAAAGATCAGCTTGAGGTTTCCGGGTATGCCGTTTCTGGGTTGTCTTGCCCGTTTTGTCTGACGCAAAGTGTTACCGGGGCACAAACAGGCAGCATTGGACGGTTACAGACGAAGGCTATTTTGATACCCTGCAAAAAATTCTGTTTTTGGGGAGGTCGATACGACCATGGCCGAGCTTTCGTCCAGTACGCCAGACGTGGATCCACTTTCTCATGGCGCCAGGCTGGCGCTCAAGCGGGTGGTCATGGTTGCATGGTTGGCGATCGCACTCGGCTTCGCCATGGAAGCCCTTATTCTGGCCGGCAGACTTGCAGCAGGTTCTCACCCGGCCACCACCCAGGTCCTGATCGAATTGGCGCAGGGCGTGACGTGGTCGTTCTTCGTCTGCGCCGGCGTCAGCCTCGGCACAGCGATCGCCAAGGTGCGACCCTCGCTCGGCGGCCTGATCGCCGCAATCTCGGCACCGCTGGCGATGGTCATCGCCAAGGGGTCGCAAAAGGTCATGGTAAGTGCTCTTGATGCGGCAACAAAACCGGCCACCCTCTCCCTCACCACGCTGGGCCTGCTGCGGGCGATCGAATATTGTCTGCTCGGCTGGGTACTGGCCTCGCTGGCGTCGAAGGACGAGCCCCGTTTGCTACATTTCGCGCTGACAGGCGCCTTGACGGGCGCGGTGTTCGGCGGCGGTATCACGATACTGACGATCGAGACGGCCGCCGCGAACGGCGTCGCCCTTGAATTGCCGCGGGCGATCACAACCGGCCTCAACGAGATCGTGTTCCCGATCGGTTGCTCGGTGGTCGTCTACATCGCCCTGCAGGTCGGCCGGCACATGAAGCTCATCACTACCGACGCCGCCAGACGATGATTGGCCTGCATTCTGTTTCTCGCCCAGCCGGCGTCACCTACGCGTAGGCTCGCTCGCCGGTCTGGAAACAGAACCGATCACGCTTCAGATCGCGCCGACGCCGCCGTCCACCGCCAGCGCGTGGCCGGTCATGAAGGAATTGGCGGGGTCGGCGGCAAACAGCATGGCAGTGACGATCTCGTCCACTTCGCCGACCCGCTTCATGGGCACGCCGCGCGTCAGTTCGGCCAGCGCCTCGGCTTCCGGTGCGCCGGAGATGCGCACAAAGCCGTCGACCATCGCCGTTCTTGTGTGAGCCGGGCAGATGGCGTTGATGCGAACGCCCTTGGTGGCGTATTCGGCCGCCGCCGATTTGGTCAGCCCGACGACGCCATGCTTGGCGGCGGCATAGACCGAGAGTTTTGGCGCGCCGACCAACCCGGCAACCGAGGCGATGTTGACGATGGCGCCGCCTTTGCCGGTTGCCTTGAACTGCCGCTCCAACTGCGGGATCTGGTGCTTCATCGCATAGAAGACGCCAAGCAGGTCGATCTCCAGGACGCGGCGTGCTTCATCCGACGCCACTTGCGGCAGGCGCGCGAAGCTCTGCACGATGCCGGCATTGTTGACGGCGACATCCAGCCGGCCGAATGTGCTGACGGCCAGCGCAACCAGTGCTTCCGACACCGCTTCATCGGCGATGTTGCCGGCCAGGACAGCCGTTTGCGCGCCCAGCGTGGCCGCGAGGCTTTCCAGCGCCGCATGGTCGATGTCGGAAAGGATCAGCCGCGCGCCTTCGGCGGCAAAGCCCTTGGCGGCGCCGCGACCGAGGCCGCCGGCAGCACCGGAGATCAGCACCGTAGCTCCGTCAAAACGGCCCATCACGCCTCCTTGTCGATCAGTTTCACCGCGAGGCCGGCGAGCAGCTTCACAGCTTCGCCATAGGTTTTTGCCTTTTCCGGATTGGAAGCGTTGCCGTCCAGAGCGCGCCTGTAGACGCCCTGGCAGATCGCCGCCAGCCGGAAGAAGGAGAAGGCGAGGAAGAAGTTCCAGTTGCCGATGCCGTCCAGCCCGCGCCGCCAGCAATAGGCGGCGACATAGTCTTGCTCGGAAGGCAGGCCGAGGGCGGCGCGGTCGATGCCGCCGAGGCCGCGAAACCCCGAAGCGTGCGGCAGCCGCCACTGCATGCATTGATAGGCGATGTCGGCGAAGGGGTGGCCAAGCGTCGACAGTTCCCAGTCGAGCACCGCCAGAACCTGCGGCCGGTCTGACGCGAAGATCATGTTGTCCAGCCGGTAGTCGCCGTGCACCAGCGAGACGAGGCCGTCATCGGCCGGCATATGCGTCTCCAGCCAGGCAATCAGCCGGTCCATGTCGGCCACCGCGTCGGTTTCGGCGGCGCGGTACTGGCCGGTCCAGCGCGTCAGCTGCCGCTCGAAGTAACTGCCCGGCCTGCCGAAATCGCCGAGCCCCGCCGCTTCGACATCGACATCGTGCAGTGCGGCGAGCGTGCCGTTCATGGCATCGTAGATGGCGGCGCGTTCGTCATTGCCTGACGCCTCCGGCAGCGCCGGATCCCAGAAGATGCGACCATCGATGAAATCCATTACGTAGAACATGCGTCCGATCGGCGACTCTTCACTGGTAAGGTGCAGCATGGCTGGCACCGGCACGGCAGTCGTGGACAGCGCCCTCATCACCCTGAATTCGCGGTCGACCTGATGCGCCGACTTCAGCAACTGGCCCGGCGGCTTGGCGCGCAGCACATAATTGCCGCTTGCCGCCACCAGCAAATAGGTCGGGTTCGACTGTCCGGATTTGAATTTTTCGATGGAGCGAAGCCCGGAAAAACCAGGGATCTCCGCCTCGAGGTAGGGCGCAAGGGCTGCTTGGTCGAGCGCAAGCGCCGACGTGTCGAGCGCGTTCGCGTCGCTCATGCGGTCTCTGGCTGGCGCTCGATCAGCGTCAGCGTCAGCCAGCGCGCGGTCAGCGCCGGCTTCTTCGAGCCCTCGATCTCGATGGTCACGTCATGCGCCGTCTGCACCCAGCCCGACGGCCTGACCTTGACGTCGGCCAGCACGAAGCGGGTGCGGATGCGCGCGCCGGTCTTCACCGGCGCCATGAAGCGCAGCGAATCGAAGCCGTGGTTGACGCCCATCTTGCTGTTCTCAAGCGGCGGCATGGTCTCGAAGGTCATCGCCGACAGCAGCGAAAGCGACAGGAAGCCGTGGGCGATGGTGCCGCCAAACGGCGTCTCGCGCATGGCGCGCTCCGGATCGCAATGGATGAACTGGTGGTCGTCGGTGGCGTCGGCGAACTGGTCGATCATGCGCTGCGTAACCGCCCGCCATGGCGAGACGCCAACTTCCTTGCCGACGCTGGCCAGAAGCACATCGAGACTGATCGGTTCCAAGCTGATGTCCTCCACTTCACACACCGGCTCTTCGGCCGGACTTGTCATTCCTTGAACAGCGTCAGCCCATGCTGCACGGACTGCCCGCCGTCGATCGGCAGGATGGCACCGGTGACATAGCTGCCTGCACGGCTGCACAAATAGAGGGTTGCGCCGGCAATGTCATCCGGTGCGCCGATGCGGCCGATTGGAACATGGCCGCCGACATGTTTGGCCTGTTCCTCGCTGCCGGTGGCGAAAGCGGTCATCCGGCTCTGGAAAGGGCCGGGGGCAAAGGCGTTGACGGTGATGCGGCGGCTGGCGAACTCGATTGCCAGCGTGCGCGTTAGATGGTGAACCGCAGCCTTGGAGGCGGTGTATGAATAGGCGTCGTCGGCCAATGGCTGGGTGCCCATCACCGAACCCAGATTGATCACACGGGCCGGATCGGCATCGCTGGCGGCGGCATCGAGCAGCGGCAGGAGCTCGCGCGTCAAATGGAAGACGGCGGTGACGTTGACGCCGAACACTTTCGCCCAGGCAGGATAGGGGAACGTCTCCAGCGGCGCGCCCCAGGAAACGCCCGCATTGTTGACCAGGATGTGCAACCGTTCGGTCCGCGCCCTCACCTCGGCGACGAGGGCGGCGATACCGGCCTCGCTGGAGACGTCGCCGGCAAAGCCTTCCGCCCGGCCAGATGCGCCAAGACCGTTCAATTCGTCGGCGACCTTGACGCAGTCGTCGCCCTTGCGCGAGGCGATCATCACTGTGGCGCCGGCCCGGACCAGTGCGGTCGCCGCCATGCGGCCGATGCCGGTCGCCGCACCGGTGACCAGCGCGGTCTTGCCAGCCACCGAAAACAGCTCGTCCAGATAGCTCATCGCACTTTCTCCGCGCCTTTGGCCTCACCGTCCAGGCGAAATGGTTCGCGTTGACAAGGCTACCCGAAGTACGGTCATCCTTGCCACGGGTAAAGTGCCCGCGCGTGCGTGAAAGGGTGGAGAGCCATGGCGGAGATGAATCTCGGCATGACCGAGCGGCTGAAGCCGATCCATGCACGCGTCACGGCGATGGTGCGCGGCGAGATCATGCCGCTCGGCGAGAAATTCCTGGCCGAAATCGGCAAGGGCGGCGACCGTTGGGTCTATACGGCGCGCCAGACCGAGATTCTCGAAGGGCTGAAGAAGACCGCGAAAGAGCGCGGCCTGTGGAATTTCTGGCTGACCGGCTCCGAGCGTGGCTACGGCCTTTCCACCGTCGAATACGCCTACCTCGCCGAAGAGATGGGCAAGGCGCATCTCGGCGCCGAGACCTTCAACTGCTCTGCCCCGGACACCGGCAACATGGAGGTGCTGGAACGCTACGGTTCGGCCGAACACAAGAAAGAATGGCTAGAGCCGTTGCTCGACGGACAGATCCGTTCGGCCTATCTGATGACCGAGCCGGATGTCGCCTCTTCCGACGCCACCAACATTGCCATGCGCTGCGAGCGGCAGGGTGACCACTATGTGCTCAACGGCGAGAAATGGTGGGCATCGGGCGCCGGCGATCCGCGCTGCGCCATCTATATCGTCATGGTCAGGACAGGTGGTGACGGAGAACCGCAGCACCGCCGGCATTCGATGATCCTGGTGCCTTCCGACAGCAAAGGCGTGACGAAGCTGCGGGCCATGCAGGTCTATGGCGACGACGACGCGCCACATGGCCATATGCATCTCCGATTCGACAATGTTCGGATACCGGCGGGAAACCTGATCCTCGGCGAGGGCAGGGGCTTCGAGATCGCGCAAGGGAGGCTCGGGCCTGGCCGTATCCATCATTGTATGCGCGCCATCGGCCAGGCCGAGATGGCGCTGGAGATGCTGTGCCAACGCTCCGTCCGCCGCGAGGCCTTTGGCCAGCCTCTCGCCAAACTCGGCGCCAATTTCGACATCATCGCCGAATGCCGCATGGAGATCGAGATGGCCAGGCTGCTCTGCCTCAAGGCGGCGTGGATGATCGACCAGGGCGATGCGCGCGCCGCCGCCCCCTGGATCAGCCAGATCAAGGTGATTGCGCCGCGTGTCGCGCTCAAGGTGACCGACGAGGCGGTGCAGATGTTCGGTGCGCAAGGCATCAGCCAGGATACGCCGCTGGCGCGCTCGTGGACGCATCTGCGGACGCTGCGGTTGGCCGATGGGCCGGATGCTGTGCATCGCCGGCAAGTGGCGCGGACCGAGCTTAAGAAATACACGCAGGAAAAAGTCTGAGCGACGGCGCTCGCCAGTCGTCGGCACCGATAATTTGAACCACGGAGTTTTTCCTATGGCTGTCCCATCCGAGATGAAGGCGTTGCTGCTGGTCGGCGACGGCTATACCAAGACCCCGAATAGCAGCGTGCTGGAGGCGATGGAGCCCTATCTCCAGCCAGGCGTGATCGCAGTGCCGACGCCCGGCCCGACGCAGGTGCTGATCAAGGTCAGCCTCTCCTCGATCAATCCGTCCGATATCGCCTTCATCAAGGGCCAGTATGGTCAGCCGCGCGCCAAGGGCCAGCCGGCCGGTTTCGAGGGTGTTGGCACCGTCGTCGCCAGCGGTGACGAGCCCTACCCAAAAAACCTGATCGGCAAACGCGTCGCCTTTGCCACCGGTGTGTCGACCTGGGGTTCGTGGGCTGAATACGCCGTCGCCGAGGCGGTGGTCTGCATTCCGCTTCTCGATACGGTTCGCGACGAGGATGGTGCGGCGATGATCGTCAACCCGCTTACCGCTCTCGCCATGTTCGATATCGTCAAGCAGGAAGGCGAGAAGGCCTTCATCATGACCGCCGGCGCCAGCCAGCTTTGCAAGCTGATCATTGGTCTCGCAAAGGAAGAGGGGTTCCGGCCGATCGTCACGGTGCGTCGCGACGATCAGATCCCGTTGCTGAAGGAACTCGGCGCCGCCCATGTCCTCAACGAAAAGGCAGCGGATTTCAAGGCGACGCTGCGCGAGGTGGTCAAGGCCGAGCAGCCGCGCATCTTCCTCGATGCGGTAACCGGGCCGCTGGCCTCTGTCATCTTCGACGTCATGCCGAAGCGTTCGCGCTGGATCATCTACGGGCGGCTCGATCCCGACACCACAATCATCCGCGAGCCCGGCCAGCTGATCTTCCAGCACAAGCATATTGAGGGTTTCTGGCTGAGCGAGTGGATGCGCCAGTTCCGCGATCGCCGCGGTCCGGCGATCCTGGAGGCGCAGAAGCGTTTTTCGGACGGCCGCTGGTCGACCGACGTGACGGCGATTGTGCCGCTGGCCGAAGCGATGACGAAGGTTCCAGCGGAACTGGCCAAGCCCAACGGCAAGGTGTTCATCAAGCCGTAGACCTTCCCTCCTCCCCGTTTGCGGCAGGGCAATCGCATATGGCAGCGCCAGCCCCCTCTCCGGCCGCTGCGCGGCCACCTCTCCCCCATTCCATGGGGGCGAGGAACACCAACCGCCGAGGTGGCGGCCTTGGAAAGCCTGGGTTCCTCGCCCCCACAACGTGGGGGAGAGGTGGCTCGGCGAAGCCGAGACGGAGAGGGGGAGCGCCATATGCGATTGCCCTGCCATTCACGGGGAGAAGGTGCCCGAAGGGCGGATGGGGGGTGGCGCTAACTTATGAGAAGCCGGCGCTGCCCCTCACCTGCCTGCCGGCATCCTCTCCCCGTAAACGGGGCGAGGAAAGCTAATCACTCCGCCGGCTCGACATTGGTGTAGGCGGCTTCCTCGAGCTCGCGCTTCAGCCGCGCTTCCTCGTGTGTCTTCGGCGTGACGAAGCGGCCGAGCAAGAGATAGGCGACCGGGGTCAGGAACAGGGTCGAGACGGTGGCGAGCCCGAGCCCGCCGACGATGACCCAGCCGAGCGCGATGCGCGCCTCCGCACCTGCGCCGCTTGCCAGAACCAGCGGCACGCCGCCGAGCACGGTGCAGATCATCGTCATCATCACCGGCCGCAAGCGGATGATCGAGGCCTGTTCGATCGCCTCGCGCACGCCAAAACCGCGGTCACGCAGCTGATTGGCGAATTCGACGATCAGGATGCCGTTCTTGGCCATGACGCCGACCAGAAGCACCAGGCCGATCTGGCTGTAGGCGTTGAGGCTGGTACCGCTGAGCAAAAGGGCAAAGATCGCGCAGGCAAGGCCGAGTGGCACCGTCGCCATGATGATGACGGCGCTGACGAAGCTCTCGAACTGGGCAGCCAGCACCAGGAGAATGATGACCAGAGCGAAACCGAAGATGGTGATCATGGCACTGTTGGTCTCCCCCAGCGTCGCCGCCTCGGCCAGCGGCAGCATGCGGCTGCCTGGCGGCAGAAGCGGCGTTGCGATTTCCTCTGCGCGGGTCAGTGCGTCGCCGAGGGCGAAATCGCCGCCGAGGTTGGAGGTGATGGCTACCGATGGCTGCTGCTGCTCGCGGGTCAGAGATGGCGGCACGGCGCGCTCGGTCAGCGTAGCGATGGTCGACATCGGTACGAAGCGGCCGTCGGCGGTCTTCAAAAAGATGTTCTCCAGATCGGTCGGATCGTTGATCGGGTTGGTGGTCGAGACGAGCTTCACTCCGTAGCTGCGATCAGCGATATAGACGTCGACGACGTCGTTGCCGTCAAGCATGGCCTGCATGGTGTTGGCTAGCCCGGTAATATCCATGCCGAGATCGGACGCGCGCTCGCGGTCGATCGCGACGGCCAGTTGCGGCTGCGTTGGATCTACGGAGAGCCGCGGCAACTGGAAGCGCGGATCCTTCTGCATCTCGGCAATGATCTTCACCGCCGCACCGCCGAGCGCCTTGCGGTCGTTGCCGACCAGCGCGAACTGCAGGCCGTTGCCAGCGCCGCGGATGCCGAGGCTGTTGGGCTGTACCGGGAAGACGCGCACGCTCGGTACCTGTTTGGTGAGCTGGCTGATCTCGGCCATGATCTGCTGCTGGCTGCGGCTGCGCTCGTTCCACGGCGCCAGCGTCATCACCATGAAGCCGCTGTTGTAGGAGCCGTTCTGGCCGGCGTTCTCGAACGTGCTGCGGATCTCGCCGGAATCGCGCAGCGGCTGGATCAGTTTCTCGATCTTCTGCATCTGCTGCGTCGTGTAGTCGAGGCTGACGCCTTGCGGCGCGTTGATGCGCAGGAGCACGACGGCGCGGTCTTCGGTCGGCGTCAGTTCCTGGCGTATGGTGCCGAACAGCGTGAAGGCGGTGGCCGCAAACAACACCGCGACCAGAAGCGCGATCCATGGCGCGTCGAGGCAGATGTGCAGGCAGCGCCGGTAGAGTGCATTGAGCGCACCGCCGATGCGGGCGCCGACGCCGCTGCCGCTTTCGTGATGGAGTGATGCGTCTGACAGCATGCGTGAAGCCAGCATTGGGCAGAGGGTCAGCGCCACCACGCAGGACAAAAGCACCGACATTGCGAGCACGAAACCGAATTCGCGGAACAGGCCGCCGGTCTGGCCGGGCAGGAAGGAGATCGGCACGAAGACGGCGACCAGAGTCAGCGTCGTGGCGATGACGGCGAAGAACACTTCCTTGGCGCCGAGCACGGCGGCCGCGCGGGGTCCCATGCCTTCGTTACGTCGTCGCACGATGTTCTCCAGCACGACGATCGCGTCGTCGACGACGAGACCGGTGGCCAGCACCATGGCGAGCAGCGTCAGGATGTTGATCGAGAAGCCGGCGAGATAAATCGCGGCGATCGTCCCGATCATGGCGACCGGCATCGAAAGCGCCGGAATGAGCGTCGCGCGCCAGTCGAGGAGAAAAATGTAGATGACGATCAGCACGATGGAAACGGAAAGGCCGAGCGCGATTTCGACTTCATGCACGGCGCCGTTGACGAAGACCGCATCGTCGCTGGTGATCTTGATCGACATGCCCTTGGGCAGGTTTTCCTGCAGCTTGGCGATTGTGGCCGTCACACCGGTGGAAATATCCAGTGTGTTCGATTCCGCCTGGCGAATGATGCCGAGGCCGATGCCGGTCTTGCCGTCCGAACGCAGCGTTGTCTGGCCGATGTCGGGGCCGAGCGTGACGGTGGCGACGTCGCGGATGCGCGTCGTGCCGCCGATGATGATGTTTTCGAACTCGTCGGGCGTGGTCACGTCCGCCGTCGTGCGCACGATCAGGTCCTGATTGGTCGTGGTGATCGAGCCTGCCGGCGAATCGAAGGCGACCGAGGCAAGCGCTGCCCTGAGATCGGCGACGGTAAAGCCCAGGCTGGCAAGTTTGGTCTGGTTGACGTCGATGCGGAAGATCTTGTCGCGGTCGCCTGAGACCTGGACGTCGGCAACACCGGGGACGGCGGCAAGTTCGTCCTCGATCTGATCCTGGACAATCACCGTCATGTCCTGCACCGACATGGTGTCGGAGGTGACGGCCAGCCGCATCACCGGCTCGGAATTGGCGTCGGCCTTGACGATGCGTGGTGCGTCCGCCGTGTCCGGCATCTGGTTGGCGATGCGGCCGACGGCGTCGCGCACATCGGAGGCGGCGACGTTGAGGTCGACTCCGTCATTGAACTCGATGGTGACGCGGCTCGAGCCGAAGGACGAGGTGGACGAGATCGACTTGACGCCGGAGACGCGGGCGACCGCGCCCTCTATCGTGTCGGTCAGTTCTCGGTCGACAGTTTCGGCCGCGGCGCCCTCGAAGGCCGTGGAAACGGTGATGACAGGACGGTCGACATCCGGCAGTTCGCGGATCTCGACGCCGTAGAAGGCGGCAAGGCCGGCGACCGCGATCAGCGTGTTCAGGACGAAGGCCATCACCGGCCTGCGGATGAACAGCGCGGTGAAGCCGGTGTCGCTGGCGGTGTTGACGGTGGCGGTCATGAGCCGGCGGCTTCGGCGGCGCGCTGTTCTTCGCCGGCGATGCGGACCTCGCCGCCCTCGCTGACGCTCTGGGTGCCCTCGGTCACCACCATGTCGCCGCTGTCGATCGGGGCATCGATCAGCACGGTCTCGGTGTTGCGCTGGATAATGCGCACGGCAACTCGCCTGGCCTTGCCGTCCTCTATCTGCCAGATATAGGCGCCGTCCGAGCCCCACAGGATCGCCAGAGGACTGACGGCCGGATAGGTATCGCCGGGGAATTTCATGCTGATCTGGAAGGACATGCCGGCCCGCAGCGAATCGGCCGGATTGGCGATCTTTGCCTTGACCAGCAGGGTGCGGCTCTTTTCGTCGATATGGTTGTCGATGGCCGAAATCGTCCCCGTGTAAGCATTGTTTGGATTGGCGATCGGCGTCGCCGACAATTGCGCCCCGACCTTTACGGCGGCGGCGAAACGCTCAGGCACCAGGAAATCGACCAGTATGCTGGAGCGGTCATCGAGAGTGGCGATCGCCGACTCATTGGTCACATAGTTGCCGGCGGCGATCGGCAGGATGCCGACGGTGCCGGCGATCGGCGCGGCGATCGAGCGCCGCTGCAGGGCAAGTTCGGCATCGCGAAGTACCAGTTTGGCGACCGCCAGCACGACTTCGGCATCGGCGACGGCGACCGGTGTCGCGGCGTTGGAAGCCTGCAGCGATCTCACCCGGTCGAGCTTGTTCTGCGAGTCCTGTACAACGAGCTTGGCACGATCCTGCGCGATCACCTCGGTCTCGGAATCGAGGGTAGCGATGATTTGCCCCTTTTCGACACGGGTGCCGGATTCGACCAGGAATTCGACGAGCCGGCCGGAACTGTAGGGATTGACCGTCACCGAGGCATTGGCGCGGCCGGTGCCGATTGCCTGCAGACGGTCGTTGATGGTGGCTGTACCGGCCGGCAAGGCGACGACATTTGCCGGTTGCCCGGCTGCGTTGCGGCCGCTTGCCTGCTTTGTCGTGCCGATCGCGCTTGTCTGTGTTTCAGGCGTGGAGGCATAGGCCCAGTCGATGCCCCAGCGGGCCAGCACCTCCGGCGCACCGGGGAAGAAGCGAACCCAGGCGGCAGCAGCCGCCACCAGGATCACCAGCGCAAAAACGATCTGTTTCCAGGCGGCCATCGGCACTCCGGTTGGCAAACTACCGGTTTCCCCAAGCAAAAAACACGCAGCGACGCACCCGGTATGTGCGAAGCCACGGCAATATCATGGCTTTATGGCAATTCTGCCGCTCTCATGCACATTAAATCTATGTAAGGTTGGGTAAGGCGTAGTTGAACGCCACCGCCCTTTTTTCTTTTTGCTTGAGCAACGGATTTTCCCAAACCGGTTTCCACTTTTGGGTCCGATGCGCTAGCGCAAGCTTTCCAGTTCACGGATGCGTTTGGCGCTGTCGGCCTCGAGCTGTCTCGTGACGGCGCCGATCAGTGTTTCGGCAACGACGAAAAGGGCTGCCGAAGAGTCCCAGGCCGAGGGCACGGCGGTGCGTCCGGCGATGACATGGCGGGCGAAGCGGGCGATCGGCGACAGCCACTGGTCGGTGAACAGCACGATCTGCACGCCGCGCTGGTGTGCAGTCTCGGCAAAACGGGCAAGGCTGTCCTGGTAGCGTCTGATGTCGAAGATCACCAGCACGTCGCGCTTGCCCATGTCGATCAATCGGTCGCGCCAGATGCTTTCCTGTCCGGCGAGGTGGAAGACGTTGGGCTGGACGATGGCGAGGTGCGCGGCCATGTAGCGCGCCAGCGGATCGGTGAAACGGCCGCCGATCAGGAACGTCTTGCCCCGCCGGTCGGCAAGCCGGGCCGCGATGTCGGCAAGCTGCTTGTCGGACAGGTGCCTGAACGTCTCGCGCATGTTGTCGAGCGTCGCCTCCAGCATCGGCGACACAGTACCGCCGCCCGGCGACGGCGGATTGAGCGTGCGCGATGCCGGCGACTGCAATTGCGCCGCCAGTTCGTCCTGCAGTGCCGATTGAAACTCAGGATAGTTCTGAAATCCGATCCGGGCGACGAAACGCAGGATCGTCGGCGAGGACACACCAGCTGCAGCCGAGAATTCGGCGACCGTCTTCAGGCCGATCAGCGGGTAGTTGGCGATCAGCGTCTGGGCTGCGCGGCGCTCGCCTGCCGGCATCGTGCCGATACGGTCCGAGATCAGTTCGGCAATGCTGGAAACCATCTTTTCCCCCACCCCTGGCTGTCTTGCCGAAATCGCATTTGACAAAATCGGTCAAACTGTATGAAATCATCCATAGGGACGCAATGAGGCAAAATACGTAACATACGATACAGCGCTCCCCGGGGACGGCAGACAATGGAGACAGCACGGCCCGCCAGCCTTGCATCGTCAGATTCCGTGGGGGTGACGAACCCCGGGGGATCGAGCCCATTTGTGTTGACCTGCGACCACGCCTCCAACTTCCTGCCGCCGGAATTCGCAACGCTCGGTCTGCCCGCCGAGGCCCTTTCGCGCCACATTGCCTGGGATCCCGGCGCGTTGCCGGTCGCCCGCCGTATGGCCGAAGCGCTCGATGCGGCGCTGGTCGAGACCCGCATCTCGCGCCTTGTCATCGACTGCAACCGTCCACTCGACGCGCCCGATCTGGTGCCGCCGGTCAGCGAAACCACTGTCATACCGGGCAATGCCGGCCTGTCGGAAAAGCAGCGCGCCGCGCGCATTGCTTTGTCGTGGCAGCCCTTCCACGACACGATCGCAAATATCGTCGATGCGCGGCTGGGCCGCGGTCAGGAAACGCGGCTGGTTTCGGTCCATTCCTTCACGCCGGTCTACAAGGGCAAGATCCGGCCCTGGCACATCGGCATCATTCATGATGAAGATCGCCGGCTGGCGTCACCGCTGATCGCTGCGCTACGGCGGCTCGCCGGCGTCACTGTCGGCGTCAACGAACCCTATTCGCCGGCCGACCGCGTCTACTTCACGCTGGAACGCCATGCACGCTCGCGCGGCCTGCCTTGCGCGATGATCGAAATCCGCAATGATGAAATCTCCGGCGAAACCGGGCAGCGGAAATGGGCGGATCTGCTCACGGGCATTTTTTCTGATCTGGAGCCAGAGGAGGCCAAGAGCCCCAGATCAAGCGTAGTCGGAAAGTCAGTTCAATCGGCCAGCTAAGAACCAAAAGGGGACACCAAATGGCAGCACCGGGCTATACTGAAGTTGACAAGGCGGAGGACGTAAAGCACCTCCACAGCATGGGCTATGCCCAGGAACTGGAGCGGCGCCTCAGCCGCTTTTCGAACTTCGCCGTTTCATTCTCGATCATCTGCATCCTGTCCGGCGGCATCAATTCGCTGGCACAGGCAACCTCCGGCGCCGGCGGCATCGGCATCGGCATCGGCTGGCTGGTCGGCTGTTTCGTGTCGTTGACCTTCGCGGTGGCCATGTCGCAGATCAGCTCGGCCTATCCGACCGCGGGCGGCCTCTATCACTGGGGTTCGATACTCGGCAACCGCGGCACCGGCTGGGTGACGGCATGGCTCAACCTGCTCGGCCTGATCACCGTGCTCGGCGCCATCAATGTCGGCACCTGGACGTTCTTCATCGGCGCCTTCGGGCCAACGCTCGGTATTGAAGGCACGCTGACCAACCAGATGATCTTCCTGATCATCATCACCGGCGCCCAGGCGCTCATCAACCATCTGGGCATCAAGCTGACGGCGAAGCTGACCGACTTCTCGGGCTACCTCATCTTCTTCGGTTCGATCCTCATCGCCATCGTCTGCCTCGCCTCTGCAGAGACCTGGGATTTCAGCCGTCTCTTCACGTTCAAGAACTACTCCGGCGAAGCCGGCGCAAGCGTGTGGCCGTCCGTCTCGAATGCCTGGGTATTCGCACTCGGCCTCTTGCTGCCGATCTACACGATCACCGGCTATGACGCCTCGGCGCACACCTCCGAGGAAACCATCAAGGCAGCCTCCTCGGTACCGCGCGCGATGGTCATGTCGGTAATCTGGTCGGCCGTCTTCGGCTATTTGTTCCTCGCCGCCTTCATCCTGATGATCCCGAACATGGACGATGCGGCCAAGCAGGGCTGGAACGTGTTCTTCTGGGCTTTCGACCAGCGCGTCAGCCCCGGCATCAAGGAGTTCATCTATCTTGTCGTGTTCGTCGCTCAGCTGCTTTGCGGCCTCGCGACCGTCACCTCCGCTTCGCGCATGATCTTCGCCTTCTCGCGTGACGGCGGCCTGCCGGGTTCGTCGGCGCTGGCCAAGGTCAGCCCGACCTATCGCACGCCAGTGGCGGCGATCTGGACGGCATGCATCCTGTCGGTGCTGTTCGTCTGGGGTTCGACGCTGGTTTCGGTTGCCGGCACCTCGGCCTACACCATCGTGGTGTCCTGCACCGTCATCTTCCTGTTCCTGTCCTTCACCGTGCCGATCGTGCTCGGCATGCTGGCCTGGGGAACGCCGAAGTGGGACAAGATGGGCCCATGGAACATGGGGCGCGGCATCTTCATGCTGTTTGCCGTGCTGTCGATCATATCGATGATCCTGATCTTCATCATCGGCATCCAGCCCCCGAACGACTGGGCGCTCTACATCACCGTCGGCTTCTTCATCCTGACGGCTGTCGTCTGGTTCGGCTTCGAGCGGAATCGCTTCCAGGGGCCGCCGTTGGGCGACATCATCGCGGCGCGCCAGGCAGCCATCAAGGCGGCGGAGCAGGCCGTCGGCGAAACCGGCCACTGACATCAACCATCTTGGCCATGGCCGGCATCGTGCCGGCCATGGGTTCCGTTTAACTCATTCAAAAGACCAAGCGCTGGAGTGCCAAAAGAATGGCCGGAAATTTCTCGTTCGATCAGTTGAAGAAAGCGGTCTCCAGCGGTGAGATCGACACGGTGCTGGCCTGCATCGTCGACTTGCAGGGCCGGCTCGCGGGAAAGCGATTCCTGGCACAGTATTTCGTCGATTCCGCCCATGACGAGACGCATGGCTGCAATTATCTGCTGGCCGCCGACATCGATATGGAACCAGTGCCCGGCTACAAGGCGGCGAGCTGGTCGAAGGGCTATGGCGACTTCGTCATGAAGCCGGATCTGGCGACGCTGCGGCGCATTCCATGGCTGGAAAAGACGGCATTGGTGATCTGCGACGTGCTCGACCACCACACCCATGACGACCTGCCGCATTCGCCGCGCGCCATCCTGCGGAAGCAGGTCAAGCGCCTGAAGGAGCGCGGCTACATCGGCTATTTCGCCTCCGAACTCGAATTCTATCTGTTCAACGAGAGCTACGATTCCGCCCGCAAGAAGCACTGGCAGGGCCTAGACACTGCTTCGCCCTATATCGGCGATTATCAGATCGGCATCACCACCAAGGAAGAAGGCGTCATGCGCCGGCTACGCAACGAGATGGATGCGGCCGGTATTCCGATCGAGAATTCCAAGGGCGAGTGGGGGCCGGGCCAGGAAGAGATCAATGTCCGCTATGCCGAGGCGCTCGACATGGCCGACCGCCACGTCATCCTGAAGAACGGCGCCAAGGAAATCGCCGAGTCCGAAGGCAAGGCGATCTCCTTCATGTCCAAGTACAATTACGGGCTCGCCGGCAATTCCAGCCACATCCACAATTCGCTGTGGAGCGCCGACGGCAAGACGCCGCTGTTCTTCGACAAGAAGGCTGACTGGACGCTGTCGACGCTCGGCCAGCAATGGGCGGCGGGGCAGCTCAAATATGCCAAGGAATTCACCTGGTTCCTGGCGCCCTACATCAACTCCTACAAGCGCTTCCAGGCCGGCACGTTCGCGCCGACCAAGATCATGTGGAGCGAGGACAACCGCACTGCCGGCTTCCGCCTGTGCGGCGAGGGCACCAAGGGGATCCGCATGGAATGTCGCATTGGTGGCGCCGACCTCAATCCGTATCTCGCCTTCGCAGCACTGATCGCGGCCGGTCTTGCCGGCATCGACGAAAAGCTGGAATTGCAGAAGCCCTTCGTCGGCGACGCCTATCAGGCGTCGCGCCTGCCGGAGATCCCGAAGACGCTGCGCGATGCCACCGAAACGCTGGCGAAGTCGAAGATGCTCAAGCAGGCGCTCGGTGAGGACGTGCTCGAACACTATGTCCACACCGCCAAGTGGGAGCAGTTCGAATACGACCGCCGGATTACGGATTGGGAACTGCACAGGGGTTTTGAGCGCTACTAAAGCTGTAATTAGCGTTGACTGCACCTAACTAAAGCTGCAATCTGGCTAAGTTAGGATTTCAGGGAGCGCGAAAAATGGGAAAGTATTCGCCTTTGCGTTCGTATCTCATGTCGCAGGCCGCCGAGCGGATTCCGATGTCGTTCGGCGACATCGAGAAGCTGCTTGGCGAGAAGCTGCCTGCGTCCAAGCAGTACCCGGCCTGGTGGAGCAACAACCCCAGCAACAATCCGATGACGAAGGAATGGCTGGCTGCGGGCTTCCAAACGGAGTCGGTCAACATTGCCGGCGAAAATCTGGTGTTTCGACGCGCCGTGGGGCATCCGGGCGGGTCGAAAGGTTTTGGTGAATCGGCGCAGGCCGAAATCAGCGGAACGCCATCGCGCCACCCGATCTTCGGCTGCATGAAGGGGACGCTTACGATCATTCCCGATGTCGATCTGACAGAGCCTGCCGATCCGGATTGGGACAAAGTCTATGAAGACTGAAAACCTTCTTCTGGATACGTGCGCGGTCATCTGGATATCGCAGGACGAGCCGATTGCCGATACGGCAATCAAGGCCATCGGCAAGGTTCCTCAGTCCGGCACGCTGAACGTGTCTGTCATGACGGCATGGGAAATGGGAATGCTGGTCTCCAAGGGTAGGTTGCCGTCGACAAAGACTCCCGAGCGCTGGTTCGATGAGTTCGTTCACGCGGCCGCCGTCGAAGTGGAAGGAGTTACTCCACGGATCCTCGCTGCTGCGTCCTATCTGCCTGGCACGGCGCACAACGATCCCATCGACAGGATTCTCATTGCCACTGCAAGAGAGCGCGATCTGACGATCATAACGCGAGACCGGGCCATCCTGGCTTATGCCGCCCAGGGCCACGTTCGAGCCATCGCCTGCTGAGAAGAGACAACTGGAGACGTTAATTGGAAACCGTGAAAATAAAATCGCCCATCGATGGTTCGATCTATGCCGAGCGGCCGATCGCCACCGATCAGGCCATCAACGCGGCGGTCGAGCGCGCCAAGGCGGCGCAAGAGAAATGGGCGCAGACACCGATCGTCGAACGCGGCAAATACATGCTTGCCATGCTGGAAGCGCTGGTTGCGATGACCGACGAGATCGTGCTGGAGATCGCCTGGCAGATGGGCCGTCCGGTGCGCTATGGCGGCGAGTTCGGCGGTGTCAGGGAACGCACCAATTACATGGTCGAGATCGCCGAGGCGGCGCTCAGATCCATGCCTGCGTCCAACCCGAAGGACGGCTTTCGCCGCTACGTGAAGAAGGATCCGCTTGGCGTCGTCATGGTGATCGCGCCGTGGAACTATCCCTATCTGACCGCCGTCAACACCATCGTGCCGGCGCTGATGGCCGGCAATGCCGTTGTCCTCAAACATGCGGCGCAGACGCTGTTGGTCGGCGAGCGCTTCCAGCAGGCGTTCGACAAGGTAGGCCTGCCCAAGGGCGTGTTCCAGAATGTCGTGCTCAACCATAGCCAGACCGAAAAGCTGCTCGGTTCAGGCAAGATCGACCATGTCAACTTCACCGGCTCGGTCGGCGGGGGGCGTGCCATCGAAAAGGCTGCGGCGGGCACCTTCTTGACGCTCGGCCTCGAACTCGGCGGCAAGGATCCGGCCTATGTCCTGCCCGACGCCAAGATGGACCACGCTGTTGCCAATCTGGTCGACGGCGCCTTCTTCAATTCGGGCCAGTGCTGCTGCGGCATCGAGCGCGTCTATGTCCACGAGAAGGTCTATGACGAGTTCGTCGAAGGCTTCATCGCCGAGACGAAGAACTATGTCGTCGGCAACCCGCTCGACCAAGCGACGACGATGGGGCCGATGGCGCAGGCGCGCTTCGCCGACCTGATCCGTGAGCAGAAGGCCGAAGCGCTGCGCAAAGGTGCCAAGGCGCATATCAACATGAAGGTGGCCGACGACAAGCAAGGCTCGCCCTATCTGGCGCCGGAAGTGCTGACCCAGGTCGACCATCAGATGAGCGTCATGCGCGAGGAAAGTTTTGGCCCCATCGTCGGCATCATGAAGGTGCGCAACGACGAGGAGGCGATCGCGCTGATGAACGACAGCCCCTATGGGCTGACGGCTTCGATCTGGACGCGCGACACCGACCATGCCGCCGCCATCGGCGACCGTGTCGAAACCGGCACTGTGTTCATGAACCGCTGCGACTATCTCGATCCGGCGCTGGTCTGGACCGGCGTCAAGGACACCGGCAAGGGGGCGGCACTGTCTGCCATCGGCTACGACAATCTGACCCGGTCGAAGTCATACCATCTGCGTGAAACCATCTGATTTTTCGAAAGACAAAAATGTCCAAGCTCATCTCCAAATGGAACTACCCCACCACCGTGCGTTTCGGCGCCGGGCGCATCAGGGAATTGCCTGAAGTGCTGGAGGCAACCGGCATCAAGCGGCCGCTGTTCGTCACCGATCCGGGGTTGGCCAAACTGCCGGTCGTCGCCTCGACCCTGAAGATCCTCGACGACGCCAAGGTTCCCTATGGCGTGTTTTCCGAGGTGAAGCCGAACCCGGTGGATTCCAATCTGACCGCCGGCATCGCCGTGTTCAAGAAGGGCAAGCATGACGGCGTCATCGCCTTCGGCGGCGGCTCGGCGCTCGACCTCGGCAAGCTGATCGCTTTCCAGGCCGGGCAGACCCGGCCGGTCTGGGATTTCGAGGACGTGGGCGATTGGTGGACGCGCGCCAACTCGGACGCGATCGCGCCGATCATCGCCGTGCCGACCACGGCCGGCACCGGCTCGGAAGTCGGCCGCGCCGGCGTCATCACCAATGAGGCGACGCACACCAAGAAGGTCATCTTCCATCCAAAGCTTTTGCCGGCGATCGTCATTGCCGATCCGGAACTTTCGGTCGGGATGCCAGGCTTCATCACCGCTGGCACCGGCATGGATGCGCTCGCCCATTGCCTCGAGGCCTATTGCGCGCCTGGCTATCATCCGATGGCCGACGGCATCGCGGTGGAAGGCGTGCGGCTGGTCTTTGAAAACCTGCCGAAAGCCTATGCCAATGGCAAGGATCTCGTCGCCCGCGCCCATATGATGAGCGCGGCCGCCATGGGGGCCGCGGCCTTCCAGAAGGGGTTGGGCGCCATCCATTCGCTGTCGCATCCGATCGGCGCGCTCTACGACACTCATCACGGCATGACCAATGCCGTTTTCATGCCCTATGTGCTGGCCTTCAACCGCGACGCCATCGAGGTGCGCATCGCAAGGCTCGCCGCCTATTGCGGCATCAAGGGTGGCTTCGATGGTTTTGCAAAGGCGGTCATCAAGCTGCGCAAGGAGCTGAAGGTGCCGCATGCGCTGCCGGGCCTGATCAAGGGCCTCGACATGGACAGGAAGCGCAAGGGCCTGATCGCCGACATGGCGGTGGTCGATCCGACCGCCGGCGGCAACCCGGTCAAGCTGACCAAAAAGGCGGCGCTGACGCTGCTGGAAAACGCCATCGCTGGTACAGTGTGAAAGCGTTTTCCGAGGAAAAATCGATCCAAAAAAGAGATACAAAACAAGGGGGAGGGGATGAAGGGCAAGGCAGAAAGTCATTAGCCGGAAAAATAATCGCGAGGCGATTGCTACATCAAGTTAAAAAGAGTTTACTTTTTCGTACTGCGGGGTGCCGGTTTCATAAAGCTTTCATCTGGCTGTCACATGAAAACGATACCGGATCGCAGGCGTCCAACGGCGTCAGTTCAACGGAGAGAACACATGTTCAAATTCACGGGGAAAATGCTTTCCCTATCGGCCGTCGCCCTCATGGCGACCTCTGCCATCTCGTCGGCCCAGTCCTTGGATGAACTGGTTGCCGCCGCCAAGGCGGAAGGCCAGCTCACCACCATCGCGCTGCCACATGACTGGTGCGGCTACGGCGACGTCATCGCCGGATTCAAGGCGAAGTATCCGGAAATCACCATCAACGAGCTCAATCCCGATGCCGGCTCCGGCGACGAGATCGAGGCGATCAAAGCCAACAAGGACAACAAGGGCCCGCAGGCACCCGACGTTATCGACGTCGGCCTGTCCTTTGGCCCGACAGCCAAGGCCGATGGTCTGTTGATGCCTTACAAGGTGTCGACCTGGGACTCGATCCCGGACAGCGCCAAGGACGCCGATGGCGCCTGGTACGGTGACTACTACGGCGTTCTGTCGATGATGGTGAACAAGGATCTGGTCAAGGAATCGCCAACCGACTGGGCCGATCTTCTGAAGCCGGAATTTGCCAACTCGGTAGCCCTTGCCGGTGATCCGCGCGCCTCGAACCAGGCCATCCAGGCGGTTTACGCCGCCGGTCTGTCGTCGGGCGCCGCCGCTGGTGAAGCTGCCGGCACCGCTGGCCTCGACTTCTTCAAGAAGCTCAACGCCGCCGGCAATTTCGTTCCGGTCGTCGGCAAGCCCGCGACGCTCGCCCAGGGCCAGACCCCTATCCTGATCAACTGGGATTACAATGCGCTCGCTGGTCGTGACACGCTGAAGGGCAACCCGCCCGTCGACGTCGTGGTGCCGAAGACCGGCGTTGTCGCCGGTGTCTACGTGCAGGCGATCAGCGCCTACGCGCCGCATCCGAACGCAGCCAAGCTCTGGATGGAGTACCTCTATTCCGACGAAGGCCAGATCGGCTGGCTGAAGGGCTATTGCCACCCGATCCGCTTCAACGATCTCGCCAAGAACGGCAAGATCCCGGCGGACGTGTTGGCCAAGCTGCCCCCGGCCGAATCCTACGCCTCGGCAGTGTTCCCGACGCTCGACGAGCAGGGCAAGGCCAAGGAAGCCATCAGCAAGAACTGGGACGCCGTTGTCGGCGCCAACGTCAAGTAAGACTTGAAATCGATCCGGGCGGCTGCATGGCCGCCCGGACTCCCTCCAGGACGGTAGCCGGCGCATGACCGATCTCTCGCTTTCCGATCAGGCAATTGCTGGGAAGACCGCGCCCCCAGGCGAGGCGCGCGCATTGCGACTGCCGACGCAATGGCTTGGCGTTGCGCCTTTCTTCATCTTCGCCATCATGTTCCTGATCCTGCCCACACTTTATCTGATGCTGGGCGCATTCCAGAACAATGATGGCGAGTTCACGCTGGAAAACATCGCCGCCTTGGCGCAGCCATCGATCGTTGCCGCCTATTGGATATCGATCAAGGTCAGCCTTGCCTCGGCGCTAATCGGCGCGTTCGCCGGTCTGGCAATTGCCATCGCCATCGTGCGCGGCGGCCTGCCCGACTGGATACGTTCAGCGACGTTGACATTTTCCGGCGTGGCCTCCAATTTCGCCGGCGTGCCGCTGGCCTTCGCCTTCCTCGCCACGCTCGGCAGGCTGGGCCTTGCCACAGTAATCCTGAACACCGTATTCGGTCTCAACATCTATGCGCACGGGTTCAACATCCTGTCCTTCTGGGGCCTGACGCTGACCTATGTCTATTTCCAGATCCCGCTGATGGTGGTCATCATCACGCCGGCGATCGACGGGTTGAAGAAGGAATGGGGCGAAGCGGCGGCGACGCTCGGCGCCACCACCGCGCAATATTGGCGCATGGTGGTCATTCCGGTGATCTGGCCGAGTTTTCTCGGCACCGTCATCCTTTTGTTCGCCAATGCCTTCGGCGCCATCGCCACCGCCTATGCGCTGACCGGCTCGTCGCTCAACATCGTACCGATCCTGCTCTATGCGCAAATCCGCGGTGACGTGCTGCACAACCCGCATCTGGGCTATGCGATCGCCTTCGGCATGATCGTCATCACCGGCCTAGCCAATGTCTTCTACATCTGGTTCCGGACCCGTTCCGAGAGGTGGCTCAAATGAAGTCCGGACGTTTCTGGGCCTGGGTCGTCTTCATCCTCGGCGCCGCCTATTTCTTCATTCCGCTGATCGCGACGGTGGAATTTTCCATGCGCATGCGCCGCGGCGTCTATTCCTTCGACGCCTATCAGATCGTGCTCGGCGATCCGCGCTTCCAGGCGACCTTTGGCTATTCGGTTCTTGCTGCCGTCTTCACCATCATTCTCGGCGTCTTGATCGTGGTGCCGGCGGCGTATTGGATCCGGTTGCGACTGCCGCAGTTGCGGCCGATCGTCGAGTTCATCACGCTGTTGCCGTTGGTCATTCCAGCCATCGTCATCGTCTTCGGCTACATCAGGATGTACGGCTCGAATTCGCCTCTGCCCTTCCTGGCGAGTGACCGGGGTACCGACCTGCTGCTGGTGATCGGCTATGCGACATTGGCGCTGCCCTATATGTATCGCGCCGTCGACACCGGGCTTCGCACCATCGACGTGCGCACGCTGACGGAAGCAGCCCAAATCCTGGGCGCCGGCTGGGGTACGATCATCACCCGCGTCATCCTGCCCAATGTGCTGATCGCGGTGCTGTCGGGCGCCTTTCTCACCTTCGCCATCGTCATTGGCGAGTTCACCATGGCCAGCCTGCTCAACCGGCCGGCCTTTGGCCCCTATCTGCAGAACATCGGTGCCAACCGCGCCTATGAGCCGGCGGCCCTTGCCATCATCGCCTTCGCCATCACCTGGGGCTGCATGTCGCTGATCCAGATCCTGTCCCGCTTCGCGCCGAGATCGGCGAACCGCCCGAACTGATCGAAAGAAAAAACCATGGCCGAACCGTTCCTCTCCATCCAGCACGTGCGAAAATCCTTCGGCGCCACCACCGTGGTCCAGGATTTCAACCTCGACGTGGAACCAGGCGAATTCGTCTCCTTCCTCGGACCATCGGGCTGCGGCAAGACGACGGTGCTGCGCATGGTCGCCGGCTTCGAGGAGCCGAGCGCCGGCAAGATCGTCGTGGCTGGCAAGGACATCACAAGGCTGAAGCCGAACCAGCGCAATGTCGGCATGGTGTTCCAGGCCTATGCGCTGTTCCCGAACCTGACGGTGGCGCAGAACATCGCCTTCGGGCTGAAGGTGGCGGGCATGCCCAAGGCTGATGCCGACAAGCGCGTTGCCGAGATGCTCGATATCATCAAGCTGCCGCAGATGGGCGACCGCTATCCCTACCAGCTGTCCGGCGGTCAACAGCAGCGTATCGCGCTGGCGCGTGCTATCGCGCCGAAGCCGAAGCTTTTGCTGCTCGACGAACCGCTGTCGGCGCTCGACGCCAAGGTGCGCGTGTCGCTGCGCGAGGAAATCCGGTCGATCCAGAAGAAGCTCGGCATCACCACCATCTTCGTCACTCACGATCAGGAAGAGGCGCTGTCGATCTCCGACCGCATTGCCGTCATGTATGGCGGCAAGGCCGAGCAGGTCGGCACGCCGTTCGAGATCTACAACCGGCCGGCGACGAAGTTCGTCGCCAATTTCGTCGGCACGCTCAACGTGCTCGAAGGCACCGTCACCGATGCCGCTTCGGGCAGGGTGCGGGTCAACAGCGAGGAAGTCCTGCTCAAGGGCAAGCTCAACGGTTCCAAGTCCGGCGACACGCTGTCGCTGGCGCTGCGGCCCGAAGCGATTTCGCTCGGCCGCCAGCCCGGCCGCGATTCCAGCCTTTCGGGTGAAATATCAGAGGTGCATTTCCTCGGCTCGGTGATCCGTGTTCGCGTCGGCATCGGCGGCAGCACGGTCTCGCTCGACACGTTCAACAGCCCGGCCACCCCGCCGCCTGCCGTCGGCGAAAAGGCCGAGATTTCGTTCTCCTCCGGCGATATGTTGGTGCTGCACTAAAGGCAGCGGCAAAGACCTGCTTCAAGCCGGCGGGATGAAAGGCTGCGAGATCGCCTGAAAGACGGGCAAGGCCTCCATCCGCGCGGCGTGAGCCTCGAGCGCCGGAAAGCCGGTCAGCGGAACCAGGCCCGGATGTGCTTCGCCGAGGAAACGCAGCACGGCGGTAACCGCGACATCGGCATGGCCGATGCGGTCACCGAACCAGTAGGTCCCGGGCCTCACGGCGCGGTCCGCTTCCAATGCGGCCAGGACGCTCTCTATCTGCGTCCGGCAGCGGCCGACCCAAAGGTCGGAGACCTTCTCGTGCAAGCGCTTTTCGTAAAACAGGCTGACGCTCTTGTCGCCGAGCCCCGTGGCCAGGGCAGCGATCCTGAGCGCCTGATGGCGGGCGGGCTCGCTTGTCGGAAACATCCTTTGCTCGGCCAGGACAAGACTGTCGAGATAATCGAGCATCAAATGGCTTTCCGTCAGCACCTCGCCGTCGTCCAGCACCAGTGTCGGCACACGGATCAGCGGGTTATAGGAACGGATCTTGTCGGCATCGCCGAAGGCGGACCACGGTCGATGCTCGAAGGGCAGGCCGTACAAAGTCAGCGCTATGCCGACGCGGCGAACAAAAGGCGAGTCATATTGGCCGATGAGGATCATGACCAAGGCTTATACGCCGGCAACCGGGTCAAAGCATACTGCCAGGCAGCCTGAGCATAGTGGACAATCAACAGCATCCCGCGGCTTTGCCGCTGCCAATAGTCCCGCTACGATAGGGTATGGCCCTTTTCGAACTGACCCTTGTTCTCCTGCTGATCGCCGTTGCGCTGACGGCTTTGTCGCGGCGTATCCAGATTCCCTATCCAGCCTTGCTGGCATTGGCAGGCGCCGGTATCGCCTTCCTGCCCGGCGCGCCGACAATTGAGATCGACCCGGAACTGGCACTTGCCCTGTTCATCGCGCCGGTGCTTCTCGATGCCGCCTATGACACCTCATTGCGCGATCTCAATCGCTACCGACTGCCGCTTGCCTTGCTGGCATTCGGCGCTGTCATTTTCACCACCGTGACTGTCGCGCTGGTCGGCTGGAAAATGGCGGGCCTGCCGATCGCCGCGGCTATTGCCCTTGGCGCGATCGTGGCGCCGCCCGACGCCGTCGCGGCCGCGGCGGTGCTCGGACAGTTCAAGGTGCCGCATCGCATCACCGCCATCCTGCAAGGCGAGAGCCTGCTCAACGACGCCACCGCGCTGCTGATCTACCGTTTCGCGGTTACGGCTGCACTCGGCCCAGTCCTTCTGCGCGACGCCGTGCCAACGATCTTGCTATCGACGGTCGGTAGCCTCGCTGCCGGTTATGTACTTGGCCGTCTCTCGTTGCTGATGCTCACTCGTATCGGGGATGCGGCGAGCAGTACAGTGGTGCAATTCGCCGGGACATTCGGGGTCTGGATCCTGGCCGACAGGCTGGGGCTTTCAGCCATCATCACGATCGTCGTCTATGCCATGACCATTGCGCGCACGGGACCGCGCCTCATGTCGGCCAGAAGGCGCGTCAGCACCTATTCGGTCTGGGAGTCGGCGGTGTTCGTGCTCAACGTGCTGGCCTTCGTGCTGATGGGCCTTCAGGCGCGCTCGATCGTCGAGCGGCTTGCCGGGCAGGGGCAAGCCGAAGCGTTCGTGTTTGCCGCAGCGGTTCTCGCCGTCGTCATCGTTTCGCGTCTTGTCTGGGTGCTGGGCTGCGGCGTGATCCTTCGATGGCTAGCCCGCTTCGGTGATGCGGAGCGCCAGGCGCAGGCTCCGTCCTTACGCGGCGGCGTGCTCATCGGCTGGTGCGGTATGCGCGGCCTGGTGACCCTTGTCGCGGCGTTTGCCTTGCCGCAGGACTTTCCCGGCCGCGACCCGATCGTGCTCGCCGCCTTCACAGTCGTCCTCGGCACGCTGGTGCTGCAGGGCATGAGCCTGAAGCCGCTGTTGCGCTGGCTTGATCTCGATCCGGACGAAACGATCGACCGTGAGGTTGCGCAGGCGCGCGTCGCCATCATGCAGGCGGCGCTGGATGTCTTGAGCCGCAAGACGTCGAATGCCGCAGCTGCGGTGCGCGAGCAATATACCGCCCAGCGCACGATCGCCGAAAATCCCGAGGATGCCGAGGCAGCGACCGAATACGACCGGTTGCGTCTCTATGCCATCAAGAGCCAGCGTGATGCGCTGGAAGAACTACGCCGCGACGGAACGATCGGCGACGAAGCGTATCATCGCCTGGAGGAGGAAATCGACTGGTCGGAACTTGCCGCCTCTCCGGCCGGACGGTTCCAGCCGCTGACGACCTAGCGGCTGGCCCAGTTCCGTCATTCGCCCGGCACATTGCAACGCTATCGCCGAACCGCTACTGCCTTCACCGAAACTGAGCCGGATAAGCAATGAAGCTGGTCAGCTACAACATCCAGTACGGGTTCGGCAGCGACGGCCGATACGATCTCGCGCGTTGTGCCAGAATCGTGGCCGGCGCCGATATCATCGCGTTGCAGGAAGTCGAACGGCACTGGCAGCGCAGCAATGAGGACGACCAGCCGGAACTTCTTTCCCGGCTGCTGCCCGGCTATCACTGGGTCTATGGTCCGGCCTTCGACATGGACGCCAGCGAACAGCGCGACGGTCTTGTCGTCAACCGGCGCCGGCAGTTCGGCACCATGGTGCTGTCGAAGCTGCCGATCGTCTGGTCGCGCCTGCATACGCTGCCGCTGCGTAGGACGCTGCGTCCGCTCAACACCCGCAATGCAGCACTCGAATGCATGATCCGTACGCCGGCCGGTCCGGTGCGGGTGCTGTCGCTGCATCTCGCCCATATAGCCGCCGAGGAGCGGCTGGAACAGATCGACTATCTCTTAGGCCAGCATCGCCGGGCGCCGTCCGATGGCGGCCCATGGAGCGGCGCCGACGATGAGCCCGCCCGCAACTGGAGCAACGGCGAAGCCGAGCCGGAAAACCCGCTGGCGGCGATCTGGATGGGCGATTTCAACATGGAGCAGGGCAGCGCCGAATACCAACGCATCGTCGGCAGCACGCCCTATCATCACGGCGCGGCCTATCTCGACGGTTTCGTCGATGCTGCTGCCGTTGCCTGCGAGCCGACGACGGATTTCCACACTCATGTGAAGACCATCGACGGCAGATTGACCAAGCGCCGGCTCGACCATTGCTTTGTCGGCGGCATGTTTGCCGGGCGCGTGCGCTCGGTCAGCGCCGACATCGGCGAAATCGCCTCGGACCATTTTCCGCTGCGGGTCGACATCGACCTGGAAACGCCGGCATGACGCTTTTTGTCTTCTTCGCAGTGCTAGCCGCCGCTGCCATGCACGCGATCTGGAACGCGCTGGTCAAGGTCCATCTCGACCGTTTCCTGTCGATCACGCTGATGACGCTCGGCATGGGTGTTGCTGCACTGCTGGCCTTGCCGTTCGTCGAGGTACCGAAAGCCGAGGTGTGGCCGTTCATCCTCGCTTCGGTGGTCTTCCACATGGGCTACAGGACGTTCCTGATCGGCGCCTACAAGGCCGGCGACTTCGCCCAGACCTATCCGCTGGCACGCGGCACCGCGCCACTGCTTGCCGCCCTCGGCGGCATGGTGGTGGTCAAGGAGGTGCCGGCGCCGCTCGCCATTCTCGGCATTCTGCTGTTGTCGGCCGGCACGCTGGTGATGTCGTTTCGTGGCGGCGCGCATCTGGAAAAGCTCAACCTGCGCGCAGTCGGCTTTGCGCTGGGCACATCGATCTTCATCGCCAGCTACACGCTGTCCGACGGCAGCGGCGCGCGGCTGGCCGCCACCGCAACAAGCTATGCCGCCTGGCTGTTCGTCTGCGATGCCGCGTGGGCGCTGGTGCTGTGCCTCGTCTTTCGCGGCCCTAAGGCGTTGCCGGTGCTGGCGCGCGACTGGAAGACGGGTCTGTTCACCGGCGTGCTCAGTGGCGCTGCCTACTGGATCGTGATGTGGGCGATGACCAAGGCGCCGATCGCATCGGTGGCGTCGCTGCGCGAAACATCGATCCTGTTCGCCATGATGATCTCGGTGTTCGCGCTGGGCGAAAGGATGACGGGCTGGCGCGGTGCCGCCGCGCTCAGCATCGTCGCCGGAGTCGTAGCGCTCAGGCTTGGCTAGCTGCCGAACTTCAGCCCAGCACAGTCATCACCTGGCCGCGCCTTTCCGGGCTGAAGCGGATGACGACGATGATGCAGACGGCGACCACGCCGGCAAAAAGCGCCAGCGCGTAGCTGTAACTGCCGCCGGCGCCTTCAGCGATGCCTGCCTGATAGGGGCCGCCATAGGAGGCGGCGAGATTGCCGGCCTGGTAGATGAAGCCGGGCAAGGTCGCACGCACCGCGCCAGGCGAAAGCTCGTTGAGGTGCACCGGGATAACGCCCCATGCGCCCTGGACCGCGACCTGCATGACGAAGGCGCCGATGGCGAGCATGAAAGGTGTGGTGCTGTAGGCCCACAACGGAATCGACGGCAAGGCGATCAAGCAAGCCAAGGTGATCGCATTGACGCGACCGATCTTCTCGGAAAGCGCACCGAACGCCAGGCCACCAACGATGGCGCCGATATTGGCAACGATGGTGATCCAGCTCACTGTCTGCGGGTCAAAGCCGTGCTGCTTCTTCAGAAAGGTTGGATAGAGATCCTGCGTGCCATGGCTGAAGAAATTGAAGAACATCATGAGCACGACAGCATAGAGGGCGACGCCCCAATGCTTTTGCAGCGTTTCGAGAAGCCCCGGCCTGGTTGCCTTCTGCGCGTCGACGAAGGCCGGTGATTCCGGCACATGCGAGCGGATGAACAGGACAATCAGTGCCGGCACGAAGCTGAGCAGGAACATGGCCCGCCAGCCGATCGTGTAGCCACCGATCGTGTGCTGGTAGAGCAGTCCATAGACCACCGCCGCCAAGAGGTAGCCGGCCGGATATCCGCATTGCAGGATACCCGAGACCATGCCGCGGGCGCTGGGCGGAATGGATTCCATGGCCAGTGAACTGCCAAGTCCCCATTCGCCGCCCATGGCGATGCCGAACAGGGCGCGCAGCGCGAGGAAGATGCCAAGATTGGGCGAGAAGGCGGCCAATGCGCCAATCACCGAGTAACTGACGATGTTGAGCATGAGGATCGGCTTGCGCCCGTATTTGTCGGCAAGCATGCCGAAGAAAAACGCGCCGATGAAGCGCGTCGCCAGCGTCAGGAACAGCGCCTTGGAGACAGCCGGGACATCAGCGTGGAATTCAGTTGCAATATCCGTGAGCAGGAATGTCAGCAGGAAGAAATCAAAGGCGTCGAGGGTCCAGCCCAGAAATGACGCCAGTACGGTTTTCTTCTGCTGCGAATTAAGGGGCAAAATGTTCCTCCTTCCATCATCATGGACGTGAGGAACTATCGGCCAGTTTGCGGAAGACCTGTGGTCACTTTTTCGCGTGGCTCATGTGATCGAACGCTGCCTGGAATGACAGGAAGGTGCGACGAGAGGCGCGGGAGTGACCGGTGTCATCGCTCGACTGGTTCTAGATTTCGAGATCGAACACCATCAGCCCGTCGGTACCACCTTCGAGTGCCGCGACCAGTCGGGCGCCGGCCCGCTGATGCGCCTCATGCACCAGATAGGCGTCGCGGGCGGCAGCATCGCGGAAGTCGATGGTGAAGCCGTGCGTGAAGCCGCGCGCAAAAGGTTCGGGGCTGGCATTGGCGCTGAACTCGACCTTGTTCATGCCGTCGATCGCCCAGCGCAGCCCCTCGAGGTCGGCATGGATCGCCGCGCGCTCGGTGGCGTCGACATCTCTGCGAAATCGAGCGAAAACACAGTGCCTGATCATTCGGCTACCCCCAGGATTTACGCTGCCTGATTGCCTGAGAATACCGCCGGCGGCAACGGCTCGCGACCAAGGACGAGATCGGCGCCCTTTTCGCCGACCATGATCGTCGGCGCATTGGTGTTGGAAGACGGCACGCGTGGCATCACCGAGGCGTCGCAGACGCGCAAGCCCTCGATCCCGCGCAGCCTGAGGTCGGGTGTCACAACCGCCATTTCGTCGTGGCCCATGCGGCAGGTGCCGACAGGATGGTGGTCGGTCTTGGAACTGCGGCAGGCGTAGTCGAACAGTTCATCATCGCTGGCCAAGGTGGGGCCGGGCAGCACTTCTCGCATCACGTAGGGTTGAAGTGCCTTCTGCCGCATGATCTCGCGTGCAAGCCTGAGACCCTTGATCGACATGTCGCGGTCGTAAGGATCGGACCAGTAGTTCGGATCGATCAGCGGATGGTCGGCGGGATCGGCGCTCTTCAGCCGCACCGTACCGCGCGAACGCGGCCGCAGGAAAGCCGAGTTCAAGGTGACGCCCGGGTTTCTCAGCTTCTCGACACCGGCCTCGATGCCGGAGCCGAGGCCGAGATGGAACTGGATATCGGGTGAGGCAGCGGTCGGGTCCGCGTACCAGAAGCCGCCGGTTTCGAACAGGCTGGAGGCCACCGGGCCTTTTTTCAGCAGCAGATATTGCAGGCCGGCCCACATTGTCCGGTGCAGCTTGGCGTAGTTGTCATAGGTGTGGTCGCCGGTGCATTCGGCGATGACGAAAAGGTCGAGATGGTCCTGCATGTTGGAGCCTACGCCGGGCAGGTCGTGCACCGGCGTGACACCAACCGATTTCAGGTGGTCGGCCGGGCCGATGCCCGACTGCATCAAGAGCTTAGGCGAGCCGATGGCGCCGGACGACACGATCACCTCGCGCTCGGCGCGCAGGATTTTCTTCTCGCCGCCCGGCCTGTCGACGATTTCGACGCCGATGGCGCGGCCCTTCTCGACGACAATGCGCGTCACCAGGACATCGGTCCTGACGGCCAGGTTCTTGCGGGCGCGGATCGGCTTGAGATAGGCGACCGAGGCCGAGGAGCGCCGGGCGTCTTTCTGGGTCAATTGATAGTAGCCGACGCCTTCTTGGCTGGCGCCGTTGAAGTCCGGATTGAAGGGGATGCCCATCTCCTGGCCGGCGCGAAAATAGGCTTCACAGATAGGCAGCGGCGAAATCGGGTTGGAGACGCCGAGCGGGCCCTGGTCGCCATGGAAATCGTTGGCGTAGCGCTGGTTGTTCTCGGCCCGCTTGAAATAGGGCAGTACGTCGCGATAACCCCAGCCGGCGAGGCCCTCCTCCTTCTCCCAGGCGTCGTAGTCGTGGGCATTGCCGCGCGTGTAGATCTGGGCGTTGATGGAAGAGCCGCCGCCGACGACCTTTGCCTGCGTGTACCAGAAGACGCGGTCCTTCATATGCTTCTGCGGCACTGTCGACCAGCCCCAGGAGGCGATACCCTTGGTCATCTTGGCGAAGCCAGCCGGCATATGGATATAGGGATGCCAGTCCTTGCCTCCGGCCTCGAGCAGAAGCACCTGATGCGATGGATCCTCGCTCAGCCGGTTGGCCAGAACGCAGCCGGCCGGGCCGGCGCCCACGATGATATAGTCGGTCATGGTCTCATCCACTTACAATCGCGGTACGGAGAGCGCACCGTCGACATTGATGATAGAGCCGGTCGAAAAGCCGAGCTTGCCGCCGGCCAGGGTTGCCACCACGGCACCGATGTCAGACGTTTCGCCCCAACGCTTTGCCGGCACCAGCCCGCCATCGATCAGCGCGTCGTATTTGGCGGTCACGCCTGCAGTCATGTCGGTGCGGATGATGCCCGGCCGCACCTCGAACACGCCGATATTTTCAGGGGCCAGCCGCAGCGCCAGGTTCTTCACCCACATCGAAAGCCCGGCCTTGGAAATGCAGTAGTCGGCCCGTTCCGGCGACGCCATTTCGGCGCTGACCGAGGTGATGGTGATGATCGATTTCGGACGATCGCCGGGCGCTGTCAGCATCGCCTTGGCGACGGCTTGGCTGAGGAACACGGTGCCGCGCAGATTGATGCCGAGCGTGCGGTCGAAATTGTCTGGCTTCAGGTCCAGCAGGTCGCCGCGCACGACAGCGCCGACGCCGGCATTGTTGACCAGGGAGTCGATGCGGCCGAAGGCGCTGATCGCGGCATCGACCACAGCTTCATGGCCGTCGAGATTGGCGATGTCGCAGCTGACGTAGGCGAATTTCGCGCCGCGGGCGGTGATGTCAGCAGAAAGCTCGTCGGCGGCACTGTCGGCAAGGTCGGCGACAAGAACGTCGAAGCCGGCATCGGCAAGCGCCTCGGCGCAGGCAAGGCCAATGCCGCGCGCGCCGCCGGTGACGATTGCTGCCGGGCGGGTCACGCCGCAAGCTCCGTTTGGCGGATGTGGTCGGCGACGCGCAACGCTTGTGCTGCGATCGACAGTGCCGGGTTGACGGCTGCCGAATTCGGCAGGAAGCCGCCATCGACGACGAACAGATTCTGGTGATCGAACGATCGGCAGAACGGATCGAGCGGTGAGGTGGCCGGATCGTCGCCCATCTTCACCGTGCCGCACTGGTGCGAGGGGGTGCGCTTGTCGAAGGGACGCGACAAGACGATCGGATAGCCGCAGGCGCGGAAATTCTCGCGCATCACCTTGGTCAGCCCGTCAAGCGACTGCATGTTGGAGCGCCGCCACTGCATGACGATGTCCTTGCCGTCGACCATGATGCGGCTTTCGGGATCGGGCAGGTCCTCGCACATCAGGTACCAGTCGACGGCGTGGCCGGCCATGAAATCGAGCGCGAACTTCGGCGCGTACTTCACATTGGCCCTCAGCATGTTGCCGTCGATCTTGCCGAGCAGCTGGACGTTGCCGAGCGGCTTGCCGCCCTTGCCGTCGGACAGATAGTAGTCGTTGAGCATCAGCGTCTTCTGGTAGACGGCCTTGTTCCTGCGGCGCGGATCGATCGCCAGCATGGCGCTGGAATTGTGGTTCATGAAATTGCGGCCGACCTGGTCGGAGCGGTTGGCGAGACCCTTGCCAGCTCCCTTGCTGTTGGGCGAGCGCAGCAGGATGACGGCGGAATTGACCGCGCCGGCGCAGAGGATCACCAGCTTCGGCGTGACTTTCTTCAAGACGCCGTTCTGGCGATAGTGGATTGCGGCAATAGTCCTGCCGTCGGACGAAGCTTCGAGATATTCAACATAAGCGCCGGTTTCGAGCCGGATGTTTGTGTCGGTAAGCGCTGCCGTCAGCGGTCCCGATTGGGCGTCGACCTTGCCTTGGCCGGTGTTGGGGAAAGCATCCCAGCCTGTCTTGCCGCCCTTCAGCCAGGCGTCGATGTCGACGCCGAGCGGCAGCGAGGCCGGATGCAGGCCGAGGCTCTTGAGCTCGGCGCGGGCGTGGGCGATGGACGCCTCGTCGGGTACCGCCTTGAAGGCATAAGGCACAGAGTGGAACGGCTCGGTCGGGTCTTCGCCCAGCGTGCCACGCACACGAAAAAGCTGTTCGGCCTTCGAATACCAGGGCTCGAACTCGTCATAGGAAAACGGCCAGGCCGGCGAGACGCCGCCATGGTGATCCATGGCGGCAAAATCTTCCTTGCGGTAGCGGATCAGCACCGCGCCATAGAATTTCGAATTGCCACCGACATAGTAATAGTTGCCGGGGTTGAAGGCAGCACCTCCGGCCTCGCGCCACATCTCTTTCGGCCGATAGTGGCCGTCGACGAAGATGGCGCGGGTGTCGCGCGCGTGCGGCGTCACCGGCAACGGCTCGCCGCGCTCCAGCATCAGGATGTTGGCGCCGCTGCCGGCAAGGCCGGAGGCGATCGTCGCGCCACCGATACCGGAGCCGATGATGACGATGTCCGGATTTGCCATCGTCGTCAGCGGATGCGGTTCTCGGTCGCCGGATCGAAGAACACTGCTTTGGTCAGGTTGAAGGCGAGCGGCGTGACTGTGCCCGGCTGGATGTTGGCGTCGGCGCGCAGCCGCGCCACCACGCCCTTGCCGCCGAGATTGGTGACCGCGAACGTATCCGACCCCGCCGGTTCGACGACCTCGATATGACAGTCGGCAGTGGCAATGTTCGAGGCATTGCGCTCGGCGCCTTCCGGATCGGTCAGTGCCTCGGGGCGGACGCCGAAGATGATCTTCTTGCCCTGGAACGCCGACAGGCCAGCCGGCGCATTGGCCATCGGCAGCGAGATCGGCTCGCGCGTCTCGCGCTCAAGCACGACGGACAGAGCATTGCCGTTGGCGCCGATCGTCGCCGGGATCAGGTTCATTGCCGGCGAGCCCATGAAATCGGCGACGAAAAGATTGGTCGGGTTGTTGTAGATTTCGGCCGGCGTGCCGAACTGCTGTACCTCGCCGTCACGCATCACCGCGATCTTGGTGGCCAGCGTCATTGCCTCGATCTGGTCGTGGGTGACGTAGACGATGGTGGTGCCGGTGGTGGCGTGCAGGCGCTTGATCTCGATGCGCATGTCGACGCGCAGCTTGGCGTCGAGGTTGGACAGCGGCTCATCGAACAGGAACAGCTTGGGGTCGCGCACCAGTGCTCGGCCCATGGCGACGCGCTGGCGCTGGCCGCCGGAGAGCTGGCTTGGCTTGCGCTGCAAAAGGTGGCCGATCTGCAAGACCTTGGCGACCTTGTCGATCGCCTTCTGGCGCTCCTCGGCCGGCACGCCGCGCATCTCCATGCCGAAGGAGATGTTCCCGGCCACCGTCATGTTCGGGTAGAGCGCGTAGCTCTGGAACACCATGGCGATGTCGCGCTTGGATGGGTGGAGATCGTTGATCGGGCGCCCCTCGACGCGGATTTCGCCCGAGGTGATCGTCTCCAGGCCGGCGATGGTGTTGAGCAGCGTGGACTTGCCGCAGCCGGACGGACCGACCAACACGAGGAAGCCCCCTTTTTCGAGTTCGACATCGATGCCTTTCAGGATCTCGACTGTCCCGAAACGCTTCCTCAGCCCATCAATTTCCAGAAAAGCCATCAGATTATCCTTTAACCGCGCCCGCCATCAGGCCGCGCACGAAGTAGCGGCCGGCAACGACGTAGACGAGAAGGGTTGGCAGGGCGGCGATCATCGCCGCCGCCATGTTGACGTTGTACTCGACGACACCGGTCGAAGTGTTGACGACGTTGTTGAGCGCCACCGTCATCGGCATCGCATCGCCGGTGCCGGCATAGGCCGACGCGAACAGGAAGTCGTTCCAGATGTTGGTGAACTGGTAGATGACGGTGACGACGAAGATCGGCATTGAATTCGGCAACATGATGCGGCGGAAGATCTGGAAGAAGCTGGCGCCGTCGACCTGCGCCGCCTTGATCAGTTCGGTCGGGAAGGCCTCGTAGTAGTTGCGGAAGAACAAAGTGGTGAAGCCGAGGCCGTAGACGACGTGGACGAAGACGAGGTTGACCGTCGGATTGCCGAGACCGAACGACATGCCGGTCGCGTTTTGCAGCGTCACGCCGAAGCGGCCGAGGCTGCCGAGGATCGTCGCCATCGGCAGCAGCACCGACTGGAACGGGATGAAGCAGGCAAACAGCATCAGCCCGAACACCAGCGTGTGGCCGCGGAAGCGCCATTTGGTCAGCACATAGCCGTTGAGCGCGCCGAGCAGCGTCGAGATCAGTACGGCCGGAACCACCATTTTGATGGAGTTCCAGAAATAGCCCTTGATGCCGGCGCAGGTCAGGCCGACGCAGGTCTCGCCCCAGGCCTTCAGCCATGGATCGAACGTCGGCGCCCTGGGCAGCGCCAGCATGTTGCCGTTCTGGATCTCGTCCATTGTCTTGAACGAGGTCACCAGCATGACGAACAGCGGCATCAGGTAGAACAGCGCAAACAGCGCCAGCAGCCCGTAGATGACGATGCGGTTCAGGGTCCTGGTGCTGATGCCGCCGGTGCTCTGGCGGTCGGGAGTGGCAACGGCGCTCATCGCGGCTTCTCCCTGAGTTCGGAATAGAGATAGGGCACGATGATCGCGGTGATGGCCATCAGCATGATCACGGCGCTGGCAGAGCCCACGGCCATCTCGTTGCGCTTGAAGGTGTACTCATACATGAAGTTGGAGGGCAGCCAGGCCGAGCCGCCCGGTCCGCCGCTGGTCAGCGCGACGACAAGATCGTAGGACTTGATGGCTAGGTGCGCGAGCACGATGAAGGCCGAGAGAAACACCGGCCTCAGCAGCGGGATGACGATGCGGCGATAGAGCTGGAAGGTGGTGGCGCCGTCGATTTGCGCCGCCTTCATGATCTCGCCGTCAATGCCTCGCAGGCCGGCCAGGAACATCGCCATGATGAAGCCGGAGGCCTGCCAGACGCCGGCGATCACCACCGTGTAGATGACGAAATCCTTGTTCTTGATCCAGTCGAAATGGAAGCTCGTCCAGCCCCATTGATGCATTGTCTGCTCAAGGCCGAGGCCGGGATCGAGGAACCATTTCCAGGCGACGCCGGTGACGATGAAGGACAGCGCCATCGGGTAGAGGTAGATCGGCCTCAGCATGCCTTCGCCGCGGATCTTCTGGTCGAGCAGGATCGCCAGGAACAGGCCGAGCGCCAGGCAGATGAAGATGTAGAGAAAGCCGAAAATGCCCATGTTGACGATCGATGTGTACCAGCTCGACGGGGGATCGCTCTCGAAGGTCCAGCGCCACAGTCGCTGATAGGCGCGCGGCCCGGTGAGCGCATAGGACGGGAAAGTCTTGGAGTTGGTGAAGGACAGGTAGATCGTCCACAGGATGAAGCCGTAGACGAAGACGACGGTGGCCGCGAAGCTTGGCGCCAGCACGATCTTCGGCAGTGCGTCCTGCAGGCGCGAACGCATGGAGGCACCAGGGCGGGCGTTATGCTCCGGTGTCAGCTTGATCTGGCTTGTCGCAACCGTACTCATGAGCTCCTCCCGTTCGGGCAGTCCGTCCTTCACCGCCGGGCGGGAGAACGGCCCCGTGCAGACGGGGTTTTGATCGACGCGAGGCCGACCATGTCAGCGGATTGGAAACCTTCCCCGCCGGAGCGGGGAAGGTCTCTTCGTGCGCGGTTCTTACTTGGCGTCGTCGATCGCCTTGACCAGTTCGGTCACGGCTTCGTCGGAGGTCTTGATCTGACCATGGACGAACTTCGAAACGACGTCCTTGTAAGCGTTGGCGACCGCCGGAGGTGCACCATAGCCCTGTGCGAGCGAACCGAACAGCGTGCCGCCTTCGTTGGCGGCCTTCAGATCGGCGATGCCCTTCTTGCCGCAAGCGTCGAAGTCGGTGTCCGGCACGTCGGTGCGGGCCGGAACCGAACCCTTGACGACGTTGAAGGCCGACTGGAAGCTCTTCGACAGTGTGGCGGTGGCCAACGCGGCCTGGGCGGCCTTGCGGTCGTCCGGAACGTTGAACATGCCGAACATGTCGGAGTTGTAGACCACTGAGCCGTCGGTGCCCGGGAAGCGGTAGCACAGGAAGTCGGTGCCCGGCGTTTTCTTGGCGGCGTTGAACTCGCCCTTGGCCCAGTCACCCATGACCTGCACCAGGGCATCGCCCTTGATGACCATGGCGGTGGCGAGGTTCCAGTCGCGGCCCGAGAAGTTCGGGTCGACATAGGTGACGAGCTTGGCGAGATTGTCGAACGACTTCTTCATCGTGTCGGACTTGAGCGATTCCTCGTCGAGGTCGTTGAAGGCCTTCTTGTAGAACTCAGGCCCGCCGGTCGAAAGCACGACCGAGTCGAACATCGTGGCTTCCTGCCAGTTCTGACCGCCGAGCGCGAGCGGGATGACACCCGCCGCCTTGGCCTTGTCGAGCAGCGCGACGAAGTCGTCGAAGGTCTTCGGCTCGGTGCCGCCGATCTTGTCCATCACCGCCTTGTTGATCCACAGCCAGTTGACCGAGTGGACGTTGACCGGAGCCGCGACCCACTTGCCGTCGTAGACGGAGAACTTCTGCAGGGCCGCCGGAACGGACTTGTCCCAGCCTTCCTTCTTGGCCGTTTCGGTCAGGTCGCCCATCACGCCGGCTGCGGCATAGTCGAGCACGGTGTAGCCGAGCATCTGTGAGGCGGTTGGGTAATTGCCCGCCGCGACCATCGCCTTCAGCGCGGTCATGGCAGAGTCACCGCCACCACCAGCCACCGGCACGTCCTTCCAGGCATAGCCTTCCTTGGACAGATCTTCCTTGAGCACGTTCAGAGCGGCTGCTTCGCCGCCCGACGTCCACCAATGCAGCATCTGGACTTCCTTGACGTCCTCGGCATGGGCCGCGAACACAAGACCCGATGCGAGAGCCGTTCCGATAAGCAGTTTGCGCAACATGTACTACCTCCCTTGTTGCAGTCACACGACCGGTGGATGCCCACCGGGGTTCTTCCAAACTCAGCCGACCCACCAACCGGTGCGCTGGCCGCGATGAAACTGGATTGTCTTTTCCTCGGTATAGTCCTCGACGGCGCGTTTTCCGAGTTCGCGTCCGAGACCGGACTGTTTGTAGCCTCCGAAAGGCAGCTCGGGATAACCTTCCATGAACGTATTCACCCAAACGGTTCCCGAACGCACACCCCGCGCCACCGACATGCAGGTGTCGATGCTGGCGCTCCACACACCCGCCGACAAACCATAGGGCGTGTTGTTGGCGATGTGCAACGCCTTTTCAACCGATTCAAAAGTCAGCACCGAGAGCACCGGCCCGAACACTTCTTCCCGCGCAATGGCCATGTCTTCGGTGACGCCGGAAATGATGGTCGGGTCAAGATACTGGCCGGCGCTCGAGGCCAACTGCTTGCCGCCGCTGTAAATCCGGCTGCCGTCACCTTCGGCCGCAGCGACAAAGCCGGCCACCTTTTCCAGATGCTCGGAGGAAATCATCGCACCGACCTTGGTCCGGTCGTCGAGCGGATCGCCGACAATCACCTTGGCGGTGAGCGCCTTGACCGCCGCGAGAAAGTCGTCGGCGATCGCCTCATGGACGATCAGCCGGCTGCCGGCGTTGCAGCATTCGCCAGCGTTGAAGAAACCGCCGAACACCGCCGCGTCGGCAGCCGCCTTGAGATCGGCATCCGGGAAGACGATCTGGCCGTTCTTGCCGCCGAGTTCCATCGATACTTTCTTCAGCGAATTTGCAGCCGCAGCCATGGTCATCTTGCCGACGCGGGTGGAGCCGGTGAACGACACCATCTCGACCAGCGGATGGCTGACCATCGGTGCGCCGACGTCGGCGCCCAGACCGGCAAGGATGTTGACGACGCCTTTCGGCAAGCCGGCCTGCATCAGGATATCGCCAAGCACGAAAGTCGAGGCCGACGTCATCTCGCTCGGCTTGACCACCGCCGTGCAGCCGGCGGCGAGTGCGAAGGGCAATTTCTGGCTGACGATGAGGAAGGGGAAATTCCATGGCGTGATGATCGAAACGACGCCAATCGGTTCGCGCAGCACGACGCCCAGCATGGCGTCGCCGAGGTTGGCGTAGCTGTCGCCGGAGAGCGTGCGGGCGAGGGATGCAGCATAGCGCCAGATGTCGACAGCGCCGCCGATCTCGCCGCGCGCCTGGGCGATCGGCTTGCCGGATTCCAGCGCATCGAGCCGGGCGATCTCGTCCAGCCGTCCCTCGATCAAGTCGGCCGTCTTGAGCAGGATGGCGGCGCGCTCGCCGGCCTTCATGCGCGGCCACGGACCGGTCTCGAAGGCCTTGTGCGCGGCAGCCACCGCGGCCTCGACTTCCGGCTCGCCGGCTTGGGCATAGTGCGAGACCGTGAAGCCATGGCCTGGGCTCTTGCGCTCCAGCATCCGGCCGTTGCGGGCTTCGACATGCTTGCCGTCGATCAGCAGCTTGTAGGTCGTCGGCGCTGCGGCAGCCTCTGACGGCATGGCGATGTTGAGGGGCAAATTCATGGTACTCGCTCGTCGCTCTAGGATCTTGAAAACGCTGGTTTCTGCTTGGCCTTGAATGCGTCGACGCCGGCCTTGAGATCGCCGGTCAGCGCGATGAAGCCGCTGGCCAGTGCCTCGACGGCGGCAGCGCTCTCTTCGCCTTCGGCGACCGCCATCATCAGCTTGGCGGCTTCGCTCGCGAGCGGACCGCGCTCGGCGATTTTTTCGCCCCAGGCCTTGGCGTCGTCGAACGCCTTGCCGGTCTCGACAACCCGATCGACAATGCCCAATGCAAGCGCATCGGCGGCCACAAGGACCTCTCCGCCGAGCGCCAGGCGGCGCACCGTCTGGGCACCGAAGCGCCGCACGGCGCGCTGCGTTCCGGACCAGCCGGGGACGACGCCGATCGACGTTTCCGGGAAACCCAATTTCACATGTGCTTCAGCGACGCGGAAGTCGCACGCGACCGCCAGTTCCAGGCCGCCGCCCAGCGCATGGCCCGACAGCACGGCGATTGTCGGCTGCCGCAGACGCGCCAGCCGGTCGAAAACGCGGTGGCCATAGCGCACCCACTGCACCTGGAAGTCGGCAGCACTCATTTGCGCCCAGGCCTCGACATCGCCACCGGCGCAGAAGCCCTTGCCTTCACCGCGGAGCAGCACGACGCGGACGCCGTCCGCGGCCTCCGCTTCGTCGAGCGCAGTCTCAAGCGCCCGCAGCATCGGGATATCGAGGGCGTTGAATTTCTCAGGGCGGCGCAGCGTGACGATGCCGATGGCGCCGTCGGTTTCAAAGGTGACGAGACGCTCAGACATGCCCGCCTCCAAGTGAAGCGCCGCCATTAAGCGACAGGCCGATCGGCTGATCCCGATAGAGGGCGGCCGGCGTCAGCTTGAGGTCCTTGGCGACACCGAGCGGAGTCTCGGCCTGCGCCAGCACATCGCGCTGAAGATCGATCCCCGGCGCCAGTTCGGTGACGACCAGTCCTTCCGGCGTCAGCTTCATCACGCAGCGCTCGGTGACGTAGGTGATATCCTGGCCCTGAGCGACCGCGCGCTTGCCCGAGAAGGAGATGTGTTCGACCTCGCCGACCACCTTCTTGACCTTGCCTTCGGCGTCGATGCGGATGCCGCCGTCAGCCAGCGAAAGCTTGGCGCCGGCATTGAAGAAACCGGAGAAAACAATCTTCTTTGCCCGCGCGGTGATGTCGACGAAACCGCCTGCGCCGGCGGTGACATGCGGCCGCGCCGAAAGCTTCGACACGTTGACAGAACCGTGGCGGTCGATCTGCAGGAAGGACAGCAGCGAAGCATCGAAGCCGCCGGCCTGAAAATAGATGAACTGGTGCGGCGAAGGCATGAAGGCGTCGGCATTCGACGAGCAGCCGAACTTGAAGTCGAGCAGCGGCACACCGCCGACCGCGCCTTGTTCGATCACCCACGTGACCTTGCCGTGCTGGCCTTCTTCGAGAAGGATGCGCGGCACGTTGGCGGAGATGCCGAAGCCGATGTTGACGGCCATGCCGTCGCGAAGTTCCATGGCGACGCGGCGGGCAATCACCTTCTGCACGTTCATCTCGGCATTGCGGAAGCTCGACAGCGGCCGGAAGATCTCACCCGAGATCGCCGGGTCGTAAGGCGTCAGCGTCGTCTGCAACTGATCTGGCGCGACGACGATATGGTCGACCAGAACGCCCGGCACGCGCACGTCATGCGGCTTCAGCGTGCCGTTCTCGACGACGCGCTTGACCTGCGCAATGACGACGCCGCCATTGTTGCGGGCGGCCAGTGCCTGCTCCAGGCCTCCGAGATAGGCGCCCTCATGCTCGTAGGTCAGGTTGCCGCGCTCGTCGGCTGATGTGGCACGGATGATCGAGACATGCGGTACGATGGAGCGGAAATAGAGCCATTCCTCGCCGTCGAACTGCTGCACCGAAACGATTGGCTCGCTGGCGGCGGCATTCATGGCACAGCCCTGGTGGCGCGGATCGGCGAAGGTGTCGAGGCCGACCTTGGTCAGCACGCCTGGCCGCTTGGCGGCGGCCTCGCGGTGCATGTCGAACAGGATGCCGGACGGGACATTGTAGGCGGCGACCGAATTGTCGCCGATCATCTTCCAGATCTGTGGCGGCTCAGAGGATGACGGGCCGGAGGGATAGGAGCCGCACAGCGTGCGCTTCAACAGGCCGGGCTTGGCCAGATGATCGATACCCCTAATGCCATACATGTCGCCGGCGGCGATCGGGTGCAGCGTCGTGATGTTCTTGGGATGACCTTCGGCGTCGAAGCGTTCGCCGATGGCGGCGAGCACCGCATCCGGGCAGCCGAGACCGCTCGACGATGAAACGGACACGACCATGCCGTCCTTGATCAGGCTGGCGGCCTGCGCTGCTGAGACGACCTTGCTCAAATTGCGCTCCCGAGTTTCGTGTCGATCGCCACCGCTTTGCCGGACTTCGCCGACTGCAATGCCGCTTCGGCTGATGCCAGCGACCAGACGCCGTCTTCACCGGTGGCGGACGGCTGGCCTTCGCCACGGATCGCCGCATGGAACTGGCGAAGGGACCTTGCATAGAGATTCTCGCGGTCGAAGCTCAGTTCCTCCTCGCCCTTTGCGGTGCGCAGCAGCACGGAGCCGACCGGCTTCTGGGTCATCACATTGGTGGCGATCAACGAGCCTTCCGAGCCATGCACCTCGAAGCCGGTGCCGGCGAATTTGGTGGTGAAGCCTTCATGCGACTGGGCAATGACGCCCGATTTGAAGCGCCAGATGCACATGACGCCGTCCTCCAGCCCGCCGCCGGCCATGCCCGCGGTCTGCGTGAAGGCCGAAATCTCCGAGGGATCGTCGCCAAGCACGAAGCGCAGCGTGTCGGCATCATGCACTGTGATGTCAAGCACCACGCCACCGCCGGCATCAGGCCTGGTGATACGCCAGCCCTGCAGGTTTTCCGGCAGGTAGACGGAATGGAAGACGCGCGCGGCGATCGGCTTGCCGATGCGGCCGGCGGCGATCGCCTCGCGCATGGCGCGATGCGATCCGGCATTGCGCAGGTGATGGTTGGTGCCGAGCACAACCCCTGCGGCTTTCGCGGCAGCAAGCATCCTGCGCGCATCGGCGCTGGTCAGCGCCAGCGGCTTTTCGCACAGCACATGTTTTCCCGCCTTGATGGCGGCCAATGCCTGTTCGAGATGCAATTCGTTTGTGGTCGAGATGTACACGGCGTCGATGTCTGATTTGAGCAGGCCGTCGAGCGTCGAGACAGCGAGCGGAATGTTGTTTTCGCCGGCATAGGAATTGGCGCGCTCCGGGCTGGAGCTCATCACCGCCGCGATCTCGCCATCGGCTTGAGCGCGGATGGCGCCGATCATGAATTGCTTATGCGATCGTGCTGGCGCCGATCAATCCCCATCTGATGCTCATGCGGCGTCTCCCAATCCCGCACGACGACTTCCTGCACCGCGATTGGGACCGCAGCTGTCCCTGACCACGAGGTTGACGGCGCCGATGTGGTCCTCGGCGCGCGTGGTGCGCGACTGAATCATCTTCAGCATGACATGGGCGGCGCGCTCGCCGAGGCCCGCAGAGTCCACGGCAACGCTGGTCAAAGCCGGCATGTAGTGCTCGGCCTCGGCAACATCGTCAAAGCCAACGACGGCAAAATCCGCGCCGGGCTCCAGCCCGCGCTTGCGCAGCGCCAGCATGGCGCCGAAGGCGACGGCGTCGTTGAAGCACAGCGCCGCAGTCGGCGGCTCGGCCATCGCAAGAGCCGTTTCCAGACAGGCAATGCCGCCCCTGCGGTTGGTCTCGCCTTCGACGACCAACGTGTCCGCTGCGGCGATGCCAAGCGTCTCGCAGGCCTCGCGAAAACCGCCCCGCCGCTCGTGATAGACAACCAGGTCGGACGAGCCGCCGAAGAAGGCTAGCCGGCGATGCCCCTTGCCGATCAGATGGGCGGTGGCGAGCCAGGCGCCGCGATGATTGTCGGGCGCGATGACCGGGATGCGGCTTTCGGGAAGACGGCGCATGGCGAAGACGACGGGAAGGCCCGCCGCCTCGATGCGCCGGAACGCGCCCGGCGTCGTGCCCCGCGCCGGCGACACGATCAGGCCGGCGACGCCTTGCTCCATCAGCGATTTCAGCACTTCTTCCTGGCGCACTGGATTTTCAGCCGTGTTGGCGATGAAGGGCACGATGCCGGCCGACTGGAAGACGCGTTCCATGCCGACCGCCAGTTCGGCGAAAAAGGGGTTGGTGAGATCGTTGATGACCATGCCGATAACGTTGGAATGAGACTTGCGCAGATTGGCGGCGCCGCGGTTGTAGACATAGCCGACATCCTCGATCGCCTTGCGAACCTTGCTTGCGGTTTCAGGCCGGATAAGCCCGCTGCCCTGCAGCACGAGCGACACCGTCGACTTTGACACGCCCGCCTCGCGAGCGATGTCGAGTATCGTCGACTTGGGCCGGCTGGCCATCCAGATGCATCCTCCCGGTATTTTCTTGGACGATTTATTGGAACGTTCTAATCCCTGCGGCGGTTTCGAGTCAATATGCATTTTCCCGAATCCGAAAAATCGATAATTTTTTGGCATAATGTGCCCCTATTGATGGGTTTTGTGTTGCGGCGCATTATTCGGCTCGGTCCGAAAGTGAAAACCACAAAGGCTCTTGATTTATTGGAACGTTCCATTTATAGGGCGCGACCAAGGGAGAGATCAATGGACATTTCCTTGCCTGGGGAGGGCGGTGCCCGCGCCCGCTATCACCTTGTCGGTCAGCCGGTGCAGCCGGCGATCGGCGCGCCGTTTTCGCGTATCGCCTATGCCGCAGCCCATGTCGTTGCCGATCCCCTTGAAATGACCGATCCGTGGTCCAAGCCCGCAGTCGATTGGGACAAGACGATGGCCTTTCGCCATCATCTGTGGCGGCTCGGCTTCAGCATCGCCGAGGCGATGGACACCTCGCAGCGTGGCATGGGTTTCGACTGGTCAAATGCGAAGGAGTTGATCCGCCGCTCGATCGCCGAGGCGCGCACTGTCGAAGGCGCCGACCTTGCTTCGGGAGCCGGCACCGACCATCTGCCGCCTGCTACCGCCAGGACGATCGACGATGTCATCTCTGCCTACGAAGACCAGTTCGGTTTCATCGAAGGCCAGGGCGGCAAGACGATCATGATGGCCAGCCGCGCGCTGGCGGCCGTTGCCAAGGGCCCCGACGACTATATCAGCGTCTACGACCGCATCCTGTCGCAGACATCCGGCAAGGTCATCCTGCATTGGCTCGGCGACATGTTCGACCCGGCATTGAAGGGCTACTGGGGCAGCGATGATTTCGACGCCGCGCTCGACACGGTGGTCGCCATCATCGAACGCCACGCCAGCAAGGTGGATGGGATCAAGATATCGCTGCTCGATGCCGGCAAGGAGATCGCGCTCAGGAACCGGCTTCCCGACGGCGTCGTCATGTTCACTGGTGACGACTTCAATTACCCCGAACTGATCGCCGGCGACGGCGAAAGACATTCGCACGCGCTGCTCGGCATTTTCGACGCCATTGCGCCGGTCGCCAATGCAGCGCTCGTGAAACTGGCTGACGGCGACCGCGCCGGCTATGACGCGCTGATGGCGCCGACTGTGCCGCTGTCGCGGAAAATCTTCGAGGCGCCGACCGAATACTACAAGGCCGGCATCGTCTTCATGGCGTGGCTGAACGGCCATCAGGAGCATTTTTCGATGGTCGGCGGCATGCAATCGGCGCGCGGCATCCGCCACTATGCCGATGTCTTCCGCCTTGCCGATCAGGCTGGGTTGCTGGCCGACCCGGAGCTGGCGGTGGCCCGAATGAAGAGCCTCTGCGCCGTGGCGGGCGTCTAATGCATGTCGCCCAAAAAAATGGTCCCGGTTTTGAGGCAACGGCATGCATAAAAACAATGACTTAAAGCGCATAGCCTGAATCCGTTTCGACGCGACGCGCCCAGAGGTGTGTTGGTATTCAGGCAGTCAGCCTCGACATCCGGCTTGACGCCGAAGGCAAAGCTGCGGACTCCAAGCGTGGGCTAGGGCCTTCGCCAGGGCCAGAACGGCGCGATGGCTTCGTCCGGGTGGAAGATGGGCTTGGTCGTCGCCGGTTCGATGTCGGGGACCGCCGTCCCTTCGAGATCATGACGTGCAAGGTCGAACAGCAGCGGCGACATCCGATCCGGGTCGATCTTCTCGACCGGCATGGTGTCCCGCATTTCCTTGTTCGCGGCCAGCCAGCGCAGCGCCGAAATCAGCCCTTGTCCCCCGGAAGCTCGATGCTGCCAAAGATTGTCTCCGACCGAAGACAGCAGGCGAGCCAGTGTCGTCCAGCCCTGCAAGGTAAACATCACGTAGTGCCTTGGACGGGTGCGAGACAGCTCTTGTGGCAGCGAGCCGTCGGTAGCGATCTGGTCCGCCAGTCTCTCCCTGGCGTAGAGGCCGACTTTGGCCAAGACTGCGCTGTCACCCAGAAACGCCGCGATCGATGCCCGCTGGAGATCGTAAAATACGCCATGGTTGTTGGGCCGGTAAAATTCCGTCGCCGCAGCCGGCGCGGTGTCCAGCCATGCGCAATAGGAACCAAGCCAGGATCTGAACGCCTCGCGGTCCTGCTTGTTCAGCGCATCCGTTCGTTCGACAAGGCGAACGGCATCGAGGAAGAAGTAAAGATCCTTGAGTTCGATGATACCTTGTCCGCTGCCTTCATTGTTGTTGTGCCCGAACCGTACCTGGGCGTAGTGCATATGCGGGTTCATTCTTGTCCTGGGGTCGATGAACCATGCTCGAATGAGCTTTGCGGCGTGGCTGGCGTAGTGCTGCTCGCCCAGTACGGTTGCCGCCAGTGCAAGCACGGTGGTGTCGTCCAGAACCTGTTGCAGGCGCGTTCGATCGGAGCTTTCGCTGCCCGCTTCATACAATGCGGTGCCGGGCGCGCGTTCGCCGTCGCGCACGACATAGGGAAGGCCATCCGGCTTGCCGGGATCGGGCCACCAATAGGGAGCCGGCTGGAAATAGTCGTGCGGATCACCGCTTGGCGCCATGCCGGTCTTGTCCACCACGCTGAACGGACCGCGGGCGAGCGCCAGGTTGGCGATCGTCCTGAGATGCTGCCGAAGAGGTGTATCGCGGTTTCTGGATGCGGCTACCAGGGCGTCTTCGTCATAGAAAGCCAGGCGGGATGAATCTAGCCTGGCAGCAATTGCCTTGGCGTCGCAGCGGTCGAGCATGTCGACGATCGCTTCGTCGCGACTGATCGAGCGCGCTTTGTAACCAGCTTTGCCGATTTCCAGATGCGAGCGCCCTGAATCCAGGCGTGCAACCCAGCCGGCATTCTGGAAAAGCCCGGCATTCGATGCCGGTTTCGGGCGTGGGAAATCCCACCGGTCGTCGCGGAACTGGTCCCATTGCCCCGGAATACCAAGCCTCCACAACATTTCGACCTTTGGCCGGCGTCCATATCCATGCTCTTCGTCGAACAATTCGGTCGTGTCGCTTCGAAATATGATCTGCGGCTCTTCCTTCGCCGGCGGATTGTAATTCGCATCGAGCAGCAATGCGTTGTCGACAATGCGCGCCATCGGCACGACGACATATGGGAAATGAGGGTTCGCTTCGATGGCCGCCCGAATCTGCTGGAACGCCGACGGCGTCAGATAGCTGTTTCCGTCCCAGGGCATCAGCCACTTCGCGCGCCCGCGTGCGATCTCCAGCGCCTTGTTGCGCGCGCCGTTGTTGTTCATCACGTAAAGGTTCTTGCGGCGACGGATAAGCGTTTCGTATCGTGCCGAATTCTGTTCGCTTGGTCGGTTGGTGTTTTTTGAAAACCTGAATTCGCCTGCCGCCAACCTGTCGACGTCCCAGGGAATCTGCCCGTAGACATCAAGTTCAAAAGGGATTCTGTGAAAGTTCTGGCCGCGGCTTTCGAGCAGGCCGATGGTACGCGCTTCTTCAAGACAACCACAAGAGAATGCGACAACCTGAAACCGAACGTCACTTACAACGGCAAATGCTGCAGCATTGGCGATGTGCCTTGCAAGGAAGGCAGGAACGGCGACAAGGACAAAGGGAACACGCCCGATCCGCAACCCCAATGATCTGATCGAATTCTGCCCGTCCCGGTTCATGCCGGGACGGCTTTTTGTCTTTCAAGACCGGCACACACTCAGATAGACTTCGCGACGTCTCGTTGGTATCTGCCAGACATGCCGATCAGCCCGCCTGCAAGCTGGGAACGACCTCGCAAGACGCTCATCATAGCGAGCACGCCGCGGAGCGGGAGCAGTCACTTCTGCAGCAAGGTGGCCAGCACCGGCGTCCTCGGCAACCCGACGGAGTATTTCCGTCATTGGGACAGCCCAGAGGTGACGACGACGGATCGTTGCCTGCTTGCTGTAGAGAAGGGCAAAACGGCCAACGGCGTCGTGGCGATCAAGCTGTTTCCGGAGCATTTCGACAGGCTCCAAAAGGATATTCGTCTCACGGAGTGGTTTCCCGATCCGCTATGGGTACATCTTGAAAGACGCGACCTGCTCGGTCAGGCTGTTTCGCTGAACAAGGCTATGCAGGACGGGGTGTGGAGCGGCAGAGACGGAAATGCAGGCAAGCATGCCGAGTATTCGGCGTTGGGGATTGAGGCCGCGCTTGCCAAGATTGCGGCCGGCAACGGGCGCTGGGCAGCCTATTTCGCCAGAACCGGGGCTGAGCCGCTTCGCCTCTTCCACGAAGACATCTGCGATGATTTCGACAGCGCGTGCCAACACATAGGCGCCCGGCTGGGCCTGGACGCTCCCGTGCCCCCGACGGGAGATGTGGATCTGAAACCACAGCGCAACGCGCAAAATGACGAATGGCGGCGTCGATTTCTCGCCGAGGCCGGCGACCCGAACAGTTTTCCGGTGACGATCAGGCCGACGGGCCTGCGCAAACGCAAAAAGCCGAAATGGATGTTCTGGAAGCGGTAACCGGCGTTTCCGCAATCAGCCGCGGCGACATGCGATGCAAATCAAAATGCCGGATTGTCTGGATGGTGGGCGTGACAGGGATTGAACCTGTGACCCCTGCAATGTCAATGCAGTGCTCTCCCGCTGAGCTACACGCCCATCCGAAGCCGCGCATACACCATTTTTGGTCCAGCGCGTCAATAGCCAGAAAAGGGAAAGAAAGGCTCGCTTTGTCGCGCCAACGACGACGCATCGGGATCCTGTCAGAAGCGCTTCAGGCGGCCTGCAGCATCTTTTCGACCTCGTTGACGAGATCGCGCAGATGGAACGGCTTCGACAGCACCTTGGCGTCTTTCGGCGCCTTGGAATCCGGGTTCAGCGCAACAGCGGCGAAGCCGGTGATGAACATCACCTTGAGGTCGGGATCGATCTCGGTGGCACGGCGAGCAAGTTCGATGCCGTCCATTTCCGGCATGACGATATCGGTCAACAGCAGGGAGAAGGGTTCTTCGCGCAGCCGCTCATAGGCGCTGGCGCCATTGTCGAAATCGCTGACCTGGTAGCCGGCGCGCTCCAGTGCCTTGACGAGGAACCGGCGCATGTCGTCATCGTCTTCCGCCAGCAGAATGCGTACCATCATATCCCGTCCGAATCACCCACCCCGACATTGTCGCGGGGCACGCCCGTTAACCATCCTGTATATGAGGAGGTGACGGTAAACATCAAGTGAACGATGGCAGCATAAATCCGATTTGGTAAAGCGATCAGAATGCCGAAATGCTGGACATGCGACGAGCGAGGTGGCACTTTCCAGTCATGATGCACTGGTGTTTCCGGGTTCGTTCAAATTGAAGACGGCAGCCGAGGATTTTTCGGTCGTTCCACCCTTCGAAATCCGATCGGGCGCCGAGCAGCGCGTTCCCTTCCTCTTCAACTCGCCGCACAGCGGCCGCTACTATCCCGACCGCTTCCTTGCCATGGCGCGGCTCGACCGAAACGCCATCCGCCGGTCCGAGGATTGCTACGTCGACGAACTGTTCGGCGGTGCGGTCCCGCTCGGCGCGCCGATGCTGGCGGCGAATTTCCCGCGTGCCTATCTTGACGTCAACCGCGAGCCCTGGGAACTCGATCCACGCATGTTCGCCGAACCGGTGCCGTCCTTCTGCAACATCCGTTCGGCGCGGGTGGCCGGCGGGCTTGGCACCGTGCCCAAGCTGGTGGGAGAGGGGCTCGATATCTATTCCGGCCGCTTGCCGCTGGCCGAGGCCATCGCGCGGATCGAAGCCGTCTACAAACCCTATCATGAGACGCTGAAGCGGCTGTTGACCAGAACCCATGCACGGTTCGGCTATGCCGTGCTGATAGACTGCCACTCGATGCCTGCGAGCATAAGGGTCGGCGACAACGGATTGAGGCCGGACTTCATCGTCGGCGACCGTTTCGGCATTTCCGCCTCGGCGGCGTTGACCGAGACGGCGATCGGCCTGCTCGCCGGCATGGGCTACACCGTTGCCCACAACAAACCCTATGCCGGAGGTTTTATCACCGAGCATTACGGCCGGCCGGCGCGCCATCTCCACGCGCTGCAGATCGAGGTCAATCGGGGGCTCTACATGAACGAGCGGACGTTCCAGAAATCCGCCGGCTTCGACGCACTCGCCGACGATCTGGCGCGATTTTCGGCCGACCTGATGGCGATGCCCGATCACCATTTTGTCGACCTGCCGCTCGCCGCCGAGTAGCACCGGGCCTCGGCCCGGATCGCGTGTCGTGCTGGGGCGCAAAAAAAGACCGCATCGTTTGCACGACACGGTCGAAGTCTAGGGAGGAAACGCCCAAGGAGGGCATGGACAGGAAAACCTGTCCGAGAACAAAACTATTGTGCGCTGCACAAATGTCAAGCGATCTTCAGGCTTTTTTAATTCACAGTGATGTGGAAATTGCACTTCCATGACGCTTGCGTGACATTCGAGCAACAGTTGTCGGTGCCCAAAAGTTTTGCACGCCCCTTGTGTTGGCGGAAAACCACCGGCAAACGACAGTTCAGCATGCTGCAACGCGGGAGAATCAGTTGGACATCAGCATCGATTTCATGCGGCGCATCGCGCATGCCGCCGCCGCCGAGACCTTGCCGCGCTTCCGCCGGCAAGGGGTGGTCGCCAACAAGGAGGCGGGCAGCTTCGATCCGGTCACCGAGGCCGACCGCGAGGCCGAACGGGCCATCCGGGCGCTTATATCAGCGGAATACCCCGATCATGGCATTCTCGGCGAGGAGCATGGCAGCGAGAATATCTCCAGCAGGCATGTCTGGGTGATCGATCCGATCGACGGTACGCGCGCCTTCATCTCCGGTCTGCCGGTGTGGGGAACGTTGGTCGGGCTGACGGTCGACGGCGATGCCGTTGCCGGCATGATGTCGCAGCCTTTCACCGGCGAGCTTTTCTACGCCAACGCTTCCGGTTCCCACTATGAGGGACCGGGCGGGCCGCGACGACTGGCAACGCGCAAGACGACGAACCTCGCCGAGGCGACGCTGTTCACCACCACGCCGGCGCTGTTCAAGGGCGACGCGCGCAAGCGTTTTGACGAATTCGAGAAGCAGGTCCAACTCGTTCGCTACGGCGCCGATTGCTATGCCTTTTCGATGATCGCTTCAGGCAGCGTCGATATCGTCGCCGATCCCGGATTGAAGCCCTATGACATCGTGGCGCTGATCCCGATCATCGAGAAGGCCGGCGGCGTCGTCAGCACCTTCGAAGGTGGACCGGCGGAAAAGGGCGGCGACATCGTGGCCGCGGCGACGCCGGAACTTCATGCCGCGGCGATGGCGGCGCTGCGCGGCTGACGCGCCGGCGCAGTAGCCAAACTCCTCTGACGATTGCGCAACCCTGCTGACAGGAAGGTGTCAGGAGCCTTCCGTTATGAAGGGTGTCATCAGAGGGAGGATTACACATGCCGACGCAGTCAACAGCCACCCGTTCCGACAGTGCTGCGGCAGATGGCCGGGCTGATTTCGATTTCTTCTTCGGTCGCTGGGATGTCAGCCATCGACGGTTGCGCATGCGGCTTGCCGGCGACACCAACTGGGATGCGTTTGGCGGGACGTGCGAGGTGCGGCCGATCCTTGGCGGTCTCGGCAATTTCGACGACAATGTCATTGAATTGCCCGGCGGCAGCTATCGCGCCGCCACTCTGCGCACTTTCGATGCGGCGACGAGACAATGGGCGATCTGGTGGATCGACGGCCGCAACCCGTCGACCATCGATGTGCCGATGCGCGGGTCCTTCGAGGAAGGCGTCGGCACGTTCCTGTGCGACGACGTCTTCGAGGGCCGCCCGATCCAGGTTCGCTTCTTCTGGTCGCTGATCACGGCAGAATCGGCGCGCTGGGAGCAGGCCTTTTCACCGGATGGCGGCAAGTCATGGGAGACCAACTGGATCATGGATTTTGCGCGGCAAGCGTGAACTGCTTTAAGCGTTGTCGTCGGTTCCGGGGATGAAGGCATCGAAGGCGGCGAGGAGCTGCTCGCGGTAGATGTCGGCTTCCTGCAGGATCTCATGGCGTGCGCCATCGATCGTCAGCAGCGAGCCGAGACGCAAATGTCTGGTGTAGGTCTCCACGGCCTTGGTCGACACGACCTGATCGCCGCCGGCTGCGATCATCAGCAAGGGAACCTGGATCCTGGCCATGAAATCCGGGTCGCTGACGATTTCGGTCGCGTCGGCTGCGGCTTTCAGCCAGCGGATCGTCGGGCCGCCGAGCGCGAGTTGCGGATAGGTTTCGTAGATCAGCGTGTTGCGTCGATACCGCTCCGGGTCCGATGTCACCTTGTTGGTGGCAAACGGTGCCGTTTCCCTCGGTCGCGGACCCCATGCCGCGTAAAGTCGGCCAAGGCCGAGAAGACACAACAGCGAGCAGACGCGGCGCACCGTTGTTATCGACAACGGCAGGTCAGGTACGGTGAAGAAGGGCGCGATCATCACCATGCGCCGCACCCGGTTCACCATCGAGGGCGCGGCGAGCAGCGCGATTACAGCTCCGGTCGAATGGGCCAGGATGTAGTACGGCCCACGGCAATCGGGCAGCACGATCTCTTCGAAGAACTGTTCCAGATCGCCGGTGTAGTCGTAGAAGCTGCGGACGTAGCCGCGCTGGCGGTCGCGGATCAGCCGATCGGAATCGCCCTGGCCGCGCCAGTCGAGGGTGGCAATGCCGAAGCCCCGGTCGGCGAGGTTGCGGATGGTTTCGAAATATTTCTCGATACACTCATTACGGCCGGTCAGGAGGACGACGGTGCCTTTCAAGGGGCGGGCAACCGCCGGAAAGAGGCCGTAGCGAATCCTCTTGCGGTCGCGCGTGGTGAAAAAGCCGCCGGCAGCGTTTTCCGGGATCGGATTGCCTGGAGTCTGGTGAAAGAGGTCCGTCATTCGGCACTGCGTTTGGTGTGTCGTTGCCCTGCATGGGCTGCGGGCTCAGGCACGGTGATAGACGCCAATGCGGCAAAAGCAAAGGAATTCGGGTGGATAGGGGCGAGCCAGGCAACGAGCAAGGCCGGAAGCAGCCTGCGGCGTGCTTCCGGCCTCTGTCGATCCGGGAGGAAGGGACGTTACACCCGGTTCGGCCTCGTCGCGGCGCCTCATCATGCGCCGCCTGTTCCCTAGTCTTGAACAGACTTTAGCGCCGCATAGCTGAACGTGCGCCGAAGCCTTGGTTCATCTGCCGTTCATCGAGGGCAGAACCCGTTTGGCAGGCAAATCTTGAAATGCTTTCAGCCGCTCCCCAAATGTCGGATGCGGTCGCCAATGTCGGGGCCGCTGGTCCAGCCGAAACGCCGCTCGAGGGTTTCGCACCGGCCATACGCAAACCATGTTGCTCAACAGGAGAACACCTCATGCGTCACGTTGATTTTTCCCCGCTCTATCGCTCGACCGTCGGTTTTGACCGGCTGTTCACCATGCTCGATTCGCTTGCGCAGCCCGACGGCGCGCAGACCTATCCGCCCTACAACATCGAGCGTACTGGTGAGGATTCCTATCGCATCTCGATGGCCGTCGCCGGTTTCTCGGACGACGAAATCTCGATCGAAGCCCATCGCAATGTGCTGACCGTCAAGGGTGAGCGCAAGGAAGAGGGCACCGGCGAAGGATCCGAACTGCTCTATCGCGGCATTGCCTCAAGGGCCTTCGAGCGCCGTTTCCAGCTTGCCGACCACGTTGAAGTCGTCGGCGCTTCGCTGAAGAACGGTCTGCTGTTCGTCGACCTCAAGCGCAACATTCCCGAAGAGCTGAAGCCGCGCAAGATTGCGATTTCCGTGTCTTCGGCGAAGGCCAAGCAGATCGAGGCCAAGACCGCTGCATAATCGCAGCATTTAAGTCCGTCTCCTCCCGAGACGAAAGCGGCGCCTTGTGGCGCCGCTTTTTGTTTGCCCTGGTGTCTGTGCCACCCCCATCCCATGGTACTGGCCCTTTCGCGGCACGCCCGGCTGAACCAGGTTTTCGGTCCGCGGAACGGATCAAGGGCATGTCTGATTTTTCTTTGACGCTGACAGGCACAATCGCCATCACCTTCCTGCTGGCCGGCATCGTCAAGGGTATCACCGGCATGGGTTTGCCGACACTGGCGATGGGCCTGCTGGGCACAATCATGCCGCCTGTCACGGCTGCCTCTCTGCTGATCGTTCCGTCCTTTGTCACCAATGTCTGGCAGTTGTTCGCCGGCCCGAGTTTTGCGTCGATCCTGCGCCGGCTGTGGCTGATGATGGTCGGCATCCTCATCGGCACAATGGCTGGTTCATGGCTGCTGGCCAGCGACAACGTCCAATGGACGACCGCCGGCCTTGGCGCCGCTCTGACAATCTATGCTGCTTACACCTTGCTGGCGCGGCAGTTGACCGTTCCGGCTGCCGCCGAGCACCTGATGTCGCCGGCCGTCGGCTTCATCACCGGCATCGTGACCGGCGGTACGGGGGTGTTCGTGGTTCCCGCCGTTCCCTACATCCAGGCGCTGGGATTGAGCCGGGATGACCTGATCCAGGCGCTCGGCCTTTCCTTCACGGTGTCGACCATCGCGCTTGCGGCCGGCCTTGCGGCGCATGGCGCATTCCAGGTCGAGCATATCGCCATGTCGTCGCTGGCGGTGTTACCGGCGCTGCTCGGCATGTGGCTGGGACAATTGCTCCGGCAGCGGATCAGCCCGGCGACCTTCCGCCGCTGGTTCTTGATCTTCCTGATCCTGCTTGGCCTGGAGCTCTTGGCGCGGCCTTTCCTGGCCTAGAAGCGCCCTCTATTGGCCGGTGCCGGTTGCGATAACGGCCTCGACGTTTTGCCGGTGAACGGCGTCGTATGGCGCGAAATACCCGACCGCACCGGTGGCGAACATGTCGGCGCCAAAGGTTTTCAGATCCTGCCTCGCCAGATCGGGCTCGTGCCGGCAGCGGAGCAGTTTCTGGACATATCCTTGCGTTGCGGCGATGAGGCTTTTGTCATAGCCTGCCTCAATCGCTGCCGGGGAGCCGTGATTGGGCAGGATGCGGTCTATCGGCCAGTTGGCGATGCGTCCGAGATCGACCAAATGTTCGGCCAGCCGATCCGGCTCGCTGACATAGGTGATCGGGTCCTCCAGCGTGTCGCCCGCCAGGAGCAGGCCGGTGCCGGGCATGAACAGCACCGTGCCGTCATGGCTGTGGATTTCGACCTGGCGCAGCTCGACGGCGATCGATCCAACGGTGAGGTCAAGACTGCCTTCGAAGGTCCTGTTCGGCAGCACGAGGGGCCGGATCGGTGGAATGCCGCCTTCTATCTCGGTCCGATTGTTCGCCAAGGCCGAGGCGGTGAGCTTGTTGGCGATGATCTCGCAATCCTGAAACACCTCATTGCCGGCAATATGATCGTCATGCCAGTGGCTGAGCACGACCCGGATCGAGCTTACGCCCATGTCTTCGAGCGTCTGCCTGACATAGCGCGCGTGGGGCAGCGAAACATGCGTGTCGTAGACAAGCGCCTGCGACCCATCGACAACAGCATAGGTGCAGATGCCGAGGGCATAGGCACCGTCATCCAGCCAGTTTGGCTCGTCCGACCAGGCGCGGACGCCGTCGATGCGGCCATCGTAGAAGCCCAGCACGTTTGGCACTGGGCGAACCAGCCGCATGGTTGAACCGAGGGGCGGTTTGGTCATCTCGGGGAGCTCAGGCGATCAACTGGCCAAAACGATCGACTTCATCTGAAGTCGTGGCAAAGCTGGTGACGAAACGATAGAGCAACTCGTCGTCGCCGACATGGCCGTCGAAGCCGTGCGGTTTGTGCCAGTCGTAGAAAGCGGCGCCCGCCGATTGCAGCTTTTCGGCATCCGTCTTTTTCATCACCGCGAATACCTCATTGGCCTGCGGCAGCCAAGCCAGCTTAGCCGTTGCCGAATCCTCGATCGCTGCAGCCAGGCGTGCGGCCATGGTATTGGCGTGGCGGGCCGTGTCCAGCCACAAGCCATCTTTGAAATATGCATCGAACTGCGCTGATATGAAGCGCGACTTGGAAAACAGCTGTGCTGCCCGCTTGCGCAGGAAGGCCAGCTCCTTGGCGCGGTCGAGATCGAACAGCACCACAGCCTCGGCACACCAGCAGCCGTTCTTGGTGCCGCCGAAGGAGACGATGTCGACGCCGCGCTTCCAGGTCATTTCCGCCGGCGTGGTGTCGAGTGCGACCAGTGCGTTGGCAAAGCGGGCGCCATCCATATGCAGCGCCAGCTTGTGATGCCTGGCGATCGCCGAAATTCGCGCGATGTCGTCCAGTGCGTAGATGGTGCCGACCTCGGTTGACTGAGTAATCGATATCGCCATTGGCCGTCCCCAATGGACGATTTCCGGGGCGAAGCGGCCAACGGCCTTTTCCAGATTGTTCGGATCGATCTTGCCCAGAGCGCCATCGACACCACAGAGCCGCGATCCGCCGGAAAAATATTCCGGCGCGCCGCATTCGTCCTCGATGACATGCGATTCGCGGTGGCAGAAGGAAAGGCCGCCAGGCTTGTTGTAGGCGGTCAGCGACAGCGAATTGGCAGCGGTGCCGGTGGCGACGAAGAACACCGCGACCTCGCGCTCGAAGATTTCGTTGAACCTGCTGTAGACGGCCTGATCGAGGACGCCGTCACCGTAAGCAGTGGAAAAGCCGCCGGCATTGGCTGACAGGCCTGCGGCGATACTGGGATGGGCGCCTGCCCAATTGTCGGAAGCGAAATACATGCGTCTGCCTGTGTTGGGAAAATCGCAACAACCTTGGCCGTTTTCGCATGCCGCTCGCAAGGGCCAGCGGTTGGAAAAGCGGTGAAGCCAGGGAGCGACTACAAAATCGGGATGCGACCGAAGCTTACGTTCTCACCATGCCTCACGTAATTTTCTGTCGCGGCGTGCCCAAGATTTTTGCGAATCGGTCTTGTGTGCGTCCCAGATTTCTGTCATAAAAATTTAGGACAGTAGTGCTGTCTTATTTAGTCGCACAAAACAGGCTGGATTGGCGTATCATTGGCCTCTCCGGCCGTTGCCGCGAGCGACAGGTAGACAGCCTGGCTCTGGCCTGTACGAATACCAGATACGAAGCATGCGGAAAGCTGCATGGTTCGGCCCAAGAATTTCGCAAGACGTGCCGCAAGGATCAAGGGGAGCCAAGCGCTTCCCGACGGAAACCAGCGCCCAAAGGGCTGGGGATGGAGGACAGACGATGGCGGACATGACGCACTCTGCGACGAACGGCCCGGCCGCGCAGACGAAAGCGCCAGCCGTCAAAAATCCGTTCCGAACCCAAAACGGCTTTGCCGCACACGGCCTCTACGATCCGCGCAACGAACATGATGCCTGCGGCGTCGGCTTCATCGTCAACATGAAGGGCGTGAAGTCGCACCAGATCGTCAAGGACGGGCTCGCCGTACTCGAAAACCTGACGCATCGCGGTGCCGTCGGCGCCGATCCGCTGATCGGCGATGGCGCCGGCGTGCTGGTGCAGCTTCCAGACCGGTTCTTCCGCGAGGAGATGGCAGCCCAGGGCATCGAACTGCCGCCGTCGGGTCAGTACGGCGTCGGACACTGGTTCATGCCGCAGGACGCCGCCCTGCGCTCCCATATCGAGGACATCATCGCCGAATCGGCGCAGTCCGAGGGGCTTCCGCTCATCGGGTTCCGTGACGTGCCCGTCGACAACTCGTCCCTGTCGAAGGCTCCTGATATCGTGGCGTCCGAGCCGTTCCATCGGCAGATATTCATCGGTCGCACAGCCGACATTACCGACGACGAGGAGTACGAGGCCAGGCTCTATTTGCTGCGCAAGGTCATATCGGGCCGCATCTACGCCGAGAACGACAACAAGGACATCGGTTCCTATTGCGTGTCGCTGTCGGCGCGCACCATCGTCTACAAGGGCATGTTCCTGGCCTACCAGGTCGGTGCCTACTACAAGGACCTGACCGATCCGCGTTTTGAGACCGCGCTGATCCTCGTCCACCAGCGCTTCTCGACCAACACCTTCCCGTCGTGGAAGCTAGCGCATCCCTACCGCATGGTCGCGCACAATGGCGAGATCAACACGGTGCGCGGCAACAACAACTGGATGGCGGCGCGTCAGGCGTCCGTCGATTCCGAACTGTTCGGCAACAACATCTCCAAGCTCTGGCCGATCTCCTACGAGGGACAGTCGGACACCGCCTGCTTCGACAATGCGCTCGAGTTCCTATTCCAGGGCGGATATAGCCTCAGCCATGCCATGATGATGCTGATCCCGGAAGCCTGGGCCGGCAACAAGCTCATGGATGCCGATCGCAAGGCTTTCTATGAATACCATGCCGCGCTGATGGAGCCGTGGGATGGACCGGCAGCGGTCGTCTTCACCGATGGCCGCCAGATCGGCGCCACGCTCGACCGCAATGGACTGCGCCCGGCACGCTATATCGTCACCGACGATGACCGCGTCATCATGGCGTCGGAAGCCGGCGTGCTGCCGGTGCCGGAGGAGAGGATCGTCAAGAAGTGGCGGCTACAGCCCGGCCGCATGCTGCTGATCGACCTGGAGAAGGGGCGCATCGTTTCCGATGAGGAGATCAAGTCGGAGATCGCCACCAAGCATCCCTACAAGACCTGGCTCGCCAACACGCAACTCATCCTGGAAGACCTGAAGCCGGTGGAGCCGCGCGCGTTGCGCAAGGATGTCAGCCTGCTCGATCGCCAGCAGGCCTTTGGCTACAGCCAGGAAGACACCAAGCTGTTGATGTCGCCGATGGCGACGACCGGCCAGGAAGCCGTGGGATCGATGGGCACCGACACGCCGATCTCGGCCATGTCGGACAAGTCGAAGCTGCTCTACACCTATTTCAAGCAGAACTTCGCCCAGGTCACCAACCCGCCGATCGACCCGATCCGCGAGGAGTTGGTGATGAGCCTGGTGTCGTTCATCGGGCCGCGGCCCAACATCTTCGACCTCGTCGGCAGTTCACGCCGCAAGCGGCTTGAGGTGCGCCAGCCGATCCTGACCAACGGCGATCTGGAAAAGATCCGCTCAATCGGCCACACCGAGGACCGCTTCGACACCAAGACGATCGACATCACCTATGGCTCGAACGAGGGCGCCGGCGGCATGCAGGGCGCCATCGACCGGCTCTGCGAGCGCTCGGAAGCGGCTGTGGCCGGTGGCTACAACATCATCATCCTGTCGGATCGCCAGGTCGGGCCGGACCGCATCGCCATCCCGGCACTGCTGGCGACGGCGGCTGTCCACCACCACCTGATCCGCAAGGGACTGCGCACCTCGGTCGGCCTCGTCGTCGAATCCGGCGAGCCGCGCGAAGTGCACCATTTCTGCTGCCTTGCCGGCTACGGCGCCGAGGCGATCAACCCTTACCTTGCCTTCGACACGCTGCTCGACATGCACAAGCGTGGGGAACTGCCGAAGGAGGTGGACGCCTACGAAGTCGTCTCGCGCTACATCAAGTCGATCGGCAAGGGCATCCTCAAGGTGATGTCCAAGATGGGTATCTCGACCTACCAGTCCTATTGCGGCGCGCAGATCTTCGACGCCATCGGCCTGAAGACCGATTTCGTGCAGCAGTACTTCACCGGCACCGCGACACTGATCGAGGGCGTCGGGCTGGACGAGATCGCAGCCGAGACGCTCAGCCGCCACACTGACGGTTTCGGCAACGACCCGGTGCTGCGTAACAGCCTCGAAGTCGGTGGCGAATACCTGTTCCGCATGCGCGGCGAGGCGCATATCTGGTCGCCCGACGCAGTCGCCACCTTGCAGCACGCCGTGCGCCAGGGTTCGTGGGAAACCTTCAAGGATTATTCCGCCCAGATCGACAGCGAGACGGCGCGGGCGCAAACCATTCGCGGCTTGTTCAGGATCAAGCCCGCGGAAGAGACCGGCCGCAAGACGGTCGGGCTCGACGAGGTCATGCCGGCGGCCGACATCGTCAAGCGATTCTCGACCGGGGCGATGTCCTTCGGCTCGATCTCCAGGGAGGCGCACACGACGCTGGCGCGGGCGATGAACCAGATCGGTGGCAAGTCGAACACCGGCGAGGGCGGCGAAGAGGCCGACCGCTATCTGCCGCTGCCAGGCGGCGGCAAGAACCCCGAACGTTCGGCGATCAAGCAGGTCGCTTCCGGGCGGTTCGGCGTGACGGCGGAATACCTGGTCAATTCCGACATGATGCAGATCAAGGTCGCGCAGGGTGCAAAGCCCGGTGAGGGCGGCCAGTTGCCCGGGCACAAGGTCGATGCGACCATCGCCAAGGTTAGGCATTCGACGCCGGGTGTCGGACTGATCTCGCCGCCGCCGCATCACGACATCTATTCGATCGAGGATCTGGCGCAGCTCATCTACGATCTGAAGAACGTCAATCCGGCAGCCGACGTCTCGGTCAAGCTGGTCTCCGAAGTCGGCGTCGGCACGGTAGCGGCGGGGGTCGCCAAGGCGCGCGCCGACCACATCACCATTTCCGGCTATGACGGCGGCACCGGCGCTTCGCCGCTGACCTCGCTCAAGCATGCCGGCAGCCCATGGGAAATGGGCCTTGCCGAGACGCATCAGACGCTGGTGCTCAACGGCCTGCGCTCGCGTGTCGCCTTGCAGGTCGATGGCGGCCTGCGTACCGGCCGCGATGTCATCATCGGCGCGCTGCTCGGCGCCGACGAATTCGGCTTCTCGACCGCGCCGCTGATCGCGGCCGGCTGCATCATGATGCGCAAGTGCCATCTCAACACCTGCCCGGTCGGCGTCGCAACGCAGGATCCGGTGCTGCGCAAGCGCTTCAAGGGCACACCGGAGCACGTCATCAACTTCTTCTTCTACGTGGCGGAAGAGGTCAGGGCGCTGCTCGCCGAGATGGGCTACACCCATATCGACCAGATCATCGGCGATACCGACCTGCTGGAAAAGCGCGAGCTGATCCAGCACTGGAAGGCGCGCGGGCTCGATTTCGGCAAGATGTTCTTCAAGCCCGACGCGCCGCATGAAGCGGTGCACTGGACCGAGCGGCAGAAGCATCCGATCGACCACGTGCTCGACCGCAAGCTGATCGAATTGGCCAAGCCGGCGCTCGAGAGCAAGCAGCCGGTCAAGATCGAGGTCGATATCCGCAATGTCGACCGTTCGACGGGCGCGATGCTGTCGGGCGAAGTGGCAAAGCGCTTCAAGCACAAAGGCCTGCGCGAAGACACGATCTCGGTCAAGCTTACCGGCACCGCCGGTCAGTCCTTCGGCGCCTTCCTGGCGCGCGGCATCTCGTTCGAACTCGTCGGCGCCGGCAACGACTATGTCGGCAAGGGCCTGTCGGGCGGACGCATCGTCATCCGGCCGCCGGAAGAGGCAAAGATCGTCGCGGCTGAATCCATCATCGTCGGCAATACGGTGCTCTATGGCGCGACCGAGGGCGAGGCCTATTTCGCCGGTGTCGCCGGGGAGCGTTTCGCCGTGCGCAACTCGGGCGTGGCCGCCGTCGTCGAAGGCGTCGGCGACCATGGCTGCGAGTACATGACCGGCGGCATCGTCGTCGTCATCGGCCAGACCGGCCGCAACTTCGCCGCCGGCATGTCGGGCGGCGTCGCCTATGTGCTCGACGAGGCGGGCGATTTCGCCGAGCGCTGCAACATGGCGATGGTCGAGCTGGAGCCGGTTCCGGAAGAAGACGATCTGATGGAAAGGCTGCTCCATCATGGCGGCGACCTCGACCACAAGGGTCGCGTCGACGTTTCCGGCGACATGACCAGCCATGACGAGGAGCGGCTCTACCAGCTGATCTCGAACCATGTGCACTACACGGGCTCGGTCAGGGGTCGCGAGATCCTTGACGACTGGACGACTTTCCGGCCGAAATTCCGGAAGATCATGCCGGTCGAGTACCGCCGCGCGCTGATCGAGATGGAACGCATGCGCATGGGCGTGGCTGCGGAATAGACTTCCGGCGCTGCCGGGAAGCCAGGCTTCCGGGCGACGCCATCTTCAACAATCCTGACCTCGGACGGAAGGTTGCCATGGCTGCCTTATGAGGTTAACGGGTGCGGCGCGCCTTCTGGACAGCAGGGACTGGACTATGGGTAAGGTAACAGGGTTTCTCGAGATCGACCGGCAGGTGCACAAGTACCAGCCCGCCTCCGACCGCATCCGGCATTTCCGTGAATTCACGCTGCCGATGTCGGACAAGGAGGTCGAGAAACAGGCCGCACGCTGCATGGATTGCGGCATCCCGTTCTGCCATGGGCCGACCGGCTGTCCGATTCATAACCAGATTCCCGACTGGAACGACCTCGTCTACAATGGCGATTGGGACAATGCGATCCGCAACCTGCATTCGACCAACAACTTTCCCGAATTCACCGGCCGCATCTGTCCCGCACCTTGCGAGGAAGCTTGCACGCTGAACCTCGAGGACATTCCGGTCGCCATCAAGACCGTCGAGCAGGCGATCGCCGACAAGGCCTACGAAACCGGTCATATCCGGCCCTATCCGCCGGAGAAGAAGACCGGCAAGCGCGTCGCCATCATCGGCTCTGGTCCGGCTGGAATGGCGGCCGCCCAGCAGCTGGGCCGCGCCGGCCACGACGTCCATGTCTATGAGCGTGAGAGCCGGCCGGGCGGGCTGATGCGCTATGGCATCCCCGACTTCAAGATCGAGAAGCATTATATCGACCGGCGCATCGAGCAGATGCAGGGCGAGGGCGTGAGCTTCCATTGCGGCGTCAATGTCGGTGTCGACAAGAAGGTGGCGGAACTGCTCGCCGAATATGATGCGGTGCTCTATTGCGGCGGTTCGGAAACACCGCGCGCGGCCGGCATTCCCGGCGACGACCTCGGCGGCGTGCATGATGCGATGCCGTATCTGGTGCAGCAGAACAAGCGCGTTGGCGGTGAGCCGATCCAGTCGGTGGCGTGGCATTCGGCCCCGATCGTCGCCGGTGGCCAGCACGTCGTCGTCGTCGGCGGCGGCGACACCGCCTCCGACTGCGTCGGCACGGCCTTTCGCCAGGGCGCGGTGCGCGTCACCCAGCTCGACATCCGTCCGCAGCCGCCGGAAAAGGAAGACAAGCTCTCGGTCTGGCCCTACTGGGCAACCAAGATGCGCACCTCGTCCTCCCAGGCCGAAGGCGCCGAGCGCGAATTCCAGGTGGCGACGCTCGAATTCATCGGCGAAGAGGGTCAGCTGACCGGCGTCAAATGCTGTGAGGTCGATGACAAGCGCAAGCCGATCACCGGCACCGAATTCGTCATCCGCGCCGATCTGGCCTTCATCGCCATCGGCTTTGCCGGGCCGACCACCGCAGGGCTGGTTAGGGAATTGGACGGCCAGATGAAGATCGTCACCGACAGCCGGCGTTCGAAGAATGTCGAGGCCAACGATCGCGACTACAAGACCAGTGTCGAAAAGCTCTATGCTGCAGGTGACGTGCGTCGCGGCCAGTCGCTGGTCGTCTGGGCGATCCGTGAGGGTCGCCAGGCGGCCCGTTCGATCGACGAGGCGTTGATGGGATCGAGCGTGCTGCCCCGTTGAGCCCGTTTGGAAACTCTACTCCTGCGGTCATCTGAAGGCGTTTTCTGCGCTTCCGGTGCTCACGTACTTAAATGTACGCTCCACTCCGGTTCTCGAAAACGCCATCATATGACTCACAGGAGCGAGTTTCGAAACGGCCTCTGAGGAACTTCGCAGTACTAACGGTTGATCGCCGTCGTCGTTTCGCTGGCTGCTGCCGTCGCAGGCTGGTTCTTGGGTGGCCAGGAAAAATCGTCAGCGCGGCCCGGTGAAGCATCGGACGCCTTGCCTTCGATGACGAGCTTTTCGCCCGGCAGATTTGCGTCCGTCTTCGCGGGAGCTGCGGCGCCGAGAAGCGCTGAGCCGCCGTCAAGCGCCGGATCGTTGAGCAACATCGGCACCGTACGGTCGACCACGATAGGGGCGGCGACGGGCGACGGCACCTCGACGGGGGCGCCAGCCGGCGCAGAGGCCGTCACCACGCCCCCGGGCGCTGTCAGCCCCAGGATCTTCATCAGCGGCTTTTCTGTATAGAAGGCGAGCTTGCGCTTGCCGGCCTTCGACACGTTGATCCCGTCATCGGAGCGCAGGCGCACCGCCTGGCCGTTGATATCGGGACCGGTGGTGACGAAGGCGCCGTTCTCGTCGACGAATCCATCCCAGACGTCGACGAATTCGCCGCCATTGGTTTCGGCCGCCGAATGATAGATGTCGTTGAAGGCCAGCATGTCGGAGGTCATTTTCGACACCCGGAAAGCCGGCATGCCGACCCACAGGAAGGGCACCTTGGTTGACGCAACCGCTTTGCCCAGAGCATCGGTCCGACGCTCATATTCCTTGGTCCAGTTCTCGGATCGCGGCTGTTCGCGCACGTCGTTGACCCGCATCTGCTGCCGGTCGTTGGAACCCAGCATGACGACCACGGCCGCCGGCTTCTCGGCCTCGATCAGCGACTTGATCTGTTCGGGCCAGTTGTAGAAATCATCTCGCACGAAACCGGACGAGCCGTTGCTGCGTGCAACGATCCTGACGCCGGGATTTTCAGCAAAGGCGGTAACGAGGCCTTCGGCAAGGCCGGCTGCCATGAAATCGCCGACCACCAGGACGACGCGGGCATCCGGTGTCTTCTCGACAATCGGTATCTCGGGTTCGGCGGGAGGGCGGGGAGCCCGGGGTTTCCTTGCCTTGAGCCTCGGCTTTGCTTTCTGGATGTCGAGTGGCGGTTCGATCCGCTCGCTACGACGCGGAAACAACAGCTCGCGCAACGACCAGCCGCGGGGCTGCTGTTCCTGCGCAATGGCGGGCGTGTGAAAGGCGCTGGCGACGCCGACCGCCAGTACGGCAATGGCCAGAAGCAGGATCGGCAGGCGACGAACGATCACCCGGATACGCGCAACCGAACCCAATCACCCTCTCCCATCCCTAGGCGGCTCTATTTTTTCCTGAGCCAGTTGAGCACTTCCATGCTCGGATACCCGTCCTGGGTCAAGCCGGCCTTTGCCTGGAAGGCCAGGATGGCGGTTTTCGACCCATCGCCGATCTTGCCATCGAACTTGCCGTCGTAGAGGCCATGCTCTGAAAGCCGCTTCTGAAGCTCCTGCCTTTCCTCGAAGGAAAGCTTGGTGAAGGGCCGTTTCCAGTCCTGTACAAGACCGCCATAGCCGGCGATCTCGTCGGCAAGAAGGCCGACGGCCAGCGCATATTTGTCGGCATTGTTGTAGCGCTTGATGACCGAAAAGTTCTTGATCATCAGGAAAGCCGGCCCGCCACGGCCGTCCGGTACCTTCAACGTGGCCTTGTCGGCGCCGCTCTTGAACGGTTTGCCGCTGGCCCTGACGACGCCCAGCGCCTGCCATTGCGACAGCGACTTCGATCCGCTGGGGAACTTCTTGCCATCGGGAAGCCTGACCTCATAGCCCCAGGTTTTGCCGGCCTGCCAGCCATTCTTCTTCAGCAGATTGGCGGCTGTCGCCAGCGCGTCGGGAATCGAATTCCAGATGTCGCGCTTGCCATTGCCGTCCATGTCGACCGCATAGGCCTGGTAGCTGGTCGGGATGAACTGGGTGTGGCCCATCGCACCGGCCCAGGAGCCGCTCAAATGGCTTTCGTCGATGTCGCCGGTCTGCAATATCTTGAGCGCGGCGATCAGCTGGGTGCGGGCAAACTTCGCCCGTCTCTGGTCGGCATAGGCAAGGGTTGCCAGCGAACGCACGACGTTGCGCATGACGTCATCGCGCTTGAGGATCTCGCCATAGTTCGATTCCATAGACCAGATCGCCAGCAGTACATAGCGGTCGACGCCGAATCTCGCCTCGATCCTGTCCAGCCAGGGCTTCCACTTCCGTGCCATCTGCTGGCCGACGGCGACCGACTGGTCATGGACGCGGTTGTCGAAATAGTCCCAGGCAGGAGCGGTGAATTCGGGCTGAGTACGCGCCTTTTCCAACACCACCGGGTCGGGATCGCTGATGTTCTTGAAAGCCTGGTCGTAGAGGGCGCCGGAAACGCCGCTCTGCACGGCCGCGGCGCGGAAGCCGGCGACCCATTGCCTGAAACCGGCATCGGCAAAAGCAGGCCCGGCAGGCATCAGCAAGGCGAGCGAGAGGCCGGCGGCCGTCATGACGCTTGTGAAGCGCTTTGCGGCGTTGCGAACGGACATCTTTTCCTCCTTCTTCATCTCAGGAAGATCATTAATCGCCGAACCCGGTTAGGATTTAGTTTACCATAGGTGTCGTCGGGAACGAAAAGACGCGTCGATGCTTTAAGCACAACAAGTTCTCACCAGCCGTTCGTATTCCTCGATTCCGGCGCGAAAATGTCTCGGGCGGGATTGCGGAGCAGGCCCTCAAACGGATAATTGACAGCATGAAGAGAGTTCGCAAGGCAGTTTTCCCGGTCGCCGGTCTCGGCACGCGGTTTCTTCCGGCCACCAAGGCCATTCCCAAGGAAATGCTGACTGTCGTCGACAGACCCGTCATCCAATATGTGGTCGACGAGGCGCGCGAAGCCGGCATCGAACATTTCATTTTCGTCACCGGCCGCAACAAGGCGGTCATCGAAGACCATTTCGACGTCCAGTTCGAGCTCTACGATACGCTCGCCCAGCGCGGCAAGGACGACCAGCTCGCCCGGCTGCAGCGGCTGCAGCCTGCACCGGGACAGACCAGCTTTACTCGCCAGCAGGTGCCGCTCGGCCTTGGCCACGCCGTTTGGTGCGCCCGCGAACTTGTCGGCGACGAGCCCTTCGCCCTGCTTTTGCCTGACATGATCATGCAATCGGAGAAAAGCTGCATGAGGGACATGGTCGAGCTCTATGAGGAGACCGGCAACAACATCATTGCGGTGCAGGAATGCGATCCGGCCGAGGCGCACAAATACGGCATCGTCGGCCGCGGTGAGGATACGCATCACGGTTTCCGCATCACCGGCATGGTCGAGAAGCCGAAGACCGGCACGGCGCCGTCCAATCTCTACATCAATGGACGCTACATCCTGCAGCCGGAGATCTTTGGGATTCTCGAAGGCCAGGAAAAGGGCGCCGGCAACGAGATCCAGCTCACCGACGCGATGCTGAAGCTGGAGAAGCTGCAGCCCTTCTATGGCTACCACTACCAGGGGCGTACATTCGATTGCGGATCGCCGGAAGGTTTCGTCGAAGCCAATGTGGCCTTCGCGCTGTGGCGCAGCGACATGAACAAGAGTATGGCCGGGGTCATCCGTACGCTTCTCGACGAGATCGAGCCCGCCGAGCGCCAAGGCGTCGCGCTTTAACGCTCCGAGCTGTCAGCGGTTTGCCAAACCGCTGCGTTTGAAGGGCGTGTCTTCGGTCGTTGTTTTCGTTGTCCCCAAAACCGCTGTGCCGGCTCAGGTCAAGCCCGAGGCGGGCTTTTGGGCGAGATACTTCAGCGCTGCAGCTTCAGGCCGAGGAAGATGCTGTTGGCCGTGTAGTCGCGGCCCGGCAAATTGCTGGTCAGCTTTTCGGTTCTGGCGCGGGTGGTCAGCCCGATATAGCGGTTGAGCCACCATGTCAGCCCGGCCTCGGCGCTCAGCGTCAGATCATGGCCGTTGGAGCCGATGTAATCGCGCCAGTCCGCGCCAAGAACCGCGTTACCCGTCAGGTTGGCGCGGATTTGCCGCTCGCCGGTGAGGCGGCCGGAATACAGGATGTCACCGCTTTGCCCGGCGGTGGTCGTGCCTTCAACGGTTGTCTGGCCGGTGAGGCCGATCGTGGTGCCGCGTTCCGGCGACCATTTGAGGTCGGCGTTCACAGTCGCACCCGAAATCGGCTCCAGGCGGTCGTCGTCGATCGCTTCCCTTAGCCAGCCGGCCGAGAACTCGCCGGCCAGCTTCTCGCCCATGTCGAGCTCGACGCCGGCGCGCGCGCCGAGCCGCGTCGAGGAGCGCTCGTAGCCATCGCCGTCGAAGCGTAGATCATAGGCCCGGCGACCGACCTCGATTTCGGTGAAGGGGGTGATGGCGGGGGAGATTTCGTAGCCGGTCCGCAAGGTCGCCGTGTAGAGCGTGGAGTCGCGATCCTTCTGCGACAATGAGGTGCCGTCCGAAAGCTTGGCGTCGCCATAGAAGTCGTGCTCGACCGCACCGGTCAGCGCATAGCGCATCTTGCCGACATCCTTCTCGATGCCGAGGCTGCCGTTGACGGTCTGCCGCAGCGGCTGTGAGCTGACACCAGCAATGGCGTCTGGCGAGGAGGCCGATTCCGGCACCGCCTCATAGCCGAGCTTGGCGATGGCGCGCAGTTCATTGTCGAGATCGACGTTGAACGTGCCTTCGATGCGCCCCTGGGCATCGTGGATGTCGTCGCCGGATATGGTGTTGCGAAAGATGCCGTAGCCGTTGATGACAGCCGAATTCTCCCGCCAGTCGGAGGCGGCAGAGAAGCGCAACGCCGTTTCCGACAATAGTGCCGGTGTGCCGCCGCTGCTTGAATCTGCGTTTGACGTCGCCGTCAGGCCTTGGTCGAGAGTCGGCCTGATCAGGAAGGAGCCGACCTTGATGCCGGTCGCTGCGAAGGGATCGTCCTCGGCCTTGTTGTCCTGGCCCTCGATGCTCCCGGTGCGTTCGGCGCCGGGATCAAGCTTTTGTCTGTCGGCGCTGTCGATGGTGACGGCACGGCGGTTGGTCGTGTCCTCGTCGGAGTCGGTGTCGCCCGAGGTGGCCACGGTGTCTGTCGCGGTGGTGGTTTTCCTTGCCTTCTTCTTGTCGGCCGCCTTGGTCTTGGCCTTGTCTTCATCGGCGGCGCGTTGCTTCGCGGCAGACGGCCGGCGCGGCTTAACCGGAGCCGGATCGTCGGCAGAAGTGTCGTCGGTCGCCGCCGGCGGATCGAAAATACTGCCGGTCGCGGCTGTCGCGTTGGTGTCGTCAGGCACCGCGCCGGGACTTGCGGGCAGATAAGTGGCCGCCGGCGCATTGTCCTCAGCAGTTGCGTTGGCCGGCGCCGTCTGGCCCTGGGGCCCGGCGATGCTCAGCTGTCTGTTCTTGCGCTGCTGATCGGCCAGAATCGCCGATTCCGAAACCCCGCCACGCAACTCGGTCTCCTGGGCGCAAAGCAGCGTTGGTCGCAGCAATGCGAAGACGCTGGTCGCCAGCAGCAGAGCGCAGATGCCCTTGCCCTTTCGACCTCTTCTTGTTTCAGGTTGGGCCCGCGACATCGTCACCACTGCTTGCGCGGCGCAAGCGCGCCATACTTACCGAACCGTAAATGGGGATGGTTAACGGAGGGTTGAGGCGGCCGCTCTTAGACCCCTGAAAGCGCTTCTTCCGAAGGGGTTCATGAGGAGTGCTTCAAGTTTCTTGTTTTCTTGCATGTCGTCGTCCCACAAACGCTGCAGGGCAATTCTGTTGGACAGCCGAGCGGCAAAGCGCTAATCGCATCAGCCATGCATGCGGGATCCCCAGAAAAGAAGCGGCTGGACAGGCAAGCTTCGATCGCCTCGGCGCTCAGGACGGTGGCAACCGAGCAGGCCGGTGTCGCCGAACTTGCCGCAGCGCTCGAAAACGGACTGGCCGAACCCTTCGCGCGAGCCGTCGATATCGTGTCGCGCATCGATGGCCGCGTCATCGTCACCGGCGTCGGCAAGAGCGGCCATATCGGCTCGAAGATCGCCGCGACGCTCGCCTCGACCGGGACGCCGGCCTTCTTTGTCCACCCGGCAGAAGCCAATCACGGCGACCTCGGCATGATCGCCAGGGATGACGCCATCATCGCCATGTCGTGGTCTGGCGAGAGCAAGGAGTTGATGGGCATCGTCGCCTACTCCAGGCGCTTCTCGATCCCGCTGATCGCTGTCACCGCCGGAGAGACCTCGGCGCTGGCGCGGGCCGCGGACGTGGTGCTTCTGCTGCCGCGCGCATCGGAAGCCTGCCCGCACGGCCTTGCGCCGACGACATCGACGCTGCTGCAGATGGTGATCGGCGATGCGCTGGCCATCGCCCTGCTCGAAGCGCGCGGTTTCACGCCGGATCATTTTCGCACCTTTCATCCGGGTGGCCAGCTCGGCGCCAATCTGACCCAGATCCGCGACATCATGCATGTCGGTGACAGGGTGCCGCTGGTGCCTTCGGGCACCGGCATGCGCGAGGCGATCCTCGAATTGTCGCGCAAGGGGTTTGGTTGTGTGGCGATAACGGCCGTGGACGGCGCACTGATCGGTATCATCACCGACGGCGACATCAGGCGCCATATCGGTAACGATCTGCTGGCGATGAGCGTCGATCAGGTGATGACCAGAAAGCCGAAGACGGCCGGACCTGACACGCTGGTGGCGACGGCGTTGCAGACGATCAACAACTCAGCCATCACCAGCCTGATGGTGGTCGAAGGTGGACGGCCGGTCGGGCTCGTCCACCTCCATGACCTGCTGCGTATCGGCGCGGCCTGAATATATCAGACTGCCTCGACCCTCAGTTCCAGATCGGTGTCGGCCGAGCCGGTGACGCGCACCTGCGTGCCGGCCGGCAGATCGGGACCGGAGACGCGCCACAGCGTGTCGCCGAGCTTTATGCGGCCGCGGCCGTCCTTGATCGGTTCGGCAAGTGTGGCCATCTTGCCAACCATTTGCGCGCCGCGCCGGTTGAGCAGCGGCTGGTCGGTCGGGTCATTGCGCCCGCCAACGAGCTTCTTGCCCACGAAGGCCGAGACCAGCGACAGCGCCAGAAAGGCGAGGACCTGGACTTCCCAGGTCCAGAAGCTTGCGTTCCAGATGAGCAGGGAAACCACGCCGATCAGCAGCGCGGCGATGCCGATCCACAGCATGAAGATGCCTGGCGCAATGACCTCCATCACCAGGAGGACGAAGCCCAGAACCATCCAGTTCCACGGACCAAGTTCGGAAATGATGCGGTCGAGCATGGGAGTGTACTCCTATGACCTCATGATCTCAGTTGTCGCTCGGGCGAACCACCGGCGGGCGGGCGGCCTGCCGGGCGGCGCCGGCCGTGCCTTCGCTCCGGAACACCTCCTTGGCGATCTCGCCGATGCCGCCGAGCGTGCCGATCAGCGACGAGGCTTCCATCGGCATCAGCACGACCTTGCTGTTGGTGGCCGTGCCGATCCTGCCCAGCGCTTCGGTATATTTAAGCGCCACGAAGTAGTTGAGCGCCTGCACGTCGCCCTTGGAGATCGCCTCCGACACAACCTGCGTGGCGCGGGCTTCGGCTTCGGCCGAACGTTCCCGCGCCTCGGCGTCGCGGAAGGCAGCTTCCTTGCGGCCTTCTGCCTCGAGGATCTGCGATTGCTTGAGACCTTCGGCGGCGAGGATCTGCGCGCGCTTGTTGCGTTCGGCCGTCATCTGCCGGCCCATCGATTCGATGAGGTTGGCCGGCGGGTTGATGTCCTTGATCTCGACGCGGGTGATCTTGATGCCCCACGGGTGGGCCGCTTCGTCCACGACGCGCAGCAGGCGCTCGTTGATGGCGTCGCGGTTGGACAGCAGTTCGTCGAGGTCCATCGAACCCATGACGGTGCGGATGTTGGTCATCGTCAGGTTGAGGATGGCGTTCTCCAGGCCGGCGACCTGGTAGGCGGCCTGCGCCGCATTGAGAATCTGGTAGAAGGCGATGCCGTCGACACCCACGATAGCGTTGTCGCGGGTGATGATTTCCTGGCTCGGAACGTCGAGCACCTGCTCCATCATGTTCATCTTGGCGCCGATACGGTCGACGAACGGCACGATGAGGTTGAGGCCTGGGCTCAGTGTCTTGGTGTAACGGCCAAAGCGCTCCACCGTATAATTGTAGCCTTGCGGGATTGTCCTGATGCCTTTGATAAGAAGCACCAATACCAGAAAGGCAAGCGCACCAATCGCAATGCCGAAACCACTGAAGTCCATTTGGCTCTCCCTCAGATGCCGGCCATGGCGTTGATTCCATGCAACCGACTTCACCAAACACTTAGGTGTGTTTCAATAACGTTACAATCAGGTGATCGCCGATTGTCGGTGCATAGAATGCCGTAACAGTGGGGCGATCGATCGCCGCAGGGTCGCAGCCTCAGACCCAGCCAGACAGTTCGCGCCGCACGATCGCCTCGATCACTGCCATGCCTTCCGCGCTGTCGTTAAGGCAAGGGATGTGCGCGAATTTCTCGCCGCCGGCATGATGGAAGGTTTCGGCCGCCTCTCGGCCGATTTCGTCCAGCGTTTCGATGCAGTCGACGGAAAAGCCCGGATTGACGACGGCGATCGATTTCACGCCGTCCTTTCCGAGTTTTTCGACCGTCTTGTCGGTGTAGGGCTGCAGCCATTCCTGGGCGCCGAAGCGCGACTGGAAGGTGGTGATCAGTTTCTTGTCGCTCCAGCCGAGGCTTTCGCGCAGCAGACGCGTCGTCTTCACGCAATGGCAGTGATAGGGGTCGCCCTTTTCGAAATAGGTTTTTGGGATGCCGTGATAGGAGGCGATGACCACCTCGGGTTCGAAATCGAGGCTCGCCAGATGCCGTTCGATCGAACGGGCAAGCGCCTCGATATAGACCGGCTCGTCATAGTAGGGCGGCACGCTGCGGATGGCAGGGGCTCGCCGCATCTTCATCAGCGCGCGAAACAGCTGATCGTTGGCGGTCGCCGTCGTCGTCGCTGAATATTGCGGATAGAGCGGGAAGCAAAGGATGCGGTCGCAGCCTTGCTCGACCAGTTTTTTGGCGACGCTCTCGGTCGAAGGATTGCCATAGCGCATCGCCCATTCGACGACGACATCGGGCAGGTCGCCCAGCGCCTGGCCCAGCTTTTCGCCCTGGGCACGGGTGAAGGTGCGCAGCGGCGACTCGTTGCGCTCCCGGTTCCAGATCCTGGCGTAGTTGGCGCCCGACTTCTTCGGCCTTGTGGTGAGAACCAGGCCATAGAGGATCGGATACCAGATCGCCCTGTTGAGTTCGATGACGCGCGGATCGGACAGGAATTCCCTGAGATAGCGCCACATCGGCTTGAAGTCGGTGCCGTCTGGCGTGCCGAGATTGACCAGCATGACGCCGATCTTGCCGGCCTTGACCGGTGGATGTCCCGCAGGCAACGGGCCGAGCGCCTTCGCGGCCTTGGGATCGACAGGGGTGGAAAGCGTCATAAAAATTCTCCGGACACCACGCGAAACCAGCGATGTCGCGGCGAAACTAGCGATGCGGCGCCAGTTTTCAATGCTGCGTCTGGCCGCACCTTATCTGGAAAGCAGAAAACCCGCCCGGTTTCCCAGACGGGTTTTCTGGTCGCAGCCGCAAAGCGAGGTTACTTCGGTGGAATGGTCAAGGTCGCGCCAACGGGGAGCCGGCGCGGCTCATATCCCTTGTTGGCCTCGGAGATCACCTTCCATTTGGTGCCGTCGCCATAGGCCTTCTCAGCCAGATCCCAATAGGTATCGCCGGCAGCGATCACATGGCTGCCTTCGGCTGGCGCGGCCTCAGCTGGCTTTGCCGGTTCAGTAGCCGGAGCCGCAGGCTCGGCCGGTTTTGCCGGTTCGGCAGGCGCCGGTGCGGCCGGTGCGGCTTCAGCCGGGACGGTCGGCGGCGTCGTAGCGATATCGCCGGAGTCTGCCGGCAATGCAGGCATGGCCGGCTCCGCCGGTGCAGCCTCGGCCGGCTTTGCCGGCGCAGGTGCCGGCTCGGCAGGCTTGGCCGGTTCCGCGGCAGGGGCCGCCGGAGCTGCCGCAACCGTCGCGGCGATTTCGGTGATGCGGCCGTCGAGCTTGGGCGTATAGGGCTTGTGCGCGCCGAGATAGTCGGCGACCACCTGTTCGAGGCCCGGACCGTAGTCATAGGCGTTCTTGGCCTTATCGGCGAAGATCTTGTAGCCGTCGCCACCCTGGCGGACATAGTTGTTGGTGGCGACCAGATAGTCCTTGTCCGGATTGAGCGGGGTCCAGGCACCGCCTTCCATGACCTCGACCGATTTGACGCGCCCTGCATTGGGCGCGACCGATTTGTCGAAGGCGTATTTCAGCCCGGCGACCTGCGGGAAGCGTCCGGCGCCGTCCTCGAGCTGGCTAAGGCCGCTTTCCAACCCGGCGACGAGATCCTTGCCGGAAATCTGGAAGGTGGCCAGCGTGTTCTGGAACGGCAGCACGGTCAGCACCTCGCCCATGGTGACAGTACCCTGGTCGATCGAGGCGCGCAGGCCGCCGCCATTCGAAATGACGATCTCGACACCTTGGCCCTTGACGCGGTCGAGGATCGCATCGGAGACGAGATTGCCCATCTCGCATTCGCGGGCGCGACAGTTTTCGCGGCTGCCATCGATCGCCTTGGTGGTCTCGGCGACTTCCTTGTTCTTTAAAGTCTCGATCGGTGCGCCAAGCTCCTTGATGCGGGCAAGCACGGCAGGATCGGGCGTGATCGACTTGTCGAGAAAGATCGGGTCGCCGCTGGCCTGCTTGACGACGCCATTGTCGTCGAACACGACCTTGAACTCGCCAAGGTATTTTGAATAGGACGCCGCCTGGACGACCGGCACCTTGTAGCCGTCGGGGTTGTCGACCATCGTCGGGTAGGGGCCTTCCGCCTTCGGGTCGGTGTTGGACAGCAGCGAGTGGCTGTGACCGCCAACCACCACGTCGATGCCGGGGATCTTGGCGATAACGTCGCGCTCACGCTTGTAGCCGATATGGGTCACCGCGATGATCTTGTTGATGCCTTGCGCCTTCAGCTTCTCGACTTCCGATGTGATCGACTTGACGTCGTCCTCGATGGTGATGTTCGGCCCGGGGGCCGAGATCTCGGGCGTGTCGTTGGTGACCGCGCCGATGATGCCGATCTTCTGGCCACCGACCTCGATCACGATCGACGGTTTCACCCGGTCGCCAAGCTTGGATTGCGCGTTGGCCTTCACATTGGCGCCGAGAATGGGAAACTTGATCATGTCGAGGAACGGCGCCAGCGCCGTCTCGCCATCATCGAACTCGTGATTGCCGAGTGCCATGGCGTCGAATTTCATCTCGTTGAGAAACTCGCCTTCGACCTTGCCCTTGTAGGTCGTATAGAACAGCGAGCCCTGGAAATTGTCGCCGGCGCTGAGCAGCAGGACGTTCTGGCCTTCCAGCTTCTTGCGCTCCTGGGCGATCGCGGTGATCAGACGGCCCGCGCCGCCAATGCACTCGCCCTTGGTCTCCTCCTCGGCCGAGCATGTCGACTCGTATTTGTTGTTGCCTTCGATGCGGCTGTGCCAGTCGTTGATGTGCAGGATGTTGAGCGTGTAGTCGGCAAAGGATGCTCCGGCCGACAGGCCAAGCGCGGATGCCGACAGAGCGGCAATGGCGGCGATCTTCTTCATCTTCGTCTCCCGGATGATATGACCAGAGGCGTTTAACGCTCTTGCTTGACTGGAATGTAACAGCCCTCGCAGGCCATGTTCACACCCTGTTTTGGTGGATGCAAGCAGAAATCGGAAGGACGGCGGCGCAGGGCCGCCGTCCTTCAATAGCCTTCAATAAATGGAAACTGCGCCGGCTTAAACGCGCCTTGTCAGCACGAAGTTCTGGCCGCTCGCGCTGGTGCAGTTGAGCTGGCTGGTGGACACCATCAGGCAGTTGAAGCTGACCGGCGTCTGGCGGATCAGCGAGGTGCCGTTGATCTCGACCGAAGTCGCGCCGGTCATGGTGTAGCTGCCTTCGGCCAGTTTCTGGCCGGTGTCGGTGGCGACGGTGGTAAAGCTTCCGCTGGAGAAGGTCGACAGACCAGTGCCTTTCGCGTCGATCCATGAGCCCTCGACGCCTTTCTGGCCAGACCCTATCGGCGGCTGGTCGGGACCGCCGGTCGTGCAGGCAGCAAGCATCGTTGCAAGGGCCGCTGCCACGCCCATCGAAAGAATTTTTCGCGCAATAATCATATGAAAACCCTCTCCTCTCGCAACGGCCCGAAAATCGGCTTCGATTTCAGAAAGCACGATACGTCCATTCAAAGTGCCAGAGCGTGCTTTGTACGTCTGAGTGGACGCACGTCGCTCTAGTCCGCATAACTTCAATCGCCCGATTTCCGGGCGATTGCAAGGCAGTGAAGCATGCTGGCCGAACCGCTATCGCACAAGAATGTTGCGGAATTGCCACGGGTCGTTTTTGTCGAGGTCTTCGGGGAATAGGCCAGGGCGGTTATCGAGCGGCGTCCAGTCGGTATAGTAGCCCTTGACCGGACCGAGATAGGGGCTCTGCACTTCCAGGCAGCGCTTGTAGTCCATCTCGTCGGCCTCGACGATGCCGGCTTCAGGATTCTCCAGTGCCCAGACCATGCCGGCCAGCACCGCCGAGGTGACCTGCATGCCGGTGGCGTTCTGATAGGGCGCCAGCTTGCGGGCCTCGGCCAGCGACAGCTGCGAGCCATACCAGTAGGCGTTCTTGTCGTGGCCGTAGAGCAGCACGCCGAGCTCGTCGACACCGTCGACCAGTTCGTTTTCGTCGAGCACGTGGTGCACCGGTTGAGCCTTGCCGGCGGCGCCGAACATCTCATGCAGCGACAGCACGGCGTCATTGCAGGGGTGGTAGGCATAGTGGCAGGTCGGGCGGTAGTGAACCTTGCCCTTCTTGCCGCGCACGGTGAAGAAATCGGCGATCGAGATCGCCTCGTTGTGCGTCACCAGGAAGCCGTATTGCGGGCCTGGCGTCGGGCACCATGAGCGGACACGGGTGTTGGCGCCCGGCTGCTCCAGATAGATGGCGGCCTGCGAACCATGCTTGTGTTTCTTGCCGTTCTTCGGCATCCATTTCTCATGGGTGCCCCAGCCGAGCTCGGCCGGCTGCAGCCCTTCCGAAATGAAGCCTTCGACCGACCAGGTGTTCCAGAACACGTCCATCGGCTTCGGCTTCTTGGTGCGCTGGGTGTCGCGCTCGGCGATATGAATGCCCTTGACGCCGGCCTTCTTCATCAATTTGGCCCAGCCTTCGCGATCGGATTGGGCCGGTTCGGAAAATTCGAGGCCAAGATCGGTGGCGAGGTTCAGTAGCGCCTGCTTGACGAACCACGAGATCATGCCCGGATTGGCACCGCAGGTCGAAATCGCCGTCGCGCCGCCAGGGTTGTCATGCTTTTCCTCGAGCAGCGATTCACGCAGCGCGTAATTGGTTCGGCTGGCGTTGTCGGCCTTGGTATCGAAATAGAAGCCGAGCCATGGCTCGACCACGGTGTCGATGTAAAGCACGCCGAGCTTGCGGCAGAGCCGCATCAGATCCACCGAGCCGGTATCGACCGACAGGTTGACGCAAAAGCCCTGGCCACCGCCATTGGTCAGCAGCGGCGTCAGCAGCTTCTTGTAGTTCTTCCTGGTCACGGCTTCCTGCACGAAGGCGACGCCGCGCTCATCGAGCAGCTTGCGGTCGGTGTCGCGCGGGTCGATGACCGTCATGCGCGATTTGTCGAACTTGAAATGGCGCTCGATCAGCGGCAGCGTTCCCCGTCCGATAGAGCCGAAGCCGATCATCACGACGGGGCCGGTGATTTCACCGTAGACGGGCCAGTTTTCGTTCGCCATCTATCGAATACTCCTTAAAAAAAACACTCCGGAACAGCCGCTTGGCCGCGGCGCGACAAACCATAGATCATTGTCACAATAAAGGGCAAAGCCGGAAATGCCTGGCGTCATCGCACCTATAGCCCGACCAATCTTGCGAATTCCGGCTTGAAAAGATCCTGTGCCTCGGAGACCGGCAGTTCCAGCACATCGTCGCCGCAGGCCTGGATGGCATGCGGCAGGCCCTGGAGCCGGAAGACCAGAAGCTGCTTGTCGCCGTCGCGCTTCAGGCTGGCCGCCAGATAGTCATCGACCAGATCGTTCGTGCCGCATTCGGCTTCGAAATCGATCTGGGTCTGATCGGTTGGTTTTTTGCGCCTTTCCGCGATGAAGGCGATGAGCGAGGGGCCGGGTTTGCCGTCGACCGTATCGGAAAAAATATCCTGAAGGCCGAGCAGGACGCCGCGGCGCACGTCCATCACATAGGCTTCCGAATAGTTGGTCGGGTGTGCCCCGCCGCAAAACAGACTGCCGGACTCCCGCCAGCTCATCAGTTGCGGGGTCAGCGAAGTGACTTCCGACGTCGAGTCCTCATAGCCGCCGAGCGAACCGTCATCCATGGTGTCGATCGGGCCGTTCTCGTGAAAGCCGGCATAGCGCAACGCTGCGCAGCTCAACGCGCCGAGGCTGGCATGCCGGTGCCGGTTGTGGAGCAAGGCATTCGCTGCCTCGGCCGATGTGTCACCCGACAGTTCAACGATGCGTGGCATGGCGAATCTGGTGCGCGGATCGACGACATAGCTAAAGGAGGCATCCGGCCAGCCGGTCTTCTCGCCAATCCTCGGGGCAAGAGTCCGGGGGGCAAAATCCAGCCGCAGATAGTCGTAAGGCGATGCTTCCATGGTGATCGGCGCATCGTCGCCGGAGAATTTGATGTCGGTGAAATCATGGAGATCGAGCGGGCTCGAAGCGGGCGGCTCGGTCTGCTCACGGGCTGCAATGCGGGTCAGTTTCAACGGCCGTGTCTTTTTCCCGATCCAGGTGCCTTCCAATGTCTTGCCCTTGTCGGCAGAGGCGAGGCGCCAGATCGCGGCCACCGGTGCGGCCTGGCCTTCCCCGCATTTCTCGGCGCCGCACGCTTCCTCCTCCGCCAATTCGAAACGGCGCCCCTTCAGCGGCCTGGCCTGCAGCGGGATGTCGACACCCTTCGAGCGGTAGAAGTAGCGGCCGGCGAGTGGACCATCCGGCGCCGACGGATCGCCTGTGAATTCGACGACGATGTCGGTTTGTCCGATCTTGCCGGCGTAAGTCACCGGCTCGGCCAGTGCTGCTGTCGACAGGCCCAACAGCGCGGCCACGAGTGCGACCGGTTTGCTAAGACAATGACTCATCGTTCCCCCGAGCCATGATTTTCAGGCTTTCCGCCAGTTTGTCACGGTCGGCGGTCAGGCCCTTGTAGTCAAGCTGTGCCGCGTCCAACGTCAGAATTTGTGCGGCAAAGGACGCTGCAAGTGCTGCCCGGTCGGGATGGTGCGCCAGCACCTTGAGCGGGTCGAGATGGATGCGGATGGTGAACAGGATGTCGCGCGAAACAGGAAGTTTCCGTAACGTCTGCCGCTCGACGCGGATGAAGGCATGAGCGTTGACGTCACCATCCGGAAATCGGGTAGGGCGGTTTGTAGCGCGGTCGATCCGCTCGATGTTGGATAGCGGATGATAGAGCGTGTCGTCGGCCTGGATCGACCAATTGTAGCGCTCGACCGCCTGGCCCTGCAGGCCGTCGAACATGCGGTTGATGAGATCGGCGAAACGCGTCGCCGGGCCGAAACCCGGCACCGGCGCGTGGATCTGCTGCAGCGGGCGGCCGAACTTTTCGATCAGTGACCATGACGAGGGAAAGCACAGCGAACCGGCAACCAGGCGCCAGCCGCTTTCGTCGCGACGCATCAGGATCAGGTCTTCCTGGACAAGCAATGAGGCCGCGACGAGCGGCGCATCGCTGGAACCACCGACAGGACCGCCAATGCCCTCTGTGGCGCCGATCACCTCGATCCCTGAGCTCGAGCGCCGGTAGATTTCAGGGAAATTTGCGAGCAGATGTGCGTCGAGCAAATCGAGCACTTCGCGTTGGGCCTCGCGCGTGCCTTCCTCCTCGACAAAGACCCTGTCGGGGATTTCGGCGTAGCGCCGGCGCTTCTCGGCGAGATAGGACTTGAGATGCTCGTCGACCTCGATCCACCTGCCAGGGTCGAGCGGCTTCAGCCCGATGGTGAACAGCTTCGAGGAGCCGTCATAGGGCGTATGGATGGGCGCGCGGACACTCATGCTTCTTCATAGGCGTCCAATGCGACTGCGGTCATTCGGTTGGTCGATCTCGGTCAGCGGCACCCTGTAGTTCAGCGAAACGACGAGCATTGCATTCTCCCGGGTTGCGTCATGCCAGCTTTGCCGGGATCAACCCGCGCAGCGAATTGCCGACAAAAAGCGCCTTGGCCGACTTCAGACCTTCCAAGGTGTAGATCGCTTCGCCGGCGCGGCCTTCATCCAGCAATGCGCCGCGCAATACGCCAGGCAGCAGGCCGCAATCGAGGCGGGGCGTGGTCAGCACACCGTCACCGAAATCGGCAAATACGTTGGATATCGTACCCTCGCAGATTTCGCCGCGCTCGTTGGCCAGAAGCACCTCGTCGGCCTGGCTGATCAGATATTCGGCGCGAGCCCGCTGATAGGTCTCCCGGCGACTGGTCTTGTGGCGCAGCAGCGTGTCGTTCGAGTCCAGCCGTACCCGCGCCAGCTGCAGCCGCCAGACCTTGTTGGCGGCGAGTGGCTCATAGGGCTGGGCGGCGGCCGTCATCTTGCCGTTGCGCGACAAAACGAGGCGTGTGCGCAACGCAATGCTGGAGCCGCTGACCGCGTTGCCCAGCACGTCACCGATCTTCTGCGGATCGCAGGTGAAGCCGAGCTCCGCTGCAGAGCCATAGAGCCGTGCGAGATGACGCTCAAAGCGGAGGAAGCCGGAGCCCGGTTCCCAGCGCATGGTTTCGATCAGTTCGAAATCGGCGGCGTTCCCGTCGCGAAGCGCGCTTTCAGCAGACACTCCTGGTACTCCTCCTCGGCCGTCGAATCGAAGACGACGCCGCCGCCGACATTGTAGACGGCTTCGCCGCTGGAAAAGAGCGAGATGGTGCGGATTGCCACCGAAAAGCGCATCGTGCCGTCGGGTGCGATCCAGCCGATGGCGCCGCAATAGACGTCGCGCGGCGTGCCTTCCAGCTCGCGCAGGATTTCCATGGCGCGGATTTTTGGCGCGCCGGTGATCGAGCCGCATGGAAACAGCGCCGCAAAGATCTGGCGGATGGTGAGATCCGGCAGCAATTTGGCTCGCACGCGGCTGACCATCTGATGAACGGTCGGGTAGCTCTCGATGCGGAACAGCTCCGGCACCTCCAATGTGCCGACCTCGCTGATCAGCGAGATGTCGTTGCGCAGGAGATCGACTATCATCCGGTTCTCGGCCTGGTTCTTTTCGTCGTGGCGCAAAAAAGCTTTCAGCCGCGCGTCCTCCGCCCTGGTCGCGCCGCGTGGTGCGGTGCCCTTCATCGGATGGGTTTCGATCATGCCATCGACGCCTATCTCGAAGAACAGTTCCGGCGAACGCGACAAGACGATCGGGTCGCCGAGCGCGACCAGCGCGCCATACTTCACCGGCTGGCGTTCGGTCAGCGCGTCGAAGGCGGCCAGCGGATCGCCAGACCACTGCGCATGGATCGGAAAGGTCAGATTGCCCTGATAGCAGTCGCCCTTGCGGATATGATCGTGGAGCTGCGCAAAGCGTCTCGCGTAGTCTTTTGAAGACCAGTCGGCCCTGGCGTTAAAGATCGGTCCGTTGGTGGCTGGCGCATCGCGGCGCCGCATGCCCTGTTCGACCGGAGCGTCGAAGACACCCAGGCAAACAAGCGGTGCGCGTCGCCCGCTGGGCAGTAGCGGAACAAGTTTCGGCTCGAGCAAATAGCCGGCCTCGTAGGAGAAATAGCCGGCCAGCCATTTGCCAGCATCGGATGCTGCCTGGGCGGCTTCCAGTGCCGGGAAAAAATCCTCCGCCTCATATGCTGCAATGATTTCGGCCGGACGGTCGAAAACGAGCTGACGGCCGCTTTCATCATTGCGAAAAATTGCAGAGGGTAGGGACATGGGGCTCGGATGCTGCAGTCGATGGCGACAGCGATGGCTCTATATGGGGGTTTGACCCCGCGCAATCGAGGGAACGGCGTCGCAGGACGCAAAGACGGTCTTGGCAAAAGCAAACTGGCGGCGCCTCGGACGCCGCCAGTTTGCTATGTGCTCGATGCCTGCAGGCAGATCAGGTGTTGCTGGCGGTTCCCGCGGTCGGGAAGAGGCGGGCGAATTCCTTCTCGTTGCCGGCGGCCAGCAGTTTAGCCTGCTCGATCCACTGCTCGCGCGCGATACGGCCATCGAAGTTGAGGACGTCCTCGATCCGCTTGACGTCAGCGGCGGTCCAGCCGGCGATCTGGGCGTAGGTTGTGAAGCCCAGCCCCTTGAGCAGTTTCTCGTTGACCGGGCCGATGCCGATCAGGCGGCGCAGATTGTCAGCCTTGCCAGTCGCTGGCGCGGCTTTCTTTGCCGCTGGCGCTGCCTTCTTCGGTGCAGCACTTGCCTTGGGCGCAGCTGCCTTGGGCGCCGCGACCTTTGGCGCGGCTACTGCCTTAGCTGCTGCGGGTTTCGCGGGCGCGGGCTTGGCCGCTGCAGGCTTTGCCACTGCAGGCTTGGGCGCTGCAGGCTTGGGCGCTGCAGGCTTGGCAGGCGCAGGCTTGGGAGGCGCAGATTTGGCTGCCGCGGGTGTCGACGTCAGAGCCGCCGGCGCCTGGCTGGCTGCCTTCGCCGGGCCGGGCTTGGCGGCTGCGGCTGGCGCTTCGCTCAGCCGACGCTCGAGATCGGCGCGGGTACGGCCACATGCTTCCAACTCGCCGGTCAGGCGGTCGGAATCGGCGCGCAGCCTGTCGCGTTCGCTGCGTGTGCGATCCATGTCACCACGCAGGCTGTCAAGCTCGCCGCGCATACGCCCCCAGAGAAACCAGCCAACCAACACACCTACAAGGAACGCCAGGAGCATGTAGAAAAAAGTGCCCATTGTCTCTCTCCAGTCAGGTCCGTCCGCTGCGGCCTCAAGTCATAGCCTTGGCGAATGGATCATTCGATGGTGGTTCGGCGGTTCGCAGAACAGCCGGCTTGTTGTCGACTGTCGGTGACCGGCTTTCCCGCCCATAGCCAACGGCCGCTGTCGCATTCGCCGAACCGCCACGACCAGCCGAAATCGTTCCGGCCTGAGCCGCGCGCCCGGCTGAGCTTCAGGCGGGACGCTACCATACAGCTTACGGAAAGCTAACGGAAAATTGCCATGGAGAGTTATTCAAGAACAGATATTTAGGGCAAGAATAGAGCGGTTCCAATATGCATTCCGGCTAAACTGTTCTGCTGATCCCAGCAGTCAAGTCATTGTCGAGCGCTTCCAGCTCGTCGATCAGGCCGCCGATCACGCCAAGCCCGATCTGCCAGAAGGCGGGGTCGGTGGCGTCAAGCCCGAACGGCGCCAGAAGCTCCGAATGATGCTTGGTGCCGCCGGCGCGCAGCATCTCGAAATACTTCTCCTGAAAACCGCGTTCGGCATTCTGGTAGACGGCGTAGAGCGAGTTCACCAGGCAATCGCCGAAGGCATAGGCATAGACGTAGAAAGGCGAGTGGATGAAGTGCGGGATGTAGGTCCAGAAGACCTCGTAGCCCTCGCGCAGCTTGATCGCCGGTCCCAGGCTTTCCGCCTGCACTTCCAGCCAGAACTGGCCGAGTTTGTCGGAGGTCAGCTCGCCATTCTTGCGCTCGGCATGCACCTTGCGCTCGAATTCATAGAAGGCGATCTGGCGCACGACCGTGTTGATCATGTCCTCGACCTTCTGGGCGAGCATGGCCTTGCGCTCACGCTTGTCGGTGGTCTGGTCGAGCAGCGAGCGGAAGGTCAGCATCTCGCCGAAGACGGATGCCGTCTCGGCCAGCGTCAGCGGCGTCGAGGCCATCAGCGCGCCCTGGCCGCCGGCCAGCACCTGATGCACGCCGTGGCCGAGCTCATGCGCCAGCGTCATCACATCGCGCGGTTTGCCCATGTAGTTGAGCAGGACATAGGGATGCGCCGATGGCACGGTCGGATGCGCGAAAGCGCCAGGGGACTTGCCCGGCCTGACCGGCGCGTCGATCCAGTTGCGGTCGAAGAAGACCCTGGCGATTTCAGCCATGTCGGGCGAGAAGCGCTGGTAGGCGGACAGCACCGTGTTCTTGGCCTCGTCCCAGCCGATCACCGCCTGCGGGGTCTCGGGCAACGGCGCGTTGCGGTCCCAATGGTTCATCACCTCCATGCCGAGCCAGCGCGCCTTCATCTGGTAGTAGCGGTGCGACAGGCGCGGATAGGCGTCGCGAACGGCTGACGCCAGCGCATCCACCACGCTGCGCTCGACGCGGTTGGCGAGATGGCGTGAATCGGCGATGTCCTCGAAGCCGCGCCAGCGGTCGGAAATCTCCTTGTCCTTGGCCAGCGTGTTGGTAATCAGCGTGAAGGTGCGCAAATTCTTGCGGAAGGTTGCGGCCAGCGCCTCGGAAGCCCGGCGGCGCACCTCGCCGTCGGCGTCCTGCAGGCGGTTCAGCGCCGGCTCCAGCGCCAGCTCCTCGCCGTCGATGTCGAAGCGCAGATCGGTCATCGTCTCGTCGAACAGCCGGTTCCAGGCACCGCGTCCGGTAATCGACTTTTCGTGGAAAAGCTGCTCGACCCGATCCTCGAGCTGATAGGGCTTGTCCATGCGCAGATCGAGCACCCATGGCCGGTAGTGGGCGAAGCCCGGATCGGTGGCGAGCGCGGTCTCGATGGCGGCATCGTCGATCAGGTTCAGTTCGAGCGCGAAAAACAGCAGATGCGCGCTTGCGTCGGTCATCTTCTCCTGAATGTCGCCATAGAGCTTGGCGCGCTGCGGATCCGCAGTATTGCCGGCATAGACCAGACCGGCATAGGAGACGATGCGGCCAATCAGTTCCTCCAGCGCCTCATAGGCGGCCAGCGCCTCGCCCAGTTTGCCGGCGTCGCCACGTCCGGCCTCGGCGGCCAGTGTGCCTTTCCAGCGATTCTCGAAGGCGGTGGCGTCAGTGGCTGCCTTGGCGATGTCGCGCTTCAGCTCGGGCGCCTCCATGCCGGAATAGAGATCGGCGAGGTTCCATTCCGGCAGGTCGCCAAGCTCCGCCGCGCCCTGACCGGACGCTGCCGCTGCAAGCTGCCGACCAGGAACCATGCGCATCAACAATAACCTTCCGGAATCAAGGGGAAAGGAGAAGCCGGTCAAATCCTAAGGAATTCGTTCACCGGGTTTTTTGAAACCTTGTTTAGAACCCTGTGCCAAGATGATCCATAGGGCGGATACAATCGGGCGGGTAATTTCAAACAGTCATGACAGGTTCCATACTCATAGTCGATGACGATCCCGTGCAGCGCAGGCTGCTCGAGGCGGCAGTGACGAAATTCGGCCACACCGCGATCGTCGCCGATGGCGGCGAGGCGGGTCTCGAGGCCCTCGACGGGCCTAACGGGCGCGATGTGTCGGCGGTCATCCTCGACCTTGTCATGCCAGGCCTCGACGGCATCGGCGTGCTGAAAGCCATGCGCGAGCGTGGCATCCATATCCCGGTCATCGTGCAGACCGCGCAGGGCGGCATCGAGACTGTCGTTTCGGCAATGCGCCACGGCGCCTTCGACTTCGTCGTCAAGCCGGCGTCTCCCGACCGGCTGCAGACGTCGATCGGCAACGCGCTCAAGGTCGAGGCGGTCGAGGACGAGGTGAAGCGCACGTCGCGGCGGCGCGGCGGCCATCTGACGTTCAAGGACATGATAACGCACAGCCCGGCGATGGACCGGGTGATCCGTCTTGGCCAGAAGGCGGCAGCCTCCAACATCCCCATCCTGATCGAGGGCGAGTCGGGCGTCGGCAAGGAACTGGTGGCGCGTGCCATCCAGGGCACCGGTGATCGTCGCTCAAAGCCATTCGTCACCGTCAATTGCGGCGCCATCCCCGACAATCTCGTCGAATCGATCCTGTTCGGCCATGAAAAGGGTTCGTTCACCGGCGCCACCGAAAAACACACCGGCAAGTTCGTCGAGGCGCATTCGGGTACGCTGTTCCTCGACGAGATCGGCGACCTGCCGCTCGACGTGCAGGTCAAGCTTTTGCGCGCCGTCCAGGACGGTGAGGTCGATCCGGTCGGCGGCCGTTCGACCGTCAGGGTCGACATCAGGCTGATCTCGGCAACGCACCGCAACCTTTTGCAGCAGGTCAAGGACGGTAAGTTCCGCGAGGATCTGTTCTACCGGCTGAACGTCTACCCGATCTTCGTGCCGCCGCTGCGCGACCGTCGCGACGACATTCCCTATCTGGTCAAGCACTTCATGGAGAAGGTTGCGCCCGCCGGTGGTCGCCACCCCTTGCTCGGCATTTCGGATGCGGCGCTCGCCATGCTGCAGGCCTATGACTGGCCGGGAAACATCAGGCAGCTGGAAAACGCCGTCTTCAGGGCCTCGGTGCTTGCCGAAGGCGACGTGCTGAGCGCGGAGGAGTTTCCGCAGATCCGGGCGCAGGTCGAGGGCACCATCAATCTTGATGCTTATGCCGCATTGCCGCACCCCGGCTTGGCCTCGGGCAATCAGCCGCACGACAACGGCGCTCTGTCCACCGCCGACACGGCCGTTGCTGCCGAGTTCGATCCTCCGGCCAGGCTGCAGCCGCGATTCGGCACGCTGCGGGCGTTGGACGAGCGCGGCAACGTGCGCGCGCTTGCCGATGTCGAACTCGAAATGATCAAACTGGCAATCGACCATTACAACGGCCAGATGAGCGAGGTTGCGCGGCGCCTTGGCATTGGCCGCTCCACCCTCTACAGGAAGCTCAAGGAATACGGCATCGACCCGGAAACCGGTCGCGTCGACCGGCTTGCTTCCTGACCGCGCAAGGCCAGGGCCAGCTTTCCCGACCATAGTGTGGCCTTGCTTCAGGCGTTGAAGCTGGAATGTGGCAGGCTGGGAGGCCGCACACAGCGCGTCGTTCACGCATTGAGGCTGACGGTAACAGATCGTGTTTCGGAAAAAGGCTGAAATCTGATCTAAACCAGCAGTTTACCAAGAAACCCTGTGCAATATTTTTGACGGGATATCGCCACGGTGTTACCGCATTTCGGCTTCAATAAGCGATGATTAACCATTAGGATCGATATTCGGATGTGAAAACGACGCATCCGTTTGGTCAAATCCGGGGACAAACGGCAGCCTGCAAGGCCTTTTGATTTGAACAGAATCGAACGACATACAAACGGGCGGCACTATCACATGGGCGTCTGGCCGAGATGGCTGGCAGCGGTGATTATTGCTGTCGGGTTCCTTTCAGCAGCTGCGACCGGCGCCAGCGCCGACACGCGTTCGCTCAAGCTCTATCACCTCCACACGCACGAAAAGGCCGAGATCGTCTACAAGCGCAATGGCCGCTACGTGCCGGAGGGTTTGAGAAAGATCAACGTCATCCTGCGCGACTGGCGCCGCAACGAGCCGACCAAGATGGATCCGCGTCTGCTGGATCTGGTCTGGGAGGCCTACCGGGCCAGCGGCGCCACGGACTACATCCAGGTCGTCTGCGGCTATCGCTCGCCGTCGACGAACTCGATGCTGCGCGGCCGCAGCAGGGGCGTCGCCGAGAAGAGCCAGCATATGCTTGGCAGGGCGATGGACTTCTATATTCCAGGCGTCCCGCTGAAGAAGCTGCGCGACATCGGTCTCAAGATGCAGGGCGGCGGCGTCGGTTACTATCCATCGTCCGGTTCGCCGTTCGTCCATATGGATGTCGGCAATGTGCGCCATTGGCCCGGCATCAGCCGCCAGGAACTGGCGCGCGTGTTCCCCAATGGCAAGACATTGCATGTGCCAAGCGACGGCAAGCCGCTGCCCGGCTATGGACAGGCGCTCGCCTCCTACAAGGCGCGCAAGGGCGCTGGGTCTCCGGCCATCCAACTGGCCAGCGCCGGCGGCAGCACCAAGAAATCCGGCGGGTTCCTCTCTGCTTTCTTTGGCGGGGGTGACGACGAGGTCGATGACAGCGCCGATGTCGCGTCGGCAGCACCCGCGCCCAAGCCGAGGGCCGCGAAGCCGGCGCCGACCGCCAAGACCAAGAGCAGCAATCTTCCGGGCATCGCCATCGTGGCGCCGCAGGATGCGCAGCGGGCCAACGTTCCGCAGCTTGCCGACGACGACAACGCTGCCGATTCGGAGCCGCAACAGGAGACGCCGGCGACGATCATCGCGGCGCTGCCGGCGCGCAGCATTCCGCTGCCTGATTTCGCACCGCGTCCGAAGACCGATGTCGGCGCCCAGCAACCTGAAAATGTTCCGTTCGGCATGGCGGATGCCACCGCCACCACCGAGCAGACGGTGGCGACGGCGCATGCGCCGGTCAACGTTCCGTTCGGCATGGCTGGTCCGGCCGCCGTTACCGATGCGGCCAGCGTTGCCGATCCGGCGCAGGTCGCGATCAACAACATTCCATTGCCGACATCGCGTCCCGACCGTTCGCTGCCGGCTGATCTGGCGCCGCAGGATAAGGACGTGCTCTTGGCGCTGGCCGATACGGCCTCGCACAGCCGGACCGCTACGGATGCCTTCTCGGTACTGCCGTCGCAGCGTCCGGACGAAGTGTCGCAGCGTCCGGACGAGGTCAAGGCCGTTCTCGAACAGGCTGAGGCCGGCGCGACCGACGGTTATCAGGTCGCCTCGCTGTCCGCGCCGCGCTCGGCGTTCAATGACCCGTCGGGTGTCGATGCCGCATCGCCGCGCGAGGCCATCGCCGCCCGCCCGGCCGGGTCCGATCCGGTTGCAGCGATCGGCGCAGGCGTGAAGACCACGCGCAAGGAATCCAGAGCCACAGCCCGCGACTTGAAGCCGGGGCCGAAGCCGATGGTGATCGCCGCCGCGCCGCAGGCCGCCCGTTGGGCGCTCCACAGCGGCGAATATGTTGCCACCGTGTCTGACTCCACGACGGCACCGCGCTTTGCCTATAATTTCGTCCGTATGGCGCCGAGTGAGGTCTACACTGCCGGCTTCCACGCGGACGACCAGATGGCCGATGCCAACCGGTTCACCGGCAACGCCGTCAAGTTCCTTTCGGTCGCGCGGTTCCAGACCAAGTAACGGCCTGGCGAGACAAATGCAAAAAAGCCGCGCGGGCAACCGCGCGGCCTTTTTTGTAACGCATCAAATCATTGCCCATGCTATCGAGCAGCTCTACTTTTGGCTTAGCACTGGCTTCCAGCGTGCCGGGATGCTAACCCACCAATCGCCATTGCTCCCGCTTCGTCTAATGGTAGGACAGCGCCCTTTGAAGGCGTGAATCGTGGTTCGAGCCCATGAGCGGGAACCAGCAATTTCAGTAACTTAGCTTCCGGATGAGGCACATCGTCAAATATCGATCTAATAAACGCCAGCGTATTTCGGCGAATGACTCGCCGCCGCTTCCACGGCCGCCGAGCGGTAGCAGTACACAGGCCCCCTGCTGAAAATTCAGCTGGCCTGGACGGCCGACAGATGGAGGTGAGGCGATAGCGGCGTGTCGAGCTCGTGAAGACCGGCCTTGGCGGCCTGCTCCAGCAACTGCACAAGCGTTATCTATGGCCTCTTGAAGTCGGAACATATAGTGAACATAGTTGCCGCGACAATCGCCCCTATGACCTCGCGGCGTGCCGCGACCATATGGGGATCATTCCTTTAACGCCCTTGAGCTAGGCTGAAAACTAGATCAGGGTGCATGACACGAGAGAGAACCGACATGTATCTAGCGCGCAAAGAGGACTTCGGGCCCGCAGCATCGCCGATCTCGCCTCGCCGCGAATTGGGCGCTTACGAGGCGATGTGGCTCGAGCAGGGCGCCACGTTCAAGACCATCGCTGACAAGTTTGCCAAGGATCCGACGGCAATGCCTTCGGATTTCGTTCGTCCGGCCCAAACGGAAGAGTGCGCCCGCAAAGTCCTTTCCGAGGCCAGCGCCAAAGGCGTTTCTCGCTTTGGCGTTCGCATCCACCATGCAGGCGACTACCCGGCGAAGTTGCGTGACGCGAAATACCCCATCGAACTTCTCTACTTTCAAGGCATCTGGGAGCTCACCGAGACACGATGCATCGCCATCGTTGGCGCTCGAGAGGCCTCCGAAGAAGGAAAGCAGCGCGCCAAGCAGTTGGCGTTTGCCCTGACGGCACGCAAGCGGGAGGATGGACGGGACAACTTCACAATTGTCTCTGGCCTCGCTGCTGGCATTGATCGGACGGCGCATGATGCGGCCATCGAAAATGGCGGCCGCACGATCGCTGTCATCGGGACACCCCTTGGCACCTATTACCCGAAGGAAAATCGCGACCTCCAGGACCGGATTGCGAGAGAGTTCCTTCTGATCTCGCAGATCCCCTTCTTGCGATATGGCGCTCAAAACGTGCCACAAAACAGGCTTTTCTTCCCGGAGCGCAACATCACCATGAGCGCCCTGACTGAGGCGACGATCATTGTTGAGGCGAGCGACACGTCCGGCACTTTGACGCAAGCCCGTGCGGCTCTGCACCAGAAGCGTAAGCTTTTTATCCTGGATTCGTGCTTCCAAAAAGGCCTCAAATGGCCGAGCAACTATGAGGCGCAAGGTGCCATTCGAGTGCGCTCGATGGACGATCTCTGGGGCAACCTTGACTAAGGTTTTCTATCGCGAAATCGATGACAGTAACCGCGGCGATCACACCAGGCTGACCGCCAACGATATGTGCATGTTCCTGTACGAATTTACCGCCTTTGAACACACCAATGGTCTCGGCTTCAAGTTCAGCGATACCAACCAGCTTATCCACAACCTTAAGAAAAAGCCCTCCGAGCGACTGACTAAGGGCGGATGGAAATACAAAGCCGAAGCCATTGGAAAATGCGCCAGCGCGATGCGAATGGCTAAACAGCGGAACTTTGGTGCCAATCCCGTCGTCGAAGGCGCCTGGTCATGCGGACTATGACGATCGTCTAACCCAGATCGCCAGGCTGTTAAGGGTGCCGCCGCCAGATGTCCGTGAGCTTGTGCATCATAGTAATTCGCATGCGGCCGCGCACGAGTCGAACAACAGGCCAACCGTCGAAGACCTGCTCGCTATTTATGAAATCGACGAAGCCCTGGCCAACAGCAAGCCAGTCAGCTCAATCGCGATTTTCGACGACGTACTCACCGCTGGCACGCATTATCGGGCCATGCAAATCAAGCTCGCTGCGCGCTTCCCTGGTGTGCCGATCTTCGGGATGTTTATCGCTCGCAGGGCAATCCCGCCGCCTAGTGATGGCTGGGTCAAGCAGATGCAGGAGCTTTTCGGTAAAGTCGACGGCGAATAGGTAAGGAAACTGCCCGTGGAGACCACGCAGACCCCGCCCGAGACCGAAAAAGCGTACGACCTGCGAATCCGCGCCGCTGAGCGTGCACACGATGCAAGGCGAGCGACGCTCGAGAATACGAACTCCCAGGTCCTGTCGTTCTCGAACGGAGCGATGCGAGCGCCGGCGCTTGTTGCCGCTGGCGGTGTGGCCGCGGCTCTCGGCTTCTACAGTGCGAACTACACTCGTCTGGCAATCCATCCGGAGAACTTGGTCGCCTTCAACTCGATTCTGTATTGGCTTTTCTCAAGCCTGCTGCTCACGGTGATCGCCCCAGGGTTGGCCTATTTCAGCCAAATCTTCTTTGCTGAATCGATCGCCGCCGAAGAGTTTGCATGGGATGCGCCCTTCATCCGCGACACGCTTAAATCGAAGCGTTGGGCCCTTGCTGGAGGGATTGTGAGATGGACCGCAATCGCTACTGTGCTCGGCTCGATCATATGCCTTGCGATCGGCGGAATATCCTTTCTGTCGCTGGCTAGGTGAACGGTGACAGTCGGGTCTAAGTCCCCACAGGCCCTCCACCGAATACCCTATCAATGACGCTTCGATCGCGTGCGCCGTGCACATAAGTGGACATCAGCAACTGCTTCGACTTCCACCGACCTTTGTGAGCCGTTGTTGCAACGTCCACGCCGTGCTTCACGATCATCTCGGTCGCGAAGCTGTGGCGGCCTGGTTGGTGTGTGCCTAGGTAGGGGATGCCGGCCCGCTCGCATACCGCGCGAAGCTCCTTGTAAACTCCCCAGCGGTGGCGGAAGCCGAAGACCCGAGAGTTCGGATACCCGGAAGCCGGTCTGCGGACGCTATTCGAAACGGGACAGACGCTTCAGGATCCGCGGGGCGCGCTGATGCTGCGCGTTTCGCTTCTCGATGCGCTTCAGACGTCGGCGGCTCCGAATATCTTCGCCAACGTCGCCAAAGATGGAGAAGACCGACACTGTCAAGTCGGCGCAAAAAGCTCGCGTGGCGACCCCTTGCCCCGTCATTCGCACAGCTTTGTGTCTGGACCCAGTGGCCGCCAAGAGCGCCACACAGGGCCGAAGGTGACGGCCATCTATATGAACGGCTGCTTCGCGCCTCATGTCGGTCATCAAAGTTGGCTGCGCCACTGCCTAAAAGCGGACGTTTGTGACGACCGCACTGGAGGTCGCGGTAGCACATCTCCAGACCTTCGCGAACACCACAACCAATGTCGTTTATCGGCCGTTCCAGCCCTTCGCTTTAATCCGTGCGAGGATACGCAGTCGGCCGTAGCACGACCCACTCAGCTCCCACTCCGGTAAGCTCCGCCCGCGCGGAGCACCCACTCCGCTCGCGGATGCGGTACTCGCAGCCGCGGTAAGGTACCGTCAGGCTTGCGGAACATCTGTTCAAGTGTGCTAACCGCAACGGCTACGCGGCCTCCGCGGGCACTGTTCCCTGCATGTCCGTCCAGGGAACAATCCCGCCGGAGATCGGCGCACCAAACCCGCATTCCTGCCGCTCGTTCTTAGGCGCGCTATTTGTTGGCGCCACCAAACGCCCTAAGCTTTTCGCAGAATGGAGCGTATGGCTTGCTCATCGCCGCATCGTTACATTACTGCATCATGCTGTCCTGGTCGCTCTTGGACATGCCCTTCCACACTTTCATCATTTCAGGATCGGGCTTCATGGTTTTCATGGTTGTGTCCGTAAAGAAGGGCGCCATCATCGCCGGCTCATCAAGGGCGCCGGCAAGTGCTGCGCCTGCGAGTACAGTTGCCGCCACGGCGCTCAAGCAAACAGTTTTGATTTTCATGGAAATTACCTCCGTTTCAGTTCCCAACCGTCGGATGGCGGCCGGGGTATAAATAATTGTCGAAGAGTCCGCTTCGGCGACGCCGGTATGCCTTGCGAGGGCTGATGTCCCGGCGGGTTCACGCCGACCGAAGGATGTATGTCCATGACGGGGATCGACTTGCCCGGCTCTTCCGGACTGGGGAAGCGAACAGATCGGTGAAGTCGAGACGGGCGTAGCCATGAGGGAAGACGAAGTTGGGTCCGGAATAATGATTCGACGTGGTGGTCGTCTTCTCGGCTTGGGTTCTCGAAATACTCACGGACCTACCGTGCAGTTTTTTGGTGGTACCGTTTCAAGCCGGTGGGATGCGCAGGAAGATCGTTTCCTGCTCTTCAATCGGTCTCTTGCAGGGTGTCGGCTTAGCTCTTTATAAAGGCAAGCAGATCCGGATTTATAGTGTCGGCGTTGGTCGACAGCATGCCGTGCGGATAGCCCGGATAAATTTTGATAGTGCCGTTTTTCAGGAGCTTGACCGATAGTTTGCCAGCATCGTCGATCGGCACGATCTGGTCGTCGTCGCCGTGCATCACGAGCGTAGGGACCTTGATCCTTTTAAGGTCTTCGGTCTGGTCCGTTTCCGAAAATGCCTTGATCCCTTCATAATGGGCCTTCGCACTGCCCATCATGCCCTGCCGCCACCAGTTCTGGATCAGCCCCTGCGACGTCTTCGCATTCGGACGGTTGAAGCCGTAGAATGGCCCGGTCGGCAGGTCGATGAAGAACTGGCTGCGGTTGTCCGCAAGGGCCTTGCGTAGGCCATCGAAGACTTCGATCGGCAGACCACCTGGATTGGCGTCTGTCTTCAGCATCAGCGGTGGGACAGCACTCACCAAGACGGCCTTGGCCACGCGGCCCTGTGGCTCGCCGAATTTTGCGACATAACGGGCCACTTCGCCTCCGCCTGTCGAATGTCCGATGTGGACGGCGTTCTTGAGGTTGAGATGCTCGAACACTGCAGCCGCGTCGGCTGCGTAGTGATCCATGTCGTGACCCTCGCTGACCTGCGAGGAACGGCCGTGACCGCGGCGGTCGTGGGCGATGACGCGATAGCCGTTTGCCAAGAAGAACAGCATCTGGGTGTCCCAGTCGTCTGAAGACAGTGGCCAGCCATGATGAAACACGATTGGCTGTGCGTGTTTCGGACCCCAATCTTTGTAGAATATGTCGACGCCGTCTTTTGTCTTTACGTACTCTTCGGTCATGGGAACTGCTCCATTGGGCGTGTTTGGGTGCTTTTTGGTTGCGGCGAGGGACGGCGCGGCCATGACGAGAGATGCGGTCGCCCCAGCCACGAGGGCCTGCCGCCGGGAGAGGGGGAGGGAAAATTCGCTTGTCACTGATGGCTCCATCTCGACAGTGCGCTGGGCTGTCCGGCACGGCTTCTGATTAAGGGCGTCCTTCCCATCTTTATTGTAGGTTCTTGCGGCTTCTTGGACTTTTGGGGCTTTCCGGCATGCGGGACTTCGGAAGGCTGCATGGCAGAGTTTGAGGCAACAACGTCATAATCAAGATGGAGCCAACTTGGTCGTGCTCTGACATCCGCTCATTCCTTCGACCCCGTGCTCATCGACCCTTCGACCCCGTGCTCATCGACGCGAGGCGTCGTCCAGAATCGATCTCAGTTCCTCTCTTCCCCCTGCAACCCGCGACGCAAGCGTGCCGAGCGCGATGCCAAGCACATTCGCTGCGTCGCCATAAGAAAGGCCCTCAACAGCGACCAGCGTCAGCGCGGCGCGTCGCTCTGGGGCAATCTGCTGCAGGGCCGACAGCACCTCGGCCGAGGCGATCTTATCGGACTGCCGCGCCGGAGCGGCGACCGCGTCAATCTTCTCGGGCATCAGCGCTTCGGCATGGACATGGCGCTTGGTGCGACGCAGCTCTTCGACGAAGAGTTGGTGCATAATCGTGAACAACCGGCGTCGCGGCGATTCGCCCGATCTCCAACTCTCGATACGAGACAGCGCCTTTTCCAAGCAATCCCGCACGAGGTCGTCCGCCGCGTCGCGGTCGCGCAGCAGCGATCGCGCGTAGCGGCGCAGCCGAGGGATCTCCTCGATGATTGCCTGCCTCAGCGACGCCACAGGGTCTTGCGCTCCCGAATATTCATGGCGGTGGTGCTTCGCAGGCACGCCATCCCTCATTCGCCGCGATGAAGCCCGCAAGGGTGCGCTTGTCATATCCGCCCGCAGGCTTGACGGTTTCGCCATAGCCACGAAGGTCCGGGGCGATGATGCGATACAATTCGCCGGGCACCGGGATCTGATTGCGCCAGGCGTAGTTGATTTCAGTAAAGCCGTGCAGGAGCACGACCGGCGCGCCGGCACCGGCGTCGATGAAGTTCTGGCGAATCCCATTTGCACTGAGCGTGTCACTGCCGATTGCAATCATATTCGATCCAAGTCCTCGGTTGGGAGGTTGGTCCGGCCATTACGCACGATTTTAGCGCGCGGGCGCGGATATCGGATTGGCCGAAATTGCCCCCTTTTGTCCGATCTTGACAGAATCTCGAGCGGCTTGGACGGAAAGCCAGCGAATGGTCTGCGTGGACCAGTCGGGCGGTGAGCATGGCGATGTCTGAGTCGCGAGGAATATCCAAGCAATGATCCAATCCGCACATGCGGCGGGCGTCTCGCTTAGAGGATCAGCAGAGGGCTGAGGCCGAGCTAGTTGTCGCTGCCGTTTTCTGAGGGCCAGTCTTCAGGGCAAGGAGCGCGGATGCAAGCGGATTTTCGCTCGTCCTAAACGGCAGCTTATGGACAGAACTCAGCCTTAGCGGACAGTCCGCTTTTGATGCGGTGGACGGCTCTCCACCCCCTCGCGGCTATAGTCGCGGGGCTAGAGCTGGAGGAGAGCTGCCGTGGGCATTGCTACGACGATTGGTCTGGATATCGCGAAGTCGGTCTTTCAAGTGCACGGTGTGGATGCGGCTGGCGAGGTTGTCATCCGGAGGAAGCTGACCCGTGGGCGGGTCCTGGGGTTGTTCGAGAATCTGCCCCGATGCCTAGTCGGGATCGAGGCATGCAGCTCCTCGCACTATTGGGCTAGAGAACTGATTGCACGAAGCCATGATGTGTGGCTGCTTCCTGCGCAGTATGTGAAGCCCTACTTGAAGCGGCAGAAGAACGATGCGGCCGATGCTGAGGCCATCTGCGAGGCCGTGACCCGGCCGACCATGCGCTTCGTGCCGGTGAAGACGCCCGAGCAGCAGAGTGTGATGATGTTGCACCGGGTTCGTTTGATGCTCAACGCCAGCGTACCCAGCTTTCGAACGCGTTGCGGGCGCATCTCTCGGAGTTCGGTATCGTGGCGCCGATCGGGCGGGGCGGGATCGAGCAGCTGCTTGCCGTCATCAACGACGAGAACGACCCGAGGGTGCCAGCTGACGCACGGCTCTGCCTGCAGATGCTCGAGGCGCAGCTCATGGTCGTGAAGGCGCAGATACTCGAGAATGATCGAAGGATCCGGGCGAGTGCGAGAGAGACCGAGCTTGGTCGCAGGTTGATGGAGATACCAGGCGTGGGCCCGTTGCTGGCGAGTGCGTTCGTGGCGACCATCGCCGATGCGCACGCTTTCAAGTCGGGGCGCTGCCTCTCGGCCTGGATCGGGCTCGTGCCGAAGCAAAACTCAAGCGGAGGCAAGGAGAAGCTCGGCAGCATCTCCAAAGCCGGCAATCGTTACTTGCGCCAGATGCTCGTGGTCGGCGCGATGGCGGTTATCCGTTATGCCGAGCGGAACGGGACTAGGCGGCCATGGCTCGTGCAGCTGATGACCCGGCGAACGGCCAAGGTTGCAGCGGTTGCGCTCGCCAACAAGACCGCCCGGATGGTCTGGGCGTTGATGACGAGCGGCGAGCGCTGCAGGGAGCCAGTCATCGCATAGAACGAGACAAGGCGAGCGAACGCCGACGAGGTTGGAAAGGGCGGACAGGAGCTAATGCACAAAGCCGGTTGATACCGCCGGATCAGGAGAACCCAACTGGGCCGTGCACCTTCGAGTGCGAGCTTTCGATCGGGACCTGAGCCGCGCGAATGGCATTATGGCCAGCGGCATATGAAGAGCCGCACCTACAGATCCCATGATTTGCGGCGCAGGCAGATTAGACTGCGCCATTTCAAACTCTGGAGGCCTGATCATGTCGCAATCATTCAACGGCGCAGAAGTTGTCCAATACGATCGTACGCTCGTGCTGGCTATCGAACTAAGCAACAAAAACTGGGTTTTGGCCGCCCAGGTGCCCGGCCTGCCGCAGACCAAGGCGAAGCGTGCCATTGAGCCAGATAAGCTTGCTCTTCAGTCCGCAATCGATGGCTATCGTGCTCGTGCTGCTGCTGCCGGCCACCCGGTAGATCGGGTGGTTGCGACCTACGAAGCTGGATGGTCCGGGTTCTGGCTTGCCAGATGGCTGATTGCCAAAGGCGTGGAGGTCCATGTCATCCAGCCTTCCAGCGTGCCCGTCGATCGTCGCATGCGTCGCGCAAAGTCGGACGGGATCGACGCCGAGTTACTGCTGCGTACGCTGCTGGCGTGGCTTCGCGGCGAACCGCGCGTCTGCTCCATGGTACCGATCCCTGACGAAGCCGATGAGGATGCACGGCGCTCTGTCCGCGAACGAACAGAGCTCGTGTCCGAACGTGTCAGCCTTGCCAACCGGATCGGTGCTGTCCTCGCGACGCTCGGCGTCGAGGATTACAACCCGCTCCTGAAAAACCGCCGGCGGCGTCTGGCCGACCTTCGTACCGGTCTGGGTGACCCAATGCCACCCTCACGCCCTCGCCAAGATCGAACGGTTACTGAGCCGGCTGGAGCTCGTTCTCGATCAGATCGCCACGCTGGAACACGACCGCGATGCGGTAGCGGAGGTGCCCGCTTCGGATGATGCCAGTCGGATGATCCAGCAGCTGTGCAGTCTCCGCGGTATAGGGGTGCAGAGTGCCACAATATTGGTCCGCGAGGCCTTCGTCCGTCGCTTCGCTAATGCCAAAGCGCTCGGATCTTATGCAGGTCTTACTGCGACGCCTTACAACAGTGGTGGGGTGGAACGCGAGCAAGGGATCGGAAAGGCCGGGAACCGGCGGCTTCGAACGGTGATGGTGGAGCTGGCCTGGCTCTGGCAACGCTACCAGCCTGGTGCTGCCCAGGTCGCCTGGTTCCGGGAACGCACCGGCTCTACTGGCCGCCGCGTCCGCAAGGTCATAGTGGTCGCCCTCGCTCGCAAGTTGCTGATCGCTCTGTGGCGCTTTGCCGTCGATGGTGTCGTACCCGAGGGAGCGACCATGAAGCCCGCCGTATAATAATTATCGAGATCGGGCAGCTCTGCGACGGCAAAGCAGCCCGGTGACCGAGGGAACGTCGCCGTTGTCCGGCGTGGTGCTTCAGTGCCGTCTTCACAGAGTGGTGCCGTTCCTTTGGAGCTCTCCCGTCCCGAATGCGGGACAGTGGTTGGGATATCATCCCGCCGGATGTGAGGTTAGCAGGCAGGCCCTGCAGGAAGAGAGCTCACCTCGGATTACACCCATGGAAAAACATTGACTGGAGAATCATCATGTGAGGTCGGATACATGGCCGCACCAACCAGCAACTGCAGAGCGCTCAAATAGAACCCTTGCCAACGGAGAGCCGTCCATACACGGCCCAAACCTGCCGGGCGTCAATGGGCCCCCGAGTCGACGTTCCCGTCAGATCCGCTGGGCGGCAGGATTCGGCCCATGGCGCGCTCTGCGTCAACCAGCGCCTGCGCAATGGTAGCGAACTCTTCCACGGAGGTGGACATTGGTTCAACCGGGCGGCCGTGGCCCAGCGCATCAGCGCGAGCCGCCAGATCTCTAGCGGCCCCGGTGAAGTGTTTGCCTACGACGTAGGCAAGAGCTGCCGACACGAAAAGGGCGAGGAGGCCGATCCCGCAAATCGCCGCGAGCGAACGCCACAGCGGCGCCTGCACCTGAGAAAGCGGCACGTTGGCGGTATAGAACCAATCGGAATAAGAGGATCGGTAGTAGCCCGCCAGCAGCGTGGTGCCCTCGAAGTTGCGGGACGTGAAGCTGCCGGAGCGGCCAACGATTTTTTCGAGATATTCGGGCAATCCGGGCTTGCCGGTCATCTCTTCATGCGACCTGGAACGTGCCACGTAACTTCCATCGTGATCGCCAACACCAACCGTCCACCCCTCAGGCACAGCAGGCATCATCACATCGCGTATGCGCGCGGTTGGGACAGAAATTGAAAGGACCAGGTCTTCGCCCGTCGGCGCCGGCACCCGTATGGCAACGGCGATGCGCTGATCTTTGGAACCCTTGCCGGCGAAGACATCGCTGACAAAAGTGCCAGACGCCCTGAGTTTCTCCAGATCCCTCGCCGGCATCGGTTCGACCGGCGGCAGAACTGCACCGTGCCCGATCTCTGTATTCAACAGTTGATTGCGACCTGAATCGCGAAGGACAATGATCCGGTCCGTCCCTTCGACCAGGCTGAGCGCTTCCCTGCGAAAGGCCTCCAGATCGCCATTGGCCAGACCAGGCGATTTCGACAGGCCGTTGAGAGTCGTTTGGAGATTGGCCAGTTCGCCCTCGACGACGAGCGAAACCTGCCGGGCCGTTTGGCGAGCGTCCTGTTCGAAGCGGGACCGCTCATGCACAGCATACTGGACCAGCAGATAGGCCGCGAAGAGCCAGACCGGTATACCGCGGCCGCGATCAGACCAAGCAGGTGCGATCGAGTTGATCGACGAGGCAAATGCTGTTTCCCCTGCCGCCTCAGAAAACTCGCCAACCATAATCGCAAGCCGGGGAACAGCAAGGGTTAGTTGACGCGAACCGTTGCAACGGCGCCGGTGACTTTTTGGACGATGCAGCTCGCCAGCCAGGAGGACGGTGTGACCCAGGTCGCCAACGTGGCGTCGGCATCGCCTCTCTCGATGCTCAACACCAAGTTGGTCTTTGCTCAGTCGGATTTCATCTGCGCTCGCCGCTCAAGAACGCTTCGGTCGCCGCGAGAAATTCGTGAGCACCTTCGAAGTACGCGAGGTGCCCGGCATTGATTTCCCTGCAAGCCGATCCGGGGATGTAGGTTGCGAGCTCCGGTGTGGTTGTTACGATTTGATCGTGAGCACAGGTGACCACGAGCGTCGGGCAGGTCACCATTCTGGATTGATCGCGTATGTCCGCCACCATATCGAGGGTCACCTGACGTTCTATGCCCTCCCAGTTCGCGAATGGCATGTATCCTGTGATCATGTCTTCGACTGCACCGACGCCCAGTTTCGAGATGAACGCGGGCGTAAGCCCGGTGAGCAGGAGCAGTCGGAGGAATGCCGTGCGGTTGGTTCGAAGAAGATCGAGCCAAAGCTCGAATTCGAGCCGCAATCGTGGCTCAGCACCCGACGGAAAGCCGGCCACCAGAACGAGCGAGCGCACGAGATCCGGCGCTGTGGTAGCAAGCTGGACCGCAACCGACGCCCCGAGCGAATGTCCGATCACATCGAACCGGCCAACTCCAGATGCCTCTGCCACTGCCCTTACCTGGTTCGCGAGCTTCTGAAGGGTGAGGGCGCTGCCATCATCCACGGTGTCTCCGGAGCCGGAATAGTCCAGACTGACGACAGTCCGGGTTTTGCCCAGTTCTCCAATCACAGGACCCCAATGAACATCGAGCGCAGCCGTCCCATTCACAAGCACAATGGCCGGCCCCTGTCCCTGGACCCGGTATGCGACGCGCGCGCCATCGACGTTGACAAATCTTGCCCTTGTCACGACCGGACCTGCCTGGCCCAGAGCATGATTTTGATGCTCGACCCGAAGTTCATTCTGGCTGGTCATCGGAGGTTCTCCTTCGCATGGAATGTGGTTTGGCGTGTCCATTGCCTGGACGCGTGCCGCGGCTATTTGAGTTGGGTGTTTGCGATCGGCAGGATGGAAGCCACATGCCAGCCGGTTGCCTCGCGAACGAACGTTTGGCTGATCAGAAACGTGCTGTCCTGAGGCGGCTCGCCTGGAAGGCCTCGCGTGAAAACGATGGGGACAAGAATCTGCATTACATCGTTGGAGATCGCGGCTACGCGAAAATTCGACATGTCGGGTTTGAGGTGCCATGTGCCTGCATAATATTCCTTGAACTGGTCGGCGACCGCCTCGGCCCCCCTCGTTTCCACACCTCGCGAAAACAAGAGCATGCTGGGCGAATTCCAGAGCATGGCTCTCACATCGTCCGCGTTGTGCGCATTCTGCGCGGCTACGAATCTCTTAAAGAGGGCGCGGGCCTCGGTTTCGTCTGCGGCGGCGGATGCGTGTCCGCCCGATGCGACTACCACGACGAGAAAAAGGAGCGCGGCCGGCACCCGGAGATAGCGTCGACCGGGAGCCGACAGCCGAAGCATCACGGAAATCATCGAATTTATGGAATGGGTCACCCTAGCCTCTCTGTGTTAATCATGGCATATGCCGCTAATTATCGGCATATGCCGATTTTTCAAGTCGCGGGGCTGGAACATCACATGAACGTGAAGTAGCGTTCCCGTGGAACTCCGACCGATCGCATAGATCGTCGCCCTGCCGCTTCCAAAGTGATGGCGGTCGTCATGGCTTTGTCCTGCGTTGAAGTAGTTTGGATCGCAGACTCCCCGGCAAGCTGGCGAGCGAGCGCATCAGCTGTGTGACGTCTCCTGTGATAAGGCCGTTGCGCAACTCCGCCAACCGCGTCAGTGCCATGTCGCGGCGCTCGCCGAGCTTGGCGTGGTCGTCGGCGGTCAGGTCCTGCATGACCTCCTTCAACTGGGAAGCGCTGAGGTCTGTGCAGTAGAGGGGGCTGCCCAGCTGTTGGCGCCAGGACGCGTCAAGACCGCCGGCGTCGATCCCGTCGAAGCCGATCTCGTCGATGAGGCCGATCACAACGCTCTTGGCCCGCTGGTCGTCGCCTGCGACCGGCAGGGCGATGCGCTCCGGCGAGCCTTTGGGGCGCCCCCGCTTTCGGAGGCTGTCAATCGAGATGCTGTTGAATGCCTTGACGACCGGTCGTCCCAACTGCTCGGCGACCCACTTCGTCTCGGGCACGCCCTTTTCCAACGACTCTATGCGCCCGTCACGAAAGGAAGCGTAGTTGGCCGTGTCGACCACGATAAGGTCGTGGCGCGCGCCATCGAACAGATTAGCCGGCAACTGCTGGATAGCTTTCATCGGCACCGAGATGATCAGGACGTCCGACTGCTTAGCGATATCGACGACTGACACTGCCATCGCGCCGACTTCCTTTGCCAAGTCGGCGAGGGTCTCGGGGCCTCGGGAGTTGGCGATCCGCACGCTATGCCCCGCATCCTTGAACTTTCGTGCGAGGCAGGCGCCGATTTTGCCGGCGCCAATCAGACCGATTTGCATGGTTACTCCAGTTCTAGATCTGTGCGCACAATGTTAGCTCCGCGTGACGTCCGATCTCGTCAGGCGGCCTCGGGAACGAGGACGATCTTTCCTGGTCCGCAGGCCCTTGCCTTCAGGGCGTCCTGGGCGATTGCGGCATCTGCCAAGGCAAATGAGGCGGCAACCGTTACCCGGAGCGAGCCAGCTTCAACCAGATCAACTAGCCGCAAGAGAATCCCGGTATCCGGTCGGGCAAATACTGTCGTTACCCCGGAGCCGCCATCTGCTATGGAGCAGACGCGCGCACCTGGCGCCGCTGCAGACATAGCCTTAGCCAATGCGCCTTGGCCGGCGCAATCCACGATGGCCGTCACGCCGGCCGGAGCGTGCTTTCTGATCTGTTCAGCGACGTCGTCACCATACTGGACGGGTTCCGCGCCGATCGATTTCACATAGGTTTGGCGTGAGGCAGAGGCGCTTCCAATGACGGTAGCTCCTGACATTACTGCCAACTGGGTCGCCAGCGAGCCGACGCCTCCTGAAGCACCGAGCACAAGAACAATATCCGACTCGGATGCGCGCAATGTATCAATCACCGCGCGATAGGCAGTCATACCAGCAAGCGGGAGCCCGGCCGCTTCGCCCCAGGGAACGTTCTTCGGCTTTCGCCATAAGCGTTCCACCGGAACGCTCACAAGCTCGGCATAGGTGCCGCTGTGTAGGATTTCCTGATGCGTATAGGCGATGACTTCATCGCCCGGTTGGAATTCGACCACGCCTGCTCCCACACGCTCGACGATGCCGGCGATGTCCCATCCGGGTACGACCGGAAACCACGTCTCCATCAGGCTCTCGCCAAAACCGGCCTGCAACGCGATATCGGCCGGATTGATGGCCGCGGCCTTCATCCGGACGATCACCGCGTTCTGCGACAGCTTAGGCTCTGGCAAATCACCGTATTGGAGGACTTCCGATCCCCCAAAGCGGCTATAAGAAACGCCCTTCATATACTTCTCCTAGAAGGCGTACGGGATGTCGTGATAGATGCGGTTGTGCGCTATCATCCAGCGCCCATCGACTTTCTTCAGGATCGGCCGGTAGTAGCCACTCTCGATCGGGGTGATGGTTCCTTGCGCACCAAAAGCCCCTGCCGGCCAGCCGCCTTCAGGCTTCTCCTTACCGACAACGTTGAACACCACAAAATGGACATCGAGCGTCGCGGTGTCGCCTTTCACTTCGATGATTGAGTCAGAGGTGATGTGATGGCTCCACCCCCGCGGCGGATGCGGCTTCATCAAATTGGTAACGCCGTCGCCGATGGCTTTCGCCCCGACCAACTCGCCAAGAAGCTCAGCCGTGCCTGCATTGTTGTAGAAAATCTCAGTCTTGCCTTCGGGCAGGAAGATCTTGCTCATTGCCGCTCCGTCTCGGTAGTCGGCCGCCCGGACGTATCGCGCCATCACCTCTTGAATTTCACGTTCGTCAGACATTGAAGGTCTCCTTGAGAAAATATGATCCCATGATAGATACATATCTTGAACTTGATATGCAAGAGTAAAAGATACATATTTGACCGACCAGGAGCAGATGATGATCGATGTCCGTTTCCCGACCGCCTTGCAGATGATGCTCAGCCTGGCGCTGGCTCAGGCCGAAGAGGTCGAACCGTTGAGTTCCGCTGAGTTGGCCGAGGGGGTGGATTCCAATCCAACCTTCGTCAGGCGATTGTTGGTGCCGCTGATCCAGGCGGGCCTTGTTCGTTCGACCATGGGACGAGACGGGGGTGTGAGCCTGAGTGTCGACGCCGCCGCGATCACGCTCGGCGAAATCTATAGGGCGACCATGGGCGACAAGAGGCTGTGGACCGGACGGAGCGATATCCCCCACCGATGCGTCGTCACTCGTAATGTCGAACGATTCTTTGGGAACTTGACCGATGAGGTCGATGAGTCGGTGGTGCGCCTGTTGGGGGGGCGGACGCTGGCCGATGCCCTCTTGGAGCTTCGCACCCTCGATGCGGCCCGCGTTTAGAAAGAGGATCGAAACCACCGCTGGCGCCACGCCAATCGTAGGCGAAGCGACCGAGATCCGATCGCCCGACACGATGACGCTTTTGCCGTCACAGACCCTCGACGACAAAACCTCGATAGGACGCGCCCTTGAAGCGGTGCTGCGCGACAGCCTGATAGTCCGGGCTGCGATACCAGGCCAAAGCTGCGTCGATTGTTGGAAATCCGGCGATCGTCACGGCCTCGGGTGCTGGCCCTTCCAACACCTCCAGCCTGCCATTTGCGGCAAGGACCTGCATTGGGAACCTTTCGAGCACTGATCCTACGGAGCTGGCGTAGATATTCAGCTCCTTCTGATCATGTGTTTGCTCGCGGATATAGATGACATAGGCGACCATTCGCGTTTCTCCGACTAGGGCCTGTGCGGCTGACAACGCGGTTGTTCATGCCTCGTCCGCGTTCCTTTGAGTCCGGCAGGGGATCAGTGCTGGATGACGACCTTGCCCACGATGTTGCGCGCGCCGTAGTGGGTGATGGCCGCCTTGGCGTCGTCGAACGCATGGACGCTGTCGATTACCGGCCGGATGCCATGCTGCTCCATCGCCCGGCACATGTCCTCGAGATCCCGGCGGCTTCCAACCGTCACCGCGCGAAAGCCGACCCGGCTCATGAACATGGTCATGAAGTCGACGCCACCTTCATACCCGGCCAGGATGCCAACGATGGAGATTTCCCCGCCAACCGCGGAGGCCTTCATCGACTGGGGCAGGGTCGCGGGACCGCCCACTTCGACAACGCGATCGACGCCGCGGCCGTTGGTGAGTTCGCGGACCGCGTCACCCCACTCCGGCGTCGCATTGTAATCGATGACGGCGTGCGCACCGAGCCGGCGAAGCAACGGCGCCTTCTCATGGCTGGAGGTCGTCGAAATCACCCTGGCGCCAAGCGCAACGGCCAGCTGCACGGCGAACAGTGACACGCCCCCGGTGCCCTGAGTGAGCACCACATCGCCGGCGCGAACACCAGCAAGTGCCGACCATGCCGTCACCGCGGCGCAGGAGAGCGTAGCGCCTTCCTCGAAGCTCATGTGCGATGGCATGGGAACAAGGATCTCCGCGTTGACCACCTTGTATTCCGTCAGCCAGCCGTCGTGATCGACGACCCACTGCTCGTGTTGCGTGTTCAGCGTTCCGCCAAACCAGTTGGGAAGGAAGGAATTGACGACCTTGTCGCCGACCCGGAAGCGCTTGACGCCTTCACCGATAGCCTCGATTTCGCCGGCGCCATCCGACAGCGGCACGCGGCCCATTGGAACGGGCGGCTGATACTGGCCGGCAAAAATGGCAGATCGCGGAAATTGAGCGACGACGCCCTGACGCGGACCAGCACTTCACCTCGGCCCGGTTGCGGAATCTCGCTCTCTTTGATGATCAGGCTGCGCGGTCCGCCAAAGCTGTTGATGTGGAATGAACGCATGGACTTGCTCCTGGGCTTGATGCCTTGTGATTTCTTCCTACCGGGAGCATGATTGTTTGATAATCGCCCTATATTGGTACGACCTGTGCAGCCAGACTTCACAATAGATCGCGCGCGCATGGACGGCGTGGTCATGTTTCTGGCCGTTGCCGAGCTGCGGGGGTTTCGGGCCGCGGCCGCGCGTCTTGGGGTGACGCCTTCCGCTGTGAGCCAAGCAATTCGGAACCTTGAGGCGCGGGTCGGCTCACCTCTTTTTGTGCGGACAACCAGAAGCGTAAACCTGACGGAGGCGGGCGAACGGCTTCTTGCCCACGCGCGGCCGGCCGCGGATATGTTGAGCGCCGGCATCGACGCTGCCGGCGGGTTGGGCGACGACGTGCGGGGAAAGCTGCGCATCAACGCGCCGCGAGCGGCCCTGCCGTTGCTGATCAACCGCCTGCTGCCCGATTTTCTGGCAGCCCACCCACAGATCCAGCTCGAACTCACTGGCGAGGATCGTCCTATCGATATCGTCGCGGAAGGGTATGACGCCGGCATACGGCTCGGCGATTTCGTCGAAATGGATATGGTCTCCATTCGTCTGACGCCGGCCGAGCGGTTTGTTGTGGTGGGCACGCCGAGTGTATTCAAGGCGCAAGGGCGGCCGGTGCGCCCCGAAGATCTGCACGGCTTCCGCTGCATCCTTTATCGGACCGATGCGAGTGGTGCGGACCACTGGCGATTTGTCGTTCGGGGGCGGCCTGTCACCATTGCGGTCACAGGCCCGCTGGTGATCAATGATGTTGATTCGTGCATCAGGGCGGCACTGCGCGGTGTTGGATTGTTCCGCCTGCCGCGTTCGCTCGTGATGCCCTATCTGGATACCGGGGCGCTTGAGACCGCGCTCGATGCTTTTGGCGAAGATGTGCCCGGCCTCTCGCTCTACCACCCAAGTCGCAGCCAGACGCTGCCCAAATTGCGTGCCTTTATCGAGTTCGCGGTCGCCCGCATGCGTCATCCGGTGAGCGCCGCCGACTATTTACCCACCGCGGTGGACTAGCAGGCTTTAGGGGCCGCGCTTCAAGCTAGCCGGATAAGGTCCTCGACCGTTCGCCGAACAGTCCGAGCGGCTCGATGCCGCCTGACAGGATCCGGTCGGCGGTCTCCTTATTTGTGGGAGGGCTTTCCAGGAGGCGGACTCCGCTTATGCGAAGTTCAAAGCAATCTTTGCCAGATATTCCTCAATCGGAACCGCATTACGAAGCGCCATCAAGTCGTTACCCGCCTGCCCCAAAAGCGTCCTGAATTTCTGGCTTTCGCCAGTCGCCAAGGCATGAATCTCATCGACGATCGTTTGCGGATCGTCCAGCGCGTCTTCGGTCACTCCGGAGAACATGGCATTCACCTTGCCGACAACATCGTCGTAATCCTTGATCTCGGGATGCGTGTTGAACACCACACTATTCAGGAAATTGTTCCCCTTCGAACCACCCTGCTCGATGAGGCGCAGTTCGATATTCAGCGGCTTCAACTCGTAATAAAGCCCCTCCGTGAGGCCTTCGAGGGCAAACTTCGACATATTGTAGAGGGAGCCGGTGGGCACCGCACTCAATACGCCCATGAACGAGCTTATGTTTATGAACATGCCACCTTTATTGGCGCGGAAGTGCGGCAAGAAACCACGAATGACGTTGATGGGGCCGCGTACATTTAGCGCGAACTGCCAATCAATCGTACTTTCTTCGGCGAACTCCAGAGGTCCGTAGGAGCCAGCGCCGGCATTGTTGACCACTACGTCGATCTTCCCGAAGGCAGCGATGGCTTGCTCCGTCGCTACCTGCACTTGCTGGACATCCGTTACATCCAGCTTGAAAATCTTGATGTTGTCATATGCGGACAGCTCGCTTTCCTTTTCCGGCGTCCGCATGGTAGCCGCCACGTTCCAGCCTCGCTTTGCGAAATGGAGCGCCGTTAATTTACCCAGGCCGCTACTGGTGCCGGTAATGAATATCGTCTTGGTCATGTCTTCATCCTGTTTGTCATTGTTGCACTAGATGCCGAGTAGCTTCTTTGCGCTCGGCATTACTCCAGCATCTCCTGGCCGCCTGTACCGTTCATCACAACCGCTCTCATTGATGTGCTCCTTTCTTGAATGATCGTTCCATAATTGGTTAAAAAAAGGGGGCGCTACCGCAGCGCCCTCAGCGCCATGTCGGCCAGGCTGGCCAGCGCCGCGCGGTCGGCGCCGCCGCGCCCCGCGACCCGGATGCCGGCAATGTTGGCGATCAGAAAATCGGCGGTTACTTCCGCGTCGAGGCTCGGAGCGATATCGCCTTCGCGTTGCGCGTCGTGAACGCGGGCTACGATGGCTCCACGCAGGCCTTTGCCAAGGAGCGTTTTGATCTTCTCAAGGTCGGGGCGTGACACGCCGAACTCATAGGTCGAGTTGACGCCAAGGCATGGCTGATCGGCGGTCTCGACGACGCGTTGCAACATCGCATTTATGCCATCGATCCCCCGAGCGCGGCTTCGCAGCGCACCGAAATGCCTCGTACACTCGTCCAGCCCATAGCGATGCACCGCCGAGCAATAGAGCTGCCACTTGCCGCCGAACGCAGCGTAGAGGCTTTGCCGTCCGATCCCCATCGCATCGACGAGCATCTGTGCCGAGCTACCCTCGAATCCATGCTCGCTGAAGACGTCGATCGCGCCATCAAGCGCATCGTCCATATCGAATTCCCGCGGTCTTGCCATGAGCGGCATATAGTCGTTCGGGAACGATCGTTCAATAACGAATCCGGGATTGATCTGAATGCGCGCTATCCCGACCTCAAGATTGAGGTGTCGATCGAACCCGCTCTCACCGACATCCTCACCGAAGGGTACGACGCCAGAAGCGGCCTATCGAAGCGGCTATGCTTCGGACGCGGCCCTCAGCCGAGCCTTCAAGGCGCATTTCGGGTACGCGCCAAGCGAGGCCAGAAGCCAGCAGTCGTCGTGAGAGGCGTCAAGCGCGCGATGCGGTAGCTGGGCGCGCTCAAACGCATGAAGAGCGCGCCCACTGCCGTTTAGCCGGCCGCCTTCATGAGTGCGGCTTCCAGTTCTCGGTCGAGGTAGAGCCCGACTTCCGTGATCCGTTCGTCTTCAAGCTGGCCGAAGAGCGTGGAAGGTTTGTCGTATTCGAATACGACCTCCCCGGCTTCGGTTTCAAAAAGTGCGACGCGGAGCGGCGCATAGAGCGCTGCGCCTAGATTGTGTCGTGTCATCTTCGAGGCGGTGATTGGATTCCCAATCTCGTATTGGACGGCGTTGCGCTACGCCCGACAATCGCCAAGAGATCGCCGTGGTCGCGATCGAGAAACATGAAGAGCTTGGGTCCGTGTTCTTCATACTTCTTGATGCCTTCCTGATCGCCGCTGCTCAACATGACTTTGATATTCGCGTCGAGCTTGGGGAGATCGGCCTCAATGCCGGCGCGCACCTGCTTGAAAGGGCGCTTGGAGGTTATTCTGACGTGTTCAATCGTGATCGGCCTGAATGTCATTTCAGCGGTGGGCATCGTTGGCTCCTTTCGAAAACTGTGCGGATGAACGCTGATCAACCCAATTTCCATCCGTTGCTTGATCGTGGAAATTTCAGAGGAGGACACCTTCGCCGAGCTCATTATTGACGAGCGCGCCGAGCTGGCCGGACAGCGAGAGCGCCGGGCCTAGAGGGTGCATGGTGACCGACACGTGGTGGACCCCGCCATCGGCGTTGCGTTCGATGACGGCCACTCCGGTCAACGACATTCCGTTGGTGAGCACAGCTTCATTCTGAAGAAAGCTGCGGGACCCGATAGTTTCGAGAAAGACTGGTGTTTGGGATTTGTAGAGCGTGGCTACGGTTCCGATGAACTTCTTGATGTTCTCCCGACCAGAAATAGGTCGGCGCAGAACAGTGCCCGTGAATTCCGCGTCGGGCGTCAGGTCATCGAGGAACGGGTGGCGTGCGTGCGAGTCCTGAGACATGTTTTCTCAAATCTGATTGAACGGCGATTTTACGATGGACGTTTGTTGATGATCGGCCGAGGCGGCGAACAGGTTTGCCGCCTCGGCCATTCCTGTTAGCGAAGGAAGTCGAGAGCCTGCTGAACGAACACAGCGTGATATTGGAAGATGCCGCCGTGGCTTGCGTCGGGGAAAATGCTGAGCTGTGCATTGGGGAGCCGACGCGCCAACTCGAACGAATTGATCGTCGGCGCCATGACGTCATCGTCGCCGTTGGCAACGAGGACAGGATGATGGATCTCCCTCAGTTTGGACGGATCGCCCCGTCCCCAGGCATGAATAGCGGTGAGCTGTGCGCCAATCGTCTCATTGCTCATCGGAGCATCGCGGTCTTCCTTGCGCTCGTTCAGACGGGCGAGGAAGGCATTCGCGGCGGCTTGACCGTTGCTTGTCTGGGAAAAGAACAGAAAGTGCTTCGGATGTTTGCCAGAGGCGCCGGCCTTGGCGACGGCGTCCTGTAGAACAGCGCCCATATTCGAGATGCCTTCGCCGCCGGCAGGGCCGGCGCCGGCGATAATGATCTTGCGGACGAGGTCGGGCTGTTCCTGCGCCACAACCTGGGCAATGAAGCCACCCAGCGAGAAGCCCAACAGATCAACCTTGCTCAGTCCAAGCGCGCGGATGAAGGCGACCGTGTCACGCGCCATCTCCTCGACCGAGGTCGGTGTAGAGCCGCCGGACCCGCCCACGCCACGATTGTCGAATGCGATCACATGGTGCTCGGCCGCTAGGCCATCGACCACTCTGGGGTCCCAATCGTCAAGCACGGCCGTCAGATGATGGAGGAGGACAACCGGCACGTCGCCCTTCTCGCCGAATTCCCGATACACGAAGGATGTGCCGCTCACATCGATCGCTTTGGTCGTCGCAGTTTCAAACGTCATAGCCATGTTCCTTTCGATTGAGCCCTGCGATTGCACAGCGATCGCTTGTGGCGTAGGATAACGATCGTTATATAACGATCGTGATTTTATGATTCAAGGCCAATTCGGAGATTGGGAATGAGATATCCGCCAGACCAAAAGGCGAAGGCCAGGGAAGCAATCCTGGAGGCAGGAGCGCAGGCGCTCAGGACGAATGGATTCAACGGGATCGGAGTGGATGGCCTCGCGGCTGCGGCTGGGGTGACGTCGGGCGCCTTCTATTCCAATTTCCCGAACAAGGAGGCGCTTTTGGAGGGCGTCATCGAGGCTTGCCTCGGCAAGCCCTTTGTCTATTACACCGGAAGCGTCGCTGAGCGGCGAGAACTTCTCAGGAAATGGCTCTTTGAGTACATCAGCGCCTACCATCGGGAGAATCCCGCCGTGGGCTGCGTCATGCCGACCTTGAGCGCCGATGTCGCGCGCGCCAGCCCGGTGGTTCGAGAGGCGTACAGACTCAAGATGGAGGAACTGATCGGCAAAGTGTCGACTGTCCTTGGCGGAGCCGAAGCGGATCGCGAACGGCGCGCATGGAGCATCGTTGCCATGATGGTTGGCGCGATTGGAATCTCCCGAGCCATGCCCGACGGCGAGGGGGCCAACCGCGCCATCGAGCATGCCCTTGAGACTGCCATTTCGCTCATCGGCTGAGGAGCCTCCCGCAACTCCCGAAGCCCGATGGCGGAGGCGGCCATTGAAATGATATCGCGGCAGTCAAGGCCGCGAGCATAGGCGAGCCCACCCCATCCCTCTGGAGCCGCTTCTTCCGCATGGGCTTTTGTCCCCCGCGTCCGAGCATTCTCGGGTGGATTGCGAGCACCACCAGCGACGTGGTTGCCAATCTCCGCAGGCCGTCCGGCGCGATCGGTCCGTCCAGGCCGCTGTCGTGTAGCGTGTGAGGATCTTGTAGCCGGTCTTGCGCGAGATATCGAAATCCCGGCAGAGCACGGCCATCTTCTCGCCGTCCAGCAGCCGGGCGATGAACTTCAGCCGCTCTTCCATGACGTTACACTGTGATTCAGGGCCGAAGCATGACCCCTTCCGAATATTGTACAACGCCTTGATTTGTATAATTGTGGCACCGCAGAGGGGTCACGATCGGCACCGATCGTGACCCCTCTTCTTCCAGAATTTATGGCAATATCAAGTGTTTGGTGCGATTTGCCTCCGGGGTCACGCTTCAGCGCTTATTCACAGCCATGCCCGTGCTGCGGCGGCCGCATGATCATCATTGAGACCTTCGAGCGCGGCAATGATGCCCGAGCACCGCCATCCGGAATGCCATGACCGCGAACCGCTCGTCACCGCACCGCATGCTCGCCGAGAGATCTCATCGTCGGCGGGTGGTCAGCTTCGTGCGCCTTGGCCCGATGCTACGAACCTCGCAACTCACCACGCCGAAATCGCCCGCTCTTCACCGGCCACACCGTGGCATGCGCGGCCTTGGCGAGCCTTGCTCGTCCGTCGGCGGGATCGGTTTCATCCGCCAGGCGCATCGCCGCAGCCAAGTTGCGCGACGCGAAAACGTCAAATCCCCATAGATCAAAGCCGCGACCTCCACACCCCGGGTTCCGCACGCCTCGTAGACGGCCGGCATCCGAAACCCTTCACACTTCCGGACCTTTGCGAGTGACGCGCGAAGGTCGCGTCGCGGACCCATCTCGGACTTTCGTTGACCACCGGAGTGTGACGATGTCGTGCTTTCGGGATGACCCATCAAAGTTAGCCGGCCTCGGGTTCAGCGACCCTCCATGGCGGGACGTTGCGGGCCTCGTGCAATGCTGGGCTTGGCGCGACGTTTCAGTCCACCTTGCGCTCGCATAAAGAGGCCCTCCCGTGACCGCGATCGTTTCGGCGATGCATGCTTGGCTTCGGGTGATGGATTGACGGACAAGAGCAAAACTAGTCCTTGTACCAAAGGGGCGTGCTGAGTACCAAAGTGGGGCTGACGGGAGGCCACCCTTTTGACGGAGCTTTCGGGCTATGTATTCTCGGTGTTGCGGCGAGGCGAGTTCACACTCTACCGCGGCTCGGGAGACGGCTTGGACCCGATCCTGCTGGTCGCGCCGATCGGGGAATACTCCGCGCTTGAGTCTCTCAAGCGGCTCGAACATGAACATGACCTCAAGGCCGAACTGGATGCCGACTGGGCTGTCCGGCCGGTAGGCTTGTCCCGCCACGACGGCCGCATGGCGTTGGTGCTCGAGGACCCCGGCGGCCAGCCGCTCGATCAACTGCTCGGCCAGCCGATGGATGTGACGCAGTACTTGCGCATCGCGATCCCGCTCGCGGCCGCAATTGGGCAAGTTCACCGGCATGGCCTCATCCACAAGGACATCAAGCCGGCGAATGCGCTCATCGACGCCGCCGGCAACGTCCGCCTCACCGGCTTCGGCATTGCGTCCCGGTTGCCGCGCGAGCGCCAGGCCCCCGCGCCGCCAGAAATTATTGCCGGGACGCTTGCCTACATGGCGCCCGAGCAGACTGGCCGTATGAACCGATCGATCGATGCCCGCAGCGATCTCTATTCGCTCGGCGTCACGTTTTACGAGATGCTCACCGGGGCGCTTCCGTTCACGGCCACCGATCCGATGGGATGGGTCCACTGCCACATTGCCCGGAGGCCGACACCGCCGAGCGAGCGGGTGAGCGGAATCCCGGGCCCGGTCGAGGCCATTGTCTTGAAGCTGCTCGCCAAGACCGCCGAGGATCGCTATCAGACCGCGGCAGGCGTCGAGACCGATCTCCGGCGGTGTCTCTCGGCATGGGAAGCGCATCACCGCGTCGAATCGTTTTCGCTCGCTGCGCATGACGCGTCGGACCGGTTGGTGATCCCGGAAAGGCTGTATGGACGCGAGGCCGAGATCGACGCCCTCCTTGCGGCCTTCGATCGTGTGGCAAGCGAAGGCACAACCGAGCTCGTGCTGGTGTCGGGCTATGCCGGCATCGGCAAGTCGTCGATCGTCAACGAGTTGCACAAGGTGCTGGTCCTGCAGCGTGGCCTCTTTGCAGCCGGCAAGTTCGACCAGTACAAGCGGGACATTCCGTATGCGACGCTGGCACAGGCCTTCCACAGCCTCGTGCATCAGTTGCTCAGCATGGATGATGCCGAGCTGAATCGCTGGCGAAATGCATTGCTTGACTCGCTTGGCCCGAACGGCCAGCTCATGATCAACCTGATCCCCGAGCTTGCCCTGATCATCGGCGAGCAGCCGCCGGTTCCCGACCTCCCGCCGCAAGACCGGCAAAATCGGTTCCAGCTGGTGTTCCGGCGTTTCCTCGGCGTGTTTGCTCGGCCGGAGCACCCGCTCGCGCTATTCCTCGATGATTTGCAATGGCTGGATACCGCGACGCTCGACCTTCTCGAACATCTCACGCACCCGGACGTGCGGCACCTGTTGCTTATCGGAGCCTATAGGGACAACGAGGTAGGTCCCTCGCACCCGCTCGCACGGATGCTGGCGACGATTCGCGAAGCCGGGGGGCGGGTGCAGGATATCCTGCTTGCTCCCCTCAAGCAGGACGATGTGAAGCGGCTGCTTGGAGATGCGCTGCACACGGTGCCTGAGCGTACGCGCCCGTTGGCTGGGCTGGTGTTCGAGAAGACCGATGGCAATCCGTTCTTCACGATCCAGTTCTTGACGGCCTTGGCGGAGGAGGCGCTGATGGCGTTCGATCCCGGCACGGAGGCCTGGACATGGGACCTGCCGCGTATCAGCGCCAAAGGCTTCACCGACAACGTCGCCGATCTCATGGCCGCGAAGCTGAGCCGTCTGCCCCATGCGACCCGGAAGGCACTAGGACACCTGGCCTGCCTTGGGAATGTAGCGGAGTCGGCTACGCTCGCTCTGGTGCACGGGGAGACTGAGGAAGCGACGCACGCGGCACTCTGGGAAGCCGTCCGGGCTGGCCTCCTCTTGCGCTCAAACAACACCTACTCCTTCCTCCATGACCGGATCCAGGAGGCGGCGTACGCGCTTATCGCGGAAGGCGAGCGCGCTATGGCTCATCTTCGGATTGGCCGATTGCTCGCGGCCCAGAGTCTGGCGGAAGAGCTCGAAGACAGCATCTTCGACATCGTGAACCAGTTTGACCGAGGCGCGGCGCTGATCACTTCGCCGGAGCAACGCGAGCAAGTCGCCGAGCTCAACCTCAAGGCGGGCAAGCGTGCCAAGGCGGCAACTGCCTATGCCGCTGCCCTGCAGTATTTTGCCACCGGTCGCGCTTTGCTGACAGAAAATGGATGGGAACGGTGCTACCAACTCAGCTTCGACCTCGAACTCAACCGGGCTGAATGCGAGTTCCTGACCGGCGCGCTGGCGGAGGCGGAGGGGTGCCTGGCGGCGCTGTCATGCCGCGCAGCAAACACGATGGAACGAGCTACGGTCGCATGCTTGCGCGTAGATCTGTACACGACCCTCGATCGGGGCAGCCGCGCCATTACTGTCGGCCTCGACTGCCTCCGGCATCTTGGCATCGACTGGTCGCCGCATCCGACGGAAGAGGAGGCGCGGCGCGAATACGAACGGATCTGGCTGCAGCTCGAGGGTCGCACGATCGAGTCTCTAATCGATCTGCCTTTGATGAACGACCCGGCGTCGCTCGCAACGCTGGACGTTCTGGCCAAGATCGGGCCACCCGCATTCTATACGGATGCGAACCTGCTTTCCCTGGTCACCTGCCGTGCGGTCAATCTCAGCCTCGAGCGCGGCAACTGTGACGCTTCGTGCCTCGCCTATGAATGGCTCTCCATGCTTGCCGGCCCGCACTTCGGCGACTACCGATCCGCCGTATATCGCTTTGGTCAGCTCGGCTATGACCTGACCGAAGGACGCGGACTGACGCGTTTCCAAGCCAGGACCTATATGGACTTTGGTGGTAGCGTGGTGCCCTGGACGAGACATGTCCGGGCTGGCCGCGATCTGGTGCGCCGCGCGTTTGAGGCGGCAAACAAGATTGGCGATCTCAACTACGCCGCCTACTGCGGCAAAGACTTGACCACGAACCTTCTTACGGCGGGCGATCCGCTTGCCGAGGCGGAACGCGAAGCTGACCATGGCCTCGCGTTCGCTCAGAAGATGCGGTTCGGACTTGTCGTTGACTGCATGTCCGCCCAACGCGCGCTGATCCGGATGCTGCGCGGCCTGACAACAACATTCGGCTCCTTCGACGATGCGCAGTTCGATGAGCTTCGGATCGAGCGCCGATTTTTGGAGAATCCGGACCTGGCGCTTGTCGAGTGCTGGTATTGGATCTGGAAGCTACAGGCGCGTTTCTTCGGCGGCGACTACGCGTCGGCCCTTGAGGCCTCATCGAAGGCGAAACAGCTGTTGTGGACCTTGGTCTCGCTCGAAGTCGCAGAATATCACTTCTACGGCGCGTTGTCTCAAGCCGCCTCCTGCGATACCGCGGCAGAAGGTGAGCCGCAGCGGCAGCGCCTGGACGCTGTCGCTGCGCATCACGGGCAACTTCAGCTTTGGGCGACAAATTGCCCGGAGAATTTCGAGAACCGCGCTGCGCTGGTCGGCGCCGAGCTTGCTCGCCTCGAGGGGCGAGACGTCGACGCGATGCGCCTCTACGACCTGGCCATCAGCTCAGCCCGCGCCAACGGCTTTATTCACCATGAGGCGCTCGCCAACGAACTCGCCGCCCGCTTCTACGCGGTGCGTGGGTTCGAGAAGATTGCCCATGTGTATTTGCAGGACGCCCGCTACGGCTATATGCGGTGGGGCGCTGATGGCAAGGTGCGGCAAATCGAACAGCTTCATCCGCATCTCCGCGACGCACCAGTCCCTATATCTCCCACCACGACCATAGGCACGCCCGTCGAGCAGCTGGATGTCGATACGGTGGTCAAGGCTTCGCAGGCGGTGTCGGGTGAGATCGAACTCGGCAAGCTCATCGAGACTCTCATGAGGATTGCGGCCGAGCATGCGGGTGCCGAGCGGGGACTGCTCATCCTTCTCAGGGGCGACGAGCCGCGGATCGTGGCGGAGGCCACCGCCGGCCACGGCAGAGTCGAGGTCACGGTTCGAGAGGCAGCAGTACTTCCCTCGGCTCTCCCCGACTCCGTGCTCCACTATGTGATACGGACGCGGGAGAGCGTGGTTCTTGATGACGCTTCGGTCAGGAACTTGTATTCGGACGACGAGTATGTCCGGCAAAAGCATCCCAGGTCCGTGCTGTGCCTGCCCGTCGTCAAACAAACGAAACTCGTCGGCGCACTCTATCTTGAGAACAATCTGACACCGTACGCCTTTACGGCGAGCCGGGTGGCGGTGCTTGAGTTGCTGGCCTCGCAAGCCGCGATTTCGCTGGAAAATGCCCGCCTCTATTCCGATCGCAAGCGAGCGGAGGAAGAACTGCGACGCAGCGAGGCCTATTTGGCTGAAGCACAGAGATTGAGCCGCACCGGCAGCTTCGGCTGGAGCGCCGCCACCGGCGAGGTCATCTGGTCGGATGAGACATTCAGAATCTTTGGATATGACAAGGCTCCTTCGGCCACCATCGACATGGTCGTTCAGCGTACCCATCCGAACGATCGTGCTGCCGTGCAACAGACCGTCGACCGTGCGGCCAGAGACGGCAAGGATTTCGATCATGAATATCGATTGCTGATGCCGGATGGTTCAATGAGGTATGTCCACGCCGTGGCTCACGCGGTGAAGGACGCATCGGGCAACATCGAGTTTTTTGGTGCGGTGACGGACGTCACCGCAACCAAGCGGGCGGAGGATGCGCTTCGAGAGAGCGAGCAGCGCTTTCGCGATTACGCCGAGACAGCCTCCGATTGGCTTTGGGAGACGGGACCAGACCATCGTATCATCCATCTATCGGAGCAAATCGCCAGAATCGGTACAAGCGCCGCAGGCCGGATCGGCTTGAGGCGATGGGATGTCGCTACCGACCTCGATGAGGAGCCGGAGAAGTGGAGTCAGCACATTGCCACCCTCGAGGCGCGCCGGCCGTTTCGCGGTTTTGTCTTCCGGGTTGCAGCCGACGACGGCTCGGCGCGCTACATTGCCGGGAGCGGCAAGCCTGTTTTTGATCCGGGAGGACGTTTCCTCGGCTATCGGGGCGTCGGTAGCGACGTAACGGCGGCGATACGCGCCGAGCAGGCAGAGGAAGCACTGCACAAGACGCAGATGGAGCTGGCGCATGTCACACGCGTGACGACGCTGGGCGAGTTGGCCGCGTCGATCGCCCATGAAGTCAACCAGCCGCTCGCCGCCATCGTCACAAATGGCGAGGTTGGCCTGCGGTGGCTCAACCGTGAGACGCCGGACCTGGCCGAGGTGCGGGAGGCCGTTGGTGCCATGATCAGCGACGGGAGGCGGGCAAGCGAGATCATCCTGCGACTTCGCGCCCTTGCCGGGAAGACCGAGACCCAGAAGGTGGCGGTGGACATCAACGGCGCGATCAGCGAGGTGATTCCGCTGGTGCAGCATGAAGTGCTCAGCCATCGGGTGTCGCTGCGCGTGGAACTGGCGCCGACGCTGCCGGCCGTGCTCGGTGACCGCGTCCAACTGCAGCAGGTGATCATCAATCTGATCGTCAACGGCATGGAGGCGATGGCGCCCGTCACCGACCGTGCGCGCCAGATGGTCGTCCGGTCGCAACTGGACGACAGCGGCAAGGTGCTTGTCGCGGTCGAAGACTCGGGCGTCGGCATCGACCCGGAAAACGCGAAGCAGCTCTTCAACGCCTTCTTCACCACCAAGCCTAGCGGAATGGGCATGGGGTTGTCGATCTGCCGCTCGATCATCGAGAACCACGGCGGGAGGTTATGGGCCTCGCGCAATACCGGGCCTGGTGCGACGTTTCAGTTCGTCTTGCCTTCGCATCCAGAGGTCCGCTCGTGATCTGGCCGACGCAGGTGGCGGAGGCGCTGCGGCGGAAAGCTGCAAAACAAGCTTCCGGATGTTCCAGCCGGTGCTTCGGAGAAGCGCCGGGAAAGTCAAGGAATGTGCGAAGCCGACATCCACAGTGGCGTCGCTGGAAGTCGGGAACGGGTCCAGAAGTGGACGCTCCCGAATGTCGACTACCGTACCTGGTCTCGTGGCGAGGTGAGGGGGGCGAAAGCCTCAAGAACATCACTCGGAGTGAGATGGTTTGAGGGCCTCGACGAAGGCGCGCACTGTTTCGTCACGCGGCTGCAGAACTTCGAACAAGCCGGCGGCGCATAGCGCCGGCATAGCCTCGGTGATGTCGCGCTCAGCCTCGAGGCGCGCCTCGGCGGTGGCGGACGCATCGGCCAGCACCTTGGCGTTGGCCAGGAAGGCCGCAACAGAGCCCTTGCGCACGCTAACCCCATTAAATTGGATTTGGTCGACACCGTCGGGAAGAACATCTTGTGCACGCATTGGCGAAAATCCTAGTTGGGAGAGGGAGAAGGCTAGCTGAGAGGCATGGCCACACGGTCGAGCGGCTCACGGTTTGGCAAATGGAACCAGGCCCCTGCCCTTCCACACTTTTATCATTTCAGGATCGGGCGTCATGGTTTCATGGTTTTGCGTCACATGTTGCCGGGCGACGGTGCGCATCTGTCTGCGTGAGCGACGACGCGTCGACAGATATCTGCCGCCTCGATGAGAACGAGGATGCCGCCGATCATGCGCGCCTTCGGCAGGCCGCAGTCTTCGTAGTGATCAACTGGATCGCCGCCTTCAGGTGAGCATTGGCAATATCGATCCTGCCGAGTTGACGGGAATGCAGCCCTACATCCCTTTATCTTTGTGCGGCCAGGTGGCGAAAGCACATGTCAGGCTGGTGCTCGGTGCCGTCCCGCGGCTTTCAGGATCAGCTGGGTGATCTCGCGGGGATGGGAGATCAGCGATAGATGGCTGGACTCTATTTCAATGGTCTTGGCGCCCATGCGCTTGGCCATGAAGCGTTCCAGGTCGGGATTGATCGTCCGGTCTTCCGTCGAAACGGCATAGAAACTTGGCCTTGACCGCCACGCCGCCTGCGTTGTCTTGCCCGTGAGTAGAGCCTTTTGGAACGGCTCCTGAACCGCATAGAGGGCCTTCGCCTTCGCTACAGGCAGATCGCCCGCGAAGTCGCGCAAGAACGCAGCTTCACTGAGGCGCCCCTCATCGCCGTCGAAGACAATCCCGGCGGACGCGGGTGGCGTCGGAAATGTCTTGGCCAATGCCGTGTAATCTTCGCCCGCATCCGGCGCCCGCGCGGCGACATAGACAAGGGCGGAGACGTTCGGATTCATGCCGGCCTCGGTGACGATCATGCCGGAGAACGAGTGTCCCACCAACACCGTCGGCCCGTCCTGCCGCGCCAGAACCCGCTGCGCTGATGCCACGGCCTCAGGCAGGGTCGTCAGAGGATTCTGCACGGAGGTCACGTTGAGACCCACCGCCTGCAGGCGCGGGATCACCTCGGACCAACAGGACCCGTCGGCGAACAGCCCGTGCACGAGGACGACGTTGCGCGCCTTCGGCGCAGCGGGAGTTGCGGCCCTGCCACGAGTGGATATCAGCGAAGCAGCAGCGCCTGCAACCAGGGCGGCTGAGAAAGTACGTCTGTTCATCATGATCTCTCTTCCATCTATGTACGGGCTTGCCAGAATCTGTCTGGCGCGGGCACAGCGGTGGTGCACCGAATGTCGACATGTCGACGTTGCCTAGTCGTTCACCGCCTTTCGGTTACGCCGATGCAATCCAATTGCGCAGGTCCGCATGCTGTAGAAAGCATCGGCTGTGTAACTGTGTGGGTCAGCCGCGCGCTTGACCGTTGTTGCCGTCAACGGATCGGTCTTGCTCTAATCTGCCGCGAACCCCGGACGAGATCGGGAATGTGGGGCGCTTCTCATGGCCGCCGGCTTGACGAAGCGGTCCGACAAATGAAGTCGCGCAATGACGTCAAGGCGGCGCGCTATGCACCTCCGCTCTTTGCCTTAGACGGGCGCTTTTGCCGGCGCAGATGGGTGAGATCGGCTATGCCACGATTGGGCTGTCAGGCATCCGCCGTCGCCTCTCGTTCGATCGACGCAGCAGGAAAGCGCGGGAGGTTCGGTTCCACCTCGTGGAAGATGAACAGGACGTCCTGAGGCGCGAGGTGCAGGCGCTCGCCGAATAGTCTGACCGCTTCGTCCGCAATAGTGGCGGCCGTTCCTGCCGGCCTCCCTCTGAAGATGATTACCTCAACGACCATGAACCGATCGGTTCTGTCCCATTGCGTAGTCGGGGAAGCGGGGATCTACCAGAAGGTCATCCTGGCAGACCTCGAGAAAGCGGTGAAAGCGGTCGGGCTCGGTGATAGCCGGCGGCCACCTGGCTTCCAACATTGCCTCCGATAAGCAGGACTTGTCGGCGGCGCTGAGGCCGCGCCGGACGGTGAAGGTTACAAACGGCATCGCCAGTCTTCATGGTTTAGGATGTACCAATTGCGTTGATGCGCTGGATGCGTGCGCCTCTCATCGACAAGTAGGCTTCCGGGAAGAGATCTGGTTAAGGTTCGTCGGGCACACTAGGAAGCCCCAGCCGCACCCGTTGGCCGGCCGCAAAATTCTTGGCGTGCACCTCTAGATCAAACAGACACTGAGTGGCCTCGCCGTCCACAGTGAAATGCACAACCCATTTACCATGGAGGTGTTCGATGGCGACCGTGGCCGGCTGCTCATGGTTGTCGGGCGGGGCGGCGGCAAGCAAAGTCAACATACTCGACATTTGAGTTCCCCTTGCAGATTTCAGAAACTTGCAGCCGCTATGCTATGGACGGGTTGACCATTTGGTTCATGAACGAGACGGCCAAACGTGGAACGATCGGGCCGAAACTATTCTCGCCTGGTTCGGCGCCATGTCCTTGGCGTAAGACCAGAAAGCCGGGCAAATGCTCTAGAGAAGTGGCTCTGGTCTGCGAATCCACACTCCAAAGCGATAGCGCTGAGCGAAGCGGGGGATTTCTCGAGGAGGTGCTTTGCTTTCTCTATCCGGCGGTATTGCAACCATTGATGAGGTGCCATCCCGGTCGACTGACGAAACGCTCGCGTGAAATGCCTTCTCGATAGTTCACACGATTGCGCAAGGGCGTTCAGCGTGAGGCCGCCCTTGGTGTTCGCATCGATCAACTCTTTGGCTCGACGCTCTTGCCATGGTGCCAGACCGCCTCCCCATTGCCGTGGCAATAGCGCGACGTTGCCGTATTTCTGGGTAAGGTGAATCGAGAGCGCCATCGCGACGTGATCGACGAATAGTTCGGGAGCTTCCTCCGGTCTTGCGAGGGCCGGGCGCATGGCCAACAACAAGTCGCGGGCGACCGGATCGCGAACGGTGCCACCAACTGTATGACGAAGTTCCTGGATGTGCCTCGGGATATCCCCTTCGTCAGCCATGGCCACAAGCGCTTTGTGTGGCAAGTAGAAATCCACGGCGTGGAATGGGTCTCGTAGGTCAGAAGCTAAATTTGTCGTTAAGTCGAAGATTGCGATATCGTCGGTATCAAACCCCTTCGGCAGTATCAACCGACCATCTGCGTAGAGGTCGAAATCGTCGGCTTTTTTTAATTGGAGGGCGACCAAAAATGCGTCTTCGCGCACTGCCTGGGTGATTCCGGCGTTGCGACGTTCGCAATTGAGCTCGAGGAACGCCATGCCTGTTCCCCGAGCCGCGCGTGTGGTCAGCACCGGTGCGTCCGGCAGACCGACCGCCACGAGGACGGGATTCTTGGTAGACGCTGCCTTGGCAGGATGGGGCATAGGATGACCCTCTCCACAAGCAAACGGTAGCACAAGTCGCGGGTTGTCCGAAAGCGTGACCTCATCCACCCCTAGTTGCGACTGACCGGTCTGGGCCACTTGCTATGCGAGGCCGATTTCGTCATTGCATTGCCTGCCGGCACCGCTGCAGCTGCGATGGTTGCTGCCCCAAACTGCGTACGAGCATGGCGGATTGTCTTGTCGCCGGTTATGCGATGACCGACCGCTTCGAAACGGCCGAGTGTCCTGATATCGAGATGGATGAGTTCGCCCGGGTGCGCCGCTCGTAGCGGGCGCACCGGTTCGGCCGACTCGATATCCTTCAGCCGAGACAGGCCAGCCCGCTTCAACACCCGGCTGACGGTGGCCGGCGAGACACCGACGGCAACCGCGATGTGCTGACCAGTCAGGCGTTGCCGCCGCAGCGCGACAATGCGCTCGACGGTGGCTGCCTCGGTCGAACGGCTCCACGGTGGTGTGCTTGTGCTGAGTTCGTCAGACTTGCTGTCCCGCGGCTTCGACGACGTTCGCAGGACTTGGTTGGCGATCGTAGAAATTGCCCAAGTCCAAGGCGGAAAGGACAGACTTACACCCGACAAGCATCCTCACAGAGCCAGTGCGTCCTCTTTGGACACGCTGGCTCTGGTGACTTCAGTTCGGATAAATTCCGCTTTCGGCATCGTCGTCGTTGATGGCGAAGCCATTGCCGGTATCGACCTGGAGCGTGTGGTCGAGATTATCGAGCCGGCGCAGCAAGTGCCGAGATTGGGCAGCCGGTATCGTGCCACGGTCCTCGGCGGCCGTTCTTTCGGCGGCTTGGGTGATATGGATTGCCCGCATGTGAAGCCTTTGCGCCTCGGCCGGCGTTATCGTGTTCTGCTGCCTTGCGTCAGCGATACCTTGGTCCAAACCCTGCGCCTGATCGACAATCGCGGTCGGCGTCTCGTTGGCATAGGCGCCAGCGAACGGAACAGCGACGAGAAGGGCGGTGAGTGTTACTGCCTCAAGAGTCTTGAAAGAACGCATGATTGCGCCTCCTTTCTTACTGGGGAAGGGGGCGATTGCTTCGCCTTCCATCTGCGGGCCGTCCGGTCCCGTCGCGTCGCGGTGAGCGGTTCATCGCCGGCGGTTCTCAGCCCACATCACAGCTAGGAATGCGCCGCGGCAAATTGTAAGTATCAAAAGGATTATCCTCCACGCCTTGTTGTATGCATCAGGGCGCCCTGCTGGGAACCGTCGTGGCGCCTTTCGGCGGACAAAATAGGCCGACCGTGCTATCCTCCCAAGCCGCAGGAGGGGAATAGGAAGCGAAAACTCGCTTCACGACCCCGGCTGCGTATAGACGAGGGGGCTTACGCCGCTCTGATAGTCCTTTACCGGCAGGGCCGGTTGCGGCAGTGCGTAGAACATCGGCTCACGGGTATCGAGACTTGCGTCCGCGCTCTGCATCTTCATCTCAACCCCAGTACCGTCGGCCTCCGCCTTGCCCATCGCGTCTTGCAGTTGTTGCGCGGCTTGCTGGCTCCATGGCAGCACATAGAAGCGCGGCTCACTCGAGCCCGTTGTGGTTAGCCATACGTAGATGGCTTCGTTCTCAACCGGGACGGCGCCCACCACCTGGGCTTTTGTCGGGTCGCGCCACTCAAGCGTCAGCGGCTTGGGACGGCCAAGAAGCTCGCTGGCACCGACATAGACGACGGTGATCAGCGCCAGGAAGATGCCTACCGAGAGGATGCGGCGGGCAATGCCTGCATGCGGCAGGATGACGAAGATGAACGCGCCCAGCAGCAGGGCGAATATGGCGGGAGCGATCATCATTGGGTGGCCGCCACACGTAGGGGTTTGAAGATGCTGTTGATGCTGCCTGGCACCAGTTGGCCAGTCGAATCGAGTCGGAATCTCACGGCGGTAAGCTCCTGGTTGGGCTTGCGCAATTCGACCTTCGTTGTGGCCAGCGGTACTGACGACTTGGTGGGATCGCGCTTCACATTGACAGTTATCTTCACCGGGACGGGATACTTGACGTTGACGCCGCGATACATGTGAACATTGACGACGTACTCGCCAGCGGGAGCTCCCCGCGAATAGCCGACTTCATGGTTGGAGTCGGTCATGTCCTGCGCCATCCCCAGGTCGTCGCGCAGCAGATCGAATACCCTGCCGCTCTTGTTGGAGTAGCCGACCGGCACATCGCCGGGCGCCTGGACCCACAGATCGACATCGGCGTCGAGCTTGTCGGGCCACTGCGTCTCAACGGTCACGTTTCCGGGCGATGTGACGCCCTCGGTTTCGCTCGCCTTGGCAGGCGGGTTCATCACCGTCATCATGAGGACCGTCATGAGGACGAAGCCGCCGAGCATCAGGAGAGCGGTGTCGAGCCAGACAGTGAGAGTTTCCTCATCCATCGAAGTTCCCCAGCAGGCGAAGATTGATCTTCAGCCACAGGTTCGTGGCTATCCCCAGCAGCGTCGCATAGAGCGCGACATACATGCCGTCGATCACCGACGCTATCATCGGCCGGATCGCATTGGGGTCGGCCGAGCCGCCAGCGCGCGCCGCGGAGAAGGCGACGATGAGCCCAACCACGGTTCCGAGCAGCCCGATCCGCACCACATGGGTCGCCAGCCAATCGACATCGCGCCAGCGTCGAAGGAAGACGCACAGTATGCCCAGGGCACCGATGGCCGCGATGAACCAGCACAGAAACGCGTTGTCGCCGGCGAACGGTTTGCTGGCAATGCCGGCGACCCACAGGCCGACGATTCCGGCGACGCCGATCGCCTGAAGAACGATGAACCGCGACAGAAACGCGAGCGGAGCCCCGTGGTCGGAGTGCGTGTCCGACAGCCTACGGGCAACTGTGTGCGATCCCAGGTCAACTGCCTGCTCTGGCCAAAGCTTTTGACCTATTGGGACGATGCCGGGCCGCGACTTGTGCTGCAGTACGCTTTCGCGGGAATAGATATCAACCATCTTCGCGTTCCTTCTTTTGCGATCCACGCGGTGCAGGCGATCAGGCGCCGCGCTCGCCTTTGGCACCGACACGCTTCAATTCTTCCCAGCCTTCGCCAACTGCGACGAGACAGCTTGGGCCGTTCGGCTGGCTGATAAGAATCGTCCAGGTCTCGCCATCGTCGCTGGTCAGCACTTCAATCACCGAGCCGTTCTTGGCCAGGCCGAGAGCAACGGGCGCTTCGTTGAATCGTTTGGAAAGTTGCTTCAGGAGTTCTGGCCGAGGGGCGCAAGGGGGCATTCCGCTCGCCGTGGCTGCTGGCGATGCGGCCGCCACCGGCATCGCGGAGATGGCGACCAGCGAGACTGCCGCGCCCAGCGCTTTGATACGCGTCAACGAAAAACGTGATTTCGACTGAACTTGGTTGGACATCGGGACCTCCGAATTTGGACGAAGGCTGATCTCTCAGCCAGCCCTGCGGTTGATTCAACCTTCGTACCAAGGGTGTACTTGTCTGCACCTGCTGTTAGCTTTGCAGACTACTGTAGGAGTGGGGTGCCTTCCATTCTACCAGGGTTTACTCGGGTATCTGATCAGGTTGGGAAGCTCAAACCTTGGTATGAGAGAGATCCGCGATTTCCGCCCGGACGCCAGGATGCTGTGCGAATTGGAAGACCCGGCCCTTTTTGGATGTCATTGTCAAGAACGTGCTTGGCTGGGCGTCGAGGCCTCTCGGTCGCTCGGCGTTCACGGGCAAAGCGGTGCTCGTCGTCTCCTTGTCGGCGGCTTTAGCGCTGGTGTCCGCGCTTAGGCACAGGCCAACGCGGCGCGCCATCCAGTCACGTCCCGTTCTCGCTCCGCAGGTCGGTATAGGCAGCGTCGCCGACAAGATCAGGGACGGACGATTGACCGACGAGCCCAGCCTGCGCTTCGCCTTGTCGGCGATTGATCCCCTGATCGCCCTTGGCCCAGCTGTTCGGCAGGCCGAGTATGCCCACCGATGGCTGAACTGAGGGGACCAAGGCGCTCGCGCCTCTTCGGGCCTTTGCCAGGGATGCCGGTTTCATTGCTATTGCCAAGCGTTGCGTCTCCATGGTTTTAGTTCTCACGGGGCGCCAGGATAGTTTGACCGTGCTCAGCACCTCACTGCGTCGATTTCCCGCCAGCGTGGAGCAGCCGTGAAGTCTCATGAGCTGCGCAGGCAAAAAAGGCACGATTGCAATGGCTCAAATGCTGTCTCCGCCTGCGTCCGTCAGCACAACCCTCTTTCCTGTGGCTGTCGGGTTGCTTGCCATCGGGATTTTCACAGTCGACACCCTTGTCCTCAGGCCGCATGCGACAGCGGCGCTGTACGCTGTTGTCGTGCTTCTGTCGGTCAACTTTCTCCATTGGCGCGGTGTGTTGCTCGTATCGCTGGGATGCGCCGTACTGGCAATCCTGGGCTATTTGGTGCAGCACGGTCCTTCCTACACCGGTGACCCCTTTGTCAGGCTTCTCGTCAGCCTCCTGGCGACTGGAACGACGGCGTTCCTCGCCTTGAAGAATCAAGCAGGAGCGGCCGTGTCGCGCGAGCGTGCCCGACTTCTGGACCTGACGCACGACACGATCTTTGTTCGCGACATGAATGATGTCATCACATACTGGAATCTGGGAGCGGCGGAACTCTACGGATGGCAGGGCGATCAGGCGATTGGCCGGGTGTCTCACCAGCTCATGGAGACGATCTTCCCAGCGCCGCTTGAAGAGATCAACGCGGAGTTGCTCCGCACCGGCCGCTGGGAAGGAGAACTCGTCCACGCGAGGCGAGACAGGCCTCCGCTGGTCGTCGCAAGTCGATGGTCCCTGCAGCGGGATGATGGCGGACGCCCTTTGGCGATCCTCGAGACCAACAACGACATCACGGAACGTAAGCGAGTGGAAGAGGCGCTGCGGCGAAGCGAAGCCTATTTGACCGAAGCGCAGAGATTGAGCCGCACCGGGAGCTTTGGCTGGGACGTCGCCACCGGCGAGATCATCTGGTCGGACGAGACTTTCCGGATCTTTGGATACGACAAGGCTCCTTCTGTCACCATAGACATGGTCGTTCAACGTACCCATCCGGACGATCGCGCTGCCGTACGACAGACCGTTGACTGTGCGGTCCGCTACGGGAAGGATTTCGCTCATGAATATCGTTTGCTGATGCCGGATGGCTCCGTGAGGCATGCCCACGCCGTGGCACACGCGACGAAAAACGCGTCGGGGGACGTGGAGTTTGTCGGGGCGATAACGGACGTCACGGCAACCAGGAGGGCAGAAGAGGCTTTGCACCGGTCGCAGGCGGAACTGGCGCATGTCACACGCGTGACGACGTTGGGCGAACTGGCCGCCTCGATCGCCCATGAAGTCAACCAGCCGCTCGCTGCCATCGTCACCAATGGCGAGGTCGGTCTGCAGTGGCTCGACCGCGAGGTGCCTGATCTGGCCGAGGTCCGTGAGACTCTTCGTGATATGATCAGCGATGGCAGGCGGGCGGGCGAGATCATCCATCGACTTCGCGCGCTTTCCAAGAGGACCGAAACCCAGAAGGTGGGACTGGATATCAACGACGCGATCAGCGAGGTGATCCCGCTGGTGCAGCATGAAGTGCTCAGCCGTCGGGTGTCGCTGCGCCTGGAACTGGCGCCGAAGCTGCCAGCCGTGCTCGGTGACCGCGTCCAGCTGCAGCAGGTGATCATCAATCTGATCGTCAACGGCATGGAGGCGATGGCGCCCGTCATCGACCGGTCACACGCGATGGTAATCCGATCGCAACTGGACCACGCCGGCCAGGTGCTTGTCGCGGTCGAAGATGCCGGCGTTGGCATCGACCCGGCGAATGTGAGGCAGATCTTCGAGCCCTTCTTCACGACCAAGCCCAGCGGCATGGGCATGGGGCTATCGATCTGCCGCTCGATCATGGAGAATCATGGGGGCAGATTGTGGGCCTCGCGTAATGCCGGGCATGGTGCGACGTTTCAGTTCGCCTTGCCGCCGCATCACGATGTCGCCCGTGATCTGGCTGACGCAGCTGGCGAGGGCGCCGACGGCGGAAGTTGAAGCTGTAGTTCCGCGGGCAAACAATCCGCACCAATCGGTTGCCCTATCGGGTAAGGACCTTTGTGACTGGCCACGACGACCGCAAAATCGGAGCGGGGTAGGGCATCAGCACACAGGCAGAATCCTGATCCATGCATCCTGCGCTCGACTGGGCATTCGACCCCTGCTGATAACCGCAAGAAGTAACCAGCCGCCGCAACCGAGACCAAGCCTTTCGACAAACCTGCCGGTACTTGCTGCCGACCGTGATGAAAGGCGCCTCGGGAAGTAAGCAAATGATCGTCGGACTCATCGGATAGGGCGGCTGCGCGGCGATGGCTGCACCCGGTTCAAAGCCGACCACGATTTGATCGTCTACAACCCAGACCCATTCCAAGGTCTGTTGGCCGTCGCAGTTTGCGGCGGAAAAACAACAAGGCCGAAAATAACAAAGGAGACTGCAAATGGGGCGCAATCTAGGATTGTTGTGGATTCCATCCACCAGCGCCGGCGTTATCATATCGGTCTGTCTCGCCGGTACCGTTGCGACTGCCACAGCTCGGGGCACCGTCGCGACTGCGACAGCCCAGGGCACCGTGGCGACCATCGTGGCCGACCAGGTGCGAAGCCAGGGCTCCCCTTGCAAAAATCCAAGCTCCGCGGAGCGCATTGAAGCTGAGTCCGCCCCCAACCAGACCGTCTACCTGCTCAAGTGCGAAGACATGACTTACCACGTGCAGTTGGTTCCAGATCAAGCAGCTGACGTGGCCAAAGTTGATTGAAGCCCTTTGCGCCACACTACGATCCATCGGGCAAATTGCCCGGACTCAGCGCATCGCCAACAATGATGCCGAATACGTCGAGCCACGGAGCATGCTAGCCGAGTTGGGGGACGATAACCTGCGTCTCACGTTGGCGAGGCGCGAGGTGCATAATACCTGCGACGACTAGCATGACGTAGCAACGGCGAGCCTTCTTGAGGTCTGATCGACGAGACCGAGCAGCGCACGTGATTTCTCTACGAAATGCTGCACCGGCCGCAGGGTTCGAAAAGCTGCGCTCTGCTTGCTGTGTGTGTGCGGCTTGCGAAGTCGAGTGTTATCGACGCACTTGGGCATCCATACTTATTTATACACAAAACCATACCTTGATATATTACAAATCTCTGCAGATCGACACTAGGTATTCGATGAAGGCCGGGAACTGTAAGGACGAGATGAAAGTCTCGTTTTGACGGTTCCCGAGAGCCTGTAATCGGAATGCGCGGTCGACAAATAGCCGCCTTCCTCATCGAAAAGGACATGTAATCATGCGTTCTATCACTCTGAAGGCGGCGCTTGCCGCGATGATCATCACCGTTCCGCTCTCCGGAGCCTTTGCCGCCCAGAGCGGCAGCGAGGGCGGTCACGGCAGCAGCGCTTACGGAGACTTCGCCCAGAAGGGTTGGTTTGACGGCATTGACTCGTTTCACCAGTACCCGACACCTCTGGGCGTGAAGCACTTCCAGAGCCCCTACCGGCGTTAATCAGAAGGCGTCGGCGCCTGTTACAGCACCCGCCGCTATGCAGCGGCGGGTGATGTCACGCCAGGATTTATCCCAGCCGAGTTCGTCGAGCCGTGCGGGTAATTTGGTAGCCGGAATTGTCCTGTCGGCTTGCTTGTGAGGTCTGTCGGCGGGCTGTCCGGACTGCGCCTGTCTCCTTGCATGTCCCGCGCTTGCGACAGCCTTTGCAGCCGGCTGTATTTCTGGTGATGGGCTTCGGGCCCGCGCTGGAGTCTTCAGTTTCGAGATCCGCCTTTTCCTCAGGGCTCAATCAACGGGCTCGCTTTGCCAGCAACCGTCGAGGAGACCTTCGCATGGCCCGGCGCTCCATCCTCGATGTTGGAACGCGACACGGCTAGCGATGCATGATGCATATGGAGACAGTCGGGTGATGAACGCCGGCGTCACGCCGCCTTGCGGACCCTTGAAACATCCAACTGGACTCGCCGGAAACAAAACGCCAGTTCGGCGGCGGTAAAACAACCTCGAAGTATGCTCTCGGACTGCGCAATTTCCGGCCAAACCGGGTGGGCCACGGCCTATGCGAGGCTCCGCTGATAAGCGCTCGGAGTAAGACCGGCCGCCTTTCGAAAAGCGGCCGTGAACGAGCTGGTTTCGCTATATCCGACAGTCAATCCGATGTCTGTCACCGAATGAGCGCGCGTCGCGAGGAGACTTTTGGCATGCTCGATTCGGCGGCTGGTGTGATACCGATGCGGAGGCACACCAAATGACAGTTTGAAGGAGCGGCAGAAATAGTACGGACTCAACCGCGCAAGGCGCGCGAGAGTGGCTAGCGGTATCGGTTCACCCAAATGCGCGTCGATATGCGCCGTTACTATCCGCTTCTGCCAAGCCGCGAGTCCGCCTGGAGGCTGGGGCTCGGCTCTCGGCTTTCCTTTGTGAAAACGGATCAATTCATGAGCCAGGATGATACCCAGCGCTTCCAGGTACCGCTGGTTCTCCAGGTTTGGGCTTTCCAGCGAATTCATCAGTTTGAGGGCTGTGCCCAGAAGCGTTGCATCCTCAAAGAAAAGCTTCGCAGCGAGCGCCATATCTGCCGTGTCCGCGTTGAGCGAGACTTGCAGCTTGGCAGGATCAAAATAGACGAACATGAGACGCGCAAACGTCCGCGGCTCATGCCATTCAAGGTACTCGCTGCCGGCGGGCACGAAGGTAAGCTTGCGGCCAAAATCCTGCAGTTTCGATGGGGATAGGCCCTCGACGAAGCTATCACCGTCTCGCCGCGCGCCCTGTTCATAGACCACCAGCAAGTGCATAGGCGCACGAAACCGAAACTCGATTTTGTCATGACCTGCGGCTTGGACTACCTCAGCAATTATCCCATCCGAAACCGCTGCGCGACAACTCGCGGCGTTGGCAGAAGATATCTCGACGCAGCAATCGGCCACCTCGACGGTCCGCCGCCCGAACTGCGCGTACGCCGCGAGGTCGTCGGCGCGTTGTGCCTTTCTGCCGTTGAATGGAGCGCGCCAATCTTCCAACAATGGGCCCGTTTGCTCCAGTCGCGGAGCTTTGCCCGAGAAGGTCATAGTCGCAAGTACATCGATGTCGCTGGGGGCAGAGTTCGTCAACATGGCTTGGCGCACATCCTTCGGGCTATCCCGTCTGATGTCAGCGTAAAGCGCCGGTGATGATTTACTCCATTCTACGTCAGTAGGCGGCTCTAGAGTTTTGGTTTGAACTGCTCATACTTTGGTTTGGATTGGACTCGCAGCCGATAGTTGCGACGATATCGTGCTTGTGGCTCGCAAGTCGAACGGTCAGTTCATACCGGCGTCCTTGGCAGCAAGACCGCCGATCGCTCCCCAGTCGAGCTTGTCGCCTCCTTTAGCCAACAAGGTAAGAAACCGGTCGCGAAGAAGGCTGGCGATCGGCATCGGCATGCGCAAGTCCTCGGCTGCCGCCAGGGTAAGCCGAATGTCCTTGGAGCCTAGGGGTGCTGCGAACGCGGCCGGCTCGAAAATTCCGTCGGCGATCAGTCCGCCATAGACTTTGTAGACCGGGAGGCCAAACAGGGTCGAGGTCAGAAAGTCGATGTATTGCCGCCGGTCGAGACCAGCTTTGCTCTCGTGTCGGCACCGCATTGATCCGACTACTCGGATTCCCGCAAAGCGCCGGATAGGCAGTCGATCAGCGCTTTGCCGTCGAACGGCTTGGTCAGGAAGCAGACCGCCCCGGCTTCCAATGCTCGTTTCCGGCTGCTCTCCTCAGGAAAAGCCGAAATGAAAATGACAGGCACTCTTATGCCTTGGGCGATCAGGTGAGCCTGCAGGTCAACGCCACTCATACCTGGCATCCGGATGTCCGTGATAACGCAGCCTGTGTCCCCGACGTAGGGAGACTCCAGAAACTCTTCAGCCGATGCAAACGCATGGACGAGAAACCCATGAAGGCGCACGAGTTTTGCGGTGGCCATCCTGAGGGATTCATCATCATCGACGATTGAGATTATCGGAACGCTGGACAGTTGACGACCTCTCAAGAAGATTATGCGACGACTCCTCGTCGCGAGTCTACGACCTTAGCCCAATCAGCGCTGACCACGAATCATACAGAGGTTTTATTGTTTGGTACGGGGTAGATGGAGAGCCTCGGCCATTCTCACCAAATCAGCCAAAGTCTTGGCACCCATTTTTTTCATGACGTTGCCGCGATGTATTTTCACGGTGATCTCGCTCAGCTCTACCTCGGCCGCAACCTGCTTGTTCATGAGCCCAGTCGTAACCAATGCCATGATCTCCCGCTCGCGCGGACTCAGGGACTTGAAGAGAGCTTGCAGACCAGATACCTCTCCGTCCTTTTCACGCCTGCGTCGATCGCGATCGATCGCCGCGACAACAGCATCGAGGATGTCCTGGTCTCGAAACGGCTTGGTCAGGAAATCGACGGCGCCGGCTTTCATTGCTCTCACCGACATCGGAATATCGCCATGACCGGTCATGAAAATGATTGGAATGTGGATGTTTGCTTTGGCAAGTTCGCTTTGAATATCAAGACCGCTCACCCCTGGCAGCCGAACGTCGAGTATGAGGCAGCCCGGAACATCCGGGAGCTTGTATTGCAGCAGTTCCGCTGCTGATCCGAAGACCTCTGTGTTCAGATCCACCGTGCGAAAAAGCCTCTTGAGGGCTTCGCGGAATGAAATGTCGTCCTCGACGATGAGGACGATCGGCCCATTGCCGCGCGCGACTGGGTCATCCGTGAGCAACCGACCGGTCAATGCTGTGTCTCTTGATACACGGCGGACCTTGCGTTGCATGGGCCCGTCGCCGACATCGCCTGGACTATCGAACAAGGGGAACACCGCCCTAGGCGCATTCTGCGGAGCGTTACCGTAACGAAGGAAAATCTCGTGTTTTGGCTACCCGGCATGTGCCGCAATGTCCCAGCTAAGCCCAGTCGCGAGGATAAAAGCACTTTCAGGAACGAACGGCAATTCGATTGCGAAGCCAGCGAAAAGGACGCGGCCCAGGTCCCTTCTGGGAACGCGTCCAGAGAGATCGCGCGTTTGCCAACTCGGGCATGGTGTTTTGCCCCATACAAAACTAGCGGGGCTTTTGACCGGTTTAAAGACGCGTTTTGATGCCTCCACAAAAACGCGCGAAATCCGCAACCAAGATGCAAACTTGGCAATAACGAAGAAGCGTCGTCGACGAAAAGCACTAGATTGGGGCCGGCGTTGCGATCAGTTGTGTCCCGCTCTCATTCTACAACATGATGGCCAGCGCTCCGACTCGTACCAAATTGATCCGTCGGCCGCCCCCCTCCCGCCCGCTGATCGATTGTGAGGGTGCTCTTCCCCCCGAGAGCGTTTTTCACCGTGCGAGTTTTTGGGCCGATGACAGGGTCATCGGCCCATTTTCCTTGTGTCTCCCAAGAGGTTGGCCGGCTGTCGATGGTGGTGGCTCGGTTTCATCAAGCTGCATGCCGTGAAGACTTGATATGCGCGCGCCGCATGTCCACAAGGCAAGGCAGCATAGATTCACCGCCACGCCTTAGACCAGATGGCAGGCCGGCACCGGGAGAGCGGCAAAAGGTGCCGCTGCCCAACAAAGCGTAAAATGGCAACGCCGAACGCAACCCGTTCGAAATGATGGCACTTGTCCAGCAACCAGCCTCAACCACAATCACCGTTGCGAGAAGCCAGCATCTCTCGTCAAAACCCATCCATGCCCGAAAAAAGGCCATCGACCGAGGGATACTTGTCGGAGTCGCTCTTGAGTTGTGCTGGGGGTGGCGCAGTCGATCGGGCAGCGGGTGCTTGGAGATGCCGTGGCAACGACGCGTGGTTTCTGGTTTCCTTTCGCACGACAAGGTCGAACTTCTGCTGCGCCTGTGGCGGCAGCGAACCTGCGGCGGCGGCGCCAGCGGTGGACAGAAGAATTGCCGCGAGAGCGGCCTCGATGAAAAAATTGCGCATGTCGATGTCACCTATTATGTCGTTCTGTTGCCCAGCTCGGCAAAACTCCGATGGGCAATTCGGCTATTGTTCATGCCGACGGCATTCATCTAGGTTCATCAACAGGTTTGCCATATTATACCAAGCGCATTCAAACTAGATTTAAGAGATTATCTCCATAAATCGAAAGAATGCCAATCAGATCATCTCACGCCAAGCGACGTGGGACAAAGGCGAGGAGTTAGCCGCTCTTGCACTGGAAAGCATCCAACCGCCTGATAAATCCGCGCTCCAGCGTGATTGTGCTGGCCCTGATGACCATGTCTTCGTCGGCGTTCTCTATTTTGGGGGATCCTTCATTGGCGACGCAGAATGCGGTGGAACTGCGCAACAAACAGATCGTGCTTTGACGTTGTAGACGCCACACCGGACGTCCATCGGATTGCCGTGACAATTCCGGGTGAGGCCGAAGATACTATACCTAGGTATATCCAGGCCAAATCATTCGCATAGGTCGATTGCCATCGGTAGAATAGCCGTTCAGAGCCGAAATTGATTATCTAAAATCCATAGCGGTCCAAAAATCGCCAGCACGACCGACAGGTGGGGCGCCGATGCTCCAGATATACCTGTGCGTTCCATTTTTTTGGAGACTGCGTCAATGAGACAGGTAAATCTGATACTATTCAGTGTCGGACTCAAGAGAACAAGGTGGTTCGGTCGACCACCCGACAAAAGCCAATTTGCTGGATGCGGTCCTGCGCCTGCTCCCGAAAGGAATGGCAGTGCGCTTTCTCGGGATCGGCAACGACGATTTGCGGCGTCGTTTGGGAATTTTTTGCGATAAGGCGGGGTCCGATCGATGTCTGTTTCTGGACCTCCGCACGCCGGCAGACTCCGCGATGGAGGAATTGGCCCGCGCCCTGCTTAGAATCGACGGGATGGACGAGCATTGTGGCGAAATCGACGCTAGCGTCGTCGGACTGGCGATCGCCGCACGGCTTCTGGGCCATGGCCATCGCCCACATCCCTTTCGGCCAAAACGCAGTTGTGGAGCTTTGCAGGGATGGCGGGTCAGGTGCGTCCTTGAATACATCGATGCGAACCTGGCAGAGCCGATCACGCTTGGCGATCTCGCCACGCTAGCGGGGCTCTCACCGATGCACTTCGCCGCCCAATTCCGCATGTCGACCGGCATTCGTCCTCATGAATATTTGTTGCGGCGTCGTATTGAACGAGCACGGGAACTCCTCTTGCAGCATGATTCCTCGATCGTTGAGGTCGCGCTCAGTGTCGGATTCCAAACGCAATCTCACTTCACCACGGTGTTCAAACGTTTCATGGGTGACACGCCGCATCAGTGGCGGCGCTCAAACCACATGGAGATGCATCATTTGCCGGCGAAATGATCACCGCACAGTAGGGAAACAGAGGTTCTCGCCGCAATGTCCTTGCGCTCGGAGGGGGCGACGCCGCGGCAGCGGCTGCCATGCGACGTTTCGCACTCCGATGAGCCGCCCCAGGGCGTACGGGCCAACCTCCTGATCGGGATACGAAGGCTGTCGCGCGAGCCAGGCGCAAGGCAATCGTCAAGGCGAGCGAACAATGCTGCGACGGTCTCGACAACGCGAGTTTCCATCTAGTCGTGAGACTTTGCGGTGACGGTCGCCTAGGCCCTACCGACAAGTTCACCCTTCACGTCAGGCGTTCAAAATAGAGGGCGGGGACGATCCCGGCGGCGGTGGGAGTTGGGGACTATCTTCTCGGCCCTTCACCCGCAGAGCCTGCGCTGGGCGTGGATGGGACATCGTCTTCCTCTGTGAACCACAGCAAGGCGATCAACAAATCGGAATAGATGACGAAGCAAATCACGAACGATCTGGCGACCAGATCCGTGCTCGAGCCCACAAGCACGGCGAAAAAGCCGAGAGGCGCGACCATCATGACGAAGAATTCGAACCGGCTCTCACCGAGACGGCCGCGCCGGCATGACGGCCGGATCGAATTCCTGGGTGCCATGCGTTGAAAATCCTATGGAGTCTTGCGCTCAAGCAAAGAGATGTCTTTCGAAAACGCGCCCCAATTCAAATTTCGCCCGTTGCGCCGATCGGCTTCACAGTGAAGTCAATGACCGGCGGGGCAATCGCTGGTCTCTTGCGAGTGGCGGCAACTCCGCTAGCCGCTTTGTCCAACAGCATTCCCCAATAACTGCTCTGCACAAACAGATTATCCACCCATACTTGTGGATGATTTACGTCGATGGAAAACATATGCATGCTTGTTATGCTTTTCTTGGTGCGACTAATTGCTCTGGTGCGAGTCGATGATTTTCAAAAGACGCACAATTATCTCGGAATTTCACAAAACGCTTCTGTACGATGCGTTTCAGGTCCGCCTGGGAGGCGGAGATGGAGCAACAGAATGGAATGCCTGAGCTGCGCGTGTGAGGTGAAACTGCCTCACCAGTACTACTTCTGCTCCCCGGAATGTTTCGACGAGACGATCCGCAACACCAACTGGAGGATAATGAGCGAAGGACTTCCGCCTAATGGTCGTCTTGTTGCCAGCCAATCCCGCGCTGGGCTCGGTCCCAACGTCCCACGTCCCAGTTCGTCCTCCCGAGGGCAACTCCGGCCAAGCGTCCGAGAGGTGACACAATATCTGGCTGGGCATGCGGCCGACCCGTCTCGATCACATTGGCACCAGGCAGGCGCCGGATAGCCATCAGGATGGCGGGCTTCTTGTCGAACCAACCTGCCACAAAATGGTTCTCAGGCCCGTCGATCGCGGTACCGATGTCACGGATACGGACAGGGGAGCCATTGCGATAGGCAATGATGATATCATTGTAAGGGTCAGGTTTGAGCAGCTGGTCGTTGGTGTTGAGCGTGAAGGTTTGACGCGGGCTGTTGAGCGTACCCTTCGCACTATCGACGTTGGCCTCGCCGAGCACGTTGCGGACATCTTCGAGCACGATGCCGCGGGCGGCGAGCGCTTGCGGGTTGATCTGCACCCGGATCGCTGGCTTCTGCTGACCGCCAAGGCCGACGAGGCCGACGCCCGAGACTTGCGAGATTTTCGGCGGCAGGATGTTTTCCGCATAGGCATCGACCGTCGTCAGTGGCAGCGTATCGGATGTCAGGGCAAGCACCAGGATCGGCGTATCCGCCGGATTGACCTTGCGGATGGTCGGCGGATAGGGGATGCCCAGTGGCAGAAAGGGCTGACGGCATTGATCGCCGACAGCACGTCAACCTCCGCGCTGTCTACGCTACGGCTAAGGTCGAACTGAACGGTGATCTGCGCACTGCCAAGCGCACTGGCCGAAGTCAGCTGGGTCACCCCGGGGATTTGGCTCATCTGTTGCTCGAGCGGCGTTGCCACTGAGGAGGCCATCGTCTCAGGATCGGCCCCGGCAGCTGCGCCGATACCTGAATCGTGGGAAAGTGGACGTTCGGCAGGGAAGCGACAGGTAGAAGCTGGTAGGTCGCGAGCCCGCACAGCAGCAGACCCACCATCAGCAGGCCTGTCGCGATCGGCCGGTGAATAGAGGGGGCCGAAATATTCACGGGATCGCCTGCTGCACCGCGCTTTGCAGGTCGGCTTGCTGAGCGACTGTGGCGTGCAGCACTTGGACCGGATACCCTGCGCGAGTCTGTACTGTCCGTCGACCACGACGGTTTCGTCCGCCTTGAGACCCGAATCGACGAGGACTTCTCATCCGGTCAACTGCGCGACGGTGACGGGCCGTATCTGCGCAGTTTCATCAGGAGCGATCAGGAGCCGTTCGGACCTTGCTGCACCGCGCCAGATGGAGGGGAAGCGCTCTTCCCTAAAGGCGACTAGATTTCCCATTCGCACGCCGAACCAGAGCATGTGACGTTGTGCAGAGGCACTGTCTGAGAGAAACTTTGTTGTTCGCTATGGATTATTCTGGCGCGTCCGAGCAAACGCATCGGCGAAGATCAGGTCTTCATTGCAAACCAATGTATGAGCCTTTCAGACTTCTACTTCATTCTCCTATACCTCCGTGGGATGGATCGCGCGGTCTATGGGCCTTTAACGTACGTTGAAGGAGAGACAGCCAACTACCCGAATAGCGGATTGATCCTCAGCATTAGCTCGTGACCGCTGGTTCCAGGATGGCAATCGGCTTCCGCCGAGGGCCTGTCTGGGTCCCGCGTGCCGACAGCGGTCGTGCCAGGCGAAAGCGACAACATCGGGAAAACGTCTCAAGTCAGTCCGCATGAAAGAGGCGCCCGATGTCCCAGACGGCCAGGATCAGTCCACTCCGCCCAGCCAATGGCGAGTCCAAGGTGCTGCCAGCGAGCGCCCCTATCCGCGAGATCGCGGCAGGCACAAAATCGCTTGTCACCGATGCTCGTGTCCGGAACTGCGCTATTTCCATAACCGCCGATAGCCACCCTGGTGAAGGCGTATCCGACCAGCAAGTGTCTGGTAGCCTGCCGCCCGCCGAGGAGAAGCTTAAGGCGGCTGTCGAAAGTGAGCAGCGCGCGCGCGGACCAGACGGTTCAGACACAGGACACCGGGGGCGCAAGCCAGCTGTCTTCATCGTCGGTTTCATTGTCCTGAGTGTTCTTGCCCTCGGCGGATTCTACTACTGGTATGCGAACCTCAACCTGGTGAGCACGGATGACGCCTATACCGATGGGCGGGTTGTCACCCTCGCGCCGCAGGTTTCGGGCCTCGTCGTGTCGCTTGACGTGACGGACAACCAATATGTCCACAAGGGTGATCCGCTGATCCATATCGATCCGCGCTCCTACACGAGCGAGCAGAATCGGGCGCAGGGCGCGCTCGACAGCGCCAAGGCGCAAGCTACAGGGCAACGGCTTTTGGCCGAAATCGCTCGCAAGAATTTCCCCGCTTTGTACCAACAGGCCCAGGCCCAATTGCTGACGGCACAGGCCAATCTGACCAAGGCTCAGGCCGATTATGACCGGCAGAGCAGTCTGCCGAAAGCCGCGACGACGCAGCAGGAGGTCGACGCGGCATTGGCCGCGCTGCGCCAGAGCAAGGCACAAGCTATGCAAGCCGAAGCCCAGGTTCAGCTAAGTTCACCGGTCGAGCAGCACATCGGCCAGAGTGATGCGCAGGTCGACCAACTGGCCGGGCAAGTCGAGCAGGCTCAAGCGCAGCTTGACCAAGCAGCGCTCAACCTCTCCTGGACGGTCGTGACGGCGCCGCAGGATGGCTGGATAACCCGGCGCAACGTGGAAATGGGCAACTATGTCACGCCCGGGCAGCAGATTTTCTCAATCGTTTCGCCGGACGTCTGGATCACCGCCAACTTCAAGGAAAACCAGCTTGACGGTCTGCGGCCCGGCCAGAGCGTGAAGATCGACGTGGATGGCTATCCCGGGCTCGATCTGCGTGGTCATGTCGACAGTGTGCAGATGGGATCCGGCTCGAAGTTCACCGCCTTTCCCCCCGAAAACGCCACCGGCAATTTCGTAAAGATCGTTCAACGCGTGCCGGTCAAGATCGTCATCGACAGCGGGCTCGATCCCAAGGTTCCGCTGCCTCTCGGGATATCGGTGGTTCCGACGGTGACGGTTCGATGACCAACCCTCCAGCCGACGCCGGCACGGACTGGAAGCCGCGCTACAATCCATGGCTGATCGCCATTTCGGTGACACTTGCCGCCTTCATGGAAATCCTCGATACGACGATCGTCAATGTTGCCTTGCCGCACATTGCGGGCAGTCTCTCGGCGAGCAATGACGAGGCGACCTGGGCGCTCACGTCCTATCTGGTGGCGAACGGAATCGTGCTGACCATTTCCGGCTGGCTGAGCAATCTCTTAGGGCGCAAACGCTATTTTCTGATCTGCATAGCGATGTTCACCGTCTGCTCGTTCCTGTGCGGAATAGCGACGAGTCTCGGTGAGCTGGTCGTCTTTCGCCTGATGCAGGGTTTTTTCGGCGGCGGCCTGCAACCGAACCAGCAGTCGATCATCCTGGATACGTTTCCGCCGGCCAGGCGCGCCGCCGCGTTCGGCGTCACGGCGATCGCTACGATCGTGGCACCGATCCTGGGTCCAACGCTCGGCGGCTTAATAACCGATCAGACGACCTGGCGGTGGATTTTCTTCATCAATGTGCCTATCGGCATCCTCGCGGTGTTCGTGAACTTCCTTCTCGTCGAGGACCCGCCATGGGTGAAAAACAGGAGGCGACGGGGGCTCGACTACATTGGCCTGTCGCTCATCACGCTCGGGCTAGGATGCCTGCAGATCATGATGGACCGCGGCGAAGACGACAATTGGTTCGGGTCATCCTTCATCGTGGTCATGGCGGTTCTCGCTTTCCTCGGTATCACCGGCGCGATCGGCTGGCTGCTTATTGCCAAGAAACCGATCGTCGATCTCGACGTTTTCAAGGACAAGAATTTTGCTGCCGGCTGCGCAATGATCGGGGTGACCGGCGCCGTCCTCTACGCCAGCGCCGTCGTCATTCCACAACTCGCGCAGCAGGTGCTTGGCTATACCGCAACTTGGGCAGGGCTCATTCTCTCGCCAGGCGGCATCGTCGTCATCATCCTCATTCCACTGGTCGGGCGCCTCATGACCGTCGTCCAGGCGCGGTTCGTCGTCGCTACCGGCTTTTTCGTGATGGGATGTGCGCTCTTCTGCTCGAGCCACCTGGCGCCGAACATCGATTTCTCGACACTCGTGCTGATGCGCAGCTGGCAGGCGGCCGCGCTCGCGTTTCTGTTCGTGCCGATCAGCACGATCACCTATCTCACCTTGCCACGCGAGCTGAGCGGCGATGGGGCTGCCCTGTTTTCGATGGCTCGCAACGTGTCCGGGTCGATCGGGATTTCCACCGCGACAGCGCTCGTTACCCGGCGGAGCCAGGTTGAGCAGTCCTATCTGTCGGAATGGGCCTCGCCCTTTCACCAACCCTACAATGCGCTGGTGGCTCAATACGAACATTCGTTGCTGGCGACCGGCCATGCCGCGGGGTCGGTCCATGGGCTGGCGGTTGGAGAGGTCTACCAGGTCTTCCGAACGCAAGTTGCGGTTCTCGCCTATTCGGACGTTTTTTTGTTCTTTTCCCTCGCTGCCTTCTTCGCCGTCCCCTTCTGCTTTCTGCTCTCCGGCAAGAAGGCTGCCGGCGGGGTGGGCACCCGTCACGTGGATTGATCATGGGCCATGAATTACGCACCATAACAGCGATTTCGTTCACGTTCGCGCTGGCGTCCTGCACAGTCGGCCCGGATTTCGTCCAGCCGGATCCGTCGTTGCCAAATCGCTGGTTTGCGAACGGCTCGGCAGCTGCGACGGTGCGTTCCGCAGGCAGCGCGACGGTTCACGAGCCCGTCGTCCCCGCCTGGTGGCAGGCCTTTCACGACGCGACCCTTACCTCGCTGGTGCGGCGCCTTGCCGACGCCAATCTCGATGTGCAAACTGCGACCGTTCGGCTCGCGGAAAGCCGTTTTCAGCGCGGTGCCGTGGCCTCCGCCCAACTGCCCGGCCTGAACGGCAGTGCCAGATACCAACATCAAAATCTTAGCGATGTGAGTGCCAAAGGCACCCTGATCGACGGTTTGCTTGGTTCGCCGAACAGCACCATTTCTTCCACAAAGCCGAGCGACTTGTTTACCAGCGGTTTCGATGCATCATGGGAGCTCGATCTTTGGGGGCATGTTCGCCGTCAGGTCGAAGGGGCGGATGCGCAAGTTCAGTCATCGGAGGAACAGCGGCGCGACGCGCTGCTCTCGAGCCTCGCCGAAACCGCACGCGACTATATCCAGCTGCGCGGCACGCAAACCTTGATCAGGATCACCAATGACAATCTGAAGATCGAGCGGGACATTTTGCAGCTGACGCAAACGCGTCAGCAGCAGGGCTTGACGACCAGTGTGGACGTCGAGAACGCCGCAGCGCAGGTCGAAGCCGTTCGTGCCCAGTTGCCCAGCCTGGAGCAGCAGGAAGCGCAGCAGATCAACGCCTTGAGCTTTCTGCTCGGCCTGCCTCCGGATGCGCTGCGCGTCGAACTCGCCACCGGGAAACAAGTGGTGCCGAGGCCTGCCCGGGTTCCGATCGGCATTCCCTCCGAGCTGGCGCGGCGGCGCCCGGATATCCGCGCCGCGGAAGCCCGGCTTCACGCGGCCACCGCCGACATCGGAGTGGCGGTCGCTGAATTCTATCCATCCATCCAATTGAATGGGTCGGTGGGCTTCGACGCCCTCAAGGTCGCGAGCCAGTTGACGGCCCATGCGATCCCAACCAGTTTCGGTCCGAGCATTTCGATACCAATTTTCGAGGGTGGTCGGCTGAAGGCGACATTGCAGCTTCGCAAGGCGCAGCAGGTGGAGGCGGCGATCGCCTATCACAGGACGGTGCTGGAAGCCTGGCACGAGGTTGTCAATAGCCTCGTCGCCTACAGGACCGAACGGCAGCGCAGCGCCCGGTTAGCCAGCCAGGTCGAGCATTTGCGGCAAGCCTTGTCGCTGGCCCGTGACCGCTACAATGACGGAGTGACCGAGTTCACCACCGTGCTAGACACTTCACGCACGCTGCTGCAGGCCGAACAGGATCACGCGCAGAGCACGACCAACATCTCGATCAATCTCGTCCAACTGTACAAAGCGCTCGGTGGCGGGTGGGAGTTAACATACCCGAGCGCGCGGCCCGAGCCACCGGTCATTGCTCGAGGACCCTCAAGAGCAAGAAAACCGACATGACCATGTCGATGTTTGTTTTGGTGCCGCCGGTCTCGGACGCCCGCGTTGTCAGCAGGTCTGCCGGATGAACCAAATAGGCATGCGACACCTTCAGCGGATCGCGTCGCCACTGCCGAAACAGGACTGCTTCGGTCCAAACCACAAGAGGTTCATATTGGCGAGGGCGGATCATAAGCAGGAGTGCCAGATTCCGTTGGCTCCGTAGTAGCTCGGGTCTACGGCATCAAATGAGCAGTACGCCGAATCGGTATTGTAATTCCGCCAAGGCTGATGGCCGTATCCGCCATCGCTGAAAAAGTCCCTGCCGTGCTGGTGGTCCAGCTTACGCTTGTGACTGCCGCCGCTAAGGTCCGTAGCACGGCCATCACCACCGCTGCGCGCCATGGAGACCGTCGCCGAGCCGGTCGCCAGCATTGCGCCCAAAACGAACGTTGCCAGGATTGTTGCTGATCTTCTCACAATAAACTCCTAAAAGTTGCTGCTTCCGGAATCGTTAGCAGACGTGCAGTCACCCTTCGGGGTTCGAACCCGGCCCCCACCTGCTGTGGAGCCCGGATTCGATGAGGTTGCGGTGATCACGGGCAATATGGGAAAAGCCCGCGATATTCATAATATGGGTAGGGGTAACCGCAGTAGCCGTCGTCATAGAAATCACTTCCACGGCCGTGTCTCCTTCCGAACTCATGACCGCCGAAATGGTTGCCACCACGAACGGTTACGGGATGGCTGCCAAAGTCTCCGCCGTCGCCACGGCCAAAGCCTCCGACATAGCCGCCACCGCCCATGTTTTCGCCATGACCGCCGCCGCCAAAGTCAAAGCCTCCCCCGCCATGACCGCCACCGCGCGCCATCGAGACCGTGGCCGAGCCGGTTGCCAGCATTGCGCCCAAAGCGATAGTCGCCAAGATTGTTGTTGATCTTTTCATAGTACACTCCTACTGCTTAAGTTCCTTATTTACTGAAGGAAACAGTGATATAGATACAGGAGATATTCCTCAGTATAATACGCTTGGTTGATACGGGTATATCTTGTAAGTACGGATGTTACTTGTTGATTGCATGGCGGTGCTGGCAAGTACACCCTAAGGAGCAAGCAGCGATCGCGATGTGAGATGGACGGCAAAGTTTCTGCAGCGCGCCGCGTTGCGGTACCCGGTGGTCGGATCATTGAGCTTGCAGGGTCAATGAGTGGATACATGGCGGCGCCCGCCGATGTCGTTTCACGGAAACGCGAAACCGCTCTATCTCATTGCTTTGACGCAATTCCGAACGGGAAAACCGTTTCACACTTTTCCTGGAACTGCTCGTCCTCCCAAGCACCCGGGGATGGCTTGGGACTACACGCCTTGATGCAAGCGCTCCGGCAGTTCACGATGAATCGGAAGCCGATCTCTGCAGCCTGAAGGAGGCGCAAGATCGCCCTAATGCATGTCGCCCAAAGTGGCCCCGGTCCTGGGAGAATGACGCCGCGCCTTCGTCAAAATCGGTCTCAATCTCATGCTGAAAGCGCCCGGGCTTCGCCCCGTTTCGCATAGACCACCTTCACGGCATCTTGCAATTTTTCGAAGGCACGCATCTCAATCTGGCGCACGCGCTCGCGCGAAATGCCGAATTCGCAGGACAGATCTCCCAAACTCCTTCGATCATCCGCAAGTCGCCGCGCCTCAAGGATGCGCCGTTCGCGTGCGTTGAGCACGCCAAGCGAGTCCATCAGAGCCCTATGCCGGCTAGAGACTTCCTCGAGCTGAACGAGCTTGTACTCCTGGTTGTCCTCCCCCTCGACCAGCAGATCCTGCCATTCGCCCTGTTCCTGACCCCGCAGGGGTGCGTTGAGCGAGGTGTCCCCGCTCATGCGGCGATTCACATAAACCACTTCCTGCTCGGTCACGCCAAGGTTGCTTGCGATCAGCTCCACCTGATCTGGATGCAAGTCACCATCGTCAATCGCCGAGATGCGAGCCTTGAGCCGCCGCAAATTGAAGAACAGCTTTTTTTGGCTGGGCGTCGCGCCCATCTTCACCAGCGACCAGGAGCGCAGGACGTATTCCCGAATGGACGCCTTGATCCACCACATCGCATAGGTCGCCAGACGATGGCCGCGCTCCGGTTCGAAGCGATCGACCGCCTTGATTAGACCGATGCTGCCTTCCGAAATTACCTCCGACATCGGCAGTCCGTACCCGCGGTAACGCATCGCAATCTTGGCAACGAGGCGAAGATGCGACACCACCAGTTGGTGAGCGGCTTCCGGGTCATTGTGCTCGCGCCAGCGTTTTGCCAGCTGTTGTTCCTGCTCTGGCGTCAGCATAGGGAGATGTTTGATCTTTTCGAGATAGCGGATAAGCCCACCTTCGCTTGCCAAAAATGTTGTTGTTGCGCGGGCCATGAAGCACTCCTTATTCACGTAGGCGGTCAGGTATTTATCGACGCCCATAGGTGTTCGACATTTACTTCTGTTCGGTTCCACATTTCTTGCCGCTATGCGTGCTCTATGTATTCACGCGTACTTAAGTACTATCTGCGGTGCGCCGTATTGATTAGCATGCGCATCTGTTCGATGTGCATACGATCTCTGCATTTAGCGCAAGTTAGGTCTTCCAAGCACAGAATCGATGCAGCTGATCATGGCGTGGCTATCGAACGGCTTGCCGAAGAAACCGATAGCGCCTGTCTCCAGAGCGCGCTTGCGGACGCGTTCTTCGGGGAAGGCTGTGATCATAATGGTCGGTATCTGATGGCCACCTGCGATCAGATGATCCTGCAACTCCAGCCCTGTCATTCCCGGCATCTGGATATCGCAGATCAAGCACGACGTATCTTTCATGCTAGATGATCTCAGGAAATCCTCGGCCGATGCGAATGCAAAAGCGATGAAACCTAACGATCTAGCGAGGCCTGCAGTTGCAAGTCGTACGGATTCGTCGTCGTCGACGATCGCGATCACTGTTTTGCGGATCAATTGCACTATTCCTTGGTGCTTGCCGATGACGCAAGCATTGCTGTTTCAACGACCGTTTCGAGACGGTATATTGCGCCTCGGTCGTCAAAACGAAAGTTATACAGAGGTGTAACAACCCTATTTCTTGGGAGCAGCTATCCCGAGGGCGCCTGCCATTCTCACCAGATCGGCTAGAGTTCTGGCGCCCATTTTTTTCATCAGACGACCCCGGTGGATTTTGACGGTGATCTCGCTGAGTTGGAGCTCGCCGGCGATCTGCTTGTTCATCAACCCAGTGGCGACAAATGCCATCACCTGACGCTCACGGGGTGTCAAGGTGCGCAGAAGCGTCTGGAGCTCCGACAGAGCCCCGTCTCGCTCTCGCCGTTGCCTGTCGCGATCCAGAGCACCGTTGACCGCATCCAGAATATCCTGATCTCGAAATGGCTTGGTGAGGAAATCGACCGCGCCGGCTTTCATAGCTCTCACCGACATTGGAATGTCGCCATGTCCGGTCATGAAAATGATCGGGAGGCGAATGCCAGCGTTAGCCAACTGCGTTTGAAATTCGAGTCCGCTCACTTCCGGCAGCCGGATATCCAGTACAAGGCAGCTTGGACCATCGGGAAGCTGGCCGTTCAGCAACTCGGGAGCAGAACCGAAAAGCTGGGCACGCATGCCAACAGATCGGAAGAGACTGCTCAAGGCTTCGCGCAACAACGGATCGTCGTCCACAACCAGGACAGTCGGAAGTACTGTGCCGTTGTGGAATTGTGGCTGGGAGGTAGAGCCAGGGCCTTGGGTCATGACTCGGCATCCTTTTCGACGCGTGGCAGGGAAAATTGGAGTATCGCGCCGCGTCCCGGATTGGGCACGACCCAAACACGGCCTCCATGTGCTTCAACGATCGACCGGCAGATCGACAGTCCCATACCTATTCCGTTCGCCTTGGTGGTAAAGAAGGCCTTGAACAACTGACGCGCATTGTCGGGATCGATACCCGTCCCCGAATCCTCGACCCTGACGTTCGCTTGGTTCGATTCATCGATCGAGCTCGTGACGACAATTTCCCGCAAATCGTTGTCGCCAGAAGTGATTGCCTGAATCCCGTTGACCAAGAGATTGATCAGGACTTGTTGAAGCTGGATACGGTCGCCAAGTGCAGGCAGCCGCTGGTTGGCCAGGCTCAGTTTCAGGGTGATGCGATTGGTAACCAGTTCACGCTGCACCAGCACGAGGGAGTCGTTGACGATCTCGTTCATGTCGATAAGAGACATCTCGATGTCGCCCTTCTTGGACAGCGACCGAATTCGACGGACGATATCGCTGGCGCGCTGCGCGTCTGCGATACTGCGCCTGACCGCGCTGCGGACTTCATCCAGATCGGGCTGGTCTCGATCGACCCACCGCAGGCACGCCTCGCCGTTCAAGACGATGCCGGCAAGCGGCTGATTCACCTCATGCGCGATCGAGGCCGTCAATTCACCCAATGTGGTGAGGCGTGTCATATGGGTGAGTTCGGCCTGTGCCTTCAGGACCTCGGCCTCGGCCTCCCTGCGCTGCGATATGTCGGTGTTCGTTTCAAGAACCGACAGCGGTCTGCCGTCGGCATCCTTCTTCAGCGACCAGCGGCTGGAGACGACAACAGTGGATCCATCCCGCTTCGTGTGCTCGAGTTCGCCTTCCCATCGGTCGGACCTCAGCAACTCCCGATTGATCTCATCCAGGCCGGCTGGAAAAACCGTCTGCAAGAGCTGATGGGTGGATATTCCGAGCGCGTTTTCGGCCGGCCAGCCGTAGATCGCTTCAGCACCGCGATTCCAGTAGGTCACAAGATCGTCCATCCCGCGTACGAAAATCGCATCATGCGTCAAATCGAGCAGTTGGGCCTTTTCGGCCAAGTCCGTCGAGGCCGCCCGATTCTTAAGGACAAGAAGGGTGGTGATGGCAATGGCCGCGATGCTCATGAGGCAGCGACTGAGCGCGCCCCCACTAATTTCGACCCCATGAACAAGCCAGAAGCTCAATAGAGTGAGCGCTACACAGGCAAGTGAACACAGGAGAATGCCACGCCTGCGCAAGATGGCGGCTGCGAGCATGAGAACGACAACATAGAGGACCGACACAGCTCCAGAAAATGGATCGATTGTGTCGACAGTGAATATCCCGCCGGCCAGGAGGACGGCCAGGGGCGCCAGCAGCCGCGAATTGCCGGGTGCTCGCGGAGGTAGTCTATGCCGCATAAGGTCTCTGCTCAGTCCCTGGTCGACGCTTGCGCTGCTGATCGACTCTCCGTGTCGAACGGTTCCAACTTCAACCTAAGCAACGAGATCTTTTTTTGCTTGTTCAAAATTGCGGCCGTCGGGGTGTGTTTGCGCTTTTTTCGAGGTTCTCGAATGCTGGTTTGCGGGTCGGCCGATCCGGGACGAATGTCCCCAGTGTTTTCTCCACGGTCGAAGTCAAGCCACCTAATCGCTTGGCTTGGAGGTGCCAGGCAGCCGGCCGCTCAAGCAACCCACGTTTGACTCCTTTGGGCGGCGGGCAGCCATAGGTTTTTGTCCAGGCTGCTGTGAGGTCATCACGCGTGAGATCGCCGACCCCGGTGATCTCACTATCCAAATCCTGTCTCTTGCGCATCAAGGTCAACCGGCGGTCTTCGCCTCGGCAATACGGTATCGCCGTTGTCCGTCCTTGCCGGTTTCGCTGAGGACTTCGTGGGCGAGCTTCTTCTTGACGGTATCGGAGAGGAAACCCCGCACCGAATGCGCCTGCCATCCCGTGGCATCCATCAGGGTTTGGATTGTAGCACCTTTGGCCGACTTCAGCTTCTTGAGGACAATGTCGGTTCTGGCAGCGCCCCGATTTCGCGCGGAGCTTCTGGGTTGGGGTGCCGTTGTCGACGCTGGACGCCGTGTCAGCGGCTTCTGCATTGTCGGCCTTCACAATGGCGTTGAGGATAGACATTTCAAATCTCCGTCAGTTCGAAGCCCGGACCCATTCCGGCGCTTGTACTGACCGAAGCCCGCTGTCCTGGCGGGCTGGAGGTTATGTTCGGTCTTAATCCGCTGCTCTTCCGCAGCGCTGGAACACCAATGCTTCGTTGCCGTATGGAGTCCAGTCGAATGTCGCTCCCTCGTGGTTATTCGACAGGTTCCCAACGGCAGCTTTGCGCCGTATCTCGGTCATTCCATCAGCTATCGCCGTCCACCAAAAGCCGACATCGGCCGTCCAGGCGCTAACGGCTACTTCGCGCCAACAGCGGACTTCTGCCTTTCAACTAAGCACGCGGCAACGCCCGCCCCATCACGATTGAGTACGCAATTCTGGACCTGCGCACGGCTAAGATGAGACGTGAGGCCTCCTAGTGGTAAAAATCTGACGCTTGGTACCCGACGCAAATGGCAGGAGACGACCCTTGGCGGCGTTTGAGAATGTCCGCTGAGGGGGCGGCGTGGCCATGCTAGTTGCCAGGCTGCTGTGCGGTTTCGGTCCAGTTCGCACTCGAAGCGGTTTGCGTCGGCGTCGCGGTCGGGTTAAGTCTCCCGCACCCTTGGCTTCAAAGTCTTAAGATGAAAATGATCGTCTTCATCAACGTTTTCCATGTCGATCCCGCTAATCAGCAGCGGCTTGTCGATATATTGACCCAGGTTACGGAAGAGATCGTCAGCAAGGCGACGGGTTTCGTCTCGTCCACACTTCACCGCAGCACGGACGGTGCCAAGGTCACTATGTACGCCCGCTGGAGCAGTCTCGCCGATTACGAGGCCATGCGCCAGGACCCGGCTCCGCGCCCATTTCTCGAAGCGGCGCTTTCTATCGCCCGGTTTGATCCCGGCATGTACGAAGTGGTTCAGGAATTCAGCCCGCCCAATCCGTAAGTGACGGGCATCGACCGGAAGACCTAGGGTGGGATTTGGCCTGGACGTTGGCGCTCGCTCCCCACCCCGAGCCGACCTACACACGGTACCAAGCTTCAGGTTCTAACCACTAGCAGTGGCGTTCACAAAATCACTAAGCAACGGCTCCTCTCCTCTTTCTCCGGCCTCCTGCCATGCAATCTTGGCCCGGACATAAGCTTTGAGTTTATCCAGTTCGGCCGATTTCGCCTCTAGCCGGGTGAGCTGATCCTTCATCATCGCCAGCCGGTCCTCGATCGGCAGCTCGCCTTTGCGACGCGCCTCTCGTAAGTCGCCGATCTCCCGCAGTGAGAGACCGAGCGCCTGGCCGACGCGAATGACATCGGCGGAATGCACATCGGCTTCGCCGAACATGAGATAGGGGTGGCGTCCGCCCTTCTGCCCCTCCTGCGGCTGCAGCAGCCCAAGCCGCACGTAGTAACGCACCGTTTCCCTGGCGAGACCGGTGCGACGGCAAAATTCGGAAATCAGCATGTCTTGACCATGTAGTGCACTACGCACTTATATGATGCTGCAGTCCCTTTCACAAACGCTCGCTTGAAGGATTGCACCATGACCACAATAAACAGGATCGGCGATTTCCAGATCGGAGGAAACTTACGAGTCCGCCGACTCGGCTTTGGCGCAATGCGCCTCACGGGGCCGGGCGTCTGGGGACCACCAGCCGATGTGCCGGCGGCTCAAGCGGTTCTGCGCCGCGTGGTAGAACTGGGAGTCAATTTCATCGATACGGCGGCTGCATACGGTCCTGGCGACAATGAGCGCCTGATCCGCGACACTCTGCGGCCATATCCAGCGGGACTCATCATCGCCACGAAAGGGGGGATGAGGAAAACCGGCCCCTCAACCGCGACCTCTTGGGGCATCGAGGTCGACGGCAGCGAGTCGCACCTTCGCCAAGGCGTCGAAGGCAGCCTCCATGACCTCGGCATTGAACAGATCCAGCTTTACCAGCTTCATCGGGTCGACCCGAATATCCCGATTGAAGAAACGGTGGGCGTACTCGCGCGGCTTCGCGACGAGGGTAAAATCCACCACGTAGGTCTGTCTCAGGTGAGCATCGACGAGATCGAAAGGGCGCGCACGGTTGTCGACATCGCCACAGTGCAGAACGAATTCAATCTTGCCACGCGCAAGTACGAAGCGGTGCTCGAGTATTGTGAGCGCGAGGCAATCGGCTTCATCCCGTTCTACCCGCAAAAGGTCGGAGAGTTCGGCGATGCCGAACCTTTGAAGGCGATTGCCGCCCGCGAAGGCGTAACGCCGGGACTGATAGCCTTGGCATGGGTGCTGAAGCGCTCGACGGCGACAATCGCCATACCCGGTACGTCCTCGGTCGCCCACCTCGAAGAAAATATGGGCGCCGCTGGTGTCGAGTTGTCCGAAAACGACATGACGACCCTGAATTCGCTGGCGTCAGTGGCGGCCGCGCCGACCGCCTGATCCTCATTCAAGCAACAACAATAATAGGACGAAGGATTTCCCATGACGCATTTGCGACCGGGTAACCCGTCAAGGGTTCGCACGGCATTTTCCTTGGTTATCGCAGGTCATCTGTGTGGAGAATATCTCGACGCAATCGCCCGGACAGTAACCTCCGATGCTGCGGCCCATACCTTGAGCCTCGTTGAAACACTCGACGCATCTTAAGGTGAATTGTCTGGGCGTGAGGCGACCCCACGGGGTGTCTAACTTGGCTCCGGTCAGTTTTTTTGGCGGCACTTCCGAAGACGCGCTGCGGCAACGCCGGAATTCCGTTGCCTGACCTTTGATGGTTTGGCGGAGACGTCCGTTCCTCAGCAAGAGGAAGGTGGCGTTGGTTGTGTATTCTTCGCCCTCGCCGGCGCACGATAGGGTGAGATTCCAGCCGCCCTTGCTCTTCTTGGACTTTGTTGTTTTGCAGGCGTACTCCTGCCCCGAAATACCTTTCTGTGTGATAGTCAGATCATCTAGATCATGGGGCCACCGACTCCTAGTGCGCCGAAAGACCGCCAGCTTACCGTGGTGGCGAAGGATTCAGACGCGATCTCACGGCGGCATCGCTGTTCAGCAATTCTGCTCCTACCTCACCGACCAATCGGTCTATGAGTTCTTGCCATTCGGTTCGTCTGGCCGCGCACAATGCCGGCGAGGGCTCGGCGACCTTCGAAAGCGCGTACTCTGCATCCGCGAGTTCCTCGCAAATGTCGAGAAAGCTCTCACTTCGGTCCATCAGCCGATGGATCGTCAGTTCAAACTGAGGGAACCGGCGCACTGCCGCCGAGACCGCTTGGTACCTGTCAGACATCCGTCGTTTGTGTTCATGACGCCAGTTCATCGACCTGACGCAATCGTATTGCAAAGTGACCGCAGCAGAAGGTAAGTTACGTGGACAAGCATGTAACCGCACAACAACAAGCGGTTGCGGGGGAACAAGACATGGCGATCGAGGCGGAAACGTCGCCACCTGGGGAGGATGTGCTCCCCGCCGATGCTTGTCGCGCCCAACTTGCCCTGATCCTCTACAGCACGGACTTCGATGCCACTGGCCGTAAGCCGCGCTTCCTCAGCCATGTGGTTGAGGAGACATTGGCGGGACGAGGCGATCGCATCAAGGCCTATTCGATTGCGGTTGAAGTGTTCGGCCGCAGTCAATCGTTCGACCCCCAGACGGATCCGATCGTCCGCATCGAGGCTGGCCACCTCAGGCGTGCGCTCGAGCGTTATTATCTGACGTCCGGACACACCGACCCAATTCTCATCACGATTCCTAAGGGTGGCTACGTTCCTGTCTTCTCGCTCCGCTCGCAACCGGTGTTGCCAGACCCACGGGGGCCCGTTGGTTCTGCAGCTATCGCTGAACCTCGGGTTCGGCGGTTGACGTCGCGACTGCTGCTGCCGGCCGCCCTTGTGGCCCTTCTCGCGGCAGGAGCATCTGTATTGGCATGGTGGTGGCCCTCAGCCAGTTCGGGCGCGCCGGAAACGCCCCGGGTGCTCGTGGAGTCGTTTGAGGATCTGACCGGCACACCCGCGGCGGCGGCGTTATTTTTCTGTAGCATAGTGGATCGATCGTGAGGATTTCGATCTCGTCCGCTTGATGCCACATCAGTGATTTTTTTGTCTCTGCACCAACGCTCAGGCCGTGGCGATCTAAGTATTGGGAGTTGTGATGCCGCTCAGTCGCGCTGAAGTGTACGACCTTTCGATATTCCTGCTCATCGTACAGTATCGCAGTTTTAGAAAGGCGGCGGACAATCTCGGCGTAACCGCATCAGCACTCAGCCACCGGGTGAAAGCGCTTGAAGAGCGACTTGGTGTAAGACTGCTAAACCGTACAAGCCGAAGTGTTGCTCCAACAGTGGCAGGAAGCGCGCTTGCCGAAAAAGTGAGTGCTGGCCTCGATCTTATCAATTCCGGCTTGGAAGAACTGCACGGGCACCACGAAGGGACCGCCGGTAGTGTGCGGTTGAATGTACTGCGCGATGCGTCGACTTTACTCCTGCGCCCGGCATTGCCGATCTTCGTGCAGCGCTTCCCCAACATTGAATTGGAGATTGCGGTCGACGATCACTTCGTCGACGTGACAGCGGAAGGCTTCGACGCCGGTCTCAGATATGGTGGCACGATACCGGAGGACATGATCGCCATTCCATTGACGCCACCACTCAAGTGGGTGGTCGTCGGTGCACCGGCTTACTTCGAGCGCCACGGTCGGCCGGAATTGCCTGACGATCTTCATTTTCATCAATGTATCCGCATCCGCACGGGGCGAGGGCAGATTTACAAATGGGAATTCGAGCACGGCGACGATCGGCGCGAGATCGACGTTCCTGGCTCGCTCATCTCAAGTGAGTCGGCTTTCGCCATCAATGCTGCGATCGACGGTATTGGTCTGTTTTATTGCCTGGAAAAGCTCGCGAGCCCTCACCTTGCGGCGGGACGGCTGGAAGTGGCACTGCCGCAATGGTCTTCAATCGGCCCACCATTGTCCATGTACTACTCGAGTCGCCGACAACTACCCTTCGGGATCAGTGCCCTCATTCAGGTGATACGCGATATCAATCCACTGAAATGAAGTGGCTGAGGTCGGAAGATGGGTGACAATCGAGCGGTCATCGATGAGCACAGATCATTGATCCGATTACCTATCACCTATTGATTCATTAATCGACGATGCTATTCAATCTCTCGAATGCTGCGCGGCCGAAGGACCGGAATGGCGCATGCAATGCAAATACGAGGCTTGAATGTACGTTGCAGATGCCAAGAGATACGACGCGATTGCCTACCGCCGCTGTGGTCGGTCGGGGCTGAAGCTCCCGCCGATTTCGTTGGGGCTGTGGCAGAACTTCGGTGGTCAAGATGTCTTCGAGACTGGCCGGTCGGTGATCCGGCGTGCCTTCGACAAGGGCGTCACTCATTTCGACCTGGCGAACAATTATGGCCCGCCATACGGGTCGGCGGAAGAGAATTTCGGACTGGTCCTCAAAAGGGATTTTTCGAGCCACCGCGACGAGATGATCATCTCCTCAAAAGCCGGTTGGGATATGTGGCCGGGGCCTTATGGCGCGGGTGGATCCCGCAAGCACCTGCTTGCATCGCTCGAACAGAGCCTGAAGCGAATGGGTGTCGAATATGTCGATATCTTCTATTCCCACCGCCCGACATTAGATGTTCCGCTCGAAGAAACCATCGCCGCGCTCGTGCAGATGGTGCGGCAAGGCAAGGCGCTCTACGTCGGCATTTCATCGTATGGGCCAGATCGGACCAGGGAAGCCGAGCGCGTCCTGCGCGCGGAAGGAATTCCGCTCTTTATCCACCAACCCTCCTACTCCATGCTGAATCGCTGGATTGAGGACGGGTTGCTCGATACGCTGGAAGAGCTTGGTGCCGGCTGTATCGCATTTTCGCCTTTGGCTCAGGGGTTGTTGACATCAAAGTATCTGAATGGCGTCCCAGACGGCGCGCGTGCAGCGCGTGGCGGCTCATTCGACACAAAGTTGCTGAGTGATGCAAACATAGAGCGTGTCCGCGGACTGAACGCGATCGCAAGCGACCGCGGGCAGACACTTGCCCAGATGGCGATCGCGTGGACCTTGCGAGATACGCGCATAACAAGCGCGCTGGTAGGCGCGCGCAACGTGGCCCAACTCGATGATTCCCTCGGCGCTTTAGAGAATCTCGAATTCAATGCCGAAGAACTCCGCAAAATCGACGGGTACGCAACCGAGGGCGGGGTCGACCTCTGGCGGGCTCAATCAAAGGCAGCCTGAACGATCGGATGGTGCGCGATATTCTCGGTGCCGAACCGGGCAGTCGCTGACGGACGCAACGTCTGAACAAGGCGAAAGCAAACAAAACAACGCCTTCATAGCGCGCTGATGGCCAGAAGACGATGGCATCGGGCCGGCAACGCGATAGGCCCGATTGAGATCCCTGAAGGAGCAAGAACATGGACTATCGCAAGCTCGGCAATAGTGGCGCCGTCGTCTCGGCCTATTGCCTCGGCACCATGACTTTTGGGCACGAGTCCGACGAAGCCACATCGTTCGCGCTTATGGATGATTATGTCGAGGCCGGCGGCAATTTCATCGATACGGCCGACGTCTACAGCGCCGGCGTGTCAGAGGAAATCATCGGCCGTTGGCTCAAGAGCAAGCCAGGAACCGCCAAGGATCTGGTGATCGCCACCAAGGGTCGTTTTCCCATGGGCGCGGGGCCGAACGATCTCGGCCTGTCGCGCAAGCATCTTGGGGCGGCGCTCGATGCCTCGCTCAAACGCCTGGGCGTCGAGCAGGTTGATCTTTACCAGATGCACGCCTGGGACGCGCTAACGCCGCTGGAGGAGACGCTGCGCTTTCTCGACGACTCGATCCGCAACGGCAAGATCGCCTATTACGGGTTCTCGAACTTCCTGGGTTGGCATCTGACCAAGGCGGTGTGGCTGGCCAAAGCCAATGGCTACACGCCACCCGTGACGCTACAACCACAGTACAGCCTGCTGGTCCGCGACATCGAGCATGAGCTTGTACCGGCCGCGCTCGACGCCGGTATAGGCCTTCTGCCGTGGTCGCCGCTGGGCGGCGGATGGCTCTCAGGCAAATACAAGCGCGACCAGATGCCGGCGGGCGCCACGCGCCTTGGCGAAAATCCCAAACGCGGCATGGAAGCGTTCGACGCCCGCAACGCCAAGCCAATCACCTGGAACGTGATTGGGGCGGTGGAAGATACCGCAAAAGCGCTTGGGGCGAGCATGGCGCAGGTCGCGCTGGCATGGGTCGCCGCACAGCCAGCGGTCACGTCGGTTGTTCTCGGGGCCCGGACACGAGAGCAACTGGCCGACAATCTCGGTGCGGCCAAGCTGAGGCTGACGGACGAGAACATTGCCAAACTCAACGCGGCGAGCAAACCGGAAATGTCGGAATATCCCTATGGAACGGGCGGCATAAGCCAGCGCCACCGCAAGATCGAGGGTGGCCGCTGACTTTGGCGGCACGCCAACCGCATCGATAAACATCAAAGGAGTCTCAGCATGTCCGCATCCGATACCCCAGGCAAGCGCATCATCTTTACCGGCGGCACCGGCAAGGCCGGCCGGCACGCAATTCCCTACTTGCTGGAGCGCGGCCACGACGTACTCAACCTCGATCTGGTACCGTTCGCCCATCCCGGTGTCAGGACGTTGATCACCGATCTCACCGACAGCGGGCAGACCTTCAACGCGCTGTCGATGCATTTCGACAGCAGCGGGCTCACCACCGGCAAGGGGCCCGCACCGGTGGATGCTATCGTGCATTTTGCCGCCATTCCCGCCTTGTTGCTGCGCCCCGACAACGTCACCTTCCAGGCCAATGTCGCTTCGACCTACAATGTCATCGAGGCGGCGACAAAGCTCGGCATCCGCAAGATCATCATCGCGTCCAGTGAGACGACCTATGGTGTCTGCTTCGCGGAAGGGGATAAGGATTACAAGACCTTCCCGCTCGAGGAAGACTATGACGTCGACCCGATGGACAGCTACGGCTTGTCTAAGGTCGTCAACGAGAAGACCGCCCGCGCCTTTGCCATGCGCTCAGGCGCCGATATCTACGCCTTGCGCATCGGCAATGTCATCGAACCGCACGAGTATGAGCGCTTCCCGGGTTTTCTGGCTGATCCGCCATCGCGCAAACGAAATGCCTGGAGCTACATCGACGCGCGCGATTTGGGTCAGATCGTCGATCTTGGCGTCCGTAGGGACGGTCTCGGCTTTCAGGTATTCAATGCCGTCAACGACGAAATCACCGCATATGAGCCTACGGCGGAATTCCTGCGTAAATGGGCGCCCGATACTCCCCTCTCCCGGAAATTGGAGGCCTCGGAGGCTCCGCTCTCCAATCGCAAGATCCGCGAGGTCCTGGGCTTCAAGGAACGTCACAACTGGCGGCAGTATGTATCCGGTCCATCATAGGCTTTTAGTCCCGGAATTTGAGACTCTGTCGCACCGTCCGGAGCGATAGCCGCTCTCCTGGTAAGGCGGCCGTCACCGAGGGTTACGATGCGCGTGGGATCGACCGCCACGGGTAGATCCGGAAAATAGCCGCTAAAACCCGGCTGGCCGCTAGCGTAAGCGAGCGGAACACCATGCAGATTGCCGCTGGCGGTGGTTTCGAGCGTGTGGAAGTCCGAATGCGCGTCGAGCCACAGCACAAATAGCGGGCGCCCGGTTTCGGCGGCGCGGCGGGCGAGCCCGACACGGTCCGACCTTACAGTCGCCTAGCGAGGCAATATGTCAGTTAGGGAGGTAAGCAACGGTTTGAAAAGGGGCGGCTTAGCTGCCCTAAGGGGCTGGTCGCGATATTCACGTTTGAGTCGGTGGCCGCTCGTGGCGCGAAGGCGTCATCAATCGCTAGATCCGCCTTATGAGTTGGAAGCGTAGCGCGAAGGTCAGCATTGGAGAAGCGCCGGGAATGGCAGCTCCTGGCGCAAAGCGTCGTCATCGCCTTAGCCGGCAGCATCGGGTCAGTTCGAGACTTCGAACCCACCGGATTTAATGTCTGCATTCTCCCGCGTTCTTACTAGAACCGGTCGGACCGCTTCCGGCCCACTATCCGTCACGCTTCACTATCGCAATGTTAGCGAAGCAATCCCATTTCTTCGAACGCGTCCCAGCCTTCCAACTTTGGCTGTGAAGCACTTCCTTTCCGGACCTTCCTGGCAATCGCGGCGTTGCCCGTTCCAGCACGCGTCAGTGCGGCCTTGCCCGCACCGCGTCGCCTGTTTTCGGCGACCTCCTGCGCATCCTCATCTCTCCAGACGGTCGCCAGGTCACGGTGGAGAACGTCTTCGATGTGCCGCGGGTCGAAGACATGGAAGGTGACGGCCTTCGACCGCCCCCGCATCTTCACTGTGCGCGTGCCGATGCTTTGCAATCGACCATCTTTGAGCCACTTGTGCCGCTCGCGTGAAGAGATCGTGAGGACATCCTCTGCCTCGCGCGGCAGAACCGGCAGCACCTCAATGGTTTCAAGCGTCTTCGCGATCTTGTCCGAGGCGGCATCGAACTCTTCTGCGTCGTCTTCGCCCATGCGTAATGCAATGCGACCCGTCTCGGCTTTGACGTACTTCCTTACCGCCCACGGCAGGCGGGCGCGCAATTCGCGCTCGATCCCTTTCGTGCGCACCGCGGACCCAAGCGTCGCTGATGGCGATAACGGCCACTCGGCAATCAGTGATGGGGAGGTGCTCATGTGTTGCTCGAACGTTATCCGGCCCAATCTACGATCCTGGACCATGCAAATTCAACTTGGGCTTCGCTTTCCGGTTCCTCAATTCGGCTTCTGGCACTGATTTGGACATCCGGTCTGGGGCGGCTTTGGGTGAAATGCTATAGTGATCGTGTCGGTCATTCTGGCAGCCGCTCGCCACCAAGGAAGGAGCGAATGAGCACTGTTCTTGTGTTCATGGCGCGTGGTCTGCGGGCTGGGCGTGGCAAAAGATGCGCGGCCGGATGCACGACCTTGGACATGAACTGGTGACGCCCACGCTCAACTGGTCTTGGGGAGCGGGCGCATCTGACTGGTTCGCATTTTGGTCTCGACCTCCACATCAAGGACATCCTCTCCGTGATCGAAGTCGAGGATCTTCACGACATCGTCCTTCTTGGCCATAGCTACGGCGGCATGGTAGCCACCGCGGTCGCGAACCGCTTACCCGTGGCCTGTATCGGTGAAGAAACGTTCGGCGCCCACGACGATGGTGCGCGCCACGGCCAAGCCTGGCGTCCAGATCAACCTCACGAAATGAAGCGGCTGCCAGGTGCCAGGCTGCAGCAGGTAGACCGTCAAAGGGGGAGATGATCCTTTGGCGGTCTAGCGGGTGGCGTTGTCAATTCTTCGGTCAGCATTCGGCACGTCATGATCGTTTCCTTCCGGATATCTTTTTCGGCCTCTAAGCCGCTTTCAGGTGGGCTTTGGCTTCGGCTTCTTTTGCTTCGCGCCGCTCGGCCGCCCTCAACATGATTTCGAGCTCTTCGTCGGTCAGCACGGTCAGGTCCATCTTCGGCAACGTCTCAACCGGGCCGCCATCCTTGCCCGTGCTCTCGACGCGCCGCACGTAGCCGCGATCCTTGCCCTTCAATTCCAAGTACCATCTGATTGTCGTCATATCGCCGGCACGGATCGCTAGGACCACCTGGTTCTCGGCATCGTCTTTCAGGACTTCCTCAATCTCGTCAGCGAATGCCTGAAGGCTTGGATGCTTGTTCATGAATGAACAAAGGGTGGACCGATGCACGCTCAGCTTTTTGGCAGCGATCGTTCGTATAGCCCCGGCCTGTTCAAGGGCTTGCTTTGCTCTCGCGATTGAGAGCTTCGGTTTCCGTCCGCGCTTCGCCATCACCATTCCTCCAATTTCACGACATTTCGCGACACTCACAGGCGCGCGCGAGGCAAATTGGTGGTGCACCATTATTAGCACGAAATTTGGCTTAACGCATTGATTTCATTAGTTCATTGGCGTTCGCCAACATTCAATTTACGCCTTGGTACGGCGTTGTGATGAATGCCAGCGTGGTCAACGCCGTTGACCACCATTGCCGAATGGGTGCTCGAGGTCGCGGCTGGTGACCAGACTGAAAACCGTTCCCGGCATGGAACGGTTTCAGGCTGCGAAGTGTCTGCCTGTGGGGGCTTCATAAATTTATGCAGCCCCAGATCCGGCTCGCCAGCAGCAATGAAAACTGTTCCCGGCATGGAACATTTTCTGCGAAGCGCCCACCGCCTCGAAATGAGGCCAGCGACATTTGACGGGTTTGGAAACCCTCTCGATGCTATCAGTTCAACGCAGGGATCGCGCGGAGCCCTTCGCCGGTAGTGAGTGAAGGCCGGGGGTGCGGAAAACCTCTGTACGGGCGATTTGCCTCTGCCTGTTTCGCCGCAGTGTGCTCTTGGCAAAATCTCTCATAGGCTGCGGGACACGCGCCTTCTGCTCCGGCGTCCTGGAGGCCACACGCTCCTCGAAGCCATCTCGCTGGCGCTGGATGGCCCGCTCGCGGGCGTAGCGGATAAATTCAGCCTGGTTCACCTGGTAAGCCCTTTCTGCGGCGAGCCGCCGTCGCATTGGCGCAGCAACTCGGTCTGCACGGCATCGAAGAAAGCCCAGAGCTCGATGTCGATCTGCTCGCGAGCAAGGCCAAAACTCGACAGTCGGCGATCGAGGTCCTCCACCACGCTGCGCCAGTAGGCTCCCGCCTCGACGCCGTGGATCGCGTCCAGCCGGCGTGCGACTTGGCGGACCTCGGCCGCCTGCCTCAAGAGGGGAAACGCCAGGAGCTTGGCCCGCAAATCCAGTTCAAGCTGCATCCGAGCGCCCCGTGAGCGAGTTCCGAAGCCGAATGGCCCGCTGATAATCGGTGTCGAGAGTGATGTTGCCGCTGTCGAGCTGCCGGTCTATCCACGCCAGCTGGCGCTTGGCCTCGCCTCCATTCATCCCGTGCTGCAACTTGCGTTCGATGATGCCCAGCATCGCTCCCAAGCTTTTTCCCGGGACCGCATCCGAGATGCTGCCCCTTGGCAGCCTCGCTGCTTCGGCAGGATGTATTTCCCGTTTTACGGGATCTATTTCAGTTTCACTGAATATATTGCCAGAGCTAACATGTTGATTTTCTTTTGAGTTCTTGTCCTCGCTTGCTACCTTTCCCGCAACGAGGCTGTTACCGTTCCACGCTGTATTAGGTAGCAATTCTGCTACCTGCTTAGGTCCCGACTTTTGGGTAGCAGATTTGCTACCCTTCTCCGGCTTCGAGCGGAAATAGTCGTTGTCCCACTCGGTGTAGAGAACACGGTAAACACGCTGCCTTCCGTTCAGTGGGTGATTGCTGATCTCGATGTAGCCGCACTGCCTGAGCCACGCCAGGGAGCGTGAGAGGCTCTTTTCGTGGCATCCGACCAAGTCGGCAAGCCGGGGATGGCCGGCATAACAACCGATACCATTGGCTCCAAGCCGATCGTGAATCGCAACAACCATAAGCACTCGGCAATCCTCTGCAGATAGTCGCTTGTCGCCGATTGCACGGGCAGGAACTGCGGCGTAGGTCTTTCCCTCGGCAGCACTCATCGCGATCTCGAAGCGCTGTCCACCAGGTTCGCCCATGACGTCATGGCCGTGATCGGTAGAATCTGGATCACATATCGCGTGCCGCGCTTGTCGTGCCGGCGCAGCCGCGATACGAGGCCGAGATGCTCGAGCCCGGCCAAGGCCCGGCGGAAGGCCCTCTTCGAACAAGGGATGTGCATCGCCAGGTCGCGCGTGCCGAGGTGGGTTACACCCTTCTCGTCGCAGAATTCGATTACAGCCCGCATGCGTCTCGGCTCTTCGCGGGAGCAGCAGTGTTTGCCCAGGCGTAGAGGCCCTTCTTTTCGCTCGTGGAGATCGACAGAGACCACATCATAGCGCCCTCCCGCCTCCTAGACCGCTCTTTCGGGGAGAGAGGCTGCCCAGGTCTCGGCATCGGTGGCGAGGATGATAGTGCGCCGGCCGACTTTACGGGCTTTCAGCCGCCCACCCTTGATCTCACCAAATGCGGAAGTGCGCCCAAGGCCAAAGGCGGCGCAAAACGCTTCAATCGTGTAGCCGCGCGGAGTTGCAAGGCTGTCGCCATGTTGCATGGTAGTGCCCTTTCTGGGGAACGGAAAAGGCCGCGAGCGCTCAGCTCGACACGGCCTTGAGGGAACAACAAAAAGCCCCGGCGCAGGGTGCGACGAGGCTGGGTCAGATCAGGAATTGTGGTCCGAAGTCACCGCTTCAGTGGGACTAGCGGATTGGCAGGTTGGCTCGATGGGCGCGACGGCTTGGGGTTTCAGTGGGCTCTCACCGTCGTCCCTTTCACGGCAACAAAAAAGCCGCGGCGAGCGTTAGCTCGACACGGCTCAACAGACGGCTAGCCCAAGAAGGACGCTTTTTGCCGTCAATTCTCATGTTTCGGTGGTCAGGCCTCGGTCACACGACTCAAGCCCTACAGCAAAATCTAGCGCCACCCCCCCTTTTTGTCATGGCCTATTTTGAACGATTTGAGATTTTCTACTGTTCGTTAGCGGTCGCCGAGATGGCCACCACCGTCGAAAGTAACCGGTTCGGTTACGATACGATACTTGTGAAAGGGCAGGACAGTCGATCTAGCCGGCCTTGATCGAGATCACCTTGGCACCGGCTCGCTGCAACGGGACCAGCGGCACGACTGCCCGCGCCGCAAGTTCCTCAAGGCCATCGACGATCCAGCGGCCATAATGCCGTTCGATCATAGGAACCGACGTGTCGTGTAACGCGGCGACCAAGCGAATGGGCAGATTGGCTCGGATCCCGCGCACGATGCTGCTGTGGCGAAATGCGTAGGGTATGACGCCTGGAAGCTCTGCCCGGTCACGGATGGCCTGCCATGGCTTCGCCAACTCGCTGGCCGATCGCCAAGCACCGCGCTCCGCTCGTTCCCATGAAATGCTGCCGGCGATCTGCCTATGATGCCAGCGCTCCAGAAGTCTGGCGTCGTCGTGGCGTCCAGTCGCCACGGATTTCAGCGCATCGAAAACATCATGGCCTACAGGAACAGGAATCACACCAGTCTTTCCGCCGCGGCCCTTGCGGCTGACAGGGGACCAGAAGGCGCCCGCCTGCAGCCTGACAGTCTGCAACCCGCATCCGTTGAATTTGCGAAAAACGAGCGCCGGTCGCCGCAAGAATCACCATCAACCGAAACAGATCACCGTCCCACTCTTGTTCTAGGTCGACATCGCGCGCGGCCGTTAGCAATCGCCCGATAGTCTCGTCTGAAAGGATCTGGTTTTCGCGCGCCACCGGGGCGAGCTCGTCATCTTCGTGCTGGAGCTTCAGGCCATGCTTGATCACTGCGGGCAGCATCGGATCGAGGCGTTCTCGGTGCGTCGCATACGCGCCGTTCAGAGCCGATTTGAGGTCATTGATGAGCCGCTGCCTGGTCGCGAATTTCATCGCCACCGGCAACGCCTCGCGCCACGCCAGAAGGTCCGATTCCTTTAGCGAATAGAGAGATATCGACGCGAGTGGCGCCGGCAAGATTGGCAGCTGCTTTCCGCGCCCGGGCTGGCCCAAGATATGGCGCGCCAGCCGCCGGCTGGCGTCAGAACGGACCGCTCGACCCTCGCGCTTGCTCTCGCGCGCATCCCGCATGGAAATATGGTCCTCGACGACGTGGCGGACATCTAGAGCGGGTTTGCCGGCCGTAGCGGCAACTTCGATCCGTGCCCCTTCGACCAACACCCGTGCGGCCTTCCGGGCGGCCTCGTAGCTCAGGGTTCCGGCCTGCAGCTCGTCGTCGGCGGTTCCAAGTGGGCTCTGCCTGTATCCGCGCCCGCAGCGCCAGCGCACCAACCAAGCACCGCCTCGCTTTCCTTTGCGATATCCAAGATGAACCTCTGGATCGATCCCTCGCCAGTGAATGCCGATTTCAAGGGCCGCGCGCGCATTCCTGGTCGTGATTGAAGACTCGACTAGCGTTCTTGCCATTGCGCTGCACCATTCGTCTACTATTCGTCAAATATACACATGCGCACGACAACGTATTTCAGCGAACGCGTCAACCAGAAAGCGAGGGATTTCACGCCTTTATGCGAATGGTGGCGAATGAGAGAATCACGTGAAACGCGCCCTTTGAAGGCGTGAATCGTGGTTCGAGCCCATGAGCGGGAACCAAATGGCGATCAACGATCGCCGTCGCAGACGCAGGCCCGAACCTGCAAGATCACGGAAGACAAAACTTCTCGTGATGGAGGAACACCTACCCCTTTTTCGGGTTACGGTGGGTACCTTCAAACACGGGGATATCCATGAAGAACATTCTATTGGCGTCGGTTATCGCATTGGCAACGGCTTCTGCCGCCGTCGCCCCGACCCAGGCTGCAACGATCGTCGTCAAAACCGACAATCACATGCATATGAAAAAGCATTGCCGGACCAAGCTGGTCACCACATGGCGGCATCACCACAAGATCGTCAAGAAGGTCAAAGTCTGCCACTGATGGCATTCGAAGCAGCAAGACCGGTCAGCGAAAAGCCGACCGGGCCTTTTCGTGCCTTGCGAAAGCGCCTACTTCCCGAGTTTGCTCGCGGCCCGCGCAAGTGCCTCGATCTCGTCCCACTTGCCTGCCTTGACCAAGTCGTCCGGCGCCACCCAGGAGCCACCGACGCAAATGACGTTGGGCAGGCTGAGATAGTCGGCGGCGTTCTTGCCGGTGATGCCGCCGGTCGGGCAGAATTTCACATCGGCGAGCGGCGAGGCGAATGCCTTGAGCGAGGCGATGCCGCCCGACTGTTCGGCCGGGAAGAATTTCAGGAAACGCAAGCCGGCTTCGCGGGCGGCCATGATCTCGCCGGGTGTGATGGCGCCGGGCAGCAACGGAACGTCGCTGTCCTTCGCCGCCGCCAGCAACTCGCGGGTGATACCGGGGCTGACAATGAATTTCGAGCCGGCCGCAGCCGCCTCGTCGAACTGGCTGGCGTCGAGAATGGTGCCGGCGCCAACGATGGCGTCCTCGACCTCGCCGGCCACCCGCCGGATCGCCTCCAGCGCATCGGCGGTCCGCAGCGTGATCTCGATCGCTGGCAGGCTGCCGCGGGCCAAAGCGCGGGCGAGCGGCACGGCATCGGTGACATTGGCGATCTTCAGCACCGGGATAACCGGCTGGCCGTTGAGGAGCGACAGGAGCTTTTCGGTCTTGCTGGGCATTTTTGTCTCTCCGGTATTGATCAATTCAACCGATTAGCAGAAGGCAGTTTTTCTGTCCACGAAACGAGCCGTGTCGCGATGTCACGTATGGCCAGAAACCGGCACCTCAACGCAACCAGGCAAAGACTGTCTCGCCGGCTTTGCCTTGAATCGGCTTTCGCAAGCGTTTAGTGGCTTTGGCGATGACTTCGTCCAATCAACCTTTTCGCGTTGCGGCGCTCTACAGGTTCGCTCGGCTCGACACCTTCGAGGCGCTGCGCGCGCCGCTCGCTGCTTTCTGCTGCGGACGCAGCATCAAGGGCACGCTGCTGCTGGCGCATGAGGGCATCAACGGAACGGTTGCCGGCAGCGAGCAGGCCATTGCTCAACTCATCGATCACCTTGAGTCCATCGAAGGTCTCGCCGGCCTCGAGGTCAAATACAGCAGTGCCGCGGAGATGCCGTTCCACCGCATGAAGGTGCGGCTGAAGCGCGAGATCGTCACCATGGGCGTTTGGGATATCGATCCTACGACAAGCGCCGGCACCTATGTCGCGCCAGCCGACTGGAACGCGCTGATCTCGGATGCAAACACCATCGTCATCGACACGCGCAATGCCTACGAAGTGTCGATCGGCACCTTCAAGTGCGCGGTCGATCCCGACACCACAAGCTTTCGCGAATTCCCGGCCTGGGTAGAGCAGCACCGCGGCGAACTCGACGGCCGCAAGGTCGCCATGTTCTGCACCGGCGGCATACGCTGCGAGAAGGCGACGGCCTATGTGAAGTCGCTCGGCTTCCAGGATGTGTTTCACTTGAGGGGCGGCATACTGAAGTATCTCGAAGAGGTGCCGGCCGAGGAAAGCCTCTGGCAAGGCGAGTGCTTCGTCTTCGACGAGCGCGTTTCGGTGTCGCACGGCCTGGCCGAGGGCGATGCCGAACTCTGCCGCGCCTGCCGGCATCCGCTGACAGGGCAGGATCGGCTGTCGCCGAAATATGCCGCCGGCGTCTCATGCCCGCATTGCTACGATGCCCGTTCGGACGAGGATCGCGCCCGCTATGCAGAGCGCCAGCGCCAGGTCGAGCTGGCACAAGCGCAGGGCAGGGGCCCGCATATCGGACGCTAGCTTTGGGCTAGGCAACCGAGAACCGATCGATAACCCAAAGCCATGTTTCGTCGCTTTGCCGGCGCGCGACCTCGGTGGTAATGGTGCCATCGGGAAGCTTCGTTGAGGTCAGCGCCAAATCTCCATTGATGACAGCCGGGCGCCGATCTCCGGACGCAAATTTTCGGCCCGTTGCGGTGATCTCCGCAAACAACGCCCGGATGGCTTGCCGGCCACGCGTCAATTGGCCTTCACCGCCATCGACGACGGCATCTGGCTCAAAAAGAGCCGCCATTCCGTCGACATCTCCCACCCACTGTCGGGCAATCAGCAGGCGCTCCAGATCCTGAGGATCACGCGCGGGTTCACGGCTTGTTTCGTCGTTCATCGCGACACCTCCTGTGGCGGCAATTCAGTCAGTCTTTACTCGACGCCGAGGCCGGTTTCGACACGTCGATTTAATTTGAGACGTTACCGGCACGGCCGGCAAAGCGCCCGCCCGTCATTGTAATGTCAATGTGCGGGCCCTACCTCTTCGGCGTTCGAAACCTGTCCGTTTGGCGGGCAAAATTCTGGAGGCATAGATGTTCGACCCCAAGAAGCTTCTCGACGATCTGCTCGGCTCGCAAATTCCCGGCACCAGCGGCACCGTCCGCGACAAGGCCGGGCAGGCCGTACAGATGGCCAAGGACAATCCGCTTGCGGCCGGTGCACTGGCCGCAGTGCTGCTTGGAACAGGAGCCGGCCGCCAGGTCACCGGCACCGCAGTAAAGCTCGGCGGACTGGCGGCGATCGGCGGCCTCGCCTACAAGGCCTACCAGAACTACAAGAGCGGCAACGCGCCGGCCGAAACGCCGGCTGCCGGCGAGCCGGAACTGTTGCCGCCGCCCGCCGATACCGCCTTCCATCCCTCACAGGCTCCGCAAGGCGAGGACGAATTCACGTTGACGCTGGTGCGAGCGATGATTTCGGCGGCCAAGGCCGACGGCCATGTCGACGACGAGGAACGCCAGAAGATTGCCGGCAAGCTCAGCGTCGCAGGCATCGGCGCGGAAGCGGAGCAGTTCCTGATGTCGGAACTGGAGAGCCCGCTCGACCTGGACACGCTGGTTGCCGGCGCCCAGACCGACGCGCAGAAGCTTGAGCTCTACACGGCGTCGCGGCTCGCCATCGATCCCGACACACGCGCCGAACGCGGCTATCTCGACCTGCTTGCCGGCCGCCTCGGGCTGCCGGACGCGCTGGTCGACCATGTCGAGGCGACCGTGTCGGCGGCAAAGGTGCCGGCGTCAGGCAAGGCCAAGGCCGGGACTGCGCCGAAAGAGCCCATCGGCACCCAGGAGACCAGAATCCGGCGTCATTTCGAGTTAACGTCTCGTTAACCGAGGAAGCGCATGATTCTAGACAGTCGGACCGGCTATCCTCCTCCCAAGCCCGGTTCAGATCAGGGCGGTCGCCAATGACCGCCCTTTTTGTCGGCACCAGCCTGGAGCCCGTTCCATCCCGATGGAATCGGGATAGGGCTCTATCTCACTGTTTGAGCATGATTTTTCCGAAAACCGGGTTCCACTTTTCGGGATCATGCTCTAGGCCGGCTTGCCATAGTCGCCGTCATTTGCGATGGCAGATGTCTTCCAGCCATGATCAGGGAGGACGGCGATGACAGCCATCACAGAGAAGACCGCTATCGTCACCGGCGCCGGAACGGGTATCGGCAAAAGCGTTGCCACGGCGTTGCTCAGGGACGGCTGGAACACAGTGTTCTGCGGCCGCCGCAAGCCGGTGCTGGATGCAGCGATCACTGAAGCCGGGCCGACGCAAGCCAAGGCATTGGCGGTCGCCTGCGACATCAGCAAGGCCGATCAGGTCGACGATATGTTCGAGACGGTGGTGGCGGCTTTCGGGCGCGTCGACCTGCTCTTCAACAATGCGGGCATGAGCTACAAGTCGACACCGATCGACGAGATCCCGGTCGAGGTCTGGAACGACATCGTCGGGGTCAATCTCACCGGCTCGTTCCTGTGTGCCCGTGCCGCTTTCGGCACCATGCGCAAGCAGCGGCCGATGGGTGGCCGCATCATCAACAACGGCTCGGTGTCGGCCTATGCGCCACGGCCGGGCTCGGTACCCTACACCGCGACCAAGCACGCCATCACCGGGCTGACAAAGACGCTGGCGCTGGACGGCAGGCCTTATGACATTGCCTGCGGCCAGATCGACATCGGCAACGCGCTGACCGACATGGCCCAAGCGATGACGGTCGGCGTGCCGCAGGCCAACGGCAGCATCGCCGCCGAAGCGGTGATGGACGTCCAGCGCATCGCCGATGCCGTCGTGCACATGGCCAGCCTGCCGCTCGACGCCAATGTGCTGTTCATGACCGTGATGGCGACCAAGATGCCGTTCGTCGGCAGAGGGTAGGGATGTTGACGAAGGTTTTCGCGCCGATCGAATAACCCAAGCGCGCGGTGCGATTGTGCCGTCAGCCTGACGGTCTCGACGCCTGGTCGACCAACCAGTCGACGAACCGGCCGATTGCCGGATTTGCCAAACCTTCCTCATGGCATATGCAGTAGTAGCTTCGGGTAGACGCGACACCGAGCGTCAAGGGTCGAACAAGACGACCCTCGTCGAGGTCCCTGAACGAAATGATATCGTTTGTGAGGGCGACGCCATGGCCGTCCCGCGCGGCCTGAAGCACCATGGCAAAGTTGTCGAAATAGATATCGGACTCCACGGTGTGTGGTACACGCGCTTCCGTTAACCAGCGCCTCCATTGGTCGCCATCGTCTTCGTGGAGCAGGCGGTGATGCAGCACGTCGCGCGGCTCGCGAATGCCGTTTGGGCCGCGAAGCAGTTGCGGGCTGCACACTGGTGCCGCGTAGATACTATGCAGTAACCGCCACCAGAATCCGGTCCATGGCGGTTTGCCATAGACGATGGCGACATCGATTTCCCGCCAGTCCACCTCTTCGAAGTCCACCGCCGTGCGCATCCGCATGCGAATGTCCGGGTTCGCGTCAAGAAACCGAAAAATCCGCGCCGCTAGCCAGGTCGTTCCAAAAACCGATGGCACCGATACGGTCAGGGTCGCCTTCGCGGCAGTGCTGTAAGCATCCGCCGATATTTCGCGGATCGATTCCGATATCTGCTGCATGGCTATACCCACGCTCTTCTGCAACGCGGCCCCGCGGTCCGTCAGCACGAGGCGGCGGCCGCGTTTCTCGAACAGGTCGAGGCCGAGCGATAGCTGCAGCGCGCGCAATTGCTGGCTGATGGCGCCTGACGTCACGTGCAGTTCGGCGGCTGCGGCGGCAATGTTGCCCAACCGCGAAACGCTCTCGAAGGCACGGAGCGAATGAAGGGATGGCAGGCTCATTTTGACTCGAATAGTTTAGAAAAACTGCTCTGATCTTCCTTCAAAGATTTAGCTTGTTTGAAGAAAACTAGCAACATAACGTTCTCCGCGCTGCCATCCGGCCGTCACAAAGAACAAGGGGACCTCGATATGTTTCATGCGCCGATCTCTACCGCAGCCAGATTCGCTTTTGGCGGAACGGTCCTGATGGCTCTTTCCATCGCCATGCCAACGGCACAGGCCACGGATTCGAATCTGGTCCGGGACGGCGTGCTGAATGTCTGTACCGGTGGTGATTTCCCACCCATGCAATATTACGAGAACCCGGGTGACGAGAAGCTTGTCGGTTTCGAGGTCGATGTCGTCGACGCGATCGCCAAGCAGTGGAACGCCACCACGAAATATGTCGTTGGCGATTTCAAGGGGCTGTTGCCGTCGCTCGGCGCCGAGCGCTGCGATCTCGTGGCTTCCGGCATTCTGGTCACCGCCGAGCGGCTCAAGGCCTACGATGCCGTTCCCTACTTCATCTCCAACGTCGTCATGGTGACGGCTGTCAACGATGAGGCAACCAAGACCCCGCAGGATTTGAGCGGCAAGGTGCTGGCGATCGAGGCCGGCACCAACTACGAAAAGACAGCCGCGGATCTGAACGCCGAATTGACGAAGGCCGGCAAGGCGCCAGCCGAGATACAGACCTATCCTTCAGCCTCTGGCGTCATCGAGCAGATCCTGGTCGGTCGGGCTGCCGCAACAATCACCCAGGACACCACGGCGGCATTCCGCATCCAGCAGATGCCGGGCCGGCTGCAAGTTCCGTACAATTATGGTGGCGGTGAAACCTACGGAATCTACCTGAGAAAAGGCGGCGACGATCGCCAGCAACTGGTCAAGGCGATCGAAGCGATGCAGGCGAGTGGCGAGATGGCGACGCTGCTGAAGAAGTGGAACCTCCCGGTCACTGCCACCGACGTCAAGCACGACACCAATTGAGGGAAGGGCCGCCGTGTTCGACACCAAGCTCTTCCTGACGGCACTGTTCGGCTGGCCCCTTGCCAAGGGGGCCTTGCTGACCTTGACCCTTTCGCTTCTCGTGATGTCTGTCGCCCTGGCGATATCCCTGGCAACAGCGGCGCTGGCGACGTCGAAGCGGCGCTGGGTCCGTCTCTTGATCGCCGCCTTTGTCTGGCTTTTTCGCGGTGCGCCGGCGCTGCTCGTGCTGCTCTTCGTGTGGAACGGGCTACCGCAAATCTCGACGGTCTTCCGATCGAGCTGGTTCACTCCGTTCCTCGCGGCGTTTCTTGCCTTGACGCTGATCCAGATTGCCTATCTGACCGAGATCCTTCGCAGTTCCTACGCATCCGTCGGCAAGGGACAATCGGAAGGGGCGGCGGCTCTTGGCCTGCACCGAGGTCAGATATTCTTCTTGATCATCTTGCCGCAGGCGCTTCGCGTCGCGCTGCCGTCCCTGGTCAACGAGTTCATTTCCTTGCTCAAGGCAACTTCGCTGGCGACAGTGATCTCCTTGAAGGAACTTATGACCGTCACCCAGTTCGCGATCGCCACCAGCTTTCGTTTCCTGGAATGGTATGGCGCTGCGCTGATCTACTACATGTCGATGGTTTCGGTTTTGACGGTCTTTCAGATGAAGATCGAGCGGATGCTTGCGCGGGGACATCGCTGATGTCGCTCACCGCGACAGGCGAGGCTTCCGACTGGTTTTCACGCGAAGCTCTGGGACAAGGCATCACGCGGATATGGGAGCCGCACGTCCATCCCTATTTCAGAAGCAATGTCTTTCATGTTCGCGGGCGCGACGTCGATCTCGTCATCGACGGAGGCATGGGTCTCGTGCATCTCAGACCGATGCTGGACCTCTTGCCCGGCAAGCCGATCGTGGCTATTGCAACGCACATCCATGTCGATCACGTCGGCGCATTGAGCGAGTTCGAGACCAGAGTTGGCCATCGCGAGGAGTCGGCATTTTTCGAAGACATGGCGGATGAGCACACATTGGCTCACCTCTTTCGCGCGCAGCCCGACGCCGTCAGCAGGTCACCCCAGGAGGCATGGTCGCCGCAGCGTTTCCAGATCAGGCCGGCACCATTGTCTCGAATTCTGGACGAAGGCTGCACCATAGAGACTGGAGACAGGTCGTTTCTGGTCCTTCATCTCCCGGGTCATTCGCCGGGGTCGCTCGGGCTTCTCGATGAACGCAACGGCGACTTTCTGGCCGGCGATGCGATTTATCGCGGGCGATTGGTCGACGATCTTCCTGGTTCGGACGTGCAGGCCTATCGGAAAACCATGCAGCGGCTTTTGCAGATAGAGTTCAGCCGCGCATGTTGCGGACATGGCGAAGTGATCGACCAGAACGAACTGCGATCGATTGCAAGAGCCTATCTGGACAGCTGAGCGTCACTTCGCCAGAAACGCCTCGATCCGCTCCAGCGCGCGCAAAATGTTCTCCTCGGAGTTGGCGTAGGAAAGCCTGATGTAACCCTCGCCGAGAATGCCGAAATCTGGACCGCCGATCAGCGCCACGCCGGCATCCTCGAGCAGCGCCGAGGCCAATTTCTTGGCCTTCCAGCCAGTTTTGGAGACGTTTGGAAAGGCATAGAAGGCGCCTTTCGGCGTGATGCAGGACACGCCGGGCAAGGCATTCAAACCCTCGACCACGACCTTCCGGCGGCGATCGAAAGCGCGCATCATCTTGTCGACATCGTCCTGCGGGCCGTCGATGGCGGCGATGCCGGCATACTGGCTCGGCGCGTTGACGCAGGACCAGCAATTGACCGCCAGCTTGCGCACCTTGTCGTAGAGGTGAGCGCCCTTGTCGCCGTTCGGCCAGATCGACCAGCCCATGCGCCAGCCGGTCATCGCCCAGGTCTTCGACCAGCCATTCAGCACGATCAGCCGGTCGCGGATTTCGGGGAAGCCAAGCAACGAGCAATGCGTCTCGCCGTCATAGGTCATCACATCGTAGATTTCGTCGGAGAGGATGGCGACGTGCGGGTGTGCTTCCAGTCCCTTGACCAGCTTCTCGATCTCGGCTCGCGGCGTCACCCCGCCGGTCGGATTGGCCGGTGAGTTGAGGATCAAGAGCCTGGTCTTCGGCGTGATTAGCGCCAGCGTCTCCTCAGCCGAGAAGGCAAAGCCGTTTGCCTCACGCATCGGCACTGGAACAGGGGCAGCGCCGGTGAACTCGATCATCGAGCGGTAGATCGGAAATCCGGGATCTGGATAGAGGATTTCGGCGCCTGGTTCGCCGAACATCAGGATCGCCGCGAACATGGTTGGCTTGCCGCCTGGCAGGATCATCACCGCCTCAGGCGACACCTCGACGCCGGTGGTGGTCAGCGTGCGGCGCACCACCGCTTCACGCGTCGCCAGCAGGCCGTTGGCCGGCGTGTAACCGTGGTGGCCGTCGCGCAGCGCCTTGATCGCCGCCTCGACGATGTGCTGCGGCGTCTTGAAGTCGGGCTGGCCGATGCCGAGATTGACGATATCGCGGCCCTCATGGGCAAGTGCGGTGGCGCGCGCCAGCACGGCGAAGGCATTTTCCTCGCCGAGACGGTCGAAGGCCGAAATCGTGTGGAGCATTTTTCCCGTCCGTGTGGTTCTTTCCCTAGGCGTGCGTTTTTGTGAGCGTCTGCTCGCAAATGTCAAACGGATTGGAGTTTTGCGTGTCGGAAAATCTCGAGAATTGGCAGCCGCGCCCACGGCCCGAACGCAAAGCGCTGGAAGGCCGCTACGTCCGGCTGGAACCGCTGATCGCGGCAAAGCATGGTGATGGCCTGTTTGAAGCGTCGGCCGTCGCCGACGGCGACACGCGGTTTCGCTGGCTGTTCGACACCGTGCCGGAGAACCGCGCGGCTCTCCAACCATGGCTGGAAAAGTCCGAAGCAAGCGAAGATCCGCTGTTCTTCGCGGTCATCGACAAGGCCAGCGGCAAGATCGCCGGACGCCAGACACTGATGCGCATCGATGCGACCTTTGGCGTCATCGAAATCGGCAACATCTATTGGGGGCCGCTGATCTCGCGCAGACCTGCAGCGACCGAGGCGCAATTCCTGTTCACGAAATACGCCTTCGATGAGCTTGGCTATCGCCGTTACGAATGGAAATGCAACAACCGCAATGAGCCGTCGAAGCGCGCGGCGGAGCGGTTCGGCTTCAAGTTCGAAGGCATTTTCCGCCAGCATCTTGTGGTCAAAGGTGAAAACCGCGATACGGCGTGGTACTCGATCATCGACAAGGAATGGCCGGCGCTGCGCAGAGCCTATGAGGCATGGCTCGATCCGGCCAATTTCGATGGCGAGGGCCGGCAGAAGCGGCGGCTCGAGGATTTCCGCGCTGAGTTCGGCGCGTAGCAGGAGCTCATGGATGGCACATAGCCACGATCATGCTGCGCAAGGGCACAGCCACGGCGCTGGCCATGCGCATGGCTCGACCGACAAGAAACGGGTGCTGATCGCAGCTTGCCTGACCGCTGGCTTCATGGTCGTGGAAGCGCTTGGCGGCCTCCTCACAGGGTCGCTGGCGCTGCTGGCGGATGCCGGCCACATGCTCGCCGATTCGATCGCGCTCGGCCTTGCCTGGTATGCATTTCATCTGGCTGGCCGGCCGGCGACCGGCCGGCTCACCTATGGCTTTGGCCGGGTCAAGACCCTGGTGGCCTACACCAACGGCATCGCTATCTTCGCCATTGCGCTGTGGATCGTCTACGAGGCCTGGGGGCGCCTGCTGACGCCGGCGCCGGTGCTCGGCGGACCGATGCTGGTGGTTGCGATCGCGGGTCTCCTGGTGAACATCGGCTCCTTCTTCGTGCTGCATGGCGGCGACCGTGACAGCCTGAACATGCGCGGCGCCATCCTGCATGTGCTCGGCGATCTGCTCGGTTCGGCGGCGGCCATCGTAGCTGCCCTGGTCATCCTGGCGACGGGCTGGACGCCGATCGATCCGATCCTGTCCGTCCTGGTCTCGCTGCTGATCCTGTCCACGGCATGGTCACTGATGCGCGAAGCCGCCCATGTCCTGCTCGAAGGCGTGCCGGCAAGCCTCGACCGCGACCTGATCGCCAAGGATATCGAGGGGACTGTGAAAGGCGTACGCGAGGTGCATCACATGCACGTCTGGTCGATCGACGGGTCAAGCAACATGGCGACATTGCACGCCTGCCTCAACGAAGGTGTCGATGCCTATACGGCGGTCAGCGCCATCAAGAAACGGCTTGCCGCCGAGCATGGCATCAGCCATGCCACTGTCGAACCGGAATTCGGCCAGTGCGCCGACGGCCGTGACGAACACGATCACGATCACGATCACGATCACGATGCGGCTCCGCATCATGGCCACTATCACTGACGCAGGGAACTTCATGGCTTTGCTAACGAACTTGATGAGCTCGCGCCGCGTCGGGACACATTGATGGATCGCGACACGAGGAATGCTGCGATCGCAGCACTCTGGATCCTGCTGCTGTTCGGTGTTGGTGCGTTCTACCTGCCGACCGTGATGCTGGCTGTCGGCAATGTCTCAACCGTTCTTGCCGGTATCGTGGGCGTCGCCTTCGTGCTGGCGTTTTTCATGGTGTTCTGGCTGCGGGGCCGCAACCAGCGCAAAAAGGGTGACTGACATGCGTATTCTGATAACCGGTGCTGCAGGCATGGTCGGCCGCAAGCTCATCGCCCGGCTGGCAAAGAACGGAACGCTGAGCGGACGAAAGATCGCCGCGCTCGACCTTCACGATATCGTGCCGCCGCAAGCACCGGCGATGGAAGGCGTGAGCGTCTCCATCCACACCGGCGATCTCGCAGCACCAGGTGCTACGGCAAGCCTGGTGGCTTCGCGCCCCGACGTCGTCTTCCACCTCGCCGGCGTGGTGTCGGGCGAGGCGGAGGCCAATTTCGATCTCGGCTACCGCGTCAATCTCGACGGCACCCGCGCGCTGTTCGATGCCGTCAGGCTGGCGGCGTTTTCACCGCGCATTGTCTTCACCTCGTCCATCGCCGTGTTCGGCGCGCCATTCCCGGATATCATTCCGGATGAATTCCACCCGACGCCGCTGACCTCCTACGGCACGCAGAAGCTGATGGGTGAGGCGCTGCTCGCCGACTATTCCAGGCGCGGCTTCTTCGACGGTATCGGCATCAGGCTGCCGACCATCTGTGTGCGGCCAGGCAAGCCGAACAAGGCGGCCTCGGGCTTCTTCTCCGGCATCATCCGCGAACCGCTGAGCGGCCAGGAGGCGATACTGCCGGTGCCGCGCTCCGTCGTGCACACCCATGCCAGCCCGCGCTCGGCGGTGAGCTTTTTGATCCATGCGGCGGGCCTCGACGGCAGCGCCGTCGGGCCGCGCCGCAATCTGACGATGCCCGGCGTCGCCGTCACGGTCGGCGAGCAGATCGAGGCGCTTGAACGCATTGCCGGCACCAAGGCGGTGAAGCTGATCCGCGAAGAGCCCGACGACACGATCTGGGCGATCGTCAGGGGCTGGCCGACCCGGTTCGAGGCACGACGCTCAAGGGATCTGGGCTTCGCCGCCGAAACCAGCTTCGACGACATCATCCGCGCCCATATCGAGGATGAACTGGGCGGTAAAATCGGTTAAAGCACCGCACCGGTCGTCAAACTGGCCGAAAGCAGCAGCAGCCCGAACAGGAAGACGAAGGCCGCGCCGCCGATCTCGACGATCGAGTGGATGCGGTTGCCCATGCGGCCATCGCCGGCGAAATACACCGCCCAGTTCTTGGCCGTTACCGCAATTGTCGCCAGGGCCGAGACGGTGATCGCCGTGCCGAGCGACATGGCCAGCACCGACAGGATGCCGCCGAACCACAGCCCGTTGAGCAAGGCAAAGCTCAGCACGATCAGCGCGCCGGAGCAGGGGCGGATGCCGACGGCAGCCACCGCCGACCAGGCGGTGGGCCAGTCGAAGCGGTCGCCGGAAAGCAGCGCCGGATCGGGCGCATGCGAGTGCCCGCAGGTGTCGCAGACCTCGCCCGCCGCATGGACGTGGCCATGATGGTGGTGATCGTGCTCAGCATGATCGTGGTGGTGATCATGCGCGCCGTGATCGTCGCGTGCATGGGAATGGTCATGTGCCGCATGGTCGTCTTCATCATGGCCATGCGCGTGAAGCGCGTGGGAATGCGTTGCGTGAGCATGCCCAGAATGCGAATGGCCCGTATGCGAATGGCCAGCGTGCGAGTGCCCGGCATGAGCGGCCGATAGGCTGTAGGCGGGGTTTGCACCGAACAGGCGCAGGATGGCGGGGCCGGCCTTGCGCCACAAAAGCCAGGCGCCGAACAGGGTGACGAAGACATAGCTCATGATTTCGAGGAACCATGCCGCATCGGTCATCGAGATGGTGGTGCCGCGCAGGACGAAAAAGGCCAGCAGCATGACCACGATTGCCGTCAGCCCCTGCAGCAGTGCCGAGACGAAGGACAGCAGGATGCCGCGCCGCAATGCCACCTCGTTGGCCACCATGTAGGACGAGATCACCGCCTTGCCGTGGCCGGGGCCGGCGGCGTGGAAAATGCCGTAGGCGAAGGACAGGCCGATGAGCAGCCACAGCTTGCTGCCGTCCTGGCGCATCGCTTTCATGGCGGTTGCCAGCGCGCGGTAGAATTCCTGCTGTCGCAGATTGATCCACATCAGAATGTGGGCGAACGGGCCGCTGGCCGTGGGGGCCATGCCGTCATTGGTACCGATGCCGAGCGAACTCTGGGCGTGGGCGGAGCCGAGGAAGTGCGTCATCACATAAGCGGCGGCCAAAAGAGCCAGTACCAAACGCAGGGACGGTTTCGTCACCGGATCTATCCTTCTGGCGTGCAGTTCAGTTCAAGCTTGGTGGCGAAGATCTTGCTCATGTCGGTGCCTGTCGGATCGTTGAAGAAGGCTTCCGTCAGGGTCTTCTGGTTCTCGGCGATCGCCTCGTCGGGATCGGGACGAATGACCTTTTTTGTGCATGTCGACGGCAAGCCTTCGACCGTGATGTTGGAATCTTCGGTGAAATCGATCGCCGTGTAGAAGGTCGGATCATAGACGCCGAAATCGATCTTGCCGGTCAACTTGATCGGCTCTTTCGGTTCGGATTCGAACAGGATGATGAGCTGGTCGTTGTCGAAATTGGCCATCAGATGCGGCGGCGGCGTCATCGCCACGTCCTTGCCGTTGACGGTGACGAGCTGGAAATAGTTGAACTCCGCCAGCGAGGCATGGACGGTGTCGGCGACATCCTTCAGCTCCTTGTCGTCAAGCTTCAGGTCGGAGTTCTTGTCGAACTCCATCATCACTGTACTGGAAAACAAATCGTCGAAGCGCCAGAGATGGCGCAGCGCTTTCACACTTTGGTGATCCGGGCTGAGGATCACGTCGAGGCGGGCCTCGGCGAAGACATGAGGATGCACCTCGGCAGGTTCGATAGTGGCAAATGTCGCCGCCATGGCCGAAGCCAGCATGATTGCTTGTCGTTTCAGGTGCATTCTCGGTCGCGATTCCATCGACTTCGGAGAAGCTTCGACAGTTACCAGAAACGGGGCGAAATTGGGACCGCAACGGGGCTGAAGCGCGTCACGCGGCGTCACGCGTCTTGAACCACTGTACCAGAAAATCGACGAAAACGCGGACCTTTGCCGGCAGATAGCGTCGATGCGGGTAGACGGCGAAAATGCCAGCCCCCGACAGGATGCGATCATCCAGCGCGGTCACCAGTCGGCCGGTCTCGAGGTCAGGTGCAGCGATGAAATCCGGCAATATGGTGAACCCCAGCCCCGACACGGCGGCAGCTCTTGCCGCCATCGGGCTGTTGACCTCGATCGGACCGGACACCGAAACGCTCACCGTATCGCTGCCGTCGCCCTTGAACTGCCAGTTGTTCAGCCCACGACCGTTGGTGTCGACGATGCAGGGAATTCGGGCAAGGTCTTGAGGCCGCACCGGCATGCCGTGTTTGGCGATCAGTTCGGGAGAGGCGCACAGCCGCACCGAAAACGGCGCGAGACGCCTGGCGATGAGCGAGGAGTTTTCCAGCCGCGAAATGCGCACCGCGAGGTCGAAGCCTTCCTCGACCAGGTCGACGAAGCGGTCGTCGAGCTGGATGTCGAGCACGATGTCGGGATGCTGCTTGGCGAAGTCGATCAGCGACTGGCCGATCGGCGCATCGGCGAAGGTGCGCGGCGCCGAAAGCTTGATCCGGCCGCGCACGTCGCCGGAGGATTCGCGCACCGCATCGGCTAGGCTGTCGACCTCGCGCACGATTTCGGAGGCGCGCCGGTAATAGGTGTGGCCGGCTTCGGTCATCGAGAACTGCCGGGTGGTGCGGTTCAACAGCAGAGCACCGAGCTCGTCCTCCAGCTCGCGCACGTATTTCGACAGCAGCGCCTTGGAGCGACCGATCTTGCGCGCAGCGGCCGAAAAGCCCTCGGCCTCGACCACGTCGATGAAGGCGCGCATGCGGGTGAGAGTGTCCATCGTCAGGCCTTTCGTGCCGAGTCGAGTAGTCTGCGGCCGAGCCGTATCAGGGCGATGTCACTGCCGGAAGGGCCAAGCAGCGAAAGGCCGAAGGGCGCACCGTCGACATGGCCGAGCGGCAGCGTGATCTGCGGAAAGCCGGATAGGCCGGAAAGGCACAAAAGGTGGAGGGCCTTTTCGCGATAGGTTTGCAACTGTTCCGGCGTGCTGCCGATGAGCGGTGCGGCACCGGGGACCGTTGGCAAGACGAGAAAACCATCCTGGCCGAGCAGATCAGCCAGTTCCGAGCGGAAGGTCAGACGACGCACCGTCTCGGCCTGTACCGTCCTCGCGTCGACCGCCCGGCCAAAGCCGAAGCGCTCCTCGACGCCTGCCCCGAGATCGCGGTCGCCACTCTCGATCCAGTCGCCGTGCTCTTGCCAGGCTTCGTGCGCCTGCAGTCGGCGAAAGCACCAGTAGAGCTCGCCGGAAGTGGAGGTGAAGGAAAGTGATGCCGGAGCCGGCTCGCCGAAAACGGCCGCTGCCTGCGCCTTCATCCCAGCGTATTCGGCAGCTTCGGCAGGACCGGCGACCAGCGCGTCCAGCCAGCCGATCGAAAGCGGCCGCCTGAGGGGATGCTGATGGGGGTCGCGGCCGAGCAGCAACTTGCCTGCTGTCTCGTAGGTCTCGGTATCGTCGGCGAACCAGCCGAATGTGTCGAAGCTTGGCGCCAACTTCATGGCGCCGTCGAGCGAAATGCGGCCATGCGTGGTGCGGAGCCCAATCAGCCCGCAAAAGCTCGCCGGGGCGCGGATCGAGCCGCCGGTGTCCGAGCCAGTGGCGATGTCGGCCAGCTTGCCCGCCACTGCTGCCGCCGATCCGGACGAGGAGCCGCCGGTAACGCGATCGGGGGCTGTCGGGTTCACCGGGAATGGAAAATGCGCGTTCTGACCCATCAGCGAGAAGGCAAGCTCGTCGGTCTGGGTCTTGCCGACGAAGCGCGCGCCGGCGTCGAGAATCATCTGGACGGCCGGCGCGGTTTTCGCGGCGGCGGGGCTCTCGGCGAACTTCCCTGGATTGCCGCAGCCGGTGCGATAGCCGGCGACGTCATAGATATCCTTGACGGCCAGCCGCATGCCAGCAAGCGGTCCCAATTCCGCATTGGAAACAGGCACTTGGCCAAGGTCGAGAAAAGCGTTGAGCGGACCGTGAGTCGCTGTCATCGTTCGATATCCGGATACGGTTGTGCAAACATTGTTCGATGCCGCAAATTTTACAACCTGGGATACGATTTTTATTGATTGTGAAGTCTTTCGACCCTATATCGCGCTTGCCCAAAGTCGCACGTGCCTGTGGGTGTCCGCCGATCCTCGAATGGTGAGGGATATCGGTAAGGTAACTGGAGCCAACCCCTCCAGTCGGTTTAGCGGCCAACCGCCAGACCGAGGACACCTTGAAGCAACGACGGTGCGGGCCTTTCTGGTGTTCTGCCGGTCGTCCAAAGACCGGGGTTACTGAAGAGGCACACCTTCATTGCCGGCAGTGCGGACGGGTCTCCCATCCAAGCCAAGGCAGACAAAGCGAACCGAGGCCGGGCAAGGCCAAGGTTCACCGCCGCGAGACGGCGCTTCATGGTTCCGGGGTCTCCACCGGCTGGTTCCATGGATTTCCGTCCCGCCTTTGTCCACCGCGTGTTCGCGAGGCCGACAGCCCGCGTCCGCAGCCTTAGTGCGCGCCGAAAGGCGCTGATGGAGAGACCCCGATGGCTACCCAGCGCATCCTTGACTTCCTCGCCACCCGACGTCCGAGCGGCCCTTGCCTCGTCGTCGACCTCGATGTCGTGCGCGACAATTTCCACGCCTTCGAGAAGGCGCTTCCCGATTCCAAGATCTACTATGCGGTGAAAGCAAACCCGGCGCCGGAAATCCTGCGCCTGCTTGCTGCGATGGGCTCGTCCTTCGACACCGCTTCCGTTGCCGAAGTCGAGATGGCGATGGACGCCGGTGCGCCGGCGGACCGCATCTCCTTCGGCAACACCATCAAGAAGGAGCGCGACATCGCGCGCGCCTATCAGCTCGGCATCCGGCTGTTCGCGGTCGACTGCGTCGAGGAGGTCGAAAAGATCGCCCGTGTCGCTCCCGGCGCCCGCGTGTTCTGCCGCGTGCTGACCGACGGTGAAGGCGCCGAATGGCCGCTGTCGCGCAAGTTCGGCTGTGTGCCGGCGATGGCGGTCGACGTGCTGCGCCATGCCAAGGTGCTGGGCCTCGATGCCCATGGCGTGTCGTTCCATGTCGGCTCGCAGCAGACCGACCTGACCGCCTGGGACCGCGCGCTCGGCGACGCCAAGCAGGTGTTCGCGACGCTCGCCGACGAAGGCATCGTGTTGAAGATGGTCAATATGGGCGGCGGCTTCCCGACCCGCTACCTGAAGGACGTGCCGGTGGCACAGGCCTATGGCCAGGCGATCTTCTCGGCGCTGCGCAAGCACTTCGGCAACGCGCTGCCCGAGACCATCATCGAGCCGGGCCGCGGCATGGTCGGCAACGCCGGCGTCATCAAGTCGGAAGTCGTGCTGATCTCGAAGAAGGCCGCCAACGACAATGTGCGCTGGGTGTTCCTCGACATTGGCAAGTTCGGCGGTCTCGCCGAGACGATGGACGAGGCGATCCGCTACCCGATCGTCACCGCGCATGACGGCACCGAGACCGCGCCTTGCGTGCTCGCTGGCCCGACCTGCGATTCGGCCGACGTGATGTACGAGAAGACGCCGTACCCGCTGCCCTTGTCGCTGACCATCGGCGACGAGGTGCTGATCGAGGGCACCGGCGCCTACACGACGACCTACGCTTCGGTCGCCTTCAACGGCTTCGAGCCTCTCCGATCCTACGTGATCTGAAGGCTTCGGCCTTCAGATCATCCCAGGTGGGCGCCCAGTCGCCTGCCCGGGCTCGCCTGTGGACTCTCCGCTCGTGAAGGAATCGCGGAAATGGAAATGCCAGTTGAAATCGTGGGCCGCTCGCCGGCCTTTGTCATCGTCGCCGAGACCGCTGCTGATGTGGCAGCGCGTGAGGCGTTGCTCGATCGTGCCATGGGGCCGAAGCGCCGGAAGAAGTCATCGGAAAAACTGCGGCGCGGCCGCCGGCCTTCCGAAGGCCTTGCCTTTGTCGTTCGCGACGCGTCGGGCACTGTGACAGGTACCGCAAGGCTGTGGGACGTGGTGCTGGGCGAGGGCGGCCCGGCGGCGCTTCTGCTCGGTCCGCTCGCTGTCGATCCGGCGGTCAAGAACGCCGGCATCGGCTCGGCGCTGATGCGCCATGCGGTCACTGAGGCGGCACGCCTCGGCCATGCCGCGATCCTGCTGGTCGGCGATGCGCCTTACTACGAGCGCTTCGGCTTCTCTTCGGAAAAGACCGGCTCGCTCGCCATGCCGGGCCCCTATGAGCGGCACCGCTTGCTGGCGCTGGAACTGGCCGGTGGCGCGCTCGATGGCGTGCAGGGCACGCTAAGGGCTGCAGGGCGCAAGCTGAAGGCGCAGAAGCTGTCGCTCGCAGCCTGAAAAACAAAACGCCGCCCATCGGGCGGCGTTTTGCTCTTATCCGCGGATGGGGTCAGCCGAGCAATTGGCTTAGCGCCATGGCGACCGTCATGTCGCCTTCGACCTTTATCTTGCCGGACATGAACGCCATGGTCGGGTTGAGGTCGCCGGCGATCAGGGAGTCCAGATCGTCGAGCGAAAGCTTCACGGTGCAGTCGGTCGGTGCGTCGGTGTTCGATACGGTTGCACCGTCGATAACGATGACGCCGTCGCTGCCGGTGTCGAACTTCACCGAATGCTCAAACCCGGCGCTCGCCACGCGCGACCTCATCTTGTCGGCAATCTCCTGAACGCTCATGGCCGTTCTCCTCGTCTCGTTGCGTTGATGCGCATTGGCGCTTCGCGATCACGGTCGCTGGCGCATATAGCTTTGGGTTGACGTTTACGTCAACGCAGTTTGCCTGCGTCATTTTTCCGATGACGACTGGAGCAAGCCGTCAACTTTGGCAGCTCGATGATTGGCAGAGCCCCACACACGGGGTGAATCCGCCTATTGGCAGGTCAATGCCCCGCGGGCGCCGCAGGCGTTTCCGCTGCCGGCGTGGCCGGATCCTTGCGGCGGCGCATGGCGTTGTCGCGGATCTCGTCCTTGGTCAGGAAGTTGACCTGATCGATCAGCACCTCATGCACCAGTTCGGCGCCAACGCGGGTGTTGATGGTGTCGCGGATGGCGGCGCGGAAGGCGTCGAGGTCGATCGTTTCCTTCTTGGTGAAGTCGATCTGCGGATTGGAATAGAGATAGGAATAGACCTGGTCGGTCAGCAGTGCATCGGCCGGGATCGACAGCTTCTTTATCTGGTCGGGCTCGACCGTGTAGACGAGCTTGGTCAGGAAATAGCCGTCGATCTTGGAATCGCGGATCAGCGGCACTGAAATCATTTCGGTCTTGACGTAATCGAGACCGCCCAGCATCGGCTTCGGTGTTTCGCCGACGCCGGCCTCGCCGGCGGCCTGGAACGAATAGAACACCGCACCGAGCGTGGCGGCGCAGATCCAGATCGCTGCCGCGATGAATTTGATCACCGGAGATTCCCGGTTCTGCTGGGGCCAATCCTATTCGGGATCATGCCCTGGCCCATCCGAATTCCCCGGCCGAATAGGTGCCGTCGGCTTCGGCGCGCTGGATGGCGTTCTTCAACAGATTGGCGACCTCGTTGACCGCGTTGAGGTGCGCGAGGATCGCCGCCTCGTTCTTCGCCAGCTTCTGGCGCAGGCGTGTCAGGCCTTCGCGATGCTGCTCGAGGAATTCGGCTTCGCTGCCGCCCTTCATGGCGCGGGTCAGCTCATAGAGATAGCGGCTCTTGCGGGTGTTCGACGCCTTGAGGTCGTAACCGGTATCGTTGCGGATTCCGGCCGTCTCTTCCTCGACGGCTTCCTCGATGCGGCCAATGATGGCGGCAAGGTTTCCAGGCCGCGCGAACGGGATTGGTGCTTCCGACGTTGTCGTCCGCGCCGGCAGGTTGGAAGAGAATTCCGAATAGTCGGCCATGAGAATCCTGGTCTAGATTTTGATGTCGGTTTTGATTGTCGTCTCGTCGCCGGTCATCGACCGCGCGGCCTTGCGCTGCAATTCCTGGACGAGAGATGTGGACAATCGGCTCTGCTGGTCGCTCTCGGTCTTCTCCGGGCCGCCCGAAACCGGCCCGACCGGCACCGTTCGCTTGCCGTCGAGATAATGGTCGGCCAGCATCGACTTGGCGATGCCGATGCCACCGCGTGCGGCCATGACGTCGGCCAGCCGCTCGGCAAGCTGCGATTTCCACATGTCGCCGGCCAGGCCCTTACCGTATACGCCTTCGGTGTCCTTGGGCAGCATGTTCTGGATGAAGGTCTGCAGCACCATCGCTTCGAAGCGCTGGAACTTTTTTTCCGGCCCGGCCTGCTCGGCCGCGTCCGCCGTGGCGCGTGAGAGCGGCGAGATGTCGTTGACGGAAAAGCTGCCCGATGCGCCACCAGCCCGTTTCGTCAGCGCGGCGCGGGCGGCCTCGATGCCCGCGGGCTCGACGGCGCGGGCGACGTCAAGAACGATGTCGCTGGGTGGAGAAATCGCCAAGAAAGTCCGCCTTTTGCCGGGTTTCCGTGGCTGCACAATGCCCCAACAAGCTTGTGGCAGGCTTGCGAGGGAGAGGGAGGCGGAATGGGGACTTTTCGTCTGCTACGCGCCAGAGGCGGACATTCCAGGATGGCCAATTCCTCATCCTGTCGCGCGGCAGATTTCTACGCGACGCGTGCAGGACTCGGCTTCGGCTTGAGCACAGTGGCGAGCACTATGCCGGCTACGATAAAGGCAGCGCCGACCAGATCGTAGTCGTGCAAACCCTCTCCGAGCAGCAAATAGGCGAGCACGGCGACGAACACTGTTTGCAAATAGAGCAGCATGCTCGCCCTGCTCGCGCCGAGTGTTTCCACGCTTCGGTTGTAGAGATAGTACATCAAGGCGCCACCCGGGCCTGCCACATAGGCGAGTGCAAGGAAGCCATTGACGTTCATCGCCGAGCGTTCGTCGTTGAACAATTCCCACAGGTGGAAGGGCAAGGCGACCAGCGCGCCGGCTCCAAGCAGGAGCACGACCATCGGCAGGAGTTCGATGCCGAATTTGGAACGGCGCAAAAGCACCGTGTAAAGACCCCAGCAGAACGCGCTGCCAACAATCCACAACTCGCCAGGGTTGAAGCGGAGTTGAAGCAGCGCCGTCAGGTTGCCGTGCGCGACGATGACCATCATGCCGGCGAGCGCAACCAGCGCGCCAAGCGACTTCCAAAGCCCGAGGGGCTCGCCGAGCACGAAACGGGCGAGCACCATCGTCATGACAGGAGATAGCGCCATGATGATGCCGGCCGTGGTCGCGTCGGTGTCGTTGAGGCCATGGTAGATCATGCCTTGGCACAGCGTGAGGCCGATCGCCCCGACGACGACGATCTCCAGGGCTCGGGATCGTAGAAGCCCTATCATCGCGTCATGATGCCGGTGCACGATCGGCAGCAGGATGGCGAAAGCCAGGGTCAGCCGCCAGAAGCAGAGGCCCCAGGGCGGCATTTCAGGCGCAACCCATTTGGCCGCGATATACACACCAGCCGAAAGAAGCCAGCATAGGACGGCGGCCGGATAGCCGGTCATGGAGGATGTGGAGCCAACGGCAGGTTGCTCTGCTTGATGAGCTATCGGCATTGCCTGCATGTCATGACCTCCCCTTCAATGAACGGTAGCCCAAGGACGTACCCGCAATATATCCCCATGCATCTTGTTCTGAAAATAGTGAGGTCGAAAAGAGAACCGGGGTCAAAAGCAGAATTACTCCTGCTCCCGCTTCTGCGTGATGAGGTCGAGGCGGTCGCGGTCTGAGCGTTCGCGGTCGTCGCGGCGGCGCACGTCCTTGTAGGCGCGTTCGACCATGTTGGTGCGCGCGGTGGCGGTGGCGATCAGACCGGCCTCCTGCCTGGCGCTTTCCAGGCTCGCCTCCTGGCGAACGACGGCATTGGCGATGCGGCGATGGTAAAGGTCGGGAAACAGGCCTGCCAGCGAGTCGGCCGCGTCGAAATGCTCGACCAGTTGCCTGGCCTCGGCCTCAGCCGTGGCGGCTGCGGATAGAAACGTCGCATGGCGGGTCTCGTGCAGCGCCTTCAGCTGTTCCTGCACCAGTACCAATTTCCTGAGGCGATCCTTGCGCGTGCTCATCTTGTCTATCGCGCCAGCGTGAGATCGACAAAGCCGTTGGCGAACAACGACAGCAAGGTGCCTATGGCGAAGTAGAAGATGATCAGCCCGCCGGCGATGACGAAGGGCAGCGAGATGAAATAGACCGGGATTTGCGGGGTCAGCTTGTTGACGAAGCCGATGGTCAGATTGACGAGGAGGGCATAGGCGACAAACGGACTGCCGAGGCGGATGACCAGGAAGAAGGCGTCCGACACCGTGTCGGTGACATCGACGAGGGCCGCTTGCGGGTTGAAGAAGATATTGACCGGCGCGACCGTGTAGGAGGCGACGAGCGCGCGCACGATCTCGTGGTCGAAATCGAAGACGAAGAGCAAAAGCAGTGCCGAAAACGAGATGATGGCGGCAAGTGCTGCCTGCGGCTCGGGTTCTTCGATGGCCGGCCCGCCGGCGCCGCCATAGCCGATCATCGTGGCGATGCCCGCGCCCATGAAGCGCAGCGCCTCCATGTAGAGCCTGGTCATGGCGCCGATCAGCCCGCCGACCAGAAGTTCCGAGATGATCATCGGCACCAGTATTTGCGGACGCGGATCGACGAAAGGAAAGATGCGGTCCCAGAGGAAGGTGAGCAGGCCGCCGGTGGCGGCGATCGCCACGAACAGCCTGACCTGAACCGGCACGCGGGCACTGGACAGGCCGGGCATCAGCATGAAGCAGCTGCCGATGCGGCAGAAGGCGAGGAAGGCGGCGATCACGACGCCTTGCGACAGCGCGGTCACGATATGGTCCCGAGCACCTTGATCTCGACGCCCTTGGCGATTTCGACATGGCTGAGCACCGGCAGCGTGGTGAACAGGCGCTCGATGATCATGCGCACATAGGGGCGCGCATCCGGCGCGGTAACCAGCACGAAGCGTTCACCGGCTTCGAGATGCTTGCGGATCGCCTTGGTCGCGTCCTGGCCGAACTCCTCCAGCTGGCGTGGGTCGATGTCGAATTCGCGCACCTCGCCCTTGGCGTCGCGCTTGAGGCTCTGGTGGAAGGCGAGGTCCCAGCGGTTGCCGAGGCGCAGCACCTTGAGCACGCCGCCCTCCGAGAGGTCGCCGCAGATCTGCTGGGCCATGCGGATGCGGACATGCTCGACGATCTGCTCGGTGCGACGCACGTGCGGCGCGATCTCGGCGATGGCCTCGATGATCAAATGCAGGTTGCGGATCGAGACGCGTTCGGCCAGCAGCAGCTTCAGCACCGCCTGCAGGCCGGGATAGGAGATGTGCGAGGTGCAGATCTCGTCGGCGAGCTTGCGGTATTCCGGGTCCTGGCGTTCGAGCAGCGCCTTCATGTCCTTGTAGGACAGAAGCTGAGGCAGGTTGTTGCGGATGACTTCGGAGAGATGGGTGAGCAGCACCGACATGTTGTCGGCAAAGGTGAAGTTCTCGCGCTTCAGATCCTCGGCGAAGGTTTCGAGCACCGAGAAGGCGCGCATGCCGAAGGCCGGCTCGCGGATCTCCTCGCCGGGCATGTCGGGCACGTCGCGGGTGCCGAGCAGCACCATGATCTCGCCGACGCGCATCTGGTATTCGGCGACGACGGTGCCGTGCACCTTGATCTGGTAGCTTTTCGGCGGAATGGCGAAATCGTCGGCGACACGCACTTCCGGCACGACGAAGCCATATTGCGTGGCAAACTTCTTGCGCATCTTGGCCATGCGGAAGACCAGTTCCTGATGCGACACCAGCAGCCTTGTCGACAGCTGCTTGCCGATCAGAAGTTCGATCTCGGCAGTGGCGAGCGAGGCCTTGACCGAGTTCTTTTCCTCCTCGACCTTGGTGGCCTTCTCCTGGTCCTTGACCGCTTCGGCGGCGGCGACGGCGCGGTTGTGGCGCATCGGGATGATGTAGCCGAGGCCGGCCATGCCGCCGGCGAGCGCGAAGAACGGAAAAAACGGCAGGCCGGGCATCAGGCCAAGAAGGACGAGCAGCGATGCCGCGACGTAGAGCGCGCGCGGGTGGGCGCCGAGCTGGCCGAACACCGCCTGGTTGGTCGAGCCGCGGGTGCCGCCCTTGGAGACGAGCAGGCCGGCGGCGAGCGAGACGATCAGCGCCGGGATCTGGGTGACGAGGCCGTCGCCGACCGACAGCTTGATGAACACGTCGGCGGCTTCGCCCATGCCCATGCCATGGCGGATATAGCCGATGGCGATGCCGCCGACGATGTTGATGGCGGTGATGATGAGGCCGGCAATGGCGTCGCCACGCACGAATTTCGAAGCACCGTCCATGGAGCCGAAGAAGGACGATTCCTCCTCCAGTTCGCGGCGACGCAATTGTGCCGTCTTGTCGTCGATCATGCCGGCGGACAGGTCGGCGTCGATCGACATCTGCTTGCCCGGGATAGCATCGAGCGTGAAGCGCGCGCCGACCTCGGCGATGCGGGTGGCGCCCTTGGTGATGACGATGAAGTTGACCACGATCAGGATCATGAAGACGATGAGGCCGATGACGAAATCGCTCGCCATTACCAGCTTGGAGAAACCGGCGATGACGTAGCCGGCGGCGTGGGTGCCTTCATTGCCATGCGCCAGGATCATGCGCGTGGTGGCGATGTTGAGCGATAGCCTGAGCATGGTGGCGATGAGCAGGACGGTCGGGAACGAGGAGAAGTCGAGCGGCCTCTGGATCCACAGCGCCACCATCAGGATCAGCACCGACAGCGCGATCGAGAAGGCAAGGCCGATGTCGATGAGGAAGGCCGGGATCGGCAGGAACAGCACGGCCAGGATGATGACGATGCCGATCGCGAAGAAGACGTCGCGGCCGTTCTTGGCAACCGCGCCGGGCTGAATGCTTTCGCTGATCGCCATGTCTTCCCCAAATCACAAGCCTGCCCGTGCGGCAGCCTGGTGAGCCTAAGCGACCAAGCTTGCGCGAGGGTGGGAGACTGGCTACTGCACCGTGCCCCGAGCCTTCGAAAGGAAACCCCATGCTGTTGATCATTGGCACCGTCCGCTTGCCGCCGGACAAGCTTGAGGAGGCAAAGCCGGTGATGGAGCGGATGATTCTGGGCAGCCGCGCCGAGCCAGGCTGCATTGAATATTCCTACGCGCAGGATGTGCTCGACCCGGGGCTCATTCGGGTAACCGAGGTCTGGAGCGACAGGGTCGCGCTGGATGCGCATTTCCGCTCGGCACATATTCAAAGCTGGCGTGCAAGCTGGCCGGGGCTTGGCATCCGCGACCGCAATCTCGTGCTCTATGAGGCGGGTGAGCCCAAGCCGATCTGATCGGCAGCGGCCTTTCGCTTTCGTCGCCAGGTCGCGCCACATGGCTGCTTTGGACTGCCGGCGTCGTGGTTGCCATGCTCCGTCGCCGGGCGTATCAGGCTTCACTTCCCTTGGATATCGGCGAGCCGCCCCGGTGCCTTCCAGAAACCAACCGCAAGTCTATGCCCGCCGGCTTCGCGCGGTGCTCGTCAGATCGATCCCGCTGCTCGAAGCGCGCGGCATCGTCGTGGTCATTCTGGCTGGTATCGTCGGGGTGATGGCTGGCGTGCTCGTCACAGCCATGAGCCAGCTGGTGCTGAGCATGCATGGGCTATTGTTCGGCGTTCAGCCCGGCGGCCGGCTTTCGGCAATGTTTTCCCTGCAGAGCCCGGTGCAGGCGCTGATACCGGCGATCGGCGGCATCCTGCTCGGGCTGACGGTGATCTGGCTGCGAAAGTGGAAATTCCGCACCCCGGTCGATCCAATCGAGGCCAACGCGCTCTATGGCGGGCGCATGTCACTCACCGACACCTTCATCATCGCCGGGCAGACGATGATCTCGAGCGGCTTTGGCGCCTCGGTCGGATTGGAGGCGGGCTATACGCAGGTCGGTTCCGGACTGGCCTCGCGGCTGGCGCGCGCCTTCAGGCTGCGCCGCAACGATGTCCGCATCCTGGTCGGCTGCGGTGCCGCCGGCGCGATCGCCGCTGCCTTCGACGCGCCGCTGACCGGCGCCTTCTACGGCTTCGAGCTGGTTATCGGCATCTATTCGGTCGCCAATGTTGCGCCGGTCATGACCGCCGCGATCTGCGCCTCGCTGACCGCCGAAATCTTCGGCGTGGTTCCGTTTCCGCTGGAGCTCTCCGGCCTGCCGGCACTCACTGTCAGCCAGTATCTGCCGTTCCTGCTGCTCGGGTTGTTGGGCGGTGCTGCCTCGATTGCCATCATGCATCTGGTGAGCCTGATCGAGCGCGGTTTCGCGCGGCTGTCGATCGATGCCTCGCTGCGTCCTTTCATCGGTGGCGTGCTCGTCGGGCTGCTGGGGCTGGTCACGCCGCAGGTACTGTCCAGCGGTCATGGCGCACTGCACCGCGAGTTCGCGATGAATTACGGGCTGGCCGTGGTCGCAAGCGTCTTTGTGCTGAAGCTGGCGGCATCGGCAATCTCGCTCGGCTCCGGCTTTCGCGGCGGATTGTTCTTCGCCTCGCTGTTCCTCGGCGCCTTGCTCGGCAAGATGTTCGCCGGTGTGATGGCCCTGGTCTCGCCGGCGACCGGCATCGACCCCGCCGTTGCTGCCGTCGTCGGCATGACCTCGCTGGCCGTCGGCGTCGTCGGCGGTCCGCTGACGATGACGTTCCTGGCGCTGGAATCGACCCGCGACCTGACGCTCACCGGTGTGGTGCTGGCGGCCTCGATCATGGCGGCGATCCTGGTGCGCGAAACCTTCGGTTATTCCTTCTCGACATGGCGTTTCCACCTGCGTGGCGAGACGATCCGCAGCGCCCATGATGTCGGCTGGATGCGCAGCCTGACGGTCGGCTCGATGATGCGAAAGGATGTCCGCACAATCGACGCCTCGAAGACGCTTGCGGACTTTCGCAAGGGGGTGCCGCTGGGTTCAGCGCAGCGCGTCATCGCGGTGGATACCGGGCAGCACTATATGGGCGTGCTGATCGTCGCCGAACTGCACAGCGACCAGTCCGATGGCGAGACGCCGGTGCTATCGCTGGCGAAGTTTAGGGATGCCGTCCTGGTGCCGAGCATGAACGTCCAGTCCGCGGCCGAGACCTTCCAGCGCGCCGGCGCCGAGGAACTGGCGGTGGTCGAGGATTTCGCCGATCAGGTCGTCGTCGGGCTGTTGACCGAGGGCCATCTGATGCGGCGCTATGCCGAGGAGTTGGACAAGGCGCGGCGGGACCTGTCGGGCGAAGGTTAGAGTCGCCCCGATAGCGTCAGTGCTCGATCGGTCCTTTCGGCAGAACGAGTGCCGTACCGGCGGTCGTCGGGCGCTCGATCATGCGACGCACGCGCGGCGGCTCGTCGCCACTGTGCAGCGCCCGCACGCGTTCGCTGACGACGGCGTCGGCATGGGTGGCCCGCCTGTTGTGGCGGATATATTCGAGCCATGTCGGCGTGTGGTAGTGCTCGATCCATATTGCGGGATTTTCGAGGTCGCGCGCCAGTGTCCAGTTGCGGGCGCCGTCACGGCGGCGGATGCGGCCGCGTTCGGCCATGGTGGCGAGAAACTCCGGCACGTCCTCTTCGCGGATGATGTACTCGATCATGATGGCGATGGGACCGCTGCGCGGCTTGAGGTCGAGCGCAAGATGCGGTTCCTTGAAGCGGTTGAGCGGATCGAGGTTGAGCACCGCCTGTTGTGGGAGAGGCAGCAGCAGGCCGATCGCGCCGCCGGCCAGCATCGCGATGCTGGCGGCGATCAGCGCGGTCTCGGCGCCATGCGCGTCGGCGACGACGCCCCAGACCCAGCTGCCGAGCGCGATGCCGCCGAAGGTCGCCGTCTGGTAGACCGAAAGCACCCGGCCGACCACCCAGCGCGGCGTCGACATCTGCACCGTGATGTTGAAATGCGACAGCGCGATCACCCAGCAGGCGCCGCCGACGAGCAGTCCGAGCGACGTCAGCCAGGCATTGTCACTGATGGCGGCATTGAGGGCGCAGAGCGCGAAGCCGGCGAATGCCATGCGCACCATCGTCTCGCTGGACAGGATCTGCCGTAGCCGGACGCTGATCAGCGCGCCGCCGACCGCGCCGATGCCGAAAGCACCGAGCATGATGCCGTAGGTCAAGGCGTCACCCCTAACGACGTCGCGCGCGACCAGCGGCAGCAGCGCCAGCACCGCGCCGGCGCTGAAGCCGAAAGCCGCACCCCTGACCAGCACCTTGCCGATATTGGGCGACATGGCGACGTAGCGCAGGCCGGCGCCCATCGCCGCGCCCAGCGTCTCGCGCGGCAGTGTCGACGCCGGCAGGTCCGGCTTCCAGCGGGCGAGCACGATAATGAGGCCGACATAGCTCAGCGCGTTTGCGGCAAAGGCTGCGGCCGCGCCCGCTGCGGCAACGATGATGCCGCCGATCGCCGGGCCGACGCTGCGCGTCAGGTTGAAGCCGAGCGAGTTGAGGGCGACGGCCGCCGGCAGCTTGGGGCGCGGAACCATATCGCCGACCGAAGCCTGCCACGACGGGCTGTTCAGAGCCGTGCCGCTGTCGATCAGGAAGGTGAAGGCAAGCAGCGTCCATGGCGTTATCAGGCCAAACCAGGTGAACAGGGTCAGAAGCACCGAGACGACCAGCATGAAGATCTGGGCGACCAGCATCACCTTGCGCCGGTTGAAGCTGTCGGCGATGGCGCCGGCGAGGAGCGCAAACAGCATGATCGGCAAGGTGGTCGACGCCTGGACGAGCGCGACCTGGTAGGACGAGGTGGCGATGGTGGTCATCATCCAGGCAGCACCGACGCCCTGGATCAGGCCACCGAAATTCGACACCAGGCTGGCCGACCATACGGCACGGAAAATGCCGTGCCTGAACGGTGCCAGCGCCGAGACGCGTTCGCTGGCCGGCTCGTCATCGATCATAAATACTGTCCGCCTTCACGTGCTGGTTTCGTCTGCTCACTCGACCGTCATACCGTCCCTTCCAAGTACAGCACGGCGCCGCAAAGGGCGAACCCCTCTTCGAAAAAGATCATGATCCAGCAACAGGATAGCGAAGGCAAAAATACGTCAGGACGTGACAGTCTCTTGCCCAGCGCAAGGTTCTCATTGGTCCACGTCAGGGCGTCTCTGCGGGTCGCATGCAGCGCTTCGGTGGGGTGGCCCATAGCGTCGCCGACGTGAAGGCGCAGGAAAGGCTCCATGCCGACGAGCCGCAGCCATGACGGTTCATCCCGCCGCGCCAGATCGACAAGATCTTCCACGGACGCCGCAGGCCATTTCATGGCATCGCGCAAAAACCCACCGCGCAGCAAGCCGTGTGTGCCGGCCGAGAGCTATTCCGCACATGGCCTGCCGGTCGGTCTTGCCTGCTTCATGGCATTCCAAGAAATCATCGGGACAAATGGCGCCGCGGGCAGAGCAGCGCCTTGCCACGAAGGTGCACAATCTAGCCGGAACCCCGTGGGTCGCAAGCGCTGCCCAAGGCCGGTGCCTAGAAGCCGTTCTCGATGCGCTCGAAGATGACGTTGGTGAACGCCGATATCTGGCTGCCGATAAACGGGCCGGTCAGGGCCACGACCAGCATGATGGCGACGATCTTCGGCACGAACGTCAGCGTGATTTCCTGGATCTGGGTCAAGGCCTGGATCAGAGCGATGCCGATGCCGACGACCATGGCGACCAGCACCACCGGGGCGGAAGCGGTCAGTACCGTCCACACCGCATACTGGACGATGTCGAGAGCATCAGCCTCGTTCATGGGATGGGACCCTGGCTTGAGATCGGCCCTAGCTTGCCGCCTTGACCGAGACGCCCGGGCCGACCGCGACTTCCGTCCCGTTCTGCAGCACCGCGATGAGGCCGCTGCTGGCGAGTCGCACCGATGCCACCGTGCCGGTGGTCTTGCCGTCGGCGGAGGTGATCGAACGGCCGATCAGGGCATCCGCCTGCGACAATGCCGAGGACTGCATGATCTGGTCAAGCTTGGTGTTCGTCTGCACCGATTGCTCGACCTGCGAAAAGGTGGCGAGCTGGGCAACGTATTGCGTCGAATCCATCGGCTTGGTCGGATCCTGGTTCTTCATTTCGGCGATCAGCAGCTTCAGGAACGACTGGTAGTCGACCGCTGTCTTGGAGGTCGACTGGCTGGCCTGGTTGGCGCCGGTCGGTATCGTCGTCGTCATGTCCACGTTCATCAGTATCGTGCTCCCACAGCCAGCGGGCGCTGCGCACCCGGAATATCGTCATTGCCGCCAAGCGCGCGGCGTTCGAGCGGATAGAGCGCGCGGATCGCCTTCAGCGCCTCGTAGATATGATCCTCACCGACCATGCGGTCGATCTGCTTCAGCGCGCCGCAAATCTGTTCGTCGGCGAAGCTTGCCAGCAGCAAGGGCAGCGAACGGCGGAACATCTCGCGCGCGTCGGCGGCGCCAGGCGGGTTCATCAGCATGACCTGGAGAATGAAATACAGCTGCTTGAGCGGCGTCGATGCGTCCTCGGGCTGGATCACATGGCTTTCAAGCAGGAACTGCACGTCGTTCATCAGTTCGACGGTGACCTTGCGGTCGACGCGGATGACGGCACCGTTGATGTAGATTTTCTCGTTCGGCTTCAGCGATATCTTCAGCGTGTTGCTCATTGAATGCCGTCCCTGATGATCTGGGACACTTCGATCAGCCCTTCGAAATTGTCCGTGCGGCCCTGGCGGATGTCCTCGGCCTCGCGCAGCAGCCACAATCCGATGGAGATCAGGTTGGCGCGCAGTTCCTTCGGCAAGGCGTTATCGCTTGAGCCGAGATCCTCGACGAAGGTGGTCCAAACGCGGTTGGTGAAGTGCAGCGCCTCGATCGCCTCCATCGAGTCGTGGCCGACGGCCGCCGCTGCAGACAGCATGTCGATCGAGCGGGTCAAAAGCTGCCGCTCGCGGTCCTTCGCGTCGGCAACGGAGTCGGTCTGGATGTCGGCGTAGGAGAATTGGTACATCGTTGGGGCTCTACCGTTCCGTTTCAGAGTTGTCAGGTCAGGTAATTCAACAGGCTGAGTTGCTGCAGGCGCGCTGTCAGCGCGAAAGACGTCTCGATATGCGTCGTCAGATCGGCGACGCGGGTGGCGGCTTCGGCTGGGTCGACACCTTCGAGATCGAGGATGTGCCGTTCGAAAAGATCGACTTGCGTCTTCATGCGGTCGCTGGCGTCGGACACGCGTTTCTGGACGAGGCCGGTCTGCGACTGCAGCTGGCCGAGTCCGCCCAGCGCTTCGCCGACCAGCGCTACGGAACGGGTGACGACCGAATTCTTCGCCGCCTGGCTGATGTTGCTGGAAAGCAGGCCGGTGACCATGGCGGCTGCCATGGCGAGCTTGCGAACGCCGTCCTCGTTGGCGCTGACCGAGGTCTGGGTGGTGTCGTTGAGCGCGATGCGGCTGGCGATCTGCTGGTCGGTGGCATTGGACCATGTGCCCTGCCAGCCCGAACCCAGGAACTGCGGTTCGACATTGGCGGTGATGAAGCTGTTCATCTGGGTGGCGGTGATGTTGGCCGCGGCCGGGTCGTTCTGCGTGAAACCGAAATAGGCGACGAAGGACGCGTCGAATGCGGCCTTGGCAGGTGAGCCGGCGGCGGTGAAATCATCGATCGGCTTGACGTCGGTGTTGGTGCCGGCAAACAGGTATTCGCCATTCACGCTGGTGTTGAGGATCGAGGTCAGCTGTTGCACTGCTGTCTTGCCCGCGGACTGCGTGATGCTGGCCGAGGAGTCGCCGGAAGCGGCGCTGGTCAGGCTTGAGAGCAGACTCTGCGCGACGCTGGTCATTTGGCCAAGCGAATTCTGGGTCGACGAAAGCCGCGCGGCAACCAGTGCGTTGGAATCGATGATGACATTCAGCCGGTCGAGATCGCGCGAGAAGGTCACGGCCTGAGCGGTGCGTCCACCAAGCGCCAGGCCGACGTCGGCGACCGTGCCCGTCGTCGCCTCTTTCTGGGCTTTGACGAGGTCGCTCTGCATGCGCATCTGCGAGTAGCGCAGAGCGTTTGACATGGCGGCTGAGGAGACGGATGTCGCTTTCATGGATTATCCCACGGCATTGAACAGAGCCGCCAGCATCTCGTCGACGGTTTTCATCATGCGGGCCGAGGCCTGGTAGGTGTGTTCGAGGTCGAGCAGCAGCGACATTTCCTGATCGACATTGACGCCGGTGTCGTTGGACAGCGCCTCGGCCGTGCGCGTGGCCAGCGCTTCCTTGGTGTCGGCGTTGGTCGAAGCCTGCTGGCGCACGCCTTCGAACCAGCCAATGGCATTGGCGGCGTAGTCGGCGACGCTGGATGCGGTGGTGATGCCGGCGGAAACATCGAAGGCTATCGGCTGGTCGAGCTTGTCGCCATAGCCGATCAAAAGGTCTGCGTAGGACGCGCCGCCGCCGGTGTTGGCGACATAGGCGGCACCATTGGCGCCGCCGTCGCGCAGCAGCGCCGGATTGCCGCCAACGCTCGGATCCATCGCTGCGTTGATGCTGATCGAGCCGGCAAGGCCGTTGACCAGCGTGCCAGCCGGCGGCACGGCGGGCGCGCCGGACCAGGTGAACAGGCCGGCTGCATTGGGCAGTGCCGGCGCGGTCTCGGCAAAGGCGGTGATCAGCCCGCGCGCGGTCTCGTCGAGCTGGCTTTGCATGGTTGCAGCGACGCCGTCACGCAATGTGATCAGGCCGGCGAGCTTGCCGTCGGCGGCGGCGTTGCCGCCAGCGCCTGCGGAGACCGGCACATTGTCGATGTAGATGGTGTTGCCGGCAACGCCGGCTGTGTAGCCGGGCGATGGCGTAAAGCTCACCGAGCGCGGCACCGTTTCGAACAGCGTCGTGCCGTCCTTGGTGGTGATGACCATGTCGTTGTCGCCGCGCGTGAAGGTCGAGACGGGGACGTATTCCGAGATCTTCTTCAGCAGCGCGTCACGCTGGTCGAGCGCATCGGACACATCGCTGCCGGACCGCGTTCCGGAGATGATGGCCTTGTTGGCATCCTGGAACTGGCTGAGCAGCGAGTTGAGATCATCGACCGCCGTGGCGATCTGGCCGTCGGTCTGGGTGCGGAAATCCTGGATCGCCTTGGTGCCGTCGTTCAGCGAGCGCGTGACCTGCTTGGCGGCATCGACGACACTGGCGCCGAGGTTCTGGTTGGACGGCGAGGTGGCATAGAGCTGCAACGCCTGCTGCAGATTGCCGATCGCGGTCGAAGGAGAGGAGGCGTTGTCGACGCCGTTTACGGAAAGCCCCAGCCGATCCATGCCGCTGTAAAGCGTGCTCTGGCCGCTCCATGCCGAGAGTGCGCTGAGGTTCTGGCGGAAGAGTAGGGCATTGGTGGAGCGCTGAATCTCCACCGAGCGCGCGCCGGGCGCCGTGCTGGTGACGACGGCCGTGCGGCGGGCGTAGTCCGGATTGGAGGCATCGGCAACGTTGCGGGAAACGATGCTGGTCTGCTTCGACGTGGTCAGAAGCGCCGACTGGGCGATACTCAATGCGGAGGTCAGCGACATGCGGGTCTTTCACGGGCTGGTGCCCGTCGTTTATCTCTTCAGGTTGACAAGGACATCCATGAGGTCGGAACCGGTCTGGAATACTTTCGAATTGGCGGTGTAGCTGCGCTGCGCCGCAATCATGTTGGTCAATTCCTCGGCGATATCGACGTTGGAATTTTCCAGTGCGCCGGAGACGACGCTGCCGAGCTTGCCCTCATTGGCAAAGCCGATGCGCACGGCGCCGGAGTCCGAACTTTGCGAATAGACGTTGCCCGGCAATGCGGTGAGGCGGTCAGGGCTCTGAACATCGGCCAGCGGAATCTTGTAGAGCGGCTTGGTGGAGCCGTCCTCGTACTGCGCGTAGATGATGCCGTCCTGGCCGATCTGGATCTTCTCGATGGTGCTTGGCGCGTTGCCGTTGACCTCAGCGTCGGAAACGGTGAAGCCGGTGCCGAGCTGGGTGAGCTTGGACAGGTCGAGATTGAGGCTGGCGCCGTTCGGCACCGTCAGTGAAACGCTGTCGACGGCGCCGGTGATCTTGCCGGTCGTGGTGTCGAAGGTCAGGTTGGCCGATCCGAGGGCGCCGCCCGTATAGGGGAACGACGTGCCGGCGGTGGCCTGGGACTGATCGAAGACCGCGACCTGCCAGGTGCCGGCGCCGGTGTTGGTGAAATAGACGTCGAGCAGCACCTTGTTGCCTAGATTGTCATAGGCGACGAGCGAGGATTTCGAGGTGTATTGAGCCGTGGCACTGTTGGTCGTGGGCAGGCTGCCTGCAGCGACTGGGGTCGCGCCGGCGGGCAGGTTGCCGTTGAAGTTGCCCTCGGTGCTGGGGGTCGCGGTCATTTCCTGGTCGGATATCTGGACGGGCTCAAGTCCCTCGAAGCCGTTGGCCGTGGCGGCCGGCGTGCCGTTGGCGTAGCTGTATGCCATCAACTGGTAGCCACCGGCATTGACCAGCCTGCCCTGGGCGTCGGGAACGAAGGCGCCGGCGCGGGTGAGAAAAGGCGTTCCACTCGGATCCTGGACGACAAAGAAGCCATCGCCATTGACCGCCAGGTCGGAAACCGAGGTGGTGTACTGGAGCACGCCCTGCGTCCCGATCGCCGAGCGGATCGTCGTGGTGACGCCCCCGGAATTGTAGGCGCCGCCGACGGTTGGCATGACCAGTGTCGAAAATTCGGCTGAGGATCGCTTGTAACCCGTGGTGTCGGAGTTGGCGATGTTGTCGGCCACGGCGGACAGGCGGTTTGCCTGTGCGTTCATGCCGGAAACGCCGGTCCGCATCATTCCGTAGAGGCTCATCGAAACGTCTCCTCAAAGCTCATGTCACTGGCCGTGAGGGTACGCTTTCTGTCTTGCGCGAAGCTGGCGGAGGTCGGCATCAATAGACGAGCCGGTAGCCGAGGAAGCGCTTGGAATCAATCGGATCGTGGCCGAGCCTCTCGCGCAGCTTCTTGCGCAGTTTGCTGATGTGGCTCTCGACGACGTTTTCCTCGACCTCTTCGTCGAAGATGCCATAGATGGCATTGAAGACCTGGGTCTTGGTGACGCGGCGTCCGCGATTGCTGGCCAGATATTCGAGGATGCGGCGCTCGCGACGCGGCAGAGGCAGTGGCTGGCCGTCGATCTCTGGATCGCGGCCGTCCATGAAAATGCGCATGGCGCCGATCTCGGTATACGCCACGTCTTCATGGGCACGGCGACGGATGGCGGTGATGCGGGCCAGGATCTCGCGGATGTGAACCGGCTTGCGAATGACATCGTCGACGCCGCTCTCGAACAGCCGAAGCGTATTCTCCAGAGAGTGTTGTTCGCTGAGCGCGATGACCGGTGCGCCGGTTCGGTCGCGGATCTGGCGAGGCGAGATGGCGCCTTCCCGGCAGTCGCCGATGAGGAAGGCTCTGACCGACCTGAGATCGGTGTCAGCCGCCGAGGTCACCCACTCGCCGAACTCGCCGGGCGCGAAGCCTGCACAGGCGACGCCCTCACGATCGAAAAGTGAATTGTATCCCTCAGTTACGAGCTCTCGCTCGTCAACGATTACAATCATCGGCCCGCCCTCCGAATCAGCTCATTTGCCCCGTGGGAAGAGCCGTAACCGGTGGCGAGAATCCTGAACAACCGTCATTTCTTGTAGCTATTTTCTTGGGAGTTTTTTTGAGAACCGAAATAACAGCGGTTGCGCATATGTGTCGACGACCGCATGCGCAGATGACATCTCGGGCGCTGACAGGGTCGTGCAGGGTTAGTTGCCGGCAAACGCTAGGACACCTATGGGTTGCAGAAAGCCCGAGCGTTCGAAGTCCATTTACCGAAGCCGGTGGCGACCATGTTGGCGATGACGCGGCAGACATAGATCTTCTGTGCGGGATCGTTGTCGGGACCGGCATGGTAGCGGGCGACGGCCATCGACCAGGTCATATGACGGGCATGCAGACTGGCCAGGAACCGGGCCGCGTAGTCGACATTCTGACGCGGATCGAGCATATCGCCTACGCTGCGGAAATGTGAGGCATGGTAATGGTGGTTGATTTGCATGCAGCCGAGATCGATCAGCGTCTTGCCCTCGCGTCGGGCAGTCTCGAACGTCGCCAAGGCTTCGTTTCTACTTCTTGGAAAGACAGATTTTCCCTGTATATTCAATGCGTTTGGCTGGAGGCTTCCTTTGTTGCCGGTCTCGGTCAGCCCGACGGCATAGAGGATACCGGCAGGCACGCCGTAGCGATCGGCGGCGCGCAGGATCTCCGGTTCGCAAGGGTTGGTGGCGGCGCTCACAGCGCCGACGGCCAGGCTAGATAAACATATCGTCGCCAGCGCGGTCGCGAGCGGGTGAAGCCGGGCGGCCAAACTCTTGTGCGTCATTGCTGTGGTTCCTTCCCGGTTGCTGTCCGCCGGAACCGGCATTGTTGCCACTTGAATTCCCGGGCTGAAAGGACGGCTGGTCGCGACCCGTCGACATCGGCAGGGAGCTACCTGCATCGGCACGGGTCGGGGCAGGGACTGCTATCGAGGGTTGCAGGATGGTGACCTTGTCGACGTCGAAGCCGAGGCCGCGCAGCGACTTGACGATGGCCTCGCTGTCGGTGGTGAGACGGCGGTAGGCCTCATGGGTTTCGGGCTTCAATTCAATCGAAAGCTGTTCCCCGGCAAGCCGCAGGCTGGCCGTGACCATGCCGAGTTCGGCCGGATGAAGCTCGATCTTCAATATGTGTGTCGGAACGGCAACAGCGCTGGCCGTTTGAGAGGCCGCAGAGGGCGTCGAAGCAGCCTGCCTCAAGCCGTCCGAGGCGATCGCGTCAATCACGGCGGATGTGGTCTGGCTCATCGAGTTGTGAGACGGCGCAGGGAAACTCTGTTCGGTGACGATTTCGATGCGCCCGGCGGACGCCTGCTTTCCGGATTCGGACCGCATGGCAGCCTGGACGGCTTCAAGGCCCTTCATCGCCGACGCCGATCGCTTGCCTTCCGGCGCTGGAATATCGGCTGCCGGCTGATCCTTCAGCAGGTGCGAGGCCAGATCATCCTGATGCACGGTCTCTTTGGAGACAGGCTCGATCTCGACGGCCTGTCGCGTCTGGTTCTGCCCTGAAAGGGCTGCAGCAGCCAAGGCGCGTTCGGATCGCGACAAGGCCCCGAGGGCGTCGGCATCCGCGCTGGATGCCGAGCGGTACTTTTTCGAGGGTGAAGGCGGCTGTTCCGTAGAGCGAGGCTGGCCGTTGAGCGCGGGATCCGATGCTTGTTCGTCCGTGACGGTGTTGCCTCCGTCCGACTTGGCCGATGCCGAGAAATGGCGCATGTCGTGCAATGCGATCAGCAATGGCAAATGATCGTGAAGCGATGCTGCCTTTGCACTTTGCCCGGTCTCCTCGGCATCGACAGATGTCTTGTCCGAACCGGTATCCGCATCGTCCCTCGCGGTTTTTCCGGTGGGCAGTTTCGGCGAAGCCACCTGGCCAGCGTCAGGCTCTCCCTTGCCAAAGCTGGCGGAGGCGCGCTTGGGCCATCGCGGGTCACGCAGGCCGGCTTCCTTTGCCTGCGGGCTTTCCGATCCGGACGGGCTCTCGGCGCTACGCACCATGTCGTCGAAACTTGTCTCCTCGCTCTTTCCGTTCTGCGTCGACGGCGCGCGCGTGGGAGCAAATCCCGGAAGGGCCTGGCCAACACTGGTGGTCATTTCGGGGCTGCTCCAAGCATCTGGTCGATCATATCGAGCTGGCGGCGCGCCTTGATCATGGCCGCGTCGGTGGGGTCGGTCGGGTCGAGACCGGCAATGGGCGCGGGCGCCGACACGGGCACGACAGAAGCCGCATCGGCAGTGGCAGCGGCCGGCATGTCCGGCGCGGAAGCGGCAGGCGCATCGGCGGAGCGCTCGCTGGATGCACTGGCCGCCGGCTGCTCGGACATCACGCCTTCAACTGGCGGCAGGCCGGTTTCATCGGGTTTTTCCGCGGTGGCGGCCTCGGGCGCCGGCTCCTGTTTGACGACGGGAGGGGCGGGCTTTTCGACGGGAAGCGCTGCCGGCGGTGCGATCACTTCGCTGGCGATGGCCTGCGCGGCATCGAGCAAGTCGCGGTCGCCCTGCGAAAGCCTGCTGCGGTCGATCTTGCCCAGCTTCGCGCGCACGTCGTCGATGGTGCTGGACGTCACCGTTGAAAGGCTGGAATAGAGCAAGGCACGCGGATCGTCCTCGTTGTGGATGCCGTCCCGGCCTTGTTCGGCCTTGGTCGAGGCAAAGGCGGAAAGGTCGGTCAGCCCGTCGATTGCGGCGCGGCGCGCAATGCGCAGATAGATGACCTTTTCGCGCTCGGGATCCATCATCGAGGTGATGTCGGCGAGCTTGTCGACACTGATTGCCATATGCAAGGCAATGACTCCGGAGACGAAGGAGTCCGCGAACTGGCTGGCATAGGGCGAATAGAGATAGCGCTCGACATATTGGGTGGAGGCGAGCGCGAAGCGCGCCGCGTCCCCTTGCGCGGCGGCAATGCCGACTGAACGGCGCAATGCCGCTTCCTCGACCAGCGTGCCGGGGCTGAGCAGGCGGGCATCGTCGAGCAGCTCGAGCGCCGTGGCCGGTTCCTCGGTGGTGAGCAGCGAGCCCTTGACCAGGGCCAGGAAGGCCCCGAGGTCGCTTGGCAGCGTCATCGGATCGATCGGCTTCAGCGTCTCTATCGCTTCGGCCGGCCGGCCGCTCAGATAGCTGATGATGCCCTTGGCGATGGCAAGGCTTTGCGGATCGGTCTCGGCGCGCGATGCCGCCGCCGCGACTGTGACGGGGTTGCCGCCGCTCATGCCATAGACAAGCAAGGCGCGAAAATTCTTTGGATCCTTGAAATCTTCGGCGTCTGCCGCGCGGAGCCGCTTGTCGGTCATTTCGAGCAGCTTGGCCTGCATTGGCAGCGCGGCATGATCGCCGGAGGCGATGCTGTCCTGGACCAGCTGCAGCGAGCGGACCAGCTGGTAGGGCTGCAAGGCGTCCTGCGCGAAGGCCGCCGGCCCGGTGGTCAGCAACAACAGGCCGATCGCGCGGCCGATGATGGCGGTGGGTCTCATCCGTCGGTCGACATCAGGATTTCGATGCGGCGGTTTGCGGCCGACATGGGGTTGGCTGCATCCTTCGGCCGGCGATCGGCGAAGCCTGCGACCTCGGTGATACGGCGCTCGTCGACGCCGCCGCGGACAAGCATATAGTAGGCGGAATGGGCACGGGCGGTGGACAGCCGCCAGTTGTCGTAGGTGTCGCTGCGGAACGGTCGCGCGTCGGTATGGCCGTTGATGCTGATGGTGCCCTTCTGGCTGTTGACGATGCGGCCGATCTTTTCCATTGCCAGCACCAGTTCGCGGCGCGGCAGCGCCGACCCGATCTCGAACATGCCGAAATCGAGCTGGTCGGTGATGGAGATGACGACACCCTTGTCGGTGGCCTCGACCGAAACGCCATCATGCAGCTTGTCGCCGGGCTTGAAGGCAGCAGCCAATTGCTGCTTGACCTCAGCCGCGGCCTTGACGGCGGCGGCACTCGGCGCCTTTTCCCCGGCGTCGGACTTGGCTGCTTCTTCCGCCTTTGCACCTTCGGCCTTTGCAGCTTCGACCTTTGCGATCTCGGCCTTTGCGGCTTGGGCTTCTGCGGCTTCGGCTTTTATTGCCGCTGAGGCCGTCTTCGATGCCGCCTTGTCCGGCACGGATTCCGCCGGCGTTTGGAGTGGTGCTGCCGTCACCGGCGGTGCTGGCGGCACGGCCTTCACCTCAGGAACTTGCGACTGAGCGACCTTGTCGCCCGGCTTGACCGGTTCACCTTCGATTTTGGTGCGTTCGGCACTTGCCTCGGCGCCAGGGGCTGCCATCTGCTGCGACCAGAAGTCCGGTGCGAAGGGATCGCGATAGGATTCGCCGCCCGACGCGCCGTTGGCCGGCCCGGCATTCTGCGCGCCGCCATCGCCCTTCTCGCTGACGTTCTGCATGACGCCGGTGTCGGTGGCGATCTCTGAAAGAACCGCATAGGGATCGGCAAAAAGATGCTGGTCGGACAAATCCGTTTTCGGCGCCGACTGGTTCGACTGCTGCTTGTCCGCGGAGCCCGCTGCGCCGGCAGCGTCCTGTCCGGACTTGCTGGTCTTGTCATGCAGGTCGTCGGCCGTGGGCGCAACCTTGCTCGGGCCGTCGCCGAGATCTTCCAGGCCCTTGCGGCTCGCATTGCGATCGACCAGCTTGACCGGATTGAAGTAGCTGGCGACGGCTGCCTTGGTCTGCTCGTTGGCAGCGTTGATCAACCACATGACGAGGAAGAAGCACATCATGGCGGTCATGAAATCGGCGAAGGCGATTTTCCAGACACCGCCATGGTGACCTTCGTCGTGGTCGTCATGGCTGCGCCGGACGATGATGATCTCGTGCCTGGCTTCTGCGGCGTCGGCAATGCTCATGACAGGGCCTCTGACAGGGCAGCCGACCATTCGGCGATGCGCGTCTCGAACACGGCCTCGTCGATGGCGACAGTGAGGTCGAAGCCGGGCACTTCGACGAAGTCGAGATTGGCGGCGCGGGGACCGAGCGCGGTCTTCAGGGTTTCGAACAGCGACAGCGGCCCGCGAACGCCTATGCGCACCGCTTCGGTGTCACCGACGGCTTCGCGGATGGTGCGGGCAAGAGCGTCAAGCGAGCGTTTCTGCAAATCGTCGCTGACGATGCCGCCGATGATGCGGGCAACGGTGGCGCTGACAAGTTCGGTTACCTGCGCCTCCATGGCGTCGACGCGCGCGGCGACGGCTCTGCCGACATCGCCGCCGAAGCTCTCGAGAAAGGCCTTCGCCTCGTCGGCGTTGGCCTGGCGCTCCGCCTCGAGCGCCGCTTCATGGGCAATCGCAAGGCGCGCCTCGAGGGCGGCTTCGGCATCGGCAATCGCTTCGGCGATCAGCGCACCGATATCGGCCTGCGGTGTGGGTGCATCCGGCTTGCGCTGGGGCTCGGTTGCGGCCTGAGGCTGGCCGATGCGCTGGGCGCGCGTGCCGAAATCCGGCAGGAGGTCGAAAAGCGCTGCTGACGGCATGGTCTATCCCGCGACTTCCTGGGCAGCCCATTTGCGCAGGATCTGCGCGGTGCGCTCCTCATTGATGTCGACCATGCGAGCGAGACGCTCCTGCGGTGCGGGCCTGATCTTCTGGCGCAGATCGTCAAGCGGGGTGGGGCCCGGCCGAGCGCCGGGCAAGGCGCCGACGGGAGCGGCAGATGCTTCGGAAGCGGCGCTGGCTTCGGGCGTCGGCAACGAGCGTTGGACGTCGTCGAAGCTCGGGCCGGCAAGGGCGGGGGTGGCCTGCGCCGTCAGCGCGGCCGCCATCGGCTTGAGACCGAAGAAGGCCACCAGGAACACCACGACGATGAACGCCCCTGCATTGATGAGGGTGCCGACATGTGTTCCGATCGAAGCGAGCATGCCCGGCTGCTCGATCGGCTCGCCGTCCAGTCCGTCGATGAACTCGACCGCCGAGACATCGATGACGTCGCCGCGCTTTTCGTCAAGGCCGGTGGCCGACGCCACCATCTTCTGGATGTCGGCGACGCGCTTGGCAATCTGCTCCGGCGTGGCGTCCTTGCCGAGGATGGTCAGCAGGCGCTGCTGGTTGACGACGACGGCGATCGACATCTTGGTGACGGAATAGCCGTTGGAGACGGTAGCGATCTTCTTCGAATTGATCTCGTAGTTGGTGATCTCCTCCTTGCGGTCGTTCTGGGAGGAGGATTGCGGACCGTCGGTGCTGGTGGTCTGGGTCTCGGGCAGGTTCTGCTCGACGCTGGCCGGCGTCGACGCCTGCTTCTGGTTGTTGTTCTCGTTGGCGCGCACCGACTGCACCGACCGCTCGACGCGGGACTCCGGATCGAAGATCGTCTCTTCGGTCTGGCGGGTGTCGGTGTTGACGTCGGCCTTGACGCTGGCGCGGAAATTGTCGGGGCCGAGGTAGGGGGTCAAGGCGCGGCGGATGTTGTCGCCGATCTGCGCCTCGACGGTCTGCTCGACGCCGAGCGTGCGGGCGGCGCTGGTGTTGGAAGGGTCGTCGCCGGCAGCCAGGAGATTGCCGTTGGAATCGAGCACGGTGACCTTGTCGGCCGCAAGGCCGGGAACGGCGGCGGCGACGAGATGGCGGATCGACATGGCGCTCTTTTCGGCGTCGATGCCGGAATAGCGGATGACGACCGAGGCGGAGGGTTGCTGTTCGTCGCGGCGAAAATTGGCGCGTTCGGACATGACGATGTGGACACGCGCCGCCTTGATGCCGGCGATCGACTGGATGGTGCGGGCGATCTCGCCTTCGAGCGCGCGTACTCGGGTGATCTGCTGCATGAAGGATGTCAGGCCAAGCGAGCCGACATTGTCGAACAGTTCATAGCCGGCATTGGCGCTGGTCGGCAGGCCCTTTTCGGCGAGCAGCATGCGTGCCTGCGCAGTGGTGCCGGCCGCCACCAGCACGGTGGTTCCGTCGGAGCCAACGTCGAAGCCGATGCCGGCCTCGCCGAGCACGAGGCCGATCTGGTTCACGTCGGAGCGTTCAAGCCCGACATAGAGCGTGTCGTAGGCCGGGCGGTTGAGATAGACCGAGGCGATGCCGATGACGGCCATCACCAACACGGCGATGCCAGCCAGCATAGCGAGGCGCTTGACGCCAAATCCCTGGAGATTTGAAATGATGCTCTGGATCTGTTCCGGCACGATTCAATCGCTCCCAGCATGACTTTCCGCAGGAACACTAGACCGCGAAGCTTGTGCGAAGATGATAGGCACAAACGAAAAGGCCGCGCTCGAGGCGCGGCCTTTCGACGAAATCGGAAGATCAGCCGGTATGCTAGCTCTTGAACAGGGCAAGCACCTGCTGGGCATTGGCATTGGCGATGGAGAGCGCCTGGATGCCGAGCTGCTGCTGGACCTGCAGTGCCTGCAGCCGGGTCGATTCCTTGTTCATGTCGGCGTCGACGAGTTGGCCGACACCGCGGTCGATGGAGTCCATCAGGCTCTGGGTGAACGTCTTCTGCAGATCGATCTGCTTCTTGTCGGAGCCGAGCACCGTGGCGGCGTCGGTCATCTCGCCAAGGGCCGTGTCGACGACCTTCAGCATCTGGGCGATCTGGGCGTCGCTGTAGCCTTTGACCGAAAGCGTGGAGATTGCGTAGCCATCGGTCGCGGCAATGGCGGCGTTGGCAGCCGGCGTGACCGCGGTGTTGTCGCGCAGACCGGTGGTGCCCAGCCGGACGCCTTCCAGGATTCCCTTGGTGGTGTTGGTCGTGGCCGCCGCATCGTAGAGCTTGATCGTGTCGACCTTGATATCGATCGTCGCCAGGGTGACTGTGCCGGCCGCGTTGCGATTGAAGGCGGAGACGATCTTGCCGTCAATAGCGACGCCGGCCGATGGGCTGCCTGAAGCGACGGTGGAATTGACCGAGAGGTAGTTGGAGCCCGAGAAGGTGGCGCCATCGGCATAGCTCTTGAGCTGGGCCTGCAGCGACTTGAGCTCGACATCGATCTTGCTCTTGTCGGAGTCCGAGGCGCCGGTGGCGGCAACGATCTTGACCTTGATGGCATTGATCGTCTCGATCGCCTTGTTCATCGCCGTGTAGGCGGTGTCGACCTTCGAGGCGCCGAGACCGAGCGCATCCTGCACGGTCGACAGCGCCTGGTTATCGGAACGCATCGTTGTGGCGATCGACCAGTAGGCGGCATTGTCGGCGGCTTCGGAGACGCGGTAGCCGGTCGAGATGCGGGCTTGTGTCTGCTCGAGCGACTTGTTGGTAGCGTTGAGGCTCTGAAGCGCGGTCAACGCCGAAGCGTTCGTCATGATGCTGGCCAAGATACACCCCTCTCAATGCTGGCATGCCTCGCACATGCCCGGTCAACCTGTTCGACGGTGGCGTCATGCCAATCGACCAACTGGTCTGTCCGTCATAAGCGAATGGTTAACCATGAGTAGCGCGATATGGTTAATGCCTTCTTAAAAGCAGCGCCTGGTGAAAGGGAAGCGGTAATGTTTGCGGGTCGTCGGTCTGCACAAAAGAAATCGGGCCGCGCTGGTGGCGCGGCCCGATGTTGAAATGATCGCGTTAAGGCGTAGGCGATTAGCCGCGGAAGAGCGACAGGATCGTCTGCGTCGAGCTGTTGGCGATCGACAGCGCCTGGATGCCGAGCTGCTGCTGGACCTGCAGCGCCTGGAGGCGGGTCGATTCCTTGTTCATGTCGGCGTCGACGAGCTGGCCGACACCGCGATCGATGGAGTCCATCAGGCTCGAGGTGAAGGTCTTCTGGCCGTCGATGCGGGTCTTGGACGCGCCGAGGTTGGTCGCGGCGGTCGTCATTTCCTTGAGAGCGGCTTCGACAACGCCCAACTGCTTGGTGATCTGGGCGTCGCTGAAGCCCTTCACCGAGAGCGTCGACACCGTATACGTATCGGTCGCGGCGTCAGTGCCGGCGACCGCGGCAGAAGCCGCCGCCTGACGGGCACCGGTGGTGCCCAGGCGGGTCGCGTCAAGGATGCCGTCGTTCAGGCCGGTGGCGGTGGCGAAGGCGTCGTACAGCTTGATGTCCTGAACCTTGATGTCGATGGTGCCGAGCGAGACCGTGCCGGCCGCGTTGCGGTTGAAGGACGACACGATCTTGACGTCGTCGAAAGTGCCTGCGGCGGTGTGGCCAGTGGTTGTATCGACCGAGAGCCAGTTGGCGCCGGAGAAGGTTGCGGAGTCAGCGTAGCTCTTCATCTGACCTTGCAACGCCTTGATTTCGATGTCGATCTTTTCCTTGTCGGCAGCCGATGCACCATTGGCGGCGACCAGCTTGACCTTGATCGCATTGACGGTGTCGATGGCCTTGTTCATGCCGGTGTAGGCGGTGTCGACCTTCGAGGCGCCGAGGCCGAGGGCGTCCGAAACGGTGGACAGCGCCTGGTTGTCGGAGCGCATCGTGGTGGCGATCGACCAGTAAGCGGCGTTGTCCGAAGCGTCGGCAACGCGGTAGCCCGTCGAGATACGCGACTGGGTTGCTTCGAGGGATTTGTTGGTGGCGTTGAGGCTCTGCAGAGCGGTAAGCGCAGAGGTGTTGGTCATGATACTGGACATGGCTACTCGTACCTTATTTTTACACGTGTTTTTTTGACATACCGGCTTTTCCGGTATGACGGTGCGGCATCATGCCAATGATCGCTGAGACCCGATCACCCGCCATCTGCGAGCAATATGCGGGCAAGTCCCTACCAAAGGGCTAAACGGGACGGTTAATCGAAAATATATTGGCTAAAACTTGAGCTAAACACCGCAAGGGCGGCTTCCGTTCAGTTGAACGATCGCACCAGACTGCCGACCAAAAGGTTCCAGCCGTCGATCAGGACAAAGAACAGGATCTTGAACGGCAACGAGACGACGGTCGGCGGCAGCATCATCATACCCATCGCCATGGTGATGGTAGCGACGATCAGATCGATGACGAGGAAAGGCAGCACGATCAGGAAGCCGATTTCGAAGCCGCGTCGGATCTCCGAGATCATGAAGGCGGGCACCAGGATGCGCAGGTCGACAGTCTCGCGCGAGACGGTCTGGCCCCGCTCGCGGGCGAGGTCGGCGAACAGGTCGAAATCCTTGTCGCGCACATTGCGCACCATGAAGGTGCGAAACGGGTCCGAAATCTTGTCGAAAGCCTCGGTCTGGCTGATCTGGTTGTCCATCAGTGGTTTGACGCCGGTGTTCCACGCCTGGTCGAAGGTCGGCGCCATCACGTAGAAGGTCATGAACAGCGACAGCGAGATGAGGATCAGGTTGGCCGGTGTCGATTGCAGGCCGATGCCGGCGCGCAGGATGGAGAGGGCGATGACGAAGCGGGTGAAACTCGTCACCATGATGAGCAGACCCGGCGCCACCGAAAGCACGGTGAGCAGACCGAACATCTGGATGATGTAGCCGACCGTCGTACCGTCGGCCCTGCCGATGCCGCCAAGATCCAGTTGCTGGGCGCCGGCGACAGATGTGGCGGCGATGACGAGCGCCGAGGCGACGAGGAGCTTTCTCATTCTACGAGCAACGTCCTGATGAGAACCTGTTTGGCGTGGCCGCCGCTGCGGATTGCGGCGCGCTCCTCAATGTCGGCTTTCAAATGCTGGTAGCCGCTGGCGCCCTCGATCTGGTGCATCTTCAGCGTACGGATCAGGGCCAGCAGATCCTGGTGGATCTCCTCGGAAACCGTCGGCGGTTGGGGCGCATCATACAGAACCGATGCCTCCAGCCTGAGCCAGATACCGGCGGGCGACGCCAGGTTGGTGGTGATCGGCGCCAGCGCCACAAGCGTCGGTCCTGCACTCGGCTCGTGCGTGGCGGTGCTGTCGTGCTGCTCAACTGCGCCTTCGTTCTCTGGCGCGGCCGGCACCGATACAGGTCCTCCGGCTCCTTTCAGATAGCCGCCGGACACCCAGCCCATGCCGATCGCGGCGGCCGTCACCGCCAGAAGCATGGCCATCTGGATGACAAGGGAGGGGCCTTTTTTGGGCTGGACCTGTTCGACATTCGCCACGGCGCCGTTCTCCAGTCCTAGAAGGGGAGGACTTGATCGAGGATCTGCTGGCCGTATGCCGGCTGCTGTACCTCGCTGACGCGACCGCGGCCGCCATAGGAGATGCGGGCCTCGGCTATGCGTTCATAGGAGATCGTGTTCTCGGCGCCGATGTCGGACGGTCGCACCATGCCGGCGATGGTGAGCACCCGGAGCTCATAATTGACGCGCACTTCCTGCGAGCCCTTGATCAGCAAATTGCCATTGGGCAACACTTCGGTGACGACGGCGGCGACGTTGAGTTCCAGGTTTTCAGAGCGTTTGATCTCGCCGTCCGCGTTGGTCTCGGTGGTGGAGCTCAAGCCGGCGTCGCCCTTGCCGCTCGTGCTGGCACCTTCCCAACCGACATTGACGTCATAACCGAGCTTGCGCCCGGCGGTGCGGCTCCTGTCATTCTGGTTCTTGAAGTTGGCCTTGTCGTTGAGCTTGATCCTGACGGTCAGGATGTCGCCATCGCGCAGTGCACGCGGATCGGTGAAGAGACGGCTCTGGCGGTCGTCCCACAGCGAGAATTTTTTCACCGGCACCGGCGGTGCTTCGGGATAGCTGTAGGGGGCATTGGTGCTGCCCGTGATGCCGGAGCCGACCGGCGACAGCGCCGGCTCCCTGCCGACCTCCCTGAGATCGGTTCCGCAGCCGGACAGCGCGGCGACGCCGAGCAGGATGAGCGTTCTGCGGATCATGACGGATCTACCCTTCGGGCCGCGCTGGCCATGATGCCGGTGAGCGCTGCTGCCGACTTCTGGTCCATTTCGTTCAGAATGACGCCGGCCTTGCGCGCGTCGAGCTTCATCAGGATGGCGGCGGCGAGATCGACATTGACCATCGCTAGACGCTCGGCGGCGGCATCGGGTTTCATGCCGGCGTAGATCTTGACGACGCCGTCCTCGGCGCGCGCCAGGAAGACTTCGCGCCGTTTCAGCCATTGCTCGTATTCGGCGCGCTTGTCCTCCAACGCCTTTATGCGCTGGTCGATGCCGGCTTGCAGCTGCTTCATCTCCTCAGCCTGGAGGATATAGCGGCGGTCGCGGGCGGCGTCGGCAATGTTGGAGCAGAAGCGCTGGATTTCGCTTTCGTCCGGCGCCTTGTGGCGCGTCAGCTGCTGCGGTGCTGACGGCGGCGGCCCTTCCGGCAATACCTGTCGAACCGTCTCTTCCGTGCGAGCCGGGCTGCTGGCAACAAACATGACGGCCAGCGCGCAGGCCGCCAGGACTGCCCTGGCGTTGCTGTGGTGTTGTTCTTGGGAGAGATTGATCATCGGCACGGCCTATTGGAGAACCAGATCGGCCTGCAGGGCGCCGGCCGACTTGATGCCTTGCAGGATGGCAATGATGCCGTCTGGCTTGACGCCGAGACGGTTGAGGCCGGAGACAAGTGTCTCGAGGTCCGGTCCGTCAAGCACCGCGACACGGGCGTCGGGCTGGGTGGCCTCGATGGTGGTGAAGGGTTCGACCGCGGTCTCGCCTTTGGAGAATGGTTCCGGCTGGACGACTTTCGGCTGTTCGGTGATGCGCACGGTAAGCGTGCCGTGGCTGATGGCCACCCTCGAGATCTTGACCTCGTTGCCGATGACGATGGTGCCGGTGCGCTCGTCGATGACGACGCGAGCCGGTGTGTCCGACTCGACCACCAGATTCTCGATCTCGGCAAAGAAGCGCGCGGCCGAAACGTTTTTCGGTCTTCTGATCTGTACGGTGCGCGCATCGCGCTCGGCCGCCACGCGCATGCCGAAGCGCTGAGAGGTGTAGTCGTTGACGGCGTCGGCGATGCGAATGGCGGTCGAGAAATCCGGATTGCGCAGTTGCAAGGTCAGGGAAGCCTGGTCTTCGAACTCGGCCTGCACGGCCCGTTCGACGATAGCGCCGTTCGGCACCCGCCCGGCCGTCGGCACGCCTTGCGTCAGCTGCTCGGCCTGACCCTGGGCAGTGAAGCCCGAAACGATGACCGATCCCTGCCCCACGGCATAGATTTCGCCATCCGCCGCCTTCAGCGGCGTCATCACCAGCGTGCCGCCGGCGAGCGATGTGGCATCGCCCATCGAGGAGACATCGATGTCGATGCGGGCTCCCGACTGGACGTAGGGTGGCATGTTGGCGGTGACGATGACGGCGGCGACGTTCTTGGCGCGGGCGCTGCCGCCCTCGGTGGCAATGCCGAGATTTTCGAGCATGGCGCGGATCGACTGTTCGGTGAATGGCGAGTTGCGCAGGCTGTCGCCCGACCCCGCCAGTCCGATGACCAGACCGTAGCCGACGAGCTGGTTGTCGCGCGAGCTTTGCAGTTGCGCGATGTCCTTGATGCGCGCCGCGACCTGACCGGGCGGCAGCGAACTTGGCCCGTTCGATACCCTGAACATGCGGGTGGTGGTTGCCGGGTCGTATTCCGGGTCGTTGAACGCGCCGCCATTCCTGGCTGCGAGGTCGCGCTTGGCCTTGGGGGTAAGCCCGTCAGACAGCGCCGGCTGCACGCCGAGAACCGCCGCAAGCACAAGAGCAAGTCCGCGCATCATGAAGCGCTGACCCTGATGGAGCCGTCGGCCATCACCGTGCCCGAGAAAATCTTGCCGCTATCGATGTTGCGGACCTTGACGAGATCGCCGGCCGCACCCGGCTGCAGCGTCACCGCCGTGGCCGAAATGGTGAGGGAGCCGGCGATGAAAAAGACCTGTACGGCCGAACCCTGTTCGACCAGCCAGGCTTCGCGGATGGCGGCGACCGGGATGTAGCGGCCGGGCAGCAGCGTGCGCTTGGCGACCTTGCCGTCAAGTTCGTCGGCGCGCGTCGCCATGGCATCCGGCTTGTGCTTGCCTGGAATGAGCGTCACCTGCTTCAGCGCCGCCGGTTCGATCGTCTCGCCGGGATAGATGACCCGGTTCGGGATCAGCACGACTTCGCCGGTGGCTTGGTTGCTGGCGATCTGGTTGGCCGACTGGTTTGCGGTCTCCTGAGCGAAAGCCGGCATGCCGCCGGCCACCAACGCGAGGATCAGCGCGGCGCGGCGGAGTGCGGAGCAGTAGACCGGCATGAACATCATTCACTACCTGATGTTCTTGGAGACGACCGAGGCCATGTCGTCGGCGGCCTGGATGACCTTGGAGTTCATTTCATAAGCGCGCTGCGCCGAGATCAGCTCGGTGATTTCCTTGACCGGATCGACGTTGGACGCTTCGAGATAGCCTTGCTGGACGGTGGCGAAGCCGGGATCGCCGGGCACGCCGACATTTGCAGTGCCCGAAGCCGCCGTTTCCTGGAAGAGATTGTCGCCGAGCGGCGCGAGACCCGCTTCATTGGCGAAGTTGGCGAGTTGAAGCTGACCGAGAAGCTGAAGATCGGTCTGGCCATCGATGCGGGCGAAGACCTGGCCAGTCTTGTTGACGATGACTTCGATCGCATCGGCGGGCACGGTGATGGCCGGGATGACATTGGCGCCGTCGACGGTCACCAACTGGCCGGTGGCGTTGGTGTTGAAGGCACCGGCGCGGCTGTAGAGCGTGCCGCCGTCGGCGCCCTCGATCTGGAACCAGCCCCTGCCTGTCAGCGCCATGTCGAAGCTGTTGCCGGTGCTGGTCAACTCGCCCTGGGTGTGGACGTTACGGACGGCCGTGGTCTTGACGCCGAGGCCGATCGAGACGCCTTCCGGCACCAGCGACGAGTTGGAGCGGTTGGGCACACCTTGCGTGCGGTCGACCTGATAGAGCAGATCGGAGAATTCGGCGCGGGCGCGCTTGTAGCCGGTGGTGTTGATGTTGGCGATGTTGTTGGCGATGACTTCCAGATTGGTCTGCTGGGCATTCATGCCGGTGGCGGCGATGGCGAGTGCTTTCATTGCAAGGTTCCTCAGATGCCCATGCGGCTGACTTCGAGATACGCGGAAATGACCTTGTCGCGGATGGCGACGGCGGTCTGCAGGGCTTGCTGGGCGCTCATGACCGCATCGACGACCTGGCGGGTGTCGGCGTCGCCCTTGAGTGCCTGAAGCGATACTTGTTCGGCGTTCTGCAAGGTGCCGACTGTCTTCGAGGCGGCCTGGCTCAGCGCTTCGGCAAAAGTGGTGCCGATGTCGGTGCCGGCCAATGGTGCCGCGCCGCCCTGAAACAGGCCCGTGGCCGCATCGGCGCCGCCGATTTCAGATTTGAGTTGAAGTGCACCGATGCCGCCAATGCCGCCTATCATCACTGGTTCCTCATCAGGTCGATGGTCATGGAAATCAGATCACGGGCCTGCTTGATGACCTGCAGGTTGGCCTCGTAGGAGCGATTGGCCTCAGTCATGTCGGCCATCTCGATCAGCACATTGACGTTGGGCATCTTGACGTAACCCTTGTCGTCGGCGGCTTCGTTGCCGGGCTGGAACTCGACGGGGAAGTCTGCCGGGTCGCGGGCGATCGAGCCGACCTCGACCAGCGACCCGCCGGAAGATCGGTCGAGCTGTGAGACAAAGCTGATGGTTTTGCGGCGATACGGATCGGCGCCGGGCGAATTGCCGGTCGACTGGGCGTTGGCGAGGTTTTCTGAAACCACACGCAAGCGTTCCGACTGGGCACCGAGGCCGGATGCTGCGACTTTGAGGGCTGCGGTCAATGCGTCCATGGTCAGCTCTTCACAGCCATCATCATCATCGAATGGAATGCCTTGACGATCGCGGTGTTGAGCTCGAAGGAACGGCGGACTTCGCCGGCCTTCATCAGCTCGTTTTCCAGCACCACCGTGTTCTTCGACGGCATGATCGAACCGGTTGTTTCCTCCGGCTTGATCGTGAAGCCGGCATTGGTGGCCGCGCTGCCGAGATGTCCGGCCTGGGTGGCGGTCAGCGATACGGCCGTGCGGTCGAGGACCTTCTCAAATGGCTCGACATCGCCGGCGGTGTAGCCCGGCGTGTTGACGTTGGCGATGTTGCCGGCAATGGCGGACTGGCGCACGGCCAGCCATTGCGACTGCTTGGTGGCGAGATCGAAAAGGTTGACGGGCTCCATGGGAATCTCCGGGCAGGTTCCAGAGACTAGGCTGCCAGTCTTGCGCGGGCCTTGCGCGGGGCCGGACGGCGCGCGGCGCTACTTGGAGAGTTCGATCACCTGGTCGTTGCTGGTGACCAGAACCCATTTGCCGCCGCGCTGCTCGATCGACGAGACGACGCTGGAATCCGGCAGCTTCGAGCCACGCTGGACGACCCACAGGCCGGCGTCGTCCTCGATCATGGCGCGGCCGTTGGCGACATGAACCACGCGGATTTCTTCGACGTCGGTCGGGAAGGGCTGCTGATCGAGACCTGGAGGGTTCTCGGTTGGATCCTGCAGCGTCCCGGTGGCGAACAGATCAACATCAGGGACATCGTTTGCCGTCAGCGGCGCACCTGCATTTTCCATTTGCGAGCGGCCGGCGGTGCGTCCATCATTGGTGCCGCTGCCGCCGAATTTGATGGCCTGGACGCCGAATTGGTCCTGGTTGAAGAAGATATACCAGGGAAACAGCGCACAGATCAGGCCGAGCGTGATGCCGAGTGCGGCGACGACGAAATCGCTGCGACGGTCGACTTTCTTGCCCAACCTGGGAAATTGCGGCTTTGGCGGCTGCGGCCATTCGGTGACTGGAAAGAGCCCGTCGAGAAGCGAGTCACGACTGGCGGCGATCGCGTCGACAAGCTCGGCATGAGGAGCCCTCGGCGATGAGGGCATGGGAGGGGAGGGCCTGGCTGCACGGGGCAATGGAGGCTTGCCGACGTCGAGCAAGGCAGGTTCGACTATTCTGCGAGAAGCCAGCTTGGCGTCTCCGGGTAACGTAGCCTTGGTCACGCTGCGCGAGGCAGGGTTGGCTACACTGCGTGAGGCCAGCTTGGCGACGCTGCGCGATGCGAGCTTGGTCACACCGCGCAAAGCAGCCTTGGGCGCACTGAGCAAGGCAAGCTTGGCTACGCTGGGCATGGATGGCCCGGCCCGGCCCGGCAAGGCAAGGTTGGCAGCGCCCGGCAAGGCAGGCTCTGGCAGGCTGGGCAAAGCAGACCCGGGCAACGCAGGCTCGGGCAACGCAGGCTGGGCCACTCTCGGTAAGAATGGCTTTGCTGCTCTGGCCAGAACCGCCTCGATCTTGGCAGCCTTGGCGCGAGCGGCCTTTGCCTTGGCAACTCTCGCTTCGCCAGCCCGGGCTTCTTCCGCCGCGGTGGCCTCGGCGATCATCTCGCGCAAAAGGCGCTCGGTATACTGGAGCTCAGTCTCCTGCGTCGGCATTCTGCTTACCCTTGAGATGACGCGCGAGGTCGGAGAACGGGTCGGTCGAGGCGCGGTCTTTCGGCGACTGCGTCAGCGCTTCGTAGATGAGCGGCACCTGGCGCACAGCGATGTCGAGTTCGGCATCGGCGCCGCCCTGGTAGGCGCCGAGCAGGCGGATGTCGCGCGTGTCCTCAAAACGCGAGATCATGGACTTCAGCCTGGTCACCAGCATGCGCTGCTCGGCACTCCACGCCTTGTCGGCAAGACGGGAAATCGATGACAGCGGATTGACTGGTGGATAGCGGCCCTGCTCGGCAATGGCCCGGTCGAGTACGACATGGCCGTCGAGGATACCGCGCACCGAATCGGCCACCGGGTCATTGTGGTCGTCGCCGTCGACCAGCACCGAAATGATGGCGGTGATCGAGCCCTGGCCTTTAACCCCTGGGCCCTCGACGCCGGGTCCGGCACGCTCCAGCAGCTTGGGCAGGTCGGTGAATACAGAGGCGGGATAGCCGCGCGCGACCGGCGGCTCGCCGGTTCCCGTCGCCACCTCGCGCAGCGCATGGGCAAAACGGGTGATCGAATCGAGCACCAGCAGCACGCGGTGACCCTGGTCGCGAAAATGTTCGGCGACGCGCATGGCGGTATCAGGCGCACGCCGGCGCATCATGGCGCTCTCGTCGCTGGTGGAAACGACAGCGACAGTCTTGGCCATGCTTTCGGCGCCGATCGTGTCCTCGAGGAATTCACGCACCTCGCGGCCGCGTTCGCCGATCAGCGCCACGACGACGGTGTCGAAGGCGTCGGCGCCGGCCAGCATGGCGAGCAGTGTCGACTTGCCGACGCCCGAGCCGGCAAAAACGCCGAGGCGCTGGCCAAGGCAGAGAGGGGTGAAGATGTCGATGACCCGCACGCCGGTCATGAACGCGGTGCCGACGCGCTGCCGCGACATGGCACCTGGTGTCGTCCCATCGCCGCTCGCAGCGCCTTCGATCCTGATCAGGGGCGGACCGCCGTCGATCACGCGGGTGAGCGCGTCGATGGCGCGCCCCCGCCACGAGGCGTGCGGCGTCACCGTCAGCGGACCGCGGCGGAACACGGCATCGCCGATGCCGGCATCGGCACTGCGTTCGAAAGGCGCGATGACGACCTCGTCGCGACCAATCTTGACGATCTCGCCGCGGCGCGTGCCAGCATGGCCCCGCTGCTCGACGAGATCGCCCAGCCTGGCGACTTCGGAAAGGCCGCGCACCTTGTAATGCGTGGGCGAGACTTCGCAGACGCGGCCGCCGCGCCGCAGCAATGTCTCCCCGTCATCGAAACGACGCCAGATCCGTTCCAGCGCTGCAAGCGGGTCTTCCGGCGCTGTTTCGGGCAGCCTTTCGAGCGCACGTATGGATGACTGGCCGGTGGACATGCCGCTACTTGGAGCCGAGCGTCTTGATCGCGTCGTCGGTGGAAGCATCGGTCTGGCGCATCAGCGCCGCCGTGTTCTCGAAGGCACGCTGAACCATGATCAGGCGGGTCATCTCCAGCACCGGATTGACGTTCGACTCTTCGACAAAGCCTTGCGCGACGCCGACATCGGAGCGGTCGGTGACCGGCTCGGGCGCACGCGCCGGAACGATGCCCGAATTGCCATAGCGGACGAAATTCGGCCCCGGGTCGAAATCGTAGAGGCCGATGGCGCCGACAAGCTGGTCGCCCTGGCGCAGCGAGCCGTCGGCTCCCGCCTTGGGCGGACCGTTGCGAGGATCGAGCTGGATTGGCGCGCCGCCGGAATCCAGCACCGGATGGCCTTCGATCGACATCAGTTCGCCGTTCTCGTTCATCGAAAAACGCCCGTCTCGGGTCATCACGGTGCCGGCCGGGGTGTCGATGGCGAACCAGGCGTCGCCCTGGATGGCGAAATCGAACGGGTTGCCGGTCTGCGTCATCGCGCCATGGGCGCCGGAAAGATAGGTGTTGCCCGTCGATGTGAAAGACACGGATCTGGGTCCGGTGCCGGAGACGACATCCTGGAATTTCACGCCGGTGGCGCGAAAGCCGATGGTCGAGGCGTTGGCGACATTGTCGGCGATGGTGTCGAGGCGGCGCTGGAGCGCGATCTGCGATGAAAGGGCGACGTAGAGGCTGTCCTGCATGGTGTTCTCAGAACCTCAGTTTCTGCATGGCCATCATCAGATCGGTCGATATGCCGACCGTGGTCGGTTGGGCGAAGAGCACGCTGATCGAGGACTGGGCGGTCGAGGTCGGATGATTGACTTCCCACAGGCTGGTGAAGCGCGTCAGGAATTTGCTCAGCTTGGCGGGATCGGTGAAATCGGCGATGTCGAGCTTCTGTTCGAACAACTGCGCCTGCTTGTCGATGTCGGCGGAGGCGAAGGAATCCGGCAGGCCGAGCGCGGTGCGAACGACGCTGGCAAGTGCCGTGTCGGCCAGCACGTCATACCAGCTGGTGATCTCGGGCGCCTTGCGGTCGAAATAGAGTGCCAGCCGCACGCCTTCATTGGTCTTGCCGGCGTTTTCTTCCAGCGTCTGACGCATGTAGCTGTCGACGGTGCCTTGCTGGGCGGCGGGAAAGAGTGTCGCGGTCTCGCTATAGGCCTCGAAATTGAACGCCTTGACGAAGGTGGCGTAGCGCTTGTCCGAGAGCTTGTTGGCAAAGCTGTCGTCGGCCTCGATACCTTCCTTCAGCGCCTTGACCATGAACGCCTTGGCATAGGCCATGTCGCCCAGGCCATAGGCCTTCATGGCATAGTTGAACAGACGGCTGTCCTTGACGAAGTCGTCGATGGTTTTCACCTTGCCGATGTTGGCAAGATAATAGTCGGTATCGCGCTGCACGACCGGCTGCGCCTCGACCTGGTCAAGCGACTTGGTGATGTCCTTGGTGATGAGCTGGTAACTCGTAAGGGTGTTCAACTTTGTCGCGCCTCCGGCCGAAGCTATCCCGGGACAATACGCCCACTTCCTTGCGCGAAGCTGAATCGGTTTCACTACGCGCCGGATTCAAGCCTCACACAAGGCACGAGGACTATCCGTTGGTGCTGACGTGAAATGCGGAAGGACCTTGCGTGGGCATTCTGATCGGACTGGTGGTGACGCTCGGCTGCGTTCTCGGCGGCTTCATGGCCATGGGCGGGCATCTTGAGGTGCTGATACAGCCATGGGAAGCCGTGATCATCTGCGGCGCGGCACTTGGCACCTTCCTCGTCGCCAACCCGATGAAGACCGTCAAGGACACCGGCAAAGGCATTCTCGAGGCGTTCAAGCAGGCTGTGCCGAAGGAACAGGATTATCTCGAAACGCTCGGCGTGCTGCACAGCCTGATGCGCGAGCTGCGGTCCAAGTCACGCAGCGAGGTCGAGGCGCATATCGACAATCCGGAGGAATCGGCGATCTTCCAGGCGTTCCCGACCGTGCTGCATAACCATGACCTGACGCATTTCATCTGCGACTACTGCCGCATCATCATCATCGGCAATGCGCGCTCGCACGAGATCGAGGCGCTGATGGACGAAGAAATCCAAACCATCAAGACCGACAAGATGAAGGCCTATCATGCGCTGGTGGCGGTGGGCGACGGCTTGCCGGCGCTTGGCATCGTCGCCGCTGTGCTCGGCGTGGTCAAGGCGATGGGCGCGCTCGACCAGTCGCCGGAAATCCTCGGCGGCCTGATTGGCGCAGCCCTTGTCGGAACGTTCCTCGGCATCTTCCTGTCCTATTCGGTGGTCGGGCCGGTCGCCACCAAGATCAAGACGGTGCGCGAGAAAAAGAACCGCCTCTACATCATCGTCAAGCAGACGCTGCTGGCCTACATGAACGGCGCGCTGCCGCAGGTGGCGATCGAATTCGGCCGCAAGACCATTTCGTCCTATGAGCGGCCGACCATCGACGCCGTCGAGCAGAGCACGATGAACACCGCCTCAGCCGAGAAGAAAGCGGCCTGAGCCATGCGCGACAACAGACACATGCATGACAAAAGACGGGGCCGCGTGCCGTCATGACCAGCCCCGGCAGCCCGTCGCAAACCCGTACCCTGATCATCGAGCGTCTGGTCGGCGACAGCGGCGAGGCTGCTCATGTCATCGGAACCGGCCGGTCGATGGGCGAGCGCTCCGTGCCGCTGCTGCAGAAGAGCCTGGCCGGCGAGCTTGGCGCTCCGGTAACCGTCGACCTGCGGGCGGTCGAAGTCAGTCGTGTCCCCGAGGCGCGCGCAAACGCCGGCGATACATTTGCCTTGACCATCATTGCCTCGCCGACGTCCTCGGATGCGATGACGCTGGTGATCGATTCGCCGGCGATCGCAGTCATGGTCTGTGCGCTGTTCGGAGGCGATCCGGATCTGGCGGTTTCGCCGATCGAGCGCGAGCTGTCGCAGATCGAGACGGATGTGGCGACCATGGTGTTCCAGGAGGTTGCCCAGGCACTCAACGGATCGGGCAGGCGGTCGCTCGAACTGCGGCTGCCGGTGCCGCGGGCGATCTCGGGCATGGAGGCTAAGCGGCGCATGCTGCGCGACGGTGCTGCGGTTCGCATCGTCTTCGGCATCTCGACGCCAACCGACACCGGAACGGTCACGGTGATGATCCCGCAGCGCATTCTCCTTGCGACCCGCGGCGTTGCCGCCAATGCCAACGAGGACGGCGTGAGTTCCGACTGGCGGGCGCGTTTTTCGGAAGAGGTGATGCGCTCGACGGTGACGCTCGAAGCGACCATGCCGCTGGCCCGGCTGACGCTTGGCGACCTCGCCAGCTTCGAGGCAGGCCAGGTCATCGAATTCGAGGAGACCGCGCAGACGCAGGCACGGCTGAGCGCGCGCGACAAGACGCTGTTCGTGTGTGAGTTCGGCAAACTTGGACAGAATTACACCGTCCGGATCCGGCATCCCTACGATGCCGGACAGGACTTCATCGACGGGCTTATGCCGGGCTGACGCCGGGCGAGCTTGAGCTTTTTGGAGACGATGCATGGCCAAGACCAACGTGGAAGCCGATCTCGATCAACCGGACGAACAGCTCGACCGCGCGATCGAAGAACTGCGCGGCGTTCTCCAGGAAGAGGAGAAGCGTCCGGACGCGGCCTTTCGGACCGCCTCCGGCGCCAATTCGAACATCATCATGACCATCCCCGTCGATGTGCAGATCATCCTTGGCAGCACCGAGATGCCGGTGTCCGAGTTGATGGCCCTGCAAAAGGGTTCGACGGTGGCGCTGAACCGCCGCATTGGCGAACCTGTCGACGTGGTGGTCAACGGCCGCAAGATTGCACGCGGCGAGATCACAGTGCTGGAGAGCGATCCATCGCGCTTCGGCATCAGGCTGACCGAAATCATCGCAGCGACGAAGGACGCGTAGGCATGGGCGGCGCGCATTGTCACCGGCGGCGGGGGCGGACGGCATGACGACGTCGGTAACCTTGACGCGCCCGCAGAAGGCTGCCGCTATCCTGGTGGCGATGGGCAAGCCGTCGGCCAGCCGGCTGCTGAAATTCTTCAAGCAGGAAGAACTGAAAGCGTTGATCGAGGGTGCCCGTCTGCTGCGCACCATTCCACAGAGCGATCTCGAGCGCATCGTCGCCGAATTCGAAGCCGAATTTACAGAAGGCGCGGGGTTGCTCGATTCCGCCGACAGGATGGACACCATCCTCAATGAATCGCTGTCGCCGGAAGAAATGAGCGCCATCATGGGCGACAAGAGGTTCGAAGTCGCGCCGGAAGGACCGCCGCCGATCTGGCCCGATCTGGAAAAGCTGGAACCCGAGCGCCTAAGTGCGTTCCTGGCCGCCGAACATCCGCAGACCGCGGCCATGGTGTTGTCCAGGCTTTCGCCCCAGGCAGCGGCGAATGTGCTGCTGATCATGACCAAGCCGATGCGCAGCGAGATCATCAAGCGCATGGTGACGATGGTGACCATTCCGGAAGCGGCCACCAAGATCGTCGAAAACCAACTGCGCACCAGCGTGCTGGCGCAAACCTCGAGCAAGGACATTTCCGCCGGACAGGCGCGCGTCGCCAGTCTGCTCAACGAGATGGACAAGCCGCAACTCGAAGAGGTCATGCAGGACCTGGAAGAGGCCGGCACGCCCGATCTCGGCGGCGTCAGGTCCCGACTGTTTGCTTTCGACGACCTGCCGCTGCTCACCCAGAAGGCACGCGTGCTTCTGTTCGACGGGCTGTCGACCGAACTGGTGACGCTGGCCTTGCGCGGCGCGCCGCCCGGACTGACCGAATCGGTACTGTCGGCGATCGGCGCGCGGTCGCGGCGCATGATCGAAGCCGAACTCGGACAGGGCTCGGAAGGGATCGCCCTTGCCGACATCATGACGGCACGCAAGACCGTCGCGGTCACGACGATCCGTCTTTCGCGCGAGGGAGCCTTCGAGCTCCCCGCAACCCAGAACGTCGCTGCCTAACGCTGAACAATCGAGCGCACAATGGCTGAGGCAGTCGACAAAGACTCGAAAACCGAAGAAGCGACCGAAAAGAAGATCCGCGACACCGTCGAACAGGGCAAGCTGCCCCATTCGCGGGAAACCGCGATCCTCGCCTCCTTCGTCGCCATCCTGGTGTTCACCGTCTTCTACGCCAAGGATGCCATCGTCGACCTCGGTATGTTCCTGTCGATGTTCCTGGAGAAGCCGGAAGCCTGGCCGATGGACACCGAGACCGACGTCATCGCGCTCTACAAGACCGTCATGATGGAGGTCGGCCGCGCCCTCGTCAGCCTGTTGGTGCTACTGGTCGTCGCCGGCGTCGGCGCCTCGGTGTTCCAGAACATGCCGCAATTCGTCGGCGAGCGGATCAGGCCGCAATTCTCTCGCATCTCGATAGCCAAAGGATGGAACCGGCTGTTCGGCGTGCAGGGCTTCGTCGAGTTCCTCAAATCGCTGGGCAAGCTTGGCTTTGCCATCATCGTGCTTGTCTTCACGCTGTCGGAAGACCACCGCAAGCTCTTGACCGGCATGATCACCAACCCGGTCGCCTTCGGTCTCGTCATCAGAGGTATCGCCGTCGATATCCTGGTGGCGATCGTCTTCGTCATGGGCCTGATCGCGGCCGTCGATCTCGTCTGGTCGCGCTTCCACTGGCGGCAGGACCTGCGCATGAGCAAGCAGGAGGTCAAGGACGAGCTGAAGCAGTCGGAAGGCGACCCGATCGTCAAGTCGCGGCTACGGTCGCTGGCGCGCGACCGTGCGCGGCGGCGGATGATGACGGCGGTGCCGCGCGCCACGCTGATTATCGCCAATCCGACGCACTTTTCCATCGCCCTGAAATATGTCCGCGACGAGGATGCCGCACCCATGGTGCTGGCCAAGGGGCAGGATCTGGTGGCGCTCAAGATCCGCGAGATCGCCAGGGAGCACAACATCCCGGTCTTCGAGGACGTGGCGCTCGCCCGCTCCATGTACAAGCAAGTTTCGGTCGATAGTGTGATCCCGTCGCAATTCTACCAGGCCGTCGCCGAACTGGTGCGGATCGTCTACTCGAAAAAGGCTGAGCGCAGACCGACCCCATGAACCGACAGCCACACGCAAATTCCCGCGAGATCATCGTCGCCAGCGCCATCGAGCAGGTGGTGGCCGAGTTGCGGCTGATAGATGTCGCCGACTACATCGCCTTCATCCGGCTTGAGCATTTCGCTTGCCTGGCGGATCTGGTGGATTCAGCTGTGGAGCTGTTCTTCCTGCCGGGGACCTTGCGGCTCGGCCATGGCGGCGAGGCGCATGTCGATTGGAGCGGCAGTCCGCGCATCGTGCTTGATCTGGAACTCAGGCCGCCCGGCGTTACCGTCTATTTCCAGTTGACCCTCAGCGAACACAAGGCATCGGTGGTGGTCAACTATGTGTCGTTCGAGAAGCCAGGCGAGGATCCGGAACGCAACACGGCCTTGCTGGAGGCGGTGATCGAGCAGGCGCGCATCCGCAAGACCGAGCCGCTGGCATTTTAGCAGCTATTCTATCAGTCCCAGCCGCAGCGCCTTGGCCACCGCCTGGTTGCGGTTGACCGCGTTGAGCTTCTGGGTGGACTGGGTTAGATACTGGTTGGCGGTATGGACCGACAGTTTGAGCAGCCGCGCGATCTCCTCGCTGGTGTTGCCGTTGGCGGTCAGCTTCAGGCATTCGAGTTCGCGCTTGGAAATCGACCGCATCCTGCCGGCATCGCTTGGACGGATGCGGGCAACGGCGGCAAACAGCGAGAAACAGCGGGCGTGGATTTCGTATAGCGCGTCTTCCGGCAAGGCAATTTCCGATCCCAGGAAAACGACCAGCCCGCAATGGCCGCGATCGGCATGGACGGGAAAGGCGATGCCGTTGGAGCCTGGCGCCAGCGGCGCCATCTGCTCCGACCAGGTGAGGTTCTGGAAGACCGCTTCCGAGCCGGCCATGCCGTCATCCACCCACCAGCGCGGCGCCGTCGAGGTGCGGCTGTGTCGTACGATCTCCTCGCCATTGGCGCCAGAGATGAATTTTGTTGCGACGGCCGTGCCGGGATAGTCGGAATCGAAGTTGGGGACGAGACGGGCGCGTTCCGGTGACGGGCTGACGAAGAACAGGCCGAAGGCCGAGGCATTGATGTCGACGGCAATCCAGCGGCAGCGGCGCACGGCATCAGGAATGGTGACGGCGTGATGCGTTTCGGAGCCGAGCGAGAAGGCGCCGAACGGATTGCGCTGCTCGCTGAAAAGGGCCTCCGCTGCCTCCTTGATGTGCGCGTGTTTCAAATGATGCCACTCCTGATCGCCGTGGCGATGGCCATCGCGCGGTTGCTGGCCGCGAATTTCTGTATGGCGTGGGTGATGTAGCTGTTGACGGTGTTCGAGGAGACGCCAAGGATGACCGCGACCTCGTCGGTGGTCTTGCCTTCGGAGACCCAGAACAGGCATTCGCGCTCGCGGTCGGACAGCGGATCCTGCATGGCGGCGGCGGCGATCAATTGCGGTATGTTGGAGAGCGCATAACAGCACTTCAACTGGGCCTTCATCAAAGCCGGCTGGTCGATCTTGCCTGCCGCGGCCGCCGAGAACAGTGCGAACAGGCGCTGGCGACCGACATTCAGCCGCAGCGAATAGACTTCCGCATGGCCGAGCACGTCGAGAAGGCGGGCCTCTTCGCTCGTGAGCAGTCCGCCGACGTCGGGCGCCTGGGCGGCCACCAATGGCTTGGGGCGGATGCCGGGCGCGGCGGTCAGCGGCCCCTGGGCAAGGCCGGCGATCAGCCGTTTGCCGATGAGTTCGATGGCGTCGAAGATCCAGTTGGAAGAGACGATGCGCGCGTCGTTGCGATCCTGGTCGTGGACGATGGCGACGAGCATGTAGCTGTCGGCGCCGATCTCGGCGGCAAGGTGCATGAAAAAGCTGGTCAGATCGCCGCGAGACGCCAGGCGCGAGCCTAATGTGTCGGATTGAAAAAGCGCGGCGGGACTGCTCATTTGGCTTTGGGTTGTATTTCTTGGCCGGAATCTATTCTTGTGCCCGGATGCTGGCGTCACCAGCAGCCGAACTTGGATACGCATTTACGTTTACGAAGCACACGCATGGCGCAGGGTCGCGCGGATCGAACCGAATCCTTCTAGGGAACGCGAAGCCGTCCGCGTCTGGCCCCGGGAAAACTCCGGAACGTGAGACTTTGGGTGGTCGCCGCGCCCCCCAGGACCGGCTGATTCGGGTCTAATCTACTCGCAGTCGAATCCGACATCAAACGCGATTTGACAAAATCGAATCCGTTGGACTCGGGTTGCGACTCAGAGCCGATTTTCGGGAGCTTCGATAGCGCCTCGACCACGGATGCCGACACGAAAAAGCCAGACCTTGTTGCAAGCGTGCCGTATCGGCGGCCGATCGATTCCGATAGGTTACGGCGGCTGGAAGGGATGGGCGTCCTTTTCGATCGATTCTTGGGCGATATTGGCGGCGCGTGTTTTCGTGGCCATCGAGATGGGGTTTGATGATGGTGCGGATTTTCCTCGCATTCACGGTGGCGCTTGCGCTCTGGAGCAGCGCGTCGGCGGCAGAGCAGGCCAAGGCTGAGCCTGTTGTCACCTATGCGCTCGACAACGGGCTGCAGGTGGTGCTGGTCCCGGATCACCGCGCGCCGAAGGTGGTGATGAACCTGCGGTACCGCGTCGGCTCGATGAACGAGCCGGCCGGCCGCTCGGGCTTCGCGCACCTGTTCGAGCATTTGATGTTTTCCGGCACGCCGGCATGGCCGAACGTGTTCGGTGCACACGCCGCGCTCGGCAATGAGATCAACGCCTGGACCACGGAAGACGGCACCGTCTACTATGTCGACGGACTGTCGTCGTCGCTGCCGATGATCCTATCGCTGGAAGCTGACCGCATGGCCAATCTCGGCCGTTCGGTATCGCAAGCCAAGCTCGACCTGCAGCGCTCCGTGGTCAAGAACGAGATGCGCCAGAACGTGCTCGACAGAGCGGGCGCCTCCGGCTGGGAAGCCTTCTGGTCAGGGCTGTTTCCACAGCCGCATCCCTACAGCCGCATGGTCATCGGTTCGGTGGCCGACCTCGATGCCGCGACGCTCGACGACGTGCGCGGCTTCTTCAACAGCTATTATCTACCGAACAACGCCGTGCTGGTTCTGGTCGGCGACCTCGAGGTCGACGAAACCAAGACGCTGATTGCCGACACGTTCGGCAGGGTGCCGCGCGGCGCCGACGTGGCGCGGCCGGCAGTGCCCGAGGCGACGCAAGCCAGGCTCAAACTGGTGATCGAGGATCGTGTGCCGAGCCCGATCGTGGTGGTCGGCTTCAGCGGTCCGGTGGCGCAGTCACCTGACAATGGCGCCCTCAGCATCGCCGCAGAACTGCTCGGCAATGGCGAGTACGGCTTCCTGCGCAACCGGCTGGTTTCGCAGAAGGGCATCGCCACCTATGCCAGTGCTAGCTGGACGGGTGGGCTGCTCGGTGGCCGATTCACTTTCGAGGCAGGTGCCGCGGAAGGTATAACCCCAGAAGCGCTCGAAAGCGAAATGAAGGCGGCCTTCGCCGACTTCCTGGAGACGCCGCTCGAGCCGGCTGACGTGGAACGCGCGCGCAATCGCCTCTTGCTCGGCGCGCGACTCGGCACCGAAGCGCTGAAGGACCGCGCCGGTGCAGTCTCCAACAACGCCGACATCCTCGGCGATGCGCAGAGCGCATTGGAAGACGATCCAAGGATCAAGGATGCCAGCGTTCCCTATATCGAGGCAACGATCAAACGGCTGTTGAAGCCGGAGGCCGCCAGTGTTCTGGTGCTGAAGCCCGGTCCGCGCGGCGGCTACCCGGACGCGCTGATGGGATCATCGGGCACGCCGCAGCCCTTCACGGCGCCGGAGCGCGTGGCGATCGACATTCCCAAGCATCAAGCCGGAAACGCGCCTTCGGCGGTGCTGCCGGCCATGGAAACGGCGACGCTCTCGAACGGCATCAAGGTGGTCCACTACACCATGCCAAAAGCGCCGATGGTCTATCTGGCAGCGAGCGCCGAAGGTGGCTGGAACAGCGTGCCGGAAGGCAAGGAAGGACTGCTCGAACTTGCCGCCAGCATGGCGACACGCGGCGCCGGCGAGCGCGGTTCCGCCGACTTCGCCAAGGCAACGAGCGATATCGGCGCCAGCGTCGGCTACCAGGCGGGCTATCTGACCACCGCGATGACGCTCGGCGTACAGCCCGAGAAACTGGATCAAGGTATCGGACTGCTCGCCGACGCGGTGCTGAACCCGCGTTTCGACAAGGCCGACTGGACCGTCCTGACGGCGCAGACCTTCGACTGGCTCAACGGCCGCGAAGCGGACCTGCCGGGGGTTGCAGGGCGCGCGGCCAAGGCGGCGCTCATCCCGCAGGTGCCAGGCAAGGCCGCAATCGACTGGTCGGCAAAGGCGCTGGCGTCGATCTCGCTCGACGAGGCGAAGGCTGCCTTCAAGGCCGTGTTCACGCCGAAGGCTGTGACATTCTACAGTGTCGGCCCGGTGCCGGTGAAGACTGTGGCAGCCGGCCTTGAAAAGACGTTTGGTGCATGGACCGGCGGTGCTGCCGCCTTTGCCGCGGAGCCGTCGCCGGCCGCGCATTTCAACAGCGGCCAGAAGGTGCTGCTGGTGCCGGAACCCGGTGCCAGCCAGTCGGCACTGTTCGTGGCGCGGCCAGCGCCCGGCACCGACGAAAGCGAGCGCGCCGAATCGACGGCTGTCGCCAATCTGCTCGGCGACGATTTTTCGAGCCGGCTGAATTCGGTGATCCGCGAGGAGAAGGGCTATTCCTACGGCGTGTCCAGCTATCTGCTCAGTCCGATGAAGGCCGGCTCCGGACTGGTGGTGGCAACCACGGTCGAGCGGGCCAACACAGGCCCGGCGATCAGCGAAATCCTCAGAGGATTTGCCGGGTTGAAGACCTTGCCCGTGGCGCAGGAAGAGGTCGACCGCACGGTGACCGTCTACCGCCGGGCGCTCGCCGGATCGGCGGAAACCTCGGCGGGACTGTTCAGTTCGCTGGTCGGCGCCGTGGGTACGGGTTCGACGCTGGAGGACCAGCAGAGCCGCATGACGGCGCGCACCCAACTCACGCTCGACGGGGTGCAAAAACAGGCGCTGGCTCTGGCGTCGCTCGAGCCTTCGCTGATCGTTGTGGCGGGCGATCCGGATGTTGTTGGGCCGCAGCTTGCAGCGATCGGCCTCAAGGACGTGGAGATCGTCCAGCGTGAAGACCAGCAGACCGCCTTGCGCGCACTCGATCTCCTTGGTGGCAAGCAACAGGCGCCGCTGTCCGCCTCGCCGTGGCGGGTCGGCGACGGTGGCACCACGCGGGCGGTGCATTCCTGCGAGGCGGCCAAGGATTGCGGCGCGCGCATTCACGCCGAATGATGGGCACGCCGAATGATGGGCACACCGAATGATGGGTTGGAAGCGCGAGGCAGTGTGTCGTGCGCAGGTTTCGGCAAACAGCGGTTTCGGGGGAAACAATGAGCGATTCATTTCAGGAAGTAACATCTGTCTCGTGGTTCGGGCGGATCAAACGTGCGGTCGGTGGGGTGGTCATCGGTTTGCTCTTGATCGTACTGGTGGTGATCGGACTGTTCTGGAACGAGGGCCGAGCCGTGCAGACGGCGCGCTCGCTGGCCGAGGGATCCGGCGCGGTCGTCTCAATCGGCACTGAGACTGTCGATGCCGCCAATGACGGCAAGCTCGTGCATGTCACTGGCCCGGTGACCGCGAGCGGTGGCCTTGCCGATCCGGATTTCGGCATTGCGGCGCAAGGGCTGCGCCTGTCGCGCACCGCCGAGATGTATCAGTGGAAGGAAGACTCGAAATCGGAGACGACGAAGAAGCTTGGCGGCGGCGAGGAGACGGTGACCACCTACAGCTATTCCAGGGTGTGGGACGACAGCCAGATCGACTCGTCGGATTTCAAGAAGCCGGACGGCCACCAGAATCCGCCGATGGCGATCCACAGCAAGACCTTCCAGATTCCGGACGGCAGGCTCGGCGCCTTCAATCTCGGCACGCCGGTGCTTGATCGTATCGAAGGCGACAAGGAATTCTCGCTCACGTCCAGCCAGGCGGCCGCGATCAAAGCTGCCTATACAGGCACAAAGCCGCTCAACGTCGTCGACGGCAAGATCTATCTCGGCTCCGACACGACATCGCCGGCGCTGGGCGACTATCGCATCGGCTATGAGCTGGCCCCGCTCGGTGTGGTGAGCATCGTCGCGCGCCAGACCGGTAGTCAGTTCGAACCCTACCAGACCGTCGCCGGCGACCAGTTGCTGATGGTGGATACCGGCGATGTGCCGGCTGCGAAGATGTTCGCCGACGCGGTCTCGGAAAACACAGTGATCACCTGGCTGTTGCGTGCGGCGGGTCTGCTGCTGCTGACGATCGGCTTCGCCCTGTTCCTCAGCCCGATCGGCGTCATCCTCGATGTCATTCCCTTCCTCGGCAGCATGGCGAGGATGGGAACCGGCATCATCGCCTTCTTCCTGGCGATCCTGGTCGGGACGGCGACGATCGCCATCGCCTGGTTCTGGTATCGGCCGGTGCTGGCGGCAGGCATTCTGGCGGCGGGTCTCATCGCTGCGGCGGCGGTCTATTACATCGGCCGGTCGCGCAAGGCAGCGGCACCGGTTGCCACGCCGAGCGTCGGCGCCACCAGCTGAAATCTTGCAAACAAAAAGGGCGGCCATGGCCGACCCTTTTTATCTGTCCTCGAAGCCGGTCAGCACGCCGACGGCGTTGATGCCGATCTCTTCGACGGCATAGCCACCTTCCATGACAAACAGTGTCGGCAGGCCGAGCCTGGCGATGCGGCGGCCGATCTTCGGATAGTCCTGGCTTTTCAGCTTGAACTGGCTGATCGGGTCCTTCTCGAACGTGTCGACACCCAGCGAGACGACGACGACGTCGGGAGCGTAGGCCGCAAGTTTCGCGCAGGCATCGTCCAGCGATGCACCCCACGCGTCCCAGCCGGTGCCGAACGGCATCGGATAATTGAGGTTGAAGCCTTCGCCGTCGCCTTCGCCACGCTCGTCGGCATGGCCGAGGAAGAACGGATATTCGGTCAGGGGATCACCATGCAGGTTGATGACCTGGACATCGCCGTGGCCGTAGAAGATCTCCTGTGTGCCGTTGCCGTGGTGATAATCGACATCGAGGATCGAGACGCGCGCAGCGCCTTGGTCGCGAAACCATTGCGCGGCGACGGCGGCGTTGTTGATGAAGCAATAGCCGCCCATGAAGCCGGCGCCGGCGTGGTGGCCGGGCGGACGGCAGAGCGCGAAGGCTGATCTCTCGCCGCCCTTGACCAGGGCTGCCGCCGTCAGCGCCACGTCGTAGGATGACTTGATCGCGGCCCAGGTGCCTTCGACGAAGGTGGCGCCGGCGTCGAAGGAATAGTAACCGAGCAGAGCGTCGATGCGCTGCGGGGGCACGTCGCCGCGCAGGCCCCGCGTCGGCCAGGTGAAAGGCATGGCCGAACCCGTGAAGCCGGCAGCCGTCCATTGCGGCCAGACCGTTGGCAGGAAGTCGATGTAGTCGGCCTTGTGGATGCGCTTGGCAGCTGTGAGATCGTGCTCGACCGGTCCGATGATCGGACCCAGCTTCTGGCTTTCGACCCGTGCCTTGATGAACTCGGCCCGCGAGGGCATTTCGAAACCGGGCACGATGGCCGCGGTGACCAGCTCCATCTGCCCGGCATGACCGGCATGGAGAGGCGAATAGACAGTCTTCATAAAATTCCTCTCGAAGTGCGAACTTAGTCAAGATTGAGATAGGGGCTCACCAGAGCGAGCCACATGGTTTCCACATCGTCCTCGATGAGGTCGAACGTCCTGCGATCTTTTTTCAGCCCCACAAGCCGGCAGACGTGACCGACCTCCATCATCACCACGCCGAGCCGGCTGGCGATCTTGTCTTCAAGGGCCGGGTTCACGTGCTGCAACCATGCGGCGTAGAGGGCGATGATCTGGTCGTCATATTCGTTCTGGATCGGCCTGAGGTCGGCGTTGCCGGAGATGGCCTCGATCACCGGCATCAGGCTGGCGTTGTCGAGATAGAGCCTGGACGTGTCGATGAAGAGCTTGCGCACTTCCCGCCGAAACTCTTCGCGGTTGGTGGGCGGGTCGACCTTGATGCGCTTCGCGATCACCTCGGGAAAGGATGACAGCCAGCGCCGGGCGAGATCCAGAAGGATGGCTTCCTTATTGGGAAAGTATTGGTAGACCGAACCGACCGACAAGCCGGCGCGCTGCGCAATGGCGAGCGTCGTCGGCGTCTTGGTTCCCTGCTCCCGCGTCAAGATCAGCGCCGCGTCGAGAATCCTGTCGACCACCTTGCTTGACCGTTGTTGCCGCGGCTGCTTGCGTGGTTCGAGCGCTATCCTGGTTTTGCGGTCGAGACTGCGCTTCACTGCTTGATGTCCTCGTTCCCCGCCCGGTCTCAACACAAGCGCAGGGTGCTGTCCACTATACATTCGAAATTCCGAACGTTGACAAACGCGAATAATTAGTCGCATTCTTTATCCGCGCTGTTTTCAGGGATAACAAGGGGAATTTCGAAGACAGCGAACTGGCGTCCTTTTTGTCGACAGTGCCGCTCCGTTGAAGTGGCAGGTCTTCGGACGAAGGGGTTGTCGGTCTCAGTCAGTCGTCAAAAGCGCGGAGTCGCGATGTCTGTCACGGGTGCGGGTCACAATGCTGATCTGATCGTCATCAACGGTCGTATGCAGACCATGGACGATGACAATCCCGCCCCCGAGGCCATTGCCGTCAAGGACGGCGCCATCATTGCCATCGGCAGCCGCGCCTCCATCGAAGAGCTCAAGGGACCGGCCACAGAGGTGATCGACGCCAAGGGCGGTTCGGTGCTCCCGGGTTTCATCGAAGCCCACATGCATCTGTTTTCGGGCGCGGCTGAGCTTGCGCATCTTCAGCTGTCGGGCATCCTCGGGTTCGAGGCGCTGCAAAAGGCGACCCGCGCCTATGCGTCGACCCGGCCGGATGCGAAAATGCTGGTCGGCCAGGGCGTCGACTACACCGTGCTCGGGGCTGAGCGGGTGACCCGGCATCATCTCGACGCCATCCTGCCCGACCGCCCCTTCTGCATGGCAGCGCCCGACCATCACACCATGTGGGCCAACACCAGGGCACTGGAGATGGCCGGAATCCTGCACGGGCGCACGCTCGGTCCGGGCAACGAGATCGTCATGGGCGCCGACGGGTTGGCCGAGGGCGAATTGCGTGAAGGCGAAGCCTTCGGCCCGGTGCTGGATCTCGCCGGCGAAGACCGGGTCCGGCTGGGGCTGGCGACCGGCGGCGAGCCGGATCCGATACCGACCGCTGCCGAACGCGCTGCCGACCGCGACGTCATGCGGCGCGGGCTTGCCTGGTGCGCGCGCCACGGCATCACCTCGATCCAGAACATGGACGGCAATCTCTACCAGCTCGAGCTGCTTGCCGAGATCGAGGCGGAGGAAGGCTTGCCCTGCCGGGTGCAGATACCGTTCCACTTCAAGAATTTCATGACCCTCGACATGCTCGACAAGGCGTCGACAATGGCCGAGCGCTATCATAGCGAATGGCTGTCGTCGGGCATGGTCAAGGTGTTCTACGATGGCGTGCTCGATTCATGGACGGCGGTGATGGTGGAGCCCTATGCGGACCGCCCAGACTGGGTCGGCGAACCGCTTTTCACGCCGCAGCAGTTCATCGATCTCGCGGTGGCCGTGGACAGGCGAGGGCTGCAGATGGCGGTGCACTCGATCGGCGACGGCGCCGTGCGTGCGGTGCTCGATGGCTATGAGGCGGCGCAGAAGGCGAACGGCAAGCGCGACAGCCGGCACCGCGTCGAACATATCGAGGTGGTCACGGCTGCCGATGTGCCGCGTTTTGCCGAACTTGGCGTCATCGCCTCGATGCAGCCGCCGCATCCGCCGGGTGCCATGGATTTTCCGCTGGAGCCGACCCTGTCGCGCATCGGGCCGGCCCGCTGGCCGTTGAGCTATGCCTGGCGGACGCTGAAGAATGCCGGCGCGCGCGTGGTCTTCGCTTCGGATTGGCCGGTGTCGCCGATCGATCCGATCCTGGGCATTCAGGCGGCAGTGCTGCGCAAGCCCTGGGCAGACGGCGACCCCGACCAGAGCTTCTCGCTGCAGGAATCCATTGCCGGCTACACGGTGGAAGGCGCCTATGCCGAATTCGCCGAGCATCGAAAAGGCATGCTCAAACCCGGCTATATGGCCGATCTGGTTGTGCTCTCGGCCGATATCGAAACGACCGCGCCGGAAGCGCTGCATACGGTGCGGCCGGTGACGACTATCTGTGGTGGCAAAGTGACTTATCAGGCGTGACGGTGGCACGGAGCTTGCTTTCTGAATCGAGATTCAACTGTGTGGTTGCCAAGCCGACCGGCATGTGGTGACAATCGAACAGCAACGAGACCTGCCGCCAAGAGCAGGCTTTATCAGTGGGGTACTGCGTGCCGGAACAACCGGGTAGGAATGCGATCGAAGTTCGTGGCGTGCGCAAGGTGTTCGGCTCCGGCGAGAGCCAGGTCGCCGCTCTCGACACGGTCTCGGTGTCAATCCGCGAGAACGAATTCTTCACGCTGCTGGGGCCCTCGGGCTGCGGAAAGACGACACTGCTCAGGCTGATCGCCGGCTTCGACTATCCAAGCGCTGGAGAAATCCTGCTTTATGGCGACGATATCGCGCCGTTGCCGCCGTTCAAGCGCCCGGTCAACACCGTCTTCCAGTCCTATGCGCTGTTTCCGCACATGACGGTTTCTGAGAATATCGGTTTTGGCCTGGAAATGCTCGGCAAGCCTAAGACCGAGATCAAGGCGCGCGTCGACGAAATGCTGAAGCTGGTCAAGATGGAGGCGTTGGCGTCGCGTCGCACCAGCCAGATTTCCGGCGGCCAGCAGCAGCGCGTGGCGCTGGCGCGGGCGCTCGCGCCGCAGCCGAAGGTGCTGCTGCTCGACGAACCGTTATCGGCGCTGGACTTCAAGCTGCGCAAGGAAATGCAGATCGAATTGAAGCGGCTGCAGCACGAGACCGGCATCACCTTCATCTTCGTCACCCACGACCAGGAGGAAGCACTGACCATGTCGGACCGCATCGCGGTGATGTCGTCCGGCAAGATCCTGCAGGTCGGCTCGCCGTGGGATATCTACGACAAGCCGGCAGAACGCTTCGTCGCCGACTTCATCGGCGAAACCAATTTCCTGACCGCCGCCATCACCGGCATGGGCAAGGGCAAGGCACGCGCAACGCTCAAATCCGGCGCGACGATCGACGCGACCGTGGCCGAAGGCTTCCAGCCGAAGGACAACGCCACCGTGGTGGTGAGGCCCGAGCATGCCAAGCTGACAAAGGGCAAGGGCGACCTGTCGGGGACGATCGAAAACATCGTCTATTTCGGCACCGACACGCATATCCATGTCCATCTGGACAGCGGCGAAGCCTTCACCGTGCGGCAGCAGAACACGCGCAGCGCAGGCTGCGGGTTCGAACGCGGCGACAAGGTAGGCATTTCAATCGGCAATGATGCCGCGCAAGTGCTGAGGGACTGATGGCGAGCGCGGAGGAAGTCGCCAAGGCAGCCGAACGGCGCGATATCCGCGATCGTTGGCTGTTGTCGGCGCCGGCACTGTTGATCATCCTTTTTGCCGCGACCGGTCCGTTGCTGATCGTGCTGGTCTATTCGTTCCTGACGCCGGGTTCCTACGGCGACGTCAAGTGGCAATTCTCGCCGGAGGCCTGGGTGTCGGTGTTCATGGAACGCGACATCTTCGACGACACGCTTTCGCTCGCCGCCGCCCACGTCACTATTTTCTGGCGTTCCATCAAGCTGGCAATCGTGACGACGATCGCGACCTTGGTGCTTGGTTTCCCGACAGCCTATTTCATGGCGACGCGCAGTGAAAAGACGCGCGATCTGTGGCTGTTCCTGATCACCATACCGTTCTGGACCAACCTTCTGATCCGCACCTTCGCGGTGCTACAGATCATTCGCAACGAAGGCATCATCAACACGGTGCTGCTCAAGCTCGGCATCATCTCGGCGCCGATCCAGATCCTCTACACCGATACCGCGATCCTCGTCGGCATGGCTTATGTCTATCTGCCGCTGATGGTGCTGCCGGTCTATGCCAGCATGGAGAAGCTCGACTTCCGGCTGGTCGAGGCCGGCTACGATCTTTACGCCAATCGCTTCCAGGTGCTGAGGCGGATCATCTTTCCGCTGGTCAAGCCGGGCGTCATTGCCGGGTCCATCCTCGTTTTCATACCGGCAATCGGCGCCTATGTGACGCCAAGCGTCCTGGGTGGCGGCAAGAACATGATGCTCTCCAACCTGATCGAGTTGCAATTCGGCCAGGGCCGCAACTGGCCGCTCGGCTCGGCGCTGTCGATCGCCGTCATGGTCATCGTCATGGTTGCCCTGCTTGTCTATGTGCGCAATGCCGGCAGATCCGAGGTGCGGCATGGCTAGCAGCTTCTCCGTCAAGCATCAGCCAGGATTCACTGCGATCGCCGCGACCTGCTTTGTCCTGCTCTATCTGCCGATCGTCGTGCTGGTCGTCTATGCGTTCAATGCGGCGACATCGACGTCCGAATGGGGCGGTTTTTCGCTCAAATGGTTCCAGTCTGCATGGCAGAACACGCAGGTGATCGATGCGACGCTGCGTTCGTTTCAGATCGGCGCCATTGCGGCGACCCTTGCGACCATCGCCGCCACCATGGCGGCGTTGGCGACAACCCGCACGGCCGCCTATCCAGGCCTGACCTTCAAATATGCGGCGATCAACCAGCCGTTGATGGTGCCCGAGATCGTCACCGGTGTGGCGCTGCTGATCTTCTTCTCGCGCATCAAGATATTCACCGGCTATTCCGGCCTCGGCTATCTCATTGCCGCACATACGGCGTTCTGCATCCCCTTCGCCTATTTGCCGATCCGCGCGAGGCTGGAGAATATGGACCTGACGCTGGAGCGCGCCGCTGCCGATCTTTACGCAACGCCGTGGCGGACATTCCGGCGCATCACGCTGCCGCTGCTGTGGCCCGGCATATTGGCCGGGCTGATGCTGGCTTTCGTCATCTCGCTCGACGACGTTGTCATCACCGAGTTCGTCAAATCGGGCGGCCAGGACACGCTGCCGACCTACATGCTCGGCCAGATAAGACGGGGGATAACCCCTGAGATAAACGCGATTTCGACCGTGTTCCTGCTCTTGTCGGTCGCCATCGTGACGTTGTTTTTCTTGATCAGCAGGAAACGGGACTGAACCTACAAATGGGAGCTAAAACCATGAACTGGAAGACAAAAGCGACCGCCATCGGGTTGGCGCTGCTCGCAACGACGAGCCTGGCTCGCGCCGACGGCGTACTGAACATCTACAATTGGGGCAACTACACCAGCCCGGACGCTATCAAGAAGTTCGAGGCAAAGTACAACGTCAAGGTGACCATCACCGACTACGATTCGAACGACACGGCGTTGGCCAAGGTGCGCCAGGGCGGCACCGGCTTCGACATCGTGGTACCATCGCAGAACTACATGCCGATCTGGATCAAGGAAGGCCTGTTTCTTGAGACTGATCCGGGCAAGATGGAGAATTTCAAGAACGTGGCGCCGGAATGGGCCAATCCCGACTTCGACCCCGGCAGAAAGTATTCGGTGCCGTGGGCCTGGGGCACCGTCGGCGTCGTTGTGAACACTGATGTGTACAAGGGCGATATCAACACCTGGGGCATTGTTTTCAACACGCCCGATGAGTTGAAGGGCAAGGTCAATGTCGTTCCGGAAATGAACGACGTCATGTTCGCCGCCATCAAATATGTTGGCGGGCAGCAGTGCACCGGCGATAAGGAAGTGTTGAAGAAGGTGCGCGACCTTCTGGTAGCGGCCAAGCCGAACTGGATATCGATGGAATACAACACCATCGAGAAGATGGGCGCCGGCGACTTCAAGGCGACGAGCGACTGGAATGGCTCGGCACTGCGCCAGCGGCTGGCCAACCCCGCCATCCACTACGGCTATGCGAAGGAGGGTTTTGCCTACTGGAGCGACAATGTCGTGGTGCTTAAGGAAGCCAAAAACGTCGAGAATGCCAAGCTGTTCCAGAACTTCATTATGGATCCGGAAGTGGCTGCCGAGCTGTCGGCCTTCCATCGCTATGCCAATGGTATTTCGGGTTCCGATAAATACATGCCGGCCGACATGAAGGATGCGCCGGAGGTGATTATCCCGGCAGATGCGAAGCCTCACGGTGAATTGGGCGTCATGTGTCCGTCGGATGTGCAGGAGATCTACACCAAGATCTGGACCGAGCTGCAGAAATAGCCGCCTCAAGACGGACCCGGCGGCCGCCGCCGCCGGGTCCGTTTTTCGTCAGGACATGAAATCATGGACTCCTACCGCAACAGCGATCCAGCGCCACCGATCATGCAGGGGTCGCCGCCGCAATTGGTGCTGCCGAAGCTCGATTGGGACAGGGGGCCTTGGAACCGCTGGGCGTTCCAGCACATTCGCGAGTTCCTGCCGACCGCCGAAGTCTGGCGCGGCAATGGCCACCGGCACCGCTTCGATCGGGCCGAGGTCGATCTCGATGCGCTGCCGATGAGCGATAGCACCGGGGCACCGACGACGCTGGCCGGGCTGCTCGACGAGACCTATGCAGACGGCTTCCTCGTGCTCAAGGACGGCAAGATCGCCTATGAGCGCTATTTCAACGGTATGACCGACCGCACGCTGCATTTGTCGCAGTCGATGGCGAAGTCGGTCACCGGCTCGGTGTTCGGCATACTGGTCGGGCGCGGGCTGATCGATCCGGCCCAGCCGGTGACGGCCTATCTGCCGGAGCTTGCCGCCACCGGCTGGGCCGGCGCCAGCGTACAGCATGTGCTCGACATGACCAGTGGCGTGCGCTTTTCCGAGGAATACACCGACCCCTATTCCGATATCGGCCAGGTCGATGTCGCAGGCGGCTGGAAGCCGGTGCCGCCGGGCAGTGATCCGACGTTCCGCTGGCCGTCGCACATGTTCGAGCTGATCCTTGGTCTCAAGGAGAAAAGCCGGCCGCATGGCGCTGCTTTCGAATACCGCTCGATCGAGACCGATGTGCTGGCCTTCATCATGGAGCGGGTCACAGGCAAGCGGCTGCCGCAGCTAGTCTCCGAGGAGCTGTGGCAAAAGCTCGGCACCGATGAAAGCGCCTGCTTCACGGTCGACAGCGCCGGCTATGCCGTGGCCGACGGCGGCTTCAACGCGACGCTGCGAGACTATGGCCGCTTCGGCCAGCTGATCCTCGACAATGGCGGCGGCGTGGTGCCGGCCGACTGGATCGAGGCGACACGCAACGGCAGGCATGGACCGGATTTCAATCCCAGCCTGCCGGAAGGTAGTTACCGCAACCAGTTCTGGATCGAGAACCCGCGCTCGCGCGCGCTCATGTGCCGGGGCGTGTTCGGGCAGTTGATCCATATCGACTGGGACACGAGGATGGTCGTGGTGAAGCTTTCGACCTATCCGGATTTCACCAACACCGCCTATTCGATGGCGACGCTGAAGGCCGTGCACGCCATCGCCGCGGTACTCGGCTAATCCCAAGGCAAGAACAATCCGGAAGGAAACGCCGTGACTGGCAAGACCGCGTTCGAGACCAGGTATGGCTTTGCCCGTAACCAGGTGCTGCTTGGCAACTGGCGCGAAAAGCCGTTCAGCCGATGGTCGTTCCAGAATGTCGGCGAATTGGTACCCAGCGCACGCATCGCTGCGTCGGGTGGTGACGACGTGCCGGCACCGTCTCTGGACGGGCTGCTCAGTGAGAAGGTCACTCTGGCCGGTGGTCAGGAGACTGTCGCGGACTTTCTCGTTCGCTCCGATACCGACGCGCTGACGATCATGAAGGCCGGCAAGGTCGTCGGCGACTGGTTCGCACCGCATATGGAGTTCGGCGCACGCCACATCATCTTTTCGATCAGCAAATCGCTGACCGCCATTGTTGCCGGCATCCTGGAAGGTGAGGGGATTTTCGATCCGCAAGCGCCGGTGACCCGGTACCTTCCCGAAGCAGCCGGTTCGGCCTATGGCGATGCGACGGTGCGGCACGTGCTCGACATGACCGTCAGCCTCGACTTTGAAGAGGCCTATCTCGATCCGGAAAGCGCCTTTGCCCGCTACCGCCGCGCGACGCTGTGGAATCCGGGCGGCGGTAGTGAAAGCCTCCGCGCATTCATCCTGACGCTGCAGCGCCTGCCCGAGCCGCATGGCCAGACGTTCCGCTATCGCTCGCCCAATTCCGATCTGCTGGGCATCCTCATCGAACGTGCGTCCGGCCAGCGCGTCACGGATCTGATGCGCGAGAAATTGTGGCTGCCGCTCGGTGCCGCCAGCGAAGCCTCGGTGACGGTCGATATGGAAGGCACGGCGCGCACGGCCGGCGGCGTTTCGGTGACGCCGCGCGACCTGGCGCGCGTCGGCGAGATGATGCGGCAAGGCGGCATGGCCAATGGCCGCCGCATCGTGCCGGAAGCCTGGGTGCGCGACACGATCGAGACGGGCGGTGACGCCGCCGCATGGCAGCGCGGCACCATGGCGTTCCTCCTTTCGCAGGGCCGCTACCGCAACAAATGGTATCAGACGGGTGGGACAAGCGGTGCCTTCTTCGGCCTCGGCATCCATGGCCAATGGCTCTATGTCAATCCCAGGGATGAGGTGGTGATCGCAAAGATGTCGTCGCAGCCGGCGCCGGTCGACGATCCGCTCGACCTGGAACTCGTCGCCTTCTTCGAGGCATTGAGCCGGATGGTCTAGGCATCCGAACTAAGGTGCGCTTTCCTGTGGACCTCTCAGACGGTTGAAAACGCCGCGGTTGGCGCGGCGATGCTCAGCGCCTATGGTCGCTGCTCTTTTCGACTGGGCATAGGAACCACATGGCATCTGACATCAAGCGCATCGCAGCACTCATAGCAGCCGAGATCGCTTCGCGGCCCGAACAGGCCGCAGCGGCGATCGAACTGCTGGACGAGGGGGCGACAGTGCCGTTCGTGGCGCGCTACCGCAAGGAGGTCACCGGCGGTCTGGACGACACACAATTGCGCCTGCTGGCCGAACGGCTTGCCTATCTGCGCGAGCTCGACGCGCGCCGCGACACCATCCTGGGTTCGATCCGCGAGCAGGGCAAGCTGACGGCCGAACTGGAAGGCAAGATCGCTGATGTAACGACCAAGGCGGAGCTCGAAGACATCTATCTGCCTTACAAGCCAAAGCGGCGGACCAAGGCCGAGATCGCGCGTGAGCGGGGATTGGGACCGCTGGCGGAGGCCATTCTTGCCGACCGTGCGGCGGTGCCCACGGAACTGGCGCTGGCCTATCTGACCGAAGAGGTGGCCGATGCCAAGGCGGCGCTCGACGGCGCGCGCGACATCCTGTCGGAACAGTTCGCCGAAAATGCCGATCTGGTGGGCAAGCTCAGGAGCTACATGAAGGAACGCGCCTTCATGCGGGCTAAGGTGGTCGACGGCAAGCAGGAGGCCGGCGCGAAATTCTCCGACTATTTCGACCATGTCGAGCGCTGGGCCAACGTACCCAGCCATCGCGCGCTGGCCATGTTGCGCGGCCGCAACGAGGAAGTGCTGTCGCTCGACATCGAGGTCGATGCCGACGACGCCTCCCAGGTGAAACCGGTCGAACGGATGATTGCCGACGCCTACGCCATCGGCCGCCAGTTGCCGGGCGACCGCTGGCTGACCGAGGTCGCCGGCTGGACCTGGCGCATAAAACTGTCGCTGCACCTGACGCTCGACCTGATGCGGGATTTGCGTGAAAGGGCAGAGGAAGAAGCGATCCATGTATTCGCCCGCAATTTGAAGGATCTGCTGCTCGCCGCACCGGCCGGCTCGCGCGCCACGATGGGGCTCGACCCGGGCATTCGCACCGGCGTCAAGGTGGCGGTGGTCGATGGCACCGGAAAAGTGCTGACGACGACGACGGTCTATCCGTTTCCGCCAAGGAACGACGTGCGCGGCACGCAGGCAGAACTGGCCAAGCTCATCCGCCTGCACAAGGTCGAGCTGATTTCCATCGGCAACGGCACCGGCAGCCGTGAAACCGAGAAGCTGGTCGCCGACATGCTGGCCGATATGCCGGCGGACTCTGGGCCGAAGCCCCTCAAGGTGATCGTCAGCGAGGCGGGCGCCTCGGTCTATTCCGCTTCGGCAACCGCGGCGGCGGAATTTCCCGGTCTTGACGTGTCGTTGCGCGGCGCAGTGTCGATCGCGCGGCGGCTGCAGGATCCCTTGGCCGAACTGGTCAAGATCGAACCCAAATCGATCGGCGTCGGCCAGTACCAGCATGATGTCGACCAGTACCGGCTCGGCCGCTCACTGGAGGCGGTGGTCGAAGACGCGGTCAATGCCGTCGGTGTCGACCTCAACACGGCCTCGGCGCCACTTCTGGCTCGGGTTTCAGGGCTTGGCGCCTCGCTGGCCGAAGCGATCATTGCGCATCGCGACGCGACCGGCCCCTTCGCCAGCCGGAAGGATCTACTCAAGGTCTCCCGCCTTGGACCTCGCGCGTTCGAGCAATGCGCCGGCTTTCTGCGCATTGCCAATGGCAGCGAGCCGCTCGATGCCTCGTCGGTGCATCCCGAAGCCTATGGCGTGGCGAAGAAGATCGTTGCCGCCTGCGGGCGCGACGTCCGCGCGCTGATGGGCGACAGCGCGGCACTGAAAGCGCTCGATCCGCGCGTCTTCGTCGATGATCGGTTCGGCCTGCCGACGGTGCGCGACATCCTGGCGGAGCTGGAAAAGCCCGGCCGCGATCCGCGCCCCGGCTTCAAGACCGCGACCTTTGCCGAGGGCGTCGACGACATCAAGGACCTGAAGCCCGGCATGCTGTTGGAAGGCACCGTCACCAATGTTGCGGCCTTCGGCGCTTTCGTCGATATCGGCGTGCATCAGGACGGGTTGGTGCACGTCTCGCAACTGGCCGACCGCTTCGTCAAGGATGCGCATGAGGTGGTGAAGGCGGGCGACGTGGTGAAAGTGCGCGTTGTCGACGTCGACATCAAGCGCAAGCGGATAGGCCTTTCCATGCGCAAGGATGGTGGCGAGGGTGGGGTATCGAAAGCCGGGGCGCGCGACAATGGTGGCGGCAAGCCGACGCCGCGTTCGGCGGCGCCACAGCGCCAGCCGGAGCGGCCGGCGCAGGGCGCGTTTGGTGCGGCTTTGGCTGAAGCGATGAAGCGGAAGTAGCTACCACGCCAGAACAGCCGGCTCCTTCTCAACCTGGCCCAGCAGCCAGTCGCGAAAGCTGGCGACGGGCGGATGGCCGCGTTTGTCGTGTGGCACGACGAGATAGTAGGCGCTGCGGCTCTGCATCGGCCGGCCCGGCGCCGGCACCAACTGGCCGCGCTGCAGCTCGCCCGCAATCAGGATCTCCGGCAGGAGCGCCACGCCAAGCCCGGCCATGCAGGCCTGGGCGACGGTGCCGAATTGCTCGAACTGCATGCCGGGCCCGGTCGGCGGGCTGAGACCCTGCTCTTCGAACCATTCGCCCCAGGCACCGGGACGCGTCGCCATGTGCAGTAGCGGCAGGCGGCTGATATCGACCGCCGTGGCAATGGCGCGGCTGGCCAGGAATTCGGGTGAAACCACCGGCATCACTGTCTCGCGCATCAACAGCGTGGAGTCGGCGTCCGGCCAGTCGGGCTGACCATGATGAATGGCGGCGTCCAGTCGCTCGCGGGCGAAGTCGAAGCGTCCGATGCGGGTGACGAAGTTGATGGTGATGTCGGGATTGTTTTCGACGAAATCCGGAATGAGCGGCATCAGCCAACGCGTGCCGAAGGTCGGCAATATGGCGAGGTTCAGGATGCCGCTATGCCGATTGCTCATCAATCCGAGCGCCGCGTCGCGCAGCTGGCCAAGCGCGGAGCGAACCGCCTCGGCATAGATTTCGCCCGCCGTCGACAGCCTGACATTGCGACTGTCGCGCTCGAACAGGCGGCGGCCGAACTGGTCTTCTAAAAGCCTGACCTGCCGGCTGACGGCGCCCTGGGTCAGATCGAGCTCCTGGGCAGCAGCGGTAAAACTGCCCAGACGGGCCACCGCCTCGAAGGCGGCGAGGGCGCTGATGTTCGGCAAAAGGCGGCGCTGGACGTTCATGATTCATTACTAACGCTCATTGATCCGTGATGCAATTTCGTTTGATTTTTTCAAGGCGGAGGCGGATAAGCCGGGCACTTCAAGATTTCGTTTGAGAGGACCGACAGCCATGGCCGCCGACAAGAACGCGTTCGTCTGGGAAGATCCCTTCCTGATCGAGAACCAGCTTTCTGAAGACGAACGCATGGTGCGCGACGGCGCCGTGGCCTTTGCCGCCGACAAGTTGGCGCCGAAGATCGAGGAAGCCTATCTTGAGGAGAAGACCGACGCCGGTATCTTTCGCGAGATGGGCGATGCGGGTCTGCTCGGCATCACGATTCCTGAGGAATATGGCGGGCTCGGCGCCAACTATGTCACCTACGGGCTGGTGGCGCGGGAAGTCGAGCGCGTCGACTCGGGTTATCGCTCGATGATGAGCGTGCAGTCGTCGCTGGTGATGTTTCCGATCCATGCTTATGGCTCGGAGGCGCAGCGCAAGAAGTACCTGCCGAAGCTGGCCTCGGGCGAATGGATCGGCTGCTTCGGCCTTACCGAGCCGGATGCGGGGTCCGATCCCGGCGGCATGAAGACGCGGGCCGAGAAGACGGCGAACGGCTACAAGCTTTCCGGTTCCAAGATGTGGATTTCCAACGCGCCGATCGCCGACGTGTTCGTCGTCTGGGCGAAGCTCAAGGGCGAGAACGGCAAGGACGAGATTCGCGGCTTCGTGCTGGAAAAGGGCATGAAGGGGCTGTCGGCGCCGAAGATCGGCGGCAAGCTCAGCCTGCGCGCATCGATCACCGGTGAGGTGGTGATGGAAGGCGTCGAGGTCGGCGAAGACGCGTTGCTGCCGAACGCCAAGGGCCTCGGCGGTCCGTTCGGCTGCCTCAACCGGGCGCGCTATGGCATTTCCTGGGGGGCGATGGGCGCGGCCGAGGATTGCTGGCACCGCGCCCGCCAATATGGCCTCGACCGCAAGCAGTTCGGCAAGCCGCTGGCCGGCACGCAGCTGTTCCAGAAGAAGCTCGCCGACATGCAAACCGAGATCGCGCTGGGCCTACAGGCCAGCCTGCGGGTCGGGCGGCTGATGGACGAAGGCAAAATGGCGCCGGAGATGATCTCGATCGTCAAGCGCAACAATTGCGGCAAGGCGCTCGATATTGCCCGCCAGGCCCGCGACATGCATGGCGGCAACGGCATCCAGATCGGCTACCACGTCATGCGCCACGCGCAGAACCTGGAAACCGTCAACACCTATGAGGGCACGCATGACGTGCACGCGCTGATCCTTGGGCGGGCACAGACGGGGATACAGGCGTTCTTCTGAGCTGTGCCGATATTCAGGTGAGGCCGGCCTGCAAAGGGCGGCTTCCTGCGCTTCCGGTGCTCACGCACCCAAAGTACGCTCCGCTCCGGTTCTCGGAAGCCACCATTTTCGGCTCGGCCTGACCTAATCTCAACACATCTTGGGCAGGCTTCCGCTGCTTAAATTAGGTGCACCGCAACATCTCTGCTTGGAGAATGGCCGCCATTTGTGTCAGGGTTCGGCGAAATCGTTTTGAAACGCTGAACTCCGGGGCCCCATGGCAATTCTGGCAGCCGTCTACCACCTGACCCACTACAAATATGACCGGCCGGTTGTCCTCGGCCCGCAAGTCATCAGGCTGCAGCCGGCGCCGCATTCCCGCACCAAGGTCTTGAGCCATTCGCTGAAGGTCGAGCCGGCGAACCATTTCGTCAATCTGCAGCAGGACCCTTACGGCAATTTCCTCGCCCGCTTCGTCTTTCCGGAGCCGGTGGCGGAACTGAAGATCGAGGTCGACCTCGTCGCCGACATGACTGTCTACAATCCGTTCGATTTCTTCGTCGAGCCGTCTGCAGAGATGTTTCCGTTCGAGTACCCGGAAGAGATACGTGATGATCTGGCCATCTATCGGACGCCCGAGCCGGCTGGGCCGCTGTTGTCCGCCTTCCTGAAAACCATCGACCGCAGCCCGACCAACACCGTCAATTTCGTCGTCGACCTCAATGCCCGCCTGCAGCGCGAGATCGCCTATATCGTGCGCATGGAGACCGGCGTCTTCTCGCCTGAGGAAACGCTGACCGCGGCAAAAGGCTCGTGCCGGGATTCGAGCTGGCTGCTGGTGCAGATCCTGAGGAACCTCGGCATTGCCGCACGTTTCGTCTCCGGCTATCTGATCCAGCTGAAGCCCGATCTTGTGGCGCTCGACGGGCCGCCCGGCACTGCCGTCGACTTCACCGACCTCCATGCCTGGTGCGAGGTCTATCTGCCGGGCGCGGGCTGGATCGGTTTCGATCCGACTTCCGGCCTGCTCACCGGTGAAAGCCATGTGCCGCTGGCGGCGACGCCGCATTTCCGCAATGCCGCGCCGATTTCCGGTATGGCGAGCTTTGCCAATGTCGAGTTCGGCTTCGAGATGCGGGTCGACCGCATCTCCGAGCACCCACGCATCACCAAGCCGTTCTCGGATGAAAGCTGGCTGGCGCTCGATGCGCTCGGCAACAAGGTCGACGCCGCGCTCGCGGCCGGCGACGTGCGGCTCACCATGGGCGGCGAGCCCACCTTCGTGTCGATCGACGATTTCGAGTCCGCGGAATGGAACACTGCCGCCGTCGGCCCGACCAAGCGCGAAAAGGCAGATGCGCTGATCCGAAAACTGCGCGAACGCTTCGCGCCGGGCGGCTTCCTGCATTACGGGCAAGGCAAGTGGTATCCTGGCGAAAGCCTACCGCGCTGGACCTTTTCGCTCTACTGGCGCACCGACGGCCAGCCGGTGTGGAGCGATCCGTCGCTGATCGCACGGGAAAAGAGCGAGGCCGATATTGGACCAAAGCAGGCGGAAAGCCTGCTGACGGCAATCGCCGGCGAACTCGGCATCGAAACGACCATGGTCAGCGAAGCCTATGAGGACCCGGCCGAGTGGCTGCTCAAGGAAGGCAAGCTGCCCGACAATGTCGATCCGTCGAATTCCAAGCTGGAGGACCCGGAGGAGCGCAGCCGCATGGCGCGCGTGTTCGAACGCGGCCTGACCAAGCCGTCGGGCTACGTACTGCCGGTGCAGCGTTGGAACAGCCAGGCATCGGGACCGCGCTGGCGCTCGGAGAAATGGAAGACACGGCGCGGCCGGCTGTTCCTGGTGCCCGGCGATTCACCGGTCGGCTATCGCCTGCCGCTCGGCACGCTGCCTTATGTGCCGCCGGCGCAGTTCCCCTACATCGTGCCGGTCGATCCGTCGCTGCCGCGCGGGCCGCTGCCGGCGCGCGAGGCTATCTTGCCCCAAGCGGCTCCAGCCGAACTTGAAGGCGCCGACGAAATGGCGCGTCGCCAGCAGGCGGTATCCTTCACGGCAACGACCGGCCAGCAGGACCGTGTCGAGCAGGAGATCACCGAGATCGGCGGCGCGGTGCGCACTGCACTGTCGGTCGAGCCGCGTGACGGGCGGCTGTGTGTGTTCATGCCGCCGGTCGAGGCGCTGGAAGATTATCTCGAACTGGTCGCGGCGGCCGAGAACGCGGCAAAAGCGATCGGCCTGCCGGTGCATATCGAGGGCTATGGCCCGCCGCACGATCCACGCCTCAACGTCATCAGGGTGGCGCCGGATCCCGGTGTCATCGAGGTCAACATCCATCCGGCCTCCAATTGGCAGGACTGCGTGGCGACAACCACGGCGATCTACGAGGAAGCGCGGCAGACGCGGCTTGGTGCCGACAAGTTCATGATCGACGGCCGTCACACCGGCACCGGCGGCGGCAACCATGTCGTCGTCGGCGGCGCGACGCCCAATGACAGCCCGTTTCTGCGCCGGCCTGACCTGTTGAAGAGTCTGGTGTTGCAGTGGCAGCGGCATCCGTCGCTGTCCTACCTGTTCTCGGGCCTGTTCATCGGCCCGACCAGCCAGGCGCCACGCTTCGACGAGGCGCGCCACGACTCGCTCTACGAGCTTGAGATCGCGATGGCGCAGGTGCCGCATCCAGACAAAGGCGCGGCACCATTGCCGTGGTTGGTCGACCGGTTGTTCCGTAATCTGCTGACCGATGTAACCGGCAACACGCATCGTTCGGAAATCTGCATCGACAAATTGTTTTCCCCGGATGGCCCGACCGGTCGTCTCGGCCTGGTCGAGTTCCGCGGTTTCGAGATGCCGCCCAATGCGCGCATGAGCCTGGCGCAGCAGCTTCTGGTACGTGCCATTATCGCCCGCGCGTGGAAGAACCCGCTCGACGGCCGTTTCGTGCGCTGGGGCACCTCGCTGCATGACCGTTTCATGCTGCCGCACCATGTCTGGGCCGATTTCCTCGACGTGCTCGACGACCTCAAGCTGAACGGTTTCGAGTTCCGGCCCGAATGGTTCGATGCGCAGCTCGAGTTCCGCTTCCCGTTCTGCGGCGAGGTCCAGTATGCCGGCATCAAGCTGGAGCTGCGGCAGGCGCTGGAGCCATGGCATGTGATGGGCGAGCAAGGGGCGATTGGCGGAACCGTGCGCTTCGTCGATTCCTCGGTCGAGCGGCTGCAGGTGAAGACAGAAGGGCTCAACCCGGAGCGCCATGCCATCGTCTGCAATGGCCGCATCGTGCCGATGAAGGTGACCGACAACCGCGAGATCGCGGTGGCGGGCGTCCGCTTCAAGGCCTGGCAGCCGTCATCGGGCCTGCATCCGGCGCTGCCGGTCAACACGCCGCTGGTCTTCGACATCTACGATCGTTGGTCGGGCCGGGCGGTCGGCGGCTGCGTCTACCATGTCGCGCATCCCGGCGGGCGTAGCTACGACACCTTCCCGGTCAACGGCAACGAAGCCGAGGCGCGGCGGCTCGCCCGCTTCGAGCCGCGCGGCCATACGCCGTCCAGTTACGTGCTGCGCAACGAAGAAGCCGCTGAAGACTTCCCGATGACCCTTGACCTTCGACGCCCTGCCAGACTCTGATCAGCGATGGCAAAGGGGAATCACAAGAGGGTACGCGGCAAGCCGCAAACCCATAGCCTGCTGGAGCACTACCAGCCGATCGACGGCGTCGTCGACGAGATGGTCGATGCATCGGGCAATCCCCGCCCGGCCTGGAAGAACTTCATCGAGGCGCTGGAAGAACTGGGCCCCGAAAAGCTCGCCCAGCGCTTTGCCCGTGCCGACCAGTATCTGCGCGATGCCGGCGTCTATTACCGCGTCTACGACAAGGCCGGCGCCAATGAGCGCGAATGGCCGCTGGCGCATGTTCCCTTGCTGATCGAGGACAAGGAATGGGCTGACATCAGCGCCGGTCTCGTCCAGCGGGCCGAACTGTTCGAGGAAACGATCGCCGACATCTACGGGCCGAACCGGCTGATCGAGAAGGGCATCCTGCCGGCTGGACTGATCGCAGCCAGCCCGGAATATTTGCGGCCCGTTGTCGGCACCAGGCCGGCCGGTGGCCATTTCCTGCATTTCTGCGCATTCGAGCTCGGCCGCGGACCGGACGGACGGTGGTGGGTGCTGGGCGATCGCACACAGGCACCGTCGGGAGCTGGTTTTGCGCTGGAAAACCGCGTTGCCACCACGCGTGCGCTGTCCGACATCTATGGCGAGATGCATGTGCATCGACTTGCCGGTTTCTTCCGACGCTTCCGCGATGCGCTGATCGGCATGGCCAAGGCGACCGGCGGCCGCGTCGCCATCCTGACGCCGGGACCGCTCAACGAAACCTATTACGAGCATGCCTATATCGCCCGCTATCTCGGCATCATGCTGCTCGAAGGCGAGGATCTGACCGTCTCGGGCGGCAGACTGATGGTGCGCACGGTTTCGGGGCTGAAGCCGGTCGGCGTGCTGTGGCGGCGGCTCGACGCAGCCTTCGCCGATCCGCTCGAACTGCGGTCGGATTCGCAGATCGGTACGCCGGGGTTGGTCGAAGCGATCCGCCAGGGCGCTGTTTCGACGGTCAACGCGCTGGGCTCGGGCCTGATGGAAACGCGCGCACTACTCGCCTTCCTGCCGGAGATTTCGCGCGCCCTGCGGGGCGAAGAGCTCCTGTTGCCAAGCGTCGCGACGTGGTGGTGCGGACAAGAATCCGAACGCGCGCATGTGCTGGCCAATATCGACCGCATGGTGATCGGGCCGGCTCTGTCGACAAGACTGGCTTTCGAGGATGACGAATCGACAAAGCTCGGCTCGGCCCTGTCCGCCGGGGAACGGGCCGAATTGATTGCGCGGATCGAACGCGACGGCGGCGACTTCGTCGGCCAGGAAGCGGTGACGCTTTCGACGACGCCGGTCTATGTCGGCGGCTGGCTGGAACCACGCCCGGCAAGCCTACGTGTTTATCTGGCGCGAACGGCCGATGGCTGGACGGTGATGCCCGGCGGGTTCGCCCGCGTCGGCTTTTCACTCGACCCGACGGCCATCGCCATGCAGCGCGGCGGCCAGGCGGCGGATGTCTGGGTGGTCAGCGACAGAGCGGTGGAGCGCGAAACGCTGCTGCCGCAGGAGCATGACAGTTTCACCCGCACCATGCCGGGCAGCCTGCCCAGCCGCGCGGCGGAGAACCTGACATGGCTCGGCCGCTACATCGAGCGATCGGAAGACACGGTGCGCATCCTGCGCGCCTATCACGTGCGGCTGGCCGAGACGTCAGACCCGGATATGCCGCTGCTTGCCGATGTCAGAGACTATCTCGACCCCTTCGGCATCGACCTTGAATCGGCCATCCCGTCCGGTCTCATCGGCACGCTGGACAGCGCCGTCTACAGCGCCGGGCAGATCCGCGACCGTTTTTCGCCCGATGGCTGGCTGGCGCTGAAGGATCTGTCGAAGACGGTCCATCAGTTCGCCACGACGGTGGCGCCAGGCGACGACGCGACGCGGGCGATGACGGTCCTCCTGCGCAAGCTTGCCGGTTTTTCCGGCCTGCTGCATGAGAACATGTACCGCTTCACCGGCTGGCGCTTCCTGGAGATCGGCCGGCGGCTGGAACGCGGCATCCAGATCGCCCGCACGCTGGCCCGGCTGACCAGGGCACAAGCACCCGACGGCGCGCTCGACATGATGCTGGAGATCGGCGACAGCGTCATGACTCACCGGCGGCAGTATCCGGTGCAGGCCGGCAGGCGAACGGTGATCGACCTCCTGGTGCTCGATCCGCTCAACCCACGCTCGATCCTTTTCCAACTCGAACGGCTGAAGGCTGAAATCGGGCTGTTGCCCGCTATCGGTGGCGAGGGGCATATGTCGCTGGCGGCGAAGGAGATCCTGCAGCTCAACACCGCGATAGCCATCAAGGAGCCTTCGGACATGACGGCGAAGGCCCTGGACGATCTCGCCAATGAGATCGGCGGCCTCTACAACAGCCTCGCCAAAGCCTATTTCGGGTAAAGGCGGGCATGCTCTACGACATCAGGCTCCATCTGCGCTACGACTATGACGCTGCGGCCGGCGGCGGCCGCCATCAGGTGCGCGTGTTGCCGCCGACGATCGCCGGCGTGCAGCGGGTGATCGCCGCTTCGCTGTCGTTTGCGCCGGCGCCGAGCGAACGCTTGGATTTTGCCGATTTCTTCGGCAACAACGTCACCTCGATCGCCTTTCGCGACGCTCACGACGCGCTCGACATCAGAATGAGCGCGCGCGTGGCCGTGTCGCGGCCGGAGCCCGGGCTCGACGTCTCGCCCGACATTCAACAACTGCGGGCCGAACTCGGCACGGTGCGGTCGCTGTCGCCTGATGCACCGCATCACTTTCTGGCGGCCAGCGATCATGCCGGCATCGATGCGGCGATCACTGCCTATGCGCGAGACAGCGTCGGCAGCTCGACCGTCGGTACGGCTATGGATCTGTGCAACCGCATTCACCGTGATTTCACCTATGACGGCAAGGCGACCACCGTTCGGACGAAGGCCAGCGACGCGTTCAGCCTGAAGCGGGGCGTCTGTCAGGATTTTTCGCACATCATGATTGCGGGGCTGCGCGGCCTGGGCATCCCCGCCGGCTATGTCAGCGGGTTCCTGCGCACCATTCCGCCGAAGGGCAAGCCTCGGCTCGAAGGAGCCGACGCCATGCATGCCTGGGTTAGGGTGTGGTGCGGGCGCGATGCCGGCTGGCAGGAGTTCGATCCGACCAACGGCATGCGGGCAAGCAATGACCACATCACTGTCGGCTATGGCCGCGACTACTCGGATGTGGCGCCGATCGTTGGTGTCTTGAAAACCACCGGGGGGCAAGTCGGCGACCAGGCGGTAGACGTCATTCCGGTCGTGCTCGAGAAGGCTTGACGGCGGGCGACGATGCGGATCACGCCGGCGCTTTCGAGCCAGCAAAGATTGCTTCTCAAACGCAGATACGGCCGCTATCCTAGGCCTCATGCAGGGGGACGCCGGCGCGCATGAAATGCACCGGTGTAGGGTTTGTCATTGAAAGCGGTCAGCGTCGTCATTCCAGCACATAATGCGGCGGCAACCATCGCCGGCACGCTGGCTTCACTTCGTTCGGAGGTTGAGGTCATCGGCGAGGTGCTGCTGGTCGACGATTCGTCGTCGGATGGCACAGCAGCCGTCGCGCAAGACGCAGCTTCGCAACTGTCATTGCCGTTGCGCGTGCTCAAGGGCACCTGCCGAGACGCAGGCGGCGCCCGCAATCTGGCACTGGCGCAGGCAAGTTGCCCCTGGATATACATGATCGACGCCGACGATCTGCATCTGGAAGGCGGGCTACGGTCGCTGCTGCTGCGGGCGGAGGCCCAGCCGACGGCCGATATGGTGGTCGGCGCCTTTCGCCGACGGACCAATGGCGAGGATCGGCATATAAAGTTTCCGGCCGGCTATACGGCCACCAGCATCGCCAATGCTTCAGCCTATCTGCAAGGTCACATCCGCTCGATTGCCGTGGGCAGCGCCCTGGTGTCCCGGAGCGTGGTCGGCGATACAAGGTTCCCGACCGGGCTCGCCTATGACGAGGACACATTGTTCTGGGTGCGGTTGATGAGCAGGGCCTCACTAGCCGTGATTACACAGCCTGTCATGATCTACGTCGTTTCGGCGGAGCGCTCCGACAATCGTTTCACGATCAACCCGGCGCAACGTTTCCTCGACTGGCACCTGGCGTTGCGCAAGCTCACCGACTGCGGCATTCCGAAGTCGGCGCTCAAGGTCAGGGAAGGCCTGGTCGCCCTCAAGATCGCCCGTGTCCACTACACACGCGGCGACCTGGAGACCGCGGCGCGGTTCCTCGCCGTGGCCACGGCGGCGCCGAAGGTTCCCTCGGATGTCTGGCGCTGCATGCGCTACCAATTCAAGCTTGCGGTGCGCCGCCGTTTTTCATTTCCGCAAGCCCAGCTGCAAAGTGCCTGATTCAGACCCGCCGAAGCTTGCCGTCATTGTCATTGGCCACCGCGCGCCGGCTCGAATCGTCGAGGCGGTGACATCTCTCCTTGGTCAGAATACGCCGCTCGAGATCGTTGTGGTCAACTCAGGTGGAGGGGAGGCGCGTGCACTGCTGGCTGCCGCCGGGCTCGAGGTGCCGGTGATCGAGGTCAGTCGGACGTTGTTCGTTGGTGCGGCCCGCAACGTGGGTATTGCGGCGACGCAAGCGCCGTTCGTCGGCTTTCTTGCAGACGATTGTCTTGCCTGCCCCGGGTGGGCTGAAACACGGCTGCGGCGGCATCTGGCCGGCGACCGCGCCGTGGCGAGCGCCATCGTGAACAGCCATCCGCGCAATCTGATTGCTTGTGCGGCTCACTTGGTGACGTTCATGCGGCGTCTTCCCGGTCTGCCGGCGGATCAGGCACTGCGCTACGGCGTGTCGTTCGACCGCCGGTTGTTCGATGAATATGGGTTGTTCGATGAAATGATACCTATTGCTGAAGACACCGAATTTCTAAAGCGGTTGCCGCAGGTACTGCAGCCGGTTTGGGAACCGGGGGTACGAACGGTTCATCGCAACGAAACACGGCTGCTCGGATTGCTTGCCGATCAGTACGTGCGTGGCTATCGCCGCGGCGATTATCTGGCCGCGTCCACCCGAAACACGCCCTTTCGGTTTTTTCGCGACACTTTTCGCGACCGGCGCCAGGTCCGCAAATTGGCAAAGGTCGGGCTCTCCGGACCGGACCTGACTTTTGCCATGCGATCCATGCCAGTTGTCTGGCTTGCCCTGTTGGTCAAGTCTGTGGGCGTCTATGCCGGCGCGCGTAATCGCGGGAAAGCGAACTGGCGACAAAAGAATGATCACTAGCCAAATTAGACCTCGACGCTGGCGACGGAGCGGACTGTTCTGGACGCAGCAGAGAACGATCGCGGTTTTCAGCTATCGCTATGATTCGCATCTGGTTCCCGATCTGATCGCCAATGTCGATCCGGTCGTCGATGGCTGGATTGCCTATGACGATCGTGGGGCGACTGACGTTTTCAGCAATGAGCCGCAACGGCGGCAGCTCTTGCTCGAAGCGGCGCATGAAGCTGGCGCCGACTGGATTCTGGCTATTGATCCCGACGAGCGGCTGGAACGCGGCGCTGCGGATCGAGTCAGGCAATTGACGAGCGGTCACAGACGCATTGCCTGGGGGTTTCGGTTCCGCGAAATGTATTCGCCGACCGAGTACCGGGTTGATGGGCTGTGGGGCGAGAAAATTCAGCATCGTCTGTTCAGAGCTTATGATCCGGCCAACTACCGGTCACAGGACCTGCATGGACTCTGGTATCCTTCCGATCTTGGTTTTAAGGCCAGGAATAGCGGGCTCAACCTCTATCATCTGAAAATGATCGAGCCAAAGCGGCGGATTGCTCGCCGCGATCTCTATCACCATCTCGACCCGAGACATTTGCATCAGGAGGTGGGCTACGACTATCTCGCTGAAGAGGCAGGCGCTGTGTTCGATCAGATTCCGCCCGGACGCGACTATCGCCCGCTTCATGTCGATGACGGCGGCCTTTGGATGGCTGCTGTCCGGCAGGCACCAACGGCAAGCAGGCCTGACGAAATTCCATAGAGCACGTGGAACCAGCTGCCGGTCCCGCAGCTTATCTACGGGAAATTCCGTGGAGAGGACATGCTGGAAAAATCCGGGTCGCTATCCGACCGATCGGCTGCCGGCGAGGCTGCACCAAGGAACGGGGCGCAGGCCTCGGCCGATCAAGCCTCGCTTACCTACATCACCGATACCGAGCTCGGTATTCGCCGTCTGCGCGCCGGCAAGGGATTTGCGTACAAGGCGCCCAACGACCGGGCCATAGGCGAGCGCACCCTTGCCCGGATCAAGGCGCTCGCCATACCGCCGGCCTGGACGCATGTGTGGATTTCGCCCGATGCCACCGGTCACATCCAGGCGACGGGCAGGGACCAGCGGGGACGCAAGCAGTACCGATATCATCCGCAATGGGCACAGGAGCGCGACGGCGCCAAATATTCGAGCCTTGTTGCCTTTGCCGAAAACCTGCCTGAATTGCGGCGTCGGATTGATGCCGACCTGCGCCGTCACGGACTTCCGCTGGAACGCGTGGTGGCGGCGATCGTCTGGCTGCTCGACAACACGATGATCCGCGTCGGCAATGCCGCCTATGCCCGCGACAACAAGAGTTTCGGACTGACCACGCTGCGCGATCGCCATGTCGACATCAAGGGATCGAGCCTGCGCTTCGCGTTCAAGGGCAAGTCCGGCAAGGAATGGAAACTGAAACTCGTTGATCGCCGCATCGCCAAGATCGTGCGCGGGGCGCAGGATCTGCCGGGCCAGAAGCTGTTCCAGTATCTCGACGAAGACGCAAACAGGCGACCGGTCCGCTCCGACGATGTCAATCGCTACATAAGGGAAGCAGCCAGCGCCGATTTCAGTTCGAAACATTTCCGAACTTGGGGCGGCACCATCCATGCCGCGTCGTTGCTTGCGCAAACCGAGCGTCCCGAAAGCCAGGCACAGTTGAAAAGGGTGATGAACGGCGTCATCGACAAGGTCGCCGAGCGGCTGGGCAACACACGCGCCGTCTGTCGCAAATGCTACATCCATCCGCAGGTCTTCGAAGCCTGGTCGCAAGGACGGCTGCTCGGCGAACTGACGGATGCGAACAAGCGCAAGCGATCGATACAAGGTCTCGATGACGAGGAAGCCCTCGTCTTGAGATGGTTGAAGGCCAGCCAAGGCTGACGCAAAGTCAGGCGCATTTTTTTATCGACGCCATGTCGGGATCGGTCCTAGTGTTTCGTCCTTTGACAGAGAAAAGGACATCCCATGCTCTACGCCATCCTCTGCTACGCCTCCGAAGACGTCGTCTGCTCCTGGAGCAAGGCGCAGGACGACGAGGTCATGGCCAATCTCCTCGACGTCCAGGAAAAGTACGCCAAGGCTGGCCGGCTCGGCCCGGTGGCGCGGCTGCTGCCGACGACCGCCGCGACGACACTGAGAAAGGTCAAGGGCGAATCGGTCGTCATCGACGGTCCGTTTGCCGAGACCAAGGAGCAGTTCCTCGGCTTCTACACGCTCGAATGCGCCGATCTCGACGAGGCCGTCGAATTCGCGCGCGAGCTTTCCGAGGTCAATCCCAGCGGCGGCTCCTACGAGATACGGCCGGTTTCCCTCTTCAATCCCGCCAAGGTTCCCGCATGACCGAACTCGCCTGGATCAGCACGGCGATCAGCACCGCCCGCCCGCAGGCGATGGGAGCGCTGTTGCGCTACTTTCGCGATCTCGATGCGGCGGAAGAAGCTTTTCAGGATGCTTGCCTGAGAGCGCTGAACAACTGGCCGAAAAACGGCCCGCCGCGCGATCCGGCAGCCTGGCTGATCTTCGTCGGCCGCAACAGCGGTATCGACGCGGTACGCAAGCGAGCCAAACAGGCGCCGCTTCCGGAGGAGGATCAGATCTCCGACCTGGAAGATGCCGAGACTGACATCGCCGAGCGGCTTGATGGGGCGCATTACCGCGACGACATATTGCGACTGCTGTTCATCTGCTGTCATCCCGACCTGCCGCCGACACAGCAGATCGCGGTGGCGTTGCGCATCGTCTCCGGCCTCACTGTAAAGCAGATCGCCCGCGCCTTCCTTGTCGGCGAAAGCGCCATGGAGCAGCGCATCACCCGCGCCAAGGCGCGCATTGCGGACGCCGGCGTGCCGTTCGAGACGCCGGGCGCGGTCGAGCGTTCGGAGCGGCTCGCCGCTGTCGCTGCGATGGTCTATCTGATCTTCAACGAGGGCTACTCGACCAACAGCGGCGAGGCGCCGGCCCGCGCGCCGCTCTGCGAAGAGGCGATCCGGCTGGCCCGACTGCTGCTGAGGCTGTTTCAGACCGAGCCGGAGATCATGGGTCTGGCAGCGCTGCTGCTGCTCCAGCACGCGCGGGCGCCGGCTCGCTTTGACGCAAATGGCGAGATCGTACTGCTCGAAGACCAGGATCGCAGCCTGTGGAGCCGCAAGATGATCGATGAAGGCCTGGCGCTGGTCGACAAGGCGCTGCGCCATCAAAAGCCTGGCCCCTACCAGGTGCAAGCGGCAATTGCCGCACTGCATGCGCGGGCGGAAAAGCCGGAGGACACCGACTGGACCGAGATCGACCTGCTCTACAGCCTGCTCGAACACATGCAGCCGTCGCCGGTGGTGACGCTCAACCGCGCTGTCGCCGTCTCCAAGGTGCGCGGCCCGGAAGCGGCACTTGCGATGATCGAGCCGCTGGAGCAGAGGCTGTCCGGCTATTTCCACTTCTTCGGCCTCAAGGGCGGCCTGCTGATGCAGCTTGGCCGAGGCGAGGAGGCGCGTGTCGCCTTCGACCGCGCCATCGCGCTTGCCAACACGGCTGCGGAAGCCGCCCATATCCGGATGCATATCGACCGCCTGATGAAAGACGGTGCTGCGCCGGGTGCTACCAAGGCCGCACTCTGATCCATCCGTCTGGTTCAATGGTCTGAGCGCTGCTTAGACCATGCCGGGGTGGTGATTTTCCCCTGAAACGAGTAATGCCACGCCATGACAGCGCCTGATGTGCCGTTCTGCACAGGGGCAGGCATGGCGCAAGGCTTTGACCGACGCCATCAGCGACGGGATGTGAAAGGGATAGAAATGACGATAGCGAAGGAAACAGCCGAACTTCTGGCGAAACTGGGCGTCGCCAAGAGCGCACTTTCGGGCGGCGATCTCATCGTGCGCAGCCCGGTGACCGGCGAGCAGATCGCGGTGCTGAAGACGATCTCGCCAGCCGATGCGGCAAAGACCATCGAAGCCGCCCACAAGGCCTTCCAGACCTGGCGGCTGATGCCGGGGCCGAAGCGTGGCGAATTGGTGCGGCTGCTCGGCGAGGAATTGCGCGCCCACAAGACCGAACTCGGCCGGCTGGTGTCGATCGAGGTCGGCAAGATCCCGTCCGAAGGCCTCGGCGAAGTGCAGGAGATGATCGACATCTGCGATTTCGCCGTCGGCCTCTCCCGGCAATTGTACGGCCTGACCATCGCCACCGAGCGACCCGGGCATCGCATGATGGAGACCTGGCACCCGCTGGGCGTCGTCGGTGTCATCTCGGCTTTCAACTTCCCGGTGGCGGTGTGGTCGTGGAACACAGCGCTGGCGCTGGTCTGCGGCGATGCCGTGGTGTGGAAACCGTCGGAAAAGACGCCGCTGACCGCACTTGCTTGTGAGGCGATCTTCAAGCGCGCGGCAGAGCGCTTCGGTGATGCGCCGGAAGGATTGGCGCCGGTGCTGATCGGCGATCGCGCCGTTGGCGAGATCCTGGTCGACCACCCGAAGGTGGCGCTGGTATCGGCTACCGGCTCGACCCGGATGGGTCGGGATGTCGGTCCGCGGCTGGCCAAGCGCTTTGCGCGCGCCGTGCTGGAGCTTGGCGGCAACAATGCCGGCATCGTCTGCCCGACTGCCGATCTCGACATGGCGCTGCGCGCCATTGCCTTCGGCGCCATGGGCACGGCCGGCCAGCGTTGCACGACGCTGCGGCGCCTGTTCGTCCATGACAGCGTCTATGATACTTTGCTGCCGCGTCTGAAGAAGGCCTATGAGAGCGTTTCGGTCGGCAATCCGCTGGAGACCTCTTCGCTGGTCGGTCCGCTGATCGACAAGGCGGCTTATGACGCCATGCAGAAGGCGCTCAAGGAAGCCACCGCTCATGGCGGCAAGCTGACCGGCGGCACGCGGGTCGAGAACGGCCATCCCGATGCCTATTACGTGCATCCGGCACTGGTCGAAATGCCCAAGCAGGTGGCTCCCGTCACGGAAGAGACCTTCGCGCCGATCCTCTATGTGATGAAATATTCCGATTTCGACGCCGTGCTGGACGAACACAATGCGGTGGGTGCTGGGCTCTCGTCCTCCATCTTCACCCGCGACCTGCAGGAATCCGAACGCTTCCTCGGCGTCGACGGTTCGGACTGCGGCATCGCCAACGTCAATATCGGCACGTCGGGCGCCGAGATCGGCGGCGCCTTCGGCGGCGAAAAGGAGACTGGCGGCGGCCGCGAGAGCGGTTCCGATGCCTGGAAGGCCTATATGCGCCGCGCCACCAACACGGTGAACTACTCCAAGGCGCTGCCGCTGGCGCAGGGCGTGTCTTTCGACATCGACTGAGGACTGCGAAGATTGATCGCTGAGTAGAGGCATCCCCCCGTGCTGGGATGCCTTTGCGGTTACAGGGCCATGCCGCTTGCCGGGTCGAAGAGGCGCAAGGTCTCTTCATCGAAGGCGAATGCTGATGTTTCGCCCTTGGCGACGCGAGCGCGTGGCGGCAGGCAGGCCGTCAGCCGTTGGGTGCCGATCCGGGCCGTGGTGACCAATTCCGGGCCGGTTAGCTCGACAACGTCGATTTCGACCGGCAATGACAGTTCTTTTGCGATGCCCGTCGCCAGACGCAGCGCTTCCGGCCTGATCCCGACAACGACCTGTGCGCCGTCCGCGACCGCGTTGCGAAGGCGGGCGGGCAAGGGCAATCGCGCAGGCGAGCCGGCAATGGCCAGCTTTCCATTCTCGACAACAGCCTGCAGCATGTTCATCGATGGTGCACCGACGAAACCCGCGACGTAGAGTGTTGCCGGGAAATTGTAGATTTCTTCGGGCGTGCCGAGCTGTTCGATCCTGCCGTCGCGCATGACGGCAATGCGCGTCGCCAGCGTCATCGCCTCGATCTGGTCGTGGGTGACATAGACGACGGTTGTCTGCAGAATCTGATGCAGGCGCTTGAGCTCGGTGCGCATTTCCAGCCGCAGCTTTGCATCGAGATTGGAGAGCGGCTCGTCGAACAGGAAGACCTGCGGCTTGCGTACCAACGCTCTGCCGATGGCGACGCGCTGGCGCTGGCCGCCGGAAAGCTGGCTCGGCTTGCGGTCGAGCAGGGCTTCGATCTGCAGGAGTTTTGCGGCTTCGCGCACCGTCTTGTCGCGTTCGGCGACTGATACCCCACGCATTTCCAGCCCGAAACCGATGTTGCGATGAACAGTCAGGTTCGGATAGAGCGCGTAGGACTGGAAGACCATGGCGATGTCGCGGTTCTTGGGATGGACCCCTAGCACTGAGCGGCCGCCAATCAGCACGTCGCCGCTGGTCGCCTCGGCCAGCCCGGCAATGATGTTGAGAAGTGTCGACTTTCCGCACCCTGACGAGCCGAGCAGGACCAGGAACTCGCCGCTTTCCAGCGCGATATCGATGCCTTTCAGCGTTTCGATGGCGCCGTAGTTCTTGCGGATGTTGCGGATTTCAAGCGCGCTCATGGACGGCGTCCTCGAATTGCATAGGCCCGCCATAATTACGGGGCAGAGTGGAGATCGCACGGGATGCCACCCGCGTGGCGGCGGACAGGCAAGTGGCCAGTGGCTGGTCCTGCGCAAGTGCTGCCAGGAAGGCGGCGTTGAAGACGTCACCGGCGCCGATCGTGTCGACAACCCTGACGTTCGGCGCGGCCGCCTCGACCAAGGCGCCGTTCGGGCCGATGGCGAGCGCACCTTGCGGTCCGCGTTTGACTACGACGGTTGCGCCTTTCTTCATCCTGAACCTGATCTCATGCGCGGCGTCTACGGGAGTTTCCAGCCCTGCCAGGGTCAGCGTCTCGACCTCGTTGAAAAGCGCCAGGTCGCAGCGTGAGAGCCAGGTGCGCGTCGCTTCGCAGTTGGCCGCCGTCCAGCCGCCCATCGGCCATCCGGTGTCAAGCGCCACGGCAATGCCGTGACTGTCCGCCCAATCGAAAAACCCATCGTAGTTGCCGGTCAGGTCGTCGGTGAGGAAGGAGCCGCACAACAGGGCATAGCCGCCGGAGAGCCGCTTGCCGTCGAGAACGGCGAAGACATCGGCGAGGCTGAAGCGCGGCAAGTGCCCGCGCGTGGTGAAGAAAGTGCGTTCGCCGTCGGGGTGCGTCATGCCGACGGACAGCGTCGTGCCTTCGGGGCAAACCTGCCATTTGTCGGCCCGGCTGCCGAAGGCTTCGCGAAGCCATCGGCCGAACTGGTCATCGCCGACATTGGCGGCAATCTCGAAGTCGACACCGAGCGCTTCCCAGGCGAGCGCACTGTTTCCCGCCTGTCCGCCGACGCGCAATTCGTCATGATCGACGACGGTTTCCGTTCCCGCCGCCGGCCATGGTGCGACCGGGCCGACAATCAGGTCGACATTGACGTTGCCGATCACCGCAAGCGGTCGCATCATTCGCTCCTGGTGATCTTGGTGGAACGAACCGGCGTGCCGGCATTGTCGACGCGAGCGTCGGCAAAAGCGATCATCAACTGCTGCGCCACCGGCAGCATGGCAAAGATCGCCGCCAGGCCGGAGGCCGGCCTGAACGACAGCGTAGCGGTTCCCGCGACCGGCGCGTCACCTGAGGAATCGAAGACAACGACCGGGGCACCGGCCTCGACTGCTGAAATTGCCATGGCGGTCAACAGGCCCGATGTCTGGTCCTTGCCGCGAAACAGGATGACGCCAATATGTGGGCCGAGCATCTCCATCGGCCCATGACGGAGCTGGCCACCTTCGAGGGAGAAGCACGGCAATCGCGACAGTTCGGTGAGGCCGAGCGCCAGCGCCTCGGCCAGACCCTGCAGCCGGCGGCCTGAGGTGACGATAGCTGTCACCTTGTCCAGTGCGGCGAGCGCATCTTCGATGGCGGCGGTTTCCGGAGCGCTGAGCACGCCGAGCGCTGCCGTCGGATCATCGCCGAGCGCCGCCAGGATCGCGAGGTGCAGGGCAAAGGTGACTGTCAGGCTGCGGGTTGCCGCGAAGGCAAGCTCCGTGCCGCCGGCACCGACGAGGCAGGGCACCGTCCGGGCAAGGAACGAGGTGCTCTCCAGCGTCAGGCCGAAGACATCGGCAGAGCCGCCTTGCTCGGAGAACCATCTGATAACCTCGGCGCTTTCGCCGGATTGCGATGTGATCAGCACGGTCCTGCCCGCCAGTGGCAGTGGCTGGCCAAGCTGTTCGGACAGCGGCAGGGCAAGGGCGTCGATGCCATGCGCGCGATAGAGCGGTTCGACGGTGCGCCCGACAGCGTGCGAGCCGCCCATGCCGAGCAGAAGCAAGCGGCCGCTCTGGCTTATCGAGGCAGCGACCTTGGCCGCCATGGCGGCGTTCTGCTGGAAAGACGCGATCGCATCCGTGTGCTGGCGCGCCATTTCGCGGTCGATCGCGACGAGCCCAGACGGGCGGTTTTTTTCTACAGTCATGGTCATCCTTTGACACCGCCGCTGGTCAGGCCGGAGATCAGCGCGCGTTGCATAACGAGGCCGATGAGCACCGGAGGCAGGGCGGCCAGCACGCCGGCTGTCGCAATCAGTCCGTAGTCGGAGACACGGCCGCCGGCCAGATCGGCGATGGCGACGGTCAAGGTCTTGGCACGCTGGTCCGAGGTGAAGAGCAAGGCGTAGAAGAACTCGTCCCAGGCAAGCAGCACGGCAAACAGCGCGGATGTCGCCATCACTGGTGCCGCAAGCGGCAGCGTGATGATGCGCAGCGTCTGGAACAGGCCGGCGCCGTCGATCATTGCCGCCGCCTCGATCTCGCGCGGGATGGCGTCGAAGCCCGACTTCATCAGCCAGGTGGTGAAGGGCGCCAGGATCGTCAGATAGACCAGCGCCAGGCCAAAGATGTTGTTGAGCAGGCCAAGATGGGAAAGGCCCATATAGAGCGGCACGGCAAGCGCCACCGGCGGCAGCATGTAAGTGGCGATGACCATCGACAGCGACCAGCCGATCGACGGCGTGCGCGAGACGGCCCAGCCGGCGGGGATGGCAAGCAGGAGCGCTGCAATCGTCGCCATGCCGGCGATCTCGAGGCTGTTGCGCAGCGATGCGGTGAAGGCGGCACCGGCGCTGTTCTCGGTCGTCGACAACAATTGCTGGTAGCGGGAGAAGTCGGCGCTTTGCGGCCACCAGCGCAGCGGCTTGGTGGCAAGGTCGGCGGCCGGCGAGATGCTCATGATGAACAGCCAGGCAATGGGGGCGAGGATCACCGCGGCAAGCAGCAGCGCGCAGAGGTAGATGAAGATGGTGAAGGCGGGGCTTTTGCGTTCCATCAGGTGGCGCTCCCGGCGGTCTTCTTCACCAGCGCGGCGTAGGCGACCGCGAGCACGGTGACCAGTAATGTTACGATCAGCGCCAGCGAGGCGCCGGAACCGGCACGCTGGAAGGAAAAGGCTTCCTGGTAGACGAGGATCGACAGCGTGCGTGTGCTGTTGGCCGGGCCACCGCGAGTCATCACCCAGATGATGTCGAAGACCTTGAAGGCCTCGATGGTGCGCAGCACCAGCGCGACCATCAGCGGTCCGGCGAGATAGGGCAGGATCACGAAGCGGAAGCGGGCGAAAGGTCCGGCGCCGTCGACGAGCGAGGCAGCGGTGATGTCGCGCGGGACCGTTTGCAGGGCGGCGAGCGCGATCAGCGCCACCAGCGGGAAATTCTTCCAGCAGTCGGCGACGATCAACGCCGCCAGCGCGGTCCCGGGTTCGCCGAGCCAGGAGCGATAGGCGTCGATAAGGTTCAGCTGCGTCAATGCCGCGTTCAGCGCGCCATATTCCGGATTGTAGATCAGCCGCCACAGCGTGGCGTTGACCACGGTCGGCAGTGCCCAGGGCAGGATCATCAGCGCCCGCAGGAAGGTGCGGCCGCGAAACTCCTGGTTCAGCAACAGTGCCGCCAGAACGCCGATCACCATTTCGATGGCGACGGACGCAACGGCAAACCACGTCGTGGTGATCAGCGTGCGCGAGAAGTTCGAGCTCGACAGCATCTTGGTGTAGTTGTCGATGCCGACGAAACTGCCCGCCGTGCCGACCAGCTTGGCGTCGGTGAAGGACAGGCCGACGGTATCGACGAGCGGCCAGCCGATGACGGCGACCATGACCACGAGAAGCGGCAGCATTAGCAGCCACGCACGGGTTGTCATCCAGGTGCCCGACATCGGAGCAGCCTCTCTTCATTCATCGCGATTTGAGAGATAACACGGGCGACGCAAAGCCGCCCGTGTTTCAGGCATAAGGTCGGCTCAGAGGCCGCTGTTTTCAGCAGCCGTCTTCAGCGCGTCCTCCGGCGAAGCCGAACCGAGCAGGGCTTCCTGGATCGCCTGCTGCAGGGCGGTCGACATCTCCTGGTATTTCGGCGTGGTCGGGCGCGGATACATGGCGGCAAGCCCGACCTTGGCCGTGGCGATCAGTTCTTCCTGGCCCTTGGTGACGGCCGGATCGTCGTAGGACGACGCCCAGATCGGCAGGCTGAGCTTGGCGTACTGGTTCTGTGTCGCCTGCGAAGTCATGAACTCGATGTACTTCCAGGCTTCGTCCGGGTGCTTGCTGACCGCGGTGACGCCAAGACCCATCGAACCGTTGACGGCCGAAACCTCGCTCTTGCCGGCAATGCCGGGCGCCGGCACGACGCCGACCTTGCCCGCCACCTTGCTGTCCTTGGGATTGTTGGCCATGTTGTACATGTAGGTCCAGTTGAGCGCGAAGGCGGCGTCGCCATTCTCGAAGACCTTGCGGACATCCTCTTCGAGGAATTCCTTGGAATTCGGATTGGTGAGGCCAGACTTGTAGCTGGCGACCATGTATTTCAGCGCGTCGAGCCCGCCGCCGTTCTGGAAGTCGGGCTTGCCGTCCTTGAGGAAATCACCGCCATAGGCGCTGACCAGCATGGCGTAGTCACAGATCACGGCTTCGGCCTGCGACCAGCTCCAGGCGATGGGCGTCGCCAGCAGGCCCTTGTCCTTGATGATCTTGGCTTGCTCGCTGAGTTCGTCCCAGGTCTTGGGCGGGGTCTTGATGCCGGCCTTCTCGAGAATTTCCTTGTTGTAGAACAGATACTTGGTATCGAGGATCCAGGGCATGCCGTAATATTTGCCGTCATATTCGACGGTGGTCCAGGCGCCGGGCAGCACGCCTTTCTTCATGTCGTCGGTGATCTTCGGCGACACGTCGACCAGCACCTTGTTGGTCGCATATTCGGCCGGCCAGATGACGTCGAACAGCACAACGTCGTAGCCGCCGCCTGATCCTTGCGCCAGCACCGTCTTGTCGTGAAGTCCCTCATAGGGGACGAATTCGAGATTGACCTTGACGTCCGGATTGGCCTTGGTGAAGGCCTCCGTCATGGCGCGGACGTCGGCCTCGCTGTAGGCGGCTTGCGCCATGAACAGCGCATTCAACGACGTTTCGGCGAAAGCGTGGGGAACCTGCAATCCTCCAACGAAGACTGCACCCAAGAGTGTCTTACCGATCGATTTCAGCATTTCCATCTCCCATTGCAAGCGTTGATGAGTTGGTGGTGCCGGCGTTGCACCGCCTCCTCGAACTGATGTCGCGTGACCTGGACTTCCTCGAGTGACCGGCGGCGATAGGCACTCAGCCTTGGCCGTCTTTTTCTGGAGCGCTCGGTTCCACCATTAAGTCAATCCGCTTGACTTAATTAGTCGATCAATAGTTTATTGGAGTCAAGAGGGAAACGCCGGTGCACGATATCAGCCCGATCCGCGCCAAAAGCGGCACCAACCAGGAAGGCACGAGCGCGCACAACCGCCGTGTCATGATCGAGGCGTTGCGGCTCAACGGCGCGCTCTCTCGCGCCGACCTGGCGCGGGCGACACAGCTGACCAAACAGGCGGTTTCCAACATCATCGAGGATCTTGAGCGCGATGGCCTTGTCGTGGCGCTGGATACGGTGAGGAAGGGCAGGGGCCAGCCTTCGACCCCTTACAGTCTGGTTCCGGAAGGCGCCTTCGCCATAGGGCTGCAGATCGACCGCCACCTGACGCGGGCGGTTGCCGTCGACTTGGTCGGCAGCGTCCTGGCGCGCGCCGAGGCAAACTTGCCCGTCGATGAACCGTCGAGGGGCGTCAAGGTCATCCTCGGTCTCATCGATGGCGTCAGACGCCAACTGGCGGATATTTCCAGCCAGTCCGAAAATCGGCTCGTCGGCCTCGGCGTTGCCATGCCCGGCCCTTTCGGGGTGAAAAATTCCGATGACAAATGGATGATGCCGGCCTGGCAGAAGTTTCCGCTGCTGGAGACGCTTGCCGCCGGCACCGGACTGAATGTCGGGCTGCAGAACGACGCGGCGGCTTGCGCGACGGCAGAGCGCATCGTCGGAGCCGCGCATGGTGTCGATCATGCGGTTTGCCTCTATGTCGGCTACGGCATCGGTGCGGGACTCATCCTCAATGGCGAACTCTATAGCGGCGGCAACGGCAATGCTGGTGAGATCGGCATGGCATTGCTGTCGCCGGCCGGTCCCGGCTCGACGCCGCTCGAGCATCGCGCTTCGCTCGCCTCGCTCTACCAGCACCTGGACATGAACCCTGCCGATGGGGGCCTCTACGAACAGATGAATGCACTGGCCATGGCTGAGGACCCGAAGATCATGGCCTGGATCGAGGGCGCCGCGCATGACCTTCGCTGGAGCGTGCACCTCATCGAAACCATCTTCGATCCGCAAACAGTCATTCTGACCAGTGGTGCGCCGGAAGCGCTGGCTCGCCGGCTGCTGGAAGCGATGCACCCGCTGCTGCCGTCGATCGCCGACCGGCCCGGACGGCTATTGCCGCGCCTGCAACTCGGCATCACCGATCCCTGGTCGATCGCACTGGGTGCCGCGGCCGAGCCGATCAGCCGTGCCTTCGACCCGCGTTTCTCGGCGATCCTGAAGACACGATCCGGCAGCTTCTGAGAAAAGCCGCCGCAATCGGCGTCATTGGCTAGCTGTCCACCAATGCTGGAAAGCACGCTGTGAAGGCCGTGTCTATAATGGCAAGCTTGATTGCCTGGGCGGTCATGTACTCCTGATAGAAGCTGTTCGAGACCCACATGACCGAATGGCCGCGCTGGCCCAACCAGCCAACGCTGCCGAGTTGTTCGGCATCGCGCAGCTTGCGGGCAAGATGGGTGCGCGAAAGCTTGAGCCAATTGGCGAAATCGCCGATCGAAACGACATCGGTCGGAATTCGATCCTGTCCGGCATGATCGGGATCGACGCCGGATATCAGCCAATCCATCACGACGCCGCCATTGTTCAGCCAAGTAAACAGGGAAAAGGTCTGTTTCGGCTCGCGCACCGGGTTGGAAGAAAGCAGGCCGTCGGCCACCAGCGGCTGCAATCCGGCAAGCATGTCTGGTCGTTCGAGAAACCTGGCCACCCGGTTGGCGCCATCGAGACTGTCCAATGTCTGCAGATGGGCAAGCATCCAGCCGGCAAATGTTTCCACCGTGGCCGCCGTCAGCTGCAAGGGGCGTATACGCCCGTCCTCGCTCGTCGACACATACTGAATGAAATTGTAGTGCAGCATCTCCCTGACGAAGGCTTCGGCGGTGTTGCGGCTGGCCACCGAATGCTGGCGGATCGCTTCGATGAAACGGGCGATCGTCAATTCCTTGCGAAAGTCGTGCGGGTCCCGCCTGAAGTGCAAGGCAAGGCCGATGTGCGCCATCAGCCAACGCTGCTGCGTGGCAAACACGGAAGCGAGACGCGGGTTCTCTTCATAGGCCTGAAGCAGCGCCTGCGCTTGCGCCCGGACACGGCGATGCAATGCCGGATGGCTGGCAATATCTTCCAAGTTCAGCACTATCCCCCCGTGCTCCGCTCCAGCCTCCCAGCTGCGAAGACGCAAATCACATTTTCAGTCTTCGCGGCTCGTGTCCAGACGCCCAATCCAGACAACGACAGTGGATCGATCACAGCTGCGTTATGCAGTCGGTGCCGCTGATTTCATTCCTCAGTTGTCGGAAAACACGCCTGGTAGGCTGCCTCGACAATGGCGAGCTTGGCGGCCTGGACCGTCATGTACTCCTGGTAAAACTGGTTCGAGACCCACATGACCGAATGGCCGCGCGAGCCCAGCCAGCCGACGCTGCCGAGCGCCTCGGCGTCGCGCAATTTGCGGGCAAGATGGGTTCGCGAGAGCTTGAGCCAACTGGCCATGTCGCCGATGGAAACCACGCTCGTCGGGATACGATCGAGGCCGGCATGGTCGGGATCGATGCCGGACATCAGCCAATCCATGACGATGCCGCCATTGTTGAGCCAGATGAATAGGGAAAAGGTCTGTTTGGGTTCGCGCACCGGATTGGAGGAAAGCAGGCCGTCCGCCACCAGCGGCTGCAATTTGGCAATCATGTCGGGTCGCTCAAGGAACATGGCCAACCGGCTGCCGCCATCGAGACTGTCCAGTGTTCGCAGATGGGCAACGACCCAGCCGGTAAATGCTTTCAGCGTGGCCGCCGTCACCTGAAAAGGTCGGGCGCGCCCGTCCCCGGTCGTCGGCAGATACTCGACGATGTGATAGTGCAGCATCTCCTTGATGAAAGCGTCAGCGGTGTTGCGGCTGCCCACCGAATTCTGGCGTATGGCCGCCATGAACCGTGTCACCGTCAGTTCCGTGTGATGGTCGCGCGGGTCTCGTCTGAAGTGCAAGGCAAGCCCGACATGGGCCATCAGCCAACGCTGCTGCGAGGCGAACACGGAAGCAAGACGCGGGGTTGCTTCATAAATCTGGATCAGTGCCAGCGACTGCGCCCGAACACCGCGATGCAATGCCGGATGGCCGGCAATATCTTCCAAATTCAGCGCCATCCCCCTCGCGCTCCGACTCAAGCCCCCAGCTTCGAAGATACAGATTACATTTTCAGCCTTCACCTTCTGTGTCCAGCGTTGCGATGCGAAGAACAGGCCTGTCGTCAACTGCAGGGAAAGTCTGATCGGCAATATTCATGGCATGGCCGACCTTGCGCGCTTGGCCTGTCGACATCCAAGCGCGGCGCCTATGCAAACCCGTTGGCAAAGCCCTATCGTGGCGCCTTGAAATCCTTCGCCCTGGAACTGTCGACGCCGAGTGACCGCAATGCCTAGAACGATCCGAACGCTTGCGCCCGAGGACGTGGAAGCCCTTGTCGACTGGGCGGCCGCCGAAGGCTGGAACCCCGGCCTCGACGATGCCGCGGTGTTCCGGGCGGCCGATCCCGAGGGCTTCATCGGCGCCTTTGTCGACGGCGAGATGGTGGCCGGTATCTCGGCCGTTATCTATGGTGCCGACTTCGGGTTCATCGGCCTCTACATCTGCCGCCCGGACAGGCGCGGCCAAGGGCATGGCAAGGCGGTCTGGCATGCCGGTATGGCGCGGCTCGGCAACCGCACGATCGGCCTCGATGGCGTTGCTGAACAGCGTGACAACTACCAGCGCATGGGGTTCGTGCCTGCTTACGACACTGTTCGCTACAGTGGGCCGGTCGGCACCCTGGCGAGCCCGGGCGACATCCAGCCTGTCGCGCCGGAGCGCATCGCCGATATCCTGGCTTACGATCGCATTTGTTTCCCGGCACCACGGCAATCCTTCCTCGAGGAATGGCTGCAGCCGCCCCGCATTGCGCTTGCGATCGTCAAATCCGGAACGGTTTCCGGCTACGGCGTGGCGCGGCCGTGCCGCGATGGTTTCAAGATCGGGCCGTTGTTCGCCGACGATATGGAAATTGCGCTGCAACTTTTGACGGGATTGGCAAGCGTTCACGCCGGCAAGACCCTGCACATCGACGTCCCGGCAACCAACGGCGATTTTACAGCGAGGCTCGAAGCGGCCGGTCTGTCGCCCAGCTTCACAACGACCCGAATGTACAGGGGAGGCGTGCCTGAAAATATCCCAGCCAGGGTTTTCGGGGTAACGACACTCGAATTGGGCTGATACGGTCGGCTCAGAGAAGTTCGTCGTCCACGAAATCGCCCTGCGCAACTCCAACAAACTCAAGCAAGAGCAGCAGCGGAGACGGCCAACTAGCGGGCCTGCGCGCTCGCAGCGCAAGCCCGGGACAGATGTTCGTTCCATTCAATGTGCGGGATACGATGGGCTAGGTAGTCGGCCATTTGCATCAGCGCGTCAGAAGCGGTCAGTTGGCCTGGGTGCAACGCCAGCCTGAGCCAAAGCCCGTCGATAAGTGTCGTTATGCCAAGCGCGACGGTTTCACATTCGCCCGACGGCACGAGCGCCGACAGTGCCGTCATCAGGTTTGAATGCATGCGGGCATGAACGACGCGCTGGATACGCGCCAGCTGTGGCTCGCGCGGGATTTCGGCGCAAAGGGCAAGCCAGGCGCGACAAATCCCGGGAGTGAAAAACGCCGTGCTGAAATTGCCTTCGATGATCGCCCATAATCGCTGATCCGGGCTACGAGCAAGGCGCATCAAGCGGATGACCTCATCCCGCAGCAAAGCATTCGAGTGCCGCATGGCATGCTCGAACAGTTCCTGTTTGGTTTTGAAATAGTGGTGGACAATGCCCTTCGACGCGCCTGCCCTCTGGGCGACCTTTTCGATGGTGGCTCCGCCCATACCCTCCGCCTGGAGGACCTCATAGGCTGCATGGCGCAATTCGCGGCGTCGAATATCGCTTATTCTCGTGAGACTCATGCGCCGACATTGACATATTTGGCCAATAGGATCAAGAATCGGCCAGACGACCAATTTACAGGATGCCTAGCCAAGGAGGAGAGAAATGAATGTTCTTTCTCCAGTAAGCGCCGATCCTCGAGACCGCGCGTGGACGCGGAACGCGTCCGAAATTCCGCGCCGCGCAGCCAAGATGGGATTTTGGGACGCGATCGGGCGCGCCAGTGCAGCCATAGGCGGCGAGACCTTCTATGATCGGCTTCTAGAGGTGCTGAGCTCGTTGGTAAAAGCCGACCTTCTTTCTCTGGTCCGCTATTCAAGTTTTGGCGCACCCGATCTGGTTATTCCTCGTGAGATCAGGATTGAGGTTGCAGCACCTTATGACTCTGGTTTCTATGCGTTCGACCCTTTCCACAACTATTGGCGAACTGTCGGGGAGCCTGCCGTCAAATCCTTGCGTCGGCTGGCGCCCGACGAATTGTGGAAGAGCCGCTATGCCCTGGAATTCTTACGCGCCGCGCGCATTAGCGACGAAATCGCGGTGTTCTTGCCGCCAATCGGCGGAGCCAGCCCAACCCTCATTGTTGACCGGGCCGTTGGCGAGTTCACGGCCGCTGAGGTCGTCCGCGTCGAGAGTGTGTTTCCGCTTTTGGCGGGCCTGCACAATGCGCATCTCAAGGCAATTATCAGCCGCGGATTGATCGGCCATTCGACAGAAAAGCCATTGCGCTTGATCGACCGCAGCGGCAAGGAGCTCGCGGCCAATCACGCGTGGAGGACGTTGGCCGCAGATCCAGGAAGCGGGCTCGTCGAAGCCCTGGCGGATTTGGCCTGTCCCGGCAGAACGCAGACATCGCTTGCCGACGGTCGGCTCATCGTCAGGTCTCCCCTGGCTGCGGATTTTGGTGCCGCCCCAGGAGGCTTGTGCGATCAGGTGGAAGTGTCCGCCCTGAACGCTCCGAGTGGGCAAGACGACGGCTGGCTTGCGTGCCTTACCCACCGAGAGAGGCAAATTGTGATGCTCACTCTGGAAGGGCATCCGATCGTGAGCATAGCCAGCCGCCTCGGCCTCAAGCGCGGCACTGTCAAGAACCATCGGCTACGCCTCTACCAGAAGCTCGACATCACCACCGAGAGAGAACTTTTTCTCACCTACATGCAACATCTGCGAGCCCCTGGAAGATGATACCCATGTTCACTCAGCTGCAGCGGGAACTTCGGTCTCAGCAAGGCTAGGCACCGGCAGTCGTGTGCGTCCGAAGCCAAGGGCACGCGCTCGCTTCCGGCCACGCCGCAGTTCACTGTCCAGATCGGCAAAATAGATGTCCTGATCGAGCTGCATGGTGTGGCGCGCCGAAGCGTAGTAGCGCGCCATATGCTTCTTCTCGTCGGCGATGATCATGCGTGACTGTTCCTCCACGTCCGGCAATGCGTATTCGCCCGACAAGTAGGCCGCGATCCATTTCGCCTGGCGCTCGGCAAGCGCGAAAAGCGTGATGCTGGGTTGGGCCAAAGCGATGAAGAACAGGTTCGGGATCCCGGGCTTGAGCACGCGCTTGAAGAGAGGCAGCCGATTGCCGGGCGCCGCTATAAAGGACGGATCGAAGAATGGAAAGGTGACCTTGTAGCCGGTGGCCCAGACGATGATATCGATCTTTTCGCGACGCCCGTCTTCGAAAACGATGCTGTCCCCATCAAGCTCTCTGATCCCAGGCCGAATCTCTATATCGCCCGAAGCGACAAGAGTTGGGAACGTGTCCGATACCGAGATATGAGCCTCGAAGACGCGGTGGTCGGGTTTCGGCAGACCGAAGTCCTCCATGTAGCCGACTGCGAAATGGAATATCCGACGACCGACCCAGCGTTGCCATGACAGCGGCAGCCAGGGATACAGCTTGCCCTTGTCGGCCGGCTTTCCGAGGAGAAAGCGTGGAAAGATATGCGCGCCGCGCCGCGTGCTCACAAAGAGCTTCTTCGTTATGTGGCGTGGGCAAAGCTCGGTGGCGATGTCCATTGCCGAATTGCCCATCCCGACAACGAGAACGCTCTTATCCCTGAAGTCGACAGGGTTGAAGGGATCGCGATAGGTATGCGAATGAAATTGCGTGCCGTCGAAATGGCCGGGATAAGCGGGGTCCGGCAGGCGGGAATCCCAGTGATGCCCATTGCAGACGAACAGGGCATCATAAGAGTGCGTCTGGCCGTCGCCCAAGCGAATTTGCCATATTCCCTGACCGTCACGATTGGCCTCGGTGACTTCCGTGTTGAGTCTGACTTTGCCGGATAAGCCGAAGTGCTCCACATAGGCCTGCAAATAGGCCAGCACCTGCGTGTGGTGCAGATAGTGAGGCGTATCGGCAGGCATTGGAAAGTCTGAAAGCTGCAGCTGCAGCTTCGACGTATCGATGTGCAGGGAGCGATAGGCCGCCGACTTCCCATTTGGATTCTCGAATGCCCATTGGCCGCCAATCCGGTCGCTCATGTCAAACCAGTCAAAAGGGATGCCCCGTTCGGCAAGCGCCTTGGCGGTGACGATGCCGCTGCAGCCGGCTCCGATGACGCAGCATTTGGGAAGAGTATCTGGCTTCATGGCAAAGGCTCCGGCGAAACAATCTTGGATGTGCGAGGAGCCTAGATCACGCTTTGTGGTGCCAACAATGGTGCCGACGGTCACCATAGAGTTTGGGTGCGTCGCCGCGAAGACTTTTGTAAATGTTGGCCCGGCCGCAGCAGAGGCCCACTCTGCAGATGGTGACCGTCGGCACCATTGTTGGAGCCGCGACCTGTGAATAGGTTTTCTGGCATCCACGATCGCTTTGCCGGGAGCCGTTCCATGACACTCAATCACTCATCACAGGAGAGGTTCCAGGTGCCGCCTCTTCTTGTTGGCCGCCGCGCCGTCGTGACCGGTGCAGCGGGTGGCATCGGCAAGGCAATCGCCGATGCCTTCGATGCGGCCGGAGGGACGGTGGTCCGCCTTGACATAAGGGCTTCCGACTCTGTTCGCAGCTGTGATGTGGCAGATGAAGAATCCGTGGTGCGTGCATTCATGGACGTGGCAGCCGACGGACCCGTCGACGATGTCGTCCATGCAGCTGCGATTGGCGCCGTCGCTGCACTGGCTGACATGTCGGCAGCGGAGTTCCGCCGCGTGCTGGACGTGAACCTGACGGGTGCCTTCCTGGTCGCGCGAGAGGCGACGCGCCATATGCGCCGCGGCGGAAATCTCGTCCTTGTCGCTTCGCAGTACGGCCTCAAGGGGTGGCCCCTGTGGGGAGCCTATTGTGCCTCCAAGGCTGGCGTATTGAGGTTGGCTGACACGCTCGTGGGGGAACTCGCACCGCAGGGCATACGCGTGAATACGATTTCGCCTGGCAGCGTCGACACGGAGATGGTCGCAACAACCACCGCCAATATTGCGCGTCAATCGGGAGCTGATGCCGCGGCTATTCGCGCCGGCTATGAAGCGGCCATCCCCATGGGCCGCTTTGCGCAACCCGGAGAGATTGCATCCGTCGCTGTGGCGCTCTGCTCAGGCCTCTGCTCCTATGTGAACGGATCCAATATCGTCGTCGACGGCGGAGAACTTTCGCGATGACTGAAAGCACCATCGGCAGTCGCCAAATCGCGATCTGCGCGCCGCGCAGCTAAGCAGGATATCGATCTACCTGCTTCTCCAGCAATCGTTTGGTCTCGCTGCAGCGCGCGACATCGGCAGCACTGCCGACCGGAGCGCGGAAATTTTCGGCGGTGCGGGTCGGCAGCGCGAAAGAAGCCAAAGCCAAGGACCACAGGGAGGAAAGAATGCCGCAACGGGTCATGATCACAGCGGGTGGTTCGGGCATAGGATGGGCGATCGCGAAGGCGTTCGTCGACAATGGCGCCAGGGTTCATATTTGCGATGTCGACGAGCGGGCGCTTGGCGAAGTCACCGAGAAATATCCGCAGATCGCGGTCCGTCGACTCGACCTGACGGATGAGGAAGCGATCGACCGTTGGTTCGACGATGCCTTGGGCGATCTCAACGGCCTCGATGTCTTGATCAACAATGCTGGCACCAAGGGGCCGACCGGCTATGTCGAGGAGCTCAAGCTCGACGACTGGCGCGAATGTCTGAGCGTCTGTCTCGATGCTCAGTTCCTTTGTGCCAGGCGGGCCACACCCGCCATGAAGGACCAGCGTTCGGGCAGCATCATCAATATCTCCTCGACCGCCGGGCTCTACGGCTATGGCCTTCGCACGCCTTATGCCGCTGCCAAATGGGCGGTAATCGGGTTTACCAAATCCCTTGCCGTCGAGCTGGGTCCGTATGGCGTGCGCGCCAATGCAATTTGCCCGGGCTCTGTCGATGGCGCACGCATGCAGCAGGTGATGAAGGCCGAGGCCGAAAGCCGCGACGTCTCCCTCGATCTCGTCCACAAGGAATACGTCCAGTCCCAGTCGATCAAGCGCTTCGTCAAGCCGGAAGAGATCGCCGATATGTGCCTCTTCCTCGCCTCGCCCGCCGCCAAGATGATGACCGGCCAGGCAATCGCTGTCGACGGCCACACCGAGACGTTCCACATAGGCAGCTGACGCTCTTGCACAGCAAGCAAACTCGCTAAGGGCAGCAAGCATCGATAGCGGACCACCAGGACATGCCGACAGGCAATTCAGAATGGCAAATCAGTGCTCAAACTCGCGACCGACTGGGCGAGAGCATCCTGTGGCATCCGGTGGAGGAAGCTCTTTACTGGATCGATTTTTACGGCCCACTCGTGCATCGCCAGAAGGGTGGCAGCGGTATGGTCGAGAGCTGGAAGATCGATTCAGGAGAGACGATAGGATCGCTCGTCTTCGCCGACAAGGGCCGCCTCCTTCTCGCTGTTGATCACGGCCTCCATCTCTTCGATACCAGCACCGGCACGACACGCTTCTTCGCCGATCCCAAAACCGGGAAAGCGAACCTGGCTTACAACGACGGCAAGGTCGACCGGGCCGGGCGCTATTGGATCGGAACCTATGATCTCTCCGAGAGGGAAGCTGGCGCGGTTTTCTATCGGATGGCATCGGACGGCAAGGCAGAATTGGCCGACAAAGGTTTTGTCATCTGCAATGGCCCGACTTTCTCCCCCGACAATCGCATGCTCTATTTCAGTGACACGGTTGGCCACCGCATCCTCTCCTATGACCTCGATCGCAACGGAATGATATCCGGCCGGCGGGTCTTCTTCACTTTTGCAAACAATGATGGAATGCCAGACGGCCTCGCGGTTGATAGCGCCGGGAATGTCTGGTGCGCACTCTATGGCGGCGGCAAAGTTGTGTGCATTGACGCCAAGGGGACGCTCCGACGGTCGCTCTATTTGCCGGCTACTTTCGTTACAAGCCTCTGTTTCGGCGGGCCAGAACTCAAGACGCTGTATGTCACGACCGGTTGGAACAGCAGCACGACGGAAGCGACCAAGGCGAAGGATGTTGGCGGCGCGGTCTTCATGCGGCCAGTCGATAGTCCTGGCCTGCCGGAGCCAGTCATCAAGCTTTAGGATACGAATTTAGTCGGCTGTCTCGACCTGAGCAGGCAAGAGACGGGCACCCAAGGCGCGTTACGGTGTTGGGTGCCGACATTCCGAGGCACCAGCAACGCCTGCCTCGTCCGTGCTAATGCGGCAAATCTCTACAGCGTGATCAGGTTTGCTTTGCCGCGAGCTGCGTGCACCGTCACACGTTCACCACCGAATTAGAGATCCACCTTGGCGACACTATCCTTGTAATCCTCCTTGGGATCGAACCCGAGCAGCATCTTAATTCCGGCTATCACGCTGGAGCCATCCAGCCAAATCTCTGCTTGCTGTGGGTCGAACCGCAGCAACGCTAGCTTCGGATCGTCTTTCCCACCTTCGAACCAGGCAGCTACAAAACGGTTCCAAAGCCGATCAACCGCCGCGCGGTCGTTGTCCACCCAGAGTTTCCCTTGCACTGTCGCGAACAGATCATGGCCCTTGGATGTGAAGGTAGCCGTTGCCTTGCCGCCATTTGTCAGGACCTGCACCAGCTCTGTATCTTTCGCAGTGAAGAACCAGATCGGTCTTTTTCCATCCTCTAGCTGTGCGGTCATTGGACGAGGGGTGATCAGAGATCCATCGAGGCCGATCATCATCGTCATGTCGGACTTCAGGGACTTCCAGAACTTGGCTTCGAGTTCGGCAGGAGTCGGCATGGTCGTTCCTTTCAGGGTTGGGCAAGAAGAAAACGACCCCCGGCCATGTCTGTTCCATCCAAGCAACGATCGTACGTGGATGGGCAGGAGAGGGCTCGGCCAAGCAAGCTGGGGGCGAACTAGCGCGGCTCGTCGCCGATGTCCCTCGAGTGCCTCGTAGAGGAACCTCCTCCATACCGCAGCGTTCTGAATGCACTGATTACCCCTAAGGAGCGCGCATAGTCATGGGAAGCACAAGCGATAAAGCGGCCGGCCTTGCAAATCAGGCGGCCGGCAATGTGAAGCAGGGTGTTGGCAAGGCCGTTGGAAATGACAGGCTGAGAGCGGAGGGCGCAGCTCAGGAAGCGAAGGGCAAAGTTCAGAAAGCTGTTGGCGATGTGAAGTCCGCAGTGAAGGATGCGACCAACAAGACGGCGGCAGCGATTAATAAGAAGCTCTGACGCTAGAAGGGCCGGCAACGCAACACCGGCCACGCTATCTGTCTGCGTGACGGCTGAGGTTAGTTTCACGGCGCTCCCTTTTTTATTGCCGACCTGGCAATGGAGTCGCTCACCGTCCGTATGTTTTGCCTAAGCGATGGCCTTCTTGACTGTCATGATGAAGCACACCGCTTTGTGAGGAGATGTGCGGAAGACGTTGCGCTAGCATGGTAGCTGTTCGGTTGGAGTTGCAGAGAATGGCCCAGGGCGCGCGATTGTTGCGGTTGCGCAAGAGGATCGTTTGGCTAACGGTTGTTGCTATCCACCTCTGGGCCGCGCATGCGAACGCAGATGAGTTGGTGCACTTTGCAAGTGCGGCTGCTAAGCCGACGCCGTTTCAGGAGCGCAATGCGCAACAAAACGGGCAAGTGCTCAAAGCTCTTCCCGGCACGACATTAAACGGGTATCTGACGCGACCGCCGGGTGAAGGGCCGTTCCCGGCTATCGTTGTTCTCCACGGATGTGGGGGCCTCTCCCCAAATGTAAGGAAAACCTGGTCCGAGCGGCTGTCTTCCCGGGGCTATGTCGTTCTCGTTGTCGACAGTTTCAGCACGCGCGGCATAAAGGATACCTGTGGTCGCCTCCTTGCTGATCGCGTCTATGACGCCTATGGCGCTCTGGAGTTCATATCGAAGTATAGCTTTGTCGACCCGCAGCGCGTCGCGTTGATGGGGTTCTCCGCTGGCGGGATCGCAACGCTCGAGGCCGTGCAACTTGGTGGTGCCGAGCAGCTTATGGAGCGCAAGTTCAAGGCAGCGGTTGCCTACTATCCGAATTGCTCGGCAACCAATGGCGACATGGCGGTCCCGACCTTGATCCTGATCGGCGAGCTTGACGATTGGACCCCCGCCAAGAACTGCCAGGTGATGATGGCCCAACGCAGCGGCCAGGGAAGTGCCGTCCAGCTAGACGTCTTCAAAGGCGCTCGTCACGGATTCGACTCCCCAGGATTGAAGACCGGCATCGAAGTCCATGGTCACCGGATGGAGTACAATGCGGCTGCGGCCGATCAATCGATCAGCGACGTCCGTGTCTTTCTACAGCACGTGTTCCGCGAACCATAGATGCAAGATTTTATAGCTATTTCAATAACTTATTTGAATTCTGTAGCGGGAGAGCGCTACATCGCGAGACCCGCTATCGAAGAGGCGTTCTTCTGCTGTCGGAGACACGCGGCTTAGTTCAAAACTTTCCAGTCTGGGGGCAGAGGTCAGCCGATGCCCTCCGAAGGCAAAGGTCACAGGTTCTTCGGTGCCCTGCTCACCCCGGAAGAGTCAGTGCTCGTGCTGATCGACCACCAGCCGTTCCAATTTACGGGTGGGCTGTCTCCTCGCAGTCACCGGGCGCTGTAGCCGCCGTCGGCCATCAAGACATGCCTGTCGCGAGTACGAAATCATGTTCGACCTCCCAGAACGGGCCAGCGAATTCTAGCCCCTTGGCGCGCGCCGGATCGTCGATCCGCCTGAACTCGGCGAGCAGACTCTCCTTCACTCCGAACACCGCGTCCGAATTGATGTAGGGATCGTCCGGATCGAAGATATGGGTGGTCAGCGTCTCGAAACCCTCGGCTTTCAGGATGTAGTGCAGATGCGCGGGGCGATAGGGGTGCCGGCCGAGGGCGTGCAGCAACTTGCCCACCGAGCCGTCGTCGGGGATCGGGTAGAATTTCGGCTTCACCGCCCGGAACCAGTAGCGGCCATCAGCGCCGGTGCGGAAGACGCCGCGCAGATTGAAATCGGGCTGAATGCCCTTCTGCTGCACGTCGTAGAAACCTTCGTCATTGGCCTGCCAGACATCGAGCACCGCATTGGCGATCGGCTTGCCTTCGGTGTCGAGGATGCGGCCGTGGATGAACATGTCCTCGCCCTTGTTGTCGAGGCAGATGTTGGCGCCCATCGGCAACTCCGGCGCGTCGGCGAGATGGAACGGTCCCAGCACCGTCGATTCCGAGGCGCCGGTCGGTTTGCGGTTGTTGATCGCATCGACCAGCATGGAAACGCCGAGAACATCGGAAAGCAGGATGAACTCTTGCCGCCAGTCGGTGCAAAGCTGGCCGGTCCTGGTCAGGAACTGGATCGCCTCGAACCATTCGTCCTGCGTTGGTTCGATCTCCTTGACCGCCTCATGCAGCTTTCGCGTGATGACCTCCATCACCCTCTTCAGCCGCTCGTCGCTGGCGTTCTTGTTGCGGCCGGTGACGACCTCGACTGAATTCTCCTCGGTGAAGAAGCCTTTTTCGTGCGCTTCCATATTCGTCCTCACCTATCCAGAATTGCCGTCAGTGCCCGGCGCAGATCCGCGGTCGGGTCCGATGTCACGGCGTCCTGTCGCCAACAGACATGCTGGTCCGGGCGCACCAGCAGCACGCCGCTGTCGCGCACCTCGCGGGCGCGCGCCCAGTCGCCGGAGAAATCCTGCCAGGGTTGGCGCGGGCCGATCAGGTGGCCTGCAATGTCGATGCCCAACTCCTTGCCGACCGCCTTGGCCGCGTCGAGCCAGCCCTGGCCGCCGATGCCGGTCAGCACGGTGAACTTGCCATGGCCTGTCAGGTCGAGCGTGGATGCCTTGTCGCCCCGATGGGCTGGGTCGTCGGAGTGCACCCAGACATGCGGCAGTCGGGCACCCGGCCAGGTCGTCGGCTGGTGGTGCAGCTCGGCGTCCTTCTCGAAGGCCGGCTCCTCCTGGCCGTCGGTGATGACGGCGTTCGATTTGTAGCGCTGGTTCATCTCGACGCCGTGCGCGTCGAATTCGTAGACCTTGAAGGCGATCGCCTCGCGGATCTTGGCGCGCTGCGTTTCGGCCGCCGGCGTGTCGTCGCAGCGCGCATCCATGTTCGACTGCATCTTCACCGGGTCGATGGAATCGAGCAGGCCGAGCGCCTTGAAGATCGGGCCGAATTCCTCGATCGACTTGTTGGCGCGGGTGACGATCTGCTTGGCGACCGGCGCGCGCTCCTGCGAGAAACTCGCCAGCAATTTCGGTCCGGCCTTGCCTTTCAACACATGGGCGAGCTTCCAGGCAAGGTTGAAGCCATCCTGGATCGAGGTGTTGGAACCCAGGCCGTTCGACGGCGGGTGGCGATGGATGGCATCGCCCATGCAGAAGACGCGGCCCTTGGAGGTCTCGGTGGCGTACATGTTGTTGACGGTCCAGGTCGACATCGACTGGATATCGATCTCCAGATCGGGATCGCCGACGAGATCACGCGCCACCTTTTTGGCGAAGGCCTCGTCGACCTTGGGCGCCGGCTGGTTGATGTCATAGCCCCAGACGATCAGCCACTCGTTCCACGGGCGGATCATGCGCACTAGGCCCATTCCGATGCCGCCGACATCGGCACCCGGCTGCACCACCCAGTAGAGCACCGACGGGCGGTGGGCGACGTATCTGGACAGGTCGGCCTTGAACAGGATGTTCATCGAGCCGCCGACACCCATCTTGCCTTCGAAGCCAAGCCCGGCATGCTCGGCGACCAGCGAATTGCCGCCGTCGGCGCCGACCAGATATTTCGAGCGGATGGTGATGTCCTTGCCGGTCAGCCGGTCGCGGCAGGTGGTGGCGACGCCGTCGGCGTCCTGCACATGCGAGAGGTATTCGGTCGACATGCGAGCTTGGGTGCCGCGTGAACAGGCGGTCTTGAACAGTAGCGGCTCCATGAAGGTCTGCGGCAGGTCGTTCATGTGCGAAGGTGAAGACAAGAGATGCTCGGCGCGGGAGAGCGGATGTTTGCCCCAGCTGCGCATGCGGCCGATCTCCTCGCCGGCGAGCGAGGTGCAGAACACGTTCTCGCCCATCAGATCCTGTTCGGTGGCATGCATGTAGGCCTCGGCTTCGACCTCCTTGCCGAGGTCGCGCAGCACCTCCATGGTGCGCTGGTTGGTGATGTGCGCGCGTGGCGTCGAGGCGAGCCAGCGATAGCGGTTGATGACCATGTTCTCGACGCCATAGGTCGAAAGCAGCGCTGCCGTGGCCGAGCCTGCCGGCCCGGTGCCGATGGTCAGCACGTCGGTAGTGATGTCAGCCATGCGGCCCTCCCTTTTTTTTGCTTGAAATGTCTGGTCCACCGGTCAGCCGGCGGCGGACGGGGAAAAGCTGGATGCCGCTGCGCTCTGCAAACAGGCCCCACAGGCCGCGCGGCGCAAACATCATGATGGCAATGCCGATCAGCCCGAGGATCAGCAGATACCAGGAGCCGTAGTCCGCAAGCAGGTTCTGCAGGATGTAGAAGACGATGACGCCGACGATCGGTCCCTCGATGGTGCCAATGCCGCCGATGACGACGATAAAGATGACATAGGCCGTCCAGTCGACGACGGAGAAGGCAGCGTCGGGCGAGATGCGGGCCTTCTGCACATAAATCAGCGCGCCGGCGAGGCCGGTGCCGAAACCGGCTGCGAGATAGACCAGCGTCTTCATGCGCCGCGCGTCGACGCCGACCGAGCGCGCCGCCTCCTGGTTGTCTCGCACGGCGGCGAGCCCCAGCCCCTGCTTCGAGCGCAGCAGGCGATAGACCAGGCCGATGGTGGCGATGGCGAGCAGCAGCGCCAGCCAGTAAGTCAGGATGTCGCCGGCGCCCGACGATTTGACGCCGAAGAGCTCGCCGATCAGTTTCAGCGCCGGCATGTCGCGGATGGCCTCGCGCGGCAGCGAAGTGCCGGTGCCGCCGCCAAGCGCCTTCCATTGCGCCAGCGCCAGCCGCACCACTTCGGCGATGACCCAGCTACCGATGGCAAAATAGGCGCCTTGCAGGCGAAACAGGAAGAAGGCCGTCGGGATGGCGAGCAAGGCGCCTGCAAAGCCGGCGAACAGGATCGCGACCAGCGGGTCGAGCCCGGCGAGAATGATAAACGCGAACATCGCGTAGGCGCCAAGGCCGACGAAGGCCTGCTGGCCGACCGAGACCAACCCGGCATAGCCGGCGAGAAGGTTCCAATTCTGCGCCAGCACCAGCATGGTCAGGATGAAGAACAGGTCCTGCAGCACGCTGCGCGAGACGAAGACGGGAGCGGCGAAGGCGAACAGGATGATCAACGCGGCGACGATGGCGAATGCGGACGACGACCGCGATCGCGTTTCGACTTTCCAGCGGGTGAGGGAGGCGTCGGTCATCGCGATCAATCCACCGCCCGCGGAAACAGGCCGCGTGGCTTGACCAGCAGCACGGCCAGGAAAGCCAGGTGCCCGGCCAGGATCTGCCATTCCGGGTTGATCGCGGCGCCGAAAGTCTGCGCGACGCCGATGACGATGCCGCCAAACAGCGTTCCCCACAGCGAGCCGAGGCCGCCAATGATGACCGCCTCGAAGGCGTAGATCAGCCGCGCCGGACCGATGGTCGGATCGAAATTCGCCCTTGTGCCGAGATAGAGCGCGGCGATGGTCACCACCACCATGGCGATCCCCGTTGCGGTGGCGAAGATGTTTTTCGGCCGGATGCCCATCAGCCCGGCGGTGACCGGATCGTCCGAGGTGGCGCGAAAAGCGCGGCCGAGCGCGGTGCGGTAGAACAGCTGGTTGAGGCCGACGATCACCGCCAGCGCCGAGGCGAAGGTCAAGAGTGGCATGACGCCGACATTGATCGGCCCAAGCGCAACCGAAGCGGAGTCGAGGCCGCCGACCGGGATGCGCCGGCTGTCGGCGGAGAAGCCTTCGAGCAGGCCGTTCTGGATAACGATCGACAGGCCGAAGGTGACCAGCAGCGGTGGCAATATGTCGGCGCCGAGCGTGCGGTTGAGCAAGTAGAACTGCAATGCCCAGCCGATGGCGAACATCAGCGGCATCGCGACAAGCGCCGCCACGAAAGGATTGAGCCCGAGTGCCGATACCAGCACCAGGATCAGGAAGGCGGCGAGCACGATGAGATCGCCATGCGCCAGGTTGACCAGCCGCATGATGCCGAAGACCAGGCTGAGGCCCGCCGCGAAAAGTGCGTAGAGGCCGCCGAGCAGGATGCCCTGGATAAGGGTGTCGAGCGCGCTGGTCATGAGGTTTGACCCGATCGCTGACCGGCAAGGTCGAGTTCCCGCCCACCCCCCTCTGTCCTGCCGGACATCTCCCCCTCAAGGGGGGAGATCAGCAGCTTCAGCGCTGCCGCACATCTTGCAACGTAGGAGATTGGCGAAACCATTCGCGACATCCAATCTCCCCCCTTGAGGGGGAGATGGCCGGCAGGCCAGAGGGGGGTGGCTGGGCTCGGTTTTAACGATCTTTCCATCACCGCCCTCAATGCCCGAAATACGCGGCGTGAATATCCTCACGCGTCAATGCCGACGGCGCACCCGACAACGTGATGCGACCTTCCATCATGCAATAGACGCGATCCGACACCTTCAGCGCCTGGCCGATATCCTGCTCGACCATGATGATCGAGGCGCCGGCCGCTCGGATGCGCGGAAAGGCGGCGTAAATATCCTTGATGACGACCGGCGCCAGGCCAAGGCTGATCTCGTCGCACAGAAGCACGCGCGGGTTGGACATCAGCGCGCGGCCGATCGCCGCCATCTGCTGCTGGCCGCCCGACAGCGCCGTGCCCGGATTGGTGCGGCGCTCCTTCAGGACCGGAAACAGTTCATAGACGGTTTCGAGGCTCCAGTGGCCGGCAACGGCGCGGCCATAGCGGCCGATCAAAAGGTTCTCTTCGACGCTGAGCGAGGGAAACAGTTTTCTCCCCTCCGGCACCATGGCGATGCCGCGCGCGACGATGTCGGGGGCGGGCAGGGCGCCGACCTTTTCGCCATCGAACAGCACCGCGTCCGGCTGGTTCGCCAAAATTCCCGAGATAGAGCGCATCAGCGTCGTCTTGCCGGCGCCGTTGGCGCCGATGATGGCGACGGTCTCGCCCTGGGCCAGCGCGATGTCGACGCCGAACAGCGCCTGGAAATCGCCATAGCGCGCGGTGAGGTTTTTGGTCTCGAGCAGCGCCATTATACTTCGATCCCGAGATAGATTTCGCGGACCTCGCGCGACGCCATCACGGTGTCGGGCGTGCCCATGCCAATGATCTTGCCGAAGTTCAGAACCAGCAGCCGCTCGACGACCGAGTTCAGCGCATGCAGCACGTGCTCGATCCAGATGATCGACATGCCGCCCTTGTGGATGCCTCTGATCGTATCGACCAGCATGCCGCATTCGCCTTCGGTCAGACCTCCGGCGATCTCGTCCAGCAGAAGCAGCCTTGGTTCGGTCGCCAGGGCGCGGGCGAGCTCCAGCCGCTTGCGCTGCAAGAGGCTTAAGCCGCCGGCGGGATGGTTGGCGCGGTCGATCAGCCCGGTTTCGACCAGGATCTCGGCGCAGCGCTCGCTGACTTCCGCTTCCGTTTTGCGCGCCCCAAAGGCGCCGGCGACCAGCAGGTTCTCGAACACGGTCAGCTTCTCGAAGGGCTGCGGGATCTGGAACGAGCGGCCGACACCGGCAAAGCAACGCTGCATCGGCGGCAGTCTTGTCACGTCACGGCCATCGAAGGTGATGGCGCCGGCATCGGCCGACAAGTTGCCAGTGATCAGGTTGAACAGCGTCGACTTGCCGGCGCCGTTCGGACCGATAATGCCCAACGCCTCGCCCTCGCCAAGCTCGAACGAAACCGCGTCGGCGACCGTGAGGGCGCCGAAGCGTTTCGATACATTGACGAGCGCGAGGATGGGCATGGCTAGGCGATGGCTTCCATCTTGCCGCCGGTCGGAATGTTCGGCGCCGTCTTGTTGTTGGTGATGACGAGATCGTAGCCGCCGCCCTCCTTCAGCCGCCACTGGCCGCCAACCAGCGGCGTCTTGGCGATGTTCTTGGTGGCGAAGGGCGGCAGGTTGGCGCCGTCCCAGGCGATCGGCCCGACCAGCGTGTCGAGCTTGGTCGCGGCAATCGCCGCTGCCACCTTGTCGCCGTCACCGGGCTCGCCCGCCCTCTTCATGACGTCGACGGCAATTTCAAACAGCGCATGGACAAAGCCGATCGGCTGCGTCCACTGCCGCCCGGTGGCCTTGGTGAAGCCTTCGGCGACCTGGGCCGAGCTTTCGCCGGTCAGCGACGACTTGAACGGATGGTTGGGCGTCCACCAGACTTCCGACGACAGATTGTGGCCGGATTTGCCGAGCGCTTCGACCGATTGCGGGAACAGGATTGCCTTGCCGATCGAGGCGACCTTGGGCGCAAAACCCTGCTGCTTGGCCTGGTTCCAGAAGGTGGTGAAGTCGGGCGGGATCATCACGCCGGTGATGATCTCGCAGGAGGCGCCCTTGAAGGCATTGATCTGTGCCGAGAAATCATCGGTCAGGTTCTGGTAGCGGCCGGTGTCGGTCAGCCCGTAGCCGTCCTTGGACAACACCGGCGGGAAGCCGACAGTGCCGTCGCCCCAGGCGTTGCCGTCGCCGTCATTGGGGAACAGCCCGCCGACCTTCTTGTTGGTCTCGACCTGCGCCCACATGTTGGTGAACACGGCAATCACGTCCTCCAGCCCCCAGAAGAAATGGTAGGCGTAGTTGAACGGCTTCCACGAGGCCGGGTCGCCGGGATTGCTTTGCTGGCCGATGAACCAGGGCTGCCACGGCGCGACCGTCGACAGGCACGGCACCTCTTCGGCCTCGCACGTGGTGGCGACCGGGTTGGTGGTCTCCGGTGTGGAGGCGACAAGCATCAGATTGACCTTGTCGTTGACGATCAGTTCCTTGGCGACTTCCGCCGCCCGGTTAGGGTTAGACTGGCTGTCCTTGACCACGACCTCATAGTTGAGGCCGGCCGCCTTGGTGGCGGTCAGGAAACCATCGATGATGAACTTGTCGGCCTCGGCGAAGGCCGCCAGCGGGCCGGACTGCGGGCTGACATAGCCGAGCTTGATCGGCGCATTCTGCGCGATCGCCGGCATGGCCAGCCCCGATGTGCCGGCAAGCACGCCGGTCGCGGCGGTATTCCTGATGAATTCGCGTCTGGTGATCACTGCTGTTCCTCCCTTGTTACCTTCAGCTTTGTCTTCAGTCCTGCGGGCGTCTTCCCTCCCACGCGTCCTGCAACAGGGCGCGAATTGCGGCGCGGTCGAAAGGCCGCGGATTCCAGTATGGATTCTGGGTGGCGATCCCCGCGGCGCGGTCGAGATCGGCCTGCTTGAGGCCGAGTTCGCTCAGGGTCAGCGGCGCGTCGATGGCTTTGGCGAAATCGTGCAGGCCGCCACCGGCGCTGCCGAAGATGTCGGCGAGGGGCTTGAGCAATTCGGGCATGGCGACGGCGTTGAAGCCGATCGTGTGCGGCAACATCACCGCATGGGTCTCGGCATGCGGCATGTCGAAGGAACCGCCCAGCGTGTGGCAGATCTTGTGATGCAGCGCCATGCCGACGGTGCCGAGCACCGTGCCGCAGAGCCAGGCGCCGTAAAGTGCGTCGCCGCGTGCCTCGAGGTTTTTCGGTTCTTTCACCAGCACGGGAAGCGCGGCCTTCAGGGCGCGCAGCCCCTCGGTCGCCATCAGCGTCGATACCGGATTGCGGTCCTGCGCATAGAGCGCCTCGGCCGCATGCGCCATGGCGTTGATGCCGGAGGTGACGCTCATTGCCACGGGCAGGCCGATGGTCAGCTCCGGATCGTAGATCACCACTTCCGGCAAGATTTTTGGGTCTCGCAGGGTGGTCTTCACGCCATCTTCGGTCTGGCCGAGGATCGGCGTCACCTCGGAGCCGGCATAGGTGGTCGGAATGACGATCTGCGGCAGGTCGGTGCGCCAGGCGATCGCTTTTCCCAACCCGGTGGTCGAGCCGCCGCCGAGCGCGACGACGCAGTCAGCCCTAAGTTCCTTCGCCTTGGCCATCGCCGCCTCGGTCACCTCGACCGGCGTGTGCATGGCCGCGCCCGAAAACACCCCAGCCGCTAGCGCGCCGAGCCTCTTGGCCAGCGCCTCGCCGTCGGCCGCCTGATGCGGCGTCGACAGCACCAGCGCGCGTTTGCAGCCGAGTTTCTCGACCCAGCTTGCAACATCCGAGGACGCGCCATTGCCGAAGACGATATGCGACGGGCTGCCGGAATAGGTGAAGGAACGCGTCATGCCGCCCGGCTCCCCTTGCGCGCCATGATCATCACGAAGCCGAAGTCGAGCGACCAGCTGTCGCGGCCTTGCCCAGCGATGCGGTTGAAGTCGCCGACCAGTTCCGGCTTGACGCCGAACAGCGCGTCCTCGTCGAGGCGCGGGTCGCCACGCTCGAACACTTGCGTCGTCAGCGTCTCGAAATTGTCGGCCCGGATGAGGAAGTGCAGATGCGCTGGGCGGCTCAGCGGATAGCCGATGCGGCCGAGCAACTGCCCGACCGGCCCGTCATCCGGCACGCTATAGCCGGCGGGCTTCACCGTGCGGTAGTGGAAGCGGCCGTCCTTGTCGGCGGTGAAGACGCCGCGCAGGTTGAATTCCGGCTGCAGGTCGGGTTGCTGGTTTTCATAGAACCCTTGCGAATTCGCTTGCCAGGTCTCGACCGTCGCGCCTGCGATCGGCTGGCCGTCGAGATCGACAACGCGCCCGGAAACAGTCAGCGGCGCGCCGACGCCATCGAGCGAAATGTCGGAGCCGAGCGCCAGCCGTGGCGCGTCGGCGCGATAGAACGGCCCACGCCCGGTGTTTGGCGTCGCGCCAGCGGGCCGGCGCGAGTTGATCTCCTCGACCAACGCGGTGACGCCGAGCAGGTCAGAGAGTAATACCCATTCCTGCCGTTTCTCGTCGCTGGCGTGGCCGATCTCGGTGAGGAAGGCGATGGCCTGGCGCCAGTCCGCCGCGGTCGGTCGGGTTTCCCGGACGATCTGGTGGAGATGATCGACTACAGTCGCCAGAAAGCGCGCCAACGGCCCGGCCTTGGCCCTGAGCAGGCGCTGGGCGACCAATTCGGACGAGTTGCTCTCGTTGAACGATGATGGGCCGGCCTGCGACATGGTCCTCCCCGGTTTTCACCTCGCGAAGGGAACAATAACGCAGGCCATGCACGAAGATGATGATTTCTGCCTGGATTAATATACCATATCGTTATGAAGCTCGACGAAAGGCATCTGGTTCAATTGGCCGCCGTGGTTCAGGCCGGCGGCGTCACCGAGGGCGCGGCCCTCATCGGCCTGTCGCAGCCGGCCATCTCGCGCACCTTGTCGATGCTGGAGAAACGGCTGGGCGAGCCGCTGTTCCTTAGGGGACGCCGGCCGCTGCAGCCGACGCCGCTTGGCCGGGCCTTGGCCGATCATGGCCAGGTGATGCTGGCGGCATCGCGCAAGGCCTCGGATATCGTTGCCAATTTCAGCCAGGGACGCTCGGGCGTGGTGCGGGTCGGCGGCACGCCGTTCTTCATGGATGCGCTGATCTCCGGCATGATCGCCGATTTCCAGAACGCCTACCCGGATGTGCGTGTCGACCAGAGCTATGGCTATCTCTCCGATCTGCGCGCCGCCATCAATGCCGACCGCATCGACCTTGCCGTCTGCCCGATCGACATTCTGGAGGAGGGCTCGGGCATGGAGTTCCGCGAGATCCTGCCCGGCCGCAACGTCGTCGCCTGCCGTGCCACGCATCCATTGCTGTTGCGGCGCAAGCTCAGGACGGTCGACCTGCTCGACTATCCCTGGATCGCGCCACCGCCCGGCAGCCCGCTGCTGGAGGATCTGCGCAGCCTGTTGCTGTCGCTCGGCGCCACAGAGATAAAAATCCGCTATTCCGGCGGCTCGCTGACCAGCGCCATCAACTACATGAAGGAAACCGACGCGCTGACAGTGCTGCCACACAGCGTCGTCTTCACCTTCCGCAAGGAGAAGTCGATTACTGCGCTTCCTGTGGCTATTCCGCATCCCGAGCGAGCGCTCGGTCTGCTCAGACTTGCCGATACGCCGCGTGCGCCGGCCGTTGATGCTTTTGCCCGCCACATCCGCCAGAGTTTCGACAACCTCAAGCACCTGATCAAGCGCCACGAGCAGGCGGTGGTCTGGGGTATGTGAGCTTCATTATGCCGCGCTCGAGACCTCGTTGTTTGCTAACAGGTTCCAAGTCATCCGCCGCCCAGCGGTGTCGAACTACGCGATTGGCCTGCGGTTGCAGCCAGATGGTTCGTCAGGTTGCACGCTGATCCGCTCGTGAAACATCGTCACCACGGTCTGTGCCCCAACGGTCACGGTCAACTCAGACGGCACAAGATTTCATTGATTTATGGTGGGCTTCTGAGAACTGCCGGTCGCAATGAAAGGGGAATGCACAGCAGGCGCCAAATTGTGCGCTGGCTCACAGCGAGCAAAACACCAGTTTAGCTGCGACAAGATCTGCCAGGCCCGAGCCGACTGCCTTGAAAAGCGTGATCTGCTGCGGATTGCTCCGCCCGCTGATCGCTCCCCTTGCAAGCTCCGCAAGGGTGCCACGGATATGATTTGCGGATATAAGTGTGCTCGCAATCGGCTGGCTCAAATCTCCGGCCTCATGCAGTGCCTCGGGGGTATCCACATACACGGCAGCGCGCCGCACGGCCTCGGAATCCGCCTCGCGCATCTTTGGTGTGAAACCTCCGATCAGGTCAACATGGGTCCCGGAGGAGAGCCATTCGCCGTGGATCAAAGGCGATGTGGCAAGCGTCGCCGCGCTGACAATATCCGCATTTCTTACTCCGGCTTCGAGGTCACTCTCGATCGATGCTGAGAAACCCTTGTCGCGCAGATCGGCAACCAGGCGGGCTGCGCTCTCCGCATTGATGTCCCAGACGGACACCTCGGCAATCGGACGAACGGCGCGATAGGCCTCAGGTATAAGACTTGCCACGCGGCCCGAGCCCAGGACGAGCAGTTTTCGAGAGTCCTCACGGGAAAGGTAGCGCGCCGCAAGCGCTGAGGTCGCCACTGTCCGCCGCGCGGTGATGACGCCGCCATCCAGCATCGCCAGGTGTTGTCCTGTGTCGCCATCGTAGAGCACATACGTCGAAGTGAGGCCCGCCAAGCCCTTCGCCGTGTTGCCGGGGAACACGGTCACGAGCTTCACGCCAAGATATCTGACCTCATCGGAGTTGCTGCTCCAGGCCGGCATCAAGAGCAGAGTGGCATCGGGCTGGCCGTCCTTTTCGATGGTGTGATGGTGGCGCATCGGGACGACGCAGCCTTGGGCAAATCCGCGTTCAAGCGCCTCTATCAATCGACCGTAGTCCAGGTGACGCGATGTTGTTTCGGCGTCTGCGACTTTGAGCATGGTCATGTCTTCTCCGTTAAGAGCGGCCGGCATCGCTTCAGGGCGCCCTTGCCGACGGTCTGGTAGTGGCGCTGACAGCAAACCCTCATGCTGGCTGCCCACCTGCAGGCCGCGGTCGTTTGCGTGTAGGTTCTGTGCCAATTGTCCCGCAGCCGACGGTCACAGTACCGAGCGCAGGAAGTCGACTGTCTCCGGCTTCTGAGGGTTGTCGAAAATCTGCTCGGGCGTGCCAAGTTCATGAATTTGTCCCTGGCAGAAGAAGGCGACGCGATCTGATACTTCCCGTGCGAAGCGCATTTCGTGCGTCACCACGATCATGGTCATTCCCTCTTTCGAGAGCATGCGCAAAGTGTCCAGAACCTCGCCGACCAATTGAGGATCAAGTGCGGAGGTCACTTCGTCGAACAGCATGTAGTCGGGTGACATGGCCAGCGCGCGTGCGATGGCCATTCTCTGCTGCTGTCCGCCGGAGAGACGCGACGGAAACGCCCTAAGCTTTTCACTGAGCCCGACATGGCCAAGCTGTTGGACGGCGATGGCCTCGGCTTCCTGCTTCGATTTGCCCAACACCTTCCTGGGAGCGAGCATCACGTTTTCGAGGACGGTGAGGTGTGGGAAGGCGTTCCATTGCTGGAAGACGATGCCGATCCTGCGGCGAAGCTTGTTGAGATCTGTCGCCTTGGCATGAACGTCGATCCCGTCGACGCTGATACGTCCCTTCTGGATGCCCTCGAGACCGTTGATGCACATTAGCATGGTCGATTTGCCGGAGCCCGACCCACCGATCATCGACAGAACTTCACCCTTGTTCACATTCAGGCTTACACCCTTGAGAACGTGCAGAGCGCCGAAGTGTTTGTGTACGTTTTCTATCTTTATCATTGTATCCGCCACCTTTTCTCGAGCTGTGCTCCGAGCCTCGCAATCGGGAAGCTCATCAGGAAATAGATCAGGCCAGCGATGGACAGGATCAGCAGTGGCTCCTGCACCCTGGTGGTAACAATCTGCGAACTTCGCAGAAGCTCGACGATGCCGATCCAGAGCACGAGGGCTGTATCCTTCATGACCCCCAGCGCCAGACCGATCCAACTCGGAAACACGATCCTGGTTGCCATCGGCAAGGTGATCGCCACGACCTCCTGAAACCAGGTCAAACCAAGCGATCGGGCGGCTCGCCTCGTCGTTGTCGGGACTGCCGTTACACCACTTCTGACGATCTCGGTGCAAAACGCCGCAGCATAGACGCCCAGGCAAAGGCAGGCCACCAGATAGGTCGGCCAATGAAGGCGAAACATGCTGTTGAACGAATTGAACAGCACCAGTTGGATGAGCAACGGGATGGACCGGAAGATGTCCAGAATTCCGCCAATCGGCCAACTGACCCACCATGGTGAGCCGGCCCTGGCAAGGCCGAACAAAACGCCAAGGCCAGTGCCGATGGCCACGGAGGCCAAGGTGATGGCGATCGTGGTGACAGCGCCATTCAACATAAAGAGAATGTCGCTCAATGACAATGAGGCGCCAAAAAACATTTGCAGATCCTCAGTAACGGAACAGGCGCGACGCAACCAGGCGTGCGCCTATCGTGAATATCTTGGATATCATGTAGTACAAGCAGGCTGCGACAAAGAAGTATTCGAATGTCCTGTAAGTCTTGACATTCAATTGCTGCGTAACGCCGGTCAAGTCACTTGTCAGGCCGACTACCACCCCAAGCGATGTCATCAGGATCGACCAAACCATCTGGTTTGTCATGGCGTGGAACACCGCGCGCAGCATTTGCGGCAGGACGATGTGCCACATGGTCCGAATTTGACCCAATCCCAGTGAGCGTGCCGCGCGTGTCTGGGTTTCCGGGACAGCCGAGAATCCGCCGCGAAAGGTTTCAGCAAGGTAGCCGGCATTGTTGAAGGTAATGCCCAGCAAGAGCGCGGAATAGGAGTCGACACGAAGCCCGAAGGATCCCAGGCCGAAATAGATCAGGTAGATCTGAAACAGGGCAGGGGTGTTTCGCGCGGTCTCGATCCATATGTCGGCCAGGGCCGCGAGCGTCTTTCCGCCCGATCTTTTTGCAAGCGCCATCAGAACAGCGAAGACCGTGCCGATTGCCATCGCCAGGGCCGCGATTTCGAGTGTCACCAACGCACCCCACAGCATCTCTGGCAGTGAGTGGAGCACGGGGCGCCATTGGAAGGTGTATGCCATGCGAGGACCCCTTCATGCGATGGATGCTGTTCTTCGGCCAGCAAAGACAGGTCTTCGAGCATCCCGGACGCAATCGAAACACGGCGTCCGGGACGGTCCGAACTTGTTATCGATAGACGCCTGCTACGGAGAGATCAGGAGCCGGACCGCCTTCGGTCCCGACCCATTTCTTGTAGAGCTCGGCATAGCGTCCGGAGCGAACCTGCCGGTTCAGGAACAGGTTCACATAGTTGAGCAGTCCCTGCTCTTCGCGCTTCACGAGGAGCGCGCAATAATCGGGGTCCACCGGAGCGTCACCGACGATCTTCAGGCCCGGATATTTGCCCGACTTTATGATGTCTGTCGCAATCGTCGATGTCGTGTAGGTCGCATCGATCTGCTTCTGGCTCAACGCCAGGAACGTGTCGGCTTGAGATTGGAAGGTCAGTATCTTGGTGTTGGCGTCACCAAAGCCTTTGACTTGCTCTTCAAGAGCAAGCGTCTCATAGCCGCCCACCGGCCCGCCGACGGTGTGACCTTTGATATCAGCCGGGCTTTCGATGCCGGAATCTTCCCGCGCCAGAACGATGGTCTTGAATACGAAATAGGGGATCGAGAAGCCGACCGTCTTTGCGCGCTCGAGCGTGTCGGACGTAATGGCGACGCCGACGTCGGCCCGTCCTGAAAGAACAGAGATAATTTTCTCTGGACCGGGCGTATCGACGATCTCGGCCTCAACGCCAAGCGCCTTCGCCAGGTCGTTGCAGTAGTCGACGTCAAAGCCGATCGGCTTGTTGTCCTTGTCGCGCGATCCGTTTGGCGGGAAATCGAGCATGACCGCGCACCGCAGCTTACCGGCCGAGATGATGTCGTCCAACTGGTCGGCATGTGCCGCTGTCGCAAGCCCGGATGCCAAGGCGGTGGCGAAGATGAATGGAGAAATGCGCATTTTCAGTTCCTCTCTTTTTTGATTGCAGGCATTGAACACGGTGCCTGATATCGTATCTAGAATATCGTATACGAAACTACGATTTGGTCAAATCCTTCCAGCGTCACTGATGGAGGCTCGCCCCGCTCGTTTAGGGCCTTCCACGGCTGGCAGCCGGCGCCGAGTGACTGCGACGTGAAAGCCTGCTCCGCCCATAAGGGCGGCATCGTTGAAATCATAGGTTGGGTTGTGCAGTGGCGCGGAGTCTTCACCATTGCCGATGAAGGCATAGCAACCTGGAACATGGTTGAGGAATTGAGCGAAATCCTCCGATCCCGGGGCGGGGGCGTTAGCGGTCATCGTTGCGTCTTGACCGAAGACGAGAGCCGCGGCAGCCAGAGCCTCAGTTGTGAGATCTTCATCGTTGATTGTCGATAGGCATCGGCGCGTGTATCCGACCTCTGCTGAAACATTGTGCGCGAGCGCGATACCTTGTGCGATGATGCGCATCTGCTTTTCGATGTTGGCGCTGACCTCCGGCCTGAAGCTGCGCGCGTCGCCAAGAATACGGGAGAGCCCTGGCAGCGCGTTACATATCCCGTCGGTGATCAGTTCAGTCACCGACACCACCGACACGTCCGTCGGATTGATGCGGCGGGACACGATGGTCTGAAGATTTGTAACGAGTGCACAGGCCGCAACGAGCGTTTCGTTGCTGATATGAGGCTGGGAGGCGTGGCCTCCAATTCCCCGCAACGTGATCTCGAACAGATCCTCTGCCGACATTATGGCACCGCCGCGCGTCCGGAATTCGCCAACGGGGACGCCGGGCATGTTGTGGATGCCGTAGATTTCCTCGAATGGGAACCGTTCCATCAAGCCGTCGGCAAGCATGGCGAGAGCGCCTTGCCCCGTTTCCTCGGCCGGCTGAAAAACGAAGCGGACCGTGCCATTGAAACCACCTTCCTCGGCCAGGAGCTTGGCGGCGCCGAGAAGCATCGAGGTGTGTCCGTCGTGGCCGCAGGCGTGCATGAGGCTGGGATTCGTCGACCTGTAGGTTACGCTCCCCTGTTCCGGGATACGCAGCGCGTCCATATCGGCCCGGAGGGCGATCGAGCGATTGCCTGTGCCCCGCTTCAGCGTGCCGACAACGCCGGTGCCACCGACGCCTTCGACGACGTCATCCAAGCCGAATGCACGCAACTTGGCAGCCACGAATGCCGCCGTGCGCTGCTCTTCGAAACCAAACTCCGGGTGCTGGTGGAGATCGCGCCTCCACACCATCATTTCGCGCTGCAACGCCGACAACTCGACCATCAGAACGCCTCCTCGACATGTTTGCAGTTTCGCGGGCTGAAATCAGTAGAGACAGGTCGTCGCAAGCATCCCGGACGCAGTCACAAGACTGCATCCGGGGCGGCGCGAACTGCTACCGATAGACGCCTGCTACGGAGAGATCAGGAGCGGGGCCGCCTTCTGTCCCGACCCATTTCTTGTAGAGTTCGGCATAGCGGCCGGAGCGAACCTGCCGGTTCAGGAACAGGTTCACATAGTTGAGCAATCCCTGCTCGTGGCGCAGCACGAGGAGCGCGCAATAGTCGGCGTCGACGGGAGCGTCACCGACAATCTTCAGGCCGGGATATTTGCCCGACTGGATGATGGACGTCGCGATCGTGGATGTCGTGTAGGTCGCATCGATCTGCTTCTGGCTCAGCGCCAGGAACGTATCGGATTGGGACTGGAAGGTAAGCATCTTGCCGTTCGCGTCATTGAAGCCTTTGACTTGCTCTTCAAGAGCAAGCGTCTCATAGGCGCCCGCCGGTCCTCCGACGGTGTGCCCCTTGATATCAGTCGGGCTTTTGATGCCGGAATCCTCACGTGCCAGAACGATGGTCTTGAACACGAAATAGGGGATCGAGAAGCCGATCGTCTTCGCCCGCTCCAGTGTGTCGGATGCAACCGCGATGCCCACGTCGGCGCGTCCTGAAAGAATTGCGGGAATTCGATCGGGATCGGGCGTGTCGACGATCTCGGCCTCCACGCCAAGCGCCTTCGCCAGATCGTTGCAGTAGTCGACGTCAAAGCCGATCGGCTTGTTGTCCTTGTCGCGCGCCCCGTTTGGCGGGAAATCGAGCTCGATCGCGCACCGCAGTTTACCGGCCGAGATGATGTCGTCCAGCTGGTCGGCATGTGCCGCGGTCGCGAGCCCAGATGCCAGAGCGGTGGCGAAGATGAATGGAGAAATGCGCATTTCAGTTTTTCTCTTTGTTTTGATTGCAGGCTCTAGACACGGTATCGATATCGTATCTGAAATATCGTATACGATACTACTGTACAAGGAAGCCATAGGTCAGCGGATCGGCCTCATCGATGACCCAGTTCGCGAAGCCACAGATCGAGGCCCGCCCGCTCACTTCGGGAATGACGGCGTCGAACTCCCCGACCTTTGTTTCGCTGAGAACACGTCCTTTGAAGATCGTCCCGATGATCGATTCGTTCACCAGAGTGTCTTCTGCGGTTAGCTCCCCACGCAGGTACAATTGCGCGACTCGGCCGGCTGTCCCTGATCCGGTCGGGGACCGGTCGATCGCCCGATCGGCGTAGACGCAGCAATTGGCCTGCGTTGATCCCTCATGGCGCGGTGCGCCGTGGACCATGACGCCGTAGACATCGTTGAACTCAGGAATTTCGGGATGAATGACGGACATCTTGGCGTTCACGGCAGTCTTGATCTCGTAGCCAAGCTGCGTGATGTTCTGCAGGTCTTTCTCCCGAATGGTGATGTTGTGCTGGCGCCCATCGACGTAGAAGTATGTTGCGCCGCCATAGGCAATGTCACCGGTCACCTGGCCGAAAGTTGGAGTATCGACGGTTACATCCCGCTTGAAGACGAATGACGGCACGTTCACGAACCGAACGGATCCAACCCTCTCGCCATCCCATTCGACAAAGGCTTCGATGAAACCGCAAGGAGCGTCGATGCCGACACGGGTCTCCGGGGAAACCCGCTCGATCCAGCCCAACTCCACCGCAGCGGTCGCGAGTGCGATGACGCCATGACCGCAATGCGGGCTGTAGCCCAAATTGCTCAGGAAGATGATGCCGAAATCCGCTCCTTCATTGACAGGGGAAGTCAGGTAGCCGCCGTAGAGGTCCTTATGGCCGCGCGGCTCAAGCATCACGGCGCGCCTGTACTGATCCGCGTTTTTCTTCAGCCAGGCGCTGCGTTCCAAAATGGTCTTGCCGGGGATTTTCGGGAGCCCCTGCGTTACCAGCCGGAATGTCTCACCGCACGTGTGCAACTCGACAGTGTTCAAAAACCTCTCGTACTTCATATCACTCCCCAAAACGGTATCTCTCGCTAGTCCGTCACGGAGGTAGCGGGCAGGCAACATTGACCAGTGCCCACCTTGAGGCGCAGGCCTCAAGGCAAGGTATCTTCGGACAAAATGAACCTTACATAATATATCGTATACGATAAACGGTTGACGTCAAGGGCAAAAGTTGCCGGTTCGAAAGCCGATGTAGGATTTCCGGCTGTGGGAGGGAGTGCGGAACCTGGAAATGTCTATTTGCGAATGTTTGCCAGCAGGGACGCGCATGCCTTGGTGATGTGGTCATGCAGCAATTGTGCCGCTCGATCGGCATCTCCGTCGCGACAAGCCGCAAGAATTTCGCGGTGTTCCCTGTCATCAATGCCAGTTCCGCCCTGAAGCGTGATCTGGATGCGTAGATAGCGCTCTATCCGGTCGTTAACGGACCGAATAAGGTTCATCAGGAAGGTTCGGTTGGCGTCTTCGTAGAGGCAGGAGTGGAACTGCCAGTTGAGCTCGGCCCATCGCGCAACGTTCGTCTCCCGGGCGAACGCATCACAATATTCTTCAGCCCGCCGGAACGTCTTTGCCGTCATGTGCGGCACCGACAATTTCAAGGCGCTCGACTCCAGCATGGCTCTTACTTCGAAGATCTGCGCTATTTCGGGCTCCGAAACACTTCTGACGACAGCGCCACGGTTGCGTTGGAACTCCACCAGGCCTTCGGCTTCGAGACGCTTGAGCGCTTCCCGAACCGGTATCTTGCTGACATCGAACAGTTTCGCGACGTCGTCCTGACGGATGGGTTCCCCCTCGTCAAACTCGCCCGTGATGATGGCTTCCCGCATGTGCTTGGCGATGAGGTCGGAGGCCGTCGGTGCGGAACCGAGAGATGGCAGACCTGCGGGGTTCAGGGGCAATGGTATCTCCAGGTCCGCAAGTTACAGCGCGTCCGTGAAACTGTCCGATCTAGAGCTTGGTCGCAGAACATATCTGCAGTTGGTGTTTACCTTGCACATCGCCGGTCGAATCTCAAAACGTATACAATATTCCACTTAGTGTTGAGTTAATCGGATGTCCAGTACCAAGGGCTCCCCGAGGAGGGCCCGGGGGGCCGGGACAATCCGAACTCCCGTTGACAAATCGGATAGCGTATACGATATTCGATCCTGCGCGATATGTAGCGTAGGCGTTTTGCCGTTGCAAGCTGTTGTCTGCGTCATCACCGAAGACCGGCTTGGTGTCTCTCGTATTGGTACGACATGCTCAATTCCCACAATCCTCTGCCGGCAGTCATCGGCTACGTGACGCCCCTCAGTGCGAAAGCCGGTGAGATTCTTCAGTTCAAGATTTCGTCGGCGGGTAACCGTGATGTAGCGGCAAACGTCTTCAGGTTGGACTGCTGCGACCCAAATCCGGCTGGCCCGGGAGTAAAGCGCGAGCGGGTCGAATTCGGATTGGAGCGGAGGTATCGGGCGGTCGAGCAGAGGGCTCATTTGGGCTCCTGCGCAATTGGACCCTTTCCAAAACGCCCTGAAATTCAGGGCCTGGTCATCAGCCTTGTCGTCCAGCCAAGACTTTCAAGTGCCTCTAGCCAGACCATTTTCTCGCTGCAGAATTCCGATGGCTCAAAGGGCTTGGCCCTGGTTCTGGTCGACGGAAATCTCTTTCTCAAGGCGCTGCGGAAACCTCAGGTAACCATCGACCTGAAACTCGATCTGCGATTGAACGAATGGACCAAGCTCAACGTCACCTTCTACGAGAACGGTGTCTCCGCTCGCAGGTCCGTCATCCACACCCGCGAAAACTCAGAAGTCGCTGTTGCAGCGCACGACGTTTTGAATGTGCTTCGCGAAGTTGATCACACTTGCTTCGCGGCAACCTGGATTGGGCATCCCGAAGACTGCTTCAATGGATCGATCGAAGCACCTGTTGTAAGCGACGCCAGCGGTGATGTCCTGGCCAGTTGGACCCTCGCGAATACCATCGGCCGCGAATGGGTTGAGGACAATGTCGATCGGTCGCGCCGTCTTACTCTGATCAACATGCCGATGCGCGCTGTCCGGTCTTCAAGCTGGACCGGCCGCGACATGGATTGGAAGGTTGCGCCGCAGGACTATGCCGCGATCACTTTCCATTCCGATGATCTGAGCGATTGCAAGTGGGAAACAACGATAGCGATCGAGGTGCCGGCAGAAGTGCCCTCAGGCGTCTATGGTCTCTTGGTCGACAACGGGGTCGGCACCGACATCATTCCGTTCTATGTCCTGCGCAATCCGGAATTGCCCAGGCAAAGAATCTTGTTCCTGGCGCCGACATTCACCTACATGGCCTACGCGAACCACGCTCGGGGCAATTTTTCCGGCGCGCTGGAAGCGCGGGTCAAGGAGTGGAACGCATTCCCCCACAATCCTGATAATATCGGCGCCTTTGGCTGTTCCACCTACAACCGCCATCCGGACGGATCGGGCGTAACCCTGTCATCGCGGCTGCGGCCGATCATGACGATGCGCCCGCAATATCTCACATACTTCGACGCAAATGGCTCGGGGATGCGCCATTTTTCCGCGGATTCCCATCTGACGGATTGGCTAAGGGTCAAAGGCTTTTCATTCGATGTCTTGACCGACGAAGATCTGGATCGCGACGGCGCGGACGCCTGTCCGGGTATGATGTGGTCATCACGGGGACGCATCCGGAGTACCACACCCGTCAGACACTTGATGCGCTCATCTCCTACAGGGAGGGAGGCGGCAAGCTGATGTATCTCGGCGGCAACGGCTTCTACTGGAAGATCGGTCGCAGTCCAAATGAACCCCATATGATCGAGATTCGCCGGGCCGAAGGCGGCATGCGGGTTTGGGCCAGTCGGCCCGGAGAATACTACAATCAGCTCGACGGCGAATATGGCGGATTGTGGCGCCGCAACGGCATAGCACCGCAGAGGGTCGCCGGCGTCGGCTTCACCGCCGAAGGCGCCTTTGAAGGAACCTACTATGTCCGCACCAAAGAGTCGGTTGAAGCCGACCTGTCGTTCTTGTTCGACGGCATCCCGAACGATCAGAGAATAGGCGACTTCGGCCTCTCCGGCGGTGGCGCTGCTGGATTTGAGATCGACCAGGCCGCCGCGGATCTCGGGACGCCAGATTTTGCACGCGTCGTTGCCGCGTCCGAAGGCCATGGGCCAACGTTCGAAACCACATTTGAAGAACTGCTGCTGCCTGGCGTCTTCGATGGAGATCCACGACCCTATGGCGGCATCCGTTCGAACATTGTCTGCGGGATCGCGGACAATGGCGGAGGCCTGTTCGCCGTGGGTTCGATCACCTTTTGCGGCAGTCTTTCGCACAATGGCTACGACAACAACGTTTCGCGCCTTCTCGAAAATTGCCTGCGGAAATTTCTCGAGGCGCCGCAATGACAACGGGACCGGGCGAACTCCGCATCAGTTTCAACGATCTCCGATCTGTCCTTCGGGACATTTTTCTCAACAACGGAACATCGAACGTCGCTGCCGATATTCTTGCCGCAAATTGCGCTGGCTGCGAGCGAGACGGCGCCATCAGTCATGGCATATTTCGTATTCCCGGATATCTGGCATCCCTTGAAACCGGCTGGGTCGACGGCAAGGCAGAACCTGACGTCGAGCGGATAAGTCCGTCCTTCATTCGTATCGACGCACGCAACGGCTTCGCTCAACCGGCCCTGGCCGCGGGTGCGGAGGCCATCAAGACCGCGGTGGAAAGCACGGGCATAGCGATCGTTGCCATCCGAAATTCTCATCATTTCAGCGCGCTCTGGCCCGATGTCGAGCCGTTTGCCCGCGAAGGCTTGCTAGCGCTTACCTTCGTCAACGGTTTGGCCAACGTTGTGCCGCACGGCGGCCACGCCCCGGTCTACGGAACGAACCCAATTGCCTTCGCAACGCCTGTGGCAAATGCCGAACCACTCGTCGTCGATCAGGCGACAAGCGTGATGGCCAATGGGGAGGTTAGGCTTCATGCCCTTGCCAACACCCCGCTTCCGCCAGGGGCTGGTGTCGACAGTGCCGGAAGGCCTTCCACGGACCCCCATGCCGTCTTGGCGGGCGGAGCGCTCAACACCTTCGGCGGCTACAAGGGGTCGTCCATTGCGTTCCTGGTCGAGCTCATGGCCGGGGCATTGACGGGCGGCCAACTGTCCTTCGAAAACGACTTTGGCGAATGCGTCGGTGCGCAGACACCGAAGGCTGGACAGTTGCTCATGGTCATAGACCCGACGCGCGGCGGCAACGCCGGATTTGCGCAGCGCGTTTCGCATCTGTGCTCACGACTGATCGATGCCGGCCAGGATCGGTTGCCAGGTCAACGACGCTACGCAAGCCGCCTCAACGCAGAACGCTTCGGCATTCCAATCTCAGGGGACAATCTTCTTCAACTGAAAGCCTTGGCTGCCTGACGAGACGATTTCTCACGGAAAGAAACGCAGGATCGGAATTCACAACCAATGTCACTGGAAACAGCATGACCAACCTTGTTCAAGACAAAAATCGCCTCGCCCTCAAGCGGTCGCTTACCTCCTCGCAGACCGACCAGCTGGTGGCCCTCTTTCAGACCGAATGGTGGACAAAGGGCCGAACGCGGGCAGACACCGAAAGAGCCTTGCAACTGGGTGGGCCGATGTTCGCGTTCGTGGATCCCGAGGGCGACGATCTTGTCGCATTCGCTCGCACCATCACGGATGGCGTCTACAAGGCGATGATCTTTGACATCATCGTCAAAACCACATGGCGCGGCACGGGATTGGGTGCCTTGTTGATGGAGACCGTGCTGAATGATCCCGCACTCGCCAACGTCAAGCACCGAGAGCTCTACTGTCTACAGGACATGGTGCCTTTCTATGAAAAATGGGGATTCACGGATAAGCTGCCGGGCCTCTATTTCATGAGACAGTCCACCTAGAGGCGAGAGCAAAGCTCCATTCGCCTGCATCCAAGACGAGGTCGTCCAAGGTGCAGCCTGCGTGTCCGGCGCGGCAGATGCCGCAGACGCGAGCAGCGCGGATTCCATTGGTCAATTCGAAATGAGAGGGGAGGCGTCGATGCGCACTTCGAAAGTTGTCCACGTCGTAAGTTGCCATACTGCAGGTGAGGTCGGCGACGTGATCGTTGGCGGTGTTGCATCTCCGCCGGGTGAGACGGTGTGGGAGCAGTCCCGGTTCATCGCCGCCGACCAGACCTTGCGGAACTTTGTTCTCAACGAACCTCGGGGTGGCGTCTTCAGGCATGTGAACCTGTTGGTGCCGCCAAAGACGCCTGGCGCCCAGTTTGGGTGGATCATCATGGAACCTGCGGACACCCCACCCATGTCGGGCTCGAATTCGATGTGCGTTGCGACCGTCCTGCTCGAGACGGGCATGGTACCAATGCAGGAGCCGGAGACGCGCATGGTGCTCGAGCCACCCGGAGGCCTCATTGAGGTGACTGCGCGTTGCAGGAACGGCAAGGCCGAGCAAATAAGCGTGCGCAATGTGGCATCGTTCACGGACAAGCTCGACGCGCAGCTCGAAGTGGCCGGCATCGGCACCTTGACCGTGGATATCGCCTATGGCGGTGACAGCTTCGTGGTTGTCGATGCCGAGGCGCTCGGCTTTACCGTCCGCCCTGATGAGGCACGCGACCTTGCGGAACTGGGTGTCAAGATAACTCGGGCCGCGAATGAGCAGATTGGCTTCTCACATCCTGAGAATTCTGACTGGGATCATATTTCGTTCTGTCAATTTGCGGGTCCGATTGTCTCCGACAACAATACGCTCATAGGCGTCAACGCAGTTGCCATTCGCCCTGGAAAAATCGACCGTTCGCCTTGCGGCACCGGCTGCTCGGCGCGGATGGCCATCCTGCATGCGAAGGGTCGCCTCGGCATCGGTCAACGGTTTGTTGGAAAGTCCATAATCGGATCCGAATTCGACTGTCACATTGAGTCAGAGGTCTCGGTGGCTGGCAGGGCCGGAATCGTCCCGATTATTTCGGGAAGCGCGTGGATAACGGGTATCCACCAGCACATGCTTGATCCAACCGATCCGTTTCCAACCGGCTATCGGCTTTCTGACACTTGGCCGGCTGAGGACGTGAACTGAAGGCGATGGTGTTCGGCCTCTTCCTGGTAAAACAAGTCAGGCCTCCTCTCCGAGTCGCCAGACCGCACGAGATTATGCAAAGGATTTGGTAGGGCGAACCGCCTGCTAGGAGTTGTGGACACTTATCTGATCCATAGGATTGTAGCGGCGAGGGTTACGACGGCGAGGCAAGTTCCTTGCTGTTTTCTCGAAGCGTGTTGCGACGCGTCGGAACTGTTTGAGTTTTGAGAAGCAGCATTCGATCAGGTGGCGCTGCGCGTAGAGGTGGTTGTCGATAGGGTATTTTCGAGCCCGCGACGGGTTGTTGGGGATGACAGCCACGGCGTGCTTGTCTGCGATCACCTGACGCAGGCGATCGGCGTCGTAGGCAGCGTCGGCCATGACGACCTTGGCGGGCAAGCCGTCGATCAGGGCATAAGCCTGTGGGCAATCTCCCCGTTGGCCGGCGGTCAGGGTGAAGCGCACCGGGCAACCGAGACCTCTGACGGCCATATGGATCTTGGTGCTCAGGCCGCCGCGGGAACGGCCAAGGGCCTGATCTCTTCAGACCCCCTTTTTTGGCGCCCGAAGCATGTTGATGGGCGCGGATGATCGTGGAATCGACGATCAGATACTCGAAGTCCGGATCGTCCGACATCGCCGCCAAGATGCGCCACCAGACACCCTTATGGCTCCAGCGGCTGAAGCGGCGGAACACGCTGTTCCAGTCGCCGAAGACATCGGGCAGATCGCGCCACGGCGATCCGGTACGCACGATCCACAAGACCGCTTCCCGAAAACACCCATCGCTGCCTCCAAAAGACAGCTTTGAATCACAGACCCTCACACTTGGGAATCCCAAGAGTCCACACGTCCTAGGAGGTCATCCAGCAGCGGACCAAGGCTGAGCCACCGGACATTTCGAAATTTGGATCGTCGACCCAGCCCTCCACATTTGGACCGGTTGCGTCGATGTAATCGTTGAACATGGGAACGACGGCCCCGCCACCATTCCTGACAATGGATCCCATGTCAGCGTATAGTTTCTTGCGTTTTTCAGCGTCCAACTCCGAGCGGGCCTGGTGGAGCATCTTGTCAAAATCATCGCGGAAGAATCGGGTCTCGTTCCAATCGGCCTTGGAATAATATCCCGTCGTGTACATGAGATCTTGCGTTGGCCGCCCGCCCCAATAAGAAGCGCAAAATGGCTGCTTGTTCCACACCTCTGACCAGTAGCCGTCTCCAGGTTCGCGCTTGATGTCCAGCTTGATACCCGCCCTGGAAGCGCTCTGTTGATAAAGCTGCGCCGCATCGACCGCGCCGGGAAACGCGACCTCGGAGGTTCGCAGAAGGATTGAACCGCTGTGTCCGGATTTCTTATAATGGAAGGCGGCTTTGCGTGTAGAGCGGATAAGTCGCGTTTATCGGGGCTATCATTGCCGACGCTGCCATAGCCGTTCAGAATTTTCTTGACCATTTCGTCGCGGTCAACCGCATATTTCAGCGCCAACCTGAGGTCATTGTTGTCGAACGGCACGGTGTCGCAGTGAACGACGAACAGGTAATGTCCCCTTCCTGCAACCGTGCGGATCGTCACGCCAGGTACTCGTTTGATCAGATCGACGATCTTCGGCTCGACACGATTGATCATATTGACCTGACCGCCCTGGAGTGCGGCGGTACGAGCTGTTGTGTCGTTGATCACAATGATCTCGACCTCGCTGGCATGGCCTACATCGCCATTCCAGTATCCAGAAAACTTCTCTCCAGCATGCCGCACACCCGGCTGGTTGGTCGAAACCTTGTATGGCCCGGTTCCTATTCCTGCCGCGGGATCGTCGTTGCCCCCGTTTGGTTGGATCGCCAGATGATAGTCCGCCAAGATATAGGGCAGATCAGCGTCGCCATCTTTCAAACCTATGACAACGCTGTCGCCATCAGCTTTGATCGTGTCGATCCCGCGCATCAGACCAAGGGCGCCGGATTTTGACTTCGCGCGGTTCGACTAGGCAGTTTCCCGAACCTGAAGGCAGATAGTCGAACAAGCGCTTGCTCCCCGGCCAAACGATGGTCAAATTCCGTCTGAGGGCGTCACCGCCGAAGGGAGAGATTTATTATATATTTCAGTTGGTTAATCAGGATTTGGTAGCGGGAGAGGGACTTGAACCCCCGACCCCAGGATTATGATTCCCGTGCTCTAACCAACTGAGCTACCCCGCCAGGGGGCGAAAGGCCCGAAATCCGCCTCAAATCGAAAGGCGTGTCGAGGCGTTCGCCAAGGTCGCGCGGATATAAGGTTGGGAGGGCAAGCCTGTCAAGCATCGAAGCAACCGGCTGTCGGCATATTCGCGCGTCGCCGAAAAGCTTTGCCGGGCAGACATTTGAGCTGAGATACCGGGGTTGAGTTCGACGGGGCACGTCGCTATGTCTCGGCCAAGAAATTCTAGAGTTGAAAACAATGAAACCGCGCATCGCAGTCCTCGGTTGCGGATACTGGGGCAGCAACCACATCCGCACCCTCAAGGCGCTCGGCGCGCTGCACGCGGTCTCGGACCTCAATAGCGCCCGCGCGGAAGGTTTTGCCAGCGAACAGGATTGCCTGGCGATCGAGCCAGAGCAGTTGTTCGTTCACGACGACATCGACGCCATCGTCATGGCGCTGCCGCCGCAGTTCCATGCCGACATGGCGGTACGCGCCGTCATGGGTGGCAAGGACGTGCTGGTGGAAAAGCCGATTGCGCTGACGGTGGCCGATGCCGAGCGCTCGGTGCAGGCGGCAAAGGACAATGGCCGCGTCTTCATGGTCGGCCACGTGCTGCGCTTTCATCCCGCCTTCGAGACGCTGAAGGCGCTGATCGACAATGGCGAGCTCGGCGAGGTGCGATATATCCATTCGCACCGGCTCGGGCTCGGCAAGTTCCACACCGAGAATGACGCGCTGTGGGATCTGGCGCCGCACGATCTGTCGATGATCCTGGCGATCACCGGCACGGAGCCGATCGAGGTGCGGGGCGAGGGGGCTGCCTTGCTCGACAATCTCAGCGATTTCGCGCATCTGCACATGCGTTTTCCCAACGGCCTGCGCAGCCATCTCTTCACCTCACGGCTCAATCCCTATCGCGAGAGGCGGCTGACCGTGGTCGGCACCAAGGCAATGGCGGTGTTCGACGATGTCGAGCCATGGGAGCGAAAGCTGGCCGTCTACCGCCACGCCGTGTGGCAGGACAGCGGCCAGTGGGCCTTCACCGCCAATGAACCGTCCTATGTGGCTGTTGCGCAAGGCATGCCGCTGACGCGTGAGCTCGAGCACTTCATCCAGTGCATCGAAACGCGGGCCGAACCGCGCACCAGCGGCGAGGAAGCCATCAGGGTGCTGCGCATCCTGACCGCGGGCACGGTTACGCACACCAAATCCAGTTCCTGAAGATTTACTCGGCGGGAACCTGCGCCGGGCGCGCTGCCAGACGCGTCAGCATGGCTTCCGCCTCGGCGCCACGCTCGGAGCGCTCGATGAAGCCGCCGCCGAAGACGCGGGCCTCGTTGCCGTCGTCCGAATAGAGCACGCAGGCCTGACCGGGCGCGATGCCGGACTCGCCGTCGACCAGCTCCACAAAGGTGCTGCCGGCACGGTGATGCAGCACGGCCGGGCGCGGCGGGCGCGTCGAGCGGACCTTGGCGAAAAGTTCCAGCCCGGCTGCCGGGATGTCGGCGAGCTGCCCGTCGCCCAGCCAGTTCATGTTGCGCAGATAGATCTTGTGCGTCTCCAGCGCCTCGCGCGGGCCGACGATGACGCGGGCGCGGTCGGCGTCGAGATGGACGACGTAAAGCGGCTCGCCGGAGGCGATGCCGATGCCGCGGCGCTGACCGATCGTGTAGCGCAAAATGCCTTCATGGCGGCCGAGCACGCGGCCGTCGATGTGGACGATGTCGCCCGGATTGGCGGCAGTCGGCTTCAGCTTGGCGATGATGTCGGAATATTTGCCCTGCGGCACGAAGCAGATGTCCTGGCTGTCCTGCTTGGTGGCGACAGTCAGCCCCATGTCCTCGGCAATGGTGCGAACCTCAGGCTTCGACAAGCCACCGAGCGGAAAGCGCAGATAGTCGATCTGCGCCTGGGTGGTGGCAAACAGGAAATAGCTCTGGTCGCGATCGGCATCGACCGGGCGGTACAGCGCGCGATGCGCGCCATTGGCGCCCGATCGGATGTAGTGGCCGGTAGCCAGCGCGTCGGCGCCAAGCTCCTTGGCGGTCGCCAGAAGATCGGCGAACTTCACCGTCTGGTTGCAGGAGACGCAAGGGATCGGGGTTTCGCCGGCCACGTAGCTTTCGGCGAAAGGATCGATGACCGCCTTGCGGAAGCGCTCCTCGTAGTCGAGCACATAATGCGGGATGCCCAGCGTCTCGGAAACGCGGCGGGCGTCGTCGATGTCCTGGCCGGCGCAGCATGAGCCGGCCCGGTGCGTTGCCGCGCCGTGATCATAGAGCTGCAGTGTGACGCCGACGACATCGTAGCCTTCGCGCTTCAGCAAGCCGGCGACGACCGATGAATCGACGCCGCCCGACATTGCGACGACGATGCGGGTGTCTTGCGGGCGTCCGGGAAGATCGAGGCTGTTCATGGTTCTTTCGTACTGCACGGCGCTTGAATGCCAATGGCGCGAATATAGGTCAAGCTCTCCGGGTGCGCCAGCTTTGAGCGACAGCCGATTTTTGCGAGCAAATTCCCGACTTGCCGGCAGGTATTTCAAATGCCGACGAAAAGCCTAACGCGGCGTTCATGATCCTTACCTAGTCATTAGGGTCTGCTTAGGCAATTTTTAAAGCTGTGGCGGTAATGTGGTGGGGATTGGGTCTTTGAGTTTTTTGTAGAGAGTACGATGACCGATCTGGTTAGACCGCGAGTCAAATATGTTATCGGGCCTGACGGCAGCCCCCTTACGATTGCCGATCTGCCGCCGACGAACACTCGTCGCTGGGTTATCCGGCGCAAGGCGGAAGTGGTGGCGGCTGTGCGAGGCGGGCTTTTGAGCCTCGAAGAGGCATGTCAGCGCTACAAGCTTACAACCGAGGAATTCCTGTCCTGGCAGGCGTCGATCGACGAATACGGCCTTGCCGGGCTGCGCACGACGCGCATTCAGCAATACCGGCATTAGATTTCGCTGCAAAGCAACTATTGCACTGAAAAGGGGCGGCAACACCGCCCCTTTTTGTATTGCCTGACGGTTTTACACCGTCAGTACGACCTTGCCGATCGGCCTGGTGGCGAGAAACGCATGGGCGGCGCCCGCTTCTTCGAGCGGAAAGGTCTTCGCCACGTGAACGGCCAGCTTCCCCGCATCGACCAGTTTGCCAAGTTCCACAAGGCCCTCGCGGTCGGGCACGACGGACATCCGCTCGACACGGATGTTCCGCGCCTTGGCCTGTGTCTTGGTGGCGTCGCTGACATTGAGCAGCGAGATCAGCACGCCGCCGTTCCTGAGCACCTTCAATGAGCGTTCCGCATGCTCGCCACCCAGTGTTTCCAGCACCAGGTCGAGCTCGCGGACTTTGTCGGTGAAATCACCCTTGGTGTAGTCGATGACCTCGTCAGCGCCGAGCAAGCGGACGAAATCGAGCTTTTCCGGGCTGGCTGTGGCGGTGACATAAGCGCCGCGCGCCTTCGCGATCTGGACAGCCAGATGTCCTACACCACCGGCTCCGGCATGGATCAGCACGCGCTGGCCTTGTTTCACTCCGCCATGGCGAACCAGGCCTTGCCAGGCCGTCAGGCCTGCCAGAGGCAGCGCCGCTGCATCGATGTGGTCGATGCTTTTCGGTTTCAGCGCAATCTCGTCGGCAGGCGAGACGGCAAGTTCGGCATAGGCCGCTGCCTGCTTGGGAAAGCGCGGCATGCCGTATGTGGCGTCACCGACCTTGAGGCCGGTCACGCCTGCGCCCAGCGCCTCGATGGTCCCCGAAATATCCCAACCGAGGATGAAAGGCGGTTCGCCGAGCAGCGGATAGTGGCCGCCGCGCACCGCGCCGTCGACCGGATTGATGCCGGCCGCCTTGACGCGGACAAGCACCTCACCGGCTTTTGGCTTCGGGTTGGGCTGATCGGCGCTGACAAGGACGTCGGGTCCGCCGACGGAATTCTGGATAACAGCACGCATGGGAGGCTCTCCTGCTTGGTTGATGCCGCTATCATTTGGATAGTAATATTCTCTTGTCTAGTATGTACCTTTTCTATATATAGGCACCTCATGGAAAGTGATGACGATTGCCCCTTCGGTTACGACGCCTTCCGGCGGACGTGCCCTTCGCACACCGTGTTGGAGATGCTGGCCAGCAAATGGGTCTATCTGACGGTTTGCGCGCTGCGGCGGGGCCGGATGCGCAATGGCGAGTTGGCGCGCAAGCTCGAAGGCATCACGCCAAAGATGCTGACGCAGACGCTACGGGTCCTCGAACGCGACGGCCTGGTGCGACGCGAAATCTTTCCGGTCATCCCGCCGCGGGTCGAATATGAATTGACCGAACTCGGCCAGAACCTGGCGGGACTGCTCAATCAGATAAGATCCTGGTCGGAGCAGCATGCACCCGATATCAAGGATGCCCGCGCGCGGGCGGCCGGAGGTCACGAAGAGGATTTGCTGCCTCAAGCCTGAGGCTGGGGTCCAAGGTGCCGGATCGGGCTGCTAGCCTTGGGCGTTTTGCTGGACGAGCGGCAGCGCCACGCTGCGACCGCCGACTGGGTGCAAGGTCCTGTTTTCAGCCGATCATGGCGCTGCGACCGCCCAATTCGGCGTCGCGGATCTTGGTGTCGCGCGATTCGAGCATTTCCGCTTTGGAAAGCTCCGCTTCAGCTTCGCCGAGTAATGATTCGGCAGCGCTTCGCTGCTGAGCGAGGTCGCCTTGCGAATTTCTGAGGTTGTCGCGGCGCAAGCGCGCCGCCTTGGCGAAGGTCGGGTAGGCAAAATGATTGATGTCGGTGATGCCGGCCTTCTTTTCTTCGGCGGTGATCTGAAGCTCCAGCTCGACAGCCATGCGCTCGAACTCGGCGATCATCATGTCGAGCTGCAGCAGCTGCCGCCGCTTCTCATTCACCTGAAACTGCTTCAGTCGAACGAGGTTCTCACGTGACTTCATGATTCGGTACTCCCGGAAACGCACACCTGCATATCGTCCAATCCACCCGGCAATGGCCTGGTGCCACCCGTTTCCACCGGCATTCCCGGAACTATGGGAAACAAACTCCTAAAGTTTTTTGCCGGCGGTAACCATTCGTTTACGGGCATTGTTAATCATACGGCCCAGGACTTAAGGCCGGGTAAAAATTCCGGCTTTCGACACGGAAGCACGGCCGACGAGTCCCTGGAGTCACTTAGTCCGGCTTATTAATGTGTTGCATTAGCGGTTTGATTTTGTGATTCGTTATTAAATTCAAGTAGGTGTAGAAAGGGGTTAAAAAATCTGGTACCGTCCTCGATGCGGAATTAGGTTTTGTTAACCATTCGATGGCACCTTCTGTTCAGGCAATCACTGCTCCGGTCCCGGACGGGTCGTGAAATGGTCCGGCAGCAGAAAAGGGGAATGAAATGCGCGTTCTGCTGATAGAAGATGACAGTGCAACCGCACAAAGCATCGAATTGATGCTTAAATCGGAAAGCTTTAACGTCTATACGACCGACCTTGGCGAAGAAGGTGTCGACCTCGGAAAGCTCTACGACTACGATATCATCCTTCTCGATCTCAACCTCCCCGATATGTCGGGTTATGAAGTCTTGAGAACACTTCGCCTTTCCAAGGTGAAGACACCGATCCTTATCCTGTCCGGCATGGCCGGAATCGAGGACAAGGTGCGCGGTCTCGGCTTCGGCGCCGACGACTACATGACCAAGCCATTCCACAAAGACGAGCTGGTGGCGCGAATCCACGCCATCGTGCGGCGTTCCAAGGGTCATGCCCAGTCGGTCATCACCACTGGCGACCTGGTGGTCAATCTCGACGCCAAGACCGTTGAAGTCGGCGGCCAGCGCGTGCATCTGACCGGCAAGGAATACCAGATGCTGGAGCTGCTCTCGCTGCGCAAGGGCACCACGCTGACCAAGGAAATGTTCCTCAACCACCTCTACGGCGGCATGGACGAACCGGAATTGAAGATCATCGACGTCTTCATCTGCAAGCTGCGCAAGAAGCTCGACGCCGCTTCAGGCGGCCAGAATTACATCGAGACTGTCTGGGGCCGCGGCTATGTGCTGCGCGAACCGGAAGATATTCGCGTCAGCGCCTGAACGAGAAACGCCCGTCCGACTGACTTTCCCCGACAAAAACCCGGCCTCGGCCGGGTTTTTTGCATGTGTTGCTGGACGATCGCGGTCGAGCGAATCAGGCGGCGATTTTCAAGGTGCGGAAACGCTCGAGCAACTGCGGCCGGTTGAATGGCTTCAGCAGGTAGCCTTGAGCGCCGGCACGCTTTGCCCGCATGATCGAGGCGACGTCGACCTCGACCAGTGAAATCAGGATCTGAGGCCTTATCGCGCCCTCCATGGCGCGGACCCGGCGGATGAGGTCCACCGCCGGCATGTCCGGCAACGCACCGTCGACAACGATGACATCAGGCATGTCGGCAGCGCACATCTCGACGGCGTCAAGTCCGGTGGCCGCTTCGATCACCACCATGTCGGAGCCGCCAAGGATGCGTTTTGCAACTTTCCTGATGACGCTTGAATCGTCGACGAACATGCAGCGTTTCATTTCCGGGTCCTCTTAGCCATGGGGCGAACCGGCGGCATCCGGGCATCTGCGAGGCACCATAGAGCGATTTGGTAAAGAAGCTGAAAAGCCGTTAGGTAAAGTTTTTGCAAAGATGCCTATTACGCACCGTTTTCGTCGCCAGTTCGGCGCGGCCAGGCCAGCGAAGCGTGCTTGCCTTTAATTGCGAACCGGTGTCGTAAATATTAGCAGAAACAAACACTTGATCTGTTCCTGCCGATCGGGGCGAAAATTCAGGCCGCTGAAAGCACGATCTCTTCGGCGGTCGCGTGGATCGATATCGTCATGCTGGCCTCACGCGCCAGGAGCAGCGTGTAGTAGGGCTGAACCGAATGGGCGTCGATCGGCTCCTCGGGCTTGTGACCGGAATGCAGCTCCAGGAATTTCGGCGGCACACGCAGCATCGGGCCGCTTGCTGCAAGTGCAAAACGTGGCTCGGTGTCGAGATTTTCCAGCGTCACCACAAGCTTGCCGCCGCGCGGGATGGCGGCATTGGCAACGAGAAGCAGGTTGAGCAGCAACTTGACCTTGTTTTTGGGCAAGAGCGCGCGGGGTCCGTTCCAGATCAGTTCCGGCTTCTCGTTCTTCAGGAAAGCGATGGCAACGGCCTCGGCGTCGCCGGTGTCGATCATCATGCCGGCCGAACCGGCGGCGCCGAAGGCGATGCGGGCGAATTGCAGGCGGGCCGAAGCGTTCTTGGCGCTCTGGCGGATCAGTTTCATGGCGTCTTCGTCAGCACCGCCTTCATCGAGCAGCTCTAGGCCGTTGTTTATGGCGCCGACGGGCGAAATGATGTCGTGGCAGACCCGGCTGCACAACAACGCTGCGAGATCGGGTGCGGAAAGGGTGAAAAGCTCGGCCATCGACGAAATCCCTGCTAAAAATTCATGGCCCTGATGGCCGGGCGATCAACAGTCGCGCCTGTTCACGCGAATCACACTCTTTCGCAAGCATTCTGAATACACAGCGCCCGTGCGTGCAGCAACAAATCCAAAATTGTCATCGGCGAAAATGGCGTGTTCACGCAGGGTGGCGCGCCTGCGCAGGCGGTTCGAAACAGCCTTCGAACCGCCATCTTCATGTGGGAACTTAATGGTTGAAAAAGGATTACGGCATAGTTTGCCCGTAACAGTCACCCCGAACGGCCGCCAAAGAGCCGCACGGGTGCGAGGCGTCGGCGAAAGTGCTCCCTGACGGAGATTGGAAGCATGTTTTCCCGATTCTACGACCGGACTCCTTTCCGTGTCATCTCAGACCGGACTTTTTTCCGTGTCTTCTCAATGGCGATTGCCCTCATGGGCCTCCTCGTCTTTTCGACCTCGGCTTCGCGGGCGCAGGAATACACCGCTCAGGAGATTGTCGATTCCGGTCACAAATTCTTCGGGGCGACATCGGGCGGGCTCGCCACTGTCGTCGAGAAGATCTTTTCCTCCTATGGCCTGCCCAACGGCTATCTGCTCGGCGAAGAGGGCTCCGGCGCGTTGATCGGCGGCCTGACCTATGGCGAAGGCACGCTCTACACCAAAAATGCCGGCGACCACAAAGTGTTCTGGCAGGGTCCGTCGCTCGGCTGGGATTTCGGCGGCGAGGGATCGCGCGTGATGATGCTAGTCTACAATCTCGATGATGTGACCAGTCTTTACAATCGCTTCGGCGGCGTTGCCGGCTCCGCCTATGTCGTGGCGGGCGTCGGTTTCAACGTGCTGCAGAACAACAGGGTTCTGCTTGTACCGATCCGGACCGGCGTCGGTGCGCGGCTCGGCATCAATCTCGGCTATCTGAAGCTTACGCAAAAGCCGACCTGGAACCCGTTCTGACCTTGCTTGTCGGTGTTCAGGTAATGCCGGCCTGGCCTGAACCTTCGCCGTGACAGCGCATCGACCGGATTTTGTGAGGCACAAGCTGAACGTTGCTGCGGCATACCCTTGCCGCAGCACTGGATTTCCGTCATGCGAAGATGGCAAAGTCCAGCTTTGGCGGTTCTCTGCCATCCATAACGGATAGTCACCTTGGTCCAGTCGATCCTGTTCTTCGCCCTCGGCTTTCTCTGCGCCGGCTTTCTGGTGCTGATGGTTGCTCCGGCGATTTGGCGGCGTGCCGTCGCCTTGACGCGCAAACGCGTCGAGGCTTCGGTGCCGCAGACTCTGACCGAGATCCAGGCGGACAAGGATCGCATCCGGGCCGAGTTCGCGATGTCGATGCGCCGGCTCGAAATAAGCGTCAAGACGCTGCGAGAGAAATCGGCCGAACAGCTCGTCGAGATCAATCGCGGGCATGAGGCGCTGAAGGGGCTGGCGGTCGAGCGGAAGGACAAGAACCAGGCGCTTTCCGAACTGGAAGCCAAGAGCGAAGCGCTTCGGCAGCGCGAGGAGCAGTCGCAGCGCCTATCGGACCGGTTGGCACAGACGGAGCGCATATTGGAAAAGCGCGCACTCGAACTGGAGAAGCTGGAGCATATGTATGACGAGGCCAGCTTCTCTTCCAGCAGCCGTCAGATCGAACTCGTGGCGCGGGAATCCGAACTGGAAAAGCTTGCCAACGACATCTCGGCGCTGCGCGGTCAGCGCAAGGAGGCGGACAGGCGCAATCAGGAGATTGCGGCCGAAAGCAAGGCGGCCCGGGATGACCTGAAGGCCGAGAAGAAAAGAAACGCCGAACTGGACAAGAAGCTCGAGCGGCTGCTCGCAACGCTTGCCGATCGCGAGGACAAGCTTGATCGCCGCGAAAAGGAGCTCGCACGGCTTCGCGAACGATCGAAAGGCGAGGCCGCAGGAAATGCTCCGCCCGCGGGATCCGTTGGAGAGCAGGATAATCAACCCGCCAGGGCTGACGACATCGACAAGGCGATCACCAAGCTTGACGGCGACCGGGAGCGGCTGGAGGCCAGGCTGACGACGCTGGCGCGCGAGAACAAGAGGCTGAAGATGGATATCGCCGCCATCGAAGCATCGAGATCCGAAGATGGCAACGGTGCGCGCGCCGCAAATGCGGCATTGCGCGAGCAGATGAACCAACTGGCGGCGGAGGTCGTCTATCTGACGGTGAAACTCGACGGGCCGGACTCGCCGATCGCCAAGGCGCTTTCAGCATCTCAGGACGTGCGGTCCGGGACCACCAGCCTCGCCGACCGCGTGCGGGCGCTGCAAAAGGCCGCTTCGACAAATTGAGATAGTGCGCGTCGCGTTGAACGGGTTCAGTCGGCACGCTCCAAGTTTTGATGCATGTCGCTGTCCCAAAACCGCTGCGCACCCTCGGGTCAAGTCCGAAGGCAGGCTTTTGGCCGACATGCATCAGGCCTTGATCGCGGAAAAGTGATGTAGGGCGATGGCTGATGCGGCAGCGACATTCAGGCTGTCGAAACCCTTGGACATGTCGATCCGCACCGTCTGAAGCCGGGCGAGCAGGCTTGCGGGCAGGCCTTCACCTTCCGTGCCGAGATAGAGCGCCAGTCGTTCCACTCTTCTCGCGTCGCGAATGTCGGTTCGACCGCGAGGCGACAGGGCGAACTGGCTGAAGCCCAGCCGGTCGAGCGCCGCGGTGAAGCCGGCGGTGTCGCCGAACGATGCAAAGGGAACTTTCAGCGCCGCGCCGACCGAGACGCGGATCGCCTTGCGGTACAGCGGATCGCAGCAGGTCGCGTCCAGAAGCACGGCATCGGCGCCAAGGGCGGCGGCGTTGCGGAAGATCGAACCCATATTGTCATGGTTGGCGATGCCGACCAGTACGACCAACAGCGCGCTGGCGGGCAAGGTGTCCAGCAAGGCCTCGGCCGGCTGCAAGGTGCCCTTGCTGCCGATCGCCAATATGCCACGGTGCATGTGAAAACCGGCGATCCTGTCCATGACCTCGCTGGCCACGACATAGACCGGAAGGTCCAATGGTGCCTTGCGCAAGGTCTCATCGAGGCCGGCCAGCCGGTTTTCAAGAACCAGAACCGACTCAACGGCAAAGCGCCCGGCCGAGAGCAGCACGTCCAGCACCACCTTGCCTTCGGCAATGAAGCGGCCGTGCCGGCCGGTGAGATCGCGTTCGCGGATATCGAGATAGGCGGCGACGCGCGGATCTTGTGGATCATCGATATGGACCGGAACCACGTGCACCTCGCGGACGAAAAACCGTCAGCGAGGTAAGGGACGATCCGGCCTGCCGGTCAAGTCCCGGCGCGGCGCAGGCGGTAGGCCATCTGGGATAACTCACCTTCGCCGAAAATGCCGTCCAGCATGGTGAGGAGTTCGCGCACAGCTCCGGATTTGCAGGAATAATAGATCATCTGCCGGTCGCGGCGGGTCTCGACAAGATCGAGGGCCCGCAGCTTGGCCAGATGCTGCGACAGAGCGGATTGGCTGAGCATGACCTTTTCGGCGATGGCGCCGACCGACATTTCACCGTCGATCAGGTAGCTCATGATCAACAACCGTTTTTCGTTGCCCATCAGCGTGAGAAATGTGGCCGCTGATCCGGCGTTGGCAATTAGCTTGGTCGAGACCATCGATCCCCCATGTTTTCCAGCTCATCCGAACGCTATGGGGGCAATAGCGTCTGATTCCATAGACTCGCTTCTGGATACGCGCTGCTGAATCAGCGACATATGGAATCGTAGAACATTTCGTCCAAATCTCAAGACTTGCTTTCGATTTATGACGATAAACTACCGACTTTGTGAATAGCCGGCTGCCGTCCGGTCCTGGCCATGTCGACCAGAACATGCCGCAGGTCGCGCGCCGTCTTCAGGGGCTCAGGAAAAAAGACCCGGCAAATGCTGTCACCCGACGCCAGGTCCATGCCTTCGGCGTCGAAACCGGTGAGGGTCCAGCCATCGCCTTTGGCCTTGGCGAAATGACGCGCGTACACGGCGATTGCGTCGAGATGGTCGGCATTCATGTGGTCGAGGGCTGATTGTTCGCCGGCGGCAAGTTCGTCGACGATCGGTCCGGCGGCGATCAGATTCGAACGATCGAGCAAATAGGCCTTGCCAAAGCCGCCATTGAGGCTGGCGCGCTCGGGCTCGAGGCGGAAGATCGAGAAGTCGCCAAGCCCGGCATAGAGTTTCGCCTTGGGATTGCGGTTGAGATAACGCCGCTCGGCGCGGACGTGCTCGTTCGATCCACGCTCAAGCCGCACCGCCCGGCAGACCAGCGTCAATCGCGGGTGCGCCAGCGGATCGCCTTTGCCGGGTTCGCCGACAAGCAAGGAGCAACGCGGGTCGGCGAGAACCGCTCGCGTGTGGGCGGACAGCATCGACACGAGGATCAGCGGCGCGCCATCGATGTCGGTGGCGATGCCGACCCTGCTGGCCAGCGGCGAACCGGTGCCGGGTTCAATCACCGCCAGTGCGCCAAAACGAGCGCTGCGGATCAAGGTGCTGGCCAGCCTGACTGCCTCGGCGTCGGTCTCGCGGATCACGTCCTTCTTACGATCGGCCACTGTGCTCACCGCAATAAGTTGATTTTCTTGTCCGGTTATCAACCAATCAGACCGGATCTGACAAGGGCTTCAGTCTCGCTTTCCGCAATGCCGAAGCGCGCCAGCACGATCGCCGGCCGACAGTTGTCATCGGCCGGCATGGTGGCAGGCGTCGGTTGGGAGCCCGAGAAGCGCGGCGCGGGCGCTGGGCGCTCAAGCCCGCCGGCCTTCACAAAGGCGTTGCGAGCACGATTATGAGGATGATCCCTGGCCTCCCGCAATGACAGCACCGGCGCAACGCAGGCATCGGTCTCGGCAAACAGACCGGCCCAGTCATCGCGCGACTTTTGCCTGACCCGATCTGCAATGGCTGCGCGCATCTCTCGCCACAATGTCCTGTCGTATTGTCCGCGGACAAAACGCTCGTCGAGCGGCAGCAGTTTTGCGAATTCGGCGAAGAATCGGGGCTCAAGGCAACCGACGGCGATGTGCCGTCCGTCCGCCGTCTCATAGGTATCATAGAAAGGCGCGCCGGAATCGAGCACGTTCGCGCCACGCGTATCGCTCCATAGACCTGCCGCCATTAAGGCATGCACAGGTGTCGCCAGCATTGAAGCACCCTCGACCATTGCCGCGTCGATCACCTGGCCCTTGCCGGTGCGCGAGCGCTGGAACAGCGCGGCGAGGGCGCCGGCAATCAACATCATGGCACCGCCGCCATAGTCGGCGACGAGGTTGAGCGGCGGGACTGGCCGGCCTGCTTCCTGGCCGATGGCGTGCAGCACGCCGGAATAGGCGAGATAGGTGATGTCGTGGCCGGCGCGACCCGAAAGCGGTCCGTGCTGGCCGAAGCCGGTCATGCGGCCGTAGATCAGCGCCGGGTTGCGTGCCAGTGCGGTGTCCGGCCCGAGACCCAGCCGCTCCATCACGCCAGGACGAAAGCCTTCGACCAACATGTCGGCACGTTCGGCAAGGCGCAGCACCAGCTCGGTGCCTTCCCGGCGCTTCAGATCGATCCGCAGGATAGAGCGGCCGTGGCGGTCCAGATCGTATTCCTCCGGCAGCGACAGGAACGGCCGGCTCGAACCGGCGCGCTCGATGCGCAACACCTCGGCTCCCATTTCCGACAGCATCAGGCCGGCCAGCGGCACGGGCCCAAGCCCGGCCATCTCGATCACCGTCAGGCCGGCGAGCGGGCCGGTCTTGGCCGAGCCGGAGACGTCGGTACTCACGGCCGGGGCACTCATGGCTGGCTACTTCGGCGCCATGCGAATGGCGCCATCGAGGCGGATGGTCTCGCCGTTCAGCATCTGGTTCTCGACGATATGGAGCACAAGTGCCGCATATTCGGAAGGCTCACCCAGACGCGACGGGAAGGGCACCGCAGCCCCCAGCGAATCCTGGACGTCCTGCGGCATGCCGGCCATCATCGGTGTCTTGAAGATGCCGGGCGCGATGGTGCAGACGCGAATGCCTGAGCGGGCCAGGTCGCGGGCCACCGGCAGCGTCATGCCGACGACTCCGCCCTTGGACGCCGAATAGGCGGCCTGGCCGATCTGGCCGTCATAGGCGGCGACCGATGCGGTGTTGACGACGACGCCGCGCTCGCCGCCCTGCAGGGGCTCGAGCTTCGCAGCGCGGTCGGCAACAAGGCGGATCATGTTGAAGGTGCCGATGAGGTTGATCTCGATGACCTTGCGGTATTGTTCCAGCGGGTGCGGACCCTCCTTGCCGATGGTTTTCACACCGATGGCGATGCCGGCGCAATTGACCAGGATGCGCGGTGCGCCGAGCCTCTTTTCCACCTCCGCGACTGCTGCGGCACCACTGTCGGCGCTGCTCACGTCGCATTGGACGGCGATACCGCCGATGTCGCCCGCCACCTTCGCTGCCCGGTCGATGCCGATATCGAATATGGCGACGTCGGCGCCTTTCGCGGCAAGAGCGCGGGCTGTCGCCTCGCCGAGGCCAGAGCCGCCGCCGGTGACGATCGCAATCTGGCCATTCGGGTTCATACCGGTATCCTCCAACCTCTCAGGATCATGCTGCGAAGCCTATTGCATCGGTCCGAAGATCGGAATCGATTTTCGGACCGATGCAATAGATTCGAAAACACAGAGCGGAGGCGCAACCTGTCAGGCGATGGCGGCAATCCGCGCCAGGTCGGCATGGCAGACCTCACCTGAGAGCCGCGCCACGGCGCCCGGTTCGATCTCATGCGACAGCAGCCGGTCAAGATCGACCGGGCGCGGCATGGAGATCTGCCCGCGCGGGATTTTCTTGAAGCCAAGCGGGCCATAGTAAGGCTCGTCGCCGACGAGCATCACGGCCGGCACGCCGGCCTTGCCAGCGGCCTCCAGCGCGATCGCCACCAGCCGGCGGCCGATACCGAGATTCTTGAAGGCCGGCCGTACGGCGAGCGGCCCGAGCATCAGTGCACGGCCAGAGCCGGCGGCGATGCGCGTCATCCGCACAGAGGCGACGACGATGTCGCCATCGACGGCCACGAAAGACAGGGCGCGCTCATGCGGGCCTGCCTCGCGGATCTTGTAGGCGGCCAGCACGAAACGACCCGGCCCGAAGGCTTCTTCGTTGATGGCTTCGACTTGGGGGTCATGCGCCGGAGTTTCCGGCAGGTATTTCACGTCGGCAAGGCTCATGGTCTTTGCGTTCCGGTCTACGAGGAAAGGTTTGCTGCAAGCGGCAGCGTTCGCCAGTCAGCGCATCAAGCGCGGGCGCCCTTTCGTCGTCGGTCGAACCGGATCAAAGCAAAGTCGAACATGCGGATTTTCCGCTAGCACCAATTGTCAGCCTCCGCAATCAGCCGTTTTCGTCAGCCGCCCCCGCCGAGTGACGGTCTGTTCAGTGCCTGGCGACTTCGGCACGGCTGCTTTGCGCCTATATGGGCACAAAGACGAAAGGGCATTGCATGGGATTGCTGGTCGAAGGCAGATGGCAGGATCGCTGGTATGACACCAAAGCCAGCGGCGGCAAGTTCGTGCGGACGCAGGCGCAGTGGCGTGACTGGATCACCGTCGACGGTGCGCCGGCGCAAGACCGCAGCCACGGCTTCAAGGCCGAGCCTGGCCGCTATCATCTCTATGTCTCGCTTGCCTGTCCGTGGGCGCACCGGACGCTGATCTTTCGGGCGCTGAAAAAGCTCGAAGGCATCATCTCCGTTTCGATCGTGCATCATTTCATGGGCGCGAACGGCTGGACATTCCTGGCGGAAGACGGCGCCACCGGCGACACGCTTTATGGTCTCGACTTCCTGCATCAGATCTACACCAAGGCCGATCCTACCTATTCGGGCCGGGTGACGGTGCCGGTGCTGTGGGACAAACGAGAGCAGACAATTGTCTCCAACGAATCCTCCGAGATCATCCGGATGCTCAATTCGGCCTTCGACGCATGGGGCGATGCCAGTCTCGATTTCTATCCGAAAGCGCTGCGAGGCGAGATCGACCGCATCAATGTGCTGGTCTATCCCTCGGTCAACAACGGCGTCTATCGAACCGGCTTCGCCACCACACAAGGCGCCTATGAAGAAGCATTTGGCGAGTTGTTCTCGGCACTCGATACGCTGGAGGATCGCCTGTCACGCCAGCGCTATCTGGTCGGCGACCGGATCACCGAGGCCGACTGGCGGCTGTTCACCACGCTGGTGCGCTTCGATCCCGTCTATGTCGGCCATTTCAAATGCAATCTGCGCCGCATTGCCGACTATCCGAACCTGTCGAACTATCTGCGCGATCTTTACCAAGTACCTCGCGTCGCGGGCACGGTGAATCTGCACCACATCAAGGCGCATTATTACGGTAGCCACGAGACGATCAACCCGACGCGGATCGTCCCGGTAGGGCCCGAACTGGACTATGCCGCGCTGCATGATCGGACGCGGTTCAGGAAGGCCGCTTGATCTACCAGTAGGGCGAGGGTGGTTCGCCGCCAAGCACTTCAGCGATCCGCCGTAGCGTCGCCGGCGTTGTTTCTTTCGGCAGACTGTCGAGTGGGAAGAAGCGGCCTTCGGCGATCTCGTGGTCCGGCAATTTGGGTGCGGCCTGGTTGAAGTGTTCGATCAGGTAGAGGCCGACATGGTCGCGGCGGCTGGAGCGGCGGTTGAAATGCATCGATTTCAGCACTGGTGGGGCGGTCAAGGCGATGTTGCCTTCTTCGGCCAGCTCACGCGCCAGCGCCTCGGCCAGTGTCTCGCCGACCTCGACGCCACCGCCCGGAAACTGCCAGCCCGGAACGTAGGTGTGGCGGATGAGGAAGACGGAATTGGCAGTACGGTCATGGATCAGGCCGCGCACACCGAGCGTCATTGGTCGCCGCAGCACGAAATAGAGGTGGAACAGCCTTGCCCTGAGACCGGCCCAACCGGTCTGGCGGAAAGCGGCCTCCGTATTGGTCGCCATCATCCTTGAAACCGTGAGTGGAAAGCGGGGGGCGCGTCGCTTATGAAGGAGGAATGTTCAGGCTCGCGCATATTTCCGATGTCCATCTGGGGCCACTCCCCGATGTAACCTATCGCGATCTCGCCTCCAAGCGCGTGGTCGGCTACGTCAACTGGCAGCGCAATCGCCGCCGCCATATGCACGACGCCGTCATCGACACGATCGTCGCCGACATGAAGGCGAGCGCACCCGACCACCTCGCTGTGACCGGCGATCTGGTCAATCTGGCGCTCGATGGCGAGATCGAGATGGCCAAACACTGGCTTGAGACGCTGGGCTCTCCCGATGACGTGTCGGTCGTTCCGGGAAACCACGACGCCTATGTGCCAGGCGCCTTCGACAAGACCTGCCGGTCCTGGGCGGCGTGGATGAGCGGCGACGGCGTCAGCACTCCGGTCGATCGCAACGCCTTTCCCTATCTGCGCGTGCGCGGCAATGTCGCACTGATCGGTGTCTCGACAGCGCGTGCCACGGCCCCGTTCATGGCCAACGGCTTTTTTCTCGAAGGCCAGGCCAAAAGGCTGGGCACGGTGCTCGACGCAACGGCCAAGCGCGACTTGTTCCGGGTGATCATGATCCACCATCCGCCAGTGCGCGGCGCCGTTTCTCAGTATAAGCGGCTGTTCGGCATCGCCCGCTTCCACAAGACCGTTCACCGGCACGGGGCCGAACTCGTGCTACACGGCCATTCGCATCTGCCGTCGCTGTTCTTCATCGGCGGACGCGGCGCCAGAATTCCGATCGTCGGTGTTGCTGCCGCTGGGCAGGCGCCTGGCGGCAGGAACCCGGCAGCACAGTACAATCTGCTCGATATCGACGGCGAGAAGGGCGACTGGCGGATCAGGCTGACGCGACGCGGCCTGACGGGGCCGGCCATACCGCCTTCCGATCTGCAGGTGCTGGAGCTTGGCGCGGATACCGAAGCATCCCGGCCACTGATCAAAAGCTGATTTTCATCGCCATGAGGCGATCCCAGAACAGCGCGGCCGACACGGCCAGCCCGACAAGCGCGCCGGCGGTGATCACGCCGAGGCCGGAAAAGAAGGTCGACCAGCCATTGCCGCGCGTGGCGGATTGCAGCGGCGGCTCGGCTTCCGGCGCGGCAGCGCGTCTCATGCCGGCGACAGCCTGCTCGACTCCGCCTTCCATCATCCGCTGGCGCTCGACGACGCGCTCCGCCAGATAGCGCGTCACCTGATCGGCAACGGGTTTCATATCGGTCGATTCGGCGAGCACCACACGGCCGACGCGCGTATCCCTGAGGAAGCGATAGGTGCGGCGATCGCGCCCCATGGCGACATGGCTGACGGCATCGATCCACAGGCGCGGCTGCAGACCGGACGACACGGCGAAGTCGAAATTGTCCATGTCGGCCGGCACCTCCGCGAAGACGGGGGCAAGTTCGGCGGCAAGCAAATCGAGCCGCATGCGATGCGCCTCGCGCATGTCGACCACGACATCGTCGCGGTCGGCGAATGCATTCTTCACGTCGCGAATGGCATCGGACAGTTTGTGCGACTGAACGATGGGGGTGATTTTCTCGCCTGTGTCCTTCATCGGCATTTGCCTCGCGGGTCTGGTTAACAGCGAGTTAACACAGCCGCCGGCAAATTGCACTGGCGTGTTGCGGTCAGCCCGTCGCTGTCTCAAGCCCCGGACGTGGGCGCCTGCTGCGGCGGTTCATATTGCGGCGCACGACCTCGGCAATCAGGCCTGGCGCTTCCTCGACCAGCATATGACCGGCCTTCAGCACATGATGCAGGTGAAAATGCACCGGCAGATCATCGGCCTGAGTGAAGGGCAGCACCGCATCGTCTGTTCCCCAGACCACCATGACCGGCATGTTCAGCGTGTCGAATTGTTCGCGCGGGATGACACCCTGTCGATCGTCCCTGGTCATGGCGGCCGCGATTTCGACAAGTTTCTGCAACTGACCGGGACGCCGGCGCATGTCGGCAAGAATATCGACAATGCGCTCCGAAGGCAGGCTTTGCGGTCCGGACATCGCAGCGAGGCAAGCGCGAACTTCATCCTTGTCGGCAGCCGCGGCGTAGCGGCGCAACAGCGGTCCATTGATCTCCGTCCCAAAACCACCCGGCGCCAAAAGCGTCAGCGATGCTATTTTTTCGGGCTCGGCCAATGCAATCAGCGTTGCCACCGCTCCACCCATCGAATGGCCGACGAGATGCACCCTTTTTAGTCCGCGCGCGGCTATATCCGCGAGAACGGCCCGGGCGGCCGTCTTGGCGGGACCGCTGCCCGGAAAATCGAGGGATAGGCCATGGCCAGGAAGGTCATAGGATAGGGCCCGAATCCCAGGCAACAGCGCCGAGGTTACCTCGCGCCAGACTTCGTGGCTGCCGCCGAAGCCGTGCAAGAAGACGATCGTCTTCGAGCCGGTGCCCCGTTCGGCAGCGTAAAGAGATGAGATCATGAAAATGTATGATTTCGTTGCAAGATCGGGCAGAACACCGAGTTTTAAATTGTGGCTGGATCGCTCTTTGTCAAGAACGATGGTCAGTAAAACTTCCGCGCTCAGTGCGCAGTTTAAAAGAAACTAGCTGGCATTGCCAAGCCCGGCTGCGTGCAGAGCCTCGATCAGCCGGTCGGTCAGGTCGGCCGGATATTTTCTGTCGACGAAAGTCGCGCGTGGATCGGCGGCGAATTTCGGAAATTTGGCAGTCAGTTCGTCCACGAGTTTGCTTGCCAGTTGATCGCGGCCGGCGGCTTTCGCGCCGATCAGCCGCGCAGCCAGATAATGCGATTTCGTTGCTGTCGTTCGCAATGCATCGCTGGCAAGCGCGGCCTTGTCCATGTTGCCCAGCATGAACTCACCGACAAAGAGCCCGAAATCCCACCAGGTAGGATGGCCGCTGGCGGTATCGACCGCGTGAGCAAGGATCGGTGTTCCCTCTGCGTATTTACCGGCGAAAATCAGTCCATAGCCATAAGCCGCGGCCATGCCGAGGTCGTATGGGTTGAGCTCGTAGGCCTTGTGCATCCAGCGGATCGATTCTTCGGAATTGCCGAGGCGCGAATTGAGGTAGCCATAGGCGCGATGCGCATAGGGGCTCGTCGGTCCCATCTGTACGGCGCGATGGGCGAACGACATCGCCTGTTCGACCGTTGCACCGGGCGGATAGGCGTAGTGATCGGTTACCGCCTCAAGATGCAGGGACGCGAGTTCCGAATAGACCAGCGACGACTTTGCGTCCCTGTTGGCCAGGTTTTCGAGACAGCGATAGGCAGCCTCATGGCTCTTGGCGCTCTGATCGAGATAGTATTTGTCGTTGAGCACCAGACATTCGGTTAGGCCGGTCCCAATGCCGCTCTGTTCGATATAGCCGTAGATCGTTCCAGAGGCGGGAATGGTCGAACTCAAGATGTTGGCGATACTGTCCTCGACGGCGGCGGGGGCGCTGTCGGCGGCGGTCAAATTGCGTGACAGCAACACGCGGCCGGTCGCGACGCTCTGAAGTTCGAGCGTGACATCGCCCGCCGCTGGCCCCGGCAGGATATCGAATACGAAACTGGTGGCGTCGGTGATCGGGTCGGGCGGGCCGTGGGCGTCGCGTCCGATGAAGTCGATGGTGTCAAAGCCGGCAAGGCCGGCGCGCAACGATGCAGCAACACGGGCAGCCTCGGCGCCATCGGCTTTCGCGGCGATATAGACCAGGGGCAAGGTCTCCACCGGAGGCGTTGCTATGCTGCTCGTTGCCGCTGCGGTCTCGATTGCCGAGGCTGCTTCATCGCTGTTGAGCAAGACATCGCCGCTTTGGCGAAGGATCAGCACACCCAGCATGGCGATGACCAGAGCCATCGCGCCCCAGAAGAGCTGGAGATGGCGCGCCAACGAAGGCACCGGCTCGGGAACTGTCGAAGACATCAAAGAAGCAGGAGCGCCGACGCCGGGCTCTTCAGACAGCTCGGACAGGGCGGTCACCGCCGCTGCTTGTTCGACCGGCTCTTGTCCGACCGGCAAGCGAATGGCGTTGAGTTCATAGGATGGAACATAGCCGCCGCGCGGAATGGCGATGCGGACAGGTTCGGCAACGCCTTCGTTGGCGAAATAATGCTGCAAAAGCTCGCGCAGCCTGCCCGCCTGCACCCTGACCACGGCATCGGTCGACGGATCGAAATCGCCGTCCTTGCCGAAAACGTCCATGGCGATGGAAAAGCCCTTGAGCCTGTCGGCTTCGCCTGCCTGCTCGCGCTCGACGAGATAGCGCAGCAGTTTTCGCGCGCGTTCGGATCTCCCGAACGTTTCGCTGGCAAGCAATCGCTCCAACGTCTCGCGCACTGCGGGGGCGGCAGGCGTGGCATGCTGCAAGTGTCGATCCTCTCGAAGTCGGCACAGGTTAAGGTTGGGATCATATAGTGCCTACAGTGCCATACAAGCATGCATGCATTATGCGATCACGTACCCCACCAGATATTTCCCGGTGGGTTAACGCATGACCCGGAAAACCGGAGATGCCCGGATCATGCGCAGACGTAAAAGCTCAGCCGCCCTTGCGGCCGACGATGCGGTTGGCTGCCGAAACCACTGCTTCCAGCGATGCGGCGACGATGTTGGTGTTGATGCCGGCGCCGAACAGCTTGCCACCGGGATATTCCATCTCGACATAGGAGATCGCCGAGGCATTCGAGCCGCGCTGCATGGAATGCTCGGAATAATCGAGGACCGACATCTCCACGCCGACATGGCGCGACAGCGCATCGACGAAACCGTCGATCGGGCCGGTGCCGGAGCCGGTGATCGTCATCTCCTTGCCCTTGTCGAGGATGATTGCCTCCACCACCCGCCTGCCCTTGGTCTCGGTGTCCGGATAGGTGTGGTGGTCGAGGAATTTCAGCCGCCCACCGGGTTGGTCGACATAGGTTTCGAGAAAGCGCTCGTAGATGCGCCTGGCCGGCACCTCCTTGCCTTCGGCGTCGGTGATCGCCTGGATGTGCTGGCTGAATTCGATCTGCAGGTTGCGCGGCAGGTTGAGGCCATAGTCCGCCTGCAGCACATAGGCGATGCCACCTTTGCCGGACTGTGAGTTGATGCGGATGATCGCTTCGTAGTTGCGGCCGACATCGGCCGGATCGATCGGCAGATATGGTACTTCCCAGTGCGGCGTGTTGGCCTTGCGCAGCGCCTTCATGCCCTTGTTGATGGCGTCCTGATGCGAACCGGAAAAGGCCGTATAGACGAGCTCGCCGACATAAGGGTGGCGCTCGGGGATCTTCAGCTGGTTCGAATATTCGTAGACGTCCTTCATCCGGTTGATGTCGGAGCAATCCAGTCCGGGATCGACGCCTTGCGTGTACATATTGAGCGCCAGCGTGACGATGTCGACATTCCCGGTGCGCTCGCCATTGCCGAACAGCGTGCCTTCGACGCGGTCGGCACCCGCCATCAGGCCGAGTTCGGTGGTGGCGATGCCGGTGCCGCGATCGTTGTGCGGATGCAGCGAAATCAACAGGCTGTCGCGGTTGTCCAGGTTGCGGCACATCCATTCTATGCGGTCGGCATAGATGTTGGGTGTCGACATCTCGACCGTGGACGGCAGGTTGATGATCAGCTTGTTGTCTGCCGTCGGCTTCACGATCTCAGTGACGGCGTTGCAGATTTCCAGCGCCACTTCGAGCTCGGTGCCGGTGAAGCTTTCCGGCGAGTATTCGAAGCGAAAGCCGCCGCCGGCCTTCGCTGCCATGTCGGTGATCATCTTGGCCGCATCGGTGGCGATCCGCTTGATGCCGGCGACGTCCTTCTCGAAGACGACACGGCGCTGCAATTCGCTGGTCGAATTGTAGAAATGGACGATCGGGTTGGTGGCGCCCTTGAGCGCCTCGAAGGTGCGGGTGATCAGCTCCGGCCGGCACTGCACCAGCACCTGCAGCGAGACATCGGCAGGAACATTGCCTTCTTCGATGCACCAGCGGGCGAAATCGAAATCGGTCTGCGAGGCCGACGGGAAGCCGATCTCGATCTCCTTGAAACCCATGTCGAGCAGCAGGGCGAACATGCGCGCCTTGCGCTCATGGCCCATCGGATCGATCAGCGCCTGATTGCCGTCGCGCAGGTCGACCGAGCACCAGATCGGCGCCTTGTCGATGACCTTCGAAGGCCAGGTGCGATCGGTGAGACCGACGGTCGGATAGGGCTGATATTTGCGGGCAGCGTCCGGCATGCCCCGGGCTGCCTCTGGCATGTCCCGTGTCGCATCCTTGCCGGTTTTCTCGGCATTTGGACGGATCTCTTCTCGTGCGTTCATCGTCATTTCTCCCGGCGGCTCGCGGGTCCACCTTCAGGCGGATTGATGCCGAGCGGCGCCTTTACCAGATTTCATTCGCTTGATGTGACTTGCCAATTTTGAGACTGGCCAAGGAGCGTGCGTGAGCGGCGGTTCGACCGCCGGGCGCTCCTTCAGCGAACCCGGCGATCGCCGATAAGGCCGAGAAGCAGCAGGGTGGAAGCGAGCGCGCGCATGGTCTCGCCGGCAAAGCCGGTCTGACGGGTCGAGTTCGATGCGGGGCGCGTGTTCATGACGGTTCTCATACAGGAGCGGCCAAAGACAGGCAAGTGGGCCGTTCTGTCGCTTGCCCGCAGCGCTCTTCCACACGCGCGGCAAATACGCCAAACTTGCACGTCGACGGGGCTGTATTGCTTCGCTGCCGGGAGGGGTCATCCATGAATTTCGTGTTTTTCTCGCCACATTTTCCAGCCAACGGCGCCGATTTCTGCGACCGGCTGAAAAAGGCCGGCGCCACGGTGCTCGGCATCGGCGATGCGCCCTTCGACGCGCTGGACGGCAAGCTCAAGGCAGCGCTTTCGGAATACTACCGTATCGCCGACATGGAGGACTACGAGCCGGTGTTTCGGGCAATGGGCCATTTCATCCATAAATGGGGCCGTATCGACCGCTTTGAATCGCTCAACGAGCACTGGCTGGAGCTGGAAGCCAACATCCGCACAGACTTCAACATCTTCGGCACCAAGCTCGATTTCGTGAAGAATTTGAAGCGCAAGAGCCGCATGCGCGCCTTCTTCCGCAAGAGCGGTGTCGAGACCATCCCGCAGCGCAAATGCTCCGACCGCGCCGGCGCCATGACTTTCATCCGCCGTGTCGGCTACCCTGTGGTGGTGAAACCGGATTCCGGCTCCGGCGCCTCGAATACCTACAAGATTTCCAACACCCGGGAACTCGACCAGTTCTTCAAGGACAAGCCGGAGGATGTCAGCTTCGTCATGGAACAGTTCATCGAAGGGCTGGTGGTGACCTTCGACGGGCTGGTCAATCGCGACGGCGAGGTGGTGCTGGCCGCCAGCCACCGTTACGACCAGAGCGTCATGGAGGTGGTCAACCGGGATCGCCACATGAGCTACACCTGCTTTCCCGAAATCAGCCCAGCGGTGGAAGAGGCCGGCAGGAAAATCCTGAAGGCATTCGACGTGCGCGAGCGGTTCTTCCACATCGAGCTGTTCGAGACGCAGGACAACCGTGTCATCGCGCTGGAGGTCAACATGCGGCCGCCTGGCGCCTGGATGACCGATGCGATCAACTACACGTTCGACATCGACGTCTACGGCGCATGGGCCGACATGGTGGTGAAGGATGCCGCCGGCGGGCCCTACAAGGGCAAGTATTTCACCGCCTATGCCAGCCGCAAGCGCCACCTCCACTATTTGCACAGCCATGCGGACGTGCTAGCCGCCCACGGCGACAAGATCGTCCACCATCAGCCGATAGAAGAGGTTTTCAGCCGCGCCATGGGAAACTACGCCTACCAGATGCGTTCCAAGGATCCAAAGGCGCTGCGCCAGGCGGTCGACTATATCCACGCGGAAAAGGCGTGAGCCAATGGACATCTCCTATCACAAGGGGTCCAGCCGCAACCTTGGTCGCGACATGGAATATAAGCGCTACGGCCATGCCGGCAGGCCGGTGGTGGTGTTCCCGACCTCGCAGGGCCGGTTCTATCAGTTCGAGGATTCCGGCGGGGTCGGGGCGCTAGCCGACTTCATCGACACCGGCCGCATCCAGCTGTTCACGCTCGACGGCATCGATTCGGAATCCTTCTTCGACAAGCATGCCGATCCCGCCCATCGCATCGGCCGCCATGAAGCCTATTTCCGCTATGTGCGCGAAGAGGCGTTGCCGGAATTGCAGTCCACAGCCTCAGAGGCAAATGGCGGGCGGGCGCTGAAGCCGTTGTTCTGCGGCTGTTCGATGGGCGGCTACCACTCGTCGAACTTCGTGTTCCGTTTTCCGGAACTGGCCAGCGGGGTGATCGCGCTGTCGGGCGTCTATTCGACCCGCGACTTCTTCGGCAAGGCGCTCGACGGCGACATTTTCTTCAACTCGCCGCTCGACTATCTGCCCGGCATCGTCGACCAGAAACTGCTTGCCCGGCTGAAGGCGCTGCGGTTGATCTTCTGCTGCGGGCAGGGCGCCTGGGAAGAACGGATGCTGGTCGAGACGCATGCGCTGGAGCAGATCCTGCGCGACAAATCTATCCCCGCATGGGTCGACTATTGGGGCGGCGACGTCGCCCATGACTGGCCGTGGTGGCACAAGCAATTGGTCTATTTCTTTGCCCGCTGGCTCGATGACGATCTGATGCACCGACTGGACTGATGACCACGCCCGATGCCATTCGCCGCTTTGTCGAAGCCACCAACGAAGGTGACACGGAAGCTTTTCTGGACATTTTCACGGCCGACGCTTTCCTCAGCGACTGGGGCCGCACTTTCAATGGCCGCGCGCAAATTGCGAAGTGGAACCAGTCGGACAATATCGGTGTGCAGTCCAATCTCAGCATCGTCCGCATCGCCGCAGTGGACGGCACCTATCGCGTCCGGATCGCCGTGAGGGGCAACGGCTTCAATGGCGAAGGCGACATGACCTTCACGCTGGACGGCGATCTCATCTCGAGCCTGGTTATCGCCTGAGGATTTGTCGCGTGGCTGCGGAACATACCCGTGCGATGCAGGTCTCTCATTCGTGAAAATATGACTACATTCATCAAGTTTCTATGGAAACGCCGGTGCCGCTGTGGCATGTCGCCTCAACCGATTTCGAGAGGCGAACGATGGACCAATTGAGCGCGCAAACCCGTATCAGCGACGATGCCATCCGGTTGGTGATGGACAAGCTTCGCGCCGAGCACGGTGAATTCGAGATCGACAGCGGCGTTGCCGATCAATGGGAATTTCGCACGCATTACGGCTCGTTACGCGCCACGCTCGATGACGAAAGCGTGCTGATACGGGTCGCGGCTGAAGATGAAACCTGCCTCTCCTACATGAAGATGGCAGTCGCCGGCCATTTCTCCGAACATCTCGGCACGACCAAAGGTATCCGCTGGGAAGGCGACGGCAGCGATGCCGGCACGCCGGTGTTCTTCCGCGAGATCACGGTGATGTCCGCGACGCGGATTTCTCCGCACATGCAGCGAGTCCGCTTCGCCGGCAAGGATCTCGGCCGGTTTGCCCGAGGCGGCCTGCATGTGCGGCTGCTGCTGCCGCCGCTTGGACGGCGACCGGCCTGGCCGTCGATGGGCGCCGACGGCCTGCTGGTCTGGCCCTCGGGCGACGACGCTCTCGTCGTTCGCGTCTACACGATCCGGGCACTCGATGCCGCAAGCGGCTGGCTCGACGTCGATTTCGTCCTTCATCCCGGCAGGGACACGCCCGCCGCCGCTTTCGCGGAAAACGCTTTGGCGGGCGATGTCATCGGCATGATCGGACCCGGCGGTGGCGGCGTACCTGACGCGGACAATTTGCTTCTGGTCGGCGACGACACCGCTCTTCCCGCCATTGGAAGAATCCTGGAGCATCTTTCGCCGTCGACCCGCGCCGAGGCGTTCATCGAAGTCGATGGTCCCGAAGACCGGGTTCCGTTGGCCACCGGGAAGAATATCGACGTCACCTGGCTCTATCGGCAAGGGCGCGAGGCCGGCACTGCCGGACTGCTGCCCGCAATCCTGAAGGAGCGGAATCGCATGGCGCTCCCGGACAACCTTTATGTATGGGCCGGATGCGAGTTTGGCGATTTCCGCGAGATCCGCAAGATCGTCCGCAAGGAGTGGGGCGTGGCGCGCGACCGGCATCTGGTCACGGCCTATTGGCGTCGGGGGGCACAAGGCGAGGACGAGGGCAGCGAGGAATAGTGCTGCTGCGCGCGGCTGTGGTCAGCGGCGGTTGGACACCACGGCAATCGCCGGCACCGCCATGAGCGCGATCACGCCGGCGCCGGCAAAAAACGCGCCATAGCCGAAATACTGCGCTGCATAGCCTGCCACGATCCCACCCGCCATGCTGACCAGTGCGTCCATACACTGGAAAAGCGTGAAATCCACGCCCGCCTGCTTCGGGTCCGACCAGCGCATGAACTGCGCGTAAAGTGCCACGAACCCAAGAGCCATGACGCCTGATGAACTGAGCACTGCGACGGCTATCAGAACGGTTGTCGAGAAGCCCCCGAACACGTCGAAGACGGAAAAGAAGAACAATGATCCGGCCTGCAGGATGAGCGCCAGGACGAGCACATTGCGGGTGCCGCACCATCGGACGAGAGCGCCGCCAGCGAGCGCCGCTGCAACGCCGACGAACATGCTGCCGATGCCGTTCACGATCCCGATTGTGGAGAGGTTGAGCCCGGCGTCGATCAGGAACGGGCCGAGCATGGCCAGCCCCGCCTTCTGGGCCAGGACATAGATCGCCGAGGCGGCGAGACCGCCCCGTATTTCCGGGCGCCGCAACGCGCTGGCGAGCGAGGGAACGTGCGCGCGCGTCTCTGCGCGCGCCCGGTTGGCCACGCCGAGCAGGAAGGGAAGACCGAGCGGCAGGAGCAGGAAAGCCATGGCCCAGACGGCGATCCGCCAGCCATGGCTATCGACCAGAAACAGAAACAGGCCGCCGCCGATGGCCGAGCCGAGATAGGCGCCGCCGACCTGCGCGGCATTACCCCAGCCGTGGTTTTCCTTTGCGAGGCTTTGCACCGCGAAACCGTCGCAGGCGATGTCGACGGTAGCGGCGGCGAAGGCGACCACGGTCAGGCAAGCCAGAACCGGCCACCATGCAGCCGGGCCGAGCGCGCCGACCGCGCACATTCCGGCGATGGACACCAGGCCGCCGGCAACAACAATCGTGCCGGTGCGGGTTTTTCCCGCCGGCGGAAGCCGATAGCGCTCGATCGCTGGCGACCACAGGAATTTGAGCGCCCATGGTAGCGCGACCAGCGAAATGAGACCGATCCGATCGAGGGGCAAGCCCTGGTCGCGCATGACGGCCGGCAGGCCCGTCCAGGTGATGCCGCCGATCACGCTCTGCGCGACGTAGAGGCCGCCGATCGACAGGAGGACGGTTACAGGCGATGGCGATGCCCGCCTCGAAACGGCGATATCCATCAGAAGCGGTAGCGCAAGCTGGCGAACAGCGAGCGGCCCTCGTCGCGGTAGCAATAGCCGGCTGAGCAGATGGTCTTTTGATTGTCGAACAGGTTCTTGGCGTTCACCTGCAATTTCACGCCTTCAAGGGCCGGATTGCGGTAGCCGAAATCGTAGGAAAGCGAGGCGTCGACGAAGGCGCGCGCGTCATTCTTGAAGGTGTTGGTGTCGTCGCCATAGCTCGAGCCGGCGACGCGGACGCCCGTACCCAGCCCAAGCCCCTCCAGCGTGCCGTTCTCGAACTGGTAGTGGCCCCAGAGTGACAGGATGTGGTTCGGCGTCGCCGACAGCTCCTTGCCCGTGGTTTCCTCGGCGCCGCGCTCGATCTTCACGCGCAGATAGGTGTAGGAGGCGATGAAACTGAAGCCGTTTTCGAGCGAGGCATTGGCTTCCAGCTCGACGCCGCGCGAGTTGAGGTCGAGCTGGCGCTGCTTGTTGATGCCGGTCGAGGCGTCGAACACGACGCCGTCCTTCTGGTCGATGTCGAACAAAGCGGCGCTGACGGTCGCGTTGTAATCCGGGATCTCGTATTTGACGCCGATCTCCTTTTGCGTGGCGATGGTCGGGCGGGCGACACGGGAGACGTCGCTGCTGACGTCGTCATAGACAAAGCCGATGTTGGGCGAGAACGAGGTCGAATAGTTGACGTAGGGCGTGATGCCCCATTCGGTCTGGTAGGACAGGCCGAGCCGGCCGGAGAAGGCGCTGTCCTTTTGGCTGGACTCAGTGAAGTCGGCGGCGGTGGAGGTGGTGTCGACCCAGTCGTAGCGGCCGCTGGCAAACAGGGTGAAGTCGTTCCACTCCATCTGGTCGTGCAGATAGACGCCGAGCTGGTTCATCTCCTGTCCGCCAGAGTGGGGAACTGGCATCGCCTTGATGTCGTCGACCGAGACATAGGACAGACCGCTGGCGGCATCGTAGTCCGACCAGGCGTAGTCGATGCCGCCGACAGCGGTGTGTTTGACCGGTCCAGTGTCGAACTCGAACTGCGCCATGTTGTCGACGACGAAGTTCTTCATGTTTTCGGTGTAGTGGCCCCAGTAGCGCTGCAGCGGCTGGTCGGCGCCGATCGAATAGTGGCCGCTGTATTCGATGTCGCTGTCGACGGCGTTGTAGCGCAGGTTCTGGCGCACCGTCAGCACGTCGTTGAAACGGTGCTCGAACTCGTAGCCGATGCGGCCCTGGCTCTGGGCAAAGTCGTTCCAGGCCGGATCGCCCTCATAGACGTTGGACAGCACGCCATAGGCCGAATTGTAGAAGGCCGCCGTGCCGCCGGTGGCGGATTTCGAATATTCGCCGAGGATGGTCAGTTTGGTGTCCTCGTCCGGCTTGAAGGTGATTGCCGGCGCCAGATAGATCTTGTCATCGGGATAGGCAGGCAATTCGGTGTCGCTGGTGCGGCCGAGACTGGTGAAGCGGTAGAGAATGCTGCCGTCCGCGTTGACCGGCCCGGAGGCGTCAAGCCCGGCCTGGAAGCGATTGTGCTCGCCCGCAAGCAATTCGATCTCGCGATATTGTTCTTCCTTGGGGCGCTTGGTGACGACGTTGACGATGCCGCCCGGGCCACTGATGCCGTAGAGCGAGGAAGCTGGACCTTTGAGGATTGTGACGCCCTCGATGCCGTAAGGCTCGGTCTTGAACCAGGCCGAGGGGCCGTTGTACTGGCGCAGCCCGTCGCGGAACATGCCATTGTAGAAGGCCTGGAAGCCGCGCAGGAAGAAGGCGTCGTAGCGGGTGTCGAAGCCGAAGCTGTTGGGATTGGCGCTGGCCGTGTAGCCGAGCGATTCGTTCAACGTGCGCGGCTTCTGGTCCTCGATCTGCTTTTGCGTCACCACCGAAACGGCCTGTGGGATTTTGGCGATCGGCGTGTCGACCTTGGTGCCGATGCGGTCCTTCTTGGCGACATAGCCATCCTGCACCAGTATCTCGTCGCTCTCGGCGGTTATCTCGATCTTCTTGAGGACAGTGACGTCTCCGCTGTCTTGAGCGCAAGCCTGTCCGGACTGGCCGAGCATCGCTGCGCCACCCAACAATGATATTCCCAGGCGCCATGTCGTCGGCCGCTTCCGCATCAACTCGTCTCCACTGTCTACACGCAGGATTGCCGACACGCGCTCTCAAATATGAGTGGTTTAGTCAAGTATTTTTTGCCACTGTCCTCCGGTTGGTCTGGCGTTGTCACCAGACGGCAAAACGCATCCGGTTTCAGCGAAACCAGCCTATGAACTCAGGGGGATGCGGAAGCTCTCAGTCCTTCAAGCTTCTCGCCACCAGCCGCGCCACGCTCGGCCCGACCAGCAGCACGACGAGGAAGCGGGCCGATTGCAGCGCCATGACGAAGGAGATGTCGACGTTCTGCGCCGCGGCGGCGATGATGGCGACGCTGTCCATGCCGCCGGGGCTGGTCGCCAGATAGGCGGTGAGCGGGTCGATGCCGAGCAGATGGCTGATCATGAAGCCGAGGCCGCCGCAAAAGGCGATCAGCACGATGATCGAGCCGACGATCTGCGGCAGTGCCCGCGTCGCATGGCGCAGGATCGGCCGGGTGAAATTCAACCCGATCGACCAGCCTACCGCCGCATAGCTGACGGCCAGCAGCCATTGCGGCAATTGCATCGTCACGCCGAGGCCGAGATGGACCGCGGTGCCGAAAATGAAGGTGCCGAGGAAAAACGGCGACGGCAGCCTGAGTAGCTTTCCAAGCAGGCTGCCGGCGAATGCTACGCCCAGCGTCGCGGCAAAGGCTGTCGGCTCGATCGGCGGAAACCAGATGATCGCCGGGACCTCGATGCCTGATGTATCGACCCACATTTTTGCGACAAGTGCTGCCGTCATCGAAACGAAGATGACGCGCAGATATTGCATGAAAGCGACGAGGCGCTGGTCGGCGCCGAAGGCGCCGGCCATCAGCACCATGGCGGTGGCAGCACCCGGCGATGAGCCCCAGACCGCGGTGGTGCCGGGCAGGATGCGCCAGCGGCTGATTAGCCAACCGAGCAGGCTGGACGCGGCCACGGTCCCCACCACGACGCCGAGGAACAGCGGCCATTCCTTGTAGAAGACCGGAAAGATATCGGCGGAGATCGAACTGGCGACAAGGCAGCCAACGACCGCCTGGGCGGAGCCGAACAGCGGGCGCGGCACGCGCACCGTGGCGCCGTTGGTGCCGGCGAGGATCGCCGCCAGCATCGGTCCGATCAGCAATGCGGCGGGCAGTGCGGCGAATTCCAGCGCACCGGCAAACAGGACCGAGAAAAACAGCAGAACCAGCCACTGCCAGAGCGGGCGCATGCGCGCCATGCGCTCTAGGGGCGGCTGGTCAGGCGAGGAGTCCATATCCGGCTCTTAGACCCATCGCGGAAAAATGCGAACCCCGACGCAGTGGAAAATGCGCGTGGTTTGTTGAAGCCGGCAGGTGTCAGTCGCTTTTGACGGCGGGCAGGCCGAAGCCGCCGACGGGGTTGGTCTCGACCTGGAATTCAAAGCCGGCGATGATGGGTCGCGCCTTGGCGATCGCCGCCTGGACTTCGGGCAGTTGCAGAGAGGCCTTGTGGCTCTCGGCGTTGGTCCACACTTCGGTCACCCAGATCGCGTCGACGTCCGCCGGGTCCTTGGCGATGACATAGCTCAGGCAGCCCGGCAGGGCGCCGGTGCTGGTGAGCAGGACGTCCATGATCGCGTCACGCTGGCCGCGCGTCGCCCGCATCTTGCCGATCAGTCCGTACATTCCCTTTGTCTCCCTTCAGGGTTGCGCGAACAGCAGTATGCAGGTCGTCGCTCAAGGCATCAACTGGCCGCCATTGACCTCGATCACCTGGCCGGTGATGTAGCCGCTCAGAAGATCCGACGAGAGGAACAGATAGGCGCCGACGCAATCCTCGGCCGTGCCGGCGCGCCCTTGAGGAATGGTGGCGATCATGCCTTTCATCTGCTCGTCGGTCGAATAGCGTTCGTGGAAGGGTGTCGCGATGGTGCCCGGCGCCACGGCGTTGACGCGGATGCCGAAGCCGATCAGTTCCTTGGCCATGCCGCGGGTCACATTGGAGACGAAGGCCTTGGCCGAGCCATAGAGCCCGGCGCCGCCACCGGCGCCGTTGCGCGCGGCGATCGACGAGGTGTTGACGATGAAGCCGCCCTGCTTCTTCAGCCACGGGATAGCCTTGCGCGAGGCGGTGAGCACGGAGCGGGCGTTGAGGTCCATCACCGCGTCGTAGTGCGCCTCTGTCTGCTCGGCATAGGGCACACGGCCGAGCATGCCGCCGGCATTGTTGACCAGCCCGTCGAGCCGCCCGAATTTTTCAGCACTTTCCTCGACGACGCGCTCGACATCGGCGGCCACCGAAAAATCACCCTTTGTGAGGAACACCTCGCTACCTTGGTCGCGAATGGTTTTGGCCAGTTTTTCGGCCGCCTCGCGGCTTGAATTGTAATGCAGCGTAACAAGGCATTTCTGTGCGGCATAGGCCAGCGCGAGTGCCGCCCCGATGCCGGTGGATGCACCGGTGACCAGCACCGCCTTGCCGGCGAGGTCAGGGATGACAAGGTCGGTCGCGGTAGCTGGCACGTCAAATTCCTCCGGGATTTCTGCCCGCCCTTCGTAGGCCCTTGCCGCCTGCGCTTTCAAGCCCTAGGGCCTGAGATAGACATAGCCCTGGCGCTGCAGTTCGGCGAGCTTGACGACGCCGCCCTTGTCGGCGGCGTGGAAGCCCTCGAGCAGGTCGGTGAGCGCGATATCCATGCCGTGCATGGTGTTGGTGCAGGCGTGCGGGCTGAGACCGCCCTCGACAAGGCCGGCGAAACGCCCGGAAATGGCTGCCGATATGCCCTTCGACTTGAAGGCGGCGAGAGCGGGGCCATGCACGACCAGCGCGATGTCGACATTGCCGCCGGTCCCTTCATAGTGGTTCTTGATGTTGCCGAGCACGAAATTGACCTTGTCGACATCGCTCAGGTGATAGGCAACCTTCTGCTTCTCCTCTTCCACGGTCGCCGCCTTGGCCTGGCGCAGCCCGAAAAGACCGGCGGCTCCGGCAAGACCCACGCGGAAAATGTCGCGGCGTTGCATGACTTCATCCTCCGGTTCCGGCCCTTGCAAATTGCGTGGCCTCGGCCTCAATCCTAGCATAAATTGAGGCGACGTCCTGTCGGTGCGAGGAGAGGTCACATGCCGTTGAAGACAATGGTGGGCGCCGTTGCCCTGCTTGCGTCACTTGCCGGCACGGCCTTCGCCGGCGACACGCCCAAGCTCACCGAACTCAGCCCCGACGGCAAGGATGCCTGTTTCGGCCGTGTCTATGACGCTGCGCATCTCAAGGCGCATCCGAAGCAGAAGGTGGCGCGGATATTCTTCTTCTACGGCTACGACCCGGTCAGCCGGCCCAACGAAGAACCGGGGCCGGGCGCCGATACATCCTACAACGCCTTCATCGCCACCACGGTGCGCGGCGCCAAGGCGCCTGAATGGGCCGGCGGCTGGTGCAATCACGAGTCCGAGGACGGCAAGACCGGCCCGATCCATTGCGGCATGGATTGCGACCGCACCATGGCTTCGTTGAAGGTCGACGAGAAGGGCCGGTTGATCGTCAACGATGTCTCGCCTGATCTTTATCTCGACGCGGGTTCGGAAGACGAACTTGGCGAGGCTGAATATGACAGGCAGGCGCTCGGCAAGGAGGATGACAATTTCCGCCTCGACCCGATGCCGGCCGCAACCTGCAAGGCGGAGTTCGCGCGAGTCGACCCGATCGACCCGGCGCTTGGCCCGCCATTGCGCGAGCGGCTGAAGCCGGACCAGGCCTTCTGCTACGGGCGCGACTACGATGCCGCGCATCTCGGCTCGCATCCCGACCAGGTGACGCAATCCATCCGGGTTTTCCGTGCGCCGGTCGAACTGGCGTCCTTTGCCGCTGGCGGTGATACCGCCAATTGGCCGGACGGGGCCGATCTCACTATCTCAGTCACCACGCGCCAGAAGGCGAGCAAGGTCACGCAGACCTATTCCTGCCAGGGCGAGGGCGACCAGTGGCGCTGCGCGGCGAGTGCGAAGATGAGTGATTTGTCCTGCGACATCACCCAGAAGGAAGTCTTCTTGCGTCGCGGCGCCAATGGCACGATGATGCTGGCCAACCCCAACAGCAGCCTGCCGATCGTCGACCTGTGTTCGAAGGCCGCCGACGGCGAGACCATATCCGACGACAAGATCTATCGCCTGAACCCGATGCCGCAATCCGCTTGCGCGCCCTAAAATTTGGTATCGCGCCGTCTTGTTTATGCCGCTAGAGTGATATATATTTTTGGTATGTATCATCGAGGAGTTGGACACTGTGGAAAAGGCAAAGGTGTTCTGGTCTGGCCGCTCGCAGGCGGTGCGCCTGCCCAAGGAATTTCGTTTTGAAAGCGAGGAGGTTTCAATCCGCCGTCACGGCCAGAGCGTAATTCTCGAGCCGCTTGCGCAGGACTGGGCTTGGCTCGACCAGGTGACTGGAACGCTCGATGACGATTTCGCCAAGGCGGCGCTTGAACGACCGGGCGAGCAGGATCGACCTGCTTTTGGATGACGTCTTCAAGTGATCTATTTGCTCGACACCAATGCCGTCATCGCGATCATGAAAGGCGATGCGGATTTGCTGGCGCGGCTCAAGCACCACAGGCCTCAGGATTTTGCGCTTTCGGCCATTGTTGTGCACGAACTCTACTATGGTGCTGAAAAGAGCCAGCGGAAGGCCGACAATCTGGCGCGCATAGAAGCGCTGCAGTTTCCGGTCCTCGAATTCGACCGGGAAGATGCGAGACATGCCGGCGAGATTCTGGCGACACTTGCGACATCTGGGACACCGATTGGCCCGTATGACGCTTTGGTCGGCGGTCAGGCTCGTGCCCGAAACCTCACGCTGATGACTCGCAATGTCCGAGAATTCGCGCGGATCAAAGATCTCACAATCGAGACGTGGTGAGCGACCTCACGCGAACGGTACGGCCGTCGTGCCCTTGGGCAGTTTGGCCTCGTCGTCCGGCTCGACATGGATGGTGACGCGCACCGAGGGGATTTCGGCCCTCAATGCGTCCTCGATTCGGTCGCAGATGACATGGCTGGCGCCGACCGTCATGTCGGCATCGACGACCAGGTGGAACTCGATGAAGGTGGCGCGGCCCGCGATGCGCGTCTTCAGGTCATGGACCTCCAGCGCACCCTTGCAATTGGCCGAGATGGTGTCGCGGATGTGCATGTGTTCCTGCGTGTCGACGGCGCGGTCCATCAGCCCGTTCATCGACGAGCCGATCACGTGCCAGCCTTGCCACAGGATGTTCAGTGCCACGATGACGGCAAGCGCCGGGTCGAGTATCTGCCAGCCGGTCAGCACGGCGCCGGCCAGGCCGGCGAAGACGCCGATCGAGGTCACCACATCGGTCATGATGTGCTTGCCGTCGGCGACCAGAGCCGGCGATTTTTGGGCACGGCCGGCGCGGATCAGCCTCCAGGCCCAGAAGGCATTGATGATCGTCGCGACGCCGTTGACGGCAAGGCCGGTCCAAGGCTGCTCGAGCGGGGCTGGATTCCGCCAGGCCCACCAGACCTCGTTCAGGATCAGAAGGGCTGCCAGCACGATCAGCACGCCCTCCAGCACGGCTGAAAAGTACTCGGCCTTGTGATGGCCGAAAGGGTGGTCCTGGTCGGCCGGCTTGTAGCTGACCTGGATCGCCCAATAGGCGGCGGCCGAGGCAATGACGTTGACGATCGATTCCAGTGCGTCCGAGTAGAGCGCGACGGAACCGGTGACGTACCAGGCGATGAGCTTCAGGCCGAGCACCACGCAAGCGACGACGATCGACCAGAAGGCGAGGCTGGCGACCTTCTTCTTCGCGGCGGCTTTTGCCGCGATCGCCGTCAGGTTTTCCGTTGCGGCCATCGTGGCTATGCGGCCTTTTCCTTGGCCTTGCGCGGCAGGTGCGCAACGATGTTCTCGATAATGCGCATGCCGGCATTGTGGCCGAGCGTCATGATCGACTCCGGATGGAACTGCACCGCGGCGATCGGCTCCTTGCGGTGCTCGAAGGCCATGATGACGCCGTCCTCGGTCTCGGCGGTGACGATGAAGTCGTCAGGCAGCCGCACCGGATCGGCGAAGATCGAGTGGTAGCGGCCGACGGTCACTTCCTTGGGCAGGCCGGAAAAGATGATGCCCGGCTTCGACACGCGGATGCGCGACGGCTTGCCGTGCATCGGCACGTGCAATTGGCGCAGCTCGCCGCCATAGGCTTCGGCCAGCGCCTGCAGGCCAAGGCAGACGCCGAAGATCGGCAGGTCGCGGGCACGGGCCTTCTTGATGGTGGCGGCGCAATCGAAGTCCTTCGGCGTGCCGGGCCCGGGCGACAGCACGACGAGGTCGGGCTTCAACCGGTCGAAGACCTCCTCCGGCACCGGCGTGCGCACGGTCGAGACATTGGCGCCGGTCTGGCGGAAATAGTTGGCGAGCGTATGGACGAAACTGTCCTCGTGATCGACCAGAAGGATGTTGACGCCGTCGCCGACGCGCGCGGTGGTGCGTTCGGCACCAGCGGCATTTCCGGTCTTGGCGTCGCGGATGGCGGAGAGCATGGCGGATGCCTTCAATTCGGTTTCGGCTTCTTCTTCCTCGGGAATGCTGTCGAAGAGCAATGTGGCGCCGGCGCGTACCTCGGCGATGCCGTCCTTGATGCGGATGGTGCGAAGCGTCAGGCCGGTGTTCATGTCACCGTTGAAATTGACCATGCCGATCGCCCCGCCATACCAGGCGCGCGGGCTCTTTTCGTTCTGCTCGATGAAGCGCATGGCCCATAATTTGGGCGCTCCGGTGACGGTCACCGCCCAGGCGTGCGACAGGAAGGCGTCGAAGGCGTCCATGCCTTCGCGCAGCCGCCCCTCGATATGGTCGACGGTGTGGATCAGGCGCGAATACATCTCGATCTGGCGGCGGCCGATAACGCGCACCGAGCCCGGCTCGCAGACCCTCGACTTGTCATTGCGGTCGACATCCGAACACATGGTCAGCTCGGATTCGTCCTTCTTCGAATTGAGCAATTTCAGGATCTGCTCGCTGTCGGAAATGGCGTCGTCACCACGCTTGATGGTGCCGGAGATCGGGCAGGTCTCGACCCGGCGGCCGTTGACGCGCACGAACATTTCCGGCGAGGCGCCGATCAGGTACTCGCCTTCGCCGAGATTGATGAAGAAGGAATAGGGCGAGGGATTGATGGTCTTCAGCTTGCGCGAAATGTCGGAGGGCGGCGTCTCGCAGCGCTCGTAGAACATCTGGCCGGGCACCACTTCGAACAGATCGCCGCGCTTGAAACTCTCCATCGCCTTGCGCACAAGGCTGGCATATTCACCGGGCTCATGGTCGCCGCGCGGCGGGATGCGGTCGGCGGTCTGGAACGGCTCGACGATTTCGTCGCGCGGCAGGCCTTGCGTCGAAAACCCGTCGCCGGAGTAGTCGTAGCGGTCGGTCCAGGCCTTGGTCGAATAGTGGTCGACGACCAGTATCTCGTCGGGGAGGAACAGCACGAGATCGCGCTGGCTTTGCTTGCGCTCGAGCTTGTAGTCGACCGGATCGAACTGGAAGGCGAGATCATAGCCGAAGGCACCGTAGAGCCCGAGATTGGCGTCTTCCGCCGTCTTGAACCGAGCGGTGATGGCGCGCAGCACGGTGAATACGGAGGGGACGCGGCTGCGTTCCTCTTCGGTGAAGACACGGCCCGGCTTGGCGACATCGAGGAGGATGAGTTTTTTCGACGTCTCGGCGATCGTCACATCGGCAAGATCGTCAAGCGCCTTGCCGATCACCGGCAAAAGCACCTCGCCACGGCTGTTCAACGCCTCGATGCGCATGGCGCGGCCGCGCGCTGAAATCACCAGCGGCGGGTCGATGATGGCGGTGTCCCAGCGCGTGTAGCGGCCGGGATATTCGTAATTCGAGGAAAATACCGCACCACGGCGCGAGTTCAGCCCGTCGATATAGGTGTCGATCGCGCCCTCGTAGGGTCGGTCGTGGCGCTCGCGGGTAATCGTCACGCCACCCGCGGTGACGAAGCGTTCCGCCCCGTTCTCCAGAATTATCGTCGTCATTGCCGTCTCCATCAGCGTCTTGGCATTTCTGCTTCTTGGGGCCACGGACCCGGGAATGGCTTGAAAAAACAAATGGCCGCCCGGACATTCCGTTGCGGCCACCTTCTATTTTCACGCGCACGCGTTCGAACAGGCCGCTGTCAGCGAGCCCACCACCAAATGGTCTTGATCGAGCGCATGTTCATGGCGAAATCCATAGCTGCGAAAGACCCGATGCGCAACAGGTTTGAAAAGCCTGTCCAGTGGCTGCCGCTTCTACACCTCATGGCACATCGCCAAGGCTGGCAGCCCCGCCTACTCTAGACATCCAACAGCAGGAAGACGCGAGAGACACAAATGACCCAGCAAATCGACCGCGCGCGGGCGTTCCATGCCCTTCACGTCAAGGGCGATCCAATCGTTCTCTACAACGCATGGGATCCGGGCAGTGCAAAGATCGTCGAGAAAGCAGGGGCGAAGGCCATTGCCACGGGAAGTTGGCCGGTCGCGGCAGCATTCGGTTTCGCTGACGGCGAGAAAATTCCGCTAGAGCTGGCGCTGGACAACATCAAGCGCATCGTGGCGGCGGTCGACCTGCCGGTGACCATGGATCTCGAGGGCGGTTATGGTGTCGCTCCCGACATCGTCGCTCGCACCGTGACGCTCGCCGTGCAGGCCGGCGCCATCGGCTTCAATTTCGAGGATCAGATCGTTGGCGGCAGTGGCCTGCACGACATCGCGGTGCAGGTGAAACGCATCGAAGCCGCGGCCGCGGCTGTGAAAGCCTCCGGCATACCGGCGTTCATCAACGCACGAACCGACCTCTTCCTCAAAGCGAAGCCGGACACTCACGACAAGGCTTTGGTCGACCAGGCCATAGAGAGGGCGCACGCCTATGAGAAGGCCGGAGCGCACGGTTTCTTTGCAGCGGGTCTCGGTGACGAGGGCCTGATCGAGACACTTTGCAAGTCGATCAAGCTGCCAGTCAACATCATTGCGCTGGCGCATGTGCCGCCACGGCAGCGCCTGGCGGAACTGGGCGTTGCCCGCGTCAGCCACGGCCCTGTACCTTACCGGCAGATGGCCGAATGGCTAGAAGCCAAGGCGCGTCAGGCTATCTCAGGTTAGCCCAGCAAGCCTGCCTCAATCCTCCAGCGTGCCGGATCTGGCGTCGCTGCTCTTGCTGTCGCCGACCAGCTTCAGCAGGTCTTCACCGGCGCGGATGATGCGGCGCGAACGTCGGGTCAGGATGAGGCCAGCCTGCGGCGCAAATACCTCGGTGCGGCCGCCGGCTTCACCTGGCGAGTGGACGATAGTGGCCAGCCGCGCGCCCTTGGCGACGCGGTCGCCGGGCTTCACGTCGTAGAGGACGGCGCCACCGCGAGGCGCAGGCATCATGTCGATGTTTTCCAGTGGTGCGACGGTGCCGGCAAAGCCGCCGGGCGCGGGCAGGACCGGATCCAGGATCACGCCGCGCGCCACCAGCAGCCGGTAGAGCCCTTCGGCATCGGAGCCGGCGAGAGCGCCATCGATATCGAGTATGCCGCGATATTCAACCGTGGTGGCGACGCGACGGTCGAGCTTGGCCACCTCGGCGGGCACGTTCTGGTAGGGCATGATCGAGGCGCCCTCGAAGGTGCCGTCGGTATCTTCGCTCCACAGCACCACCGCATCGACGCCCATGGCAGCCGCGCAGTCCGCCATGGCCGGCCACAGGCTGGTGTGAATATAGAGATAAGCCAGTCCCTCGTCGTCGCAGTGCAGGTCGAGCACGATGTCGTGGCCGAGCGAAAGCTGGACCAGCCGTGTCTTCAGCCGCTGGTCGACGGTACCGAACGTGATGTCGGGCAAGAGCGCGGTGTCGGGCGCGGCAAGCAGCGGGAAGCCACGGTTGAAATTGGTGCGCGTGCCCAAGTGGAAGCGGCCCTGATGCTCGCCGAAATGGTATTGCGCACGGCCGATCGGGTTGGCCCATGGCACGATGGTGATATTGCCCTTGATGCGGCCTTCAGCCTCGGCCTTGGCCAGCATTGGCATCAGCGCATCGATGGCAACGACGCCCGGCAGTTCGCCGGCATGGAGTGCCGCCTGCAGATAGGCCGAAGGGGCAGCCTTATCCGTGCCCGCGAAGCGGAACAGCGGAAATTCGTAGGAAACGCCTTCACTTTCGCCGGCGATGCGCTCGATCGATTTCTGCATGGGATGTCTCCGAAAATCTGCGGAAGACATGCATCTTTGCCGCTACGCTGTCGATTGGTCCAGCTTCCGGGCGCTATGGGCGCAAGCTACTCGGCGGGAGCCTGGAGGGTCGCAACCGGCACCGTGCGATCCAGCGCCTGTGACATCACGGCGATGGCGACGGCCAACAGAGCGAGGGCTGCACCGACAAACGGCAGATTGGCATAGGACACGCCCCAGGAGAGCGCGATGCCGCCTATCCAGGCGCCGCTGGCATTGCCGATATTGAAGGCGCCCTGGTTCAGCGTGGCGGCGAGGTTTGGCGCCTCGGCCGCCGCCTCGACGACGCGGATCTGCAGCGGCGGCACGACGACGAAGACGAGCAGGCCCCACAGGAAGACCATGGCGATCGCCACAACTGCGATGGCGCCGAATTGGGCGAAGCCAAGCAACAGCAGCGCCAGCATCAGCAGCGTGCCGATCACGGTCGGCATCAGCTTCCAGTCGGCCAGCCTGCCACCGATGATGTTGCCGATGGTCATGCCGCCGCCGAACAAAAGCAGCACCCAGGTTACGGCCGCTGTCGACAGGCCGGACACGTCGGTCAGGTAAGGCTTTATGTAGGTGAAGACGGTGAACAGGCTGGCTGATGCCGTTGCCGAGATCAGCATGGCCAGCCACACCTGCAGCTTGCCCAGCACGCGCACTTCTCCGAGCAGGCCACCGCCGCTTGGCTCTGCGACATCAGATGGCACCAGCCAGGCGATTGCCGCGACCGAGATGAGGCCGATGCCGACCACGGCGACGAAGGTGGCGCGCCAGCCGTAGGCTTCACCAAGCGCGGTGCCGCCGGGAACGCCAAGGATGTTGGACAGCGTCAATCCGGCAAACATCAGCGCCATGGCACTGGCCCGCTTGTTGCGCGGTACCAGGCTGGCGGCGACCACCGAGCCGATGCCGAAGAAGGCGCCGTGGCCGAAGGCCGTAAAGACGCGGGCGGCCATCAGCGTCCAGTAATTTGGCGCGATGGCACAGAACAGATTGCCGATGACGAACAGGGTTGCCAGACCGATCAGCACCGGCTTGCGCGGCAGGCGCGCCGTGGCCACCGCGACGATCGGAGCGCCGAAGACGACGCCGAGCGCATAGCCTGTGACCAGCAGGCCGGCGGAAGGGATCGAGACGCCAAGATCGCCGGCGATTTCGGGCAACAGCCCCATGATGACGAATTCGGTGGTGCCGATGCAGAATGACGCAATGGCAAGCGCTAGGATCGGCAGGGGCATGGGACGTCCGGACTGAATCGGTTCAAAGCTGAGACTGTCTGGAGATGCGTGGCGTGCGCAATCGCCATTGTTGCAATGCAGCATTGCAGAAAGTGAAGAGCTAACGGAAGTGCGGCGCCGAAACGCTCTTGGGCAGCTTCGAACCGTGCTATTCGAGCGGCTTCAATTCCTGGGCGATGGTCGGCAGAAGTTCAGAGACGTTGGGGTGGATGTGCGTGGCGCGAGCCAGCGTGTCGACGGGCGCCTTGGCATACATCAGGTCGAGCACGCAGTGTATCGCCTCGTCGCCGCCCGGGCCGAGCACCGAGCAACCGAGAATCTGTCTGGTGTCGGCGTCGACCAGGATTTTCATGAAGCCTTGCGTTTCGCCTTTTTCGACAGCGCGGCCGACGCGGGTCATCGGCCGCTGGCCGACAAGTGCGCGACGGCCTGATTTTTTCACCGCAGCCTCGGTCATGCCGCAGCGGCCAAGCGGCGGATCGATGTAGAGCGCATAGGCCTCGATGCGGTCGCTTACCTTGCGCGGGTCATTGTCGAGCAGATTGGCGGCGACGATCTCGTAGTCATTGTAGGAGGTGTGGGTGAAGGCGCCTTTGCCGTTGCAGTCGCCCATCGCCCAGATGCCGGGCACTGTGGTGCGCAGCTGATCGTCGACGACAACGAAGCCGCGCTTGTCGACCTCGACGCCGGCTTTGTCGAGGCCGAGATCGTCGGTGTTGGGCGTCCGGCCCAGCGCCAGCAGCACATGCGAGCCGACCGCCGGCGCCTTGCCGGCCGAAATGGTCACGGCAATATCGCTGCCCTGTCCGGCAAAGCCGATGTCGTCGGCGCCGACATGGACCGCTATGCCTTCGTTTTCGAGGATGGACAGGATGGCCGCTGAGACATCCTCATCTTCGCGGCCGGTCAGCCGCGGGCTCTTTTCGATAACGGTGACCTCGCTGCCGAAGCGGCGGAACATCTGCGCGAATTCGAGCGAGATGTAGCTGCCGCCAACGACGACGAGATGGCGCGGCAGCACGTCGAGATCCATCATCGAAGAATTGGTGAGGTACGAAATGTCGTTGATGCCGGGCAGGTCGGGCACCGAGGCGCGGCCGCCGGTGTTGAGGAATATCCGCTCGGCGGTCAGCAGGTCATCGCCCACACGCACCGTGTTGGCAGATTCGAAACGCGCATGGCCGCGATAGAGCGTGCATTTGTCCATGCTGGCGATCCAGGTCTCCAGCCCGGTGCGGGAAGCGCCCGACACCTTGTCCTTGCGCGCCTTGATTGCTTTGTAATCGACACCGACGGGACCGCCGAGCGTCACGCCGTAGTCGGCGGCGCGGCGGGCGAGATGCGCGGCATAGGCGCTTGCCACCATCGTCTTGGTCGGGATGCAGCCGGTGTTGACGCAGGTGCCGCCGACCAGCTTGCGCTCGACCAGCGCCACGCTCATGCCGGCCGCGTTCAGCCGGCCGGCGAGCGGAGTACCGGCCTGTCCGGCGCCGATGATGATGGCGTCGAAGGTCTTTGCCGTCATGCCACGGCCGCCACGATGAGCAGGCCGCCGATGATCGCCACCGCGTCCTCGATGAAGGCGGCGGGCGGATCCTTGCCGAACGCAGCGGCCAGCCGGCCGCGCACTTCGGCGCCGCCATACGTGCCGATCACCGCGCCGGTGGCGCCGGCGATGAGCCCGCCGATGGTGGCGTCACCGGTCGCTCCAATCACCGCACCGGCGAAGGCGCCGGCGATGACACGTGCACCGAATTGCTGCGGCACCTTGCGGCTCGGTGTCGATGGCAACTGGTCAGTGACCAGTTCGACGATGGCCAGGATGGTGAAGATGCCAACGGCGATCCAATGGCCCATGAAACTGGCCCATGTGCCGGCGACCGGCAACCAGCCGAGCCAGGCGCCCCAGGCGACCGCGGCAGGCGCCGTCATGGCGCGCAGGCCGGCGATGACGCCGATCAGAAGTGCAAGAAGGTACAGCATGATTGATCCCTCGATGGCAGGCCCGGGACAGGCCCACGAGGGCAGGCTAGCATAGGTCCGGCGTTTGACCAGAGTCGCTGCTGGCGCTTCTTGCACCGGGCGCATTGTACTTTGGTAAACAGTCAAAACACGACGAAGGGATGGGAGGCGCTGTCATGGCCGGAAGCGAACGCACAAAGATGGCCGCAGGCGAGTGGTACACTTGCCTTGATGCGGAGCTGGAGGCGCTGCGTGTGATCGCGCGGGACGCGGTGTTCGAGCATAATTCTGTGCCACCCCGGCAACGTGGCAACGTTGGGCCTGCCCTGAAATCACTCCTCGGCGCTGCGGGCGAGGGCGCGCGGATCGAGGCGCCGTTCCACTGTGCCTACGGCTTCAACATCTTTCTCGGCGAGGGCACCTTTCTCAATGCCGCCTGCACCATCCTCGATACGGCAGCGGTGCATATCGGCAAGCGGACGCTGCTCGGTCCCAATGTGCAAATCTACTGTGCGGAGCATCATAAGGAGGCTGCGGGTCGGCAGGCGGGGCTGGAGATCGGCAGGCCAGTCGAGATTGGTGACAATGTCTGGATCGGCGGCAGCGCCATCATTCTGGGCGGTGTCAGCATCGGCGAGGGCGCCATCATCGGTGCGGGTGCCGTGGTGACGCGCGACGTGCCGGCAAACACCACGGTCGTCGGCAACCCGGCACGACCGGTCAAGCGTGGCTGAAAAATCATTAATCCTGGCTGGCTCAGCGCGAAGTGGCCTGCTCATGCTGACGAACGCTCTTCGAGAATTCGCGCCGATACTGCATCGGCGAGGTCCTCAGCCGCGCCGCGAAATGCTGGCGCAGCGAGGTGGCGCTGCCGAACCCGGCCTCGAAGGCCACCGCGTCCATCGATTTTTCCGTTGCTTCGAGCAGCCGCTGCGCCAGTGCGACGCGCTGGTCGGTCAGCCAATCGCCGAAACTGGTGCCGATCGTTTTCTGAAAGCGGCGCGTGAACGTCCGTCGGGTCAGGCCGGCTGCATCGGCGACGCGATCCAGGCTATGTGTTTCGCCGAGCGTTCTGCGCACCATGTCGAGGGCTTGTGTGAATCGGTCTGGATCCTGCACCCTGGCGATCGGACGTTCGATGAATTGCGCTTGCCCGCCCTGCCGATGCGGCGATAGGACGATCTCCCGGGCGAGGCGAAGTGCTGCTTCCGCTCCGTAACGGGCACGCACGAGGTGGAGACAGCAGTCGAGCCCGGCTGCGACGCCGGCAGATGTCATGATATCGCCGTCGTCGACGTAAAGCACCTCGGCGTCGACGACGACGTCGGGATAGAGCGCCTGCAATTGTTCGGTGTAGGCCCAGTGCGTCGCGGCTCGCCGCCCCGAAAGCAGCCCGGTCGCCGCAATGGCAAAGGTTCCGAGGCACAGTCCGACAATCAACGCGCCGTTGCGGTGCGCCCGCCGCAGCGCCTCTACCAGAGATGCAGGCGCCGGTTCGTCGAGATCTCGCCAGCTTGGAACGATCACTATGTCGGCGTCGTCGAGGCTGCCAAGTCCATGAGGTGCGGTCACGGTCGACCCGGCTTCGGTATGGATCGGCCCGTCATCGATCGTACAGATGCGGAAGTCGAAGCGCGGTAGACCGAGAGCGGTACGGTCCTCGCCGAATACCAGGCATGGCACGGAGAGATGGAACGGGCTGATGCCATCGAAGGCGATGGCGGCAACAATCGGATCGGCCATGGGAGCACTAATAAGGGTTACACCGGATTGTCCCAATCCTTTCGAACAATGTCAATTGGGACACTTTTGGTCGGCAAATTGCGGGCCTACCCCTTGGGACAGTCAATTCAAGACTGAAAGGAAACCACCATGTCTGCACCAGCCAATACTCCGGCGCCGCGCCGCGCTCTCATCGTCGTCGATGTCCAGAACGACTATGATGGCGGCAATCTTGCGATCAAGCATCCGCTGTTTCGCGACAGCGTCGTCAACGTGGCACGAGCCATGGACGCGGCCGCCGAGGCCGGCGTCAAGGTCGTGGTTATCAAGCAGCTGGCACCCGAGACGTCGCCGGTCTTCGCCAGGGGCAGCCATGGCGCCGAACTGCATCCCGAGATCGCCAGGCGAAGCCGCGACCACTATGTCGAAAAGACTTTGCCGAGCGCCTTCACCGGCACGGATCTGGAGGACTGGTTGCGCGCCAACGCCGTCGATACGATCACTGTCGTTGGCTACATGACGCATAATTGCGATCTGTCGACGATCATCCACGCCGTGCATATGGGCTTTGCGGTGGAGTTCCTGTCCGACGCCACCGGCTCGCTGCCCTACGCCAACAGCGCCGGCTATGCCTCGGCCGAGGAGATCCACCGCGTGGTGACCATCATCCTGCAGTCGCGCTTCGCGGCGGTTCTCAAGACCGCCGAATGGATCGATTGCCTCAAGACCGGCGCTCTGCCCGAACGCGACACAATCTATGCGTCCAACCAGCGTGCGCTGGCACGCAACGCGGCATAGGCAAATTTACCCCTGGGAAGGCAAAAGGGCGGCCATTGGCCGCCCTTTCTAGTTTCGCAACGATTTCGAAATTCTCAGAACAGGCCTTCGATCTGGCCCGCGTCGTTAAGGAAGATCTTTTCCGACGACGGCTTGCTTGGCAGGCCGGGCATGGTCATGACCTCGCCGCAGATGATGACGACGAAGCCGGCGCCGGCCGATAGCCTGACCTCGCGCACCGGCACGGTATGGCCGGTCGGCGCGCCGCGCAGGTTCGGGTCGGTCGAGAAGGAGTACTGCGTCTTGGCCATGCATACCGGCAGGTGGCCGTAGCCGGCCTGTTCCCAGGCGTGCAGCTGGTCGCGGACCGACTTGTCGGCGATCGCCTCGTCGCCACGATAGATGCGCTTGACGATGGTGTTGACCTTTTCGAACAGCGGCATGGCGTCGGGATAGAGCGGCGAGAACTGCGATGCGCCCGATTCAGCGATCTCGACGACCTTGCGCGCCAGTTCCTCGATGCCGGCAGAGCCCTTGGCCCAATGCTTGCACAGGATGGCCTCGGCGCCGAGCGAGGCGACGAAATCCTTCATCGCCTGGATTTCGACCTCGGTATCGGTGGTGAAGTGGTTGATCGCCACCACCGCCGGCACGCCGAACTGCTTCACGTTCTCGATATGGCGGCCAAGATTGGCGCAGCCCTTCTTGACCGCTTCGACATTTTCCTTGCCGAGGTCTTCCTTCTTGACGCCGCCATTCATCTTCATGGCGCGCACGGTGGCGACGATGACCGCGGCTGCTGGCTTCAGGCCGGCCTTGCGGCACTTGATGTCGAAGAATTTTTCAGCACCGAGATCGGCGCCGAAACCAGCCTCGGTGACGACGTAGTCGGCGAGCTTCAGCGCCGTCGTGGTGGCGACGACCGAGTTGCAGCCATGGGCGATGTTGGCGAACGGGCCGCCATGAACGAAGGCCGGGTTGTTTTCCAGTGTTTGCACGAGGTTGGGCTGCATGGCGTCCTTCAACAGCACGGCCATGGCGCCGTCGGCCTTGAGGTCACGGGCGAACACCGGCGACTTGTCGCGGCGGTAGGCGACGATGATGTCGCCGAGGCGCTTTTCCAGGTCCTTCAGGTCGGTGGACAGACACAGGATCGCCATGACTTCCGAGGCGACGGTGATGTCGAAGCCGCCTTCGCGCGGAAAGCCGTTGGCGACGCCGCCGAGCGAGCAGATGATCTCGCGCAGCGCCCGGTCGTTCATGTCCATGACGCGGCGCCAGACGACGCGGCGGGTGTCGATGCCGAGCTCGTTGCCCCAGTAGATGTGATTGTCGATCAGCGCCGAAAGCAGATTGTGCGCGGTTGTGATGGCGTGGAAATCGCCGGTGAAGTGGAGGTTCATGTCCTCCATCGGCACGACTTGTGCATAGCCGCCGCCGGCAGCACCGCCTTTGACGCCGAAATTCGGTCCGAGCGAGGCCTCGCGGATGCAGACGATCGCCTTCTTGCCGATGCGGTTGAGACCGTCGCCCAGGCCCACCGTCGTTGTAGTCTTGCCTTCACCGGCAGGCGTCGGGTTGATTGCGGTGACGAGGATCAGCTTGCCGTCCTTGTTGCCCTTGACCGACTTGATGAATTCGGCTGAAATTTTCGCCTTGTCGTGGCCGTAGGGCAAAAGGTGCTCGGTCGGGATGCCGATCTTGGCGCCGATCTCCTGGATCTGCTTCTTCTTGGCGCCGCGCGCGATCTCGATGTCGGACTTCACTTCGGCCATGACGGCTTTCCTCTGTATTGGACGATGGAGGGGACGGTTTGTGGTCGCAAGCTGGTTCAAAGCGGCCCGGCACGGCAGGCGCGGGCACGTTCTAACCCCGTCGCTGCCATGGCGTCAACTTGCATGCAACTATGTTTCCTATGAAGAAAAAGGTTCTTGCTGCCGGCCGACCTGTTCTCGGGCCTTTTTCGTACCGGCTGTTGCGGCGTATAGAAGCCAGAGCGGACGCCGTTCCGCCGTCTCAAAACAGCCGCACAATGCACGGAATGCGACAGAGGCAACGGCGCAGATCAGCCATTGCCGTCGCTGCGAACCGATCGCTACTGGGTCAGCACGTTGCGGATCTCGACCATGTTCGAACGTACCCGCAGCACGTAAAACCCATCGTCAGATGCGGCGATCCTTGCAGCGGTGCCGGCGCGGTTGCAAGCTCAGCGGTCGAGAACCGATCGGACCTCAACGAGATTGGAGCGGACACGCAGCATGTAGAATCCCATGGTGGTCAAGTGGGAGGGCATGATCCAACCGTCCTCCCGACCATTGGAGATGATGAGGGGCCGAATTTTCAGTGCCGCCTGAAATTGCTGGTCGAGCTGGTCCCAGAGCGGACCGAGCCCGCGAGTGTCGATAACGGCCTTGAAATCAGAGCGCGTGGCTTTCAGGATTCCGTAGTAGCCGTAGAGCTGTCCGTAGGCGAACCAAAATCGGTCGTCCGCGCGCGTATCGAACCAGCCATTGTTGTTTGTCTGCGACTGTCTGCTGAGGATATCCGATGTCGAACCGATATCACTGGCTATACGGTCGACGAACTTCGCCAGATTGTCGGCGCGGGCGTTGAACACCACCTCGCATTTCAACAGGCGGTCGTTGAAGGTGCGAAGCGACGTGATGCCTGTGCGGTAGAAGCTGGGGCTTGGCGTCTTGGGGCCGAATGGCCTAAGGCCGAAATACCACGTTTCCTCGTCGAATTCGACCGCGCCTCTTGCATCCTGCAGGTTCTGATCGATCTGACTGGTGCCGCGTACTCGGCCGATCGTGTCAACCAATTCGACCGCGGTGCGTCGAACAGCCTGGTGTACGCCGCGCTGGAAAGCCGCCTTGTTGTCCAGGAATGGTGTATGATCCCAGTCCATTCCGAAGAGCCCTAGCTTGTACAGGATCATCGACGAGATCCAGGCGTTTTGATTGACGTTGAAGTCGATCAAATCCGCCGCAACCGTCACGATACCAGACTTGGTACATGTCTTGACCTGGCCTTCCGCGCCTTCGTCGGTGACTTGCTCGCCGGATCCGGCCGGCGGCGCGAATGTATAAGCATCCGCATAGGCAGGATTGAAGTTCTTCCAATATTGCGTGTTCCAGAAGAAATAGGCGTATAGTCCGACCAAGATTACGAGCGCTGTACCGAGCACCGCCTTCAGGATCCAGCCGCGCTGCGTATACCAGCGCCCGGCCCACAGGAACGGCCACAGGATCACGCCAACAAGGAGGCCAATGCCGCGGCCGATCCACTGGAAAATCCGGGTGAAGAAGTTCACGATCGGATCAAGCATGGCGATATCCCCTCAGTCAGTCAGGCCATAGAGGCGCGTGCGAAACGCTACCTTGTCTTTCAGATATGTGGTTTTCAGAACGTCCACAACATGCGATCGCCAGGCGTCGCTGAAGCCGTCATAGTCCTTGTAGAAGCCCGGCTTGTTGAAGACGTAGCGCGAGACGAAGTCCTGCGGCACGAAATCCGAGATCAGCTGGTTGGTGAGCCAAGCGTCGGGATGGTCGGGCTTGGCCCGGATCACCAGGAAGCGCTGCTGCGGAAATACGTCCTCGATCTTGAGATGGCCGAGCTGGGCGATCTCGCGCTTGGCGGCATTGAGGAAGGGAAAATTGCCGTCCCTGGTGATCAGGTCGGCATGGCCGTGGATCCAGGTCTGCAGCCAGACCTTGTCGACGTCGGTCAGATTGCGGTCGGGTTCCGAGTCGCGGATCAGCGCGCGCACCACCATTTCGGCGCGATGCTCGAGATAGCCCGATGTCTCGATCCACGAGGCGCGCGGCAGTTCGATGCGGCCGGTGGCAGCGAGGAACTTGAACACCTTGTCGGCATCATTGATCGAGAGGTAGCTCACCTGCCACGGCCGCGAGCGGCGGAAGCCCGGGGCTGCCGGGTCGCTGATCACCGTCGTCATGTCCGGATCGACGAAGACGTAGAGGCCGCCGAAATGGCTGGTCCAGTAGGCGTTGTGGCGGAAGATCACCTGATCCGGCACCAGCGCGTTCTCGCGGATGTCGCCACAGATCTTTGCCAGCTCCACCATGCGGGTGAGCATGGCGCTGTCGCGCCAGGCATCGGGTTCCTGCTTCAGCCGGTTGACGAGCTTGCCGAGTTCGGCCGCTTTGCCCAGCACGTCCTCCGCCGACAGCACCTTGAACTCGACCTGGTTGATCGACAGCAGGTCCTCGATGTCGTTGACCTTGGGGACTGAATCCTCGATCTCGCCGTAGATGACATCCTTGATGGTCAGCGCATCGATGGCGCGCTGGTTCTTCGACATGAACTCGAACATCAGCTGCGAGGTGTTGGAGAAGGCGGTGTGCACCACCGGCAGGTCGATCTGCGACGGCGTCAGGATGATGAAGCGGCGGTTGACCTCGTTGGGATCGAGATAGGCGTAGTCGCCGCATTCGTCGGCCACCTGCGGTGAGAAGCCGGTGCGGTCGATCTCGAAGCTGTTCAGCTTCGTAGGCTTCAGCCCGAAGGCGACCATCGCCTTGTTGTAGCGCTGGATGAGGTGCGGTTCGTCAACCGTAAGCAGCCGGCCGTAGATCAGCTCATTGTCGCGCAGCAGATCGGGTTTCCTGGCGGGGCTCATCGCGTGCCTTTACGCATTCCAATTCCCCTTGGCCTTCATCTCCTCGATCTCGCGCACCGCGCGGTCACGCAGGCGGGTGTCGCGGATCATCTTGGTGACGGCTGAGTCGTCGGACTTGTCGGAATAGCGGAACTCTGAGTCGGCGTAGCGGTTGATCTCCTGCATGACCATGTCCATCGAGAACGGCCCGCGCAGTTCCTCGATCATCGCTTTCTTGTCGTCGTAGCCCTTGTGCATGAAGACTTCCGGCTTCTCGAACCACTCGTCCGGCAGCTCGATGTCCATGGCGCGCATCTTGATGGCGTCGGTGACGTTCTTGATGGCGCGGCCGGTGAAGCGCGGTTCGGCATCCTTGATCATGTGCAGATAGGTGCCGACGTCGGCCATCGATTTCGGTGCGCCATTGTCCTTCATGTAGCGCTCGTAAACCTTCATCAGCCCGTCTTCCTGAGGCTTTTCATGCTCCTCATAAGCCTCCATCACAGCGCGCTGGATTTCCTGGGCGGCATAGAGCTTGTGGTCGCCGAGCGGGATCTTGTGGTTTTTTCCAGCGAGCAGGACAAAGATGTCGATGTAGTCGTCGCGGCTCTGCGGCCCGTCGACCAGCCAGCGGGCGCCGGCGCGCTGGCGTAGCGCGTCGTCGACGTTTTCGGGATAGTTGGAGAACATGCCGAACGAGCAGTTGCCGCGCACTACGGTGCCGGCACCGGCAAAGGCGTCCATCAAGACGCCGGTGATTTCCTGCTGGCCGGCAGAGGCGCGGTCATCGGAGCGTCTGGCAGCCACCTGGTCGATGTCGTCGACAGTGCCGAAGCCGATGACGCGCGGGTTGAGAACATTGTTGATGAACTGGCGACAGTTCTGGCCGGATTTGCCTTGATAGGACGAGATCTGGTCGACGCCGAAATTCTCGTAAGCAAAGGGATAGCCGGCGACCTGGCAATAATTGTTGACGAGACCGGCAATCATCTGGATCAGCGTCGTCTTGCCGGTGCCGGGCGCGCCGTCGCCGATGAAGGTGAACAGGAAGCCGCCAAGCTCGACGAAAGGGTTCAGCTCGCGCTCGAAGTCGTAAGCCATCAGCATCTTGGCCAGCTTCACCGACTGGTACTTGGCGATGTGGTTACCGACGACCTCTTCCGGATTCTTGAAGGTCATCACCAGCGGCTTCGAGCGCTTGCCCGGCGCGACATCGAAGCCGTCGAGGATAAAATCATCCACGTCGATGCGGATATGCGCGTTCTCGAACGGTCCGATGCCGTCGAAGCGGCCCTTTCGCGCCAGCAGCCCGTCGATGGCAACGCGCGCGAAAGCGCGCGCCCGCGTCATCAGGTCGGCGTCGTCAGCCGAGCCTGATATCGCCTTGTCGAGGCCTGCTATTATGGACTTCACCGCATCCTGCGGCGTGTCGAACAGGAAGTCCGGCTCCGCCGTATCGTTCGGTGCCTCGCCGTCGCTGTCGATCAGCTGGAATAGATACGAGGCGAAGCTGAAGGCCGAAATGTAAGCCGAAGCTGACAGAAGCTTCTTGAAGGTGGCGGCCTCGTCGCCTTCGAGCGGCGCGCGGGTGTTCTTGGCCTGCAGGCTTTCTAGGTCCGAACCTTCGGCGAAGACGTCTGATATGGCCAGCGCGATCGCCAGCCCGCGCCGGGCGCGAAACAGCAGCGTGTGCTGCGGAATGGTCAGCAACTGGTCGTCGGGATGGACGGCGGCGACGGTCTTGGAAAGCTCGACCTCGCGCGTGCGGCGCACCGAGCCGACCGAGACCGTCGAGACGAAGCGGCGGTTGGTGCCGGCAAGCGCGGTGCCGGATTCGCGTGACGGGTCTTCCAGCACGACGATGCGGGTGATGAAGCTCTGCGCGCTGGCGCGGTGCTTTTCGATTGCCGCTTCCGAAATCGTGGTCAGGCCGGTGTCCATGAAGGATGCTCCGTGGTTTGACGGTCAGACGTCGCTGATGACCTGTCCCTTGGACAGGATGTGGACCTTGTAGCCCGAAAAAATCTTCTGCGCCTCGCCGGCGGCGTAGAGCGCCTGATAGGCCTCGTGCGGGATCAAAGCGTGGTTCTCGTAGCTCGACACACCCTGGCGCGCGGCCTCCAGATCGTCGGTGTTGATGAAGAACTCCTGCGTCGTCTTCTCGCTTGAAAACAGCCCCTTGCGGCCGGGCTTTTCCGCCTTCGAATAGACTTCCTGGATGGTCCAGGTCAGCAACCAGGCGTTTTCCGGCTTGCGCACCTTGGCCAGCACTTCCGCCACCGTCGAATTGTTGTCGGTAATCCCGGCCGAATAGAAGGGGCCGAGCACGACGCGGCGTAGCTGCTTGGGATGCAGCGGCTCGAAATCCTTGTCGAGGTTCACCGCGATGGTCGCCGGCGACAGCGTGTAGGCGGAATTCTTCTCGGCGAAATCGTCGAAGCGGTGGGCAAGCTCGGGGTTGAGCAAGCCGTCGACCGGCAGCGGAATGTCGACCTTGTCGTTGAGTTTGCCGCTGCTGTCGACGAGCTGCCGGATCATGTCTTCGGAGGAATCCTCCACCGTCACCATGTAGACCAGCGGCAGGTTGGCGCTGCCGTCGAAGGTGGCCCAGTGAACCAGATAATAGGGCCGCCCCGTCTTCGGATTGACCGAGACTTTTGCCGTCTGCGGCAGCGAGAACGGACCGAAGGTCGTCTCGCTCTTGACGCCCTCCAGATAGAGCCGCTCGGCCATCGATTTCTGCAGCGCCTCTGGAAATTCCTTGTGGCGCAGGATGAAGTCGGCCATTTCCTCGCGCAACTCGCCGGCGAGTGGGATGTTGGCGAGGCGGCTGTCGGCCTGGCGGCGGTCGTTTTCCAGTTCGAGCAGGTTCTGGAAGACTGGAAAGCCGCTCTCGGCGCGCGAAATGCGGAATGTCTCCATGAAGCCGAGGCGGTTGCGCCAGCAGGAAAAGGACTTGTCCAGCCGGGCAATGTACTCGGCGACGATCTTGGCGACGATGCCGTGCCGGTAGAGCGGCGAGCGGTCGTCGCGCATGAACACTTCGAGGCCGCTGAGTGCCGCCGAAATTGCCGAGAAATAGCGCGCCGCCGCTTCGTTTTCGGGGGTCATGCTTGTGCTCTGAGGATGGCCATGGATGCGAGCGGTGGCTGCACCCTTACGACTGCACGTAATTTGCCGAATTGTGCTTCTTCAGCACCTCGTCGAAGCGGCGGGCAAAGGCATCGTCGGCCAGCTTCTTGCGACGCTGGATGTCGGCGGTGGCCACCATGTTCTTCTCGTGCATTTCGAGAAGGTCGCCAATGTGCTTCTGCGAGGCCGCACCGATGCCGGCCATGGTCTCTTCGGCGGTGTTGTCGACTTGGCTGCCCAGCGTGTTGATCTTGTGGGCGACGTCCTGCTGGGCGGCGGTCTTCAAGCTGTCTTCCAGGGCCTTGTAGAGCACGATGCGCTGTTCGGTATCGATGGTCAGCTTGTTGATCAGCGTCGACTGCGCAGCGATCTGGTTGTTGAGCGAATCGACGAAGGTCTGGAACATCGAGGTGTAGCGTTCCAGCGTCTGGCTTTCGGCCAGCAGTTCCTGTTCCTTGGCCTGCTTCTCGTTGTACTCGGTGGCCAGTTTAGAGCGCTCGCCTTCAAGCTGGGTGCGCTCCTTCTGACTGGTCGAGGCAGCGATCTTGTTCTCGATGTCGAGCAGCATCGGATTGAGCTCCTCGATGCGCTTTTGCACGGTCTCGAGGTTGGACATGGTGGTCTTGCGGCGCTCGATCACCTGCGAAAGGCTGGTTTCGGAGGTCTTGTAGCGCTGGTCGAGAACCTCCTTCTGCGCCTTGAGGATGCCGACGATTGTGTCGGACTTCACCAGAAGTTCCTGCAGATTGCCGGCCAGCGACATGTTGCGGACGCGGTCAGTACGCATGCGCTGCTTGCTCTGAGCGGAGAACATGCCGACGAAGCTCTCCCAGCCGGTGTAGTTCTTCATGCTCTCGAATTCGGCGCCGAAGACGTTGGTGGCATCCTCCAGCCCGATGATCAGGTCGGCGATGTTGCCTTCCATCACCTTCTGCTGTTTCAGCACGTCCTCGATGCGGGCGTTTTCGATGTCGAAATTGGCGTCGCCGATCTTCTTGTCGGCGGTGGCGAGGGTGTCGAGCACGGTGCCGGACTGCTCGATCTTCGTGCGCATGTCCTGCACGACCTGCTTGGTCTTGGCAATTTCGGCATCGAAATTCTGCAATGTCGCCATTAGGGGCCTCCCGCTTCGGCATCAGTTTCGTGTCGCAAACCGCGGCGAATATATGTGGGGCATCCGGGGATTGAAAGACGCAAGACATCAGAGGGCACGAAAACAAAAGAATTCGCTCCACTCTTGAAACATAGTGGAACCGTGTTCATGGCGCGATTGGCGGATCGATCCGTTGGCTTTGGCCTGAAACTCGACTTTTGGGCAACCGGGATAATTGCGGGCGTACTGGAACCAATGCGTTCAGGGCTTCGGATCGGCCTTCAGATAGGCAATGACGTTGGCAATGTCGTCGTCGCTGGTCAGGCCGGTGAAGGCCATCCTGTTGCCGGGGACCTTTAGCTTGGGAGCCCTTAGATATGCGGTGAGGTTCGCCTCGTCCCAGACAAGGCCGGCGGCGCCCGCATCCTTCATGGCTTGTGAATAGTGGCTGAGGAAGCTTTCGGCGGTACCGGCGGTGCGGCCGACGACACCCATCAGATGCGGGCCGATCTTGTCGCGGTCGGTCGCTGCTTCATGGCAAGCCATGCATCTGTTGAAGACCTTCTTGCCGAGTGCAGCGTCGCCGTCGGCATGCGCGGCAAGGATGCCGGCAAAGAAAAAGACACCGGCAGACGAGACGGCTCGAAACATGGCTGACTCCGACGAGTTCTGGCTGGAGCGCAAAATAGGATCCAGCCCTTAACAAACGCCGCATGATGGCGGGATTGCGGAGCAGTTCCTCAAGCGCGCCGGCGCGCTGTTATTTCTGTGACCGCTTGCCGGGTCGCCATTTCGATTGCCGCTGACGAATGCCTGTCGCGCACGAAGGCCCTGCCGGCACTGGCCATCTCGGCGGCCGCTTCCGGTCGGGCGGCGAGGGCAACGATTTTCGTGGCCAGCTCGCCGGCATCGCTGCCGGACAGGAAATGCCTGTCGGCTTGCAGGCCGAGCCCTTCGACAGCCTTTTCGGTGGCGCAAACGACCAGCCCTGCCGCCATGGCTTCGAGCACCTTGATGCGGGTCCCGCCTCCGAATCTGAGCGGGATCGGTGCATAGCCGGCGGCGGCGAGCAGGTCCAGCAGGCGCGGTGGGTTTTCGACGAGATGCAGCCCGTGTGCCGTGCAGAGCTGGCGCACGATGTCGCGTGGGTTCTTGCCGGCGACGGTCATCGACCAGGGGCGCCCGGACGCTTTGAGGCGGGGCACCATCTTGCGGCCGATCTGCTTGACGGCGTCGATGTTGGGGAAATAGCCGAGGTGGCCGATGAAGCAGAGACGGATGTCTTCGTATCGCTGGACGGCAATCGGCAGGGAAAGCACGGTTTCATCGGGGATGGGATTGGCGATCACCCTGATGTCGCCGGCAGGCCCCATCGCCAGCAGCATTTCCCTGTCTGTTTCCGAACAGACCCAGACCTGGTCCGCCGCCTTCGCGGCAAGGATGTCCGCCTCGCGCGCCTGCGCCATCCTGCGCCGGTGCTCGCGAAAGCTTCGCAACCGCTGCCAGAGGGGGAGTGACCCGATACGGTCCGCCACCGTGCGTGAATCGATGTTGTGCAGGTCGATGACGGTGCGCGCGTCATGCCTGGGCACCAACGCCAGCAGCTGCGACAGCGCGATGTCTTCGACGACGACGAGATCGGGAGCGAAGCTCTTCCAGAGCGAATCCGCTTCAGCCAACTCGTCGGCGGGGATCATGTGCAGCGTCGGATGGGCGCTGCGCCCTTGCCAGGAGCCACGGCCGCGGGCTGCCTCGATGATCTGGTGACGGACATTCGGCGGAGGGAACGGCGCCGGCGCGCCGGTAAAGCTCACCGTCAGAACCTCACCGATCACCGAGAGCGCCCGCGCATTGGCGGCGTTCCTGATCTCGCCGCCGGATACCGGCGGAAACGGACAGTCGATCGTGAACTGCAGGATTTTCATTTTCGGCCCCCATCCGGATCGTAGCTGGGCGCAGATGAAACCGGAATAGGTGGTGGTCAGGCCGTTTCAGGCTTTGATAAAGCCGATGAAATCGCCGGGCGCGGCGCGGCCCATTTCTTCTTCCCAGTGGCGGCGGCAGAGCGAAACGTAGACGTCCTTGCCGATCGCCACCTGTTCGCCTTGCCTGGCCACCTTGCCGTCCTGGCCAAGGCGTACGACCATCGTCGCCTTGCGGCCGCAGCGGCAGATGGTGCGTACCTCGCGCAGATCGTCGGCGATCGCCAGCAATGCGCGCGAACCGGAAAACAGCTTGCCCAGAAAATCGGTACGCAGGCCGTAGCACATCACCGGGATGTTCAGCCGATCGGCAATGCGGGCGAGCTGCCAGACCTGCTCCTCTTCGAGGAACTGCGCCTCGTCGACGAAGACGCAATGCACCGTCGTGTGATTGTGACGCTCGGCGACGCGGGCGAACAGATCATCGCCCTCGCGAAACATCTCGGCTTCCGCCTCCAGGCCAATGCGCGACGAGATCAGCCCGGTATCGCCGTTGCGATAGTGGCCGGCGACGAACAGCATCGTCGCCATGCCGCGCTCGCGATAGTTGTAGGACGCCTGCAGCAGCATCGTCGTCTTGCCGGCGTTCATCGTCGCATAATGGAAATACAGTTTGGCCATGCCGTCCTTTTAAGCCCAGTTATCGTCGTGCGGGGAGGGGCCTCCAGTCCCATTCCACCAAAAAAGCCGCCTTCCATCAAAAAAGCGGCAGGCGTGTCGCTGATCGGCCAGCGCGCGCCGTTGATCGTGATTGCCTTAGTGCTTGAAACCGCACCAGAATGGTGTTTGGCTGACGAAACAAGGCGGACAGAGAAACCGTAACTTCGCCTCGCCAAGAATCAGAATGGGAGAATTTTTATGTCGCGTGTGAATTCCTTCGTCGCCGGCCTCGGCCTGGCGGCTATCCTATCCACGAGCGCTGCCTTCGCCGGCGACCCGGAAAGCTGCAAGGCGGTGCGTCTTTCCGATGTCGGCTGGACCGACATCCAGGCGACGACCGGTATCGCTTCGGTGCTGCTCACCGCGCTCGGCTACGAGCCGCAGGTGATCCAGCTGTCGGTTCCGGTGACGATGGCGTCGCTGAAGAACAAGGACCTCGACGTCTTCCTCGGCAACTGGATGCCGTCGATGACCGCCGACATCAAGGATTACACCGCCGACGGCTCGGTCGAGACCATCAGCGAGAACCTCAGCGGCGCCGGCTACGGCATCGTTGTGCCGACCTATGTTGCGGACGCCGGCGTCAAGACGCTGACCGACCTCGGCAAGTTCAAGGACAAGTTCGACGGCAAGATCTACGGCATCGAGGCCGGCAACGACGGCAACCGCATCATCCTCGACATGATCAAGAACCCGAAGGACAATCTCGAAGGCTTCGAACTGGTCGAGTCCTCGGAAGCCGGCATGCTGACCCAGGCAGAGCAGTCGATCAAGAACAATGAATGGATCGCCTTCCTCGGCTGGACACCGCATCCGGTGATGGGCGCCATGAAGATCACCTATCTCGACGGCATGGGCGACAGCGGCTTCGGCGCTGCCACCGTGCATACCAATGTGCGCAAGGGCTACACCACCGAGTGCCCGAATGCCGGCAAGTTCATCGCCAATCTGAAGTTCAATCTCGACATGGAAGGCGAGATGATGGACGCGATCCTGAAGGGCGGCGACGCCAATACGGTCGCAACCGACTGGCTGAAGAAGCACCCGGATGCGATCGCTCCATGGATTGCCGGCGTGACCACCTTCGATGGCGGCGACGCGGCAGCGGCGGTCAAGACCGCGCTCGGAAGCTGAGCCGACTGAATTCGGCAAGGCCGAACCAGGAAGGGCAGCCATCTTAGAAAAGGCTGCCCTTTTTCATATCCTGTGACAAGATGACCGTCCGGCAAGGTGGCGCAGCCAAAGAGGGGCAAGATGGATCCAATTTCGAAATTTCTGGTCGCCTACAAGATCCCCATAGGTCCATGGGGGAAGGCCTTCTTCGGCTTTCTTACCGACAATTTCGATACCGTCTTCAGGGCCTTTTCCAACAGCCTCAATTTCTTGCTCGACGGGATCGTCGACGGACTTCTGCTGTTGCCACCCGTCCTTCTCATCGCGCTGATTGCGCTGCTCGCCTATTTCCTGCAGCGCTCCAAGGGACTGGCCCTGGCCGTCTTCATCGGGCTGCTGTTCATTCTCAACCAGAATCTGTGGAAGCAGACGGTGGAGACGCTTGTGCTGGTGGTTGCCGCCGCCGCCGCCTCGATGGCCATCGGCGTGCCTCTCGGCATCTGGGCCGCGCACAAGCCGAAGGTCTACCGCATCATGCTGCCGGTGCTCGACCTGATGCAGACGCTGCCGACCTTCGTCTACCTGATCCCGGTGCTGACGCTGTTCGGGCTTGGCAACGCGCCCGGCCTCATCGTCACCATCATCTTCGTCATTCCGACCTCGGTCCGGCTCACGCATCTCGGCGTCACATCGGTGCCGAAATCCATCGTCGAGGCCGGTGAGGCGTTCGGTGCCACCAAAAGACAGCTGCTGTGGAAGGTCGAGTTGCCTTCGGCGCTGCCGACCATCATGGCGGGCCTCACCCAGTCGATCATGCTGTCGCTGTCGATGGTGGTGTTCGCGGCCCTCATCGGCGCCGGCGGCCTCGGCACCGAAATCAACCGGGCGTTGGGCTCGCGCAGGATCGACCTCGGGCTTGAGGCCGGCCTCGCCATCGTCGTGCTCGCCATCGTACTCGACCGAATGACGCGTATTGGCGTTGGAGGCAAGAAATGACCGTCGCCGTTGATTTCAGAAATGTCGATATCGTCTTTGGCACCGACCAGGCCGGTTCGCTGGCGCTGATCGATAGCGGCGCCACCCGCGCCGAAATCCTCGAAAAAACCGGCAATGTCCTAGGCTGCGCCGGCGCCAGCCTGACCGTGCATGAGGGCGAGATTTCGGTCCTCATGGGTCTATCCGGTTCGGGCAAGTCGACGCTGCTCAGGGCCGTCAACCGGCTGAACGTCGTTTCGCGCGGCCAGGTTCTGGTCAAGGACGGCGACGGCACGGTCGATGTCGTCACCTGCGATGAGGTGACGTTGAGAAGGCTGCGGCAGAAGCAGGTCGCCATGGTGTTCCAGCAGTTCGGGCTGCTGCCGTGGCGCACGGTGGAGGAGAATGTCGGTCTCGGCCTCGAACTCGCCGGCGTGCCGGAAGCCGAGCGCAAGGAGCGCGTGCAGCGCCAGCTCAAGCTGGTCAATCTCGACCCGTGGTCGAAGAAGTATGCCCACGAGCTTTCCGGCGGCATGCAGCAGCGCGTCGGCCTGGCGCGGGCCTTTGCCACCGAGGCGCCGATCCTGTTGATGGATGAGCCGTTCTCGGCGCTCGATCCGCTGATCCGGACGAAACTGCAGGACGAGTTGCTGCAGCTGCAGGCGGAGCTGAAGAAGACCATCATCTTCGTCAGCCACGACCTCGAGGAGGCGCTGAAGATCGGCACCCACATCACCATCATGGAGGGTGGACGCATCGTGCAGACCGGCGCGCCGGAAGACATCGTGCTGCGCCCCGCCAACGATTACGTCCGCGACTTCATCGCCAACGTTAATCCGTTGTCGGTGCTGACGGCCTGGAACGTGATGCGCGACCGTCGCGACCTCGACCAGGGCAAGGATGGCTGGGTGTGGCTCGACCGGCGCAAGACGACACGCTTCAAGATCGACGAGCATGGGCTGGTGGCGGCGGCCGAGCGCGACGGCAAGCCGGCAGTGTGGGTGTCCTGCGCTGACGTCGAGGGCCAGCCGGAGGAGACGGCGCAAGTGTTCTGGGCCAACCCCGGCACTTCGCTGAAAACCGTGATGCTGGCCATGCACCGTTCTCAGACAGCGCCGGTAGCGCTGTTCGACGACCAGTCGCGCTTCGTCGGCGCGATCGGGATACGCGATGTGCTGAGCGCGGTATTGCGGCGGTAAATGCCTTGCCTGTTCGATAGCCCATGATCGACAAGTCGATCGGGGATCAGTTCAGGCCGATGCGTTTGGCACCGAGCTTGAACAGGGCCGCGGCGTCCGACTCGAAACGGAAAGTGCCGATGAAGTCGTCGGAACGGTAGTCCGGAAGCGTCCTGCGGATGGCGGCGGCGAAGGTGCGGGCCTCGTCAAGCCGCCCTGCCAGCGCCAGGCAATGGGCAGCGATCGCCAGGATGATGGCGTGGGCGTTGGGCCGGGCGGCGGCCTTCAGAGCCCATTCGGCGGCCTCCTCGAACTGGCCGAGGCGGACATGGGCCATGGCGCGCGCGCCCAGCATGCCGAACAGCAGCGGATCGAACGGGCTCAGATGGCGCGAATGGTCGGATGAGCCGATCGCAGCCTGCGGATCGCCTGACTGGGAATGCACAAACGACAGCGCGTAGTGACCGAGCGCAAAGTTCGGGCTCAGATCCACCGCCCTTTCCAGTTCCATCAAAGACCCATCCCGCTCGCCGCGCAGCCACAGTGCCCGGCCCATGGCCCAGTGCGCTGCCGGATTGTGATCGTCGATGAGAAGGCTTTGGCCGGCGGTCTCGAAGGCCATGGCGGTTTCCTGGTCGCGGTCTCCCCAACGCTGGAAGGCGTTCTGCCAATGGGTGAAGGAGAGGCCGGCATGGGCGCGTGCAAAGGTGGGATCGAGTTGTACGGCCACGCCGAAGAAATGCCGCGCCAGTTCGTTTTCCGTCCGGGTGAAGCGATACATGTGCCAGAGGCCGCGATGGTAGGCCTCCCAGGCGTTCAAGGAATTTGGCGTTTTCAGCATGGCACGATTGCGCTCGACCGTTTCGATCTCGGTCGAGATAGACGAGACGATGCTGTTGCCGATATCGTCGAGGACAATAAAAATGTCGTCGGGCTTGCGTTCGAACGTCTCGGCCCAGACGATCCTGGCCGTGCGCACTTCGACCAGCTCGACTGTGACAATGATGCGACCGGTCAGGCTGCGCACGGTTCCGGTGGCGACGTAGTCGACATTCAGCCTGCGTCCGGCATCCTCCGGCGCGATGTTTTTTTCCGCCAGCGCAAAGACCGACCCGCGCGCGATGACAAAGAAGTCCCTGAGCTTGGCCAGGCGGGTGATGATGTCGTGGGTCAGGCCATCAGCCAGACCGCCGCGAACGCCGTCGATGCCGGCGTCTTCGACAAATGGCATCACCGCGAGCGACGCGTGGTGGTTTTCGGCCGGGCTGGCATCGGCCGGGCTGGCATCGGCAGGTGGGAGCGCTATGGCGGATGCTACGGACAGAGTTGTTGCCGGTGGCGTCCAGAGCGAGGTAGCTGGCCGTTCGCTGCGGATGGCATTCCATGCCGCGCGAACAGGCGCGAAATCCAGATCCTCGGACTCAAAGAGCTGGGCTGCAGCCGCAACATGCTCTTCGCAGGCGCCGATCTGACCGCGCTGCGCAAGCCTTGTCAGAAGAGCAACATGGGCGCGGCCGTCGAACGGGGCGAGTTCCAGCCATTTTTCGAGATGCGCAGACGCCTCGTCGGAACCCGCCGGGAGATTGGTGACGAGATGTTCCAGTATGGCGGCGTGGCAAGACCGCAAACGGCGGCGCTGAGCGGTCACCCAGCTGTTGAAATGCGGGCTGCGCTCGATCTCCAACCCATCAAGGAAATCGCCGACGAACAGTCCGGAAAGCGCTTGCAGCCGCTCGAGATCGAGCGTCTCGATTCCCTTCGTCGTAGCCAAGTTGATATCAACGGCATCGACAAAAACGTCATTCAGATCAAGCGCGACCGTGTCGCCCGATGTCTCGATCCTGCAGCGTTCCGGTTCGTCGAGAACGCCCCGAAGCTTGCTCAGGCACCAGCGAAGCTCGCCTCTCGGGTCGTTCGGTACGTCCCACAGCAGCTCGCACAGGCGGCTGCGCCCAACGGGATGCGGGGCGAGCGCCAGATAGGCAAAGAGAGCGCGCAGCTTGCGCGACTTCGGCAGCGTGACCGTGGCGCCGTTGCGGACGATCGCCAGCGGTCCGAGCAGACGCACGGAAAGACCCGTCTTTCCGCTATCCGGACTCGATTCCACGTGCGTTTCCACGCCTGCTCCCACGCTGGCCAGTCGGCAGATATTTTATCACCGAAAGCGACAGGGCGCATCGGGCAACGAATTTTCGTGCCGGATGCTGCCTTCGCCGCATTGACGGCAAGTCCAGCTACAGTACGGCGCCAAGGTGTCGAAACCTCGCCGCCCAAACCGCCGGTTTGTAACCGGCTCGTGATAACAAATGAGGAGAGCAGACATGTTGCACCAGCAAAAGATCAGAACCACCGCCGGCCGAGGCCGCCTGTTCGACAGCATTCTCGACACCGTTGGCGATACGCCGGTGATCCGCGTCAACAATCTCGGCCCGCAGCATGCGACGATCTACGTCAAGGCCGAATTCTTCAATCCGGCCGCGTCGGTCAAGGATCGGCTGGCGCTCAACATCATCGAGGAAGGCGAACGCAGCGGCGCCTTGAAGCCGGGCCAGACCGTCGTCGAGGCAACCAGCGGCAACACCGGCATCGGCCTTGCCATGGTCTGTGCGCAGAAGGGCTATCCGCTGGTGGTGACCATGGCCGACAGCTTTTCTATAGAACGCCGCAAGCTGATGCGCATGCTGGGCGCCAAGGTGGTGCTGACGCCGCGGGCCCAGAAGGGGTTCGGCATGTACAAGAAGGCGGTGGAATTGGCCGAAGCCAATGGCTGGTTCCTTGCTCGCCAGTTCGAGACCAAGGCCAATGCTGCCATTCACGAGGCGACGACTGCACGCGAGATCATCAATGATTTCGCCGGATCGCGGCTCGACTGCTTCGTCACCGGCTATGGAACCGGCGGCACCGTTGTCGGCGTGGCGCGTGTGCTGCGACGTGAGCGGCCCGAGACCCGGATCGTGCTGACCGAACCGGCCAACGCCCAGCTCATCAGCAGCGGCAAGGCTCAGGAGCGCGGCGCCGGTGGCGCGCCTTCCGCCAGCCATCCGGCCTTCGAGCCGCATCCGATCCAGGGCTGGACCCCGGATTTCATTCCCAACGTGTTGCAGGAGGCGATCGATACCAGCCTCTATGACGAAGTGATGCCGATTGCCGGACCGGAAGGCATGAAATGGGCCAAGGCACTGGCGCAGAAGGAGGGCATTTTCACCGGCATTTCCGGCGGTGCCACCTTCGCGGTAGCGCGGCAGATCGCAGAAAAGTCACCCGCCGGCTCGGTCATCCTGTGCATGCTCCCCGACACCGGCGAGCGTTACATGACGACGCCGCTGTTCGACGGCATCGAAGCCGAGATGGACGCGGAGGAGGCTGAGCTGTCGCGTTCGACGCCCGGCTGCCAGTTCGAGTAGCGCAAAGCGGGAGACGGTCATGGACGCGATGCCAAAATCCTTCGGCACGACCGCCGAGGAAACGCTCGATCCGGTCAACTGGGCCGATATCCAGGCCCTGTCGCACCGGGTCATCGACGATGCCGTCGATTATCTGCGCGATGTCCGTGACCGCCCTGTCTGGCGGGAGATGCCAGCGGAGGTGAGAGATTTCTTCGCGACACCCCTGCCGCGATCGCCAGCGCCGCTTGCCGCTGTCTATGGCGAGGTCTCGCGGACCGTGATGTCCTATCCGATGGGCAACATCCATCCGCGCTTCTGGTCCTGGTACATGGGGTCGAGCAATTTCACCGGCGCCCTCGGCGATTTCCTGGCGGCAATACAGGGCTCGAATCTCGGTGGCGGCAACCATGCCGCCGGGCTGATGGACAGCCAGGTGGTCGACTGGTGCAAGGAGATGCTGGGCTTCCCCGCCTCGGCCAGCGGTACGCTGGTCAGCGGCGGCTCGATGGCCAACATCATCGGCCTGACCGTGGCGCGCAACGCCAAGGCAGGCATCGACGTGCGCGAAGAGGGCGTTGCGGCAATAGACAAGCCGCTGCGCTTCTATGGCTCGGACCAACTTCACTCCTGCCACCGCAAGGCGATGGAGGCGCTTGGCCTGGGAAACCGGGCGCTGCGCCGCATTCCGACCGATGGCGGACTGCGGATCGACATCGCCGCCTTGCGGGCAGCGATCGCGGAGGACCGCGCGGCGGGCTTCCGGCCGGCCTGCGTCATTGGCACGGCAGGCACGGTGAACACCGGGGCGATCGATGATTTGCAGGCGCTTGCCAAGCTGGCGCACGAGGAAGACCTCTGGTTCCATGTCGATGGCTGCATCGGCGCGCTGATCGCCATTTCGCCGGAGAATGCGCATCGCGTTAAGGGTATAGAATGGGCGGATTCCATCGCGCTCGATCCGCACAAATGGTTGCACGCGCCATTCGAGGTCGGCTGCGCCCTGGTCAGGGATGCCTCAGCACATCGCAAAACCTTTGCGGTGACGCCGGAATATCTGGAATCGACACCGCGCGGCCTCGCATCGGGGCAGTGGCTGCATGATTACGGCCTGCAGACGTCGCGTGGTTTTCGCGCACTCAAGGTGTGGATGGCTCTGAGGGAACATGGCATCGAGAAGTTTGGGCGCCTGATCGACCAGAACATCGCGCAAGGACATTATCTCAGCGCTCTGATCGAGGCCGAACCAATGCTGGAGCTGACGGCACCGACCAACATCAACATCGTCTGCTTTCGCTACCGGCCGATCGGGATGGCGGATGGGGAGCTGAAGGCGCTCAACACCGAGATCATGCTGAGGCTACAGGAAGAGGGAATCGCGGCCATTTCCGATACGACGGTGCACGGCCAGCACTGCCTGCGGGTGGCGATCAACAATCACCGGACCCGGCGCGAGGATCTCGACATGCTCGTCGAGCAAACATTGCGTCTCGGCGTCTTGCTGGAACCATCACCGCAGGTTGGTGTGTAAGGGGGGCGAGCGGAATGTCGTCGATTGACTACGTGGAAACAGGCAGTGGGCCTGCCGTGCTGTTCGTCCCGGGATCCTTCAGCACGCATGCGGCCTGGCGGCCGATCCAGAAGCTTCTGCCTGCAGCCTATCGGATGGTTGGCACCAGCCTTTGCGGCTATGGCGCGACCCCGGAGACCCGCACGCGCAACGATTTCGGCATGCAGCATGAGCTGCGGATCATCGAGCACGCGGCGCGTCGCATCGGCGGCCCGGTTCATCTGGTCGGACATTCCTTCGGCGGGACTGTCGCACTGGCGGCAGCCCTGGCAAATTCCATCAATATGCGAGCCTGTCGCTTTTCGAGGCAAATCCCCTCGCGCTCCTCAAGGGACTGCCGAGGCAAGGTCTCTATAAGGACGTGCTGAGGCTGAGCCGGGAGTTCGGCGCGGCAGTCGATGCCGACGCCGATGCAGCCGGTATCATCATCGACTTCTGGGGAGGTCGAGGCACCTTTGCGAAGCTTCCCGAAATCGTGCGGAGCCATTGTCGCGAGACAGCCCCGGCAAATGTGATCGACTGGCTGACGGATTTCAGTTTCGAGGCTGCCCTCCGAGACTACAGCGCCCTCGACATCCCGGTTCTGCTCATCAGAGGCGGGTTGGCCAATCCGGCCATGGTGGCGATGACCGACATGCTGCAACAAGCCTTGCCGCATGTGCATAGCGCGGTGGTTGAGGACGCCGGCCATTTCCTCATTGCGACCCATGCGCAAAAATGTGCCGCGCTGCTGACACGGTTCCTGACGATTGCAGATGCGGAGCTGCCGGAAGCCGCGATGGTTGCCTAGAGCGGTTTGGCTTTTGATAGACACGCCTAACCGCTCTAACTCTTTGTTTTTTCGCAATTCTGAGTGGAAACCACTGCGCACTATTCCTAGAATGCTCTAATCTTGGCTGGCGGGGAGCGGCGCGCCGGGAAGATAGAGAATGATCGGGCGAATCTCGTAGACGGCGCTGGGATTGACTCGCCGGAGGTCGCGCGCGGCCGCTATGGCCTCCTCGCGCGTGGCGCAATCGAGGACATATAACCCCAGCAACTGCTCCTTGGTTTCGGCAAAGGGACCGTCGATCACCATGCCGTCGCCCGGGCCGCGCAGCGTAACGGCTTCCGCGGTCGCGCCCAGCCTGGCGGCCGGGCCGAGGGTGCCCTCCTGGACCAACCGGTCATTGACTTTGAGCAAGTCGGTCATCAGCGCCGCATCCTCCTGTGGTGTCCAGGACGCGACTGTCTCTTCGACGTGATAGGCCAGGATGGCGTAGAACATGCGACGTTCTCCTCGTGCTGCACGACGCAATATCGCAAGGATGCGTTGGCCGATCCAGCCCCAGCGCCCATCGAGGCGGTGCTCTGCTGCCTCAAGCTGCCAATGGCAGGCGCAATTCCGTCATCAGGCCACCGTCGGGATGATTGGACAGGCTGACCTCGCCGCCGACGCCGCGGGCGATGTTGCGGGCGATGGTCAGGCCGAGGCCAAGGCCGCCGGTCTGACGGTTGCGGGACTGTTCCAGGCGCACGAAAGAGCCGAACACCGTGTCGAGCTGGGCTTGCGGTATGCCAGGCCCTTCGTCGCGGATGGCCAGCGTGATCGTCTGCTCCGACCGACGCAGGCTGAGATGCGCCTTCTTGCCGTAGGTTACGGCATTCTGGACGAGATTGGTGACGCAGCGCTTCAGCGCAACCGGCCGCGCAATGCAGATCAGGCCGCGCGAGCGGGTGTCTTCATTGTCGAACGAGACATTCTCGAAGCCGTCGGCGATTGATTCCACCAGTGACCAGAAATCGATCCTTTCGCTTTTCTCCTCGGTCACCTCAAAGGTGGCGAAGTCGATGACGGAGCTGGCGATGTCTTCGATGTCCGCGAGGTCGTGGGCGAGCGCCTCGCGCGCCGTCGATTTCCGCAGCAGTTCGAGGCGCAGCCGCATCCGGGTCAGCGGCGTGCGCAGGTCATGGGCGAGCGCCGCGGCAAGGTGCTCGCGATCCTCGACATAGTCGCGCAACCGGAGCTGCATGGCATTGACCGCCTTGGCCGCGGCGCGGATCTCGCGGCTGCCGGTCTCGGCGATCGGCGGGCTCTTCAAATCGTTGCCGATCCGCTTCACGGCGGTTTCCATCATCCGGTAGGGCGCGGTCAGCCGGCGCAGCGACCAGATCGACATGACCACCACCAGACCGGCGATCAAGGCATAGAGCGGCAGGCTGTCGAAGCTCAATATGGGGCCGACCGGCGTGTTCGGCTCGGTGAAGTTCAGCCATTGGCCGTCGGCGAAGCGTAGCGAAGCCGTCAGCTTGTCGCTCTGGGCGAAATCGGCCGCCAACACCAGAAGGTCGCGTTCGACCTGGCCGATATCGGGGCCTTCGACCGCGCCTCCGGCATCGTCGGCTTCGCGCGTTGCCGGGTCGCGCCCGACCCGCGCATCGGTGATGCCGAATTTCGACAGCCGCCCGACCAGTATGTCTTCCAGTTCGGCCAGCTCGTCATCGCCTGCAATCGATGAAGTGACCGCAGGCGTGTCCGAAACAGTGAGCGCGTAGGTGGCGTTGAACAGACCGGACGCGGTGGCTTTGCGTTCTTCGGGCGTGGCGTCATGCATCAACTGCACCAGCGAGAAGGCGCGGTCGTTGAGCCGGTAGAGATCGACCACGTCGTTGGCTGCAGCGCGGTCGTGCGAGACGATGTAGAGGGTCGCGACCTGACTGATCAGCAGGCCGGCAATGACGATGAGCAACACCCAGACGGGCAGGGTTTGCGGCAGGAAGCGTCTCATTCGGACGTTGTCTCGGGGAGGAACTGATAGCCGCCGCTGCGCACGGTCAGGATCAGTTTCGGCGTTTTCGGGTCGTCTTCCATCTTGCGCCGCAGCCGGCTGACCAGAATATCGATGCTGCGGTCGAAGCTGTAGTCGCTGTCACCTCCGGACAGTTCGATGAGTTGGTCACGGGTGAGCACGCGCTGCGCACTCTTGACGAAAGTCTGCAACAGGTTGAACTCCGCCATCGTCAGCTCGACCCTGACGTCGCCGGGCGCCATCAGCCGGCGGCGCGAGCAGTCCATCGTCCAGCCGGCGAAATGATAGATCTGCCGTGTGCTAGGCCGCCGCGGCTCGGCGGCGCCGTTGCGCCTCAGCACGGCGCGAATCCGGGCCAGCAGCTCGCGTGGGTCAAAGGGTTTCGGCACATAGTCGTCGGCGCCCATCTCCAGACCCACGACGCGGTCGGTCGTCTCGGTGACCGCGGTCAGCATGATGATCGGCGTCGAATAATTCGCCCGAATATCGCGGCACAGCTCCAACCCGCTCTTCCCCGGCAGCATCACGTCGAGGACGACAAGATCGACCTGTGCCCGCCGGAGGATGGCTTCCATCTCGACGCCGTCGGCGGCAACCGAAGTGTGCAACCCGCGCTTCTGGAAGAATTCCTGCAGCAGGTCGCGGATGCCCTTGTCGTCGTCGACGATCAGTATGTGTGCGTCGGATTTCACGGGAATCCTGTCATTGTTGATGGCCAAGCCTGCGTTCGGGCGTCACCCTCACGATAGAATTCTGGCCACATGTTGGCCAGCGGCGATGATGGGTTCCGGAGCCGATTTCTCAGAAACAATCCAGAAACAAAATTCTACAGTCGGGAAAAACTCCCGAAAAAAAACAAAGGCATAAGTGGTGTCGTGGCGGTCAGGTCATCGGCTGCGACGCTAGCTTCGGGATTTACGGACAAACCAATGCAAAGGTTCTCGATCAGCTTGATGGGTGCGTTGCTCGGCATTTCGCTCGTCACGGCCGCGGTCGAACAGTCGGACGCAAAGGTGGCGCTCACCCGGAGCGAGCGTTGCAGCAGTCTCAGCCACCAATTTGATGAAGCCCTCGAAACCCACGCCACGGCAACGCAGGTCACCGCGGCAAAGGCACTTCAAAGAAAGGGCAACCGGTTCTGCGCCAACAAGAAACAGGCACAGGGACTCCGGATGCTCGCAAACGCTTTGAAGCTGCTTGGAGTGACACCGATCGACCCGGTTCAGTGACACTCAAAAACCGACCCGCATAAAAAGGAAATGAAACCATGAAAAAGTCCATCCTCTCCGCACTCGGTCTCGCCGTCGCTCTCGCTTTCTCGATGCCGGCTCTCGGCAACGCAGCTACCACCACGACGACCGCTGCTCCCGCTGCCGCCACGACGGCCGCTCCGGCTGTGAAGACTGCTCCGAAGAAGGTCACTGCCAAGAAGAGCGTCAAGGCTGCCTGCAAGGTGTCCAAGACGCACAAGTGCCCGGTGAAGCACACCACCAAGAAGACCGCTCCCAAGGCCTGATCCAGGCTGACATAGCAAGCCTGTATGACAAGGCCGCTCCAGCCGCAGTTTGGTGGAGCGGCCTTGCCGTATCGTTCGGTTCATTGGCCGTGGTGATCCTTAACCCGATCGCAACTCCGGCCCGGTAGGACAATCCGCATGAAGAAGCGGCTTTCGTCCATTCTGCGCTCAATGGCCATCGGCGGCCTTGTGGTCTCCGCGGTGGCCAAGCTGTTGATCCAGTTCACCGCCAGCCCGGTACCCGATCCCGCCAGCGGGCGGACCGAACCTTCACTGTTCGCGCCGGCGGTATCCACCGACTGGGACTACATCACGCCGGGGCAAACCTGGGTGCTCATCGTGCTTACCGGCTCAGTGCTGGTCTGCTTCGTCGCCTGGCTGGTCGTCGCATGGATGGAACGCCGGGTGGATGCGGATGGATCCAGGCCGGATGCGCCATCGGTCGGCACCTCACGGCAATTGCAGGCCCGCCGCATCTTCGGCCGCCAGGGCCGTTGAACGGCGGTCGACAGTCCCCACATAGATTTGAATGGCCGCACCACCGGGAAGCCGGTTTGCGCGCGGATCGAAAATGGACGACCGCTTTCGCCCGTGACAAGATGAAAGCGAAATTGTCGCGTGAAATTGCCGGTTCCGATGCCTGAAATCACCACAAAACCTCAAACCAAAACGCAACCGAAGACCGAACGGCCGAAGCTCTACAAGGTCATCCTCGTCAATGACGATTTTACGCCGCGCGAATTCGTGGTGACGGTGCTGAAGGGCGAGTTCAAGCTGAACGAAGACCAGGCGCATCGGGTGATGATCACCGCGCACCGGCGCGGCGTCTGCGTTGTCGCCGTCTTCACCAGGGACGTCGCCGAAACCAAGGCGATGCGGGCGACCGATGCCGGCAAGGCCAAAGGCTATCCGCTAATGTTCACGACAGAGCCGGAGGAGTGAGGAGCTTACCGCCCCTCGCGGTACCACATCGATCCCATCGCCAGCAGCAACAGGCCGAGGCCGAGGAAGCCGCCGAACAGCGGCACGCGCGAGACGGCTTTGAGAACGCTGTCGTCGGTGGTGCGCAACCCGATCCAGTCGCTGCCGGCGGCCGCGCCGGCGGTGCGAACCGGCACGATGGAGGGCAGCGTCACCCCGCTGGTGAAGCCGCCAAGAGCCGATGATTGAGCCAGCCGGCGCACGCCGCCGCCGGTGGCTTCAGCCGGCGCTTTCAGCCGGCCCTCTGTGGAGATGACGTCGGAGAATTCCGGCGCGTTGACCGGACCGACATGGGCTAAGGCCGTCAGATCGCCATTGCCGATCTGGTAGAGGCCGATCTCGCTGGTCTCGATGCTGCCCAGGAAGACACCGGGTTCGGATTTTTCGAGCCTGACGATCAGCGCCTTGCCGGACGGCGTGATGACCTGCGCCGGGCCGGGATCGTCGCTCATCGTCTGGCGGCGGATTTCCAGCATCATGCCGCGGCCGTCGGCGGTCAGCCGCTCCTCTTCGAGTTCGGGTTCCTTCATCAGCCAATGGGCGATGCGCCGGTAGAGCTGGACATGCGGACCGCCACCCTCGAAGCCGCGCGCCCACAGCCAGCCCTGGTCGGAGAGCAGCATGCCGACACGGCCTTCGCCCTTGCGGTCGAGCAGCAGCAGCGGCCGGTTGTCGGCGCCCTTCATCACCACCTCGCCCTCGGGATTCTGGACGCCGATGGTGCGGAACCAGCGGCTCCAGTGCGGCGGCTCGGTCGCCGAGCCGTCGAGCCCACGCGTCACCGGATGACGCTGGCCGAGATCGGTGAGGCGCGGATAGAAAGCCTTGTCGATGACTTCGCCGGTCGGCATCGCCGGCAGCGCCGACATCAGCGGCGTGCGGGCGATCGAGCTTTCGCCGGCATATTCGGGGCCTGCGGCGATCAGCAGCGCGCCGCCCTTTTCGACGTATTCGGAGATGTAGTCGTAGTAGAGGATCGGCAGCACGTCGCGGTGCTGGTAGCGATCGAAGATGATCAGGTCGAAATCCTTGATCTTCTCGACGAACAGTTCACGCGTCGGGAAGGCGATCAGCGACAATTCGTTGATTGGCGTGCCATCCTGCTTTTCGGGGGGGCGCAAAATGGTGAAATGGACAAGATCGACCGAGGCGTCTGATTTCAGCAGGTTGCGCCAGGTGCGCTCGCCGGCGTGCGGCTCGCCGGAGACAAGCAGCACGCGCAAATTCTCGCGGATGCCGTCGATCAAGGCGATGGCGCGGTTGTTGGCGTCGGTCAGTTCATCGGGCTCTCGGTCTATAGCGAGTTCGACAATGTTGCGGCCAGCGCCGGGAATCGTCACCTGCAGCGGCATCGCCTTGCCGATGGTGGCCTCTTCGACAGCGACCTGCTCGCCATTGACCGAGACGCGGACGTCGACAGGGCCGGTTTCATTGTCGGTGGCGATGACGCGGTAGGTCATGTCGAGCGGCTTGCCGACCAGGCCGAAGCGCGGCGCGTTTTCGAAACGGATGCGGCGATCCTTTTCGTGGTCGTTGCCGGTGATCAGCGCATGCAGCGGGGCATTGAAGTCGGGCGCGCCGGCCGGCGCGTCATGCACTTCGCCATCGGTGATCATGATGGCGCCGCCGATACGCGAAGGCGGCACGTCGCGGAACGCGCCTTCAAGCGCGCCGAAAAGCCGCGTGTCGGTGCGCTCCTCGGCGGCTTCGGACTGGCCGGCCTCGACGACACGCACGTCAAACTGCTTGAAACGGCCAAGGCGTTGCTGGAGCCCGGCAAGGGCTTCGTCGGTCTGTTTGGTGCGCTCGCCGATGTCCTGGCTCTGGCTGCGGTCGACGATGACGGCGACGACGCTTTTCAGCGCCTCACGCTCCTCATTGAGGAAGACCGGGTTGAGCAGGGCGGCGCCCAGTGCGAGCAGCGCAGCGAGACGGAAGATCGCGCCGCGTTGGCGAAACCACAGGCCGACCAGTGCCAGCAATGCCAGCGGCACCAGCACAATAGCGAGCAGCGGCCAGGAGATGAGCGGTTCGAACGAGAGCGACCAGTTCATGCCTCATCCTCCCCCTTGTGGGGAGGATCGTTCCGGGCAGGGAGTGCAACAAAGAGCATCATCCTACTGCCCCAGCCGTTCGAGCAGCACGGGGACGTGCACCTGGTCGGATTTGTAGTTGCCGGTCAGCATGTACATCATGATGTTGACGCCGGCGCGCAGCGCATAGATGCGCTGCATCGGGTCCGATGGCACGGTCGGCAGCAGCGGGTCGCCGTTCTCGTCGACCGCCCAGGCGCCGGCGAAATCATTGGCGGTGATCATGATCGGCGAAACGCCGTCGCCGACACGCACCGGGCGGTTTTCGGCGTTGCTGGCTTCGAGCGACGCCTCCACCCAGAGTGGGCTGCCAGCAAAGCGGCCGGGAAACTCAGGCAAGATGAAGAACGACTTGGTCAGCACGTGGTCAGACGGCACCGGTTCCAGCGGCGGCACGTTGAGATTGCCCAGGATGTCGCGCAGCCGCTCCGTGGCAGGGCTGGTCGAATCGGCGCCGATGCCGTTGGCGAACTGGTCGCGGGTGTCGAACAGAACCGTACCGCCCTGCTGCATATAGGCGTCGATACGGGCGATCGCGGCTTGGGTCGGCATCGGGGCCGCAGGGTCGATCGGCCAGTAAATCAGCGGGTAGAAGGACAATTCGTCCTTGGAAATATCGACGCCGGCAGGCGCTCCCGGTTCGAGCGCGGTCTTTTCGATCAGGAAGCGGGTCAGGCCTTCGAGGCCGGCACGGCTGATCGAATCGACACCAGGCTCGCCGGTCAGCACATAGCCGATGCGGGTCTTTGAGATGTCCTCGATCGCGGCGGCATCGCCAGGCTTGGCGTCGTCGGCGCGGGCGAAGTCGGCATGGCCGAACAGCGCGCCGAATGCGATCAAAAGGGTTGCGGCGGTTGCAGCAGCGCGGGCGCGGCGCGGCCGGCGCGACAACAGGCCTCCCATCCAGAACACGGCCAGCGTGTCGAGCACCATCAGCACGAGAGCCGTCGTGACCAGCGGACCTTTCAGGTTGCGCGATTCGTCGAAGGCATACTGGACGGTGGTGACAGGCACGATGAATTGCGGGCGGACCAGCGGCACGAAGGCGCTGCCGGCTTCGAGCAGATTATGGGCGAAGACGCCGGTTTCGGAGCCGTACAGGCCGGGCGGGTTCTCGAACGTCACCGGCAGCGGGCCAGCGCCTGGCACCAGCGGCCTTGCATCCGGCGTTGGCGGCACCAGAGTGGCGTCGGCTGATATCATCCGATAGGGCGCCAGCGAGGTGGCGGCGGCTTCGGCATTGGCGACCGCCGCACCCTGGTTGCGCGATATCTGCACGATGCGGCGCAGCATCTCGACGAAGCTGCCGGAGATCGGCAGGTTCGACCACGTAGCCTCGGGCGTGACATGGAACAGGACCAGCGTGCCCTTGCCCTTCTTCAACCCGGTGACCAGCGGGGTGCCGTCAGCAAGCGTGGCCCAGGTGCGCTCGACGATGTCAGGCGTCGGCTCGGCCAGCACCTGCCTGGTGACGGTGACTTCGGCAGGCGGGGCGAGATCGGCAAAGGGACCGTTCTTCGGGAATTCGGTGACCGGCTGCGGCGTGGTCCACGACAACGCACCGCCGAGGGAGCGCTCGCCGGTGCGCAGCCGGACCGGCAGCAGATCGTCGTCATTGCCGGCGGCGGCCAGCCGCGAACCGGCAAAACGCACCAGCGTGCCGCCATTGTCGACCCAGTCGACCAGCCTTTGCCGAACCTGTTCGGGAATGGTGCCGACATCGGCCATAACGATCATCGCCGGCTTCTGCTCAAGGAGCTGCGGGATGGCGTCGGCGAGGTCGGCGCTCGACGGTTCGACCAGATCGGCGAAAGGCTGCAGCGCGCGGCGGATATAGTAGAGCGGCGACAGCAGCGGCTGCGCCTGGTCGGCCTCGGACTGGGACAGCAGGCCGACGCGGCGACGCTTGGAGCTCTCGTCGAGCACACGCACTGCACCCGCATGGCGCTCGCTGTCGAGGGCGATCGAGGCGAAGTCGTTGCGCAGTTCGAACGGCACGGCCATGGTGCCGGTGGCGGTGGATTCGCCCGGTGAGAAGGTCAGCGTCGCGTCGGCAATGCGGCGGCCCTTGTCGTCGAAGGCGCCCGCGGTCACTTGCGCCGGTGCCGGGTCGCCGGGTGCGCGGATGGCGGTCAGCGCGAAGCCGTCCACCTCGTTTTCGGCGCTGGTCAGGCCGGTGAGGGAAAGACGGTCGGAAACGGCCCAGACGACGCGCGCGGCGTTTTTCGACAGGAGCGTGTTGAAGGCGGCTTCGTCGCCTTGCGCCGCCATACCATCGGCGAGCACGGCGACGCTGGCGCCGGGCAAGGACTCCAGTGCTGCCGCGACGCGGGCATAGACGGCGGGTCGGTCGGTCGGGATCGGCCGCGGCTTTGCCGCGCGCAGCCGGTCGAGCGCGGCAGCGGCATCGAAGGGGCCGATCTCGGCATTGGGCTTTTCGGCGGTGAAGGCGATGATCACCGGAACGCCGTTCGAACCGGCATCGGCGATCAGCCGCTCGGCGGTGGCGACGCGCTTGTCCCAGTCGGCGGCACTTGCCCAGTCATTGTCCATGACCAGCGCAAGAGCAGCCCCTTCGGCCGGCAGCTTTTCGCGCGGATTGAACACAGGTTCTGCAAGGGCGGCGACAATGAGGGCCGCCATCAGCAGCCTGAGCAGTGTCAGCCACCATGGACTCTGCTGTGGCGTCTCTTCGCGCTTCAGCACGCGGGCCAGGATCTTCAGCGGCGGAAATACCTCGCTCTGCGGCTTGGGCGGGGTTAGCCGCAGCAGCCACCAGATCACCGGCAGCGCCAGCAGGCCCCACAGCACCATGGGAGCACCGAAAGAGAGCGGCAGCCAGCTCATGCGCTGACCTTTCCTGGCTGATCGCCAGCGGTCGGCCCGGCATGACCTGCGGTCAGCCCGGCATGACCGCCACCTGCGGTCAGCCCGGCATAGCCGCCATCGGCGGTCATTGCCATGTGAATGCGCACCAGCGCCTCGGAGGCCAGACGATCGGTGTGGTTGACCGTGAAGCTCCATCCAAGCCGCTTGCACCAGCTGGCCAATTCCCCGCGGCGGGCGGTATAAAGCAGGCGATAGTCATCGCCCAGCATTTCGGCGCGGCCGGCGGTCAGCTTGTCGCCGGTCTCGGGATCGGTGAATTCGGTGCGACCGGCATAGGGAAAGCTTTCCTCGGCCGGGTCAGCGACCTCGATCAAATGGGCGCGCACCCCGTGGCGGGCGAGCACGTCGAGCCAGGCCATGGTGTCTTCGACCGGGTCGAGGAAATCGCTGACGATGACGATGTCGCAGAAGCGGCGGATGCTGGTCAGGTCGGGCTTGGCGGGCAGGTCGGTGGCGTGGGTGAGTTGGGCCGCGATGCGCTCGGCGCCGTTGCGGGCGGTGAACGGATCGGTCAGGCCCGGCCAGGCGATGCGTTCGCCACTGCGCGACAGAAGCTCGGCCATGGCCAGCGCAAGCACCAGCGCGCGCGATTCCTTCGAAACGCTGGCGCCGGTCGACTTGTAGAGCATGGAAGGCGAGGGGTCGGCCCATAGCCATACCGTGTGGGCGGCCTCCCATTCTCGGTCGCGGACATAGGTGTGGTCGTCGCGGGCCGAGCGGCGCCAGTCGATGCGCGAGGAATCGCCTTCGACATAGGGTCGGAACTGCCAGAAATTCTCGCCGATGCCGCGCTTGCGGCGGCCATGCCAGCCGGCGATCACCGTGTTGACGAGGCGCCGGGCTTCGACCAGCAGGTCCGGCACCAGCGAGGCCCGCAACCGGCCACGGGCGAGCGCGTCGCGCGTCGCTGCCGGTGCCTGGACCTCGCCTATACGCGCCATCAGATGCCTTTTGCCAGTTTCGCCACCACGTCACGTACGGTTGTGCCCTCGGCGCGGGCGGCAAAGGTCAGCGCCATGCGGTGCTGCAGCACTGGCTCGGCCAGCGCGCGGATGTCGTCGACCGACGGCGCCAGTCGTCCATCATACAGGGCGCGTGCGCGGGCGCATAGTGTCAGCGCCTGGCTGGCGCGCGGGCCCGGCCCCCAGGCGACATGCTTGTCGGTCTCGGCATTGCCCTGGCCCGGGCGCGCCGAGCGCACCAGCTTGAGGATCGCCTCGACAACGCTTTCCGGCACCGGCATGCGGCGGATCAGGGTCTGGATCTCCTTTAACCGCGCCGGCTGCAGCACGTTTTCGGCCTTGGCGTCCTCGATGCCGGTGGTTTCCAGCAGGATGCGGCGCTCCGCCTCGATTTCCGGATAGAGGATGTCGACCTGCATTAGGAAGCGGTCGAGCTGCGCCTCCGGCAGCGGATAGGTACCCTCCTGCTCTAGCGGGTTCTGCGTCGCCAGCACGTGGAAGGGCGCCGGCAGGTCGTGGCGGGCGCCGGCAATGGTGACGTGGTATTCCTGCATTGCCTGCAGCAGCGCCGACTGGGTGCGCGGCGAGGCGCGGTTGATCTCGTCGGCCATCAGCAATTGCGCGAAGATCGGCCCGGAGATGAAGCGGAAGGAGCGCTTGCCGAATTCGTCCTGTTCCATCACCTCGGAACCGAGAATATCCGACGGCATGAGGTCGGGCGTGAACTGGATGCGTCGGGAATCGAGACCGAGCACGATGCCCAGCGTCTCGACCAGCTTGGTCTTGGCGAGACCCGGTACGCCGACCAGCAGCGCATGGCCACCGGCCAGCAACGCCACCAGCGTGCGCTCGACGACGCTTTCCTGGCCGAAGATGACGCGGCCAACGCCGTCGCGGACCCTGGAAATGTCGGCCAGCGCCTTCTCGGCCTGTGCGATCATGTCCTTCTCGCTGATCGGGCTTTCCTTGATCATCACGCTCATGTCGTATCGATCCTTGTGGTTGGAAATACCGGCTTGCACCATCAGTGCCGCAGAATGCCGCGATTCGGCCTCGCGTGGCGCCTGCATTTCAACTTAAATCACAGACTTAGGCTGACAAGCGGAACAACAGTGACTATTTCGTGACCATGACGGAACGATCCGAACACAACCGGGCCGAACACAGCCGGGAAAGCCTGACCGCCGCCACCGAGGCGCGCGGACTGGAAGCGCTGGTCTCGCGCGCGACCCGCGCCGGCAAGGGGCCTGCCCCGGTGGAGCGCTGGAATCCGGACTTCTGCGGCGATCTCGATATGGAGATCAAACAGGATGGCACCTGGTTCTACCTGGGTACGCCGATCGGCCGCATGCCGCTGGTGCAGCTGTTTTCCACGGTGCTGCGCAAGGACGCCGATGGCAAGACCTATCTGGTGACGCCGGTCGAAAGGGTTGGCATCCGCGTCGTCGACGCGCCCTTCACCGCCGTCGAGATGGATGTGTCCGGCACCGGCGACAGGCAGGTCATCACCTTTCGTACAAATGTCGGCGATTTGGTCGAGGCCGGACCGGACAATCCGCTGCGCTTCGTCGACGAGGACGCAACCGGCGGCCTGAAACCCTATGTTCTGGTGCGCGGGCGGCTGGAAGCGTTGGTGGCGCGGCCGGTGATGTATGAGCTGGTCGCACATGGCGAGGAAATTGAAGTCGGCGGCAGAAAGATGTTTGCCGTGCGCTCGAAGGGCGCGGTCTATCCGATCATGCCGGCCGAGAAACTGAAGCAGTTGAGCGCGTGATGGACAGCGTGACGCCGCCGCCGTTTTCAGCCGCGGATTTTCGTGCGCGCGTCGCGGCGCAGGCTGAAATGCATGACGGCGACGACTATGGCGACCATCGCTTCAATCCCGACCATCCGCGTTTGAAGCAGCTTAAGACGCTGCGCAATGCCGCTGTGCTCATTCCGGTTGTCGATCACGGACGCGATGCGACGGTCCTTTTGACCAAACGGGCGGAAAAGCTGCGCAGCCATTCGGGGCAGGTGGCTTTCCCAGGCGGCACGATCGATCCGACCGATGCGACGCCTGAAGCGGCGGCACTGCGCGAAACCTTCGAAGAGATCGGGCTCGGCGAGGATCTCATCGAGATCATCGGCCGCATGCCCGACTATGTCGCCGGCAGCGGCTACCGCATCGCACCGGTGCTGGGAATGGTGCAGCCGGGTTTTTCGCTGACGCTGAGTGCCGAAGAAGTCGACGCCGCCTTCGAAGTGCCGCTGCGCTTCCTGATGGACCCCGCCAACCATGCCAGGGACAGCCGCATGTGGAACGACCTCGAATGGTTCTTCTATGACATGCCTTATGGCGGCCAGCGCATCTGGGGCGTCACCGCCGGCATTATTCGTACGCTTTATGAAAGACTTTACACGTGAGCGGTCCGGTGTCGCTCGCGGGCAGGGCCGACTGGCTCGGCGAAAAGCACCTGCAGCGCCTGCTTGCAGTGCTGGCGGCTGGCGGCGAGGCGGCGCGTGTCGCCGGCGGCGCGGTGCGCAACACGCTGATCGGCCAGCCGGTCGCTGATATCGACATCGCCACCACTTGCCTGCCCGAGGAAACCATCCGCCGCGCCGAAGCAGCGGGCTTCAAGGCGGTGCCGACCGGTATCGAGCACGGCACCATCACCGTGATCGCGGGCGGCAAGCCCTATGAAATTACCACTTTACGCGCTGACATCGAGACCGACGGGCGCCGCGCCAAGGTTTCGTTCGGACGCGACTGGAAGGCCGATGCGGAACGGCGCGACTTCACCATCAACGCGCTTTATGCCGAAGCCGACGGGACGGTCGTCGATCTGGTCGGCGGCATCGCCGACATCGAAGCGCGCCGGCTGCGGTTTATCGGCGACCCGGAAGCGCGCATCCGCGAGGACTATCTGCGCATCCTGAGGTTCTTCCGTTTCTTTGCATGGTATGGCGACGGCCGGCCTGACGCCGAAGGGCTGAAGGCCTGCGCCCGGCTGAAGGAAGGGCTCGGCCAACTTTCGGCAGAGCGTGTCTGGTCCGAACTGAAGAAGCTTTTGTCGGCGCCCGATCCATCGCGCGCCTTGCTGTGGATGCGCCAGGCCAGCGTGCTGACCAGCGTTTTGCCTGAAAGCGAGAAATGGGGCATCGATGCCATTCATGGGCTGGCCAGGACCGAGAAGGATCTGGTCTGGACGCCGGACCCGCTGCTCAGGCTGGAGGCCATCGTGCCGCCGGATGCCGCGCGGATGAAGACGCTGGCTGAACGGCTGAAATTCTCCACCAGCGAAGCCGATCGCCTGCGGCACTGGGCGCTGACGGCTGCCGTCGAACCCAAGACGAGCGAAGGGGAACTGGCCAAAAAACTCTATCTTGGCGATCGACAGGGTTTTGCCGATCGCCTTCGGCTGTCGCTGGCTTCGGCACGGGCGCGGGCCGTCGAGGACAATGACGCGCTGTTGGACGCCGGCGGTTTTTCGCGCCTGCTTGCCTTTGCCACAAAATGGGAAAAGCCAGTGTTTCCGCTCAAGGGCGCCGATCTGACGGCGCTCGGCGCAGCGCCGGGCCCGAAGCTCGGCGCCATCCTGAAAAACCTTGAAAAGGAATGGATTGCGGCCGGTTTTGCGCCGGATCGCAGCGCGCTGCTGGAGCGCGCCACAGAGGCCTTGAAAGTCTGAGGGCTACGCCGCGTCGCGAACCTTTTCGATGCGCGAACGGATCGCCTCGATCATCGTCTCGCGGATGACCGCTTCGCCATGCGTCTCACGCATGTGCTCGACAGCACGGCGCATGACTTCTGCTTCCTCGCTGGCACGCGTGTGCCACTCACAACCGGGAACGAGCGAGCCACAGTGAAATTCCTTCATCGGATTTTTCCTTTTTCCTCCTCGGAGCGCCGCACCCATTCGCGCAGGCAACAGGCACTCCGGCATTTTGTTCGGCGCATGATCGGGTCACGCACTGGGGGAACAAGCATAACACGATTGATTGGTTTTGGTTGCGCCAGAAAGCCAGCCAAGACCAAAAAGGCGGAGCAGCGCTGCTCCGCCTTCTTACGCTACCCCGGAACAAGACCGGATATCGTCTGGTCTTGTTCCGGCGGGCAGGCCATCACTTCACGATCTTGACTGCTTCGGCAATTTTGTTCTTGCCGCTCATGTCCCACGAAACGCGGACCTTTTCGCCGGCCTTCAGGCCAGGATCCTTGAAGGTCTTGGGCAGCGTAAAGGTAGATCCGTCATCCAGAACAAGGCTGAGCGCCGTTCCGTCAAAGGTCTTGACCGTGCCGGTGGTGTGCTTGACCGCGGCGAATGCAGCGGTGCCAGAGGCGAGAACAGCAGCGGCGGCTGCCGTCATAATAAGCTTGCGCATGGCAGGCTCTCCTGGAAAATGAGGGCACCCGTTTGGGAAGGTGCCCCACTCAATTATGGGCCGTCCGGTCGCGTCGGGTCGCGGTTCGGGGGTAGTGAACCGCCGGCGTTTCCCGGCCCGGCAACGACAAATAATCCTGTTATTTCAATTGCCTATTAGACGAAAAAGATATTTTGGGTGCCACATTGCCGGCCGCATTCGGCCGATTGGGACCTGATTGCGGTTCACAGCCCGCTCACCAGAATTTTATGGCCATCTTACCTCGGGCGGCAGGCTGGACAGGATCGAGGCGACATTGCCGCCGGTCTTCAGTCCGAAGATGGTGCCGCGATCGTGAAGCAAGTTGAATTCGACGTAGCGGCCACGGCGAATGAGCTGTTCGTCGCGGTCGCCATCGGTCCAGTTGTCGTTGAAGTTGGCCCGCACCAGATGGCCGTAGACGACGAGAAAAGCGCGCCCGACATCCTGGACGAAGTTGAAATCAGCGTTCCAGCCGCCCTTGTCTTCGTCCGAATGCAGCCAGTCGAAGAAGATACCGCCGGTGCCGCGCGGCTCGCTGCGATGCGGCAGATAGAAATACTCGTCGCACCAGGCCTTGAATTTCGGATGGTCGGCGACATCAGCGTTCTTCTCGCAAGCGAATTGCATGGCCCGGTGAAAGGCGACCGTATCGGGATCGTCCTGGACGCGGCGGCGGCCGAGCACCGGCGTCAGGTCGGCGCCGCCACCGAACCACTGGCGCGAGGTGACGACCATGCGGGTGTTCATGTGCACGGCCGGCACATTGGGGTTCCATGGATGGGCGATCAGCGAAATGCCGCTCGCCCAGAAACTTGGGTCTTCCTCGGCGCCGGGCATCTGCTTCCTGAACTCAGGCGAGAACTCGCCATAGACCGTCGAGGTGTGAACGCCGACCTTTTCGAAGACACGGCCATGCATCATCGACATCGTGCCGCCGCCGCCCTTGCCGGCGTCGCGCTCCCAAGGCGTCTTTTCGAAGTGGCCGGGCGACCATGAGGCCAGCGGCCCCTGCAGGTCCTGCTCGATCTGCTCGAAGGCGGCGCAGATGCGCTCGCGCAGCGTCTCGAACCACAGCCGCGCCTTCATCTTCTTCTGTTCGATGTCGGCCGGCAGCCCCGCCGGTATTTCGGGTCGTTCCAAATGCTGTCTCCGGTTGCGGGCGTGCCCGACAAATGACTCGTCTTTTCCGGGCGCGATCCCTAATCTCTTAAGGGCAAGGGTCAAGTGAATAAGGGTTCTTTCGTGCGCACCCCGGCAAGACCATCGCTGGATGGGCTGAAAAAAAGGCTCGACAAAAGCCGTGCCGAGCGCGAGCGCATGCCGCGCGACGGCTTCCTGCGCGAGACCTTCGTGCTGCCGCGTTCCGATGCGCGCCTCAAGGCGAAGGAATGGTTCGAGCGCTTTCCCAAGCAAGCCTACTGGACCGAGATCGAAAGCTGGTTCGAACGGCCGGGCGATGTGATCGAGTTCACGATCAGGCGGCTGCCGGCGGCGGATTAACGCTCGACCACCAGCCTTCTCGCCCCGGTCCCTTCCTTTGCCAGCCGGTCCCCCTTGTTGCGCAGTGGGCATTTGTCGATCGACATGCAGCCGCAGCCGATGCAGTCGGTCAGCCCGTCGCGCAGTTTCTTCAACTGGATGATCTTCTGATCGAGCTCGTCGCGCCATGCCGTCGACAGCAGGTTCCAATCCTCTCGCGTCGGCGTGCGGCCTTCAGGCAATGATTGAAGTGCGGCACCAATCTCGGCCAGCGAGATGCCGACCTCCTGCGCTACCCTGATGATCGCCACCCGTCTCAGCACGTCGCGGCCGTAGCGGCGCTGGTTGCCTGATGTGCGGTGGCTGCGGATCAGCCCGCGCGCCTCATAGAAGTGCAGTGCCGATACCGCCACGCCGCTGCGCATGGCCACCTGGCCGACCGTCAATTCCGTAACTGGAGCCATTTCGTATTTTCCGCTTGACCTCAAGTTAAGTTGAGCTTGTAGCGATGAAACCCTGGATTTGCAAACCGCAAGAGAAGGCGATGTGTGCCTGGGTGAGAATGACGGGAGAGCGTGCCATTGTCGGCGGGAACGGGGCGCTGATGCCGGCGCCGGCCGATCGGCAAATGCTATCGGAGCTGCCGGATCGCTTCGCCCGCCACCATGGCAACGGAAAGCGCGACGTTGATGCTGCGCGCGCCGGGCTGCATCGGGATGGTCAGCCGCGCATTGGCCGCCTCGTGGACAGGGTCCGGCACGCCTGCGGATTCACGGCCGAACAAAAGAACGTCACCGGGGACGAAAGCAAAGTCCGTGTAGGCGATCGCGGCTTTGGTCGACAGCAGCACCAGCCGCCGCGCGTTGGTTTTGCGCCAATCCTCGAAGGCGTGCCAGTCGACATGCCGGGTCAGATCAGCCATTTCGAGGTAGTCCATGCCGGCCCGTTTCAGCGTCCGGTCGGAGAGCGGGAAGCCGGCCGGTTCGATGATGTCGACACCGAGACCGAGGCAAGCGGCGAAGCGCAGGATTGTTCCGGTATTACCGGCAATATCCGGCTGGTAGAGCGCGATGCGGAGACGATCGTTCATTTCCGCGTCCTTCTAATAAGTGGCAGATCGGCCACAGGGATCTCGCGGTTTTGGAAATTCCTGGACTGGCGGGTGGCCATTTTCTGCGAAATCGATTATACGGCCAGCATTGTCAACCCAAACCGATGGAGGGGTAATTCATGATGACCATGCACATCCAGCGCCCCTCCCGTGGGCTTACCTGCCTGCCGGCGGTTTCGGTACGACAATTCTCCTGAACTTTTAGACCTAGTCGCACCGATTCCCAGCCGAAACATTTTTCGGTCTTCGAAGGGATCCTGCGATGTTTTTCAAGCTGTCGAAGGGGCTGAACGCCCCACCCGAACACGCCTCGACCGATGTTCCCCCTGCCGCCGGTGCCATGCCCGCGGCCGGGTTTGATTCACCCTTTTATCTCTATTTTCACATGGAGGACGGACCGATGTTCGATCCCTATAGAATACCGGGTTCAAGAAGCCTGCACGAGCGCAAGATGGCGACCTGGGCGCTGCTGATCGGCGAAACCTATTCGTCGGCGGTCCACGCCGAGACCCGCCGCCGTCCGCATCGCGGCATGCTGCCGGATGTCGATTTCTCGCGCGCGGTTCCCGACTACAGCCGGCCGTCGCTGGTGCGCCGGATCATCAGGCTGATCCGGCCGGGTGCGAAAATCCGCCTTGTCGACACAGCGGCGTCAGGATCGTCGAAAGAGCCTGTCGGCGAAATGCGTTCGACACCCTATATTGCGCGAAACGAAGCCAGCGACTCGGGTGATTCCGAGCCGTTTGGCGTCGAAGTCGTGCGATCCCGCGCCGCGTGAGCGCTAACGAGCCTATCAAGAGTACCAAGACGATGTTTGCCTGGTTTGAAAAAAGGCTCGACCCGTTCCCAGCCGAGGAACCGGTCGAGCCGCCGAGGACGCTGATCGCCTTCTGCGTGCATTATACGCGTGGCGCGTGGCCCCACATCATCCTCGCCGCAGTGTTGATGTCGGCCATCGCCGCCACAGAGGTGTGGATGTTCGCCTTCCTCGGCAACATCGTCGACTGGCTTTCGGCGCAGAGCCGAGAGACTTTTCTGGCGAATGAGGGCTGGAGACTGGCGCGGATTGCGTTCATCGTGCTGGCTGCGCTGCCGGCCGGGGTGTTTCTTCATTCGCTGATCGCCCAGCAGACGCTGATGGGCAACTACCCCATGCGCATCCGCTGGCAGGTGCATCGCTACCTGCTCAAGCAGTCCATGACCTTCTATCAGGACGAGTTCGCCGGGCGCATCGCCACAAAGCTGATGCAGACGGCGCTCGCCGTGCGCGAATGCGTCATCAAGCTGATCGACGTGCTCAACTACGTCATCGTCTATTTCACCGGCATGCTGGTGATCGTCGGTTCTTCCGACTGGCGGCTGGCAGCGCCGCTTGTCGTCTGGCTCATCGGCTATATCGGGCTGCTGCGCTTCTTCATCCCACGGCTGGGCAAGGTTGGGGAGGAGCAGGCCAACGCACGCTCGACCATGACCGGCCGCGTCGTCGACAGCTACACCAACATCCAGACGGTCAAGCTGTTTTCCCACGCGCGTCGCGAGGCAACTTTCGCCAAGGAGGGCATGGCGGGCTTTCTCGGCACGGTCTACCGCTCGATGCGGCTGGTGACCCAGCTCTACGGTGCGCTCTACCTTCTAAATTCGACGCTGCTTTTTGCGGTCGGCGCGCTGTCGATCTGGCTGTGGCTCGGCCAGTCGGTGACGATCGGCGCGGTTGCCGTCTCGATCGGCCTCGTGCTGCGCCTCTGGGGCATGTCGCAATGGATCATGTGGGAAATGTCGGGCCTGTTCGAGAACATCGGCACGGTCCAGGACGGCATCGGCTCGATCTCGATGCCCCGCCTCGTCGAGGACAGGCCGGGCGCCAAGGATATTGCAGTGACCAGAGGCGAGATCCGCTTCGACGACATCCGCTTCCACTACGGCAGGCAGAAGGGTGTGATCGAGAGCCTGTCGCTGACGGTGAAGCCGGGCGAGAAGGTCGGCATCGTCGGCCGTTCTGGCGCCGGCAAGTCGACGCTGGTCAATCTTTTGTTGCGCTTCTACGATCTGGAAAGCGGACAGATCCTGATCGACGGCCAGGAGATCGCCTCGGTGACGCAGGATTCGCTGCGCGCCCAGATCGGCATGGTCACCCAGGACACCTCGCTGCTGCATCGGTCGGTGCGCGAGAACATCCTCTATGGCCGGCCCGACGCCTCCGACGAGATGCTGGTCGAGGCGGCGCGCCGCGCCGAGGCGCTGGATTTCATCGCTGGACTTTCGGATGCCGGTGGCCGCAAAGCTTTCGAGGCTCATGTCGGCGACCGTGGCGTCAAATTGTCCGGTGGCCAGCGGCAACGCATCGCCATTGCCCGCGTCATGCTGAAGGACGCGCCGATCCTCATTCTCGACGAGGCGACGTCGGCGCTCGATTCCGAGGCCGAGGCAGCCATCCAGGAGAACCTCTACAAGCTGATGCAAGGCAAGACCGTGATCGCCATTGCCCACCGGCTGTCGACCATCGCCGCGATGGACAGGCTCGTCGTCATGGACAAGGGCCGGGTCATCGAGGAAGGCTCGCATGAGCAACTCGTCGCCAGCGGCGGGCTCTATGCGCAGCTCTGGCAGCGCCAGTCGGGGGGCTTCCTGCTCGACGACGGGCCGGCCGACGCCGATGCCAAGGCGTCGGCCCCCGAATCCGAGATGGCCGCCGAGTAACACTCTGCGCGGTTCGCGCACGGGTCCATTGGAACGAAGGATTGCGGGAAATCCGATCCCGGGCGTAACCGCCTCCCGCAATTGAAACACAGTCGAAGCACAAACCGACACCAGACCAAGGGGCGGCCGGTTGTGGCGCCCACGAGAGAAAAATGTTCGATCGCATGTTCGCCTGGTTTGAAAGCCGTTACTCGCCGGTGGCGCTCGCCGACGACCGGCAGCCGCCGATGGGGCTTTGGAAGTTCTACGGCTATTTCATCAGGCAGTTTCGCACCGCATATTTCTTGCGCATGGCGATCGTTGCCGTGGGCGCCATTGCGGACGCGATGCTGCCGATTTTTGTCGGTTTGATCGTGGGCATGCTTGCCGACGCAAAGCCCGGACATTTTTTCGCGACACATGCGCCACTGCTGGCCACGATGGCTTTCGTCGTGCTGTTGCGTCCTCTCTTGATGGCAGTTGACGCGCTCATTCGCAATCACGCCATTGCGCCAAATCTCATCGACCTCGTGCGTTGGCAGAGCCATTGGCATGTCTCGCGCCAGGACTGGTCCTTCTTCCAGAACGACTTCGCGGGGCGCATCGGGACCAAGGTCATGCAAAGCGGCGATTCGGTGGAGATGAGCGTCAACCTTTCTATCGACGCCGTCTGGTATGCGCTGGTCTTCGTCGCCGTGGCCATAGTGGTGCTGGCGCAGCTCGATCCGGTTCTGCTGGCGGCGGTGACTGTATGGCTGCTATTCTACTGCCTGCTCTTCCTGATTTCGATGCCGCGGATCACGCGGTGGTCGACTGTATTGTCGGAACGGTGGTCGGCGGTGAGCGGCCGCATGGTCGACAGCTATACCAACATTCTGACGCTCAAGACATTCTCGACCGGCGAACATGAAGATAGATATGTCTCGCAAGCGGTGATCGAGCACGCCGACACGTTTTACCGACTGATGCGCGTTTTTACGCTCATGTGGTCAACGCTGTTCGTGCTGAACGCAGCGCTGCTTGTCACCATAAGCTGGCTCGCGCTCGCCGGTTGGAACGCCGGCCAGATGACGACCGCGGCCGTGGCAACCGCCATACCGTTCGCATTGCAGATCGCCAACATCTCAGGAAGGATACTCGATGTTGGCGCCAACGTTTTCCGGCAGATCGGTGTCGCCGGCAATTCAATGGCGACGATCGCGCGTCCAATCATCATGCAGGACAAGCCGGATGCGCCGGCCCTCGTTGTGAGCGCCGGCGGCATCGAATTCGACCGGGTGAACTTCAACTATTCACGCAAGGACGGTAAAGGCGGCGTCATCGACAATCTGTCGATGAAAATCGCGCCGGGCGAACGCGTGGGTCTGATCGGGCGTTCCGGAGCCGGCAAGTCGACACTGGTCAATCTAGTCTTGCGGCTATTCGATGTGCAGGACGGCAAGGTGTTGATCGACGGACAGGACATCCGCAACGTTTCGCAAGAGAGCGTTCGCGCGGCCATTGGTTTCGTCAATCAGGATACGTCGCTGCTGCACCGATCCGTTCGCGAGAATCTCAAATATGGGCGCCAGTCAGCCAGCGACGAAGCGATGTTCAGCGCTGCGAGGGCTGCCCAGATCGACGATGTGATCGCGGGATTGACCGATCTCAATGGTCGGAGCGGCTATGACGCGCTTGTCGGCGAACGTGGCGTAAAGTTGTCCGGCGGCCAGCGGCAACGCATAGCCATTGCCCGCGTCGTGCTGAAGGATGCGCCGATCCTCATTCTCGACGAGGCGACGTCGGCGCTCGATTCGGAAGTGGAAGCCGCTATCCAGGAGAACCTGTATAAGCTCATGCAAGGCAAGACCGTCATCGCCATCGCCCACCGGTTGTCGACCATCGCGGCGATGGACAGGCTCGTGGTTATGGACAAAGGTCGCATCGTCGAGGACGGCTCGCATGAGGAGTTGATCGTCAGAGGTGGGCTCTATGCCCAGCTCTGGCAGCGCCAGTCGGGCGGGTTCCTGATCGATGAAAAGCCGACCGCCGACGATCTGCCGGCAAAGGGTGAAGCCGCCGAATGATGACAGCCGTCTATCGTTGGTTCGAGAACTGGGTCTATCCGTTCCGGGAGCCCGCGAATCTTCGGCCACCTGCCAGTGTCGGCGGCTTCCTCTGGCATTATGTCGGGCAGGCGAAGGTCGCCTTCTTCGCCATGCTGGTCATTGGCGGTATCGCACCGCTGGTCGAAGCCGGCCTGTTCTATTTCGTTGGGCGGCTGGTCGACATTCTCGACCAGCTTCCCGCCGAACGCAGCTGGCAGGCCCTGTGGAGCGCTGCCGGCCCCGAGCTTGTCTTCATGGCCGCCGTGGTGCTGGTCATCCGCACCATTGTCGTTGGCCTATCGGCGCTGGTCGACGAGCAGACGATCACGCCAGGCTTCTACAATCTGGTGCGCTGGCAGGCGCACCGCCATGTCTCGCGCCAGTCCTATGCCTTCTTCCAGAACGATTTCGCCGGCCGCATCTCGACAAAGGTCTGGCAGGCGGGGCAAGCGACCGGCGACCTGATGGAAAGCTTCATCGAGGTCGTCTGGTTCATGGTCGTCTATACGGTGACGACGCTGGCTCTGGTCGCCGGCCTCGATCTCAGGCTGGCGGTGCTGGTGGTGATCTGGATCACCGCCTTCGGCTGGCTGGCAAAACTCTATCTGCCGGCGATCCGCAAGCACGCCGAGGCAACCGCCGAGGCCGGTTCGATGATCACCGGCCGTATCGTCGATTCCTATTCGAACGTGCAGACGCTGAAACTGTTTTCCGCCGATGGTGACGACCGTTACATCAGGAACGGCTTCGACATCTATCTCGACGCGCTGCGTCCGTTCACCCGCAGGCTGACCGGCGTGCGCATGGCACTGACGACGCTGTCGGGCATCATGATCACGGCGATCGCCAGCTTTGCCATCTACCTCTGGGTCGAAGGCTCGATTACCGTCGGCGCCGTCGCCTTCACGCTGTCCCTGGTGTTACGGCTCAACATGCTGCTCGGGCGGTTGATGATGCAGCTCAACGGCATATTGCGAAACCTCGGCGTGTTGGAAAACTCCAAGGCGCTGATCTCGCAGCCGCTCGGCCTGATCGATGTGCCGGATGCCAAGCAGTTGGTGGTGACCGGTGGGCGTATCGAGGTCAAGAACGTCGAATTCCACTATGGCAAGGGATTCGGCGTGCTCAATGGCATCGATCTCGTCGTGCGGCCGGGCGAGAAGGTCGGGCTGGTCGGACCGTCCGGCGCCGGCAAGACGACGCTCGTCAATCTGATCTTGCGCCTCTACGACCTCGAGGGCGGAAAAATCACCATCGACGGGCAGGATGTCTCCAAAGTGACGCAGAATTCGCTGCGCGCCAATATCGGCGTCGTCAGCCAGGATACCGCACTTTTCCACCGCTCGCTTCGCGACAACATCAAGCTCGGCATGCCGGAAGCGACCGATAAGCAAGTGATCGCGGCGGCGAAGAAGGCCGAGGCGCACGACTTCATCCTCGGTCTGCGCGACAACCGCGACCGTGCCGGCTATGAGGCGTTTGTCGGCGAGCGCGGCGTCAAGCTGTCAGGCGGCCAGCGCCAGCGCGTGGCGATCGCCCGCGTCTTCCTCAAGGACGCGCCGATCCTGGTGCTGGACGAGGCGACTTCGGCGCTCGATTCCGACATCGAGGCGGCAATCCAGGAGAACCTGACGCGATTGATGGAAAACAAGACGGTCATCGCCATCGCGCACCGACTGTCGACGATCGCAGCACTTGACCGCCTGGTGGTGCTCGACGGCGGCCGCATCGTCGAACAAGGCACGCATGACGAGCTGGTGGCGCTCGACGGGCTCTATGCGCGGTTGTGGAAGCGGCAGTCCGGCGGGTTCCTCTATCACGAGGACAGCGTGCTGGAAGAGACGAGACCGGCGGAGTAGGGAGGCGATCATGTCAGTGCGCATGCCGTCGAATTTCGGGAAATCCAGTGCACAGGAAACCGCGCTTGACCTGCTCGGTCATGAAATCCTCGCCGAAAAGGCGGCAGCGCTCGGTCGCGCAGGCCAGCGCGTGGAGGAAACGCTGGCGAGATTGCGCGAGAATGGCGACGACGAGGAGCATCGACCGCGACTTCTCAGGGATGCCGCCGAGGCGGTCCACGGCTATTTCATCCAGCGCGAACTGTGTGGGCTGCGCAAGCACGAGGCGGCGATCCGGGAATACAACATCCCGAAGGCCGTGCTGGCACGGCTCGGTGCGAAATAGCGTTATCTCTTTGTTTGGTCATGATCTTTTCCGAACCGAAAGAGAGCGGAGCAAAAACGGTTCGGTCACTCCAGCCATTCGGTGATGAAGCTGCCGTTCTCGTGAATATCCGTGGTCTCCAGCGGGCCTGGACCGAGATTGGTGAATTTGTGCGGCGTGTTCGGTGGGACGATCAGGATCTGGCCGGCGGACGCCTCAATCTGCCGGTCGCCGACGGTGAACAGGCCGGTGCCCTGGCGGATGATGAAGATCTCGCTGTAGGGATGTGTGTGCAGGCGCGGGCCGCCGCCAATGCCAGGCAGATAGTTGAAGATCAGGCAGCTTTTGGAGCCGTAGGCGCCGCACTGCAGTTCGCCCTGCCAGCGGTCTGGCGCGTCGGCCCATGTGTCGCGTTCGATGATATGCGCCATGGGGTGGAAGATAGACCGAGCCCGCGACTGCTGTCGAGGCAGACGGCAGCGTTGGTTTGCGGCGGAACACCGGTCGTTTGCCGTGTTCGACGAGCATCCGGTGCCACTCCGCCCGATGCGGGTTTATGTCCCCGCGACAATCTGCCCTTGTGCCTTCACCCCGCTGGACAAAAACAGGCTTCACGCATAAACCGAAGTCCAAATGCCGGAGGAATTCGCTAGCCTGTTCGCCATGCGCTGTCGGGTCGGCGTGATTGAGCGGGAACAAGGCTCGACCGCCGGCACGGAAGAGGCGAAAGGATCAGGCACCCGTGAGCGCAACCGACATCCAGGATCCCAACCGTCGTGATTTTCTCTATGTCGCCACCGGCATGGCCGCAGTGGTCGGCGCAGGGGCTGTCGCCTGGCCGTTCATCGACCAGATGCGCCCCGATGCCTCGACGCTGGCGCTGGCCTCGGTCGAGGTCGACGTTGCCTCGCTCACGCCGGGAATGTCGCTGATCGTCAAATGGCGCGGCAAGCCGGTGGTCGTGCGCAACCGCACCGAGCAAGAGATGAAGGACGGCGAGGCGGTCAATCTCGCCGAACTCAAGGATCCGCTCGCCCGCAACGCCAACCTGCCTTCCGACGCGCCGGCGACGGACGCCAACCGCACCACGCCTGGCAAGGAAGCCTGGATGGTGATGGTCCAGGTCTGCACCCATCTGGGTTGTATTCCGCTCGGCCAGGAAGGCGAATTCGGCGGCTGGTTTTGCCCATGCCATGGCTCGGTATACGACACCGCCGGCCGCATCCGGCAGGGCCCGGCGCCCGAGAACATGGCGGTGCCGGTATTCAAATTCATTTCCGATACCAAAATCCTTATCGGTTGAGGCAGGGGATATTTCGATGAGCGAGGGACACTCGACCTACACGCCCAAGACCGGTCTCGGACGCTGGTTCGACGCCCGCATGCCGCTGCCGCGGCTGGTCTATGACAGCTTCGTCGCCTATCCGGTGCCGCGCAACCTCAACTATGCGTGGACCTTCGGCGGTATCCTGTCGATCATGCTGGTGGCGCAGATCCTGACCGGCATCGTGCTGGCCATGCACTATACGGCTGACAGCAATCTCGCCTTCGATTCGGTCGAAAAGATCATGCGCGACGTGAATTCGGGCTGGCTGTTGCGCTACCTGCATTCGAACGGCGCCTCGTTCTTCTTCGTCGCCGTCTACATCCACATCTTCCGCGGCCTCTACTACGGCTCCTACAAGGCGCCGCGCGAGCTTCTGTGGATCCTCGGCTGCATCATCTATCTCCTGATGATGGCGACCGGCTTCATGGGCTATGTGCTGCCCTGGGGGCAGATGAGCTTCTGGGGCGCCACCGTCATCACCGGCTTCTTCACTGCCATTCCGCTGGTCGGCGAGTGGATCCAGCAGTTGCTGCTCGGCGGCTTTGCCGTCGACAACCCGACGCTGAACCGCTTCTTTGCGCTGCACTATCTGCTGCCGTTCATGATCGCCGGCGTCGTCGTGCTGCACGTCTGGGCGTTGCATGTGGTCGGGCAGTCGAATCCCACCGGAATCGAGGTCAAGTCGAAGACCGACACCATCGCCTTCACCCCTTACGCGACCATCAAGGACGCGTTCGGCATGATCGTGTTCCTGTTCTTCTTCGCCTATTTCGTCTTCTACATGCCGAACTATCTCGGACATCCCGACAACTACATTGTCGCCAACCCGCTGAAGACGCCCGCCCACATCGTGCCGGAATGGTACTTCCTGCCCTTCTACGCGATCCTGCGCGCCATCACCTTCAACATCGGGCCGATCAACTCCAAGCTCGGCGGCGTGCTGTGCATGTTCGGCGCCATCGTCATGCTGTTCCTGGTGCCGTGGCTCGACACTTCGAAGGTGCGCTCGGCGGTCTACCGGCCCTGGTACAAGCTGTTCTTCTGGCTGTTCGCCGCAAATGCCATCTTCCTCGGCTGGCTGGGTTCGCAGCCGGCGGAAGGCAGCTTCGTGCTGATGGCGCAGATGGCAACCCTGTTCTACTTCGCCTTCTTCCTGATCGCGCTGCCGGTGCTTGGCCTGATCGAGACGCCGCGGCGGCTGCCGAATTCGATCACCGAGGCGGTGCTCGAGAAGAACAAGGGTGGCGGTGGCGGGCATCCGGCGAGCGCAACCGCGTCGCCGGAAACCAAGGGCTGAGCGGCAAGAGAATCTAAGGGGATTTGGCATGAAGAAGATTCTCACCTCGCTGGCGCTGTTCGGCCTCGTGGTCGCCGGCACTGGGGCCTCAAGCACCGTAGCCTTCGCCGCCGAGGAGGCGCACAACGCGGCCGCGCCGACGCATTTCCCGATCCACGAGCCGAAGGAGATGGACTGGAGCTTCGCCGGGCCGTTCGGCACCTACGACAAGGCCCAGCTGCAGCGCGGCCTGAAGGTCTACAAGGAAGTCTGCGCGGCCTGCCATTCGATGAATTTGGTGGCGTTCCGGACGTTGGAAGACCTTGGCTATTCGGAAGCGCAGGTCAAGGCGCTATCTGCCGAATATACAGTGCAGGACGGACCGAACGACGCCGGCGACATGTTCGAACGCCCCGGCAAGCCGTCCGATCATTTCCCGGCACCGTTCCCCAACGAGCAGGCCGCCGCCGCTGCCAATGGCGGGGCTGCCCCGCCCGACATGTCGCTGCTGGCCAAGGCGCGCGGCGTCGTGCGCGGTTTTCCGCAGTTCGTCTTCGACATCTTCACGCAATATGCCCAGGGCGGTCCCGACTACATCCATTCGCTGCTGACCGGCTATGACGAGCAGCCGCCGGCGGGCATGGTGATACCGGAAGGCACGCACTACAATCCCTACTTCATGTCCGGTGTGTCGCTGACAATGCCCAAGCCGCTCTCCGACGGCCAGGTGACCTATGACGACGGCTCGCCGCAGACCGTCGACCAGTATTCCCGCGACGTGTCGGCCTTCCTGATGTGGGCGGCCGAGCCGCATATGGAAGACCGCAAGAAGACCGGTTTTCGCGTGCTGGTCTTCCTGCTGCTGTTCGGCGCGCTGGTCTATCTGACCAAGCGCAAGGTGTGGGCCGGCGTGGCGCACTGAACGGGTGCAAGGCACCGAAAATGCGAGGGCGCCGAAAGGCGCCCTTTTCTTTTCGGCCGCTTACCGGCAAAACTGTACGGCAACGGAACCTCCGCCTCATGAAACCTTCGCTCGAAGACACGCTGCTTGCCGCGATCCGCACTATTCCCGATTACCCGAAGCCCGGCATATTGTTTCGCGACATCACCACACTGCTTGGCAATGCGCGCGCTTTCCGCCGCGCCATCGACGAACTGGTGCATCCCTATGCCGGCCAGAAGATCGACAAGATCGCCGGCATCGAGGCGCGCGGCTTCATCCTCGGCGGTGCTGTCGCCCACCAGCTTTCGGCTGGCTTCGTGCCGATCCGCAAGAAGGGCAAGCTGCCTTACGAGACAGTGCGCGTCGCCTACAGCCTGGAATACGGGCTGGACGAAATGGAGATGCACAAGGACGGCGTTGCTCCGGGCGAGAAGGTGATCCTCATCGACGACCTGATCGCCACCGGCGGCACGGCAGAGGCGGCGGTGAAGCTGTTGCGGCAGATCGGCGCCGATATCCTCGCAGCCTGCTTCGTCATCGACCTGCCGGATCTCGGTGGACGCAAGAAGCTGGAGGCGCTGGGTGTGCCGGTGAGGACGCTGATCGGGTTTGAGGGGCATTGAGGGAGGACACTCCCTCGCCCCGTTTACGGGGAGAGGGAAGCGAGCGAGCAACGCGAGCGAAGCAGGGTGAGGGGCAGCGCGACGTTGGGTACGAAACGCGGGCATTGGTGCCGCCCCTCATCCGCCCTTCGGGCACCTTCTCCCCGTGAACGGGGAGAAGGAAGAAGTTCACTCCACCCTCACCAGGACAGCACTTTCGAACTCGATGACCTTCTCGCCGGTCGAATCGAAAGCCTCGGCGCGCAGCGAGAGCACTCGCCAGCCGGCGCGTGAGACCATGGGGCGGTGGGCAAGCGCCGTGCGGGTGAAGGTGACGGTTTCCCCGGCATAGACAGGCTTCAGCCATTTGAGGTTCTTGAATCCGGGGGAGGGGCCGAATTCGGGCAAGGGACCAGGGCCCGCCCAGCTGATACCCTCGGTCTCCATGCCAGTTTCCAGATTCTGCTTCATCCAGGTGGCGGCGGTGTGCCAGCCGGAGGCGCAGAGACCGCCGAACACGCTCTTCTTGGCCGCCTCCTCGTCGACATGGAAAACCTGCGGATCGTATTTCCTGGCGAAGGCCTTGATCGCCTCGGGTTCGAACTTGTGCGAACCGAGCGTGACGGTGACGCCGATGTGAAAGAACTCGTCGAGGGTCACGCGCTGGCCTCACGGGTCAGGAACATGCAGGTGTTTTCGAATTCGAAGACGCTTTCGCCGCGCTGGTTGAACAGTTCGCTGCGCATGGTGATCAAGCCGAGTTGCGGCCTCGATTTGGACAGCCGCTTGGCAAGGACCGTGGTGTTGCCGCTCAAGATGTCGCCGGCCAGCACCGGCTTCTTCCATTTGACCTGGTCGACGCCGGGCGCACCTTGCGAGGTCGAGTCCAGCAGGAAGGCGTCGCACAGCATGCGCATGAACATCGCGCAGGTGTGCCAGCCCGAAGCCGCCAGCCCGCCAAGGATACTGGCCTTTCCCGCCGCTTCGTCGAGATGCATCGGCTGCGCATCGAACTCCCCGGCGAATTCGATGATTTCGGCGGCACTTACCAGCTTGGTGCCGAGGTCGAGCGATGCGCCCTCGACGAAATCCTCATAGGCCCAGGTCTTTCCGGTCATGGTCTGGCGTCCAGTTCAACAACCTCCGATCGGTACGGATCGGGGTTTCCGGATGCAGGCCGGGCGGCGTTTGGTCAAGTGATTTTTGTTGGGCCTACAGCCAGCCGCGGCGGCGGAAATACCAGAACGGCAGGATCGCCGACAGGATCATCAAGCCGATGGCGAAGGGATAGCCGATCTGCCATTTGAGCTCGGGGATGATGTCGAAATTCATGCCGTAGATCGAAGCCACCAGCGTCGGCGGCAGGAAGATGACGGCGGCGACGGAGAAGATCTTGATGATGGCGTTCTGCTCGATCGAGATCATGCCGAGCGTCGCGTCGAGCAGGAAGGAGATCTTCTGCGACAGGAAGGTGGCATGGTCGGCGAGCGACAGCACATCGCGCGACAAGGTCTTGATGCGCGCGCGGATGTCCTTGCTCATCTTGGTCCGGGTCGAGGCATGAGCGAGGAAGCCGGCAAGGCGCTGCAGCGAGATCAGGCTGTCGCGGATCGAAGACGCAATGTCCTCCTTGCGGCCGATGGCCTTCAGCAGCTCCTGGAAATCGCGGTTGCGCTTGGAAACCTTGGTCGAGGTCGCCTGGAAGATGTCGCGCGAGATCGCTTCGACGTCGCGGCCGGCGCGCTCCAGAATGTCGGCGAGGCGGTCGACGATCGCCTCCAGCAGGCCGATCAGGACGGTGTCGCTGCTGGTGCAGCCGGTTGCCACTTTCTCGGCGCGCAGAGGAAAGGTCGTGAACGCCTTCGGCTCATGGTAGCGCACGGTGACCAGCCTTGAGCCGGCGAGCACGAAGGTGACCGGCGACATCAGCGGATCGTCGGCTTCGGTCTGGGCGGGCAGCGTGGCGGTCATGAAATAGGCGCCGTCCTCGATATAGAGGCGACTCGAAATCTCGATCTCCTCCATCTCCTCGCGCGTCGGAATGGCAACACCGATCCACGTCTCGATCGCGGCTTCTTCTTCCTTGCTCGGATTCAGGAGGTCGGCCCAGACGACCTCGTCGCTGTTTTGCAAGAGATCATCGACGGTGCGCAGCCGATCATTGTCCACGACGAAGGCCTTGATCATCGCCGGGTCTCCCTTGCTGGGGTCAAAAATGATGGCACGGGACGGCTACTTTCGACGAAAGCGCAGACCACGTGCAGCAGCCGATTAGACCTGCGACGTGGCAAGGTCAAGGCGCGTGAAAAGGCGCTGCCCGACCGCCTCGAAGCTATAGTCGCGCCGAACGTCACGGGACCGTCCGGTAGCCTTTTCCAGCTCAGGTGTTGAACTTGAACAGCAGCACGTCGCCATCCTGGACGACATATTCCTTGCCTTCGTCGCGGGCCTTGCCGGCTTCCTTGGCGGCCACTTCGCCGCCCAGCGTGACGAAGTCGTTGTAGGCGATGGTCTGGGCGCGAATGAAGCCGCGCTCGAAATCGGTGTGGATGACGCCTGCCGCCTGCGGCGCCTTGGCGCCCTTGTGCACGGTCCAGGCGCGCGTTTCCTTCGGCCCGGCGGTGAAGTAGGTGATCAGCTGCAAAAGCTCATAGCCGGCGCGTATGACCTTGTTCAGGCCTGGCTCGTCGAGGCCGAGCGAGGAGAGGAACTCCATCTCTTCTTCATCCGAGAGCTGGGCGACTTCGGCCTCGATCGCAGCGGAGATGACGACGGCGCTGGCGCCTTGCGCCGCGGCCATTTTTTCCACCGCCTTGGTGTGTTCGTTGCCGATGGCGGCATCGACTTCCGCAACATTGCAGACATAGAGCACGGGGTGCGAGGTCAACAGGTTCAGCCCCTGCAGGATCCGCAAATCCTCCGCCGAAATACCGTTGAGCAGGATGCGCGTCGGCTTGCCGGCCTGCAGCAGTTCGAGTGCCGATTCCATCATCGGCAGCACGGTGGTCGCTTCCTTGTCCTTGCTGCCGGCGCGCTTTCGGATCTGCACGATGCGGCGTTCGAGGCTGTCGAGGTCGGCGAGCATCAGCTCGGTCTCGACAGTCTCGGCGTCGGCGACAGGGTCGATGCGGCCTTCGACATGGGTGATGTCGTCATCCTCGAAGCAGCGCAGCACATGCACGATGGCGTCGACCTCGCGGATGTTGGCGAGGAACTGGTTGCCCAGCCCTTCGCCCTTCGAGGCGCCGCGCACCAGGCCGGCAATATCGACAAAGGAAATGCGGGTCGGGATGATCTCCTTCGACTTGGCGATGGAGGCTATCTTCTGCAGGCGCGGATCGGGCACCGCCACCTCGCCGGTGTTCGGTTCGATGGTGCAGAACGGATAGTTGGCGGCCTGAGCCGCCGCCGTCCGGGTCAGCGCGTTGAAAAGCGTCGACTTGCCGACGTTGGGCAAGCCAACGATGCCGCATTTGAAACCCATTTTTGTCCGGTCCTATTGGGAAATCGAAATTTGATCAGGGCTATGGGCGAAAGGGGTGATGAACGTCAAGCCCTCGGGCTCCGATCCGTGCCCGGACTCAATCCTTGCCGCCGAACAGCTTCTTCAGCATGGCGGCCATCGGGCCGGTTTCGGGCAGCTTGGCTGGTGCCTGTTGCGACCGTGCCTGGCGAATGTGGCTCTGGGCCTTTGGCGCTTTCGGGGGCGGGCGATCATCATCGCCGGTCGGCGTGAGCTTGTCGCGCAGGGCCAGCGTCACGCGGTTCATGAAGGAATTGTCGTCGCCCTTGGCCAGCAGTCCGGCGTCGTCGGCGATGGCATCGAGCAGCACGTCCAGCCATTCGCGGTCAGCCTTGGCGAAGTCGCCAAGCACATGGCCATGCACCATTTCCTTGACGCCGGGATGGCCGACGCCGATGCGCACGCGGCGAAAGTCCTTGCCGACATGCTGGTCAAGCGAGCGGATACCGTTGTGGCCGCCCGAGCCGCCGCCGACCTTGACCCGCAGCTTGCCGGCGGCAAGGTCGATCTCGTCATAGAAGACAGTGAGTGCGGAAGGGCCGAGCTTGTAGAAGCGCAGCGCCTCGCCGACCGCCTGGCCGGAGAGGTTCATGAAGGTCTGCGGTTTGATCAGGATGATCTTTTCGCCGGCAAGCGTGCCTTCGGCGATCAGGCCCTGGAATTTCTTCGACCAGGGCGAAAAGGAATGGCGGCGGGCGATTGCGTCCGCCGCCATGTAGCCGACATTGTGCCGGTTGTTGGCGTATTTCGCGCCCGGATTGCCGAGGCCTGCAAACAGCAGCATCGTCACCTCCGGGGCGGGAAGGGCTTACTTCTCTTCGGCGGCAGGGGCCGCTTCGGGAGCCGCAGCTTCGACCGTCTCTTCCACCTCCGGCTTCATCGCCGAGGAGCCGGCAATGGTCGCGATGGTGAAGTCGCGATCGGAGATCACCGGCTTGACGCCGGCCGGCAGCGTAACCGCCGAGATGTGGATCGAGTCGCCGATGTCGGCGCCGGTGAGATCGACGGTGATGAATTCCGGGATCGCATTGGCCGGGCAGTGGAACTCGACTTCGTGACGCACGATGTTGAGCACGCCGCCGCGCTTGATGCCGGGCGACTTGTCTTCGTTGATGAAGTGCACCGGCACGTCGACATTGACCTGGGTGTCCTTGCCGATGCGCAGGAAGTCGACATGGACAGGGAAATCCTTGACCGGGTCGAGCTGGAAGTCCTTCGGCAGGACCTGGATCTTCTTGCCGTCGAGATCAATCGTGGCGATCGTGGTCAGAAACCCACCGCCATGGATCTTGTAGTAGATGTCCTTGTAGGTGAGAGCGATCGCCTGGGGAGGCTGCTTGTCACCGTAAATTACTGCAGGCACTTTACCGTTGCGGCGAACTGCACGGGCGGACCCCTTACCGACCTGTTCGCGCGCTTCGGCCTTGAGCTCGTAAGTATCGTGGCTCATGGCATTTCCTTTCGCGTGTTATGGAGCGTTTGCGGAGGGCAACTTGCCTGGACCGTAAACGTCGAAAGCCGCCAGGCCTGGATGTCCGAAAGCCGGAAGCCGCATACGCGGACCTTTGTTCGGGATCACAAGGGAAGGCAGCCTTCCGCCGCGTTGCCTCCAAGGGTGTCTACGCGGGTGGCGGCTCTATAGCGGAAGGCGCGAAAGGGTGCAAGCCGTGGCAGGCAAGGGTAGTGCCTCGCGTTGAATTTCGGCTTTCGCGCCATGATCGGACATTTCTAGCCTTTTTCGCCGGGATCGGCAGAGCGTATGGGGGAGGCTTTTAGTTCCATCGGATCGTCGGTCCGGCAAACCACCGGCTAGATGTTTTCGCGTGTGTATACTTCGAAGGGCAGGATGGTGGTGACGTTGCCGCTCTCGTTCGGCGCGGAGACGGCGCGAACCATGCCGGCCAGCGCTTCCTGCGCGATGCGGGCGAGCGGGTGCGAGATGACGAAGGTCAGCGTGCCGTCGAGCAGTGCCGGGCGGGTCGACTCCATCAGCTCGTAGCCGACGACGACGAGGCTGCCGGCGCGGCCGGTGGAGCGAAGGGCTGCAATGGCGCCGGTAATGCCGCCGCCGGCGACATAGAGGCCGCAGAGATCCGGATTTTCGGTGAGCAGCTTTTCGGTCATCTCCTGCGCGATGGCGCTGGATTCGAAGGTCAGCAGCGGCTCGAGCAGGGTGAAGCCAGGGGCGTGCTCGCGGAAATAGGAGCGAAAGCCGCTTTCGTTCATCTCCTGGCAGCGGTAGCGATGATTGCCGACGAGGATGCCGAGCTTGCCGGGCGCCTTGCAGACGTGTTCGAACACCCAGGCCGCGGTGCGCCCGACCTTCCAGTTGTCCAGCCCGATGTAGCGGACATGGCCCGTCGCCGAGATCTGCGAGATCAGCGCGAAGACCGGCACGTTGCGGGCATTGAGCGTATCGACCGCCTGGGTGACGAGCGGATGGACCGCGGCGACGACGCCGACGGCATCGCATTCGGCGCCCAGGGCCAGCATTCGCGAGGCGACGTTCTGCGGCGACAGGTCGTCGAGAAATTCCGTCCGTAGCTCTATCTCGCATTCGGGGATCGTTGGCACTGCCGCACGCAGCGCCTCGGCAATGTTGCGGTAGAAGGCGCGGCCGGGCTGATGCAGCAGGAAGCCGAATTTGTAGCGCGGCCGGGCGGCCGCTATACGGCTGCGCAGGGCGCCCATGCCGTAGAAGCCGATCTGCTCCGCCGCCAACCTGACGCGCTCGCGCGTGCCCTGGCGGACGGCGCCCGAGCCGCTCAGCACCCGGTTGACGGTGGCCACCGAAACATTCGCCTCGGCGGCTACATTCCTGATTGTTGGCCGCTTGTTCTGGTCCATTTCGCCTCATCAGCCTGTAGCAATTGATACAAAAATATCATTCGTCGAGCAATTCTGAGACGAATGATACAATCATTTTGGAATGAACATTCTATTCTTGATTCATTTTGGATCAAGATGTTTATCTCTGGCAGAAGCAAAGAAGGCGCAAGCACCGCCAGCCCAGGGATAGCAGCAGCACAGCGCAGACACGTTCTGACCGACCGCCTTGTGGCGGTGTGAGGCAGCGTGCGCGTGCGAGCCATCCCAGGCACTGCGGGTGGAGGATTGCATGGACGATCTCAAATACGGCGTGCGCGACAAGCGCGGCGACTGGAAGCCGAACGGGCACATCGAGGCCGTGCCGTTGTGGAACTGGCCGCCGAGGCTGCCGAAGATCCTGGCATGGCTGCCCGGCTATATCTGGCCGTGGAATGCCTTCCACATGGCCACGGCGCTGATCTACTGGTTCTATGTCGTCCCCGGCGTCGAGACGATGAAGACCATCAGCTGGGGCTGGGCGCTGTGGCTTTATGCCGTCAACGCCGTGGCGATCCTGGTCTTCTACGGCATCTTCGAGCTGCGCTACTACATCAGGCGCGCCCAGGCGACGCGGTTCAAGTACAACCACAAATTCCCCGCCGATGCGCCCTCGGACGTGTTCTGGTTCCAGAGCCAGAACCTCGACAATTTCCTGCGCTCGTTCTTCATCACCATCCCGCTGTGGACCGTGGTCGAAGTCATTTTCCTGTGGTGCTTTGCCAATGGCTACGTGCCGTGGGTCGGCTGGCAGGATCACCCGGTCTACCTCGCAGCACTTGTGCTGGTCGTGCCGGCCATCCACGAGGTGCACTTCTTCTTCATCCACCGGTTGATCCATTGGGGACCGCTCTATCGCTGGATCCATTCGGTCCACCACAATTCGATCAACCCCTCGCCCTGGTCGTCGCTGTCGATGCATCCGGTGGAAGGGTTCCTCTACCACGCGGTGGCCTTCTGGCACCTGATCATCCCGTCCAATCCGATCGTCGCGCTGTTCCAGCTGCATGTTGCGGGCTTCGGCGCCGTCAACGGTCATCTCGGCTTCGACAAGCTGGAGGTGAGCGAGGACACGGCCGTCGATAGCCACGCCTACGCGCATTACCTGCACCACAAATATTTCGAGGTGAACTATGGCGGCGACGGGCTGATCCCGCTCGATCGGTGGTTCGGCACCTGGCACGACGGCACCAAGCAGGGCGAGGCCATGATGGACGCCCGCTTCCAGAAAAAGAAAGAGCGCATGAACGCCAAGGCTGCGGCGAACCATTGATCACGTGACGCGGCGCGCAACGGGAGAGGTGCGCGCCTGCCGATGAATTCAACGTTTTTGTAAAACCCGTCTGAAGACGGCAACTGGGAGGAAACGACATGAAACGTACCACGAAACTCTTGACGGCGCTGATGACCGCGGCCGTGCTGGCGACAGGTGCCACAGCCGCTATGGCCGAGGGGGCGAAGATCTTCGTCATCGGTGGCAAGGCGGACGATCCGTTCTGGTCGAAGGTCAAGAAAGGCGCCGACGATGCGGGCAAGGTCGCCGAATTGACGGGCGGCTCGGTGACCTGGCTCGGTCCGCAGAACTACGACAATCTCGGCCCGGACGCGGCCAAGCTGATCCGCACCGCGCTTAGCCAGAAGCCGAGCGCCATCGTCGGCCCGGACTGGGTGCCCGAGGCCATGGATGACGCCTTCAAGGAAGTCGTTGCCGCAGGCGTGCCGCTCATCATCTACAATTCCGGCGGCATGGATGCAGCCAAGCGGCTCGGCGCCATGAACTATGTCGGCAACGAGGAATACGCGGCCGGTCTCGGCGGCGGCGAATATTTCGGCAGCCACGGCGCCAAGAACGTGCTGTGCGTCAACACCTTGCCGGGCTCCACCAACACGGAAGACCGCTGCAAGGGCATTGCCGACGCGATCGCCAAGAGCGGCGGCAAATCCACCCAGCTGCCGCTGCCCTCATCCAGCTTCGGCAACCCGACCGCGGTCGCCGAGGCGATCAAGGCTGCCGTGCTGAAGGACAACACCCTCGACGGTCTCATCACCATCAGCGCCGGCGATGCCAACAGTGCCGCCAACGCCATCAGCCAGGCCAGTGTCGGCGACAAGGTCAAGCTCGCTTCGTTCGACATGGACGAAACCGGCCTGCAGCGCATCAAGGACGGCACGCAGATGTTCTCGATCGACCAGCAGCCCTATTTGCAGGGCTATCTTGCGGTGTCGCTGCTGAACGGCTTCGTCAACTATGGGCTGGACCTGCCGACGAAACCGGTGCTGACCGGACCGGGGATCGTCGACGCAGCCAATGTCGACGCGACGTTGGCTGGTGCGGCGGCCGGCGCCCGCTAACGCCCATCGCTGAGTGTCTGGCCCGAGGATGTATCCGAGGGCCGGACATCGCCGGTCGGAGCCCCCGACGGAAGGCCGCGCCAGGCTCCCCATTGTTCAAGCCAGGGACACTTCGATGACATCCCAAGCCCATGACCAACCCGCCGCGGCAGCGACTGCGCCGCCCACCCCGCACTCCTCGATGCCCTCGATCGGCAGCCTCGTGCGGCGCCCCGAGGTCGGCTCGCTGATCGGCATGGTCGCCGTGCTGGTCTTCTTCTCGATCTTCGGCGGTGCCAATTTCATGTCGGCCGGCGGTTCCGCGAGCTGGCTCAACGTCGCCTCGGAACTCGGCATCATCGCACTCCCGGTCGGGCTGCTGATGATCGCCGGACATCTCGATCTCTCGGTCGGATCGATGAGCCCGGCCAGCTCGATGACCATTGCCATCATCTCGGGCCACTATGACCTGCCGATCATTGTTGGCATCCTTGCGGCGCTCAGCCTTGGGCTCGCCGTCGGCTTCATCAACGGGGTCCTGGTGATCCGCACCAAAGTGCCGTCCTTCGTCGTCACCCTGGCAACGCTGTTCGCGCTGGCCGGCCTGACGCTCGGCCTTTCGATCATCCTGTCCGGCAGCACCAGCGTCGCGCTGAAGAGCGGACCGGTCGCCAAGCTGTTGTTCGGCGACTATCTCGGCGGCAAGTTTCAGGTGACCCTGTTCTGGTGGATCGCCATCGTCCTGATCGTCGGTTTCATCCTGAATTTCTCGCGCTTCGGCAACTGGATCCTGGCCATGGGCGGCGACGCCGTCAGCGCCCGCAATGCCGGCATCCCCACCGACCGCGTCACCATCGCGCTGTTCATGAGCAGCGGCCTGTGCGCAGCCTTCGTCGGCATGTCCCAGGCCATCCTCTACAACAGCGCTCAGGTGGCTGCAGGGCAGTCGTTCATCTTCAACTCGATCATCGCGGTGGTCATCGGTGGCGTGCTGCTCACCGGCGGCTACGGTTCGGTGGTCGGCATCGTTTTGGGCACGCTGACCTTCTCCATCGTCAACCAGGGCATCTTCTACACCGGCTTCGACGCCAACTGGGCCAGCCTCATCATCGGCGTCCTGCTGCTCGCGGCCGTGCTGATGAACAACACGTTCCGCACCATGGCGTTGACCTACTCGCCACGCGCCAAACCGAGGGCCCGCTCATGACCACGCCCCTGCTCAGGCTGACCGGAATCAACAAGTCGTTCGGTCCGATCGATGTTCTCCACGACATTTCGCTGGAGGTTAACAGAGGCGAGGTGCTGTGCCTGCTCGGCGACAATGGCGCGGGAAAATCCACGTTGATCAAGATCCTCTCCGGCGTCCACAAGCCGACGTCGGGCAGGATGGAAATGGACGGCAAATCCGTCGAATTCGGCAGCCCGCGCGACGCCAGCGACCACGGCATCGCCACGGTCCACCAGTTCGGCGGGACGTTCCCGCTGATGAGCATCGGCCGCTCGTTCTTCGTCGGCGCCGAGCCGACGCGGCGCTGGGGGCCGCTCACCATCTACGACCGCAAGCGGGCCAACGAGATCGCCGTCACCGAGATGCGCCAGCTCGGCATCACCCGCATCGACGACGGCGATCGCCTCGTCGGCGGCCTGTCCGGAGGCGAACGCCAGGCGCTGGCCATTGCGCGTGCCGTCCATTTCGGCGCAAGCGTGCTGATCCTCGACGAGCCGACCGCGGCACTTGGCGTCAAGGAGGCAGCGCACGTGCTGCGCATCGTGCTGCAGGCGCGCCGCAAGGGCATCGCGGTCATCTTCATCACCCACAATGTCGTCCATGCGCTGACCGTCGGCGACCACTTCGCCGTCCTCATCAGAGGCTCGAAAGCTGCCGATTTCCGCAAGGGTGAGAAAAGCCGCGAAGCGATCACCGACCTCATGGCCGGCGGCGAGCAGATGGCTGAGCTCGAAGCCGAGATCGAGAGCTTCAGCGCGACCAACGATGCGCCGCGCGACGCGGGCCATGCGTAAACCCAGTGAAGGTGCCTTCCACACGGGCATCTTCCCTCCCGGGCGGCCGGCGGACACGTGTTCCGCCGGCCGACTTTTCTACCAACCGAGGACCAGACTGCAGGAAGACAATGGCAAACTGAATTGATGCATGTGCGACGGACGATATCGAGGAAGAGGACGTCATCCGCTTCGATCATGAGGGGCGGACATTCGCCATCTATCGTAGTCCGGAAGATACCTTCTTCTGCACGGACGGCCTGTGTACGCACGAGAAGGTGCATCTGAGCGACGGACTGGTTATGGAGCACAAGGTCGAATGCCCGAAGCATAACGGCGTGTTCGACTACCGGACCGGCGAAGCGCTGCGCGCACCGGTCTGCGTGAACCTTAGAACCTACGCCACGAAGGTCGAGGACGGCCGCGTGTACATCGAGGTCTGACATGTCCGACACCTTTACCCTTGCGGCCTGCGCCGAAATGCTCTGGCGCGACAAGCCGATGGAATGGCGCTTGCGGCGTCTCACCGAAATGGGCTTCCAGGCTGGTCTTTGGAACTGGCCCGATCACGACCTCGCAATGCTGGAGGGATCCGGTGCCACCTTCTCGATCATGAACGGCTATTTGCGCGGCAGGCTCTCCGATGAAGAGGGTGCCGCCGAACTCTTGAAGACGGCAAAGGAGACGGCGGCGGTCGGCAAGCGCCTCGGCGTCGCACGGCTCAATTTGCACGGCACCGGGCTGGGCGAAGGCGGCCTGCCGGTGACACCTTGCGAGACGACAACCGGTACGATGTGGCTCAAGGCGCGCGACACGCTGAACCGCATTGCGGACCTCGCCGAGGCCGAAGGCGTGACATTCACGCTGGAGAATTTGAACCTGCCGGTCGACCATCCCGGCGTGCCGTTTGGGCGCGCCGAAGATACGCTGGCGCTGGTGTCGAGCGTCAACCGGCCCGGCCTGCGCCTCAACCTCGATCTCTACCATGCGCAGATCGGCGAAGGGAACCTGATCGAACTCTGCCGCGCCAGCCTACCGTGGATCGGCGAGGTCCAGGTCGCTGACGTTCCGGGACGCATGGAGCCCGGCACCGGAGAGATCAACTATCGCGGCATCGCCCGCGCGCTGAAGGACATGGGCTACCGTGGGCCGGTGGGCATGGAGGCGTTTGCCTCCGGCGACCCCGAGGCGGCGCTGCAGGCCTTCCGCGACGCTTTCACCATCTGAGGGAACAAGAAATGGTCACCAAGAGCACGCGTCCAACCGTCGCCGACATCCGCGCCATGAAGGGCCGCGGGCAAAAGATCTCCATGCTTTACGTCACCTCTCTCGAAGAGGCTGCGGCAGCGGACGCGGCTGGCGTCGACATGCTGTCGATCGAGGGCCGCTTCTTCACGCCCGAAATGCGGGAGGCAGCCGGCCGCTGCTTCGTGCAGGTCGGGCTGCCCTACGGCCCCGCCGGCAATCTGGTCACAGCAGAGGATTATCTGAAAACCGCCTACCACTTCATGCGCATCGGCGGCGACTGCTTCTACTGTGCCGCCTCGCTCGATATCCAGAAGGCGCTCTGCGACAATGCGGTGCCTGTTATCGCCCATGTCGGTCTGATCCCTTCGCAATGCACCTGGACCGGCGGGTTCAAGGCCGTCGGCAGGACAGCCGGCAGCGCGCGTGCGGTGTGGGATCACGTGAAGCGCCTCGAAGCCATTGGTTGCTTTGGCGCCGAGCTGGAGGTGGTGCCCGACCGCATTGGCGAACTGATCACCAGGAATACGCCGATGATCATGCTCGGCATGGGCGCCGGTCCCCATGCCGACGCGCAATATCTGTTCAGCGAGGACGTGCTTGGCCACACCGCCGGCCACAAGCCGCGCCACGCCAAGACCTATCGCAACTTCGCCGCCGAGTATGAACGGCTGCAGCGCGAGCGTGTCGCCGCCTATCGCGAGTTCATATCCGACGTGCAGACTGGCGCCTACCCCGAGCTCCAGCATGTGGTCCCCATCACCGACGAGGAGCTTTCTGCTTTCAAAGTCTCGCTAGGCCTCTAGCTACTTCCCATCACCTGACCATCGTTTCAGCTTCGTGCTTTCTCGCTTCCTTCATGTTCGGCAGGAACACCGTCAGCAGGCCGAGCAGCGGCAGGTAGGAACAGATCTGGAAGACGAAATCGATGCCTTTCATGTCGGCGACGACGCCGAGCACCGCGGCGGCGATGCCGCCCATGCCGAACGCGAAGCCGAAGAAGATGCCGGCGATCATTCCGACGCGCCCCGGCACCAGCTCCTGGGCGAACACGACGATGTTGGAGAAGGCCGACGACAGGATCAGGCCGATCAGCACCGTCAGGATCATCGTCCATTCGAAATTGGCGTAGGGCAGGGCGAGCGTGAAGGGCAGGACGCCGACGATCGAAAACCAGATCATCGCCTTTTGTCCATAACGGTCGCCGAACGGTCCGCCGAGCAGGATGCCGAGCGCCGAGGCGCCGAGGAACAGGAACAGCATAACCTGCGACATCTGCACCGAAACGCCGAATTTATGAATGGAATAGAAGGTATAGTAGCTGGCGAGGCTGGCGATGTAGGCGTTCTTGGTCAGCACCAGCAAGGTCAGCACCGCCAGCGCCCACATCACCTTGCGGCGCGGGAAGGGCGAGGCGAAGCTGGCCGTCTTGCGATTTGCCTGTGCGGCGCGCAGTCGGCTGTACCAGCCGCCGACCTGCCACAGCACGATGATGCCGATCAGTGAGCCGCCGGCAAACCAGGCGATGCTGGTCTGGCCGAACGGAACGACAATGAAGGCGGCCAGCAGCGGTCCCATGGCCTGGCCGAAATTGCCGCCGACCTGGAACAGCGACTGGGCAAGGCCGAACCTGCCGCCTGAGGCGAAGCGGGCGATACGCGAGGATTCCGGGTGGAAGATCGCCGAACCGATGCCGATCAGCGAGGCGCCGATCAATAGCAATACATAGTGTCCGGCATAGGCGAGCACGACCAGGCCGATGAGCGAAGACGCCATGCCATAGGGCAGCGAATAGGGCATCGGCCGTTTGTCGGTGGCCATGCCGATCAACGGCTGCAGCAACGACGCCGTCACCTGGAAGGTGAAGGTCAAAAGGCCGATCTGCCAGAAATCGAGGCCGTAGTTTTCCTTGAGCAAGGGATAAATGGCCGACAGCAGCGACTGCATGATGTCGTTGATGCAATGGCAAAAGCTCACCGCCAGGATGACGGTGAAGGCCGTCGCCTGCGCCGAAGTGGGGCTGGCCGTCGCAGGGGTGGTGACGGCCGTGGTTGTCGTGTCGGTCAAGGCAGGCTCCGTGGTAGATCCGCAGGCAGCCTTATAGGACGGTTGCCAGGCGACTTCTTTCGTGGTTTGGTCCAATAGTTTCGCAAGTGGGCCATTGCCGATGCCGCATGGCAGGGAAATCTTCAGGGGTGATGCCGCCGAACTCGGGCGGTTGCATCAGAGTCGGTGGCAGTGGCTGGAAGAAGCTGTCGGGCCGGCGGTGGCGCTGCCGACCGAATATCCGGACGGCTACCATGTGCCGCAACATCACCACAGCCGCAGCCAGTTGCTGCATGCGCTGGTCGGGGTCGTGCTGGTGACGACGAGGCACGGGCGCTGGATGGTGCCGCCCGACCATGCCATGTGGATCCCCGCCGGCACCGAGCATTCGGTCGAGATGCTGGGCGATGTCAGCATGCGTTCTGTCTATGTGATGCCGGAGGCGATCGCCGGTCTGCCTGACGGGCTACGTGTGGTCGGCATCACCGACCTGATGCACAGCCTGATCGTGGAGTCGGAAAAGCTGCCGCAGGGCGCCGAGCTGGAGGGCCGCGGCGGGTTGATCATGAACCTTTTGCTGCACGAAATCCCGAACCTGCCGGAGCGCCCGCTCGGCCTGCCGTTCCCGTCCGATCCGAGGCTGGCAGCACTGTGCCGGCGTTTCGTTGCCGCACCCTCGCCGCATGCGACGATCGACGAATGGGCCGACATCGTCGGCATGAGCCGGCGCTCCTTCACCCGTGCCTTCCACCGCCAGACCGGATTGTCGCTGTCGACATGGCGCCAGCAGGCTTGCCTGTTCGCGGCTTTGCCGCGATTGGCCGATGGTGAGCCGATCACACGGGTGGCGCTCGACCTGGGCTACGACAGCGTGCCGGCCTTCATCACCATGTTCAAGCGCATGCTGGGCGCCTCGCCACGCGGCTATATGCGTGGCGCCCGCGATAGTGGCGAAGGGGCAAGGCGAGCCCCGCCTCGACTTGAGGCCCCGGTGCCCTGAGGCAATTCCAGGAAAGCGCGCAGCGGTTTCCTGGAATTGCGTCAAACACCCTAAATTTAGTCCAACTGAACGCCGCTGGCCTTGACGATTGGCTCCCACTTGGCGAGTTCAGCCTTCACGTGGCTTGCAAGCTCCTCCGGGGTAGAGGCCACGATCGAGGCGCTGAATTGGCCCATGCGAGCAATCACATCGGGATCCTTAAGGGCTTCGGCTGCTGCCTTCTGAAGAACGCCTATCACGTCCGCCGGGGTGCCTGCGGGCGCGAACAGAGCGTTCCAGCTATAGGTTTCATAGCCAGGAATGGTTTCGGCAATTGCCGGTACGTCAGGGAAGGAGGGAACGCGTTCCTTCGTTGTAACGCCCAGAGCTCTCAGCGTCCCGCTCTTGATATGGCCCGATGAAGACGGGAGGTTGTCGAACATCATCGGCACCTGATTTCCGATAACGTCGTTCAATGCCGGTCCGGCGCCCTTGTAGGGTATGTGCTGCATGCTCACGCCGGCCATCGATTTGAAAAGCTCCCCTGAAAGATGAAGCGGGGTTCCATTGCCGGACGAGGCGTAGGCGTACTTGTCCGGGTCCTTCTTCAACATCTCGATCAGTTCCTTGACGTCCTTCGCGGGAAACTCAGGATTCACGACCAAAACGTTCGGCACCAACACAAGCAGCGATATCGGTGCGAAATCTTTTTCCGCATCGTAAGGCTTTGTCTTCAGGATCAGAGGGTTCAGGGCGTGTGTCGCAACCGTGCCCATGAGAATTGTGTAGCCGTCCGGATCGGCCCGGGCGACCTGGCTGGCGCCTATGCTGCCGCCAGCTCCTCCCACATTTTCGACGACAATCTGCTGCCCGAGCTTTTCAGACATCTTGTTGGCGACAAGGCGCGCGACCAGATCCGTGGAGCCGCCCGCGGAAAAGGGAACAACCATTGTGATTGACCGATCCGGAAAATCGGCGGCCCAGGCCGCCGGACCCGAAAAGACAGCCGCGATGGAAACCGCAAGCCCGAGCAAAGTCCTTCGCCGAATTGGCATCTGCTACTCCTCCATTGTTGGAGGAGCACTATGCCATGGTAAGCGCGTCAGGAGAAAGGGCTGCTCCTGGCCCACTGCAGACGACGGGCCGACAATGCGGCGTCCACTCCGCCTTGCGAACGTTTCGTTGATCTATGAGCGTCGCACTGGGAATGGCGCTTTGGAATTTTCTAGTCGAACAGGCTCGACACCGATTCCTCGGTCGCCGTGCGCGAGATCGCCTCGCCCATCAGGTCGGCGATGGAGATGACGCGGATGTTGTGGGCGTCGAGCACCGCCTGGGTCGGCTGGATGGAATCGGTGATGACCAGTTCCTGCAGCTTCGAGCCGCTGATGCGGGCACAAGCGCCGCCCGACAGCACGCCGTGGGTGATGTAAGCGGTGACGCTGGTGGCGCCGTTGGCAAGCAGCGCGTCGGCGGCGTTGCACAGCGTACCGCCCGAATCGACGATGTCGTCGATCAGCAGGCAATCCTTGCCGGCGACCGCGCCGATGATGTTCATGACTTCAGATTCGCCTGGGCGCTCGCGGCGTTTGTCGACGATGGCGAGTTGCGCATCGAAGCGCTTGGCCAGCGCGCGGGCGCGAACCACGCCGCCGATATCGGGCGATACGACGACGACATTGGCGAGCTGCTTGTATTTCGCCTTCACGTCGCGGGCCATGACCGGCACGGAGAACAGATTGTCGGTCGGGATATCGAAAAAGCCCTGGATCTGGCCTGCATGGAGATCCAGCGTCAGTACGCGGTTGACGCCCGCCCGCGTGATCATGTTGGCGACCAGCTTGGCCGAGATCGGCGTGCGCCCGGACGCGCGGCGGTCCTGCCTGGCATAGCCGAAATAGGGGATGACCGCCGTGATGCGCTTGGCCGAGGACCGCATGAAGGCGTCGATCATGATGAGCAGTTCCATCAGGTGATCGTTGGTCGGGAACGAGGTCGACTGCAGGATGAAAACATCCTCGCCGCGCACATTTTCCTGGATCTCGACGAAGATTTCCTGATCGGCGAAGCGCCTGACGGTGGCCTTGCCCAGCGGGATGTTGAGGTAGCGGGCGACCGCTTCGGCCAGCACCCTGTTGGAATTGCCCGCGAAGAGCTTCATGCACCGTTCCTGGTGAAGGATGGAGAGACCCTGACAGACTCTCGTGAGCCTCTTAACCGGGCTTTTAGCGAGCCGCGCCGGTATTGCAAGCGCCGAGATCGGGAATCCGCCGGCTAATCTCAAAAACGTCTGCACTGACGGAAACCGGCAACACGTCGATCAGCCGGCCCGCCCGGCGAGCCATGCGGCGAACTGGTCGATCGTCTGATCGGCGATGGCCTGCATGGTTGCGGGAGAGACCGCGGTCCAGCCTTCGCCGCCATTGGCCGAGGGGGCTTTCTGCTGGCCATTGATGCGATGCAGCCGGTTGCCCGCCGGGTCGTAGACATCCCAGACGTAGATGACGGTGGTGTCCTTGCCTTCCGACATCGTCGAGAAATAGCCCTTCAGCACATGTGTGGCGGTCTGGTCGGTGCTGCCGGCGAGCGTAATGCCGCGTTGCCTGGCGCGCGTCTGAAGTTCGGCCGTCAATGGCGTTGCGGCTTCCACCGAAGCGCCGACGATCGGCGCAACCTGCAGCCGCGTCTTCGACAGGATGGCCGCATTCTGGGCCGGCGTGGCGGGGGAGGCGGCGGCAGGGGCAGGCGACGATGGTGTCGAAGCAGGAGCGGCGACTGCCGCGTCGCCTTGCGGGGCCGGAAGCGACTGTGTCGACGGCGTCGGCGGGGTGATGGCCGAAGGTTCCAGGACGTCCTTGGCATTGGTGCAAGCAGCCAGCGCCAGTGCGGCGAGCAATGACACGGTCGTCACATGCGATCGTCTCATTTGCCTGAAAAACTCCTTGGCGATGAACGCCGTGATCAATGCCTCCATTATGGATTCACTGCACGATCAAGTCGAGATCATGGCGTGAAAGCGGCTTCGGCTGCGTTTCGGTGGTCAGATAGGTGCGGCCAAGCGTCATCGCCGTCTCGGTTTCAGAGTCCATGATGATCATGTGGGCGAACAGCGTCATGTTGGGCGCGATCGGCTCGGGATTGCCCTGGTAGAACATCGGCATGTCCATCCAGGACGGGGTGAAGCGGGCGCCGAGCGAATAGCCGCAGGCATTGAGCCGGTGCTTGGTCAGATTGTGCGCTTCGAGCGTGCGGGCATGTGCGTCGAAGACATCGCCGAAGCTGTTGCCCGGCGTCATCGCCTTTTCGACGGCAAGAAGTGAGGCGCGGGCGGCATCGAACAGCTCCTGGTGCCGTTTCGACACCTTGCCGGTCAGTACGGTGCGCATCATCGCGGCGTGGTAGTGGTGGAAGACGCCAGCCCATTCGAGCGTCAGTTGATCGTTCTTGGTGAGCTTGCGGCGTCCGGCCTTGTAGCGGCAGAGAAGCGCATCCGTGCCGGAGCCGATAATGAACTCATTGGCTGGATAGTCGCCGCCACCGGCAAAGATCGCGCCTTGCATGGCGGCAAGTATCAAGGCTTCGTCGCCGCCTTGCTTGATCAGCGGCAGGGCTGCGTCCAGCGCATCGTCGGCAAGATTTGCGGCTTTCTCAGCCTTGGCGATTTCAGCCGGGCTCTTGAACAGGCGCAGCCGGCTGACGATGCCGGAGGCGTCGGCGATCTGGCCGAACGTCTGCAACTGTTCGTCGAGGCGTCGGCCATTGTAGGCGGTCAGGCCGTGCGTGTCGTATTCGACGCCGATGCGGGCGCCGAGCAGGCCGAGTTCATTGAGCAGGTTGCGCAAGTCGACGGCCGGATTGGCACCGTCGCGGTCGGTCCACAGCACGATGTTGTCGATGATCGAGGTGTGGCGCGCCTGGCGCAGATCGGCCGAGCGGGTAAGCAAAACCATCGAGCCATCGGCCTTGACCACCAGGCACTGGAAGAAGCAGAAGCCGAATGTGTCGTAGCCGGTCAGCCAGTACATGCTTTCCTGCGCGAACAGCAGCACGGCATCGAGCTTCTTCTCGGCAAGTTCGATCATCAGCCGGTCGCGCCGTGCGTCAAACTCCGACCGTTCGAAATGCAGCGCCATCACTCTTTCTCCAAAACAATTGCCGAAACCTGCCGGCCGTAGTCCGGTTCCTTACGGTGCGTGCTACGCCGGTAGGAATAGAACAGGCCTTCCTCGGCATAGGTGCAGCGGCCGAGCCCCTCGGCCGTCACTCCGGCCTTTTTGAGCCGATCGACCGTATAAAGGTTGAGGTCGAACATCGCATGGCCGGGATTTGCCGAGGGTGCGAAATAGCTGATGTTACCGGCATCTGTCTCGACAAAGCGGGCGACGAATTCCGGCCCGACCTCGTAGTTGTCGGGACCGATCGAAGGGCCGAGCACGGCGACGATGCGTTCGCGACGAGCGCCAAGGCCTTCCATCGCCAGAACCGTGTTTTCGAGCACGCCGGTGAAGGCGCCTTTCCAGCCGGCGTGAGCTGCACCGATGATGCGCGCCTCAGCATCCGCGAACAGAACCGGTCCGCAATCGGCGGTCGAGGCGCCGACGGCAATGCCTGGCCGGTCGGTGACGATGGCGTCCGCCTTGGGACGCTCACCGGCAAACGGCTCACGGGCAATGACGACATCGGGCGAATGGATCTGATGGGCGGTCAGCAAATGGCTCGCCGGCACGCCCATCCATTCGGCAACGCGACGGCGGTTCTCGGCGACCAGCGTCTGGTCGTCATTCGAGCCGGTGCCGATGTTGAGACCCTGGTAGATGCCGCTGGAGACGCCGCCGACGCGGGTGAAATAGCCGTGACGGATGCCTTGCGCTTTCGCCTCTTCCAGCAGGGGCGACCGAACGGGATCCGGTTTGGTCTGATTCAGCATGGACGCGTTGTTGTCCGCGCCGGCGATTTCGTCAAGGCGAAGTTCAAAGCGCATGCCCGGATCAGACCGTGGACAAACGCCGCCAGGCATCATGTTCGGGGGCCTTGCCAACTTGGCGAAAACCCGGCTTTGGACTATAGGCAGTGAGCAACGGCTGGACGGTTGCGTGTTCCGGCGAAGGTTTCAATGGTCTGGCAACCAGTCAAGAGCCTGATCCGGCAGGTTCATAAGAACCGTCACGTGCGCAAAGCGAAAGATTTCCGCAATGCGCTGGTGGAAGGTTATTTCCGGTCGCGGCACGTGGCACAGGGATCAAAGCTGGCTGAAGAGCTGCGGCGGACCGGCTCTCGGCACTATTGCTTTGCCATTGCCTTCAATACGCCCTGGGTCATCGATGCGCTTACCAAGGCCTGGCTGACCTATTCCACCGGCATGACACTTGTTGTCGTCGACAATTCGTCCAGCCGATCCGCGCGACAGGCGATCGAGACCATCTGCCGGTCGCGAGGCATTGTTTATTTCGGGCTGCCGCGAAACCCGGAATGGAATCCCAACCGGTCGCACGGCATCTCGATGAACTGGATATTCCACAATATCGTGCGCCACCTGCGACCCGAAACGTTCGGCTATCTGGACCACGACTGCTTTCCCGTCGCCCCGCTGGACATACCCAGGTGCATGGAGGGCAAGGCCGCCTATGGCGCGAAACATCGGGCCGAGCGAGGCCATGACGGGTGGTATTTCTGGGCTGGACTTTGCTTCTTTCGCTACGCGGCGGTGGAGGATCTCGATCTGGATTTCAGGCCCCGATTCGAGACTGGGCTGGATACTGGCGGCGGCAATTGGCCGATGCTCCGCGACAGGCTGGATGAAAACAACATCGTTGGCGCCAGAGGGACAACGGTCAGCTTGAGGATCGGCGAGACAGAGGCCCACCACCAAATGTTCGACGGCAGCCTCTTTCACGTCGGCGGCGCCTCATATCGAGCCCTGATCAGTACGCGGCGCTACCGCCGGCTGATGTCCGACCATCTCTGGGACACTTATCTCGGCGGCGTGGCGGGACGGCTTGTAAACGACCTCTGACGCTGGGTGGTCGGCCTGCCGGTCAGGACGTCTTGCTTGGCGTGGGGAGGATTTTCAGAACCTTGAAAAGTTGACCCATGGCGTCGGGTCCGGCCAGGCGTTCGACAGCGTCGGCAATGGTTTGCCGCGCCTGTTCGTTCGCCTCGGCTCCCAGCAACCCGGCTCGCTCGAGCAGGCCCATGCCGAGCAGGAATTCACCTTGCGTGCTCAATTGGACATCGAGGCCGTGCGCCCGGACAACAGCGGCAAGGGCGGCGAAATCGACATGCGCGGTGAGATCGGCTTCGCCCGGATTGGCCAGCACATCTTCGTGATTGTGCTTGCGCAGGGCCTGCAGCGTGTCGCCGACACCGGGCTGAAGGTGGCCGTAGTCAAGGAACAGGCCCGCCCCGCCATGCGCGGCCAATCGTCCGGCAATGGCCGCCATCAGCGCGGCGCGGGCCGGTGCCACCTCGACGATCGCGCCTTGTGGCGCATCGGCGGCCTCATCCGGCAACAACGTCGCATCGACCGAACCGGCGCCGGCGAAGAAGCGCAAATCATCCGCATCATCGAGGCCGATCACGCGTTCACGCCACCCCGCGCCGGCACGGATGAACTGGCGGATGGGCACCGCGTCGAACAATTCATTGCCGACGATGAGAAGCGGCGTCTGCGGCAGCGTATCGATGGTTTCATGCCAGCCGATCCCGGCCGATGTACCGGCAAGCGTCTGCTTCTGGATGTCGGTCAATCTCGGGCTAGTCTCGATCATGGCGAACGAGGCGCTGGCGGTGAACGCCGGATCGAGCCGCGACACGCTGCGCAGCACGTCCTTCATCAGCGTGCCACGGCCGGGGCCGATTTCGGCGATGGTGACAGGCAGCGGCCGGCCGATCGTCTGCCAGGCCTGGTAAAGCCAGACGGCGACCAGTTCGCCGAACATCTGGCTGATCTCCGGCGCGGTAACGAAGTCGCCGGCGGCGCCGAAGGGTTCGCGTGTCGTATAATAGCCGTCTCGAGGATCGAACAGGCAGAGCGCCATATATTCGTTGACGGGGATGGGCCCCACCGCACCGATGAGGTCGATGATGCGGGCCTTCAGCGGTGTCATGCCGGCCGCGGCTGTGGCACCGGTTTGGCCGTGGCCATCGCCCAGATGCCGACAAGGAGCATAGGCAGCGACAGCACCATACCCATGGTGAGCCAGCCCGTCCCGAGGAGATAGCCGAGTTGCTGATCGGGCTCGCGAAAGAATTCGACGAAGATGCGCGATGCCCCATAGCCGGCGATGAAGGCGCCGCCGACGAAGCCCGGCGTCTTCAGCTTGAGCCGTGAATGGGTGAGGACGCGCAGGATCAGGAACAGCACCAGGCCCTCAAGCAGTGCCTCGTAGATCTGGCTCGGATGGCGCGGGAACGGTCCGCCATTGGGGAATTCGACGGCCCACGGCACGCTGGTCAGCTTGCCCCAGAGCTCCGAATTGATGAAATTCGCGACGCGGACAAGGCCGAGGCCGACCGGCACGCCGGCTGCCACCACGTCGAACAGGGTCCATGTGCGGATGCCGCGCGACCGAGAAAACAGCGTCATGGCAAGGATGACGCCGAGCAGGCCGCCATGGAACGACATGCCGCCCTGCCAGACGGCAAGGATATCGAGCGGGTGGGCGATGTAGCGCGGCAGGTCGTAAAACAGCACGTAGCCGGTGCGTCCGCCCAGCACCACGCCGATGGCCGCCCAGACGATGAAGTCGTCGAGGTCCTCCGGTTTCATCGGCAGGATGCCTTCGGGCCAGAGCCTTGTGTTGGTGACAAGCCGCTTGGCATACCACCAGGCGAAGAGAATGCCGACGATGTAGCCGACGCCATACCAGTGCACCGCCAGCGGGCCGATCTGGACGATGACCGGGTCGATGTTGGGAAAGGGCAGCGCGGCCAGCGGCAGCATAAAATTTTCGCTCAACAAGGATCTCCCGGGTGCGGTCGCGTTCGGGCGCGGACCATGCGGCAGGGTTTTGGCGGGGTCAAGGCAACGCGGGCGCCGTCAATTCTCCGGAAACAAAATGGCCTCGTTGTCCGTCGCGCCCATGCAGGATATGCAGTATTTCCACTGCATCGGTGCTGATGCGGTAGAAAATCAAGTAGCTTCCGTGAACGCGGCGACGGATGCCGGAAGATTCGTGGCGCGGCAAGAGCGGATACCGCGTCGGCATGGTCTGCAGTCCCATGCAGTCGTCACGCAGTTCCCGGATGAACGTCACAGCCCGAAGCGGGCTGTCGAGCGCGATATGATCGCCAATGGCTTCAAGGTCTGTTTCGGCCTGGTGGGTGAAGACCAGCCGCTTCACCTCTTGGCCATCGCTTTGTATTTGGCCTCCAGGCGGTCAAGCACGTCTTCGGCAGGCTTCAATTGCCCTGCGTCGGCCTCACCGATGCCCTTGGCGAGCGCGGCGTCGAGCGCGGCAAGGCGCTTCTCCCGTTCTTCGACAAGGCGAACGCCTTCGCGCAGCACTTCGCTCTTCGAATTGTAGCGGCCGGTGCTCACAAGCTGGTTTACGACATCCTCCAGACGGTTGCCCAAATCTGCGCTGATGGCCATGAGATGCTCCTTCAGATGCTCTCTTTTGTACAATAATAGTTATTGGTCCGACAGACCAGTAGCCCATCGAGCAAAACTCCATCCGACTTGATGCCGCAGCAGCCGCAACGTTCTTGCATTCCGCGCTCAGCGCCACTACGTCAATTCGACCAAGCGAGGATTTGCCATGTCGACCGGACCGAACCGCATTCTCGATGAATTCGCCAAGTTGATGACCGATGCCGCCGGTGCTGCGCAAGGCGTGCGGCGCGAGGTGGAGACCGCCTTCAAGGGACAGGCCGAGCGTATTCTCAGCACCATGGACGTGGTGCAGCGCGAGGAGTTCGAGGCCGCCCGCGACATGGCTGCGAAGGCCAGGGAAGAAAACACCCGCCTTGCTACCCGCATCGATGCGCTTGAGGCCAGGCTCGCCGAATTGACCGGGCAGGCCGCACCTGCGGCTGCGGCGAAGCCCAAACCAAAAAAATAATCGCTAAACTTTTCCACAAAGCACAATCCGAAAAATCGCTTTGGCGTGAATCGTTTACCGGCATTGCATGAATCTTTGTGACAGCGGCTTTCCACATGCGAATGACGCAGTGCGAAAAATTGGGCTGTTCACGCGACTCCCGATCAATAGACTGAATTTGTTGCATGATTCGGAGCAGGGTCATGCGGCCGGGCGGTGGGGTCCGGTCCGGGGTCTTTGTGTCGTGAAGTCCTGGCCGTCCGAGTTCTAGACAAGATTGTTCGTCGTGTGTGCCCCGCGGAGCGTGTGGCGCTCCCCTGAACACAGGAAGCATTCCATGGAACTTCTCGAACTCGAATTCTCCCGCGAAATCCATCCGGTGGATGTCATCGAGCAGGTGGCGCACAACAATGACTGGTCCTTTGAACGGGCCGGCGATGACGAGATTTCGATTTCGGTTGCCGGAAGCTGGACCGACTATCACGTCTCATTCTCCTGGATGGAGGATTTCGAGGCGCTGCATCTGGCCTGCGCTTTCGACATCAAGGTGCCGGAGGCCCGCGCACTCGAAGTGATGCGGCTGCTGTCGCTGATCAACGAGCAGATGCTGTTCGGCCATTTCGACCTCTGGGAGCAGGAAGGCGCGATCATGTTCCGCCAGTCGCTGCTGCTGGCCGGCGGGGTCGAGCCGTCGAGCCAGCAGGTCGAGGTGCTGCTGTCGTCGGCGCTGGAAGCCTGCGAATGCTATTTTCAGGCGTTCCAGTTCGTCGTCTGGTCGGGAACCTCGGCCAAGGATGCGCTGGCCGGCGTCCTGTTCGAAACCTACGGAAACGCCTGAGCCTCGATGAGTTCGAGCAACGCGCGCAAGCCCGAGATCAGCTTTTCCGATTTCGACCGTGTCGACATCCGCGTCGGCACCATCATCGACGCCGAGCCGTTCCCCGAGGCACGCAAGCCGGCGTTCAAGCTGAAGATCGATTTCGGCCCTGATATCGGGCTGAAGAAATCGTCGGCGCAGATCACCAAATACTATGCGCCCGATACGCTGATCGGCCGGCAGGTGTTCGCGGTGGTCAATTTTCCGCCGCGCCAGATCGGGCCGTTCATGTCGGAAGTGCTGACGCTTGGCTTTCCCGACGAGGAGGGCGCCGTGGTGCTTGGCGCGATCGAGCGCAAGGTGCCGGATGGTGGCCGCCTGTTCTAGCTTTCGTCATCCACGGGCGAAGCGGACGTGCAGGCCCGTGGATGACGAAGGTAATGTCAGGCCGCCAGCTTGCGCGTCGTGCCGAGGGCCTCTTGGACCGTATCCAGAAACATTTCGGCGCAGGCCTTCCAACTGTAGCGCATGGCGCGTTCGCGGGCCTCGGCGCGGTCGACATTGAGCGCGATGAGTGACGCTTCACGCAGATCGGTGGACACCGCGCCGCCGATGCCGTCACCGACGATGTCGATCGGTCCGGTCACCGGATAGGCGGCGACCGGCGTGCCGCTGGCCAGCGCCTCGATGATGACGTTGCCGAACGTGTCGGTGCGGCTTGGAAAGACGAAGACATCGGCCGACGCGTAGATTTCGGCGAGTTCGTCGTTGGGACGGTGGCCGAGGAAATGCGCATCGGGATATCTGGCCTTGAGCTTTGAAAGCTCTGGTCCCTCACCGACGACGACCTTGCTGCCGGGCAGGTCGAGATCGAGGAAGGCGGTCAGGTTCTTTTCGATGGCGACGCGGCCGACGCAGAGGAAGATCGGCCCCGGAAATCCCAGATCCTTCCGCTTTTCCGGCCGGAAATGGTCGATATCGACGCCGCGCGTCCATGGCCTGAGCTTGGTGAATCCGCGCGCGGCAAGGTCGTCCGCCAGCGACTGGGTGGCGACCAGCGTGCCTTGTCCGGAATTGTGGAAATCGCGCAGCCAGCGGTAGGCCCAGCTTTCAGGGACGGGCAGGCGTGCGCTCAGATATTCCGGGAAGCGCGTGTGATAGCTGGTTGTGAACGGCCGGCCGGCGTGGCGGCAGTAGCGCCGCGCCATCATGCCGAGCGGACCTTCGGTGACGATGTGGATGTGGTCTGCCTTGCGCGCGTCGATCAGGCGGGCGACATGCCCGGGCGTGGTCAGCGCCAACCTGATGTCGGGATAGGTCGGCAGGGGCAGAGTGCGAAAGATATTCGGCGTCAGAAAGTCCGCCTCGACGTCAAAAGACTTCAGCGTTTCCGAGAGCCGCTCCAGCGTGTGGACGACGCCGTTGACTTGCGGACGCCAGGCGTCGGTGACCATCAGAATGCGCATGGCGGTCCTTTGCCCAGGAGATCGTCGTCGGTGGCCTTGATGCGATGCCGGAACGGCGACCAGGCCGCCGCTCGCGCTTCGCTCCTGCGCACCCGGATGGGCGTTGCGTCGAAGGGGGACTGCGAGGCCGAATCAATATGGATCGCGCGCTTCATGCGCGCTCTTCAACATGGTTTCATGACGGGCGGATGAAGGCGCAACCCGCAAGTGCATTGCGGGACGAGCTTAGGTTCAGGTCAGGCGGGAACCTTGATCACGGCGCGCAAGCCGCCGAGCGGGCTGTCGTCCAGCACGATGTCACCGCCATGGCTGCGAGCGATGTCGCGGGCGATGGACAGGCCAAGTCCCGTGCCGCTGGCGTCGAGGTTGCGGGCCTCGTCAAGCCGCACGAAAGGCTTGAACACGTGCTCGCGCTTTTCGGGCGGAATGCCCGGGCCGTCATCGTCAATGGTGACGAGAAGCGAGCCGCGGCCGTGGTTGGCGGTGATCTCCACGGTCCTTGCATAACGGAAGGCATTGCCGACGACGTTGGACAGCAGCCTGGCGAAGGCGTTGGGTCGCACATGCACGTCGGGATCGCCGGCGAGCGCGGTCGATAGCTTGCGCCTGTGTAGCGTCGCCTCCTCGCCGAGTTTCTGGAAGTAGGCCTGGAGGTCGAAACGGCCGGTGTCTTCCGATGCCTCGCCGCGCGCAAAGGCCAGATAGCCTTCCAGCATCGACTGCATGTCGTCGATGTCCTGGTCGAGCGCTGCCTTGGTCTCGGCCTTGCCGCCGGTTAGCGCCAGCTGCAGCTTGAAGCGGGTCAGGATGGTTCTCAGATCATGGCTGACGCCGGTCAGCATCGCGGTGCGCTGTTCGAGCTGGCGTTCGATGCGCTCGCGCATCTGGATGAAGGCAAAGCCGGCACGGCGAACTTCCTCCGCGCCGCGCGGCCGGAAATCGCGCGGCATTGGCCGGCCCTTACCGAAGCTCTCTGCCGCCTCGGCCAGCGTCAGGATCGGGCGGATCTGGTTGCGCAGGAAGGGAATGGCGATCATCAACAGCACCAGCGAGGTGCCAACCATCCAGATCAGGAAGATGTGGGTGTTCGAGGCGTAGGCCTGGCTGCGGCGCACGAAGACGCGCAGCACCTTGCCTTCGAGCTGGACGCGGACCTCGACAATGTTGGAATTGCCGACGGTATCGATCCAGAACGGGCGGTTGATCTGGCGGGTGATCTCGGTTGAGAGAACGTCATCCAGAATCGAGAAAAAAGGCTTTGGACCGGGCGCCGGCAGTGGATCGGGCGGCAGCAAGTCGACCTTCAACTGCATGCGGTCCTGCGCAATGCGGATCACATTGGCGTAGTCGGCATCGTGCGGATAGGTCTCTATCAGGTCGATGATGGCGGCAATGTCGCGCACGGTGGCCTGCGACAGGCGCTGCGTCACCGTCTGCCAGTGGCGTTCCATGAAGACGAAGGCGACGACCGATTGCAGCAGGATCATCGGCGCGATGACGATGATCAGGGAGCGGGCATAGAGCCTCTTTGGCATGTAAAGTGCGACGAGGCGCCAGAACCGTTTCCAGGCGCGCGGCATTGCCCTCAGCGTTCGCATGGCGCGAGCGCTCAAGCCGCCATTTCCTGGCCGTTCCAGTTGCGTGGTCGCCATACGTCTTTTCGCTTATCTACGGCCGTTCAGCAGGGAGACCGCAGGTGGCATTCTATTCCACGCTGAGCCGTTCTGGAACAGCCGTGGCAGTTCAAGTGGTTAGGCTGTCAAACGATCGATTGCCGATCATTGACAACAAAGGCTTTATTCCCAAATTGTCAAACCCATTAGGCTTTCGTGCTGGCCCTTCGCCGAAGAGATGTTGAAGCTCATATAGACCATTTCCTCGAACTCAAAAGGACTGAGGTTCACCTCCAGAAGATGTCCTTTCGACAGCGTGTGCGTGTGTAGGCGCGGATCTGAGACGCGCAAGATGGGATGAAGGCGATCGCCGGGCGAGAGCCAGCTACGAGCCAATGCGGGCTACGTGTCCGGCCGCTTTGCGCCGCATCTCGGCCGTTCAGAGAAACGATCGCCGATCCCAGAAGCTGCCGTAGTTTCAGGTCCTTGGACGGGCCATCGTGAACGACCGACACTAGCTTCATCTATCTGGCGATACCTAATCCTCGCCGAGTCACACGCCAGATTGCAGTTCAGTCTCTGAACGCTCTAGCGAAGTAATCGAAAATCGGTTTGATCACGTAGCTGGCCGGCGAACGGCTCTTCGTCGTGAGAAACGCTTCAACCGGCATTCCCGATATTAGCTTGACATCACCAAGCTTGTGCAATTCTTCTTCAATCAGCGACACGTCGACAAAGTAGTAGAACGCTTGGGTGCGTTCATCGAGAAACGCATCCGCCGATATAGCCGTCACCCGCCCCTCAATGATCGGCGTCGACCGTCGGTTGAATGTGGTGAACCTAAGTCCAGCTTCCTGACCTATGTGAACCTGATCGATGTCCCTCCCTTCCACGCGCACTACGACTAACGTCGGTTCGCCGTCTGGGACGATATACATGATCGGTTTCGCAGCTTCGATAACTGATCGCGGCCCAAGTATCTTGGAATCAAAAACCATTCCGCTTACCGGAGTCCTAACATCTAGATTGCCCAAATTATGGAGAATGGAACTTCTGATTTCTATGAGCTTCTTCGATTGCTGTCTTAGAAGGTTTATTTTGTCTGCGCCAAGATCCTTTATCTCCAATGGAATCGCGTTCAGCTTAAGTTCCTGCTCGGCTAACTTTCCATTTAGCTCGGCAACTTGCGCCGTCAGAGTACCGAACTCGCCCTTTGCTGTAATAACTTCCTTCTGCAGGGTTGTCACGATCGTCTTCGTAATGAGCCCTTTATCCAGCTTCTGGATGGAGCCGGCAAGTTCGTCACTGGAGAATGCAAGCTCTTCGCGCTTAGCGTCGAGGGCAGCCTGTACCCCAAGGGCCTCATTACGGATTTGATTTGTCTGCTCCCGTAAGAGCGAGACCTGGGTGACGAGCGAGTCGTAGTGCGCGTCAAGCTGACGCTGCTGATGGTCCAGCAATGGCTTAAGGCCCGGATTGGTCATGACGGCCTCTTGCAAAACGGGATGGAGCGAAAGCTCCTTGCGATCATCCAACACGGCTTCCAATCGGGCCTCGTTAGCGAGGATTTCGAACAGCTCGCCCTCGACCGTGGCAAGTTCCGAACGAAGCGAAGAGTCGTCAAGCCTTAAAACAACGTCACCGCTCCTCACCTGGTCGCCGTTATTCGCAAGGATCGCGGCGACCACACCACCGACCTGGTGTTGAACCGCGATGCGATTGGCCGATGCCTGCACCTGCCCCGTGCCTATGACGGCGCCGGATATGTTGAACGTTGCAGCCCATGCAAAAACAAGGCCGAACAATCCCACCATGGCCGCTAGACCAATTCCGAGCGGTTTTCGAATGGTCCACGAGCGCCGGTTGCGTTTGTCTGGACCTAGCATGCCGATCAGTTTTCCTCGTCTGATTTGCCCATCTTCTCGAGCAATTTCGGCTCGCCGAGCGGTTCGATCACACGCCATTCCTCGTCCGAGGATGCTTTCTTGCGAAAGGTCTGTGCCGAAGGCTCCTGACTTAGCATCGTGGTCACTCGACCGACTTCCAGCTAGTCCTGTTATTTCAAGCACATAAGCTTGCTCTGCCGGCGTTCCCGATTTCTGCAGTCTATCGTCATCTGTTCCGGATGAACATAAGATCGCTTGCCTGGTATTCGAACTGTCCGCGAACGTGAGCTCCGTTTCGACCCCCCAGATTGCATTTTCTAGGTCGCGCAGCGTCCTTTCCGATACTGAAGGTGGCGCGTTCAATAAAGCGAGCTTCTTAGCTACTGCGGTTCGGGCCCGTTCATATACCTTTTGGCGCATCGCTGGCGAGTGATCGTCAAGGCCATTGATGGCATTCCGCAACAACGCAACTAGGTCCGCCAATTCCCGCCTCCATCAGCTATCGTGCCCTGAAAATGGGTCGGAGTGTCAACAAAGATTTTAGTCGAATTGAGCGCTAAGCCAATCCCTTGCGTTCAACGCGCTGCTCAAGTGAACAGATCAGGGCGTAAGTACGATCCGGCCAGTTTCATCGGCGCTTGTGGTTCCCCTTTGCGATGGGACTCCCTCAAGACACCGTACGCCTCACGGTGGTGGTGGGTTGGCCGGCCGTCGTTGAGTAGTTCCACGGGCCGTTTACCAGACTCGTTCTAGATAGGTGTCACGAAGCGGCGGTTTTTTGTTGTTGGTACACGAATTGCAGCCCGGCACACGAATTGCAGCCCTGAGTTGGTCTAGAAATGATGCGTCCCATCAACAAGTAGGGGGCCGATTGCCATCATGACAATCGACGCCCTCATCACCACTGGGGCCGCTGGAGCGCCTGCGGCTCAAGCTGACGCGCGCAAGGGAAGCCGCTGAAGCGCAGCAGAGCACCCTTGCCGCGCTCGGGCCCGACTCGCCGGGCAAGGCAGTCGCCACGTTCGGGCGCCTAATGGTCGAACAGGCACCCGTGGCGCTCACCGATACGGTGGACTTGCGCCGGCTGGTCGACGAGATGCTGGCGGAATGCCGCGAGGAGAATCTGCGGCTCTCGCTCGTTACGCTGGATGCCGAAATGCGGTCGCACGGACTAGGCCTGGCGCATACGCATGTCCGGCTGAACGCCACGCAGGTCCACAACGCGATCCGCAGCCAAGTCGGGCTGGTCACCTCGCCCAGCGACCCGACGCACCGGCGGTCCTACTTGGCGGCGGTAAACGATCTCCTCAACGCGGTAGAGCCGCGATCAGTCAGCTACGGCTCCATCCTGTCGGAAGATGCCTCGGCGCGGCGTCTCTTCATGATCGTCGCGCAGATGGTGAAGCACATCGATGCGGCGACGCCAGTACATTTCCTGATCGCGGAAACGGAGTCCGGCTTCACCCTTCTGGCCGCGCAATATTTCGCTCGGCTGTTCGGCGGCCCGCACTTCCGCGCCTATGTGGAGCGGCTGGGACGTCTCACCATCCCGTTCGGCTTCTCCGATTCCGGGCGTTATCTCGGCCAGATGGGCGCTACGGCTCCGCCGAACTGCTCGACGACGGCTCGATCGAGATCACATTCGCCTATCACAACGGCGATGAGGCTATCCTCAAAGCCAAACGCAACCATTCTTCAACAGCCTGCTAGCGCTCGCGCGGTAACGAGGCTTTTCCCTCGCCAAGCGCGCGCTGCATCAACAGTATGTCAAGCCATCGCCCGTGCTTAAAGGCGGAGCCTTCGATCAGGCCGACTTGTCGAAATCCGAGACGGTCATGCAATCTGACCGACGACGGGTTCTCCGTTCCGCCCGCGATCAGGGCGATCATCTGTCTGAATCCCCGTCCTTCGCAGAGCTTGATCAACTCGCTCAGGAGCACTCGACCGACACCGGCGCCCTGCGCATCAGGAGCAATGTAGATGCTGTCCTCGACCAAGAAGCGATAGGCTGGGTGCGTGCGGTAGCGGCCGGTATAAGCGTAGCCGATGACGGCGTCATCCCGGATGGCCACGATATGCGGATAGCCCTTGCCAACGCGGTTTCGCCAGCGGCGGGCCATCTCGGTTACGTCCGGCACTTCCAATTCAAATGATCCGGCACCGGCGCGAACCGCTTCGCTGTAGATCGCCGTAATGGCGGGCAGATCGGTCTCGGCTGTTCGGCGGACCAGGATATCGCGCGGCATGTACGAACTTTAGCGCCTCGGCGGGCGTCCGTCGACCCCGAAAAGAAACGGCGCGCCGAACGCCGCGTCGAAACATCCAAGTCTGCCCAGCCACTATTCGCGGCTGCTTCCCTTAACTGCAGCAGGAACATGATCAGGTCGTTGAAGTCGAGGTAGAGCTGCAGCGCTCCAATAATGGAGGCGTGTGCCGCCGCGATCTGGGTCGACTGCAACGAGGTCGTACGCGTGCTTCAGCCGCTGCATATCGTAAGCCCTAAGGCCAGCGAAGACGAGTAGGCCAACCCTCTAGACCTACGATCCGCAGACGAAGTCGCTCGAAAGATCGCTAGCAAGAATTTTCGCACAAGGTCACCGACTATTTCCACCGGGTCGACGCAAGCAGCCCGACGGCCTGGCGAGATCGCTTTGAACACAGGCCAGCGCGCCTTTGTCGGCTTTCCCGACGAGGTCGCGGACCTCGGATGTGGGCTGCTCGTCAACGAGGGCCTTCAATCGGCGATGGCCCTGCCGATGGTGTCGCGCACGAGGGCGTGCGCTACACCATCGACCTGCCCTTGGAGAAAGGAGCGGCGCATGAGCAAGCGCTCATGACCGGGCGGACACGCTGGAGGGGCGCCGGCTCCTTGTGGTCGAGGACGAGTACTTCTTGGCCGAGGACATCGCGCGAGGGCTTGAAGGAAAGGGGGCGGAGATGGTCGGCCCGGTCGGCAACATCGACGGCGCCTCGACCCTGATCGACGAGACAGAGCACCTGGACGGCGCGGTGGTGCGGCGAGATGGCTATCGCCGCCCTCGATCAGCCACTCGGGCGGCGTCTCCGACGACAAGCCCGACAACGCGTGTGCCATCTATCGGCCGCAGCCCGTGTGCCTCAACAGTCTAAAAATCGCGCACAATAAATGGCGATTCTTCGCAGAGGCCAGCTTGCAAAGCGCAGATGTGAGGGATACCGTGCATTAGTACCTCCTTAAGGGAGGTATCAGGCAATCCCGTCCGATCGTTCCGGGCTACCAGCATGGTCCCCGGAGTATCGTGTGGGTCGCTGGACGAACGTTGATTTGCACGACCCGTTAGACGTTGTTCGACCCCATGGGTGTCGAGCCGTGGGCTCGTGCGGTTACGTCGCAACAGTGGGTTGATCCCTAGGAGATCGGCCTATTTTTTCGTCTTTGCCAGGCGCGGCCCAGTGTAGGCCGACCATTCTCAACATGAACTAGAAACATGAATGTGCTCGCTAACTATGGCGGCTTCGCCGGCGGCGTGCACTGTGGGAGGTAATAATGGCTTGTTCAAATCTACGTGATTTCGCGGTGGATGGCGGTTCGCTAGCGCTGCGCAACGCCCTGGAAGCTGGCCTCGATCCGTTCGAGGCGATCCTGAAAATGTTCGGACCGCACGATCTGTTCGCACCCATCAGCTTCAACGAAGGCGACGAGGACAACGAGGGCAACGAGGGCGACGAGAACGACGAGAGCGACGAGGGCAACGAAGGCGACGAAGCCGACGAGAACGACGAGAACGACGAGGGCAACGAGAACGACGAGGGCAACGAGCCTGACGACGGCGACGAGGGCAACGAGGGCGACGAGGGCAACGAGAACGACAACGACGACGAGGGCAACGAGGCCGACGAGGGCGACGAGAACGACGAGAACGACGAGAATAACGAAGGCGACGAGGCCGACGAGAATAACGAGGACGACGAGAACAACGAGGGCGACGAGAGCGGCCTAGGCGACGAGGGCGACGAGGACGACGAGGACGACGAGAGCAACGAGAACGATGAGGGCGACGAGGACAACGAGAACGACGAGGCCAACGAGGGCGACGAGGCCGACGAGGACGACGAGAACAACGAGGACAACGAGGGCGACGAGAGCGACGAGAACGACGAGGGCGACGAGGATAACGAGGGCGACGAGAGCGACGAGGGCGACGAGAACGATGAGTCCGACGAGGGCGACGAGGGCGACGAGAGCGCCGTTGGCAACACCGACGAGGGCGACGAGGGCGACGAGGGCGACGAGAATAACGAGAACGACGAGGGCAACGAGAACGACGAGGACGACGAGAATAACGAGGACAACGAGGGTAACGAGAACGACGAGGGCGACGAGGCCGACGAGGGCGACGAGAATAACGAGGACGACGAGGACGATGAGTCCGATGAGGGCGACGAGGCCGACGAGAGCGACGAGGGCGACGAGAACAACGAGGACAACGAGGCCGACGAGGTGAATTTCGGCGACGAGGGCGACGAGGATGACGAGAGCGACGAGCAGGACGAGGGCGACGAGGGCGACGAGGCCAACGAGGGCGATGAGAACGACGAGAACGATGAGGGCAACGAGCCCGACGTCGGAAACGACGAGAATGACGAGAACGATGAGGGCAACGAGGGCGACGAGCCCGACAATGGCGACGAGGGCGATGAGAGCGACGAGAGCGACGAGAGCGACGAGGACGACGAGGGCGACGAGAACGATGAGGGCGACGAGGGCGACGAGTTCGACGAGGCCAATGACGACGACGAGGGCGATGAGGGCGACGAGCCCGACAATGGCGACGAGGGCGACGAGGATGACGAGGGCGATGAGGATGACGAGAACGACGAGGACGACGAGAACAACGAGGGCGATGAGGGCGATGAGGACGCTGACGTAGACGGCGACGAGGGCGACGAGGACGACGAGAGCGACGAGGGCGACGAGGACGACGAGGGCGACGAGGACGATGAGGGCGACGAGGGCGTTGAGGGCAATGAGGGCGACGAGGACGATGAGGGCGACGAGGGCGATGAGGACGACGAGGGCGACGAGGACAACGAGAGCGACGAGGGCGATGAGGGCGACGAGGCCGACGAGAACAACGAGGACGACGAGGGCAACGAGGACACCGGCGACAATGAGGGTGACGAGGGCGACGAGGCCGCGGCCGACGACAGCGGCAATGAGGGCAACGAGGACGACGAGGCCGACGAGGGCGACGAGAACAACGAGGGCGACGAGAACGATGAGGGCGACGAGGGCGACGAGGGCGGCGTGGCCGACGAGGGCAACGAGAACGACGAGGACGACGAGAACAACGAGGACGACGAGGCCAACGAGAACAACGAGGGCGACGAGGCCAACGGAAACGAGGACGACGAGGGCAACGAGAACAACGAGGCCGACGAGAACAACGAGGGCGACGAGGACGACGAGGACAACGAGGACAACGAGGGCGACGAGGCCGACGAGAACGACGAGGGCGATGAGGACGACGAGGGCGACGAGGGCGACGAGAACGACGAGGGCAACGAGGGCCTTGAGAACGATGAGGGCGACGAGGACGACGAGGGCGACGAGGACGACGAGGGCGACGAAGCGGGCGACGAGGGCGATGAGGGCGACGAGGGCGAGGAGGGCGACGAGGACGACGAGGACGACGAGGGCGACGAGGACGACGAGGGCGACGAGGGCGACGAGGGCGAGGAGGATGACGAGAACGACGAGGGCGATGAGGACGACGAGGGCGACGAGGGCGACGAGAACGACGAGAACGACGAGCCCGGCAGCCAGGTCTGATCACTGTCAATCTCGTGCAAATGCGACCGGACTTTCTGTCCGGTTGCCCTACCCAAACAACAAGGAAGCCCGGGAAACCGGGCTTCTTTCTTTTGGTATAGGAGTACGGTTGGATGCTTTCCGAAAGGCCGTGCGTGCAACGGGGCAGACACCTGCTTTGGTGTTTGAGCCCCTACCGGCCGGGGCATCGCGCCGGTCGAACGGGAAGCGCTATGGCCAGGTTTGGCAAGGCGCTTATTGCGTCGCATCGGCCAAGTAATGCGGCGTTGCTAAAACGAGCCTGAGGACATTGACCAGACCCTAGCGGATACCTGAAGACTGCGAAATGGAGGCCCCTGCTCGCCATTCGTTGAACCGACTTCATCGCCGCTTACTGCCTTTGTCCCCGGCCAGGGAGCCTTCGTCTAGCTGGCTGATGTGGATTGGGGGTTACCAGCTTCGAACGGCGCACTATCTCCGTCGCGGAAAGTCTCTTGCGGGACGCCAGCCGAAAGCGGCAAGACACGGCAGGCAGCTCGACCAGACAAACGGAGGTAAAAATATGGTTGACCAAGTGCCGCTGGTCTGATCTATTTTTTTTTTTGGAGCCGGGACACCTATAGGGGAAGCGTACTAGATCAATCGAGCTATAAGCACCGACCGATACTTGGGTCTGCCGGACATCCGCAACCGTGGGAGGAGTTCTGATGTTGACCGTGAATCCAGATGTCGCAAAAGAGGGAATTGCGAGAGCCGGAATGGCTGGTTCCGAGAGGTTCGTGCGGACAAACTATTTTCCGACGATAATCTATCAGTACGACGTCGAGAATTGTGAGCGTCTTAACAAGACTCTTCTTGATCTCACTTACGCTGAGCGGGAGCGGGACCAGGCCGGTGTCAACAAGTCGAATACGGCCGAGCTCGGCAGCTGGCACAGCGCCACAATGCTGCATAAGAACGCGGACTACGAACCGCTCCAAACGGAGATCGACACGGTACTGAGCCGGATATCGCAGGATCTGAGCTACGCGAAGGACCAGGTCCTCAAAGTCACGACGATGTGGTCTATCATCAATCCGCCGGGCAACGGTAACCGCGCCCATGTGCATCCCAACAGCCTCTGGAGCGGAGTCTACTATGTCCAGGCGCCGGAAGGCGCAGGCAAGATCGAGTTCATAGATCCTCGTACTGTAATGATAATGAACCAGCCGAAGTACGTGGCAAAGAAGAAGCGGCCACGGGACTGTTGGACTAAGGTGAATTACAAGCCAATCCCAGGACGCATGATAATATTCCCGGCTTGGTTGTATCATGGCGTTGACAGCAACGTGTCCAAAGAGAAGGGGCGCGCGGCCGATCGGGTCATCCTCTCTTTCAACTTGAACCAAGTACGGAAATAACCGCCGCCGGTCACGGCGTCGTCGTCGTGTGTTCAACGTTGTGAGAGACCATTGGCCAGGAGTAAACAATCGAATGTACTGAGGGAAACCTTTTATGGCGTCCGGTACATCGTATTTTTCGCCGTCCTCATCAGCCTGGTTTACGGCTTGCTGAGGTTGGCTGGTCCTCTTTTCATGATCCTCATCTTTGATCGGGTGTTGCCTTCGCGATCGGAGGCGACCCTGGTCTCCTTGCTTCTGCTTCTCGTCGCCATCCTAGCAGTGATGACGCTCCTTGATTATTCGCGGCGGCGGATACTGGCGCGTTTCGGTGCTCAGTTCCAGGAACGCATCGAGGACCACATATTCAGCTCCGCGGCACGCGACACCTACTTCGGCAGGAGCGGAAGCAAGCCAGCGGCCGGTCTAAACGAGGCTGATCAGCTCCGCGGGTTCTTTCACTCCGGCTCGCTGGTGAGCATCCTGGATTTCCTGTGGTCTCCGGTGTTCCTGGCTGTGGTATTCGTGATCAGTCCAATGATTGGATGGGTTGTGGGGGCTGGGCTCGCGCTGCTGGTGCTCATCATGACGGTAAAGGTCTGCTTCGCCAAGGCTCGCGACGAGGGTGCCAGCGAAGCGAGCGACAAGATTGGCGACCTCAAGGACACGCTGCTGGTTTCGCGCGATGTAATCGAATCGCAGCAGATGATGGCCGCCTACAACAAGCGATGGGTGCTGGCGCGGCGCCGGTCGCGCGACATGGCAGTTGAACTCAATGACTGGAATGCGTGGTTCTCGGTCCTGTCGTCGCACACCGCCAGGTTGATCCAGTACCTGGCGCTCGCGACCGGCGCTTATTTGACGATCAATGGCGAATTGACGGTCGGCGCGATGGTCGCCAGCATGTACCTGGCCCGCCAGGTCCTTTATCCCATGGAGAGCTTCCTGAAGCAGGTACCCAGTATCAGAGAGGCAATCGCAAACTGGATAACCCTCGACAGGACGCTCAAGACAGCAAGGGCGCCAACTGCAAAGTTGGAAGGCGGAGCAGCTTTGTACCTGTCCCAAGTGACGGTTCGCTGTCCGATCACAAAAACGAGGCTACTGCACAATCTCAATGTTGAGGTCTCGCTGGGTTCGGCGATCGAGATCGTCGGCAGTAGTAATTCGGGCAAGACCGTGCTCGCCGAGATGTTGATCGGGCGCTTCCCGCGTGCCGGCGGCAACGTCCTGCTTGGCACAATCCCTATCGAGCGACTGTCTATCACCGATGCAGCCAGGACGATCGGCTATGTGCCGCAGCGGGTCGACTTTATCACCGCCACCGTCGAGGAGAACATCGCAGGTCTGGACACTGAACCGGACTGGGACAGGCTCGAGCACGTGGCGCGCCTGGCGCAGATGCACGACAAGATTCTCTCCTTGCCTGACGGATATCTTACCCGCATCGATGCCGTCGGCAGTATCTTCTCTAAGAGCGAACGTCACCGGCTTGCCCTCGCACGGGCGCTTTATCCGGATCCGAAATGGCTGGTTGTTGACGAACCTGACGGGACCTTCAGGGAAGCTCTGTCCAAGAGCCTCAAGAGCGAAGTTGCCGACTTCCTCGCTCGTGGGGGGATTCTGATCATGCTCACCCGCCTCGCGCTGAAGACATATCAACCCACCCGGCGCTTCACCTTGGATGACGGCGAACTCAGCGAAGTTAAGCTCGACGGGGCGGCTGACAGAAAAGTGATCAGAATCCAGAATGGTGGTAAGAGGGACGCCGATTTCGCAATGGATTCAGCGTGATCGGGAAGTGTGAGCCCGGGCAGCTGAAGGCTCTCGAGGGCACTTGGTCGATCTCTGTTGCCGACCAATCCAGCCCAGCACTCAATGAGCACCGGCCGCGGAACGAACTTGCGATCCAAACTTAACATCGGGAGTGTGCTGGCATGGAAGGAAATAGGCCCGACTTTGACGTCTTCGCAATCAGAGAGCGTGATGGGAAGGGAAAGGACGTCTTCACGAAGATCGGAGTGGCGTTCAAGCGGCGGAACGCCGAGGGGGTGTCTATCCTCCTCGACGCCTTGCCACTCGGTCGACGGCTGGCCGTGCTGCCACCCCTTCCTGAGGACGAGGAAAAGAAATAAAGTTAATACTGAACTCTCCTGAGACCGTGAGACCCAGCGGGCATCCCCGCGGCCCACGCGGCGCCGCTCCCACGGTGCAAGCACAACCTGTTGCCGCGAAGGTCGGGGGTGCCGGCGATTTCGTCGCGCGCCGCTGAAGACTTGCGCTGGTCGACGTGCGACACTCGCCAAACTGTCGAAGGAGGGGATTTCTCGAGGTCCGGTTCTCTGGTGGGGCCAACCGATCGTCAAGGCGCGGCAGCGGCTGCGAAGGTTTCGCACGGTATCCGCAAGGTCCCGAAGGGCCGTCGCGACTTTCGGGCGCCGGCGAAGATTGAAACCGCTGCCGCCGCGAGGCTCCAGGGCCGACATGGATAGACGGCATTCGTTACCGTCACGCCAAACTTGCCTCGAAGGCCAATTCCCGCAGAACTCCTCGAACGGATAAATCACCCTCGAAAAGCGTCCACATCCGATCTCGCGAACATCGTTGAGAAATCTGGATCGCGAGATAGCGAGCGATCGGATAATTCCAAAAATAGTTGTAAGGCATCTCCGGCTGTAACAAAGCCGAATCCAGATGATCCCTATGGGTTCCGAGATATTTCTGGTTATCTTTATGCCAGACCTGAGAAAGACAACGGTATTGCCGCGCGTCACCGCACAAGGCGTATGACAACTGCGCCATTTCGCCGATAAATGCGCAAACCTCCCTCATGATTGGCGATACGAACTTTCCCCGGCTCGCCCTGATTTGCACGGCATGCCCAAATTCATGCGCAATAACCAGGGAATCGGACGGTTCGCCAAGAAAGCTGTAAAAAATTGTGGGATACGTGCCCGGTCCATTGTCAAGTGTGAGTGCTCTCGGAGATTTATTGGGCCGAGCTACAAGCGTCTTGACGGTCTTCTCGAAAGTGTCGTCGATAATGCTCCGCTGCGCGGGAAAGAATGCGCGCATTGCATCAGCGGTTCTCAGCCAAGCGGTCTCAGGATCAAGACCATAGCTTCCTGAAGCGGACCACTTGTGCCCGGCCGATGCGCTGGCGACCTCCCGGGCCACTGCGCTGAGAATGCGGCGGCAAGCAACCGGATCGAGCTCATGCAAGGCGAGCCAGTCCGAAAGGCTGTGCCGTTCTGCCCGGCGCGTCATCGGCATGCTTGTGCATCGGCGACGCTATAGACAAGCGGCGTGCCTGGCGGAAAAAGGTTCCTAATGTACTCGATCCTATGTGGGACGGCTCGCATGGTAGCTTCAGTGTCTGCGGGCGGGAAACGGTCAGGATGGTGCAGTATTGCAAAGGCAAACAGCGCGGTTTCGGCCAGGTCCTCTCGCTCCGGACTCCGCGCCGCGTATGACGCCAGAAATTGCCCATCGCTCGCCTGCGCCTCCTTCCAGCCATCCGAAAGCCGGTGATCCTCGTCGAGGGACGCATGCACAGACCCGTGAAACAGCGACTCCTCGAGATGATTGTAGCTCGCGCGCTCGTCAGCAGTACCGGAGTACACAATCACCTGCTCGGTGCCGGCGTGGAATCCCTCCTGTCCCATGTGAACGCTGAAGCGGTGGATCCCTGCCCTGAGCAAACTGGGTAGCTGGCCAAGCGGGTTTGCAAAGCGTAGGGCCTCGGCCTTCTCCTGGGCGCCGAATTCCGGGTTAATGCCAATTTCAATGTTCGTTCCATCGGCATAGTGGGCGGCGAACAGGAACGCATTTACGACCGGTTCGTCGTCCACGCGCTTGTCCCATATTTGGCGATCGGCACGACCAACATGCTCGAGGCAAGAAAAAGTACTTTCGTCGGAAGTACGTATTATGTCGAAGACGGTATCCTTTGTCCAACCGAACGGTGGCTTGTTTTTAGAGAGACCATTCTGTACTTGTGAGACGAAATACACGATAGTGGTCAGCGCGGCGAGAGTGATGATGCGGTTTACCAAGCTGATCATTCTGACCACAGGCGCCATTTGCACTTCCGCGTTGGTGCATCTTAGCCGAAGGTATCACCCGTGTCGATCCATTGTCCGGGATCAGGACATATGAGACGCGGCTGCTTCAGGCGACCGGCCGATGGCGCTATCCGTTGGCTGCGCAACACTGATTTCCCGATAACCGACCCTGAGGGAAATGTGAAGCTTGTCGGCGGCCACGACTTGACGGAGCTGCGGGAAACCGAATTGCGCCTTCAGGTTCTGATGGAAGGCATTCGCAAACTCTATAAGACCTCAGCGACCCTCGCGTTGGCGGCCGCGGTCGCTCCGCTAAGCAGGAGTGGGGTGCTGCCGAACCTCGTGCGCAGGGCTCTCACCTGCGTCTTTGGTCCTGCTCTCGGCTATCTCGAACGTCTTGAGGTAGGAGAGTCCGAGCCACGCTGCTAGCTCGGCGCTGAATGCTTCGCTTGTGCGGGGATCAACGGTGGCGCCATACCATCCGATGGGTGCGCCGCCCCGCACCAGCGGCAAGACCACCGCCGCGGTTTCCGGTGCGCGGGCGAGTTCCTCCAACTAGGGTCTCACTGGCGCGACAACGCCGGGCCGCATCGGTCTGACCTCCGCCTCGAAGGGCCTGAGGTGCTCGCCGCCCTGCAGCGCCTGCGCTGGCGCGTGGGCGCCCTCGTCGGCGGGTTCGAAGCGGGATATGCGAACCGCCGCCTGCGTGGTTTCCAGCCGAGCCGCGCGCATCTCAACACGCTGATCGCAGCGGCCGGCTCCGATATCACGGCGTGGGCGCGGGACTCGTGGCAGGGCGGGAATCCCCTCCCGAGTCTGACGGCTCGGAATGTGCTCTAGCCCTCACGGCGCGAGGCAGTCCTCAGGCGGCTCGACGCCGGTCACGTTGGGCTCCGGGGCGCCGAAGATCGTCTCGAAGAAGGACAGCCGCGCGGGCATGATCCTCTCGACGCCGCGGACGACTTCCGGGGGCAGGCGCTCGGGGTGCCTCAGGTAGGTGAAGGCGAAGAGCGCGGACTCGGCTAGGTCCTCGCCCACGGGCACCTCGGCCGCGTACGCGGTGATGAACGCCCCGTCTGCCGCCTGAGCCTGCCGCCATTCCGCGCTCTCTGCCCACTGGGCGTCCAGTGTGGCGTGCACCGACTCGTGGAACACCGTTTCCTCCAGATCGTGGGTGGCGATTCGCTTCTGGAGGTTGTCGGCGTACACGGCGAAGAAGTGCCCGAGGTGCTCGGCAAAGGCCGTGTGGTCGCCCGAATGGACGACGACGTGCGACAGTCGCTGCCGCATGACGGCCGGGAGCCGCCCCAGCGGCCCCACGAGCAGGGCCGCCAGTTCCTCGGCGTCCTCTCGCGTGCCCACCGACGGGTGGACCCAGAGGCCGACTTGGCTTTGGTCGGCGAACGCCACCTCGAATGTGTAGACGTCCGACGCCATGAGCTCGTCGGTATCCAGGGCGCCCGCCATCTCCTGAGTGGTTTGCCCGAGGTCGCGCAGGCAGCCCGGTACCGCCGGGTCGCTGGCTATGATGAAGTCTATGTTGTTCGACACGACCGAGTTCTCAAACAGCGGCTCGGCCGCGGCCATGGCCATGCCTGCGAGCAGGCAGGAGGCAAGCGCACCGGCGGCAGCAACGCGTCTGGACATGGGCACCTTCTGAGTGGCTCGAGGTGGGGCGGGGCAAGTAGAGCACACAACCTTGGAGTTTGCACGATCTCTGCCGGCTTGCTATGCGGTCCTTTGAGCCGCGGGGCCTTGTGGCTAGACAGGTTGTCCGTCACGACGATGTCGCCGGGCGCGTGCCTTGGGCACCAGGACCTGGTCGACATAACCCGGCCTGGCCATCCCGCTCGGATGTGTGGGGCGACGGGCCCAACTACCCGTCCGGGCACTGGGTCCAGGGTAGGTTCGGGGCGATCGGGCTGTCGGCGCTCGGCGCATCTCTGCACGCGCGTGAACGTGTATTTATGGCAGGACGGTTTCCACCTGTTCTTTCCAATGCGGGGGAAACACCGCTGGCGGGTCATCGGAATTCTTCCCAAGCACATGCGGAATCGGGCCGACCTGACCTTTGAAGAGCTAGGGCCAGAGCTTCGTCAGGAAGCCGGCGGGACCTCGATTTGAAGCACTGCAGCTAGCCTCGATCGCGGTGGGGATCAAGGGACCGATTCCCGCACTGTCATCAGGCGGCGAGCGACGTCGTCGGCCTGGCTCACGCCGTGATCTAGTCATACGACTGGCGTCACGCTGGGTCGTGAGCTGAATGGCTGCTTTTGCCAACTGGATGCTCGAAAGCTGCCGATCTGCTTACGGCCCATTTCGGTCTTTCAATGGATAACGCTATGGCGCAAAGCAGCCGTCCGCAGTGGCGCCAAGCGTGCTTTGACAACGGCATCCTCCTACGAGATAAGAGGCCAGCAAAGAATGGCTTTTCGATTTATCCACACGGCCGATATCCATCTCGACTCGCCGCTTCGTTCGCTGGCGCTGCGAAATTCCGATCTTGCCGAATTGGTCGGAGACGCCAGTCGCAAAACGTTTGTCTCAATAGTCGATCTCTGCCTAGAGGAGCGCGTTGATGCGCTTCTCATCGCTGGCGATCTTTTTGATGGCGATCAGACGTCGATGAAAACGGCGCGGTTCCTGGCGTCGCAGATGACCCGTCTGCACCAGGCCGGCATTAGGGTCTTTAAGATCCGCGGAAATCATGACGCCCTTTCGCGGATATCGAAACAACTCGTGTTCCCCGAGACGGTCACGATATTCGGTGGCCGTCCCCAGTCCGTGCTGCAAACTGCCGGCGGCCTGGACGTCATGTTCCATGGTTTGAGCTTCGCGAACCCCAAGGCGCCGGACAGCTTGCTGCCCAAATATCCGGCGGCCCGCGAGGGGGCGATCAATGTAGGGATCATGCACACTAGCTTGGCCGGGTCGCCCGGCCACGACGTCTACGCCCCTTGCAACGTCGCCGACTTGCACGGCCATGGTTTTGACTATTGGGCGCTCGGGCACATCCATGCTCGCAAAGTTCATCCTGGGGCGAGCACGGTGGTGATGCCGGGAATTCCGCAGGGCAGGGACATCAACGAGGCCGGCGAAAAATCCGTCACCCTTGTGACGATACGAGATGACCATTCCGTCGAGATCCAGGAAAGGCTGACCAGCGTCGCGCAATTCGAGCGGGTGAGCGTCGACCTGACCGGAACGGTGGAATGGCCCGAAGTCGTCGGACGAGTGCGATCCGCGCTGGAAGCCCTCCGGGCTTCTGTGAAATCCCGTTATGCCGTGGCCCGTCTCGGTCTGACCGGGACTTCGCCTTTGTCGTGGGCGCTGATCCGCGACAAGGACCTGCTGCTGGCCGAGGCCGAGCAGGCTGCGGAACAGGTGGGTGACACATGGGTGGAGAAGCTCGAGATCGACCTCGTCCCAGCCAAAACGGAAACAACCGAAGGTATTGCCGATCCGATTTTCGAACTCGCTCAATCCATGCGCGCCGATGCCCGCTCGGCAGCGTTTCGCGCGGAAGCGAGGGCATTCGTCCAAAAGATGATCGCGGACCTTCCGGCCGAAGGACGCGACTTCGCCGGCAAGGATGAGGCCGGGCTGGAACTGTTCCTCGACCGGGTGCTTGCCAGTGGCGCCGACCTGGTCACGGCCCGCCTCAAGGTCGGTGGATCACCATGAGGCTGCGGCGCCTTGACCTCATCCGTTATGGCAAGTTCACCGACAGGGTGATCGACTTCGGACCAAAGCCAGCGTCGGGGCCAGATCTGCATATCGTGTTCGGGCTGAACGAGGCCGGCAAGTCGACGGCCCTTGCAGCCTATCTGGACCTGCTGTTCGGCATCGAGGAACGCAGCCGCTACAATTTCCTGCACGAGTACAGCGCAATGCGCATCGGCGGGGTGCTTGAATTCGCCGGCGCGGAGCATGCGTTCACGCGCACGAAACAGCGTAGCAATTCGCTGCTGGACGCGATGGGCCAGCCGGTAAGCGAAATGGCGATGACGGCACATCTCGCGGGGCTGTCCCGGGATGCATACGAGACCATGTTCTCCCTGAACGACGAGACGCTGGAAGCGGGCGGAAAATCGATCCTAGAGTCCCGCGGTGACTTGGGAAAATTACTTTTCACGGCGAGCGCCGGCCTTGGGCATGCAAGTGACACCTTGAGCTCGCTCGAGACCGAAGCCGACGGGCTCTACCGGAAGCAGGCGCACGGAACCGAACTAGCGCTGCTCAAGAAGCGTCTTGCCGAACTCAAGTCGCGCAGGGATGAGATCGACACGTTGGCGTCGACGTATGAGAGCCTCGAAGCCGAACGCTTTGACGCGGCGGAAAAATACGCCCGCACCATCACCGAACGATCGGTGCTGTCGGCGCGGCTCGATGCCGTTGCCAGGTATCTCCGCGCGGGCCCGATCCTTGCGGATATCCGGCGCAAGGCAGCCCGGCTGGCCGACCTGCCGGAGATCCCATCACCGCCACGGACCTGGACAGGCAGCGTCGCCGAATTGATCGATGACGACGCTAGCCTGCGAACGCGGTTGTCCGCAAACACCGACGAGGCCGAGCGCCTTACAACGAGAATCGCCTCGGTCGCCATGGACGAGGTAGTCCTTGCGATCTCCGAGCGCATTCGAGCCCTGGGGGAAGGAAAGGTGCGCTATGTCTCGGCAGGCTTGGACCTGCCCAATCGCGGGATCGAGTTGCAAATCCTCAACAATGCCGTCGCGAACTGCCTCGCCGCGCTGGGACGGTCTTCAGAACAAGATCCTGCTGCGCTGCTTCTGCCTGCTGCCACCGTTGGAGTTGTTCGCGCTATGCTCGAGCAGCGATCTGGAATCGCGACCGGTGTACGCGTCGCCCGCGACGAAGCCGCGGCGGCCCTGGATGCGCTTCGGACCGCACGAGAGCGGGTGGGCGAAGAAAGAGCCGTGCCCGAGCCTGCTAGGGCAAAGCTAACCTCGTCTTTGTCGAAAGTGAGGGGCAGCGACCACCTCAGGGAGATCAGGGCCGCCCGCGAGGGGGAGGACGCCGGCGCAATTCGGTGGGAGGCAGCACTCCGGCGCTTGCACCCATGGTCTGGAGATGCGCGGACGCTGGCCCGCATCTCCGTTCCGAATGCCAGGCAGATTGGCGCGTGGAAAACACTGGCGGCAGAGCTCGGCAGAAGCAGTGCTGTACTTTCCGGGCGCCTTTCCGAACATGAGGGCAATCGGGCGGTGCTCTCGGCGCGGCTCGGTGCACTTCGTGCCTCGGTCGACGTGGCCGACGATGAAGCGGCGGCTGCCGTCCGGCGTGCCCGGGACGAGGCCTGGGAAAGGCATAGAGGTAAGCTTAGCGGCGAAACTGCGGATGATTTCGCCGGCGCGTTGGCGCGCGACGACAGTGTCGGCGCAGGCCGATTGGCTAGCGCTTCGGAGCTTGCCGAGATTCGGACGACAACGCGCAACCTCGCTGGGGCTGCGGCCGACATCTCGCGCATGCGCGAGCAACTTGCACAGATCGACACAGACGTGGACACCGCTTTGTCGGAAATGCGCGCGGGAGCAAAAGATCTGCTTGGAGATTGCCTGGAACAATCGCCTGAGCGCCTGATCGAACGGATCGAGGACCATATCGCTGCCCGCACCGATGCGCTCGATGCCTGGGAGGAAATCGAGCTTGCTCGCAAAAAGGCTGGGCGGGCGACCGATGAGGGGGAGAGGATACGCGTTGAGTTGAGCGGGGCACTGGAGAGCGTCGGCATAGGCTCAAACCCCAACGACAGCCTGGAGACGATCGCGGCCATCGCAGAGACGTTCCTTGATCGACAGCGCAAGGTGGACGCTGAACATGCCGAGGCGCTCAGGACAGTGAGCGCCAAGGAAGAGGATTTGGCTGCCAGACGACGCGCTGTGGGAGTGACCGAGCGACGTGAGGAAGAATGGCTGGCTAGCATTGCCGAAGCGCTTGAGGGCACCTGGCTCGAGAGCGGGCTTTCCGCGTCGGGTGTCGGCACTGTCCTTGACCAGCTAGCCGAATTGTCCAAAAGCCTGCAGGAGCGGGAGGCCTTGCAGCTCCGCATCGAGAAGATGAAGGCGGACAGGGACAACTTCGTCTTCGAGGTTACCGCCGTTGCAGCCGAAGCGGACGAGCAGGGGCACGACGAAGAACCGGAGCAGGTGGCGATCCGGCTTGCGGAGCGCCTGGAGCGCGCCGAGCGCACGCGCGAAACCAAGGCAAGCCTCGTGAGCGACCTGAAGCGCTTGCAGGACGCGCGAGACATTATCGAAACTGAAATTTCGGCACATGAGCGTCGCAAGAACGAGGTTCTGAACGTCTTTGGCGTCACAACATTGGCCCAAGTCATGGAACGCGACGAGCTGCTGCGAGACAGGGATCGCCTACGCGCTGGCGTGACCGAGCTCGAAGAACAGTTGTTGGTCGAGCTCGCCGTGGAAGAGTTCGAGCAGGCATGTGCGATATTGGATTCTCTCGATTTGAACAGCCTCGCAATCGAGACCGCTGAAGGCGACCAACGCCTGCGGGATCTTGACGAACCGATAAAGCATCAGCTTATCAGGCAGACGCGCGCAGCCGATAAACTGGACGCCATTGGTGGCGACAACGCCGTTGCCCGTATAGATGCCGAGCGGCGCACAGTCCTTTTGGAAATCGAGGAGAAGGCAGTCCGCTACATCGAGCTGAAATTGGGAATAATGTCCGCTGGAAATGCTCTGCGCATATATCGCGAGCGTCATCGATCCGGAATGATGGCGCGGGCATCTGACGCCTTCACCCTCATCACGCGCGGCCAGTACTCCGGTCTGACAACCCAACCTGTGAAAGGTGGCGAAGTTCTCATCGCATTGCAGCGCGACGGGCAATCTAAGGTCGCCGACGCGCTTTCAAAGGGTGCGCGTTTCCAGCTGTACCTGGCCCTGAGACTCGCCGGATACTATGAATTCGCGCAATTTCGACCATCAGTGCCATTTATGGCCGATGACATAATGGAAACCTTCGACCACGTCCGGTCTGAGGAGGTTTTCAGGCTGTTTGGCGAGATGGCTGGTGCCGGTCAGGTGATATACCTCACGCATCACCAGCACCTATGCGAGATCGCCAAGAATGTTGTGCCCGGCGTAGCGATTCATAATCTCGGATAGCTGCTGACCGCTACGTAGGATTCAACTCTCAGCATTGAAGGCCATAGGCCAGACCTCCGAGCTTATCTGGGCGGAATGCAAACTCGTGTATTCCCATTGCCCGAAATCTATATCCTAAATATACCCGTTCATGTCTCGCTATAAAGAAAATGTAAATTACAACTTATATGAGAGCGAGCATAAATCATGAATAATACTTCTGGATACCCCAATGCCAACAACGAGATTGCGAAGTTCATAGATCGCCGCATCGATCAGCTCAAGGGGCGGAAAAGCCAGAAAGACGTAGCCGTCGAAGCTGGGTTCATCAACACTAATATTCTCTCGATGATAAAGACGGGCGCGACGAAAGTTCCGTTTGACCGCGTACCCGGACTCGCGAAAGCGCTGGAGTGCGACCCTGCGAGACTCTTCCTCCTGGCGCTGGAGCAATACTTTGAGAGCAGCGCGTTGGTGGCAATCAAGCAGATCTTCGGAACTGTCGTGAGCGAGAACGAGGTGTCTTGGATCGAGGCGCTTCGCAAAGCGTCTGACAATACTGATCCACCCCTAACCGCGAAGCGGGCAAAGATCCTGCGCGCGATTTTCGGGAAGATCGGACCATACCCGGGTCAATGACATCGCGGGAGGTCGATCTCCTTTCGATAGCCAAAGTAGCAGCCGATGGTCGCTCCCATTGTGGGCGGATGTATCTGACGGGGAGAGAACGTTCATCTCGTTAGCACTATCGGGTGCTTTACAGCCGTGGCGCCAATGATCGCAGGTGCCACGGAGAGGCTCGTGCGACGTGTGCCTCGGTTTCCAGGAACCAAACGACTTTATTCGCTTGAGGGGATGCCCCATAGCGAAGTCTTAGGGTTGATTTGGTCAGCGGTGGGGATGCCTCCTGTTGCGGCAGACAAAATTTCGACAATGCTCCACTTTCAGTGGGAGGCCAGTCCGGGAGATCGGGCGCGAAACCCCTGGGCGATGATCGTTGAGGTCCGGTCTCTTTTTTAGGAGACGGTTCTGAGGGAGCGGGAGGTTGACAATGTCAACTTGGCGACCCGAAATCGACCGTTCGGGGCATAACTCTGTCAACCAGAATGTGATGCGTACTGTATAGCGGTAAGAGCGCGCTTGACGCTAAGTTTACACTAAGTTGACAACCAGACCCCGAAAACCACTTTTTGAGCTTTTGGTTGACAAACGCAACCTGAAACAGCTTCCAAGCCTCGAGCACTAAACAGACAGGGAAGCTCACCAGACACCGACAACACCGTCAGCGCAGCGATTGAGCGTGATACATCACGGAAGCTATCTGGCAAGCACCCCTGGTCGAACAGACATGCGACCGGCAACAGCTTGACCAGTATCGGATTAATAGCACCGGCGTAGAGAGCGAATTAGCTAAAGAGCTAGGGAGACGCACGCAGAGACCACGAAGCGGCCGAGACGTAGGTCGTAGAGAGGCTGAGTGCAGAGGTGTGGCGTGATGGTGAGTTGAGGTTCTAGGCTTTTCGCTTTCAATGGTCGTGTGTTTTGCGGCCTCTCTTCTCTGAGAGACCGCAGAGAGAAATCCAACTATCCGATGTCTTGCTATTGGCGATTTTGGAAGAGGCCTATTTTCTCGCCTGTGTCGCGCCAGAGGTAGGCTTCAAGCGCACACGGGGGTGGCCTGTCTCTGACTGGCTCGCATCCAGTGTCTCAATCTTGCGGACATATTGAGAAGTCGGGTCCAAGCCGATTGGTATCGCCTGGTAGTGCTGTGCACTCTGCTCGAATGTTTGTCTCGTCGATCGGTCCTTCCCCTCTGGTCAAGGCCGGAACGCTCGCCAGATCGATAAAGCACGGATCGCTGACGCGTTCTTCGAATTCCCAAGCGAATGCGCCTGGTGCGCGCCCTACGCCCAAGGAGCATCTCTCTGCGCTGAGAGATCCGGTAAGGATCCGAGGGTGCGATCCGTTTTATCTTGCTTATGCTTATGTGATGGTGTAAGAGTAAGAAATCAAAGGGAGACGGCCGTGGCACTCACCAACGCTGAACATCAACGGCTCTACCGCGAGCGCAAAAAGCAGAGACAGAAAGCCGCAGCGGAAGCCACGGCGGATTATCTGAAGCTGCCTTTCAATGAATATCTTGCAACGGCTGATTGGAGCGTCGGTCAACAATGCCTGGACGAAGTTGGGATAATGCCGCCCACCTTTGACGCCGATGAAGATCCACAGTGGCGAGACGATTGGAATGAGCACGGTGCCATGGATTATCGTCGGTCCATCGGCCGTGCCGAGCGAATGGTCGGCGCTTTCCTCGACGCCGCACAGGACCTCGCCAGGATCATCAATCAATACAAGCTGGAACAAATCGACCAGGCGATTTCAGAATTAGGGGACCTCGACATCAGCGACCGTGATCGCCGAAGCGAGGCATTCGAAGAGGCTGCCCGCCTACATAATATCCGCGACCGCCTCGACAAGACCATTCGATGGACGCTGCGGGAATACCAGATCAAAGACTAGGGGTCTTTGGGAATACCCAACCGGGCGGCGTTGATTGGACGTCGAGCCGCCCGGCAGGGCCGACATTGTCAAACCATAAGGAGATCGACAAATGCCGCTTCATAATACCACTGTGCCAGCCTCGCTGGCAAACGTCGAAAGGCCCGTCGCTGAAACGCCTCGGTTAAAGAACCGCATCGAGGCAATGACCCGTCTGGACCTCCAGATTCGCGTCGTGTTCTTGGAAGGGCTTTTCGAAGGCGCAACAGGACATCGTCCACCAGCCTCACCAGTTTAGGCGGTCAACAAATTCAGGGTTGGAACGCAGGAGCAATAAACTGCTCGCCGGTGGATCTCTGCCCTGACGACCGACATCTCCAACCAGCAATATCTCCAGTCAGTGTGGAAGCACTTCGCCTTGCGATGAGTTCAAGGCGGTGGATCATTTCCGCACGTCTTTCGCAACAATCTTCGCCGACCTCCGCGGAAGCCGCGGAGATTCCGCTATGTCGTAATTGTAAGACCGCGTCCTCCCCAAAAATGTAAGGAACCAAGCCTATGAAAAACCCTCGTAAGCGATCCGACGAGCCGATCCAAACTGTTTCTCGGCATCATGAAGAAAGCTCCAAAACTGCTATCGTGCTTCCCTCCGGTCCGCCGCACGTACACTCGGACGTCGAGTTAGTCCTTTCGGAGCTCGACGCGCTGGACTCCGCCGGCGACGGTGGAGGGCTAGGTGATGGAGCAGAGGAAGATACTGAAGAAGAGGAAGAATACGATAGAACTATCTGGATAGATTTTCCGGAGGAAATACGTGTTCTCTATCACCTCGGAGATATAGAAATTCCAATTAGAAAATTGTTGAAATGGGCCGCTGCGGAACTTCCAGATGATGCGGCGACGATTAACGAGATACGTGAGGAATATTACGGCGGGGATCAACCCGAAGATTACGATTTCGGAGTAAGCGAATTCTGCTTTAGAAACTTCCCGCCGACGATTGAGGAATTGGCAATCAAACGAGTTGCGCGAGCCGCTGGCCGCAAACAGCGTGAGGCTCTTCGGTTGGCATTGGAGAACTGTGAAGCAGAAGAAGCAATTCGCTCCCGCGACTGGCAAATTGATCAATTGGAAAGTCGGTCAAGTCCCTTCGATAACTACATGGAAAGGACGAAAAACGACGAAGCTGAATTTGGCGAAATGTACCGCGAGTTGCACGAAGCGTGGGACAGTTTTGTTGTTGAACGGCAACAGCGAGACGATCCGGAGTTTAATACGAAGTCGCGTGCAAAGCTGATGATGTGGAAGCAGAAAATCGATCGCGCCTGTGGCACACGGCGTATCGTACGGGAAAATGAACGTAAGGCGATAATGGCTGAAAAAGCCTCAGCGACCAAGTCGAGGAATGCGGCATGACCGTGACTGTTCGCAGGTCAAAGCCAAAGACGCCAAAGCCATGGTCCTGGACAACGAGAAGGCGGTTCAAATGCGCATCTCACGACACCCATGACTTTGCAAAGTTCCGCAACAGCAAAGCGATCTCGGACTGCTACGGGACCATGGGCATGCCTGACATGTTCCCCGGCAGGAATTACCTGCCGGGGCCCATCATCGATGCCGTGATACGCGAGCTGGTGGAAATTTCACTCCCGTCAGATCGGTATGATGCGTGGAAGTGGCACGGACGCTACGACCCCGACCACTCCCGAATTTTAGTGACGCTACGGAGGTTTCGCATCCTCGGGGAAAGAGCGGAACTTATTCGCGACGCATTGTGGGCTATCGAACCGTATCCGTCAAAGAAATGGGTCGAATACTCCAAGATCGACACGGTTCTTGAAGAGGTAGGCAGGCTCGTTGCACAGACGATGGCGAACGACCCCAATACGGGGTTCTGGCAATAGCTCTAACGGATGGACGCTGGGGCGCCGGCGTCCACCTTTTCTGTTACGGCCGCGTCGACAACGCTAAGTCGCAAATCGCAACCGTTACCAATGAGTGCCGCCGGCACATCTCACCCGCCGGCGCCACACTGTCAGGGAAGCTTGTCACGGGCCGGGGCGTTTGGAAGCGCAGCTATACGCTGGAATAGCGGCGGCACTCCTAGGTGAGCTCCGCTGACGACGTGGCTGCTGTTCTTGCGCCTTGCCGGGCGTCCGGTGAGCTTCATCGGTCTCAACGCCGTGCACAAGTCCACAGAATTCGATAACCGGTCACCAAGAAAGCAAGCAGATGCCTCTAAGCGCGAACATCACTATAGCCAACAAGGATGGCTCTACAGCCGCGGCGATCCGCTATGAGTGTAGGCGGCTGCCGAACATCCAGCCTCGTCTACGGGGCCGATTGACGCTGGAACCGCACGTCGATTTCAACGCGTACATTACAACTGCCGTCATCGACTGGGTCGACCTGGTTTTCCGGACGGTTCTTCCGACCCAACGGAGATGGATTTTCGCTGAACTCGAGAAGGCCATCGGGAGCAGGTCGTTCGTCTGGCAGAACCGGGACGAGGATGAAGTCGAGTACCGGGAATTTCGCGTACGCTTTCAGGAACCGGAAATGAAAGATCTCTTGGCCGCTGAGCTCGCTATCAAGGGCAGGTGGGAATTGACACAGCCGACCATGGTCGAGAACTTGGAGATCAGTGTAGATTTTCGTCCGAAGGTGCCGTCGGACGTCAGCCTGGCGAGGATCTTTGGCGTTCTCGTCCGGAGTCACATTCCTGGCCGGGATGTCATTTCAGAACTATCAGATCGGCCGCGGTTCACATGGGGTAAAGGAAAGGGGAAAACTGCACACATACTGGCTGCTCAGAAAGGCAAACCCCACAGAAACGACGAATTGCTTCTAGCCACCGATAAGGACCGGCCGGCAGTGGCTGATGCATCTTATTACGTGGGCGCCAAGAAAGCCTCACCGTCGTGGCGCACCATGACAAAGATCATGGACCAGCAGAACAAGGCGACCGGGAAGCGTCTAATTCTCCCGGAGAATGAGAGACGAGTGAGAATTGAGGTGACGCTTTCGAACACCGAACTGCGAAGCATCGGCATCGACACGATGGCAAGCCTGATGGCATTCCGCTTCCAGACATTTCAAGGTCTGTACTTCCGGTTCAGACTGCCCACGTTCGTAGATGTGAGTGTGCTGCCAAAAGACAATCACGCCGCTGTAAGCCATCTGCGGGAGAGTCAACGCCGAACGAAATTCTTGAATAGCGGCGTAGTCGGGCTGAAGGCCATGGACGATGCAAGAGCTAGGCAAACCGGAAAGCTTCAGGAGAGCGTGGACAAGAATGGAACCGGTTCAGCTAGGAGGGCTACGACTCAGCAAGAGCCTATGGTCGCCTACAAGGCCTTGACGGATCGCGTATTGATGGCGCTTCGTCATTTAGGAGGCCGTGTCCATGCGGCTACGATTTCGTAGAGGCAAGCGAGGCAAAGAGCTTGTGTGATTGGTTCGTGTCAGCTGCCATGTGTCGTTGTGTCTAAGACAAGTTATTAGATCCCAGAGCCTGCCTTTTTCGCAAACGCAACGCTGTCAACGAGTTGAGAGCGCTCAGAATGCTCGCAGCGCGCTTGAAAGCGTGGACAAAAGTTCTGGTCCAGCAAGGCTGATTGATCATGAAGGTTCAGAAAACGACAGATGCGTGATACCCCGGCTCGCTATTCCGCAACTGCTAGCCTTTTCCGGTTATCCAGGGATAGGGGCCGACCTCGTATTCGGGGTCGCGAGAAGTTCGATATGGTGTAGGAGCACATCAGGTTCGTTCAGGGGAGGCTAAGGGCGCGCTCCGAGCGTCGTTGAGCATCGTTGTGCATGAACTGGCGATGTGTGCTCTGGTGACGCTGCCCGACAACGGCTCAAGGCGCGCCATCCTCTGCCGTGGCGGGAGATAGGTGGCAGCAGATCAAATTGAAAACACTGAACATAGTGCAGTCATTGCAATGACAGATCGGAAGCAGTTTGTGGCATTGTGTTTTAGCCATGTGGGGAGACAACCTCGCACAGCTTCAGAGCTCCGCAAGCTCCCATGGCTGAACCGACAGCACAGGATAATTCAGCATTGGGCAGCGGCGAGTAATTATCATCTGGCCGCCACGCTCTTTCAAACCACAACTCACACTGAAACAGTTTTTACCGAAAGCGCAAAATTCCATACGGCCGTGCGCCTTGCGGGAGGACTGGCGTGCCCCTTGGTCCTGGCCGATGTGTTGGGTTTGCTATCTCGAACTTCAACCGAGAAAATCGTTACCTGTATGCAACTGCTCGATTCCATCGCCGTGGACGTTTGGGACGCGAGTCGCAACTGTACGTGGCAGTCACTGTCGTTTGAGGTGCGAAACGAATTAGGGCGCCGGGCGATGGCGGTTCGGTTGAGCCGGACAGGCCCGATCAGAGCTGGATTGAAGTCAGCCGGCACTCGAAAGAAACCTCCGGCCGATAACTGGAAGCGAGGCAATATGGCAAACCAGACCAAGGCTGACGCATTTGCACGCGAACTCGCGGAGTTCGTTCGATCGCAAATGGCGAAACTAGTGCCCGGTGCGAAGGTTTCACCATCAGCCTTGGCACGCTCACTTAACGAGGCTGGTGTCCTCTCGCCGCGTTCAGGCCTCTGGAATCACAATTCGGCCAGAAACCTCCTTGAACGTGTCGAAAAGCTCAATCGGAGGTGAGTTCGCGAGCCCATCAGCGAAACCTGAGGCCAGCCGATCGCCGAGCCAGGGAGCGGCACTGAGGCTCGCAATTGGCCGCCACAACGAAAGAACATCGTCATGTCTGCCCTCCGAAGACAGGTGTCACGGGTTCGAATTCTGTCGGGCATGCCATTTCCAACAATTGAATTCGCTGATCTTTTTCGCTTCCGGATCCGTGCGCACTGGCTAAGTTTTTCGGAATTCAGTCGGTTTTTCAGCCGGTTTTGGAGGGTTGGCGGCATTCAGCGCCGAAATCGCGCTGCTGCGGGAACGGGGTTATGCATAAACTGCCTACCGCCCCGGTGAGCGGAAGGCAGCCCTAGATAGGACTGTGGAAGCTCAGACAGAGCGTCGTGCCAGTGAATTTGGCGCTCTTTAGAACAGTTTCTTAATCGAGAGATGGGATCAATAATTCTTAGTCTGCCCCGCAAATGTGGTGTTGATCAGCATGCCTTATCATCGCTGGCGAGAGAATGCCTTTCTTGGCCAATCCGATCGGCTGTTCGCGAAGGTGCCCTATATCGTTGCCGGCATCTATGCCTTGGTGAGCGCGACATGGATTGTCTTCAGCGACCGATTGTTGGTCAGCCTTGCCGGAGACTATTCCCAGTACCAGTACCTCCAGACGTACAAAGGATGGCTTTTCGTTTCTATTTCGGCACTGATGATCCTTCTGGTTCTCAGAGGTGCCTGGAAGGGTATCTTCGCCGTATATGAGACTTCGTTGGAAAGCGAGCGCCGGCTCCAACTGGCGCTGACCAGCGCGGACGGAGGCGTTTGGGAAATGAATTTGGCAAATGGCGACCCAAAAATTACTTTCATTTCGCCGGAGCTGACGGGGCGACTGGGACTTCCTCCAACCCACAGGCTCTCCATGGCGGAGCTGCGTGCGAGAAGACACCCAGATGACCTCGAACGTATCGATCGAATCTTGGAGGATTTCATCACGTCCGGCGGACAGCGCCCATATGACGTTCGCTACAGGGTGCGAACAAACGACGGTTCTTACCGCTGGGTACATTCGCGCGGAAATATTGTTTCCGACGAGAGTGGCACGGCCCAACGAATGGTCGGCGTCTCCCTGGATATCACCGAGCAGATGGAGGCCGAAGAGCGAGTCCGACAGCTTCTGCGTTTTGACCCTCTGACAGGATTGGCAAAGCCGCACAAGTTCCTTGCCGATGTCGATCACGCGCTTGCCACGATAACCCCGGTTGCCGTGCTTGCGGTTGTTCAGGTCAAGTTGCTTGATCTCAATAACCTCATCGAGGAATCAGAGACGGTGGAAGATGCACAGATCATCCACATCATTGGCGATCGTTTACACGCGCTCTCGGATTCCGCCGTCCTTGCCTCCCGCGTATCGACCGATGTTTTTGCTATCGCGACGCCAGCAATGCAGACCGCAGAAGCGGTCCACAGCCTTGTGCAGCATGTTCTGGATCGTATTTCGGAGCCGATGCAGTTAGCGGGTCGATGCGTGCGGGTTCGCTTTCATACGGGAGCCGCCCTCTATTCAGGGGATGGCGCCAATGCACATGGCCTACTGCGCAACAGCGGCCATGCTCTCGATGAGGCCGACCGTACCGCAGATGCTGGCATCCGATGGTTCACTGACGGTGTGAATTCCAGATTCCGGCAGCGGAACACTCGCCTCCGAGACCTTGCAAGTGCTGTGGTCAACCGCGAAATCGAATGCCACTTCCAACCCATTATCGACCTCTCCACCGGGCGAACGGCCGGGTTCGAGGCGCTTGCACGGTGGCGTACAACCGGCGAGGGTTTGCTCGCCCCGGATCAGTTCATTGGGCTTGCTGAGGAGTTCGGGCACATAGGGCAGATCGGGGAAGATGTCCTCAGGCAGGCATGCCGCGCCGCGGCCAGCTGGCACGTGGGTTCAGAGCGGGCACCGTTCGTCGCTGTCAATGTCTCACCGATGCAACTTGATGATCCAGTTTTTCCGGCCGTTGTTGCACGTGTTCTCGCGGATAGCGGGTTGTCCCCGAGCCGGCTTGAGCTGGAGATTACAGAGAGTGCCCTCACGAAGGACCCGGAAGCGGCGGCGCAACGTCTTGAGACCTTCAGACGGCTCGGGATTTCGATTGCACTCGACGATTTCGGTACCGGGTATTCCTCGCTATCTCTGCTCATCAGATTTCCTTTCACTCGGCTCAAGATCGATCGATCTTTTCTCACAGGATACGGTCTGCGTCGTGAGAGCACGATCATTGTCGACATGATCATTGACCTTGGCGAGCACCTAGGTCTTTCGATCACGGCGGAAGGTGTGGAGACACGAAAGCAGGCTGAAATGCTGTCCCGCAGGGGCGTTACCTTTGCCCAGGGCTACCGATTTAGTCGGCCCGTCGCATCGGAGAACGTCCAGGCGCTTCTGGACAAGGCGTGGCCAATTGAAAGCGGAAACTGGAAAGCCATTCGGCCTGAAAGAACCAAACGCCAATGGCGCGGTCCATCGAAACTCTCCAAGCCTTCAAACCAGCCGTGACAAATGACAATGGGGCGGGGGCTCCGCTATTCGTTCCGCCGCTGGCCAAAGAGCTGCAGCAGGAGCATAAAAAGATTGATGAAGTCGAGATAGAGTGACAACGCACCAAGGATCGCCTTCTTGTCGGCGCCCTCAAGGCTGTCAGATTCAAGATACAGCTCCTTGATCCGCTGCGTGTCATAGGCAGTGAGGCCGACGAACACGATCACGCCGATGATCGAGATGACAAATTGAAGGGTGGAAGACCCAAGAAAGATGTTAATGATCGAGGCGATGACGATTGCGATCAAGCCCATAAACATGAACGAGCCGATCGCCGACAGGTCGCTCTTGGTGGTGTAGCCGTACAGGCTCATGGCGCCGAACGTAGCGGCAGTAATGAAGAAGACCCGCGCAATCGATGCGCCGGCGTAGATGAGGAAAATCCTCCCAACGAAAGCCCCATCACGGCCGCGTAGGTCCAAAACAGGATTCGCGCCGTACCGACGCTTATCCGGTCGATGCCGAAGCTCAGGACGAACACGAACCCGAGCGGCGCCAGCAGGACGAGCCAAATCAGGGCCGTGCCTGCGATCGACTGATAAAGCCGGAGGACGCAGCGACATAAGCAACGAACCCGGTCATCGCCAAGCCACCCGCCATGTGGTTGTAGACCTTCATCAGTAGTCTCGCAGGGCGGTATCGATCACTGGCGCGACCGAATCCGCCAGCCGAGAGCCCATAGGCGGCCTGTGCGGATCGTAGTTGGTCATAGTCCCGTACCTTTTGTGGTGCTGCGTGCAGGAGGCTAGATGACGCTCGGCAACAGGCATTGACGGTCATCATGAATCACGTGTTTCAGCCGCCAAACGACGTGTAGGTCGGCGGAGGCAGGCCAGCGTCGGTACTACGCCGTCTTCCGCCTTTGCCCTACAGCAGTAGGTCGAACATGCGGAAGGCCTGATCCCAATGTCTAGTCTGGGGGTTCTTCAAGTCCGGTTGCAGGACTACAAAAGTCTTTGCGAGCGCGTAGCTCAAGCCACCGGCTATCTCGGCAAAATGTTCGTCGGTTTCGTAACTGATGGCGATGTCGAGCGGCGGGCGTCCAGCGATATGGTCGATGATCGGAGTGACTTCGAGCTCGGCGTCGATCCGCTTGAAGGCTTGAACACTTTCCTGCAGCCCCTTGGTAATCGGTAGGTCCTGCGGTTCTATCACCAGATTGCCGTTGGCCCTCGCCCTAGCCTCGGCGATGAGCAGCATGTCGTAGAGCTTGCGGTTAACAAAATCCTGGTAGCGGGCGATGTCCGCCTTGTCGACGTCGAGTTCTGCAGCCTTGCGGAAGAGCCGCTGGATCTTATGAACGCCAAACCGGGTCATGCGACTGTCCTGTACATACGTGGGTGCTTATTGTCGCAAGGTGGCCGTTGTGGGCCAACGATACATTGACCGTTGTCAAATCTGGAAGGGCCTCGTCCCTCGCCTTTGGTCAAGACCGCCGACCGGACCTATGATGCTCGCGCCAGCCTGGCGTGAACTTCGGGCACGCCCGCGGCGCCTTCACCGATGGCAGACTCGCTAGCCCCGACAGGGACAGTCCCTCGTTTGCGTACGGCACGCTGCGGAGACGACGCTCCGATCCCAATTGCACATTCGTCCCCGAAGAAGAGGTCGTCGCCTGGTGGCAGCGCCGTCAAGAGTTCAGCCTGGGCCTCGGCAATACCGTATAGACGCGGGTGATAAATGCATGGAATTCTGCCATATAGCTGCGAAGGAAATCGGCCGTCGTCTCGTCTGTAATTTCACCTTCATCGGTAATGAGGCCAGGCTTGAACTGGATATAGGCTTCCGGTGCATTCATCTGCGGTGAATTGCAGAAGCCGAGCACGCTGCGCAGGCTTTGCTGGGCCACTGCAGTGCCGATCGCGCCTGGCGATGTCCCGATCACAGCTGACGGTTTGCGCGTGAACGAGTTCGTCCCGTAGGGACGACTTGCCCAGTCGATGGCGTTTTTCAGACCGCCAGGGATTGAACGGTTGTATTCCGGCGTTACGAACAGCACCGCGTCGACCGCTGCGATGGCTTCCTTGAAGGCTTTGGCAGGTGGGGGAAAATTGGCGTCGTAGTCGTAGCTGTAGAGCGGCAGGTCCCTGAACGAAATTTCCTCCATTTCAAGTTCCGGGGGAGCGAGAACCACCAGCGCCCGGGCTAGCCTGCGATTGATGGAGGCCGTGGCCAGGCTTCCGATAAAGTAGCCAACCTTGTAGGTGGTCATGGGACACCTGTTTCCTGGACGTTCATCCGATATGCCGATCTGGCGAAGACCGCGAAAGGCGAGGACACGGCCTACAAAGTCCAACGCCCGACGGCTGGTGCAAATAACTGCGAAAGAGCCCGCGGCGGCGCCTGTGTCGCCCTTGCCGACGGCCGGCGCTGTGGATGCAAGGGCGTCAGCGGCGCGTCGCAACGCGGGTTCTCTCGCAACGTGTCCGTTCGACCGAGGGCGCCGCGACGAAACGCTATGACGGCGGATTGACGTTCTTGCAGAAGGCGATCACTGCTGGCGGATGAGAATCTGCTGGCTCGGTCACGGCGACGAGGCAGGCCTCCCTGACTTTGACCTGCTGGTCAGCCGGGAGGCCCTCCGTGAATTTCTTGTTCTCATCCTGGGTGGTCCCGGCGCCGCTGATGTCAACGCCGAACTCCTTCATGCCGGGCGCGTCTTGCGCAAGTGCAGCGCTCATGCCGAGACCGAGCGCGAACGACGCTATCGTGACGATGCTTGTGGTTCTCATGTCTTGCTCCTTGGGCGGAACGTCCCGGGGCGGGAGTTCTTCTCAGAGCACTCAGTTTAGTATCCTGCGGCCGGCAGCGCGTTGACGGGGGTCAATGTCCGTTCTCAACGTCAGGTGTGTTGTCGCGACCGTCTTCGGCGTCTTTCCTATTAAAAATCCTTAATTTTGCTTTCGCACGAGCGCCACCTATGTTGTCGTTGAAAACGAAATCGTTTCAGAAGGAAACGCTGCCGATGAGTTCTCTTCCTCGTGTGACCGAATGGACCCGGGAGTTTGTATCAAGGCAATTCGATGATCTCGGGCCAGAGGCCTGCCTGGCGGAAATCACCGAGTGCCTGACGCGCGAAAACCCGGAACTCCTGGACATGGCGCGCAACTGCGCAGCCGATGTCGACAACGGGCCGAAAGTCATGGTTGGCTTTGGCATGTTCTATCAGCTCCTGGTTTCGGCGTCGGCCGACACAAACGAGAAGCAAATCATGCACCCATTGCCCTGCGTGACGGCGAAGACGCGCGATTCGCTCGTGCGTGAAATCGATGCAGAGGGCTCCGAATCATTCACGCTGCGGACCATTGAAGATCTGGAAAGCACCAATCCGGAGCTTATGCAGATGGCGCATGGCTTCGCTTCGCGACACCAGGATTACTTGCGTGTGATGCAAGGCTTTGCCTTGCTTTACAGATCCCTCGTCGTCCAGTCGGGGGCTGACCGGAAGTATCTGCACTGACAATCCGGATACGCCAGAAGAAGCCTCAGGTCACAATTTTTCTGCGTCATCTTGAGCTCTTGACGTCATCCGTTGTGACGGGATCTGTATAGTTGTTACCGAAATGCGTGCGAATGTAGTCGACGACGGCAGCGATCTGCTCGTCGTCGAGCATGCCGCCGAGGGGTGGCATCGCTTTCTGCCCGTGGATAACGAGATAGACAGGATAGCCGGCCGCCTCCAGTTTCTCGTTTTTGGCCAAGGCAGGATATTTTCCGGCGCCGACGGCGCCCTGGCCCTGTTCCATATGGCAGGCCTGGCAGACACTGGCATAGATCGCCTCACCGGTCTGCTCGAGGAATTTGTTACCGTCGCTAAACACCACTCCGGTCGAGTCGGCGAGCGCAGCGGTAGCGCCGAGCGCTAGGATGAAGGAGGCGGAAACGATATTGCCGAGCCGCCGAGCGGAAGGGCTGTTCATGGGGGCGTACCTCGCGCGCTTGAGGGGGCAGGGTCGGCTGGTCATGGCCGTCACCTTTGGAGCACGCGCTGATGCAGGCGCGTGATTGCGTTCAGCGATGAAAGAATCGCCCCTTCCTGCCAGGCCGGAATGTATGAGGCATGCTCGCCGGCCAGCACGATGCGCCCGTCGATCTGGCAGAGATTGTTATAGTGCTCCTTTCGGCCTTCGTCGGTCCAGTCGCCGGCGCAGCCGAGCGTGAAGGGTGAACGGTGCCAAGCAACGGCAACGCCGTTCTCGAACTCGTTCTTGTATTGCGGATGAATCTGCGAGCCGTATTCCATCGCGCGAGTGACCCGGTCCTTGGGCGACATCGCCGTGAACTCGTAGGAGTTCGGTCCGTTCCAAGTATAGCATCCGAGCAGCACACCTTTGCCGGTCGTGTTGTAGCTCGTGCTCGGATAGGAGATCTGGGTGATGGGCAAATCAGTATAGCTGATGCCGCCAAAGATCAGCTCATCCTCTTCCCAGAAGCGACGCTTGAACTGCAGCCCGACCTTGACGGACGACGCGTAGGGTACGGCGCCGATCGCCGCCTGCATTGGCGCGCCGACATCGACCTCGATCTGACTGAGGATCGACAGCGGAATGGTGCAGACGCACCAGTCGGCGACGGCCTCATGCATGTGCCCTGGTTTTTGGTGTCCTCGTAGGTGACGGTCACGCCCTTGTCGTCCTGGGCTATCTTCGAGACCTTCGAATTATAGGTGATGAGATCGCCGACCTGCTTAGCAAAGGCCTCGCCGATGCGGCCCATCCCGCCGACCGGCTGGAACATGGTGGTCTGGAACTCGTAAAGCGAGAAATTGGCGAGGCTGCCCCACAGTCCCGATTTCAGGATATCGGACAGGTTGATCGGCGCGCCGGGGATCGGCGCGGCGCCGAGACCGCCGCCGGGGTCCTTCGCATAGCCGCGGAACTCGGCGCTGGTGAGACCGGTCGCGTAGGCATAATCCTTGTCGAGCGCACCCCACGAGCGTAGCGCCTCGAGCAACATCTCCTGGTCGTCCTTGGCGACCAGGTTTTCCAGCTTGCCCTTCTGCGTAACCTTGGCCAGCAACTCGGAGATATGGCCCTGGAAATCGATCTTGATATCGCGCATGCGCTGCGGCTTGCCGCCAAACGCCTTGCTCGAATGCAAAAACGCGTTGTGGTTCACCTGCTGGAACGGCTCCAGCGTCACACCCACCCGCTTGCAGTAATCCAGAAGCCCGTTGTGGTGATAGGGAATGCGCCACGGACCCGGGTTGAAGTAGAGGCCCTCGTCGAATTCGCACTTTTGGGTGGCCCCGCCGAGCTCGGTGTAGGTGTCGCCGCCGCGCAGCGTCCAGCTACGGCCGCCAGCGCGGCTGTTGTATTCGAGGATCTGCACCTTGTAGCCGGCCTGGCGCAGCTCCAGCGCAGCCGTCATGCCGGCAAGCCCGGCCCCCAAAATCAGCACCGACGCGCCCTTCGGGTCGCCTTCCAGCTTGATGCGGCCCTTGTAGCCGGACTCAGCCGCGAACCCCAGGCTGGTCATCGCCTGGTACATCGCAGCAGAGCCGGCCGTCATGCCGATCAGTGTTAGCAATTCGCGGCGTGTCGGCCTGCATCTCGTTTGGATCACGTATACCTCCTCCTGTTCAGTCCTCAATCAGGTCCTTCCAGGAGCCCGGCCAGGCGGGGAGGAAACAAACCGGATGGTTTCACCTGGCCGGGCCTGCAGTGCGCCTGCACGATTGCAACCCTAGCCGGGGCAACGCTGCAGACCTTGATAACCATCAGTTTTGCAAAACGTGGCGGCAGCATTCTCGTGCCGATCCTGGTCCTTGCATTCTTCGAAAGGCGTGCCTTGCCGAATAAACACACGCCCCGCTGCGATAGCGGGGCGTCGACGAGGAGCATTACGGCAATCATTTTTGTTGGTATTTGAACTCCGGCATTTTCTGCAACTCTTCCTTGCTGCCTTGGGCGAGCACGATCTTCAAGCCGTCGGCGCTGATATCCAAGGCGTTGTAGGGAATGGCGACGAGGTAGCCGCCGAGACCAAGAAAGCCGCCGACCTGGAGGATCGCGAACAGGACCTTCTCGCGGTCGACGATGAGGTCGTCGATCTTACCGATCTTCTCTCCTTGCTGGTTTTGGACCTTGGCGCCGACAAGTTCGGAGGCGCGGTAGCCTTTCGCCACTTCCTTTACATCGACGTCCAACACAACGACATTCTGCGAGAAAGCCGGCCGTGTCGCTGAAGGCAGGAAGATGGCGGTGGTGAGGAGTGTGCTCGTGCCGACTGCCAGAACGAGGCTAAGGCTGCAATATTTGTCGGAGGCGCTTTTCTGGTTCATGACGAATCCTCTGGGCTTGGGAAGGCGACGCTGGCGGTCGGTGGGACGATGTCCCCTTTACCTCAGCCTCGCAGGCTCGTGATCGTCGATCGCCGTTGGCCTTGGCGCCTTGACGCCTATCAGTTTCGCGCATCCGTTCCTTGTTCAACGCACCGGAGCGAGAGCATCCATCGCAGTCTGGATCGATGCCGAGAGTTCTGGTGCGCTGTAGTCGCCATTGTGCCGCAGTCCGTTGACAAAGAAGGTCGGGGTTCCGTTGACCCCGCTGCGCACACCGCCGATGAAGTCGGCCTGAATCTTGTCCGCGTGGAGCGACCGTGCGATCGAATCTCTAAGCCCCATCTGCGACAGGCTCAGGGTCCCGGCCAAGGTAAACAGTAACCGGACGCTGAGCTGATGCTGGTTTGCAAAGATGGCGTCGTGCATTTCCCAGAACAGACTATGGTCGCCGGCATATTCAGCGGCTTCCGCTGCGATCGGCGCGACAGGATGGACTTCCATCATGGGAAAGTGCCGGAAGACGATGCGCAGCGCCTGGCCGTACCGGCCCTCCAGGAAATGCATCACGGGATTGGCGGCGGCGCAATGAGGGCACTGATAGTCACCATATTCCACGAGTGTAACGATGGCATTCTGCGCACCGCGCGTGTGGTCACGCCGATTGACGGGCACTCTTAGGGTCGACATTTTTCTGCTCCAGGCTTGGCATTTGGTCCAGGGCGTCCAAAATGCCGTCCGCTCCGGGATTGACTGCGACCGGCGAAAGATAACTCCAGGCGATGGTGCCCTTTTCGTCGACGATAAAGAGTGCGCGGGCGCTCTCACCGACGTCGTCGCGATAGACTCCATAGGCGCGTGAGATTTCTCCCTTGGGATGAAAATCCGCCAGCAACGGAAAATGGAGATTTCGGTCCCTTGCAAAGGCTTGATGGCACCATGCCCCATCCACGGAAATGCCCACCAACTCGGCACCCTTTTTGCGGAATTCAGAAAGCACGTGGTTGTAGAGCGTCATCTGGTCGCCGCAGACGGGGCTCCAGTCGGCCGGATAAAACGCCAGGATTACGCGCCTGCCCGCAAACTCGGACAGCGAGAGTGTCTGGTCGGGCGTCACATGAAGGTTGAAGGCTGGTGCCTTCGTTGCAGGTGCGAGGATCGCTGGCATGGTTCGCTCCTTCCAAGATTGGTCTAGGCCGCATCGGCGGCAGCGAGATTGCTAGGGTGGCCGGTGCGGCGGGACCGCAACTTGTAGGCCAGCATGAGCAGCGTAACGCCCAGAACCAGAGCATGGGCTCCCACCCAGAAGGTGAGCACCAGCGCACCGACAAACGGCGAGATAGTGAGTAATATTCCGAGCAGGACGCTTGCGATGCCGGCGATCGCTAGCCAGATGCGGCCATGGTCGATCTTGAGCCGGAACACAGAGATCAGCATGAATATGCCCGAGATAAGCGCCCAGGCCGCGACCAGAAAGACGAAGGCGAGAACCGTAATGCCCGGCCACAGGACGGCCACAGCGCAGGCTGCGATGCCAAGGATGCCGTTGAGGAGCAGCCAAACCCAACGCTCTCCTTTGCGTGCCCCGCGCACGGCCATGATGATCCCGAAGATGCCGTCGATCAAACTGAAGGCGGCAAAGACCACAACCAACGATAGCATTGTGATGAGAGGCATCGCGAATGCAGCGATGCCAAAGAGAATGGCGACGACACCACGCAACGCGACGGCCCACCAGTTGTTGGCGAGTATGTCGTTCATCGCCTCGGTCCTCGCATTGTCGTTCGATGAGATTGTCATTGTGCTCTCCATTCGGACTTGAATTGCTAGCTTTCGACGGTGATGCGATTGTCGACCTTTGTGACGCCGGGGGTGCGCCAGGCCGCTTCATCGGCTTCTTTTCGTTCGGCCCATGAACGGACTGTTCCCTTCAGCACCACCTCGTTTCCGTTTGCTTCCACGGCGATATTCGCCGAATTGAGCAGCGCACTGCGCTTCAGCGCTTCGGCTATCTTCAGATGGATGTCCTCCGGCGCGACCATGGACCTGGCCTTGATCGTATTGAGAACCCCCTTGACGCCGCGCACTCGGCGCACAGCTTGGGCGGCGTCCTGCCGGTTCTGGCGTGATCCAACCTCCCCCTCGAGTGTGAGCAGGCCGTCCGACACCACAACCTGAATATCCTCTGCGAAATCCGGCAATTCGTGGAGGAGCGCGTTCACGGCGTCCCTGGCAATTTCAGGATCCGACCGCTGACTGATCGCTGGCAGGCGAGTCTCCAGGTGATTGGCCACGCCGCGTACGCCGGCCACGCGCTTTGCCGCCGACTCCGCTTCCCATCTCTCGCTGAAACTCCGCACGATGCCTGCCAGAGCGACGACGCCCTCCCTGACCGTGACGACGACATCGGTCGCGTCAACATCCGGGTCCCACCGTAGCTCGCTCTCGACATCTTTCCTGACGTCTTCATCGGATTTCATAGGCTCGGCCCCCTGCCGAAGACCAAATCCTGCGTCAGGATCCGCAGCCTTCGGAGCGAGGTGAACGCTAGAAGGGCTTCGCTGCCCCGGCGTTGATGACCGTCAGTTTTGCGGACATGGCTGCCCGATAGGATTGCAACGATCCGCTAGCGCAAGGAAGGAAGCTTTCATGCCCTCGACCGTCCGGACAACGCGATTACCGGCTGGCGACGAGGTTCCGGTTCTTGGCCAGGGCACCTGGGGCATGGGCGAGAAACCGAATCGTCGCGCCGACGAAGTGGCAGCGCTCAGGCTCGGCCTCGATCTCGGCATGTCGCTCATTGACACAGCCGAGATGTATGGCGACGGCGGCGCGGAGGAGATTGTCGGTGAGGCCGTCGCCGGACGGCGCGACGAAGTCTTCATCGTCAGCAAGGTTTTGCCGACCCATGCTTCGCGCCTCGGCGTGGTGACCGCATGCGCGAACAGCCTGAAACGGCTGCGCACCGACCGGATCGATCTCTATCTCCTGCATTGGCGTCTCGGCACGCCTCTTGCCGAGACGGTCGCGGCCTTCGAGTTGCTCAAAGCGGCGGGAAAAATCCGGCATTGGGGCGTCAGCAATTTTGATATGGCCGATATGGTCGAGCTGGCCGGCGTTGCTGACGGAAAGAGCGTGCAGACTAATCAGGTGCTCTACAACCTCATGAGGCGCGGCATAGAGTACGATCTTCTGCCCTGGTGTCATCAGCGCGGGATTCCGATCATGGCCTATTCGCCGGTCGAGCAGGGCGTCCTGGCGGACGACGGGCGCCTCGCCAAGGTCGCGGAGCGGTACGGCGTGAGCCGGTCGCAGATCGCGCTTGCCTGGGTGCTGCGCCAAGAGGGCGTCATTGCCATTCCGAAAGCGAGCAAGCTGGATCATGTCCGCGAAAATCGCGCCGCGCATGATATCCGACTCATACCCGCGGATTTGCACAACCTCGATCGCGCCTTCCCGCCGCCTACGGGGAAGCGCACGCTCGAGATGCTATAGAGCATGTGGTTTCATCGCAGCTTGGCAGCAACCACGTCGACCTTTTCGATCTTGGGCGGCAGGCGAAAAAGCTCCTCCGCACGCGCCATCAACGCACCTGGCACCTTTCCCGAGAGATGAGCGTTGCGACCCCCATCATCCAGGAACACATCGAATATGCCGTATGTCATCGGACCCCTCTTGATGGCGAACCAGGCCTTCGTTCCCGTTTCTGCCTCCACCAGCGGCAAAGCGCCTTTGAGGAATTCTTCGATTTGTCTTCGAAGCCCGGTTTGGCTTCCAGCCGCACATAAACTGCTTTCTGGATCATGATCATTTCCCTTCCCCGAAATTTCGTTTCAGGCATAGGCGGCAGGATTCGGCCCTATATCCCGACCATCTCCCTGAGTTCCGGATTGAGTTCCGTGCGGACCTTACTCACGACCTGGGCGGCTTCGTCCTGCGTCTTGCCGCAGAGCAGCAGTGCCTGATCGGCCAGGCCCAGACTTGCTGCCAGATTTTCCGGGAACACTGCAGTGGCACCGAACTGCGCAAAGCGAGCCATGTCGAGGTCGTCCTCAGCGGAGACAAGCGTGGCTGGCGGTGTGTCGACCTGTTTGACCTGATGCAGGATACGCTCCACCGCTTTGTCACGATCAAAGGTAATGACTACGAGTTGCGCCTGGTCCATGCCAGCGGCTTCGAGAACGCGGTGATGCCTCGCATCGCCGAACACGACCGCATGTCCTTGCCGACGCGCCGTCCGAAAACGCCCCAGATCAAGCTCGATCGCAATATAAGGGATGGCTGCGGATTCGAGGACGGTCGCAACCAGGCGGCCGACGCGACCGCAACCGCACAGAATGATATGGTCGTGGAGCCTGTTGCTCTCGGCTCGGATCGACACTTCCGTTCCCGCGAGGCGACGATCGCGAAGCCCGAAGGGCCACTCGGCCCAGTGGTTGCGTTGTATGACGAGCGGGGCGACGCCCATCGTCAGAGCCAAGGCGAAAAGCACCGGCTGGCCTGTATCTGGTGACACGATTCCGGTCTGCAGCGCCAGCGTCATCAAAAGCAGGCCGAATTCACCGCCATGCGCAAGAATGACCGCGGCTCTTGCCGCCGCTTCACGATGCGTTCCAGAAATCAGGCTGGTCGTGAAGATGAGCGCAGCCTTTACCGGCAGAAGGACGAGCGCCCACAGTGCGATCGCCGCAGGGAAGCGCGCGATCACCGACAAATCGATACCCATGCCCACGCTGACGAAAAACAGACCCACCAGCACGTCACGGAACGGCCGGATGTCCTCCTCGACGCGGTGGCGAAATTCGCTCTCGCCGATTACCATGCCGGCGACGAAGGCGCCGATCGGAGGCGCAAGGCCAGCGAGATGCATGGCATAAGCGGTCCCCAGCGAGGTCATTAGCGCCCACAGCAGGAACAGGTCGGGAGAGCGCGTCCTGAGAACGCCTGAGAACCCAAAATGGACCAGCGGCCGTGCGATAGCGGCGACAGCAGCAAGCGCTGCCGCCGCCACCGCCATTTGCTTCAGGATTCCGATGGCGCCCGGCGATCCCGCCCGGGACCAGACATCCACCAGGATAAGCAAGGGCAGCGTCGCCAGATCCTGGAAAACCAGCATGCCGAGCACAAGTCGTCCGTGGCGGCTGCTGACTTCGCCCTGATCGGCAAGCTGTTTCAATGTTACAGCGGTCGACGACATGGCGACCGCACCGCCGATGAGAATTGCTGCTTGAAGGTGCTCGCCTGTCACAACGAGCCCGGTAGCCACCAGCGCCATCATGAGACCGACCTGCAGGCTGCCGGCAACCAGCACGTCCCGCCGCGCGCCGAGGATCGTTGGAATCGAGAATTCGAGCCCGACCATGAACATGAGGAAGATCAGGCCCAGTTCAGCCAGAAAACGCGTATTTTCTGCCGCTTCGATCAGACCCAAGCCGTGTGTTCCGAGGGCCACGCCGGCGAGTAGGTAGCCCATGGCCGCGGGCATGCGCAGTGAGGTGAAGATCGCGACGGCCAAGCCGGATGCCCCGATGAGGATCAAGGTTCGGGCGAGCAGGACATCATCCATTCTTATCGCGCCCGTCTGCGACGAGCGCGGCCTGGCGTGTCGGAATCAAGCGTGGGGCCAGGGCCCGAGGTGTTGGTCGGCGGATCAGCTTTCCGGGAAGCAGACTTTGCGGGCATTCCTTGTGCGGCAGGTGTGGCGGGCCGACCGAGACGCACCGGTATCCACGAGGGCGGATCACTCGCTGGAAAGGATTCTATGCCGGCCAACTCCACCGGGTCAGTATCCTCGGCTTCTAGGTGACCTCGTTTCTGTCTCGTCTTGCGGTTCAAGCTGCGGTCTCCTTCGTCGGTAGGCGGCCGGACCGAAGGACAGTCCGGCCGCCCTCGATTGCTTCGTCCGATTCACGGAGAAATAGTGATCCGGTTTTCAACCTTGGTGACGCCGGGCGCCCGCCACGCGGCGCGCTCGGCTTCCTGTCGTTCCGCCCAGGAACGCACCGTGCCGGTCAGGACCACCTCGCCGCCGCTCGCGGAAACGGAAACGCGATCCGCGTCGACTTCCGCCATGCGCTTCAGTGCGTCCTCGATCTTGGCCTTGATCTCCGAAGGAGCGACGCGCGGTTTCAAGACCACCAGGTTCGAGATGCCTTTGACGCCCTTGACCTTTCGCACGACCGATTCGGCTCGGTTGCGCTGATATTCCCACTCGGCATTGCCTTCGAGTGTGACCCAGCCGTTCTTCACAACGACTTTGATATTCTCATGGGAGTAGGGAAGCTCGTCCTTGATAGCCTCGACGGCGGCGCGGGCTATCTCCGGATCGGTCCTTTCGTTGCCGGAAGGCAGCCGAACCTCGATGTCATTGGCAACGCCAAGCACGCCCTTGACGCGTTTCGTTGCTTTCTCCGCCTGGTATTTTTGGCTGTAGCTGCGGACAAAGCCACTCAGCGTGACGACGCCATTTTTTACTGCTACGCCGATATCGGAGGCGTCGATGTCGGGATCCCATTTGAGTTCGCTTTCCACGTCATGCTTGATGTCGCTATCCAGTCTCATGTCGCAATCCTCCGTTCTGGGCTGATGGGCTGTGCTGCGTGAAGCGAATTCCGCTTGGCAGTCCGGCAAGACTATTTCGCTTGCAGCTGCGTGCGTTGACGGCTGTCAGTTTCACGGGATCAGTTGCTTTTGCGCGTCCAAGAAGAAAAAGCCCGCCGCTGGACGAAAGCGGCGGGCAGTGAGGCGGGGACGGGACAGAGGGAGATCAACCCGCCTGGACAGGGATTCGCTTCATGTCGGACTGCGTTTCGGCAGATTTCGGGATCGCCACCGTGAGAACGCCATTCTTGAACGTGGCTTTGGCGGCATCCGGCTCGATGCCTTCAGGCAGGGGGACAACGCGTTCGACGAGACCGTAGATCCGCTCTCTGACCGAAACGCCATCCTCTTCTGTTTTGCGGTCGCTCTTCTTCTCGCCCCGGATTCGCAAATGTCCGTCGTCGACGGTCACATCCACATCCGATTCGGTCATCCCCGGCAATTCTGCCGCGACAGTCACGACTTTTCCGTCGTCACTGACGTCGATGCGAACGGCGTCGGTCTGATTCTGTTGTCCGAAATCGGAAAGAGGAATCGAGAACATGCGCCAGAAATTGTCGAAGGCGCGCTCGACATCCAGTTGCAGAGCGCCGACCGGGTCGATGTTTCTGGTTCGCGCAGGGACATCTCGTCTGGAGCCGCGCCATGGCACGAGATCGGTGATCTTCATCGCACAATCTCCCTTATGCAGCTTTGACGCTGATCTTGGCAGCCGGCGAAGGCGCCGCTTTCGGAAGGGTCAGCCGAAGCACGCCGTCCTTGAACACGGCCTCGATTTTCGCCGTGTCGATCGGCTCGGAAACCGTGAAGCTCCGTTCATAGCTGCCGTCGCGGTATTCCGCATGGAGCAGCGCATAGCCTTCCGGCGCACTGGACGCCGAACGCGCCGCGATATGCAGGACGCGCTTGTCCAGAGTGACGTCGAGGCTGTCCGGATCTGCGCCGGGCATGTCCAGCACCATCAATACACTGTCCGCGGTCTCGATAATGTCTGTCGGCGGCGTGAAGACAGGGTCAGCCCGCGTCGCTTCCGCCGGCACGGTTCCATTGGTTTCCTGGTCGGTCATGGCTGCGTTCTCCTCAAGAGCGGCTGACGTTGATCTTGTGCGGCTTGTCGGCCTCCGGCCGCGGTAAATCGAGCCGCAGCACACCATTTCGGAATTTGGCCGTGGCTTGGTCGCCGTCGACATGGAACGGCAGGACGAGGTTGCGCGCGAAGGCGCCAGTGACGCGCTCCTGGCGGTGGACGATAGCACCGTCCGCCAGAGGTTCGGCCGGGCGGCCGCCGCGCAGCGTCACCGTGTTCTGATGCACGGCGATGTCGAGTTCCTCCGGCGCGACGCCCGGGATCTCGGCTGTGACCACGGCTCCGTCGGTTCCAGTCCAGATGTTCATCAGGGGAAATTCGGGGGCTGCTGCAAGCCGCAGATTGTCAAGCAACCGGCTCACGTCCCGCTGCGCGAAGCGCATCTGTCGAACAGGGTCAAACCAGCGTCCCGTGTTTTCAAGGTAGTTGAGCATGCCATTTTCTCCCTTTCAGAGCCGCACGACGCAGCAATGTTCGAGGGATGATGCATCCACATCCTGTGAGCGGCATTGATGACCGTCAGTTTGAGGTTGAGGGAATTCGGCTAATTGCTATCGGCGTCCCGATGCCATTCGAATGGCCTTCACCTACGGGGCGTTCGCAAAAAAGGGGGCCCGGCGGAAATCCCGATGAGTGGCGGCGATCCCTACGAACTCCTTGGCGTCAAACGCGATGCTTCGCAGAAGGAAATCCAGGCGGCCTATCGTCGTCGGGCAAAGAAGCTGCATCCTGATCTCAATCCCGGTAACAAGCAGGCGGAACAGGACTTCAAGGACCTGTCCGCGGCTTACGAAATTCTGCGCGATGAGGAAAAACGCGGCCGCTTCGATCGCGGCGAGATCGACGCGACGGGCTCGGAAAAGCCTCAGCGCCGCTATTATCGCGACTTCGCTGAAGCCGGAACAGGCGCGGGAACCTACGAAAACGGCGCCGGCTTCGCGGATTTCGGCGCCGACGACATCTTTTCGCAATTCTTCTCCCAGCGCGGGCGACAAGGTTTCCGCATGCGTGGCGCCGACGCGCGGTATTCGATGGAGATCGACTTCCTCGACGCGGTGAACGGCGGCACGCGCCAGGTGACGCTACCCGACGGCAAAACGCTGGACATCCGCATTCCACCCGGCGCGCGGGACGGGCAGAGGCTCAGGCTGCGCGGGAAGGGCGGTGCCGGCGAAGGCGGCGCGGAGACCGGCGATGCTCTGATCGAACTCCATGTGCGCGCTCATCCCTTCTACCGGCGCGAGGGTGACGACATCCGCTTCGACCTGCCGATCTCGCTTGCCGAGGCGGTGCTTGGCGGCAAGCTCAGGGTGCCGACGCCCGTCGGGCCGGTGGTCGCGAATGTGCCCGAGAATTCGTCGAGCGGCAGGACGCTGCGCCTGAAGGGAAAGGGCGTCGCCCGGCGAAACGGCGACCGCGGCGACGTCTATGCGACGCTAAAGATCGTGCTTCCGGAAAAGGCGGATCCTGACCTGAAGGCATTCGTTAGCGGCTGGACGGCCGGCAAGTTATACAATCCACGGCAGGCGATGGGGGTATAGATGCTCGGCTATCAAAAGTTTGCTCGACATGCTCATATTGAGACAAAGAGGCTGCGCTTTTTCATCGACCGGGGCTGGATATCGCCGAAGGTGATCGACGGACACCCGGTGTTCCGCGACGTCGACATGGCGCGCGCCAACCTGATAGCCGATCTCACCAACGAACTGGGTATCAACGACGAAGGCGTCGACGTTGTGCTGGAGTTGCTCGACCAACTCTACGGCCTGCGCCTTGCCTTCGGCACCCTGATCGACGCGTTGGAGGTTCAACCGCGGGGGATCAAGCGCCATGTCGTGAATGACGCGCAGAAGCTGAAGGCATTAACTTACCGGCGATCGCGCGCTGGTCGACCTGCGCTATGATGATGAACGCGGTTGAGACCCTTCTTGAACTGCAAGTATCTCCGCTTAGGCGACTTCCCTCGCCATCTCTTGATCGTTGGAATTCACAAGAGCCAATTCATCGTGCAGCCAAGTCGCCCATTCTGCTATCCGGGAACTGCGACGCCGACCATCGCCGGTCGTAGAAGCCGCCCGTGGAGCATGTATCCCGGCTGCAGTACCTCGATGACAGTGCCTTCCGCGGCCGTCGCATCGGGGCGCTGGAACATCGCGTGATGATGATGCGGGTCGAACGCCGAGCCGAATGGATCGATCTTTTGCACGCCATGCCGGGCGAGCGTTTCCAGGAGATTGCGCTCGGTCGCTTCCACGCCGGCCAGGAGCGGCTTCACCACTTTGTGACCCGAAACTTCCACCGGAACGCTCTCGATTGCACGGCGCAAATTGTCGAGCGTGTCGAGCAGATCTTCGGCCAGCCGCGAGCTGGCAAATCTCACGGCTTCCTCGCGCTCGCGCTGCATCTGCCTTCGGATGTTCTGTTGCTCGGCCAGCGCGCGCAGCAGCTTTTCCCTGGTGTCCGCGAGTTCCGCTTCCACGCCCTGCGGGAGCTGATCGCCGGTCGTGGCTTCGACGACCGGGGCACCCGCATCTGGCTCGGCTCCTTTGGGCTCGATCCCAGCTGCGCTCCGATTTCCCACGTCACCCATGGCGCTGTCCGTCCTGGTCATCAACCTCCTCGAAATCTGCGTCGACGACATCATCGCCGGACGAAGCACTTGACGGTTCTTGCGCCGCTGACGCGCCCGGGCCGGCGGTCGCGTCATGCACCTTGGCGCCAAAGTTCACGGAAGCGATCTGCAGCGCCTTCGTCTTTGCTTCGATCTCGTCCACCGATTCCCCGGCCATTGCCGACCTGAGATCGCCGATGGCCTTTTCGACGGGAGTCTTGTCTGCGGTCGGAGCCTTTTCCTTCGCCTCGTCGAGCGCCCTCTGGCTGGTGCCGATCTGCGCATCAGCCTGGTTGCGTGCCTCAACCAAGGCGCGTCTTTTCTTGTCGGCCTCTGCATTTGCCTCGGCTTCCTTCACCATTCGATCGATATCCGATTGCGACAGTCCGCCGGACGCCTGGATCTTGATCTGCTGCTCCTTGCCAGTCGCCTTATCCTTGGCGGTGACGTTGACGATGCCGTTTGCGTCGATATCGAAGGTCACCTCGATCTGCGGCACGCCGCGCGGCGCCGGTGGGATGCCGACGAGGTCAAATTGACCGAGCAGCTTGTTGTCGGCAGCCATTTCGCGCTCGCCCTGGAAGACGCGGATGGTGACGGCGCTCTGGTTGTCTTCCGCCGTCGAGAAGATCTGGCTCTTTTTAGCGGGAATGGTCGTGTTGCGCTCGATCAACCGCGTGAACACGCCGCCGAGCGTCTCAATGCCGAGCGACAACGGTGTCACGTCGAGCAGCAGCACGTCCTTGACGTCGCCCTGCAGCACGCCTGCCTGTATGGCAGCGCCGATCGCTACCACTTCGTCGGGGTTGACGCTCTTGTTCGGCTCCTTGCCGAAGATTCCGGCGACGGTCTCCTGCACCTTCGGCATGCGCGTCATGCCGCCGACGAGAATCGCCTCGTCGATGTTATCCGGCTTGACCTTGGCGTCCTTCATCGCGTCCTTGCAGGGTTTCTCCGTCCGGCGGATCAAATCGTCGACCAGATCCTCCAGCTTGGCGCGCCGCAACTTGATCTCAAGATGCTTTGGGCCGTTCTGGTCGGCCGTGATAAAGGGCAGGCTGACGGTCGTTTCGAGCGATGAGGAGAGTTCGATCTTGGCCTTTTCGGCGGCCTCGCGAAGGCGCTGAAGTGCAAGTCGGTCGTTGCGAAGATCGATGCCCTGCTCTTTCTTGAATTCCTCGGCCAGCCAGTCGACGATCCGCTTGTCGAAATCCTCCCCTCCTAGAAACGTGTCACCGTTGGTCGCCTTGACCTCGAAGACGCCATCGCCGATGTCGAGGAGCGAGATGTCGAAGGTGCCGCCGCCGAGGTCGTAGACCGCGATCGTTCCAGCCTTTTTCTTGTCGAGACCGTAGGCGAGGGCAGCGGCTGTAGGCTCGTTGATGATGCGCAGCACGTCGAGCCCCGCAATCTTCCCCGCGTCCTTTGTCGCCTGCCGCTGGCTGTCGTTGAAATAGGCCGGCACGGTGATAACTGCCTGGGTGACCGTCTCGCCGAGATAGGCTTCTGCCGTCTCCTTCATCTTCACCAGCACATAGGAACTGATCTGGCCCGGGCTGTACTTCTTGCCAGCAACCTCGACCCAGGCGTCGCCATTGTCGCCCTTGACGATGTTGTAGGGGACGAGCTTCCTGTCCTTCTCCACGACCGGATCGTCGTAGCGGCGGCCAATCAGGCGCTTGATGGCGAAGATCGTGTTTTCGGGGTTGGTCACAGCCTGGCGCTTGGCGGGCTGACCGACAAGGATTTCCCCGCCCTTTGTGAACGCCACGACGGAGGGGGTTGTGCGCCCGCCTTCAGCGTTCTCGATGACCTTGGCCTGTGTGCCTTCCATTACCGCGACGCAGGAATTGGTCGTTCCAAGATCGATGCCGATCACTTTGCCTGCCATGTCAAGCCTCCGTCTAGATTTGGTCGTCCGGCACAAGCGTGACTGCCGCGCCTTCATCCGGATTCTTGCCGATCGTGTCGATCGTCGGCCTTGACGGTCGTCAGTTTCGGGATTTGGCAATGCTCAGTGGTGCGCCAATGGTTCGCTGCCGAGCCACGGATCAGGCTTGAATTTCGAGAGCGGCAGGTCGTCCAGCCGCTTGTCGATTTCGATTTCGTGCACGCGGATCCCCTCGCCACCGAACTTTGCCAGTATTTCCTGCGCTTCGGTCTCCCTTTCCGGGTTGCGCGCGCGCGCCCAAAGGACGATTCCGCCCGACATAAGTTGCAGTTCCAAATCTTCGGCCTGCTTCCTTCCAAGCAGGTGTATGGCGGTCGCGCCGAACCCCGCACCGATGGTCCCGGCTGCGACTGCTGCAGCCGCGACGAGCGCCAGGCTGCCGCCCGACGCGATCACGGTCATGGCGGCGCTTGCAGCGCCCAGATAGAATAGAATGCCGGCGACACCGGCGGTTGCGGTCGTGATATCGTCGCGGGCGATATAGGCGCGCCGGGGCGTTCCTGGAACGTCGGCGATTTCGTCAGACGGCACATAAAGTGCGCCCAGTCGCTGCCGAACTGTTTCGATATTGCTCATGACGTCGATTTGACTGCGGTCGAACCCGGCTTGGAGCAATGCCTTGATAGCGTCTTCAAGGATATCCTGTCTGTGGAAAACCGCCGCGACCTCCCGAACCTTGTGTTGTGCGATGACATCATCGTTTGAATCCATGGCGGCATCTCCCAATCAATCGGCGGGCTGCTGAGTAAAGCCTAGCGAAGGAGATTCCGGCAGTAACGCTCGGCGCGCTTTGACGATCGTCATTTTCTCCTATGGGAAATTGTCCTAAATCTACCGAAATTGTCCTAAATCTACTCCTAAATCTACACTGGCGTGATAGGGCGATAGGCGGAAAACCTTTTACGGACGGGTGGCCGCCGGTTCGGCGCGAATGTCTGAAATGTCTGATTTGATACTAATATTAACGTTGTGTTGTATCTTCGGCTCAATAGTGCTGCGTAGCCATCTGCCTGCCGAACGGATCGATAAGGCAGGACTTGTGCCGACATGAGGGCGGGGCGCAGGGATTCGGAAGATGGGTAGGACCGTGAATTTGGCGGGATCGGCAACCGACTGCCGCCGTGACGTTTGTCCGTCTGTTAACGGTTGGGACGAAGCGTTCAAGATTCTAGTTCCTTTCATGAAGGAAGGGGTGGAACGCGGCGACAAGCCGTGCAAATCCTCGATAGGCGCAAACCGGCGGACCGCATCAGCCGCAGGCATCGACGTGCAACCCGAGACCGGCCTCACGCGGCTCTGGGCAAACATGGAGTGGGCACGGCAGGATTTCCCAGGCGTTCACCACTGTCCGGAGCATGAATCGCGGCTCGATGTGTTGCCACTTCACGAGTTGCCACTTTACGAGATGGCGACAATCTGCACCTGCGGTTTGACGCTGATCGTCGATTGGGCACCGCCCTTACGCGATTTTGGGCGGCATCGTGCGCGAGAATCCGTTTCTATGTGCCGCCTTCGCAAACTCATCGCTTGAAAGAGCGCCGGCCAAGGCCCGATGTCCGCCGGCATCACTGGCAAGGTAGGGAGCGTAGAATGCCGTGGCCCCACCCAGATACGGAGACGGAAGAACTCCGGCGGTGTGTGCGGGATCTTATAGTACTTTCGTCGTTACCATTGCTTTGGAAGGATATGCTGCCAGCGGAGATCGTGGAGAGCATTTCATCTGCCCTCGTTTCGATGCTCGATGCTGAATTGGTTTTCGTTACGATCGGCGCGGCGGCGCTTGGCACCGCTCTGCAGCATGGACAAGCGCGGTTTGGTCCAGCACCCGGAATACTGCCGGGTATCCGCAAGGCATTCGCAGGCTGGCTGCCAGGCAATGGCGGCCCGACACAGACCCCAATCTCCAATCCGCTCGGCGGCGGACAACTGTACGCCGCTTCGGCACGGGTCAGTTTCGGCGGCGATGCGGCGATCGTCGTCGGCTCCCTCGAACCGGCTTTTCCGAACTACCGGCAACGACTTCTGCTTGACCTTGCTGCCGACGAGATTGCGATCGGCCTGCACCATTGGAGCACGGAGGGTGGCCAGCATCAATTCGCCTCACTGGTCGAACGCTCGTCGGACTTCATCGGCATCGCGGATCTCAAGGGTCGAGGCTCTTACTTGAATCCCGCGGGGCGCAAGCTCGTCGGCCTCGGCTCCGAGGAAATCTCGGAACTCAACATTGCGGATTTCGTAGCCGAAAGCGACCGGACTCGGCTTGAACACGAATTGTGGCCATTTTTCCTGCGTCAGGGGCGGTGGTCGGGAGAACTCAAGCTCCGGCACTTCCGGGAGCGTGCCGACATTCCTGTCCTTGTCGACTGGTTCTACATCGACGATCCGCGCACACACAGGCCAATGAACATTGCGACGGTGAGCATCGATCTACGACTGATGAAAGCTGCCGAGGCCGACCTGCTCTCGCTGAACGACACGCTGGAAACACGCGTCGCCGAACGCACGACTGCGTTGGCCGAGGCCAACGAAAAGCTGCGCCTCGAAATCATCGAACGCGAGAAAGCAAACAAACGCCTCGAGGAGACGCGCTCTGAACTTTTTCATGCGGCGCGGCTCAGTGCCGCGGGACAGACAGCCGCGGCGCTGGCGCATGAGTTGAGCCAACCTCTCTCGGCCACAACGAATTCCCTGAATGCAACAGCCAGGTTTCTTGCGTCGTCGCGACCTGAATCCATGGACTTGGCTCGCGAAGCGGTGACCGTGGCGTCGCAGCAGGCGGCCCGCGCCAATCAGATCATCAAACGGCTGCGCAACTTTGTGGCTCACGGCAAGGCCAGCCGACGTTTGGAGAGCCTCCACTCTATGCTCGATGAGGCCCTTCGATTTGCTCTGATTGGGGCCGATTCGCTCGGGATCAAGGTAACGGTCGATTTCCACCAGGAAGCCTCCGTCGCCTTTGTCGACCGCATCCAAATCGAGCAGGTGATCGTCAATCTGGTACGCAACGCGATCGAAGCTATGGCGGACGGTGATGGGCGCGAACTGACGATCCAGGCCGCGCCGGCTCCGAACGAGATGGTCGAAATCATCGTCTCTGATCGCGGCCCCGGCTTGCCGACAGACGTGAGCGACCATCTGTTTGAGCCATTTACCACGACCAAGCGCGAGGGAATGGGGCTCGGGCTGTCGATTTGCCAAACGATCGTCCATGCCCATGGCGGTACGATTCGCACCGCGCCGAATCCCGGCGGAGGCACCATTTTTGCTTTCACCCTGGAGACTGGGCAGGAGGGCCGTTAGCTGCCGATGACGAACTACATCGTCCACGTGATTGATGACGATGCCGCAGTGCGGCGTTCGCTGCGACTGTTGATCCTGTCCGCAGGGTTCCTCGTCGAGACCTACGCTTCCGCAGCGGAATATCAGGTTCGTGATCCGGATGATCAGCAAGGCTGCGTCCTTCTCGATCTCCAGATGCCGAACGTCGATGGCCTGACTTTCCTGGAGCGACAGGCGGCCCTCCAGACTTCATTGCCGGTCGTTATCATGACCGGCCAAAGCGACATCGAGAGTGCCGTTAGGGCGATGAAGCTCGGGGCTGTCGAATTCCTGCAAAAACCGTTCACCGACGATGCTCTGTTCGCGGCGATCGCGGCGACGCGTGAGCGGCCGATGCAAAGATTGGCAAATAGCGAGATGGCAGAGGCTTCTGCGCAGATCGCAGCGCTCAGCCCGCGCGAGCGCGACGTTCTAACAGCGCTTGCCACCGGCCATCCCCAAAAACGGATCGCCTACGACCTAGGCATCAGCGTGCGTACCGTCGAAGTCCACCGGGCCCGCATGATGCGCCGTCTGGGAGTCCGTAGTCTGGCAGAGGCAGTGACCCTTCTGGTACTGGCTCGGTTCCAAGGCGAAGAATAGCGTTTAGATGCCGTTTGATCGGCCGCAGAACACTCATGACCGATCGACGCGCCGCGTCAGCCTTACGCGCCGCGGGCCTTGCATGGAAATGGCACCGCGCTGCTGTAGTTCCGTAAAAACACGACACACCGTTTCGACGGAGATACCAAGCAGATCCGCCATGTCGTAGCGCGAGATCGGGAGCGCAACGCCTTCGTCCTGGGCCGTGGAAATCCTCTCGCAGAAGTAGATGAGAAAGGCGCGCACCTTTTCCTTCGCAGTCATCGTGCCGACGATCAGCAGCTGCTCCTGGAGCCTTTCGATTGCTTCGAAACCGCGCATCCGAATCTCACGCGCCAAAGCGGGACTTGCATCGGCTAGCGCTTCGAGGCGCTGGCGCGGATAGCACTCTATTGATGTTCCGTCGATGACGGACTGCACCCCGAAACGGTGACGGTTGTGGGAGGTGAAGCCGAAGAAGTCGCCCGGCAGGTGGATATCGACGATCTGCCTGCGTCCACTGGCGTGTATGATGTATTTTCGGGCGGCTCCAGACACCATGCGGTACCAGGTGTCACTTCTATCTTCCTGGCTGTAGATTTCCTGCTCGCGCCGAAATCGCCGTACGCGGGCGATGGAAGGAAGCGCCTCCGGCTGGGCAGCGTCGTACTGCTGCGGGCGCTGCCAAGCGACCGACTGCCCAGTGTATTCTGAATTTTGCTGCTCAAGCATAGCGGAGTCCCTTCCTGCTTGGCCCTGCGATCATCAAAGTGGTATCAGCATCGGCAATGGCCTTTACAAAGTAAATTCGGGGACTTTCCGTATCGTAATTTCCCTTAATCCAAGGCGAGCAGCCCGCTGTCCTCCAATACCAAACGTCGGGCAATGACCCCCTCGCCGATTGGTGTCTAGCCTAAGACAACAAGCTCCCATCCGCGGGATTGGCCGACTGATGGCCGCGATCGTCGATCAGCCAATAAACGACACCCAGCGCAAAGATCGCAGCTGCAAGCGCCATGACATGCAAGGCATCGGTCGCGGCCAGATCCAGGATGATGACCTTGCGACAGATGGCGAGGAGGGCGATCACCATGACAGAGCGGACCTGGACGACATTTTCGCGACGCTCTGCGACGACAAGAAGCGATTTCTTGAATTCCAACGCGATGATCACTGTGAAGATCATGCCGAACACCGCCTGGAAGGCAGTATAGTCGGACGGATCGAGGCTGTCCGAGAGGACGAGCCCGAGCAGGATCTTCAGCGTGAGGTTCCAGACGGCGGCAACGACGACGATTGCGATCAGCCCGGTCAAGATCAGAACGACGACATATTCGAACCGCTGGTACAGAGAAAGCGGGCGGAGTTCAGCCTTTTTCGATTGGAACACATCCTTGATCGACATTGGATCTTTCCTGATCGTTGATCGCACCGTGATAATTCGCTCTCGCCCGATGTGACTTGACGGTCGTCATCGGCAGCCATTCCGACATGTCTTAGGCCTGCCGAACTGATGAATAGAGGCCGGTTCGACGGATCTCATCCGGTGCCGGTACCTACGGAGTTTTCGCGTCTCCGAGAGAGCGAGCAGATTGCGCAAGGAGCGGTTTAGTTCTCCTACTTTCCACTCTGGCACATGTTTGTTCGTCTCTCAAAAGTCTGATGAATAGCGGGAATATGGCCATACCTACCAGGTTCCGTTGTGTTTTAACGTTTGGCCTTAGCCTCGAGTAACGAATATAGCTGATCGTACGTCAGGCTGATTGAACCGAGTTAATCATCTCACAATGTATCTCGAATCAGCTTGGTGTCTTTGTTCGAGGCATATCGGACTTGGTCTGCACTGAGGAACTTTAGACCGAAGGCACCGTTTCCAAACGCACCACCGTGTCGACCCTGGCAGACCAGGGCTATTGATGCGAATGGGTCAATCCGGGCTGTAGGTGGCATGAAAGACCGTCCGAGTTACACCGTTCTTGATGACCCAATGTCGGCCTCAGAGAACGAAATCATCGTCACGATCTTCGATTGGCAAGGAAAGGCTCCGGTGCGCGCCACGGTTGGTTGGAATGCCCATTCCCGGGACGGAACCGAAATAGGACCCGACGAAGGTGACGAAAGGGAAGTTGAGGCTGCTCTTGCTCAAGCCCATCGTCTTGCCAACCGCTATGGCTTTCGCCGCATCGATATCGTCCTCGAACATGACGATCTATGGGACCCAAAATGGGGCAACCTCATCCGCCCGTGAGGATGTGACCCGGGCAACCTATGGGCCGACGTCGACAGAATTTGCGAAAAAGTGTCGGCCAGAATCTTCATTCACGGACTGATGCGGTTGGCCGCGACCATAGTTGTCGAAACTCAGTTGTATATAGGCAGGGTCGAGGTCCAGATTGCCAGCCCGGCCACGGCGACCAGAATCCAGAAAAGCGAATTGACGAGCATTCTGACCAGATCACGATTGTCGGATTGCGAGACTCCCAGCCGGTCTGATGCCCACTCGCCGGGGAAAATGAAAACCCAGACGATTGCTCGTAGCGTTGCACTCATAGCGGCCTTCGAGCGTTCATATGCCGGATATCGGTGTGGATTCGGCTTGGAATTCATGATCGTCGTTTTCGCTCAGGCTGTTTGGAATCTTTCTTCATCAGCCGCCTCTACAGCCTCGCGCAGCGCCGCCTCCTTGCTATGATCGAGCGAGGTCCGAAGCACCTTGCCACCAGTTCCTTTGATGGCTTCGAGTACCTTGTCCACGGTCATCTTCTGGACTTGAAGGAAGAGTGCCGCCTTCCCTGAATCGAGGCTGGCGGCGAGTTCCTTCATGAAATCATCGTTGATGCCGAAATCGGACAGGGCTCCGCCGACCGCTCCGGAGGCAGCCCCGAGGGCGGCGCCTGAAAGCGCGCCGATCGCTGGTCCCATGACCGGCATCAGGAAAATGGCCCCGATAATTAGCCCCCACAAACTGCCCTGAAGCGCACCGATCTTGGTCGTGCTGATCAGTTGATTGAGTTTCACGTGGCCATCTTGGCGTTTTACGGCAATCACGGCATCGCTGAGTTCAATGAGATACTCCTTCTGGAGGTTCAGGAGCTTCTGCCGCATTTCCTCGGCCTTGGCCTCGTTCGCGTACACGATGACGATGAGATCAGACATCGGAATTGCCTCAATTCTGTTTCGACTAGTGCAACGTGCTTGTCACCAGCAACATTCCACATTGCGGGCAAACTGCGTTGACGAACGTCAGTTTTCAGGCTCGCGACTTGGATCAGGTCATTGGGCGCGAATGAGCAGAAAAATTGGCCGGCGCTGACAACTGTCAATGAAACCGGGCAGTGTCTCCTAGAAGCTGATCGACATTCGCAACGATATCGCAGCGCGTCGAACGTTTCTAAGCTTCAGGAGGCAGCCATGATCAAGGTTGTATTAGTGCGGCTCGACGGGACAGCCAGCGACGAATTCCGGTTGGCCGCGTCCGAAAGCCTGGTCACGTTGTTTGACGCCCATATCGTCGGCCTTTTCCTGAACGTGCTGCCGGAACCGGCATTGGCCGAGGCCAATGTGAGCGTGGAGTATTGGACACGCCTGCTCGAGCAGGCGAGGCAGCGTGGACGGGACATGGAAGAGGATTTCGGCAAGCGTCTGCGAGGTATCGCTGCATCGGCCGAGTTGCGCCACTTCGACGTCTACGAAGAGGAGCAGGCGGGGGTAACCGCCCGCGAATGCCGGACCGCCGACGTGTTCCTCGGCCTGCGGTTGAGCGATGTCGACAAGACTGTGGAGCTTCGTGATGTCGTGGAGGAGGTTCTCTTCGAATCGGGCAAGCACTTGTTCCTCGTTGCCGACCAGAAGAGCTTCGAGCGGGGCTTCGAGCACGCAATCATTGCCTGGAATCGGAGCCGCGAAGCGGCGCGGGCCGTCGCGGAGGCGTTGCCATATCTTGCGAAGTCACGACTGGTCACCATCGTCGCGGTCGAGCATGGAGAACCCCTGGAAACGCCGGCAAAACGGGGGGAAGAACTTGTCACCTATCTAGGACGCCACGGGATCGATGCGTCCGCGCACGTCGCGAACAAACGCGGGCTCGATACGTCGTCCGCGCTGCTTGACGTGATCGGCGAAAAGAAGGCCGATCTCGTCGTCATGGGCGGTTACGGGCATTCGCGGCTACGCGAATGGCTGCTCGGCGGGGTCACCTACAAGCTCCTGCGGAAATCGCCGGTGTCGCTGGTGATTGCGCACTGAGGTCAATCGCAGATACTGCAGCTGCATCGCGTGCCCCCGTTACCAGGGCGCGCGGCAGGCGCCCAAAATCTCGTCCGTCGAGCAATGGCGAGGGCCGAGCAGCCGGTCGCCGACGGATCCGGTTTCAACGGTTGTAGACAAATACGGGCAATTTCTGCAGCGCCGCTCGACTGGCGCCAGGCAGCACGATCAAGCCCGAAGGATCATCGAGTTCGAGGCTGCGGAACGGCACGGCAACCAGATTGCCATAGAGTCCGGTAAAGCCGCCGACAGACAAAACCGCAAAGACTTGCCCACCATCCCGGCTGAAGATGAAATCATCGATCCGGCCGATGGTCTCGTCTTTGTCGTTCACCACGGTTTTTAGCTTCAGCTCCTCGCCGCGGTAGCCTTTTGCGACCTCTTTGGCATCAAGCGTCACGAGGCCAACCTCCTCCGCAGAGGCGCCAGGCTGCGCCAGAAAGAGGACGGCGGCCACGGAGGCCAGGGCCAAACTGCAAGGGGAACGTCTTGGCTTCATGGATGTTGCTTCGTCTTAATCTGTGGCTTGAACCGATGGCTACGGGGCATCCGGTTCCTGACATTTAGCGTCCTTCATGGCTCCGGAAATCGTGCAGCGCGTTGACGACCGTCAACGCCGGGCAAAGGTGCGCCAATAAGATTTCGTCGACGAACAGCACAGCCCCGACGGATGAGATTGTGGCTGGCGCGACCTGGTCGCGGCATACCGGTTCTCTTTGCCGCGGCCGTTGCGACACCGAACGGAGAAAGGTATGAACATGACGCGAGATCATGCGGCTTCAGGCCGTCGGCCACCCCGCGTCTACGCCTCTGTCCTTGTGCTGATCGGGCTCATACTCGCCGTGGGCGGAGGCTGGCTCGTGATCCTCGGCGGGTCTCCATACTATCTCGTCGCTGGTGCGGCGACGATTATCGCTGCCATCCTCTTGTGGCGCGGAGATGGCCTCGGCGCGTGGCTGTTCCTTGCGGTAATCGCTGGCACCATCCCCTGGGCGATTTCGGAATCGGGCGACTACTTCTGGGCTCTGCTTCCGCGTATAGCACCGCCCGCCGTGCTCGGACTCTGGTTGCTGACGGCGTTAGCCAGGCGCGGCCTCGACAAGGCCTATCTGAATGGCCCCCGCACGGTGATGGCACCCACCCTTATCGTTTCTCTCCTGGCCGCCGCCGTGCTCGTGGCTGCTTTCTTTCGGGAAGCCCCAGGCAATGTTTCCCCGGCCATACCTTTTGTGCTGGCTACGGTATCGAATGATGTCAAAGAGGTGGACTGGCGGCATTACGGCAACACGCTCCAAGGCACGCGCTATTCTCCGCTTGCCCAGATCACTCCGGAAAACGTCAGCCGCTTGGAGGTGGCTTGGGTCTATCGCAGCGGTGACCTGCCGAAGCCCTTCGAGAAAACTGGATATGAGTTCCGCAATGAGGCAACCCCCCTTAAGGTTGGCGAGATCCTCTACACCTGCACGGCGCACAACATCATCGTCGCCCTCGACGTCGCCACGGGGCACGAGCGCTGGCGCTACGACCCCAAGGTCGATCCGACCAATTCCTATCAAGTGGTTTGCCGCGGCGTGGCCTGGTTCGAGGCGCCCGCCGGGACACCCGAGTGCCCCACTCGCATCATCGAGGCCACTATCGACGCGCGGCTGATCGCCGTCGACGCGATGACCGGGCGAGTCTGTGAGAGCTTCGGTACCCATGGCGAAGTCGATCTACGCTACCAGATGGAGCCGCCGGACCAACTCCACTTCTATTTCGTGACCTCGCCGCCGACGATCGCACGCGGCAAGGTGGTGGTGGGCGGCCAAGTCGCCGACAACCAGTCCGACAACGAGCCCTCCGGCGTGATCCGAGCCTTCGATGCCGTCACCGGCCGTCTCGCCTGGGCCTGGGACGTCGGGCACCCGGACCGCATCGGCGCACCGCCGCCCGGCGAGTTCTATACGCCGGCCACCCCCAATTCCTGGACGATCTTCGCGGCCGACGATGAACTCGGTCTCGTCTACGTACCGATGGGGAATGCCACGCCGGACTTCTGGGGCGGTCATCGCCGGCCGTTCGACGAGGAATACGGCGACGCCCTCGTTGCGCTCGATCTCGAAAACGGCCGGCCGCGCTGGCATTTCCAGACCGTGCACAAGGATCGCTGGGACTACGATCTGCCGGCGCAGCCGATCCTTACCAACCTGCCGACAGCCGACGGTGTGAAGCCGGCGATCATCCAGGTGACGAAGGTTGGCGACATCTATGTTCTCGACCGCACCACCGGCAAGCCAATCGCTCCGGTGATCGAGGAACTGGCGCCGCAAGGACCTCCGCCGGGGGACACGCTGTCGCCGACGCAGCCTGCTTCGGCTATCAGCCTTCGTCCAGCGGAGCTGACCGAGGCCGACATGTGGGGGGTGACACCCGTCGACCAACTCTGGTGTCGCATTCAGTTCAGGCGCGCCCGCTACGATGGCACCTTCACGCCTCAGGGCCTCACACCGGCCGTCATCCATCCGGGTCAGTTCGGCATCACGGACTGGGGCGGAGCTTCGATCGACGAGGTCAACAAGATCCTGGTGATGAACTCGTCCGGCATTCCCTTCTACGATACTCTGGTCCCACGCGAGCGGGCGCCGAAGGCGGTGCAGAGTTTCGTCAAGGCCGTCAAGCCCGGTGAGCCCGTCAGCAAGGGCGGGGGAGAGACCGGCTGGGGGGCGCAGGCCGGGACGCCCTTCGCCATCAATAACGAGGCCTTTCTCAATCCTCTCGGCGTCCCCTGCAACCAGCCGCCCTGGGGTTACATGAACGCTTTCGACCTGAAGACGGGGAGGGTGCTTTGGCGCAGCCTGCTCGGTACGGCGGAGCGGAATGGGCCGCTCGGCATTCCCTCGTATTTGCCACTGACGGTCGGCGTGCCCAACATCGGCGGCACGGTGACGACGGCGGGTGGCCTGACATTCGTTGGCGCTGCGGCCGATGAATATTTCCGCGCCTTCGATCTGAGGACTGGCCGTGAAGTGTGGAAGGTCCCTCTGCCTGCCGGAGGGCAAGCGACGCCGATGAGCTATGAAAGCGGGGGGCGGCAGTTCGTCGTCATCACTGCCGGCGGCCATTCCAATGTCGGCACCAGGATAGGGGATTACACAATCGCCTATGCACTTGCGGCTGCCGGCCCTTGAAATTGTCGGAAGACCAAGACCGTGACGACCACAACAATGTGCCGTCAGCCACGCATTCGGATGTCTCGTGTGGACAGGCGCCTCGATTTTAGAGTTCGATGACCCTTGATGTTGCAGTTGAGCACTGGCGCGACTTATCGTCAGACATCATCCCAATCGGGACTCTGGCAAACCAAACCGCCAAAGTTGATGGGTAGAAAGGATTTTCGCGCGCCGGGCTTATTCACAGCCTAGGCTCAATCCGGCGCCTTCAACATGCCGTGCAAATGAGCCGCAGCAAGTTCGATATCAAGATACTTGTACTGGCCGGCTCGCGATTCGGCAGCGAGCACGGCGCAACGATGTACATTTTTGAAGTCGCCGTACGGGAATTTATAGCGCCGCTTGTTGTTCTCGCTTTGCGCATCGTCGACGCCCAGATGCCATTTTTGGTATTCGCGAAACCCGTGGTCTTCGATGAATCTGTTTTTGTCCCCTGTCGAGGGCTGGTGTTCGCTCCAGTCATCTCTTTCATCCAATACAGCACGATCTTCCTCGATAAGCTTCGTTGCCTGGTCATACCCTGTTCGATTGAGTTTCACCGGCATGCTGCGGTTCTCCTCGTTGATGGAATGCCAGAGACGTCGTGCTTGGCGCAGGGCTCCGGTCGTCCGGTCTCCGAAGGCTCAACGGTGAGACTACGGACCTTTCTTAATTACACTTCGCATGATCAGGCCTGGCAGTGTATACGTGCTGTTTTTCTCCCAAAGAGACCTTACCCGGCGGACCTCAGTCCGATTCCTGGACATGCGCCTTGAGGAACCAGAGCGATTTGTCCAAAGCGCGGGAAAAGGCCGTGAAAATGTCCGCAGTGCCGGAATCGCCGGCTTCATCGGCATCCTCGATCGCCCTGCGGACGGCATCGGCCATTGCGCTATAGCGCTCGATCAACGCGGCGAGGTGGTCCTTTATCTTGTATATGTCGGTTGGGTACGCTTGCAGCGTTGTCGCCTTGGCGACGGTCTGTGTGGTCCCTAGCGCGGTGCCGCCGAGTTGCGCGACGCGCTCCGCGATTGTGTCAACATGACCGTCAACCTCGCCACGCAGATGGTCAAGCATATCATGCAAAGCGATAAACTGCGGACCCTTGAGATTCCAGTGCGCCTGCTTGACGGAAAGCGCCAAGTCGATTGCATCCGCTAGACGCGCATTCAGAAGCGTTGTGGAGGCTGCCTCGGCGTTCAATCTCAAATCTCTCTGAGCCTTGCTCGGTACCATAGCCATGCTCCGTCGGTGATCAGGGCTGTCGTCGGGCTGCTGTCTGAGAAGGTTCATGTCTGATTACGACAGGCCGGAAACCGTCTTCGGGACTCAACTCCTAAGATTTCCAGACCAATTCAGGGTCCAACGCCTTGACGGTCGTCAATTTGCAAAGTTCGATCCCGGCCGAACCTCCCTTCGCGTGCACATTGTCATTCCGTTTGAAACTGACGGTCGTCATGGTCCGGAGGACGCCTCCGAGAGGGCGGTCGATGGGCTCGATCTGTGAGTCTTGGCTGACCCATGCGCTAGCGGGTCCCCCGTAACTGGAGTCCGCTTCCCACGATCGAATTCTTTTTTCCGTTTTCGGCTCTTCGGCGGCAACAGCGCTATAACGTCAGCAGAAGGAGCATTCTGCCATGACAATGATCACCTGCGGGCTTATCCACGCCTTACCACCATCGGATCGCCGCGTCTTTGGCCGTCCCGAAGCCGCCAGCTTCGTGGGTGCTAGCGTCGGTTATTTTGACAAGCTGGTGCGTGCCGGCATCATGCCACCGCCGTTGCGGCTTCCTGGCGTCAAGCGTTGGGATGTCCGCGCACTTGAGAGGGCGCTTGACGGCCTGAGCGGGATTTCCGAGTCTCAAGATTCCGACAACGAGTGGGATCGGCTCGTCCAATGAAGCGTAAGCTGCCGAAGCACGTCAAAGCCTTTGTTGATCGAACCGGCCGGCCACGGCACTATTTCAGACAGTCGAACACTACCCTGCCAGGTCTTCCATACTCGACGGAGTTCATGGATGCTTATGGGGCGGCGCTGAAGGCGTGGCAAGCCGGCAGGGCGGCGCCAACAACCATGATAGGAGCTGATCGAACCCAGCCCGGCACGATGGGGGCCCTGATCCTCTCCTACTACGGCAGTGCGGATTTCAGAAATCTAGCAAAGGCAAGCCAGAAGACGTATCGGAACGCACTTGAGCGTATCCGTATTGAATACGGCATTGGCTCGGTCGACAGGATCGAGCGCAAGCACGTCCTCAGGATGATGGACAAGAAGGCTGAACACCCTGGCGCGGCCAACGAACTGCTGAAGATGATCAAGCTGCTGATGGGGCGCGCCATCGATATGGGAATGCGCAAGGACGATCCGACGATCCGGATACGGCGCATGAAAATCAAGTCGGGCGGGTTCATCACTTGGCAAGAGGAGGACATTGTCGCGTTCTACTCGGCGCACGCGGAGGGCACCCGCGCCCGCCTCGCCCTCGACCTTCTGCTGTTTACGGGCCAGCGACGCTCAGACGTGATTCGTATGGGTCGGCAGCACGTCAAGCACGACGTCTTGTCCATTCGGCAGCAAAAGACTGGCACGGCCGTCTCGATCCCGCTTCATGCATACCTCAAAGGCACGCTGGATGCCCGGCCCCAGGACAATCTCACATTTCTCCTGACGCAATACGAAAAGCCGTTCCAGCCCGAGTCTTTCACTAACTGGTTCCGGGTCTGTGTCCGCGAAGCTGGTTTGCGCGAGGATATGGCAAGCGGCGCCATGGGGCTTTCACCGCACGGTCTGCGCAAGGCGTGTAGCCGACGGCTTGCCCAAGCCGGCTGCACCCCCCACCAGATCAAGGCAATTACTGGCCACAAAAAGCTTGATGAAATCGTTCGCTACACCGAGGCCGTTGATCAGATGCGCCTAGCGCATGAAGCGATGAACGCCATTTCCAAGCACGGAGCGGGAACAAAAACTGTCAAACCAACTAGGATAGTTTGACAGTTTTGGTTGTAAGTTATTGAAAACGCTTGATAGTTAATCAGCTATTCTACACTGAGCCGATACCCAATACCGCGCACGGTCTGCAGCCAGACCGGATTGGACGGATCTCGCTCGATCTTGCGGCGCAGCCGGTTGATCTGAACATCGATGGTACGCTCGCCGACTTCCGAATCGTCGCCGACAAGTTCATGGCGCGGTATGGTTTCGCCGGCTCGTGCGGCGAAGATTGCCAGGATCTCCTGCTCGCGGTCGGTCAGTTTCAGAGCCTCGCCGCCGCGCTTCAACTCCCGCCGGGCGATCTGGAACGTATAAGGGCCGAAGACCAGTTGCTCGACCTTGGGCGTCGTCGCGGGGCCGCCGCGGCGCAGGATGTTGTTGATGCGCAGGATCAGCTCGCGCGGATCGAACGGTTTCGGCAGATAGTCGTCGGCGCCAGCCTCGAGCCCGGTGATGCGGCTGTCGGTTTCGGAAAGCGCGGTGAGCATGAGGATCGGTACATTCTTCTCGGCCCTCAACGCCTTGGTGAGGTCGACGCCGCTTTCGCCCGGCATCATGACGTCGAGCACGATCAGATCGAAGTCGAGACCGGCGAGCTTTCGCCTGGCTTCGCCGGAATTTCCGGCAACGGTGACGCGAAAGCCGTTTTCGGTCAGAAACTGCTTGAGCAGGTTGCGGATGCGGGTGTCATCGTCGACCACAAGCAGATGCGGTGCGTCATCGTCCGGTGCTATCGGATGATCAACCGTTTCAATGGTCTCCATGGCTTTTCCCTGACATCTTTGTTGGCACAATGTCGATCTGCGCCCTTAGTTCCGGATTGACCATCGCTTCCAGGAATCGTTCGATCAAAGCGCGTTCGGTGGCTCCGGAATCTTCCAATGCCGCATGGATGCGGCGCGACTGTGGCCGTGCCAGTGCCAGAGCCAGCGCACGGCCCTTGGCCGTCGGATAGAGTTCGCGCTGGCGACGGTCGCGAGGACCCTGCAACTGGACGATATGGTCGGTTTCGATCAATTGCTTGAGCACACGCGCCAGACTCTGCTTGGTGATCTTCAGGACGTCGAGCAGTTCGGCGACCGTGAGGCCCGGCCTGCGATTGACGAAATGCAACACCCGGTGATGGGCTCGGCCAAAGCCGTAGTCGGCCAGGATCTGGTCCGGATCCGAGGTAAAATCGCGATAGGCAAAGAAGAACAATTCGATGATGGCGAAGTCTATGCCGTCCTCGTCGGTGATCGCCGTCCTGATCGGTTTACCGGCTGCTTGGCTTCGATCCGTCATCTTTTCTCCGTATGAACCAGGAAACTATGTCAGTACTATTGACGTAATTTTCCGGCAATGGTAATTTTTGGCAAGCTTTTCGGCGGATTGCGAACGAAAAGGCAAGGGGAAGCCGTTTTTCCGGAATTTCCTGAGTTTGCCATACCTCAAATATCCGCCTACGCTTTGAGACACCGTCTGCCCTGATGCGGCCGACACGAAACAAGCAACGACACAATGATGTGCGGGCGGCGGTCCGCGGGAGGTTTCCATGGCATCCGTTCCCTTCGACCAACTGGACGGCTTTATCTGGATGAACGGCGAGTTCGTCAAATGGGTCGACGCCAAGGTCCATGTGCTGACCCATGGTCTGCACTACGCGAGCGCCGTGTTCGAGGGCGAGCGCGCCTATGGCGGCGAGATTTTCAAGCTCAACGAGCACACCGAGCGCCTGCATGAATCGGCGCGCCTGCTCGGCTTCAAGATTCCCTATTCGGTGGCAGAACTCAACGACGCCTCCACCACGCTTCTGAAGAAGCAGGGCTTCCAGGACGCCTATGTCCGGCCGATCGCCTGGCGCGGCAGCGAGCAGATGGGCGTTTCGGCGCAGAACAGCCGCATCAACTGCGCCATCGCCATCTGGCAATGGCCGAGCTATTTCGACCCGGCACAGAAGCTCAAGGGCATCCGTCTCGATCTGGCCGAGTGGCGCCGGCCCGACCCGCGCACCGCGCCGTCCAAGTCGAAGGCTGCCGGCCTCTACATGATCTGCACCATGTCCAAGCATGCCGCCGAAGCCAAAGGCTATGCCGACGCCATGATGCTCGACTGGCGCGGCCAGGTCGCGGAGGCGACGGGCGCCAACATCTTCTTCGTCAAGGACGGCAAGATCCATACGCCCAAGCCCGATTGCTTCCTCGATGGCATCACCCGCCGCACGGTCATCGGGCTGGCCAAGGACAATGGCTTCGAGGTGATCGAGCGCGCCATCATGCCCGACGAACTCGAAGGCTTCGAGCAGTGTTTCCTCACCGGGACAGCAGCCGAAGTGACGCCGGTTTCGGAGATCGGGCCATACCGATTCGAGGTCGGCGAGATCGCCAAGACATTGATGAATGACTATTCTGCAGCCGTTCAACCCAAGCACGCGATCGCAGCAGAATAGCGAAAGTCACAGCTTTTTAGTCAAGCAGGGGCGGTTTTCGGGCCGCCCTTTTTATTTCAGCACGTCTGCATTTGACTTTCGTCTAATTCGGCGTCTCATGATGGCGTCGGCCCGGGAGGCTGGCAGCTATGGAGGGACTGGTAATATGGACATGAACACGCTTCTTCCGATCATTGTTCAGGTGATTACGGGTATCATCGGTGGTCAGGCGGTCGGTGCGGCGCTCAAGCAGGCGGCGTTGGGTCAGCTTCCTAAAATCCTGGGTGGCGCCATTGGCGGCGTCGGCGGCGCGGCCATCCTCGGCAGCCTGCTCGGCGGCGGTGCGGTCGATCCGGCAGCGGCTGCAGCGGCAACGAGTGGATTGGGTAGCGCGTTGAACTTGGAGAACATCGTTGGCGGCGCCGGCGGCGGCGCCATCCTGACCGGCATCATCGGCGCGGTCATGGGTGCGATGAAGAAATAAGCCTCGACATTTCAGGCTTTTCGCATGGGCGGCTTCGGCCGCCCATTTTTGTTTTTGGGGTACTCACTGTTTGCCTTTTTGGCGGTGGACGGCTTTCGCCTGTGTCTCTACATCGGAGGTCGGAGCATCCTTCGCTCCAACACACCGAAAGGACGACCATGGGGCAGCTCAATGCCGGCATCGTGCCGGTTACACCCTTCCAGCAGAACTGCACCATCCTCTTCGATATGGACGACAAGAGCGGTGTCGTCGTCGATCCTGGCGGCGACATCGACAAGATATTGTCGGTGCTGAAGGACAATGCGATTATCGCCGGTGCGATCTGGATCACGCATGGCCATATCGATCATGCCGGCGGTGCGATGGATTTGAAGGAGGCGCTCGGCGTCGAGATCATTGGCCCGCATGAGACCGACCGGCCGCTGCTCGCCAATCTTGAGAACCAGGCGAAACGCTTCGGCATCACCGATACCGTGCGCAATTGCGTGCCCGACCGGTTCCTCACCGAGGGCGAAACCGTGTCGTTCGGCCAGCATGTGTTCGAGGTCTTCCATTGTCCCGGCCATGCGCCCGGACATGTCGTCTACTACAACCGTGCGGCAAAGTTCGCCCATGTCGGCGACGTGCTGTTTCGCGGCTCGGTGGGCCGCACCGATCTGCCGGGCGGCGACCATGCCACGCTGATTGCCTCGATCAAGAACAAGCTCTTGCCGCTCGGCGACGATATCGGCTTCATCTGCGGTCATGGTCCCGGCGGCCGTTTCGGCGAGGAGCGCCGGACCAATCCATTCCTCGTCTGAAGGCACGGCTTCAACGGCAGTCGCGAGAACGAAAAAAGCGCTGCCCAGGGGCAGCGCTTTTTGTTCGAAACAGCATAGCTGTTTCAGTTGGCGGTGCAGAAATGCTGCTCTCCGTCATTGCCGGTGAACGTGCCGGTACGGGCGTTGAAGGTCCGGTAGCGGTCCGAGCAGTAATCGTACCATGCGCGGGTCCATGGCTCGGCGTAGCGGTCGGCATAGACGACCTGCGGTTCGACATAGTAGCGGCGCACCGGGGCCGGCCGCGGCCGCGGGTCGCGATCATACTCGTCATAGTAGGGGTCGTAATAGCTGGGCTGCGGGTTGTTGAGCGCGCCAACGATCAGCGCGCCGGCGGCGAGGCCAAGGACGCCAGCCGCGATGGCGTCGCCATTGCCATGATGACGGTGCCGGTGACGCCACTCGCCGGCGTTGGCCGCAGGCAAGGTGGCGAGCGTGGTCGCGGCGACGGCTGCAGCCAGGATGGCGGTCTTGAGAATTCGGTTCATTTTGGTCTCCTTCGTGCCGGCCCGTGTAGTTTTCGGGGGATGCGGTCCGGCTTTACCAAAGACTAATAGGCGACCGTGGCTGAACAGGGGCTGAACGAAATTTCGGAGGCGGTTCGATGCGGGCGCCATAAATCGCACGCTCGTGGAGAGCGTTCGGTCCTGTCCTTCAGGCCGCTCAGCCGACCGAAAGGTTGACGGCCTTCGGCCCCTTGCCGCGCTTGTCCGGCTCGGTGTCGAAAGTCACTTTCTGCCCATCCTCAAGACCGGGAAGACCCGACGCTTGCACGGCCGAAATATGGACGAAGACATCCTTCGCGCCATCGTCCGGCGTGATGAAGCCGAAGCCTTTGGCATGATTGAAGAATTTGACGGTGCCGGTCTGCGGCATGGGAGGCTCCCTTTGATCCCATAAAGTCAGTCTCGGGCCGGCAAATGCCCGAATGGAAATTTGTCCTTTATTTTAGCGCTATCGGCAAGAGAAAGTTTTGCGGGATGGGCAAGCGACCCCGGACACGAAAAAGGCGCGACGAAAACCGTCGCGCCTTCGAAAATTCAAACCCGGCTCTGTAGGCCGGCTCAAGGCCTTGCAGCCTCCTCCGCGCGTCCGAACGGACGCGCTGGCACGCCGATGGCTTAGGCGGCGCGGAGATTGACCGCCTTCGGACCCTTGCCCATACGGTCGGGCTCGACGTCGAAGGTGACCTTCTGGCCGTCGACGAGAGTACGCAGGCCCGAAGCCTCGATTGCGGAAATGTGGACGAACACATCCTTGGCGCCGCCGTCTGGCGTGATGAAGCCGAAGCCTTTGGTCGCGTTGAAGAATTTAACGGTGCCGGTCTGGGCCATTGGGGAAACTCCTTCACCCGTGTCAGTCTTGTGGTTTGCCCGCTGCCTGGCGCCGTGGGCAAGTCCCGGTGGTTGCTTCGGCAGTCACGCATTTGCGCATGGTCAAACCCCCCGCCGAAAACGGGGCCGTCAGAGATTCACAGTATCGGGGAAAGGTCGTCCAAAACGTTCCGCTCTCCGGGTCGCAAATGCCCGAACACAAAATTTATCGCACGGAAACGTGATGGTTGCAAGATAGACCCGCGGGCCGCCCCGATGGGCGCATCCCGACGCAGCGCATCGATAGACCCGGCTCTCTTCCTGGTCATCGGCCAGAGCCCGGCCACGCATGGTCCAGCGGCGGTGGCCAGCCACGTCGAAGGCGGTGTGCGCGAGCACGTCGCCATCGTTTCCGTCATACGGCGTACCGCAAACGGGGGTTGCATTTGGCACTGGAATGGCGAGGATCGGCTGGTGCGTTTAGCGCCGGGACGGGGGTCTCGAGGGAGACATATTCATGAAGTTTCTTGCGGCAATCTTCTCGCGACAGGGTTTTGCCATCCTGTTCCTGTCGGCAATTCTTAGCGCCTGCACTGTGGTGGTCGATGAGGGGCCAGGGCCACGCCCGCCAAGGCCGGAGCCGCAATTCTGCACCAAACAATACGAGCCGGTCTGCGCACGGCGCGGCGGCGACCGCCAGACATTCGCCAATGCCTGCCTTGCCGACCGGGCCGGATACCGCATCATCCGTGACGGCGAGTGCCGCGGCGGTGGTGGCGGCGGAGGCGAGGAGCAGACGTTCTGCACGCGCGAATATGCTCCGGTCTGCGGCCGCCGCTCTGGTGAGCTGCGCACCTTCCCGAACGCCTGCGAGGCTCGTGCCGCCGACTATCGCGTCGTCGACGACGGTCCCTGCTAGAGAGTCCCAGTTCCTCCCCGTCTCCGGACGGGGAGGCCACCGGCCGGCCGATAGGGCCGGGCCTTCTCCCACAATGGACGAAGGTGCCCTGCAACGGAACGGCCGGCCTCTATCCAGGTGACTTGAACTGTCGACAATAGGCGATGAACTCGGCCGCAGGCATCGGTTTGGCAAACAGCCAGCCCTGGCCATACTCGACGTCGTGTTCCACGAGGTAGTCGGCCTGTGCCTGTGTCTCCACGCCCTCGGCAATGATCCTCAGATTCAGTGCCTTGGCCATCCCGATGATATGCGGTGTGACTGAACTGGTGGCGGAGTTGGTGCTGATCGTATCGATGAACGACTTGTCGATCTTCAGCGCATCCAGCGGCAGACCTTCGAGATGGGACAGGCTGGAATAGCCGGTGCCGAAGTCGTCGATTGCCACTGTGTGGCCAAGGTCGCGGGCGCGAATGAGGGTCGAGCGCGCTGAATCAATGTCCACGAAGCCGCGCTCCGTCGCCTCCAGCCAGATTTGCCGCGCCTGGATTCCCGTGTGCTGCAGGGCCTTTTCGATCACGGGAAGGACCCTTGCCGTGCTGACATCAGCTGCGCTGAGATTGATTGCGACGTGGATGGAGCGATCGGTGACGAGCAGCCTGTTCAGATCGAAAATCACAAGGGCGACGATTTGATCGGTGATCTGCGTGATCAGGCCGCTCTCTTCGGCCAGTGGGATGAAAAGATCGGGCCGCACCAGGGAGCCGTCCGGCCTTTTCCAGCGCACCAGCGCTTCCGCTCCGATACAGTTGCCGGTCCTGAGTTCGACGATCGGCTGATAGTGAACGATGAACTCGCGCTTGCGGACCGCAATCTGCAACTCTCCCAAGGGCGACAGCCGCCGCCGCGACAACCAGACCACCATGCCGATGATAAAGGCGGCAATGAAAGCGCCGAGAGGAAGCAGCAGAAGCTGCTGTCTGCGAACACTGTCCAGAATCTGGCTTTCCGGTTCGGTGGCGACGGCAAGCCAGCCAATCCCGCGCGCGGTGGCGAACAGATGACCGTCATCGATGCCGTTGCCGGGACCGGCGATCATCTTTTCGATGCGGGCGGGATCAGGCCCGTTCAGAGCGCCAAGGAGGATGCCCTTTTCCGTCGCCAGAGCAAGTTGGACACCGGGATCGACGATGACGTCGACAAAGCGCACCGGATCTACGAGGACGTTGTGGTCCTTGTATTGTAGCGCCATCAGCGGATGGTCCTGGCTTGCCAAAGGCTGCATCCGAGCCGTGATGGCAACGCCGCTCGCGGTGGTAAAATCCGGCGGGGTTTGCGCGACGCGTTCTTTGGTCGGCCCCCAGGACGTGCATTTGAGCAGGCCATCTTCGAAATAGCCCATCTCTTCGATCGAGCGCGTGTTGATGGTGAGTTGCCGCATGCGGGCTATGTGGTCCGCAGAACAGCGGATGCCGGTGAACTGATCGACTTGCCGCAGCGCTCCGGTCGCATCGTTGAGCGATATGTCGGCCCTGGCGATCACGCGGCTGGCGAACAGCTGCAGCCGGTCGTGTTCTTGTTGAACTGCGAGAACCCATGAAAAATGCAACATGGCGGCGATGGGCACCATGGCGCCGAGCAAGGCCAACACCACCGCAATCACGATGATGCGCGACCTGTCCATGCGCCTCCTGCCTCGGATGCGAGCGGCGATTGTCGTGCCGGGTACCCGCAAAGTGTCAGGCCCCCAATGCGCCAAGGGCCAGTCGAAGTGGATCTTACGGCTTCGACCTTACATGAACTTTAATGGGACCGCTCCTTCACGCCACCGGATACGCGCCATCGGCAGGGCCGGCGTAAAGCTCGCTGCCGTCCTCGTCCGAGATGCGCAGACGGTCGGGGATCTGCGGCATGGCCAGGGTGTGGAACAGCGCGGTTGCGCCCTGCAGGGCGGCGCGCAGGTTCGGCGCCTCCAGCGACACCTTGTCGAGCATCGCCTCGTCGGCATCGCGCGACCGATAGAACTCGATGACGAAGTTCAAGCGGCGCCTCCGTGTTGGGCAGGCGTTGCGCGGCCCTGTTGCCGCGGCAGAAATCCTGCGGCGCGTCTTGTATTTTGAGGTCCCGAGAGAGACGGGCGCAGGACCCTGGAATGCCGATGCTCTAGTCTGTTTGAGCATCAGATTTTCCCAAGGCCCGGGCCAGTTTTTTGGGCCTAGCCCTTGGACTTCGGCTTCAGACTGGTTTCCGCCTGCTTGACCGCCGAACCGAAAGGCGAGGCCGGCTTGGCCACAACCTTGTCCTTCTTGGGCTTGCGTGTCTCGCGGTTGCTGCGCTGTTGACCCTTGGCCATTTTCTGGTCCCTCGTTGCGTGGTGGACGGTAGGTGTTGTGGTGTCGGCTTCGGCGCGTCGCGTGAAGGGGTTCAGTCGAAGCGCTTTAAGTCTTTGTTTTTATGCATGTCGTTGTCCCAAAACCGCTGCGCACTTTTGGGCAACATGCTCTAGACGGCCGGATTGTCGGCCGCTTCGAGATTGTCTTCCGTGGTGACCCGTTCGTGGGTCTCCTGGTCGCTGCGAATGCGGTATTGCGGCGAGCCGTCCTTGACCGGCAGCATGCTCTTGATCTGGAACAGCTCCGCGGTCTTCTGCACGAGGCCGGTGCGGCTCTTCATGCGAACTGTCTGGCCGATCGCGAAGTGGTGCGCGGGCGTGTCGGTGCGTGGGCGTGCATTCTGCTGGAAACGGATCATGCGGCGTTCTCCCGGTCTTGCCGAAGCGCGGTTTCGAGTTCGGCGTGGTCGATGGCGACGAGCTGGCTGGTCGGGCTTTTCACCGTCCTTGCCGGCAGATGGATGAAGGTGGCGACATGGCGCCAGGCAAGCCACGACATGCCGTCGATCAGCTCTTCGTCATGGTCGATGTCGTAGTCGCCGGCCGGCAGCTTTCCTTCCAACCCACTAAGCACGAAAGGTGCCGTGAAATGCGCGATGGAATGGGTGGTGCGGCCGGACATTCTGGTGACTCGATGTGGGCGAATGTGCCGCGCGCTCTTGCTATCGGCAATTTGAGTGTCGGCGATTTGGAATGAGATTGGCGGGGTCGTGAACCTCCGACGCCGCGAGATGCCAAGCTTGGCCCAAAAAACGATCTCAAATTGTTAATCTAAAATCCCGTGCAAATCAAGAAGATTTCGGTAAATGCCTGATCTTCTCGCAAAATTCGTTCTCTATAACTATCTGTAGGAAGCTGATAGGGTCCAGCCGCATTCTCAAAAATTGTTTGATAATTTGCCGGAGCATTTGTCCCGGCATTTGCATTTTATTTAGGCATGAGAGGAAAACCTATGATTTCCGTAAAAACCCCGGATGGCACGACGGTGACAATCAAGCCGATCGTCAAGCCGACAAAAGTCATCTCGGCGCGGCTGACGATCAGAGCTGACGAGGCGGCAAGGCGAACGATCGCCGACACTGACGGCACACTGCGCCGGGCACGTCAAATTGCCGAAAGCAACCGCCTGATTTGATAGAGCCGAGTTGGGGCGGGTTCGGTTCGAGACCAATCGCAGACAGGTTTGTCAGCCGCTTCAATTTTTGCGAAAGCCCAATTTTGGCGAAGGCCCGATTTACGAGGGCCGACTTGCGAGGGAAGGACTGCCAATGGATGTCATCAGAAGCACCACGGTCGGAGACGACAAGAGCAAACGCTTTGGCCATATGAGCCACGACTATGGGCGGCGTATCGAGATGAACAGATCGTGGACCATCTACCATGTCTTTACCGGCATTCCGGCTGAAGTCGGAACGCGAACCATGGTGGGTCTCAGCAAGAGTGATGCCACCGACGGGATGCTGTTCCTGAACTCCCATAATGTCGCAAGACGCAAGGCATCGTTCTCGCGCCAGGCGTCGCCTGGTTCCTGCACGCACTAGGGAATTCGAGCGCGGCGCCGCCTCGATCCACACTTGAATCTGCGTCTGCCATGCCTTAGGTCCGGCAAGCAGACAAACACGGCAGGTTTCCCATCAACCGAGATCCAAGAAAACCGGCAGGCGCAGGTGGTGGGCAACCACCGCTGGGACTTGATCAGCGCGTGCAGCAGGCGTTGCAACTGCATCAAGCCGGCCGCCGGCAAGAGGCCGAGACCCTGTATCGGCAGGTGCTGGCGCAAAAGGCCAACCATGCGGCGGCGGCGCATTTCCTAGGGCTGTTGCTGCACCAGACCGGGCGTAGCGCCGACGGTCTCGATCTCATCGAACAGTCGGTGCGCCTGCAACCCAAGAATCCGGATTTCCTCAACAATCTCGGCACGGTGATGCGCGACGTCGGCCGTGTCAGTGCGGCCGTCGATTTCTTCCGTGGGGCGGTGGCGATCCGACCGGATCAACTGGCGGCGCGCGACAATCTCGGCTCGGCGCTGAAACAGCTCGGCCAATTCGAGGAGGCCGAAACGATCTATCGCGGCACGATCGGTCGCAATCCCTTCCATGTGCGTGCGCGCATTGGGCTAGCCGAAACGCTGCAGGAAGCCGGGCGTCTGGATGAGGCGCTGGCAACCTTCCGCGAGGCGCTGACGATCCGGCCGAAGGACGCCAACCTGCTGCATGGGCTCGGCGTCGGGATGATGGAAAAAGGCAAGCTCGATGAAGCGGCCGATCTGTTCCGGCAAGCGCTGGCAGTTGAGCCCGGCATGGCCACGGCATGGCTGATGCTGACGCAGGTCAAGCGCCAGAAGGAGCGCGACGCGGAACTGACCGGCATGGAGGCACAGCATGCCAAGGCGCCGGCCGACAGCCTGGCGCGCATGCAGCTGTCCTTTGGTCTCGGCAAGGCCAATGACGATCTGAAGGATTACAACAGGGCCTTCGACTATTTCGCTGAAGGCAATGCGATCCGCCGCAAGGGCATCGACTACGATCCGGTCAGGACGCGCGCCGAATTCGAGGCGATGAAGACGGTGTTCGACGCCGGCTTTTTCGAAAAGCACAAGCCAAGTGCGATTTCCGATGACACGCCGATCTTCGTCGTCGGCATGCCGCGCTCGGGCACCACGCTGGTCGAACAGATCATCGCCAGCCATCCGCAGGTCTATGGTGCGGGCGAGCTCAGTATTTTGAAGACCGCGGTCGGCAAGCAGTTCCCGACAAATATGCCCGGCGGCTTCCCCTGTGGACTGGTGGACGTATCAGACGCGGAGTTTGCCGAGGCCGGCCGGGCCTATCTCGACATGCTGCATGCCCGCTATCCGAACTACAGGCATGTCACCGACAAGATGCCTGGCAACTTCCTGCTGATCGGCTTCATCCATCTGATGCTGCCGAAGGCGAAGATCATCCATTGCGCGCGCGATGCGGCGGCAACCTGCCTGTCGATCTACAAGGTGCATTTCCGCGGCGACAGCCACCGCTACGGCTATGACCTCGGCGAGCTTGCCGATTTCCACAATCTCTACACCGACATCATGGCGCATTGGCGCGCCGTCTTGCCGGGGGTCGTGCACGATGTGCGCTACGAGGATTTCGTCGCCGACCAGGAAGGGCAGACGCGGGCGCTGATCGCCCATCTCGGCCTGCCATGGGACGATGCGGCGCTGTCGTTCCACGAGACCGACCGACCGGTGCGCACGGCGTCCGCCGCGCAAGTGCGCCAGCCGATGTATCAGGGCTCGGTCGATCTGTGGAAGCGCTATGGGGAGCGGCTAAAGCCGCTGCTCGACAAGCTAGACCGATATTGAGGTGAGGCCGGCCTGCGAACGGTAGGTCCCTGCGCTTCCGGTACTCACGTACTTAAACGTACGCTCCGTTCCGGTTCTCGGAAACCACCGTTCTCGACTCGGCCTGACCTCAATCTCGGCCCAGCTTGGCGTCAGAGCTCCATGAATGGCTGGAAGCCGCCGAAGATCATGCGCTTGCCGTCGAAGGGCATGGGGCCCCAATCGGGTGTCAAACGCGGGTCGGCCATGACCTTGGCCATGACGGCATCACGGCTCTCCCGCGATTCTTAGACGGCCCAGGAGAAGATGACGATCTCGTCATCCTTGGCCTGCACGGCACGCGGAAACGAGGTCAACTCGCCATAGGGCACGTCGTCGCCGATACATTCGACGTAGGCGAGCGCGCCGTGTTCCATCCATATGGGGCCTGTGAGGTTGGCCAGCTTCTTGTAGTCATCGAGCTTCGCCTTGGGCACGGCGAGTACAAAACCATCGACATAGGACATTTGGAGCCTCCTGGAGTGCCGTCGAAAGGGACCTCACCAGCGCCAGCCGGTGAGGGGCTTCGCCATTCGCGATTGCTCAGGCTTTCTTGGCCGGCGCGTTCATCGCCCATTCGACGCCGAAGGGATCGCGCATATTGCCCCACTGATCGCCCCAGAACATGACCTGGAGCGGCACGGCGACTTCGCAGCCGGCATCGACGGCGCGCTTCCACCAGGCGTCGATGTCGTCGCTGCCGAGGTGGAGCTGCATAGTGTAGCCTTGCGGCTTGACGGCGGGCATCCCGTTTTCGGGATAGAAATCGGAGAGCATCAGCGTCGAGCCGTTGATGTGGAGGTGAATGTGCATGGTGCGGCCCTGCTCATCGGGCGGATAGAAGAATACCTGCTCGGCGCCGAAGGCCTTCTTGTAGAATTCGGCGGCCTTGAAGGCGCCGTCCAGCTGGAGATAAGGGGTCAAACCGCCGAGAACTTTCACTGCCGGCTGGGTGTGGGGCTGGTCGTTCATCGCTTGCTCCTCTTTGCGTTTGGTGTGGCCTTGCGAACCCTAGGACGAGTGAGGCGGCGGCGATCCTACACCGCCTATGCGTTTTTCTATGCCGACACCAGTTGCGCGAGGCCGTCGGCGATGACCTTTAGTCAACACGCGCAATCCTTGGGCTGTTTTGCGCGTCGACGACGATTTCCGGCCAGCCGATGTCCTTGCGCAATTCGATCGGCAGGGAAAGCAGCGCGCGCTCGCTGCGGTAACGGGCGCGAGCCGCCGTGTAACGGCTCGCAATACGACCAATGGATGACAGGTTAAACATGATGCTCTCCTCGATTGGCGCCGGCATCATTGTGTCGGCATCACAAGGACGGGGTGCGCGGCCATAATCCGACAGACCGCCGAGATTTTTTTGCGGCAGCACCAAAGGCGGCTCGAGGCGGGTTGTTGCCAGTGCCGCTTACCTCAAGCAGCAACTTCCAAGCGTTCGATCGTCTCGAGATCGGCCTTCTTGGCCTCTCCCTCCACGGCAAGGTCATAACTGGACTGCATGTTCATCCAGAACTGCGGCGTGGTTCCGAAAAACTTCGCAAGGCGCAACGCTGTGTCGGGAGTTACCGGTGTCGTCTCGCTGGCCAGGCGCTCGATACGTGTGCGCGGCACATGCAGCTTTTTAGCCAGCGTATAGGGCTTCAGGCCAAGTGGTATGAGATACTCCTCGCGGAGGATTTCTCCGGGGTGGATCGGGGGGAAGATGTTAACAACCATCTTTGGTATCCTTTACGGTTTGGGCAGCGCCCTAATGGTAATCGGTGACTTCTACGCCTCTGCTCCGCCGTCCACCCACCGAAAGCAGATGCGGAATTGATCGTTGATGCGGATCGAATGCTGACCAGCACGGTTGCCTTTCAGCGGCTCAAGCCTGTTGCCGGGAGGCGTCTTCAGGTCTGACAGTTCGGCGGCGTTGTCGATCATGAACACCTTGCGTTGAGCGGAACGAACGAGATCCGATGGGAAGCCCTTCGGAGCCTTGCCTTTCGAAACCGCCTCGCTGGTCTTGTCCTTGAATGAACGTATCATCTGCTCTACCCAGAAGGACGTATCGTTGCATGATACGTCACGGAAGTCAAGAGAAACGTCTCATATAGTGATACGAATTCCGATCGGTCGTTGACCGACCGGCATTTCATATCGGCACGATATCTCGTCCCGATGCCGAACCTTCAACCGCCCGCTTCGGCCACGGAGCGGAAGAAATCCTCGGGATTCTCGACCTCGGTCAACCGCTGCTTTTCGATCAGCCAGAAGCGGTTGCCGATCGTCCTGATGAAGGAACGGTCGTGCGAGGCGAGCAGGCAGCTGGCCTGATGCGCCAACAGTTCCGCTTCGAGCGCCTCCTGGCCATCAATGTCGAGATGGTTGGTCGGCTCGTCGAGCAAATAGAAGTTGGGGTTGGCAAGCCTGAGCGCCAGCATCATCAGCCGCGCCTTCTGCCCGCCGGACAGCACGCCGATCTTTTTCTCCTGCATCTCGATGACCACACCGGCGCCAGCGAGCAGCGAGCGAGCCCGCTGCTCGCCGACATCGAATTTGCGCGAGAGCATCGCCAGCGGCGTGTCGTCGCCGCTGATGCCCGACAGCGCCTGATCGCTGTAGCCGAGCACCGTCGACGGCGTCACCTTCACGCCTTGCGCCGTCGTTTGCGGTTCGACGATGGCATTCCGGATCAAGCCGATCAGCCTTGTCTTGCCGACACCGTTGCGGCCGAGCAGAACGATGCGGTCGCCCTGGCAGATGTGGCGCTTGCCGGTCCTGAACAGCAGCGTGCCATCAGGGGTTTCGACTGCTGCGTCGTCGAGCGTGATCAGCACCTTGGCGTGGGTGCCGCGATTGGCGAGCTTTATCGCGCCAGCCGATTTCTCGCGGTGCGCCGGTGCCGCGGCGTCTTCCAGGCGCTCCGCCCGCTGGTTGAGCTGCTTGGTCTTGACCACCAAAAGATCGCTGCCCGAATTGATGCCGATGTTGTTGAGCTTGGCGGCTTGGCGGCGCAATTGCTGCGCCACTTTCATGTCGCGCTGGAACTTGCGCTCGGTCGAAGCGTCGACCTCGTCCAGTGCCTGTCTTGCCCGCGAATAGGGCAGAGAGAACACCGGCGATTGCTCCGGGCGCAGGAATAGCGTCCGGTTGGTGGTGGCGTCGAGAAAGGCGCGGTCGTGGCTGGCGATCACCACCGGCACTTCGCGCGGCAGCGCGTTCAGCCAGGTTTCGAGCTGGCTGATCTTGGCAAGGTCGAGATGGTTGGTAGGTTCGTCGAGCAGCAGCACATCCGGATCGGTGACCCAGACGCGGGCGATCAGCGCCAGCCTTTGCCAGCCGCCGCTCAGCGCTCGCATCGGCCGCTCGCGCATCGATTCAGGCACGTCGAGCGAATCCAGCACCACGTCGACGCGCCATTGCTCGCTTTCGGCCTGCTCGGTCGGCAAGGCGTCGGCCACCACCTCACGGAAGCTGCGTTCGCCAAGCGCTGCCGGAACGGCTTGCTCGACATGACCGACGCGCAGACCGCGGGTGCGGGTGATGTCGCCGGAGGTCGGCTCGAATTCGCCGGTCAGGCATCTGAGCAGAGTGGATTTGCCGCGGCCGTTGGCGGCGACGATGCCAAGCCGGTCGCCGGTGCCGATGGTGAGATCGAGGTTGGAAAAGAGCGGCGCACTCATGGTGATACCGAGGGTCTTGAGGCTGATCAGGGCCATGTTGATTTCTCTGGTCTGTCCGGAGTGTATTCCGGATCAATGCACTTTGACGGTGCGCAGGCTGGCCATCAGGCTCGGCATTGCAGCACCACGAAGGGCAGACCAAAAAATCGAAGCGGGAAGAACCCGGACCGTCTCTGGTCAGCCCTGCAAGCAAGCTCGCAGGGCAGAAATCGGGCCACGCTGACGATGGTGACGAATAAACGTAAACACGTGAGCCCTCCTTTCAAAGACGTTTGAGTGTGTGAACTGGCTACACCAAGGGCAGGGCGGATGGCAAGTGCCGCGTTAGTCTACTTTCCCGGCCTGCCCGTCTTGCCGGGCCGGCGCTTTTCGCGGCGGGCATCGGCCGGGTCTTCATAAGAGCCGATGCCGGCACGTTCGCGCTTGACCGGCTTGTCGCCTTCGATCGGCGTCTCGGTTCGCCGCACGGTCATTTCGTCGAGCGAGTTCTTCTTGAACAGCGGCTTGGTGGTGTCGCCGGGAATACCGAAATCGGAGCCGTGCGCCTCCTGCGCCGACTGTTTCTTGAACAGCGAACGCGATACGGCACCTGCCGGAGTCGGCATGTCGGTGCCCGGCCCCATGGCATCGAGCGAAGGTTTGGCGAATAGCGGCTTCTTCACCGGTACCGCACCATCGGTGCCCATTTCGTCGAGCGCCGGCTTGTGGAAGAGGTTGGACCGGGCTGCCTTGGCCGCCTCTTCGGCGGCACGCGCCTCATCGAGCTTGCGGAAACGTTCTTGTTCCTCTGATGTACGATGTTTGGCCACGCCCTTATTGTGCTTGCCCTTCTCGCGGCCCGAAACCGGGCTTTCCATGTCGGCGTATTTGGCCAGCGGGTCTTCCGAGATCGACAGTTCCATTTCGCGCAGCCGCTTGATCTCGTCGCGGATGCGGGCTGCCTTCTCGAAGTCGAGATTGGCGGCGTCGTCGCGCATCTGTTTCTCCATCGCGTCGAGATGGGCCTTGAGGTTGTTGCCCATCATGGCGCCGGCGCTGTCGGTGAACTGCGAGATGTCGGCGCGGACATGGTCCTTCTCGTAGACCGAATCCAGAATATCGGAGATGCGCGATTTGACCGATTCCGGCGTGATGCCGTTGGCCTCGTTCCACTCCATCTGCTTTTCGCGGCGGCGGCCGGTTTCGGCCATCGCCCGCTCCATCGAGCCGGTGATCTGGTCGGCATAGAGGATAACCTTGCCGTCGACGTTTCTGGCGGCGCGGCCGATGGTCTGGATCAGCGAGGTTTCCGAGCGCAGGAAACCTTCCTTGTCGGCGTCGAGAATGGCGACGAAACCGCATTCAGGAATGTCGAGACCTTCGCGCAAAAGGTTGATACCGACCAGCACGTCGAAGGCGCCGAGGCGCAGGTCGCGCAGGATCTCGATGCGCTCCAGCGTGTCGATGTCGGAGTGCATGTAACGGACGCGAATGCCTTGCTCGTGCAGGTACTCGGTCAAATCCTCCGCCATGCGTTTGGTCAGCACGGTGACCAGCGTGCGGTAGCCGGCCTTGGTGGTGTCGCGGATTTCGCCGACGACATCGTCGACCTGGGTCTTGGCTGGACGCACCTCGACCGGCGGGTCGATCAGGCCCGTCGGGCGAATGACCTGCTCGGCAAAGACGCCGCCGGCCTGTTCCATCTCCCAGGCGCTGGGGGTGGCCGAAACGGCAATGGAGAGCGGGCGCATGGCGTCCCATTCCTCGAAGCGCAGCGGCCGGTTGTCCATGCAGGATGGCAGACGGAAACCATACTCGGCCAGCGTTGCCTTGCGGCGAAAGTCGCCGCGATACATACCACCGATCTGCGGAATGGTGACGTGGCTCTCGTCGACGAAGACCAGCGCATTGTCGGGAATGTATTCGAACAGCGTCGGCGGCGGATCGCCCGGCTGGCGACCGGTGAGATAGCGCGAATAGTTCTCGATGCCGGCGCAGGAGCCGGTGGCTTCCAGCATCTCCAGATCGAACCGGCAGCGCTGCTCCAACCGCTGCGCCTCGAGCAGTCGGCCAGCCTTTTCAAGCTCTTGCAGGCGGTGCTTGAGTTCTTCCTTGATCGACTTGATGGCTTGATTCAAGGTCGGACGCGGCGTCACATAGTGCGAATTGGCGTAGATCTTGACGCTTTTCAACTCGCCGGTTTTCTGGCCGGTCAGCGGGTCGAACTCGGTGATCGCCTCGATCTCGTCGCCGAACATCGAGATGCGCCAGGCGCGGTCTTCGAGGTGGGCCGGAAAGATTTCGATCGTGTCGCCGCGCACGCGAAACGAGCCGCGGACGAAATTGATGTCCTGCCGCTTGTATTGCTGGGCGACGAGGTCGGCGAGCAGCGAGCGCTGGTCGAGGCGGTCGCCGATCTGCATCTGGAACGTCATCGCGGTGTAGGTCTCGACCGAGCCGATACCGTAAATGCAGGACACCGAGGCGACGATGATGACGTCGTCGCGCTCGAGCAGCGAGCGCGTCGCCGAATGGCGCATGCGGTCGATCTGCTCGTTGATCGAGGATTCTTTCTCGATGAAGGTGTCGGTGCGCGGGACGTAGGCTTCCGGCTGGTAATAATCGTAGTAGGAGACGAAATACTCGACGGCGTTTTCCGGGAAGAATTTCTTGAACTCGGAGTAGAGCTGCGCGGCCAGCGTCTTGTTGGGCGCCAGGATCAGGGCAGGGCGCTGCGTCTCCTCGATCACCTTGGCCATGGTGAAGGTCTTGCCCGAGCCGGTGACGCCGAGCAGCACCTGGGTGCGGTCATTGTCGTTGACGCCCTCGACCAAATCCCTGATCGCCGTCGGCTGGTCGCCGGCCGGCTCGAAATCCGACACCATTTTGATGGCGATGCCGCCTTCTGATTTTTCCGGGCGGGCAGGGCGGTGCGGCGTCCACAGCACGCCGTCCTTGTGCAAGGGATTGCCGGATTCGATCAGCGCCGACAAAGCGGCGACCGTGGCGGTGACACCGCCCGACGCCATGGTCTCGGCATCTTCCAGCGAAATGTCGAGGCCGGCGACCGGATTGAGGCCGGCGGCGGTTCGCTCCCTGGCCGAAGCCGCGCCGCCCATCGAGGTGCCGCGAGCGGTGCGGCCGGCGGCGGCGGAACGCTCGGGGATCTTTTTCGCCGTCTTCGGCGATTTGCCGCCGTCCTTGTCGGAAACGACTTGGCGCCCTTCCTTCTCGGCCTCCTGTTCGATCTGCTCGGCCCAGTCCGCGATCGAGCCGGTTAGTGGCGCACCTGAAAATTCGGCCTGCGGCGCTTCGGCAAAGCCGCCCTTGTGCAACGGTTCCGATGCGTCGAGGAAATCGGTCAGCGGGCTGCGCGGCTTGGGCGGCGAAGCGCGATCGTCACCCGCCGGCGGCGGCGTCTTTTTGTCGGGGAGTTTGGCCATGTCCCGAATATGGGCAGAGTCAGCCAAAATGGAAAGAGCGGAGTGGCGACGGGCGCAGGCCGAAACCATGCTGCTGACACAAGGGTGTCAGGAGCAATGTCGCATCAACCGCGCTCCTTCAGTTGAACCACAGCGCGAAAGTCAGAAACCCTGCGCCACCGAACTGGCGCTGGATCTGGTCGAACTCGCCACCGGTCAGGATCTTTCCGCCCTCGAGATAGGGGGCGATGGCCGGACCGGTAATCGACAGTACCAGGTCGAAGGGCTTTGGCTCATCGAAGAAGCGCTTCATGTTGATGCCTTTGTCGGCGATGCGGAAATGCGGCAGCAAGGTGCGGCCCTCGAGCAGATCCTCGGCCATGGTTAGCGCGGCGAGCCAGGCCTGGACCTGCTCCTCGCCGACTTCGAGACCGGTGAGCGGGTTGGCGCCTTTCTGCTGCGGGCCGGGCAGCCATTCGCGTTCGTTGTCGGTCTCTGCGCGGATCGCCTTCCAGTCCTCGCGCGACAGCCGGATCATTTCCAGCAAATGGCTGCGTGCCGCTTGCCGGCGTTCCGGCTCGACCACCGGCCAGTTGACCAGATGGATCAGCGAGATGAAATCGGCAATGCGCCATTCCGAGGAGAGGATGCTGCCGCTCATGCCACCGTCCGGCGGAACGAGCGTGTCCTGCAGCGGCAGCTTGGCACGCGGGAACAGCATATGGAACGAACCGTCGAACATGCTCCTGAAATCATGCGCCAGCCAGAAATCCGCCTGCGCCATCAGGAATTCGGCATAGCCCTGCAGCCAGTAACCGTCGGCGCGGTCGAAGCGGAAGGTGAGAGCGGGGGCAGTCCCGTCCGGTGCGCCGCCGCCGCGTGACAGGGATGCCATGATCGCGGCCGCACTTTCGTCCGGTGCTATGGTGTCGTCCTCGTTGAGATCGATGCCGACACGGGTGAGGTCGATCTCCATGCCGATATCGGCACCGGCGGGCACCGAACCCAGCGTGGCGGCAGATTTCTGCAGCCGGTCGCGGAAGGCGACCAGAATGGCGCGAAACTCCTCGTAGGTCAGCGGCTGGGGATTGGGATTGTCCGGAACGGGAAGTCGCATCAGCGGCAGCATGAAGGATTGCGGGCTCTCAAAGCCGTGACGATGCAGGCCGCCTGCCAGGATCTCCAGCGCGGTGAAGAATTCACCGGCGCCGGCGGCGTAGGCCGATGCCGGGTCGCTGGGTGCTGCGGCTTCGAGCGTCGCCAGAGCGGTGTCTCGCTCTGCCACGGTTTTCGCCTGGAACAGGGCGGCGACCGTCTCGGGCGCTGCGGCGCCCGCGGAAGAAATCGGCAGGAGGATAACAAAGGCGGATGCCAGCAGGGTTGAAAGTCGCATCTCTTGATCCTCCGTGTTCTACGCCGACCATACATGCATTTGCGCGGCAGGCCTGTTGTTTGCTCTGCGCGTCAGTGGCCACGGCGATCAAGGTGCCTTGGCCAGTTCCCCGTCGATCAGTTTCAACTGGTCTGTGTAGAACGTCTCGAAGCTGGTGGTAAATTTCTGCTCGCGAAAAATCTCGCGGGCGGTCACATAGGCGTCTCTCGCCATGACAAGCTTGGCTTTGTCATGAGTGCGGCTGCCGATGGCAAACAGGATTTCGCCGCGCACCGAATTGGCGCGGCCCCAAAGCACCGGCGAGGTTTCGCGGTTGAGCTCCGTCAGCGCAAGTTCGATCGCCTGCAACCCTTGCTGGAACAGCGGAACGCTGTCCTCGCGCTCGGCCAAAAGCTTGTAGCTGCGTCCGATATTGTAGGTGATCGAAGACCAGTTGACCGGATCACGCTCGCGCGTGATCTCCAGTTGCGCGTTCTTCAAAGCCTCCAGGGATTGCTGGTAGCGCTCGAACCCCTCTTCGCGCAGACCGAGCGACTGCAACGCGCCACCGAGATTGTTCTGGCTGCTGGCCCAGTCCATCGGCTGCGTTTCGCGGGTGCGCACTTCGATCGCGGCGTGGAACGCTACCACGGCGGCTTCCAGGTTCTTGGTGCCATCTTCCAGATCGCCGAGATTGCGGAGCGCAACGCCCAGATTCGATTGCGCCATCGCCCAATTCACCGGCACCGTTTCGCGCGTCCAGACGGTCAGCGCGTTCTGGAATGCCTTGGCAGCCTGACTGAAATTTCGCTTACCGTCTCCGGTCAGGCCAATCGCGACCAAGGCATTGCCGATGTTGTTCTGAATTCCAGCCCAGACGCTTGGGTCGAATTTCTTGGTATAGACTTTTTCCGCCTGTCGGAAAGCTGCGAGCCCCTTCCTGGCGTAGGCGCCACCGCCGCCGCGCTGCCCCATCAAATCATAGGCATTGCCGAGATTGAGCTGGACCGTTGCCCATGCTTCGGGACTGCGCTTGCGGGAAAAGGATTTCAGCGCGTCCTCATAGAGACGAATGGATTGCTCGAGCCATTTGGTACCGTTTTCTCGGTCGGCAAGCGTCATCAATGCGATGCCTTCATTGACCGTGACGCCGGCCGGGCCACCCCAGGTCCGTACGCCGGGCAAAAGCTTGGCTTGCTGGTAGACGCCGAGTGCTTCCTGCAGGGCGGCGTTGTCTCCGCGGAATTTTCCAAGATCGGTCAGCGCGTCGGCTTGGTAGACCTTGTAGAGAAAGGCGTTGTCAGGGTCCCAGCGCTCGGCCTGCACGAAGGCGTCGCCATAGCGCTCGGCCGCCACCCTATAGTCGAAATTGAGCAGCGCGGTCTTGGCGTGGTCGACGAAGGTTTCGGCCAATTCCAGGCGCCTTGCCCTCACATTGGCTTCCGCCTCATCGATTGCTTTGCCAATGTCTTCGGCGCGCAGGCTGGCTCGGGTGCGGAATTTCAGGGCGAGCGCGATGGTGCCCTCGGTTTCGGCCTGGTCGGCCAGGCCGGAAAGCCGGATCAGTTCGGGGTCCCGTCTGGCCTGCACATCACGCTCGGCAAGGATGCTCTTCAGTCGCTGGGCGCCGGAAAAGAGCTGGCCTTGCAGGTCCTTCTGCCCGCCTGACGTATCGACCTCCAGCACGCTGAGCATACCGTAAAGCGCACCCAGCGGCACGCCATTGTAGGCAGCGACCTGCTCGACCATGGAGCGCGTGTCGGCGGGTGTCGTGGCGATGGTGAGCAGCAGCTTGCGCCGCTCGCCGCGGATCGAGGCCTCGTCGCCGATGGGCGCTTCCGGCGACAGGCCGAAATAGAGCAGCCGGCGCAGGCTGGCATTGGTCCATGGCCGTTGGCGGCCGCCCGTCTGCACATAGACCTCTTCGGTGACCATCGTCATCACGTCGCCAAAGGCAAAGCCGCCGGCGGCGAGATGTTTCAGCAGGGCGGCGGCATAGGGGCTGTTGCCTCCCGCATCGCCATCGAGCGCGGCGCGACCTGGTTCAGCGGCGAAGCCGATTACTTCGCCCAGGCTCTGCGGCGCGTCGGCGGCATCGGCGAGAGGGGCGGCACCCCGCGTCAGATCGAGGCCGGCGGCAGCGACCGGCGTCGGGCCCGAGGCTGTAGCTATGGTGGCGCCTGCCGGGAACGGATTGGTGCGGCAGGCATCGAGCAGCACAATGGCGACGGGAACCCTGGCCTTAAGCTCGGCAAGCAGGCCCGACAACGGAACGAGGTTGTTGCCGGCGTCGGCAAGCGAGGACGGGTCGGCGCTGACCGGCACCAGATAATTCTCGCCGCCTGCCTCGATGCCATGACCGGAATAGTAGAGCAGCGCGACGTCGGCGCCTTCCGCATCCTCGACGAAGCGTTGCGGGCTGCGGTCGAGCTTGGCCTTGTCGCCGTCGGTGACGGAGGTGACATCGAAACCGAGTTCGCCAAGCAGGTGGTCGACGGCGCGGGCGTCGTTGGCGGGGTTGGGCAAGGCCGTCAGGTGTTCGTAGCGGGACTCGCCGATGACCAGGGCCACGCCGCGCATCGGCTTGGCGTTCTGCGCTGCGGCGGCGGATGCGCAGGCAAGAACGACAGCGAGAACCGCCAGCAGCAGTGCCGCAAATGCGCATCCCTGATGTCGCCCGACCATCATCGCCCGTGATCCAAACCCGGCACATGCTAATGCGCGGACCTTGTCGGCTCAATGGCGCAAGCGCGGCGGTACGGTGAAACTGTTGCGGCGGAGCATGCGAGGTCGCCGACGATTTACAATCGAAGCGCTTCGCGCTGACAAGCGCATCGTCTACCGTGGCCTTCCATTCCTGTGCAGGCATCGCGTGTCGAACTATCCGCTTTCCTATAAATTGTCGTGGCTGCCGCGCTTCCTGAAGCCGTCGCTTGCCGGCGACATCAGCGGCTTCGCACCGGTTGCCGCAACCTTGATCGATCCGCCGCCGGCGCGGATGGTGCGGCTTGCCTTCGTCGGCGACATCTCCGCGGTGGCCAATCGCAGCGCGCCGCAATGCGATCCGGCGATTGTGGCGCTGCTCGGTTCCGCCGATCTGGTGATCGGCAATTGCGAGAGCCCTGTCGTGGAACGGCCCAGCGCGGTGCTTGGCACGCGACTTGGCACGCACCATGCCATGACCGAGCGGTTTCTCGCCGAGGCGCTGGCGGCTGCCGGGATTTCGCGTGAAAAACTCGTGCTGTCGCTGGCCAACAACCATGTGCTCGACCAAGGCGTCGCGGGTTTCGAGGGGACGGTCGTGGCGCTGAAACGGCTTGGCATCCGTACCATCGGCACCACGACGACGGGGCCGATCGTGAAGGTTCCGGTCGGCCCGCTGACAATAGGCTTCGCCGCCTTCACGCTGTGGCGCAATGCCGATGAGGCTTCGTTTGCGGATCGTGTGTCGATGCAAGGCGACCCGGAGCGCTGGCCGCGCGATGCTGCCAAGGGTGCGGATCTCCTCTGTGCCGTGCCGCATTGGGACTGGGAGTTCCGGCATTTTCCGCGTGGCGAAACACGGGCGCTGGCCAGGCATCTGGCCGGGCACGGCGTCGGACTGATCGCCGGCCACCACGCCCATGTCGTGCAGCCTGTGCAGTGGATCGGCAAGACGCTCGTCGCCTACGGGCTGGGCGATTTCCTTGGCACGGCTCTTGCCCGCCAGCCATGGCCCGGCCGTATCGGTTCCATTCTCGCCGTCGACGTCAGCGCTGACCTCGGCATGCGTGGCGCCATTGCCGCCTACCAGTTGCATGCCTTCATGCGGCTGCGTGCCGGCGACCATGAGCGGCTGGTTGGGGTCGAGGCGCTGGAGGGGCGATTGCGCGGCAAGGTCGAGGGTCGACTGAAAGCGATCTTTGACGGGCAATCCACGGCTGTGTGAAATCTACCCGGCTGGCGACTTTCCCGCAAAAGCAGCTATCATGCCTGGGATAGGCAAGTGTCGGCGGGGGTGACGATGGAAACGGCGGATTTCATGCCGAGCGAGGCGGTGATCGCCGGCATCAGGAATAACATCGAGACCTATGAGGCCGGGCGAGCGTCGGCCTACCGTCAGGTCCGCTGGCGGGTGCCGCTCTACATCGGCCTGGTGCTGGTCTTCGTGGCGCTGACGGCCTGGCTCTTCAACAAGGTCGCCGACCCCAACGAGCAGTGGTTCTCCACGCCGCATGTGTTCCTCTATGTCGGCGGCTTCGTGGCGGCAATCCTGCTCTATTTCCTGGCAACGAAGCCGGCGCGCGCGCTCCAGCAATCGTTCCGCGAAACGCTGCTGCCGATCATCTTCGGCTTCATCGGAGATATGCGCTACCAGCACGATGTGACGCCGAATTCCTTCGACCGGCTGCCGCGCGAGACGGTCGGGTCGTTCAACCGGCAGACCTTCGACGACATCGTATCGGGCCGTTACGAAGGGTTTCTATTCGAGCTATACGAGGCAAATCTCCGGGAAGGGTCGGGCAAGAGCACAAAGACGACCTTCAACGGCGTCATCGTCGCCTTCGAGACCATCGCGCCGTTCCCTGGGATACTGGTGGCGACGCGCCGGGCCAATGTGGTCGTCGGGTTCTTCCGCGGCTTGTTTGCCAGCAAGATGGAAGAACTGTCCAGCGGCGACGCCGCGCTCGATGCTGCCTATGAGTTCCGCTCCGACAATGTGCAAGCGGCACGGCCGCTGGTCAGCGGCAGGCTGGCGCAGGCGCTGAAATGGCTCAGCGAAACATGGCCTGATGATCCGGCGCGAATCGCGCTCAATGGCAGCGACGGCTTTCTGCTGTTGCCGCAGACGAAGAACTTCTTCGAGCTGCCGGATATCTCCGTGCCGCTCGACTACAACACGCATGTCGCGCCGATGATCGCCGACATGGGCGCGATGCTGGCGACGGCAGCACTGGTGCGCAAGATCGGCGCGAAGGATGATGAGGTCAGCTAGGCTGACCCGCGTCAGCAGTCGAAGCCATAGTTCTGGCGATAGTAATCGGCTTCTTCCTTCGCCATTGTCTTGAACAGTACACAGACGGTGAAGCTGCCGACCTGGCGGCTGTTTTTGGTGTAGCCCCAGTCGGAAATATCATCGCGAGTGAATTCGAGCTCCTGGCCGGCCACGACGTTGTGGACGGCCTGCGGCTCATTCGCCAATGTTCCCGAAAAACCGCTTGCGGTCCGATGGAAAGGGATGATCCAGAAATGCTCCGAGGCGTCCCCATCCTTGACCTCGACCTTCAATTTGTAGTCGGTTGTTCCGGCTGGCGGAGCCTCCCACAAAGTCAGGAAATCATCAAGGCTGGCGCGTGCCTGTTCGATCGCTGCCGCCATATCCGGATCGTCCCTGGCCACGCTGACGATCTTGTCGTCACCCTGATCGGAGCTTTGCGCCTCGGCCGATATTGGAGCAAACGCCAACATCAGGGACAGCATGGTGCGGATTGCATTCTTCATGAAACGGCGGCCCTCGACCCCTCTTCGGAAATGTCGACATCCTCGTGCATCAAGCCTGGATTTTCAACCGAGGCGCAGCGTCTTCATGCAGAGGGATCGCCACCACGAACAGGAGGCGGTTGGCGAAGACAAGGGGTTGACCGAACCCAGGAAACAAGACGTGTCCGTGACGATGTTTTCCGACCCGTTTCGTGATGTCGCCGGGCCACGAAATGCGGCAGGTGCGTGGTGGTCACAAGCCGGTTCCGGCGGGCGCCTAACCGACTCTTTTCATGGGAAAAGCGTTGTCACACACGACCGGCCGATTGGTCGGATAAGTTGGGTTCTCAAGCAATGTGTCAGAATTAAGTAGCTGATTCTGTTTGTAAAATTCACTCAACGTGATTTGCGAAGGGCCGCCTTCCGTACCAGTTTGGGGCTGTTCGGTGGCTGTCGCTTCCACGAGGCAGCGGCCCCGGCAAACTGAAACGGAGTACTAACCGATGAAGAAAATCCTTGTAACCACCGCCGCCATGCTCGCCTTCCTTGGCACCGCCTATGCTGCGACCGTTCAAGGCACCATTCAGGCGGTCGACCCGACAACCAAGTCGATCACGCTCGACGACGGCAAGATCTACCAGCTGCCGGCGGAAGCCGCGGTCGAGCAACTGAAGGTCGGCACCAAGGTGGCGGTGACAGTCGACGACAAGACCGGCATGGTCACGTCGATCGAAAAGGCTTCATAGGCCCTCGGCAGCAGGTTGCTGCCAGAAACCCTTCCATGACCAATCTTGCAGTAGCGGCCGGTCCCCGACGGGACCGGCCGCTTTGATGCCGCAGCCGCGCTATTCCTGAGGGCCGCTCACAATCCGTTCGGGACAAACCCTGCCAGCCAGTTCGCCGACCGCTTCGCTATGCCGACCGTCGCAGACGCGGCACGGCCGAGGTCGGTCTTGACCACGGCGTAACCGGCCTTGCTGCGATAGAGCACCGCGCGTCCGCCATCGACCGCCGCTTCATAGGCGACGGGCCGGGCGGCCTCCGTTTCCGTCGCCGTCGCCCGCGATCCGACGGCAGCGCTGGGCCGATGGCTCAATTCGGGAGGGAGCAGGTCTGTCGCGGCTTGGCTGGTCGTCGTCAATTCAGGTCGCGATGCCGTCAGGGCCAGCTGCGATGAGGACGATGGCGTCGTGCGGCAGATGCCGGAGACCAGCGGGTAGTTGAAATTGCGCTCGTGCAACATCTGGCTTTTCATCGCCGCTTCGCAGTCGGCGATGGTCGACCACTTGGCCGGTGTCTCGCCAATATATTCGCAAAGCTTGGCGTCGCAGTCGCAGCCGACGATGGTCATGGCGACAAGGGCGGTCTTGATCACAGTCTTGTCCCTTCAAATTCCTCATCATCAATCGCCGCGGAACAAGGCGGCATTTGGCCGTTATTGTGGAATGAGCATGGCGAGCGAGATGGAACGCTTCACGGAGGCTGCTTGTGGCCGAAAGGCCTCAGTAGTCGTAGACGTGTTCGAGCCTCGCGCCTGCCTTGATCAGTGCCGGCACCACGGTGTGCAGCTTGCGCACGGCGACGGTCAGCCCGGTGCGGCGCATGGCCGGTTCGGCCGGAAGCGGGTAGCTGAACAAAGCACGGGCGCCTTCCGGCACGGCGACCTCGTCGCCGGACAGCACGGTGACCATGATCTCGTCATTGCCGCCGATCTCGACGAAGGAGATGCCCTTGTCGATGAGGCGCGGGATCATCGCGGTGAACACCTGGTTGCGCCTGGTGACGAAGACGGTGCCCTCAGTGCCGAAATCACGCTCGAGCAAGGTGTCGGGTTCGTTTCGCGTCGCTTCGCCGACCGAGCCCTTGGCCCAGACATGGATGTCGAGGAAGGTCGGATCGGAGGTGGCGGCGAGTGCTGACGTGCTCAGATCGGCATATCCCTGCTTGATCGTGTCGACGAGGCCGAAGGCGAGCTTGCGCTCGCTGGTGCGCACCGCGCTGTCGCCCGGCATCGGCTGCACGGCAAACAGGCCGGCGCGCTTTTCGGCATAGGGGAATTGATACCACAGCGCCTGGTCGAGAAAGCCTGCGTATTCGCCCGCCACCTTGGCCTGATAGATGTCGGCGGCGGTGCGTTTGCCGGCGATCGCCTCGGTGACGCGGCCGACCGTGTTCTCATAGGCCCATTGCAGGGCGTGCTCGACCGTATTGCTGGTGCCGATGAAGACCAGCATCTGATGGTCGGCGAAATTGTACTGGTTGTTGGAACTGGCGCGGATGACCATCGCATAGTCCTGCCAGAAGCGGCCGATATACGACCAGTGGGGGAAGCCGCTCGGCTGGTTCTGGTCGACGAAGCCGGCATAGTCGCGCGCGGCATAGACGATCGCCCATTCGGGATAGGTGAGATAGGTCGATTTCTCCGGTCGCTGGTATCCCGGGATTTCGGCACGGACCTTGTCGGCCAGCGCCTTCGGCGGGGCGCTGTCGGCGATGCCCGGCAGCGGCGCGGTGTCCAGGGATGGCGTGGTCAGCAAGCCATAGGCCAACCCGGTGATCGGGACGAGGATGACAATGACGACCAGCCAGAGGATCGTCTTGATGATGCGCTTGAGCCAGCGGAACAGGACCATGGCCGGTCAGGCCGTGGCAGCAAGGGCAAGCTTCTGGAGCAGCGTCATGAAGTGTCCCCCTTCAAGTGACGTTGAACGTTAGCTGATTTTTGGCGACAGTTGCAGTCCCAGCCAGAAAGACCGTTGGAATTGTGGGAATGGCCAAAAGACAGTCGGCGCCGGGATTTCTCCCAGCGCCTCCCTGTCAGATCAGGACACGGTCGCGGCAGCAACTTCCGTAAAGACGTCGCGCCATGCCGGCCTTGATTTTGACGGTCCTGCCAGCCACCACCCGAGGGCAGTGCCCGTTCCGGACCACGCCGACCTCCACCCTTGCGAGCTTCGCCCAGCGCACCATCGAAGGTTTTTGCCGTCCTTCATGGCAGCATCGGTCCGCCGTTGGCGTTCGCACGCTTTCCGCGGCCCCGTAGGTCTCGGCATCCGTCCCTCGAACAGGCAAGCCTGCTCTCGCTCAGGGCCGTACGGGCCCCAGGAAATCCGCCTTTTCGCTTTGCCTTTCGGCGTGGCGATCGGTAGCCGCCTGAGATGGGTTCAACGTACGCCGGGGAAGCGGTTTGCGATATGGGCGTGGGCCTGTGGATAGCGGGGTTATCGGGGACTGTGTTCGGCAGCGAAGCGATTTTCCGTTCGCACCCGACTGCCAGGCGACCCTGCCATTTCTGGTGAGCCCCATTCGGCGCTTGCTCCGCAGAGCGACGCGGGCTTCAATGCCGGCAAAGGACTTTGGGGCCGCGGCGTTCCTCGTGTCCTTGGGGGAGGTTGCTTGAAGGTCGGGGTGGTGCTCAATCCTATTGCCGGTGGCGGCAGGCTCAAGCGGCATTGGCCGGAGGTCGCTGCTTCGCTGAAAAAGCACTTTGGCGATTTCGAGCTGCGCGAGACGCAGGCCGAGGGCGATGCCGAAAGGCTGGCGCTCGACCTCGCTGCCAGCGGCTTCGATCTGGTGATCGCCGCGGGCGGCGACGGCACGGCCAGCGAAGTGGCCGACGGGCTGCTGCAGGCGTCAATGGAGAGCGGCCGGACGACAGAGCTTGGCCTGCTGCCTTGCGGCACCGGCATCGACTTCGCCCGCGGGCTCGGCCTGCCGCGCGAGGTCGACGCGATGCTGAAGCGGATTGCCGGAGCCAAGGCCCGGAAGGTCGATGCCGGGCGCATCTGCTACATCGACGATCATGGCGCGCTGGCCAGCCGCCATTTCATCAACATCGCCAGCCTGGGCTTGTCCGGCGCCACCGACCGCGCGGTCAACGCCGACAAGCGCAAGGGCAAGGTATCGGCCAAGGCGCTGTTCTTCTGGCGCACCGTGGTGGAGTTCGTCCGCTATCGGTTCCAGGATGTCAGGATCACCGTCGATGACGGCGCCCCGGTCGAGGCGCGCATGGCACTGGTGGCGGTGGCCAATGGCAAATTCTTCGGTGGCGGCATGATGATCGCGCCTGACGCCGAACTGGACGACGGTCAATTCGACATCGTCATTCTGCGCGCGGCGGGCAAGCTGAAATTGATCTGGGACCTCAGGCTGCTCTATGGCGGGCGGCACCGCAACCATCCGGCGATCACCATCCTGCGCGGCAAGAAAGTGGTGGTCGAACCGCTGGGCGATGTGGAAAAGAACGGCGCGCTGGTCGACATAGACGGCGAGTCGCCGGGGCGCATACCCGCAACCTTCGAAATCCTGTCCGGCGCGCTGACGCTGAGATGTTGATTCAAGTCGTTGAGGAACTGATTCAGGTGGTTGCGGGCATGATTCCGATGAACCGCTCAATCTACTGAAATCGCTTGTAAAACTTAGCCACCTCAGATTTCCAGCTTTGCTGGGAAGCCTTCCGCGCGCAGGTCGGTGCCGACCGCATCCTCGAGCAGTTTGACGATCTGGGTCGACCAGGCGTCGCCGCCATAGGCGGCCTTGCCCTGTTCGAAGATGGCGTTAACGCGCGACGCCAGATCGAGCGGCACGCCGAACTTTTCCCCCATGCCGAGCGCGAAGCCGAGGTCTTTTAGGGCCAGGTCCATGGTGAAGCCGATGTCGTAGGAGCCGTTCAGAATGAGCTGGCTTTCGGTCTCATGGACAAAGCTGTTGCCGGATGAGGCAACGATGGCGTGGTAGGACTGGGCAAGATCCAGTCCGCCCTGTTTGGCCAGCATCAGCGCTTCGCCGGCGGCGACGAGGTGGATGAAGGCCAGCATGTTGGTGATGACCTTTATCACCGCCGCCGAGCCGATCGGACCCATCAGGAAAGACCTGGCGCACATCGCTTCGATTGCCGCGCGATGGCGGGCATAGAGCGCGGCATCGCCGCCGACCAGCGCGGTGATCTTGCTGACCGCCGCCAGATGCACGCCACCGGTGACCGGACATTCGAGTGTTTCGATGCCTCTTGCCGAGGCGAGGGCTGCCAGCCGCAGGATCTCGTCGCGGCCGTTGGTCGACATCTCGATCCAGGTGCCGCCTTTCGGCAAGCCTTCGAGCAATCCGTCGGGGCCGGCCAGAACGGCTTCGCTGATCTTTGGCGAGGGCAGGCAAGTGATTGCGTTGCCGGCGTGTGCAGCAGCCTCGGCGGGACTTTTGGCGGCGATTGCGCCGAGCGCCATCAGACGCTCGACGGCGGCCGGATCGCGGTCGAAGACGGTGACGGCAAAGCCGTTGCGGATCAGGCTGGCGGCGAGGTGGCCGCCGAGATGGCCAAGACCGATGAAGGCGTAGTTTTCCCGCGCGCTCACGGCATCAACGGTGTCTGCATCATCTGCAGGTGTAATTCCTTGCCGGTATAAGGGTGCGCCTCGCAGACAGCCTCGTTCAGTTCGACGCCGAGGCCGGGCTCTTTCGACGGAATGACGTTGCCGTCCTGCCACTCGATCTTCTTCTTCAAGAGCTTTTCGTGGAAGCCGTCCCACTGCTTCAAGGATTCGAGGATAAGGAAATTCGGCAGTGTCACCGCCAGTTGGATGTTGGCCGCGCCGACGATCGGCCCGCAATAGCAATGCGGTGCGACCTGGATGTGATAGGCCTCGGCCATGGCGGCGATCTTCTTGGTTTCGAGAATACCACCGGAGCGGCCGAGATCGGGCTGCAAAATGGTCGCGGCGCGGTTCTCGATGACGCGGGCGAATTCGAACTTGGTCGTCAGTCGTTCGCCGGTGGCGATCGGGATCGAGGTGGCGCGGGCTACCTGGGCCATCACTTCCGGCATATCCGGCGGCACCGGTTCCTCGAACCACAGGGGATCGTAGGGCTCGATGGCGCGCGCCATGCGCAGCGCGCCCGAGGCGGTGAACTGGCCGTGGGTGCCGAACAGGATATCGGCCCTGGTGCCGACCGCCTCGCGGATCGCCTTGACCATGCGCGTGGAGAGGTCGATGTCGACGAGGCGCGGCTGGTGGCCGTCGAAGGCGGTGTAGGGGCCGGCCGGGTCGAGCTTGACCGCGGTGAAGCCTTGCTCGACATATTCGAGCGCGCAGGCGGCCGCCAGGTCGGGGTCGTTGTAGACGTTCTTGCCGTGCGCATCCTCGGAGTGGACGCTGCCGGTGTGCGGGTAGAGGTAGGTGTAGGAGCGCAGCGTCTCGTGCACCTGGCCGCCGAGCAGTTTGTAGACCGGTTTGTTGGCCTCCTTGCCGATGATGTCCCAGCAGGCCATTTCGAGCGCGGAAAAACAGCCCATTCCGGAAACATCCGGGCGCTGGCTGAAGCCGGACGAATAGGCGCGGCGGAAGAAGTTCTCGATGTCGTGTGGATCGCGGCCGACGAGATAACGTTCGGCCATGTCCTCGACCATGCGAGCGGTGACATGGGCGGAGAAGGTGGCGTTGTAGGCTTCGCCATAGCCGACCACGCCGCCATCGGTGGTGAGCTTGACGAAGATGAAATACTTGCCGCCGATGCCGGGCGGCGGATTGCCGACAACCCAGGTTTTTACGTCGGTGATCTTCATTTTTGATCCTCCAGAACCAGGTCGGCACCCTTCCATCCGGTCATGATCGAGGCGGCGTTGGTGTTGCCGGTGATATTATCCGGAAAGATCGAGGCGTCGATGACGCGTAAGGACTCAACACCATGCACCTTCAAGCGCGGGTCGACGACGGCGTGCGCCGGGTCCGGCCCCATGCGGCAGGTCGAGACCGGATGGTAGACTGTGCCCGAGCGCTTCCTGAAATCCTGAATCAAATCGGCGTCGGAGGTGATCGAGGGGCCTGGCAAAACCTCTTCCTCGATGATCTCGGCCATCGCCGGCATCGAAGCGATCTTGCGGACGAACTTCACTGCCGCCAGCATCTCGGCGACATCAGCGTCGGTCGAATAGGCATTGGCCGTGATCCTCGGATAATCACGTGGATCCTTCGAGCGGATCATGATCTCGCCACGGCTCGATGGACGACAGTTCGACAGGCCGATCGAAAAGCCCGGCCACGGGTCGGGTGTCAGGATCGGGCGTTCGCCGCTCTTTGGGATGACGGTCGAAAACGCCTGGAAATAGAGTTGCATATTGGGCCGCGCGGCAGTCGGATCGGTGCGAAAGAAGCCGCCGGCATTGTTCATCGACAGCGACAGCGGGCCGGAACGCATGAGGATGTATTGCATGCCGACCAGAAGCTTGCCCCACCAGGGGCGCAGGACCTGGTTAAGCGTCGGCAGCCTCCCCTTGAAGGTGTAGTTGATGCCGACATGATCTTGCAGGTTTGACCCCGACATTCTCATTGGCGTGGGTGACGGCAATGCCGAGACTGCCAAGTAGCGCCGAGGGGCCGATGCCGGAAAGCTGGAGAAGCTGGGGCGAGTTGACCGAGCCGCCCGCCAGGATGACTTCGCGGCCTGCTCGGGCAGTCTTCTTCTCGCCATTTTGCAAATACTCGACGCCGACGGCGCGCTTGCCCTTGAACAGGATCCTGGTCGCCAGCGCATTCATCTCGACATGGACGTTATTGCGTTTCATGGCCGGGCGCAGGAAGGCGCGTGCCGCCGACATGCGACGGCCGTTCCTGGTGGTGATCTGGTAGATGCCGACGCCTTCCTGGGCCGCACCGTTGAAATCCGGGTTGAGCGGTAGGCCGGCCTGCTGGCCTGCGGCGAGATAGCGCTTGGTCAGCGGATGGACGGCGTCCGAACAGTCGGTGACATGCAGTGGACCGCCGACGCCGCGCCATCTATCCGCGCCAGCCTGATTGTCCTCGAGCGCCTTGAAGGCGGGCAAGAGATCGTCGAAGCCCCAGCCCGGATTGCCAGCGTCACGCCAGGCGTCGAAATCCTCGCGTGCGCCCCGGATCCAGACCATAGCGTTGATCGAGCTCGAACCGCCAAGCAGCTTGCCGCGCGGCCAATGGTCGACATTGCCGGCGAGGCCCGGGTCCGGTTCGGTCTTGTAGTTCCAGTTGACCGCCGGATCGAAGAAGGTCTTGCCGTAGCCGAGCGGCATCTGCACGTAGAAACGGCGGTCGGTGCCGCCGGCTTCCAGCACTAGGACCGAGAAACGACCAGAGGCCGACAGTTTTTCCGCCAGAACCGAGCCAGCCGAGCCGGAGCCGACGACGATGAAATCATAAGTTTGCATGATGGACGCGGGCGGCTCCGGAATTCGGCCTCCACCCTAGGCTTGGGCGCAGCCCCGCGTCGCCGCGCCATCCGGCATGGCTTGTGAAAAAAGCGACTGATACGACGGCGTCCTTTTCGCCTTTGTTGGGATTTCCGACATGGCGATCGCGTTGACGCGTCGGTGCCATGACGATACGGGATCAGGACAATCGATCTCGAGGGGATGGCGCATGGTGCAGTATGCAGAGGGACGGCCAATCGGCGATCTGACGCTGCGGACGTTGGCCATGCCTTCGGACGCCAACGCGGCCGGTGATATTTTCGGCGGCTGGGTGATGGCGCAGATGGATCTGGCCTGCGGCATCCGTGCCGCCGAGCGCGCCAAGGGCCGCGTGGTGACAGCAGCGGTGAAGGAAATGTCGTTCGCCAAGCCGATGAAGATCGGTGACACGCTGTGCATCTATACGCATGTCGAACGCGTCGGACGCACGTCGATGACGCTCAAGGTCGAGGCCTGGGCACAACGCTACCTCTCCGATCTGATGGAGAAGGTCACCCACGCCGATTTTATCATGGTGGCGCTGGACAGTGACGGCAAGCCGAAAGCGGTTCCGGCCGAGAGCTGATCGGCTGGATGTCGTCAGCTTAAAACCAAACAGCACCGTCGCTGTCAGCCTCCCGCGGGGGATGCGAACAGCGATGCCGTGTGATGCCTTTCATATTCGCAAATTTCCGTGACCGTGTCCGTGCGGACTCGGGGGAAGACAATGCGTCAACGATTGCTGAACGGCGCATTGGCAGGCGCGCTTGCAGCCTTGTTCTGCCTGTTGGCGGCAACCGCCTATACCGAGGTCAAACAAGACGAGGCCGAGACCAGTTGCGCCTCCGAGAGCCACACCCTCAAGCGGCAAGCGACCAAGTGCGAAATCTGCGTCGCGACGACGTGCGACACCAGTGCGAGGACTGTGGGCAATGGCGGTAGCGGGGCGACCTGCACCACCGGCGGCAAGGTGGTCGATCGGAATCCGAAATCGAAGCGGACTGAAAGCCGTCTGCGGGTCTGAATTCAGCTGCAGCCGTAGAATACGTCTACGCAACGTGCCGTGCGCAAACCCTTGAGTTGCAAGGGTTTCAGGCGTGCATTCCGTCGAATTTCACCCGCGCCGCCTTGACGCGTTCGGTGTTCTTGCGCGCCCAATCGCCGAGCGCACCCACCGGCACCAGAAGCTCGTGGCCGAGCTCGGTCAACTCATAATCGACGCGCGGCGGGATGGTCGGAAACACGGTTCGGGTGACGAAGCCATCGCGCTCCAACCCGCGCAAAGTGGTGGTCAGCATCTTCTGCGAAATGCCGCCGACTGCGCTGCGCAATTCGTTGAACCGCAACGGTCCTTCACCCAGCTTGCCGACGACTAGGACGGTCCATTTGTCGCCGACGCGCTGCAGGATTTCCGAGATGGCGCGACAGTCTTCGGTGCGGTGTGGGTGCCTCAGTAACAAAAAAGTGCCTCCTTGCGCCTCACGTTGGCAGTATCTCATATAGCTCAGGTATCTAAACGATACCAGTATTTCCCGCTAGGAGAGCCCCTTATGTCCAAACCCAAAATTGCCATCGTCGTCGGTTCGACCCGCGCCGCACGTTTCGCCGATGTGCACAACCCAGTGGATCGCCAAGATCGCCAAATCGCACGCCGATATCGACGTGGAAGTGGTCGATCTGCGCGACTTCCCGTTGCCGTTCTTCGACGAGGTTGCATCCTCCGCCTGGGCGCCGTCGCAGAATGAAGTGGCAAAGCGCTGGCAGAAGAAGGTCGCCGAGTTCGACGGTTTCATCTTCACCGCCGCCGAATACAACCATGGCCCGACGGCCGTGCTGAAGAACGCGATCGACTACGCGGCCAACGAATGGAACAAGAAGCCGGCAGGCTTCGTCGGCTATGGCAGCGTCGGTGGCGCGCGTGCCGTCGAGCAGCTCAGACTGCATGCCGTCGAGTTGCAGATGGCGCCGGTCAAGTCGGCGGTCCACATTGCCTGGGGCGATTTCCTTGCGGTCAGGCAGGGCGAAAAGAAGCTCGATGAACTCGAACACCTGAACCAGGCGGCGACCGCTCTGGTCAACGACATTGCGTGGTGGGCCAGAGTGCTCAAGGCAGCGCGTCAGGCCGACGCCGTCGCCGAGGAAGTCAAGGCGGCCTGAGCCGTCGGATCGAATTATCCTCCCAAGGATATGGGGCGGCGCTTGCGCCGCCCTTTTCAGTTGGGTGAGGCGTGCGTGTGCCTAGCCTGCCGTGGCCTGATGATGCAGTCGGCAAGGCGGTCCATCTCGTTCAACTCATCCGCGTGGTGCTGGCCCCACTGACAAAGCGCCAGCAGGATCGGCTCGAGGCTGAGGCCGAGGAGCGTCGCCGAATATTCGACGCGCGAGGGGACTTCGGCAAAGATTTCGCGGCTAACGAGGCCATGTTCTTCCATCTCACGCAGCTGCTGGATCAGCACTTTCTGGGTGATGTCGGGTACAACCGCTTTCAGCGCCGACAGCCGCCGCGGGCCATCGAACAGGTGGTAGAGGATGACCGCTTTCCAACGACCCGAGATCACTTTCAGGGCACGTTCTGCCGGCAGCATCGGCAGTCTCTTGGTCAGCTTGGCCATGGTCACCTCCTGGTCAGCAGGGGACAAATGAGTGTGTAGTCGAGGCAACGCAAATAGTGGCAAGCAGCAGCCGATGCCATAGCGAGGTTGCCATGCGAGCCATTCAATTGAACCGTTTCGGCGGTCCTGACGTTCTGGACGTTGTCGAGATGCCGAAGCCGGAGCCGCAGGCCGGCGAGGTTCTGATCCGCGTCCACGCGGCTGGCGTGAATTTCTTCGAAGTGCTGATGCGCGGCGACCGCTATGCGGTCACGCCGCAACTGCCCATGATCCTCGGCGTCGAAGCTACTGGGATCGTGGAGGCGTTTGGACCAGGCGTCGACGCACAGCTGCTGGGGCAGCGCGTCGCTGCGCCGTTGTTTGCCTCAGGGCGGCCCTATGGCGGATATGCCGACTATGTGACGATCGACGCCAGCCTTGCCGTGCCACTGCCGGACGCGCTTTCCTTTGAAGATGCGACAGCCTTGATGGTGCAAGGGCTGACGGCGTTTCACCTGCTGCGGCAGAGCCCGCCCATCGGCAAGTCGATGCTGGTCAGTGCTGCTGCCGGCGGTGTCGGGTCCTTGCTTGTCCAACTTGCCAGGCGCCAGGGTGCCAGCATCGTGATCGCGGCCGCCGGCAGCGCCGCCAAGCTCGATCTGACCCTGTCGCTCGGCGTTGATGCCGCGGTCGACTACAGCCAGCCGGACTGGCCCGAGCGTGTGCGGGCAGCGGTCGGCGGCGAGGGCGTCGACATCGTCTACGACACTGTCGGCGGCGCGATGACGACGGCGGCGCTCAACGCTCTGGCGCCTGGCGGAGAGCTGGTCTTTGCCGCACTTGGCCGATACGGGCTCGACGCGGCGAACGTCGAAGCGATGATTGGCCGGAACCAGTCGCTGACAGGGTTCGCGCTGCTGCCATTGCTGTCTCCGGATGTGCTGAGAGCCAGCCTTGAGGAGCTTTTCCAACTGGCCGCCGGCGGCGAGGTCGTTGTGACCAAAGGCAGCCGCTTTCCGCTCGATCAGGCCAGTGAGGCGCACCGTTTGGTGGACGAGCGCCGTTCGACCGGCAAGGTCGTGCTGATACCTTGATTGTCGTGGTCGATTAGATTGCCCATAGGCTGATAGTCGAACGTGTCCGCTTTTCGCCAGAAGCAGCCATACGCTCAGTGGATTGAACGACCGGGAGCAGTAGGTCCGCTTGCGCTGCAGTGAAGAACGATAGCGGACGTTCGACCTCCAAGGGTCGATGTCGTGATATGACCCCGAAATGAGCATCGGATGCAGTGGCAGCCTACGTGGCTGGTCTGGTTGAAATTCGCCGGATTGGACCGGAATGCGCATGTCGTATATGCTCAGGCGCGCCATAAACCCGTGGAGGGTCGGCGCCCGTCTCGCAGGCAGATGTTTTCCCCGCATTGAGCGCGGCCCCTAGGGCCGCCACGAGCTACCGGAATACACCATGCTCGATCAGGACGTTTCTCATGACGTGATTGCGTCTTTCGGCCCTTTTCGCCTGAGCGTTTCTGAGAGATTGCTCGCAAGAGGCGGGGAGCCGCTCGGGATTGGCGGGCGGGCGTTGGATATCCTCATCGTGCTGGTGGAGCACGCCGGGGAAGTCCTGAGTAGCAAAGAGCTGCTCAGGCGTGTTTGGCCCGACGTGATCGTTGAGGAGGGAAGTCTCCGGGTACACCTCTTCAATCTTCGCAAGGCTTTGGGTGACGGGAAAGATGGCAACCGATATATCGCCAATGTGGCCGGACGTGGTTACAGTTTCGTAGCGCCGGTGCGGATCTCCGCTCGCATGATCCCCACTCCGCCCAGCGGCGGAGCCGGTCGGCCCAAAAGGCTGCCGCCGCGGCTTGAAAGGATGATCGGGCGCGAAGAAACAGTTGCGGCCTTATGCTCTCTGCTTACCGAGCGGCGGTTCGTCAATGTGGTCGGGCCGGGAGGTATGGGCAAGACGACCGTCGCGGTTGCGATAGCTCACTCCTTGCGTAACGAGTTTTCCGATCAGATCTATTTTCTCGACCTCGGCGCGCTGGGAGATGCATCTCTCGTCGCCGGCGCTGTGACTTCAACGTTGGGTTTGAGCGGTCAGGCAACGCAGGATCCGGTGTCTGCTCTGGTTGCCTTTCTGGTCGACAAGCCGATTCTTCTCGTCCTCGATAGCTGCGAGCATGTGATCGATGCCGTCGCCGCGCTAGCAGAGCGCCTCTTTGCCGAGATCCCTCTTGTGCACCTGCTAACAACCAGCCGCGAGGCTTTGCGTGTCGAGGGTGAAAATGTGTATCTGCTGACGCCCCTTGAAGGGCCGTCCGAAGAAAGTGGGTTGACCGCTGCTCAGGCACTTGCCGCGCCCGCTGTGCAGCTGTTCATGGAACGCGCCGTCGCGGGCGGCCTTGGTGCCGAACTCAGCGATACCGACGCGCCGATCCTGGCGGCAATATGCCGCCGGCTTGACGGGATAGCACTGGCAATCGAACTCGCTGCCGGCCGCGTGGGTACCTACGGAATTCGCGGAACCGTCGAACTGCTTGATGATCGCTTCAAGCTTCTATGGCACGGCCGGCGAAGCGCTATTCCGCGTCATCAAACGCTTCAGGCAATGTTCGACTGGAGCTACAACCTGCTCTCCCCGTACGAACAGACGATCTTGCGCCGGTTGTCTGTATTCGTCGGCCCTTTCGCGCTCAACGATGCCATAGCAATCGCGTCGGACGATGAGGCCGATGCGCCAGCGGTGGCAGACGCCGTTGAGAGCCTGGTCAACAAGTCGCTTATCAGGATGTCCGAGTTGGCGGGATCAACCTACCACCGGCTCCTCGATACCAGTCGAGTGTATGCGGCAGCCAAGCTTGCCGAAACCGGCGATGGCGCGGTGCTGTCGAGGCGACATGCGCATCACTATGCCGATCGCTTCAAGCCCGACTCGACAAGAGCAACCGCGTTCGGAATCCGCGACGTGTCCGCTTATGAGCCGCACATGGGCAATATCCGAGCGGCACTTGAGTGGAGTTTTTCCGAGGTCGGCGAGGCCCAGAATGGTGTCCAACTCGCCGCTGGAGCCGCACCTTTGTTCCTGGGCTTTTCGCTTCTGGGGGAGTGCGAGCAGTGGTGCGAGCGGAGTTTGTCCGCGTTAGCAGAAGCGGATCGTGGTACGGAGCGCGAACTGGCGCTTCAAGCAGCACTGGCGATCTCATCAATGTTCACACGTGGCAACAGCGACGGTGTGCGACGGGCGATCGAGCGGGGCATTGGATTGGCGGAGACGCTGCGGGACGGCCAGTACAAGTTGCATCTGCTGGCCGGGTTGAACATCTTTCTCACGCGCGTCGGAGACTTTCGCGGCGCCCTCGCCTGCGCCGAGCGGAGCGTGCTCGTTGCGGCAGAGCTGGGGGAGAAGTCAGGGATCATTGTGGTCGAGTGGATGCTCGGCGTATCGCATCACCTTGTAGGAAACCAGGCGGCGTCGCAGCGACACAGTGAGCGTGGACTGGAGTTGGAAGCGGAAGCGGGCAGCGTTCAGGTTGACTTCTTCGGCTATGACCACAGGGTACGAGCGCTAATAGCACTAGCGCGGGCCTTGTGGTTGCGAGGGATGCCGGAAAGAGCACTCAGAATAGCGGATCAAGCCGTCGAAGAGGCAACCAAACGCGAGCATCCGGTCGCAGTCTGCATGTCGCTCGTTTACACTGTGCCGGTCTACCTCTGGAGCGGCGACTTTGAACGCGCGGCTCAATGGATCGAACGTGTTCTAGCTTATGCAACGAAGTATTCCCTGGCCCCTTATCATGCCATGGGACTTGCTTTGAAGGGCGAATTGATGATCTTGCAAGGCGAGCCGGCCGAGGGCGCGCAATTGCTCCGTAGCGCTGTCGCGACGCTTAGCGCTGAACGGTTCAATATCCTTGCAACGGCATTCTTCCGAGCGCTTGCCGAAGGCATGATGCGAAGCGGCCAGCTTGATGAGGCTACAACAACAATCGACCGGGCTATTGCCTTGGCGGACCAAGCCGGCGAGACGTACGATCGTCCGGATTTGCTGCGTGTGTGGGCCGAAATTCGCCTGGCATATTCTCCGCCCGATGTAAGTGCGGCTGAGGACTCGCTGCTTCAAGCGATCTACTGGGCCGGCAAGCAATCGGCGACGGCGTGGGAGTTGAAGGCAGCCGTACCGCTGGCCAGGATGTGGCAGCAGCAAGGTCAGGCAGACCGTGCCAGGGATTTGCTCGGCAGGCTCCTTCAGCGGTTCGGCGAAGGCGTGCAAACCGTGGATGTTAGAACAGCGAGCGATCTGCTAGCCGAATTGAACGGCACATCCGCAAATGCATCGCGCTGACGCGCCCGCTAACGACTCTTAACAACGCATAACGCGCAATTCCCTCCCGTTCGAGCGAACATTCTTCCGCGGCCATTCGATCTGCGTGACCGCATCCGAACAAATAGAAAAATAGAGGAGGATCTCATGTCATCAGCATCAATGTCGCCCACGCGGCGCGAACTTCTTGCCACCGCAGTTGCAGCGGGGGCCATCAGCGCGCTTCCCTCTGCGCTACACGCGGCAACCGGGGCCGACTCAATTCGCCCCTTCACGTTCAGTGCCTCAGAGGACGATCTGGCCGACCTGCGCCGACGCCTGGCGCAGACCCGATTACCCGACAAGGAAACCGTCACCGATTATTCGCAGGGCGTACCGCTCAAGACGGTTCAGCAGCTTCTGCGTTACTGGCAGACCAAATACGACTGGCGGAAGGCGGAAGCGAGGATGAATGCCTATCCGCACTTCATCACCGAGATTGACGGACTGGACATTCATTTCATTCACGTCCGTTCGGTGCATGAAAACGCAATGCCGCTCATCGTCACGCACGGATGGCCGGGTTCAATCATCGAGCAGCTGAAGATCATCGAGCCGCTGACCAATCCCACCGCGCATGGCGGCAGCGCAGCGGATGCCTTCGATATCGTGATCCCGTCGATGCCGGGGTATGGATTTTCCGGCAAACCGCAGACGACCGGCTGGGGTCCCGAACGGATCGCGCGGGCATGGACCACGCTGATGCGGCGCATTGGCTACAAGCACTTTGTGGCGCAGGGTGGCGACTGGGGTGCTACCGTCACGGAGCAGATTGGCGTTCAGGCGCCGCCGGAACTGCTTGGCATTCACACCAACATGCCCGGCGCAATTCCTGCAGAGATCGACCAGGCATCTTTCGCCGGTGCGCCGGCACCGTCGGGTCTGTCGGATGAGGAGAGAAGCACGTACGAACAGCTCGTTTTCTTCTACAAGCATGTTTACTACGCCCTCTGGATGGCAACGCGCCCACAAACACTGACCGGGTTTGCGGACTCGCCCATCGGCCTCGCCACCTTCCTGCTCGACCACGACATGGCCAGTCTGCAGATGATCGCGCGTTCGTTCGATGGGCAGACTGAAGGCCTCACGCCGGACGATGTCCTCGACAATGTCACCCTGTTCTGGCTCACCAACACAGGGGTTTCGTCAGGTCGCCTCTATTGGGAGAACAAGCTCGCGTTTTTCAGTCCCAAGGGCATCTCCGTTCCGGTTGCCGTAAGCGTCTTCCCCGACGAACTCTACCAGACGCCGCGGAGTTGGGCGGAACGGGCGTATCCCAGGCTCATCCACTACAACAAGCTCGACAAGGGCGGTCATTTTGCTGCCTGGGAACAGCCGAAGCTCTTTACCGAAGAGCTTCGCGCCGCGTTCCGGTCGCTTCGGCAATCGATATGAGATGAACGGGGCGCCTGCCGCTCCGCTCTTCTTCCAAGACGGACCGGGCACACGCCCCGGTCCGCCACATGTGAACTCACAAGCCACCAAAATCGGAGGAAATTGACATGAACAGAATTCCACAACGCAACGAAACTGCAATCGCGACACCCGCAGCGCGGGGCGTAGACATAAGGCTCGAAGTCGCGGTCATTCCCGTTTCGGACGTCGACCGTGCCAAGCACTTCTATAGCGGCTTGGGTTGGCGACTGGACGCCGACCTCACAGGTGACGGATTTCGTGTCATCCAGTTCACGCCTCCGGGCTCCCCGTGTTCGGTAGTCTTCGGCTCAAGGACCACGACGGAGCCCTATGCCCGGCTCGAAGTCGATGTGCTCAAAAGCTGTGGCGAGCTCGTCGTGTCGGACATCGAGGTAGCGCGCGCCGAGCTCGCCGGTCTCGGGGTCGACGTTAGCGAAGTGTTCCACTATGCCGGTAGTGAAGGCCGTGTCAGCGGTCCGCACCCCGAACGGAGCAGCTACTTGTCGTGGGCATCCTTCAGCGATCCGGCCGGAAATATCTGGATGTTGCAGGAGGTCACTGCGCGAGCGCCCGGCCGCGTCGAGACCGGCGAAACCACATTTGGCTCGTCGGCCGAGCTCGCGGCTGCGCTCCGGCGTGCGTCCGTGGCCCATGGCGAACACGAGAAGCGGACAGGCGGCCAGCATGATGAGAATTGGCCGGACTGGTACGCGCAGCACATGGCGGCGGAACACGCAGGCAAGGAGCTGCCTCAATAGAGCGGGCTATCGGTCGGTTTGAACCAAAGGAGCGGCGTGGCTCTCACCGTCGCCAACGGCCACGAGGCGCAAAGCCGCTGTTGGGTCAGCTCCTCAGGAAGGTGGCCTATCGGTCGGGAACCGACACTCGAACGAACAGTCAACCCATCGCGTTGATTGTCACCGCACCACTTCGCGGTGGCCGCCGGGCAGGCGCGTGGCGATGAGCTTGTCGATGCGGCGGCCGTCGAGGTCGACCACCTCGAAGCGCCAGCCTTGCGCGTCGACGCATTCGCCGGTCGCCGGCAAATGGTGCATGTGCGAGAGCACGTAACCGGCAACGGTTTCGTAGTCGCGGTTTTCCGGCAGGTCGATGCCGAGAACGTCCGCCATTTCGTCGGCCTGCATGTAGCCGGCAAGCAGCCATGAACCGTCCTCGCGCTTGACGGCGTTTTCCTCGTCACCGGCGTCGATATCCGCGCGAAAGACGCCGGTGATGGCCTCCAGAATGTCAGCCGGGGTGACGATGCCTTCGAAGTGGCCGTACTCGTCATGGACCAGCGCCATGGGAACATCGGATTCCTTGAGCTTCGACAGGACGTCCAGCGCGTCGGCCTGGTCATGGACGATGGGAGCGGCGCGCACATGCCGGCGCGGGTCGAGCGCGCGGCCGCCAAGCATCGCGGCCAGCACGTCGCGGGTCTGGACAACGCCGATCATGGCGTCGACACCGCCATCGCCGGCCGGCAGGCGCGAATGCTGGGTGTCCATCAGAAGCCTGCGGATCGACGCTTCGTCGGACTGCAGGTTGATCCAGTCGACCTCGGTGCGCGGCGTCATCACCGCGCGCACGGCGCGGTCGCCGAGCCGCATGACACCGGCAATCATGCGCCGCTCGTCGGATTCGATGGTGCCGTGGTGCTCGGCCTCGGCGACCAGCATCTTGATCTCCTCATCGGTGACCTTCTCCCCGCTTTCGCCGCGCTGGCCAAGCAGCCACAGGATGGCGCGGCCGGAAAAGTCGAGCAGGAAGACCAGCGGCGCCGAGACCGTGGCAAGTATGGTCATCGCCGGAGCGACCCTGGCGGCGACCCGTTCGGGATCGCGCAGCGCGATCTGTTTGGGCACCAGTTCGCCGACGATGAGCGAGAAATAGGTGATGAGGGCAACGACAATGCCGACGCCGAGCGGATCGGCGATGCTTTCGCGAATGCCGGTCGATTCCAGGAACACCGACAGCCGCTCGCCGAGCGTGGCGCCGGAAAAGGCGCCCGACAGAACGCCGACCAGGGTTATGCCGATCTGTACCGACGACAGGAATTTTCCCGGATTGGAGCCAAGCGCCAAAGCGCGGCCGGCGCCCTTGATGTCGCGGTCGATCATTGCTTTCAAGCGGGCGGGTCGCGACGAGACAATGGCGAGTTCGGACATCGACAGAAGGCCGTTCACACAGATGAGGACGACCACGATGGCGATTTCAACGTAAAGCATGAGGGGTCAATAGCATTGCCGCGCGGTCTTCGAAAAGCCTGCGATCAATCTTCGCCGACGATCGTGGCTAAGGCAGCTGCCGCAACACACCGACCACGGCCTTGCCGTCTGTGAAATAGGGGTCGCCGCCGCCATTGCGCCCGGTCTTCGTCGCGCCGATGCCAGGAATGTCGCTGGTCGAGATCAGCATGCCGGCATCGGTGAGGTCGCGGATCAGAAAATCGCGTTCGGCGTCGATGTCGGGGCCGATATGATGGGTGATCGCGCCGGTGTCGTGGCTGAGGCCGACGCCGCGATCGAAACTGGCCGAGCCAAGCCAGAGCGGGCGGCCATCATCGCCGGCAGCCTCGGTCTGCCAGAAGCGTACGTGGTGACGCTGGTCGGCGCTGTCGCCGACCGGCTTTTCAAAGGCCAGGTCCTGCGCCCGGCCTTCGAACAGCAGCCGGCTGACCGGCGCGTCAGGGTAGGGGCGATCGAACAGGACGCTTTCGCCGATCTCGATCGCGGTTTTTAGCGTCACCGCGTCGGCGGTATCCCATCCGGCCACAGCGAAGGCGTGGACCAGTTCCTTTTTGGTGCCGACAAGGCCGATGTTGATCGGGTCACCGGGAATGCCTTGTGGCGTATGGGTCACCATCTCGAAGCGTTGCGTGCGGAAGCCGCGATCGCGAAACGTCCAGAATTCCGGCGCGGCCAGATAGGCCATCGCCAGATAGCCGGCGCAGAACGCCACCAGCCATGTCGTTGCGCGTCGTCGCAGGCTTCGTCGGCTCACCAGAGATCACCCAAGCTTGTGGCCAACAGCTTAGTCGGCGTTGCCGGCTTTGGGCAGAGGTATCGGGATCAGCGGCAGGCGCGATAACCGCTCTTGCGGTTCTTGATGTCGAAATGGAAGTGGTTGCGGTGGTCGTAGTTATAACCGGGGCCGAGCACGGTGGTGAAATACTGGCAACCGTCGGCGCGCACAGTGTTGAGGAAGCCGCGCGTGCGGAAGGCAAACAGGCCGGGCTTGCGCACGTCGATGTCGTCGCCATTGTTGAGCTCGATGCTCATGACGTCGAGCGCATTGCCCTTGCCGTGCTCGGACAGCACACCTTCGCCGGCAATCCTGCGGCAGGAATAGCTCGAGCCCTGGTGGATGGTCTTGACCCCGGAAAAATAGCGCCAGCGGGCGGAGGGAACGAGTTCGTTCTTCGTCCAGCCGGCGAAGGTGGCGGCCATGTCGCATGTCAGTGTCGCGGCAGGCTTCATCTGGATGCTGCCGATGGCTGAGATCTTGACCGGATAGTCGATGCCACACTGGCCTTCATGGATCGGCGCAAGGTCGGTGTAGACGACGCCGAGGCGCTTCAACTCCTGGCGGCAGTCGATCTCGCTGGCCGGCATCTGTTCGGTCGGCGCCATCGGGTCGTCCATGCGCGGATAGGCGGCGGTCATGTACGGGTTGGAGGGCACCAAAGTCTGCATACCGCTGTATTGCGGAACGGCAGCGGTCTGGGCGCCGACATCGACAGCGGGTTCCAGCGACAGCACGCTGCCGGTGGTGCAGGCCGACATCGCCGCGATGGCGAGCCCGCCAGCGACGATGTGCGCGCGTCTCGATTGCCGCGCGGCGACGAGCGCAGCGCGAAGTATCCCGGCCATCGGCAGAGTCCCTGTCCCCGAGCTGATCCCGTTAGGGATCATGGTCCTGATGGCACAGAGCTTAGCCCTCAAGAGTAAAGGAAAAATCAGCGGCGGCGTTCACGCCTGAGGCCAAATTGCGACGACAACTTCAGTGCCGATCGTCTCACTGGCAGAAAGTGCCGCCGTTGCGGCGCGGTTCGAGGTCGAGGTGGAAATGCAGCGCATGATCGGCATCGCTGCCGGGGCCTAGCACGGTCTTGAACGGTCCGCATGCCGCCTTGCGCACGGTGTTCAGAAATTTCGCATCCTTTTCCGGCGGCGTCGGGCTGATCTCGACCTTTCTACCGTCCGAAAGCGTGAAGCTGGCGATGTCGAGCGCGTTGCCGAAGGCGTGTTCCGACAGTTTCCTGGTGCCGTTGCGAGGCCGGCAGACAAAGGCAGATGCCTGGCTGATGGACTTCAGGTCCGCACCAAACTCGGCCTTGGCTGCCGGCTGGATGACATCGGTCGTGAAACGTGCGGCCGCTTCGGCCATCTGGCAGTTCAGCTCCGTGCCGGGACCGATAGCGACCGACTTGCCAAGATTTTTCAGCATGATCGGGTAGGGGATCGAGCAACCGATCTCCGCATTGTGCTCGGCCTTGCGCTCCTCGAAGTCGACGCCCATCGACTTCAGCCGCCTGCGGCAGGCAAGTTCCTCCTCCGGCATTTCTTTCGCGGGGACAGAGGCTGAGCGGGGGTCGGGAAGCATTTTGTTGTCTTTCGCCTCAGCCGGCTTCTCCGGCGGCTGCGGGGCGATAACGGGCGGCTCCGGCTCGGGTTTCGCTTCCGTTGGCTTTTCGCCAGGCTTTGGAGCCATTGCCGGAGATTCCGGGCGGACTTGCTTGTGCTGATTGGATTTCTGCTGGTTCAGCTTGTCGGGTTCAGATTGGTCGGGCTTTGGCGCATCGGCCGGGCGTGCTTCGGGAACCGGCACGTCGGCAGGTGCTGCTTTTTGCTCTGATTGCGATTGGTTGAGCTCCGGGACAGGCACGGTTTCAGGCAGTTTCGGGGCTTTTGCCCAAGCCGAAGCCGCCAGCAGCGACCCCGCCGCCAACACCAAACCCAGCCCACACATTCGGGGAAACATAACCGCCGCCATGACCCTCAACGAAAAGAACCTGTGGAAGTTGCCTGAGACGAAGGTTCAAGCCGATCACGATCGGTGACCGCAGCGTTACGCGCCGATCGCTTCCAGCCCTTCCTCCAGCCAGTCGGCCAAGAGCGGCATGCCGAGCAGATACTTCGCCGTGCGTTTGTTGGTACGTTCGCGCGCGGCTGTGACCGCATCCTTCCATTCCGAGGCGTCGTAGTCGCCGCGACCGACCCAGGCCAGCGCGATCAATTCGGCCGCCTCATCGACATTGAGGTCGTTGATAAGTTCGCGCAGTTCTTCCTCGGTGAGGTTTTCCGAACTTTCCTCGGCGAGACCGTCATGGTGGTGATTGTCGTGCGCCTCACCGTCGAGCTCGATCTCGTGCTCCGCGCCATCGGCATAATCTTCGTTGACGGCGGCGCTCAGCGCCTTCGCCTTGAGAATGAACAGGCGCACAGTGTCGGGGCCGATGGAAAGCTCCCATTCCCTTTCAAGGCGCCGCTGCACTGGCCTTCTCCGCCTGCTCCGTTTCCCGGATGATAGCGGATTTAAAGCGCTCGTCACGTCACGTTCGCTTTGCCGTCCTCACCTTGGCGGAATCCCGGCAGATTGGCGGAATCCCGGCGGAGCGGAGCCTGCCGGATGTCGGCCTCCACCGGTCATAGGGAGCCGGCGGCGGGCGCGCCGGGGTCGTTGGTTTTAGCGTTCGCTACTTTTCCGGGATGAAACGAGCCTCGCCTTGCGTTAGTGTTGCATTGTCAAACTCAAGGAGGCTTCGATGCGCAGACGATTGCTGATTCAGGTCCTGGCGGTTGCCGCCCTGCCGCTGTTTGCGGTTCCGGTGTTTTCGGCCGGTGAAGGCGGTGGCGGTGGCGGTGGCGGGACGCAGTGCAAGAAGGGCGAGGTCTGGGACAAGAAGCTGAAGAAGTGTGTTGCGCCCAAGTACGGCATGCTGGACGACGACAACATCTATGAAGCGGGCCACGACCTCGCCATGGCCGGGCGCTATGACGAGGCGATCGCCGTGCTCAGCCTTGCCGCCAACAAGCAGGACCCACGCATCCTCAACTATCTCGGTTATTCGCACCGCCATTCCGGCCGTGTCACCGTCGGCCTCGGCTACTACGAGGAAGCGCTGCGCATCGATCCTAATTACACGCTGGTGCGCGAGTATCTCGGCGAAGCGCATCTGCAGATCGGCGACCTCGCCGGCGCGCAGGAGCAGCTCAAGGAGATTGAGAAGCGCACCGGCAAGGGTTCGCGCGAATACGGCATGCTGTCGCAACAGATCGACCATTTCATGCGAAGCTGATTCGACCCCAAAGCTTCTCCAGCCGGCTGCGAGCGATCGCAGCCGGTTTTTTGTTGCCGCTCACCCTACGGGTCGTATCTGCCGCAACGGCATTTGCGAAGGCAGCGGGGTGATTTTTTCAAAACCGATTTTTTGGCGTGAAAAACCCGCAAAGATTGCTATATTCAGGGAAATTTCATTGAAATGGTTCCGCTAGCCCGAGGCTGCCGGACCGTTTTCTTTTTGTACCCATCGACAAGGCTATCCCCGAAACGCGGGGGTGGCGGCAGGAAAGGTCAGGCATCATGAACAAGGTCCCGATGACAGGCGGGGGTTTTGCGTCGTTGAAGGAAGAACTGCGCTGGCGTCAGCAGCAAGAGCGGCCGCGCATCATCGAGGCGATATCCGAAGCGCGCTCGCATGGCGACCTTTCCGAAAACGCCGAGTACCACGCGGCGAAAGAGGCGCAGAGCCTCAACGAGGGCCGCGTCAACGAGCTTGAGGATTTCATCGCGCGGGCCGAGGTGATCGATGTCGCCAAGCTCAGCGGCGACAAGGTGAAGTTCGGCGCTACGGTGGTGCTGGTCGACGAGGACACGGAAGAGAAGAAGACCTACCAGATCGTTGGCGATCAGGAAGCGGACGTGAAATCGGGTCGCATTTCGATTTCCTCGCCGATCGCGCGGGCGCTGATCGGCAAGGAAGTCGGCGACGCCATCGAGGTCAACGCGCCAGGCGGCGCGCGGGGGTATGAGATCGTCCAGGTGCAGTTTATTTAGCGAATCCGAAGGGGGCTGCTTCTCGCTGATCCGGGCTTTCGAACTAAGGCTTGCGCCGCCCCTCATCGCCCTCCGGGCACTTCTCCCCGTATAGTGACGGGGAGAAGGACGGTACGCCGAAGATTTCGCCAATCACAAGCGCTGCAGAAAGAATGCCGAGGCTGCGGCCAGCGGGCTTCTCCCCGTTTACGGGAGAAGGTGCCGGCAGGCGGATGAGGGGCGCGCTGATCTTTCCAATTGGATTGATTGAATAAAATCAATCCTTGCCGACCTGACCAAGCGCCTGTCGTTCCAGCAGTCTCCCGGCCTCTGCCATCACCTCAGCCGGCGCGATGCGGCCGCCGGGCACGGCCAGCAGCGTCGATGCGAACGGTCCGCGCGGGCCGGTGAGGCCCGGCTCGGTCGCTAGGAACACCGCGACGGTGGGCAGGCCAAAGGCGCTTGCCAGATGGGTCAGGCCGGTGTCGGCGCCAATGACCAGTGTCGAGCCGCCGATGATCGCGGCGATCTCGGCCAGTGGCAATTTCGGCACCAGCACGGTCTGTGGAACTGCCTTTACTATGGCTTCGGCGACCGCTTTTTCCCTGTCGTTGGACCAAGTGGTGACCGGCGCTATCCCTTTGTCCACCAGAAGGCGAGCGGTTTCGATCCAGTCTTCGACCGGCCATTTCTTGTCCTCGCGGCTGGTGCCGTGCAGCAGGAGGGCGGTTTTTCCGCCGATGCCGGTCAGACTGCCGGCCGGCGGCTCAATCCCGGACTCCAGCACCGAAAAATCGGGTGTGTATCCGAGCGCCAGCCCGAACAGCCGTCTCGTTCGCTCGATGGCGTGAAGGTCGCGCGGTATGGCGTAGCGGCGGTCGTAGAACAAGGTCGCCGAGGGTTCGCGGGCGCTCGACCGGTCAAAGCCGGCGATCGGGGCAGCGGCCTGCTTTGCCACCAGTGCCGACTTCAGCAAGCCTTGCGCATCGATGACGAAATCGTAGCGGCATGCCCGCAGGGCACGGCGCAAGCCCATTGCCTCGTGCCATGTACCGGGGTCGAGCAGTCGCTTGCGCCAACGTCGGATCGCAACGGTATGGATGGTTCCGATTGCCGGGTGCAAGGCGACGATGCTGGCAAAGGCCTCTTCCACACACCAGTCGAACGAAATATCCGGGCGGTTGCGGCGCGCGTCCTCGAGCGCCGGAAATGTGTGGATGACGTCGCCCATCGAGGATGTCTTGACGATGAGCACCTTCATGCAGCGGCCGGAATTTCCAGCAACCGGTCCGCCGCTGCCGCGACCTGTGCGACTTCGAGCGTCTTCAGGCAGTTGAGATGGCCGAGCGGACAGATCTTCTTATGGCAGGGCGAGCAGGACAGGCCGAGCCAGACCAGTTCGCGGTGTTCGGCAAGCGGCGGCGTATTTTGCGGCGAGGTCGAGCCGTAGACGGCAACGACGGGCGTGCCGACCGCGGCGGCGACATGCATCAGGCCACTGTCGTTCGACACCGCCAGCCTCGCCGCTGATATCAGGTCGATGGCGTCCTCGAGCCGCGTCTTGCCGGCCAGATCGACCACTCCCGGCGCAAGCCTGGCGATTTCCGCCGTCACATCGGCGTCGTTCTTCGAGCCGAACAGCGCCACCTTGAATCCCTTCGCCATGAAGTCGCTGGCAAGGCCGGCATAGCTTTCGCTCGGCCAGCGTTTGGCCGGACCGAACTCGGCGCCGGGCATCAATGCGACAAATTTTTGAGGTCCCAGCCCAAACCGGCCGAGAAGTGCCGCCTGATTGCCGGCATCGACGGTGAGCCTCGGGGCTCGGAATGTGCCTCCCCGGGCAAGGCCGAAATAGGCTTGCGCGGTGCGCCGTTTGACAGCATCGGGCAGGGGGACGATGTCGGTCAGCAGGCCATAGCGCATTTCGCGCAAATTGCCGACGCGGCGCGGAATGCGGGCAAAGAACGGGATCAGCGCCGATTTCCAGCTTCCCGGCAGGACATAGGCCATGTCGTAGCGGCCGCGCAGCAGGCGGCCGAAGCGCCTGCGGATGCGGAACTCGAGCGCGCCGGGCTTCAGCGGAAAGTCGATCTGCTGGCGGATCTCGGGCATGCGCTTGACCAGCGGTGCGGCCCAAGCCGGCGCCAGCACATCGATCGCGGCGTTCGGATACAGCTCTTTCAGCGCCGAGAACAGGCACTGGGCCATGACCATGTCGCCCACCCAGCGTGGGCCGATCACGAGGATCGTTGGGCTTTCAGCCATTCGACATAGTCTCTGACGCCGGTTTCGACGGTCCGGAATTGGCCATTGTAGCCGGCCGTGCGCAAGCGGGACATATCAGCTTGCGTAAAGCTCTGGTAGCTGCCCTTGAGGTGGTCGGGGAATTCGATGAATTCGATCTCGCCTTTGCCAAGCGTGTCGATCACCGTTTCGGCAATCGCGCGGAACGGCTGGGCGCGGCCGGTGCCGCAATTGAAGATGCCGCTCGAGCCCCGCTTCCACAGCCACAGATTGACATCGGCGACATCGCCGACATGGATGAAGTCGCGGCTCTGTTCGCCGGGTCCGAACCCGTCATAGGCGCCGAACAGCTTCGGATTTTGTCCCTGCTCGACCTGGTTGAACAGATGGAAGGCGACTGAGGCCATCGCGCCCTTGTGCGCCTCGCGTGGCCCGTAGACGTTGAAGTAGCGCAGGCCCGCCACCTGCGAATGTTCGGTATCGAAGACGGTGCGGCGGACATAGTCGTCGAACAGTTTCTTGGAATAGGCATAGACGTTGAGCGGCCGCTCGCATTCCGGCTCCTCGCGAAACTCGGCGCCGCCACCATAGACCGAAGCCGAGGAGGCGTAGAGGAAGGGCACGCGCAGTGCGAGGCAAGCATGCAGCAGCCGCTTCGAATAGGCGTAGTTCACGTCCATCATGAACTTGCCGTTCCACTCTGTGGTGGTCGAACAGGCGCCCTGGTGGAACACCGCCTCGATGCGGCCAAGCGCGCCACTTTCGAGGCGCGCCAGGAAATCGTCCTTGTCGAGATAATCCGATATATGGAGGTCGGCGAGATTGGCAATCTTGTGGCCGTCTGTGAGGTCGTCGACGACGAGGATGTCGCTATGGCCTTCGGCGTTAAGCGCGGCGACGATGTTGGAGCCGATCATGCCGGCGCCGCCCGTGACGATGATCATGAAAGCCTCTGGTTTGCCTTGCCGATTCCGGCCCTTATAAGGGAGGCAGGCGGGGCTGTCGATAAAGCAGGCACGAGCGGGGTGGCGGCGTCACAGTGAGGCCGCAAAGCTCCCGCTTCAGTCAGTTCGTGCCGTCCGCCGGATCGTGAGGGACAAGACAATGCCGTCGACCGAACTGCTTATCGCCTTTTTCGCCACCACGGCGATCTTTGCCTATATCCCCGGTCCGGCCATGCTCTATGCTGCGGCGCAAACCATGGCGCGCGGCCGCTGGTCCGGCCTGACGGCGGCGTTGGGCATTCATCTTGGCGGCTATGTGCATGTCATTGCGGCCGCTACGGGATTGTCGGTGCTTTTCCACGCCGTGCCGACGCTCTACATGGCGGTCAAGCTAGTCGGTGCGCTCTACCTGATCTGGTTGGGCGTCTCGCTGTTCCGCGCCAGGGCGCAGGGCGACGCGGTTTTGCCGGGTATCGAGCCGAAATCCGCCCGCCGCGCCTTTCTCGAAAGCATCACCGTCGAAGTGCTCAATCCCAAGACGGCGATCTTCTTCATGGCGTTCCTGCCGCAGTTCATCGATGTGTCGGCGGCATTTCCGGTCTGGCTGCAGTTCGTCGTGCTTGGAACCATCGTCAATCTGATGTTCTCATCGGCAGATATCATGTGCGTGTTCCTGGCTGGTGCCGTGATCGGCAGGTTGCGGCGCTCAAGTCACGCGCAGCGGCTGATGCAGCGGGCCGGTGGCGCGGTGCTCGTCGGGCTGGGCGTCCATGTCGCCCTGCAGAAGAGCTGATCCGTTGCGCTGCGCCAAATTGCGGTATATCGGCTTCGCCACGACGACCGGCCATTCCGGTTCATTGTTTTGATGAACGTTTCCAAGAGCGTTGAGATCGGCTTTTCCCGCGCGTTGCAGATGACATGATCAAGCACAATCCGCCTTCTCCCGAACCCTTGCACCGCGCCATCGCGCGGTTTGGCAGCGCCACCGTGCTGGTGGTCGGTGACTTCATCCTCGACCGGTTCGTCAACGGCGTCATCGAGCGGATCTCGCCGGAAGCGCCCATTCCGGTGCTGCACGGGCGTGGCGAAACATCGGCGATGGGCGGCGCCGGCAATGTCGTGGCCAACATCGTCTCGCTCGGTGCGTCCGCCATAACGGTCTCGGTGATCGGCAACGACCAGGCGGGCAAGAATGTGATGCGCATGCTTGGGGAGTTCGGCGTCGACACCGGAGGCCTGGCGCGGGACGGCGATCGCATGACCTCGTCGAAAAGCCGCTTCAGCGCGCTCAACCAGCAGGTGCTGCGCTTCGACGAGGAGGAAATCAAGCCGCTGGGCGATGCGGAGCGGGCGACGCTGATCCGGCATTTCCGCGAAGCGCTCCCGCAAGCCGACATCGTCATCCTGTCCGACTACGGCAAGGGCATATTGCTCGACGGCGTCGCCGGCGAGCTGATCTCGATCTGCCGCGAGGCGGGAAAGCCCGTGCTGGTCGATCCGAAGGGCAGCGACTATGCGCGCTATGCCGGGGCGACCGCGATCACGCCCAACCGCAAGGAACTCGGTGAGGCCGTCGGCCGCGCGGTGTTTGCCGACGACGAGATCGTGGCGGCGGCGCGAGACTTGATCTCAGCCCACGGTTTCGATTTCGTCGTCGCCACGCGCAGCGAAAAAGGCATGAGCGTCGTCGGTCCGGGCGATGCCCGGCACATCGCCACGCAGGCGCGGGAAGTGTTCGACGTATCGGGTGCCGGTGACACGGTGATCGCGACGTTTGCGCTGGCGCTTGCCGCGGGCGCCGACCGCGTCATGGCGGCCTCCATCGCCAATGCAGCGGGCGGCGTGGTGGTGGGCAAGCGCGGCACCGCGCGGCTTACCGTCGAAGAACTGACCGGCGCGCTGTTTCGCTCACACGGACCGGTTGCCCACAAGGATGCGATTCTCGATGCCGCCGCCGCCGCCCGGATGGTGGCGGCATGGAAGGACGAGGGCTTGCGCGTCGGTTTCACCAATGGCTGCTTCGACATCCTTCATGCCGGCCATGTCAGCCTTTTGCACGCCGCGCGCAGCCAGTGTGACCGGCTGATTCTGGGTCTCAACAGCGATGCCTCGGTGCGCCGGCTGAAGGGGCCGGGGCGCCCGGTCAACGATCAGCATGACCGAGCCTGCGTACTGGCAGCACTTGCCTCGGTCGACGCTGTCGTCGTCTTCGACGAGGACACGCCGCTGGCGCTGATCGAGGCCTTGCTGCCCGACATATTGGTCAAAGGCGCCGATTACACCGTCGACACGGTGGTCGGCGCCGATGTGGTGCAGAAGGCGGGTGGGCGCGTGGTGCTCGTCGATCTCGTAGCCGGCAAAAGTACGACCGGCACCATCGGCAAGCTGCGCGCCGGCAGCAATACGAACTGAGGAATTCATGTCTGATCTGAACGACTATCTGGTCCGCTCGGCGGCCGCGATTTCGGCGATGGTGGAACGCGACCTCACCGATGAGATGGAGCGGGCGGTGACGGCGGTCGTCGCAGCACTTTCTCAAGGGAAGGCGTTGTTGATCGCCGGCAATGGCGGTTCGGCGAGCGACGCGATCCACATCGCCGGCGAACTGGTCGGACGCTTCCTGAGGGAGCGCAAAGCCTACAACGTCATCGCGTTGCCGGCCAATGCGGCGGTGCTGACCGCCTGGGGCAATGATTACGGCTTCGACACGGTGTTTTCGCGCCAGGTCGAGGCGCATGGCTCGGCGGGCGCTGTGCTGCTTGCCATCTCGACCAGCGGCAATTCGCCAAGCATCCTCGCCGCTGCCGAACAGGCGCGCATGATGGGCATGACGGTGATTAGCCTGACTGGCGACACCGGCGGCAAGCTGAAGCCATTGTCCGATATCCTGCTCAACGTGCCCTCGACCTCGACGCCGATCATCCAGCAGGGCCATCTGTGCCTCTATCACCATCTGTGCGAGGTGGTTGAAGCGCGCCTGAGCCATGGCTGACGTGACGCTACCCGTGAAGCCAAGCCCGTATCCGCTCGAAGAGCCGGGACTATGGGTCGAGCGGATAGGTGACAGGGTTTTTGCCGAGGGCACACCGGCGCTGTTCCTCGACCGCGACGGCACCATTAATGTCGATACCGACTATCCCAGCGATCCAGCCGACATCGTCCTGCGTGACGACATCGTTCCGGTGATCGAGGCCGCCAACCGGGGCAAGATTCCGGTCGTCGTGGTCACCAACCAGTCCGGTATCGCGCGCGGCTATTTAGGCTGGGACGAGTTCGCCGCCGTCAACGGCCGAGTGCTCGACCTGCTGCGCGACGGGAACGTGTTCGTCGATATGGTCGTCGCCTGTGCCTATCACGAGGCGGGTACCGGGCCGCTCGCCATCCCCGACCACCCGATGCGCAAGCCCAATCCCGGCATGCTGCTCGAGGCAGCGACGCGTCTCGGGCTCGATCTGGAGCGTTCCCTGATCGTCGGCGACAAGTCGGCGGACATGGTAGCCGGGCAGCGTGCCGGCCTGGCGCGTGGCTGGTTGGTCGACGGCGAGGCGACCAGTCAGGCCGGGTTCGAGATTCTGCCCTTGCGCGACCGTGACGACCAGAAACGATTGCTGGCGGCGATCGAAGCGCTGCAGTCACATCTCAATTAGTTGGCTTTCGCTATGGCCGGAACGGGTGGGTTGCTGACATTCAGCCGCCCCTAGCTGTCAAGCGCTCGTGCGTAACCACCTGGTGCTCGACCCACATGTCGGCTGAACGCTGTGCTGAAGGTGCTCGCCGAACTGTACCCGACCCGCTCGGCGACCTCGGAAAGCGTCACGTCGCGGCGACGTAGCAAGTCCTTTGCAACGGCCATTCGCCAGGAAAGTAGATACTCCATCGGCGGCACGCCTACGATACGCATAAAGCGGTCAAAGAAAGCCGAGCGGGACAGCGCCGCTTCCCGCGCCAGTTCGGCTACCGTCCAGGATCGGGCGGGGTCGCCATGTATCCGCCGTATCGCGGCCGATATGCGCGTATCCGCCAGGCCGCGCAGGAGGCCTGGTTGCGTGTCATCGCCCTGCAGGGACCGCAGCGCTTCAATCAGCAGCACTTCGACTAAGCCGCGAGAGCACGAGATCGCGGCCCGGTCTGTGTTCGCGGGCTTCCTCGCTCACGAGTCGCGTCAGCGTCGACAGCCGCTTGGCGCCGCGCATGTGCACGAGCGCCGGCAACAATGATACCAGCAGGTCCGCGTCGGGCGAGTCGAAGACGAAGTAGCCGCCGAGCAGCCGGACGTCTGGATCACCGTCAGGCGTTCCATGACGGATCTCGTCGACCGGCGCCGGCGGCGCCCTGGGGTCGATGACTACCGGCTTCACCGGCTCGAAGCCCGACATGACGAAGCCGGGCGTGGCCGGCAAGAGCACGAAGTCGCCAGCCTCAATCGTGATGGGCTCCTGACCGTCGACATGCAGCCGACAGCTGCCTTCCAGCACCGTGCAGAAACTGGGCTCACCGAACTCAGTGTAGCGAACGCCCCAGGCGCCGGCGCCGCTGATGCCCTTGGCGAACACGGTGCGCGGCCGTAGCAGCGCGATGACTTCGGAGAGCGGGTCGATCATTTTTCGGACTTTAGCAAATGAAATATGGACGTTCAATCGTAGATGGTCCGGAAGCCTTCGCCTAAAAGTCGCGTCATTGCAATCTAAAGGACAACGCTATGAAAACTGTACTGATCACGGGCTGCTCGTCGGGCTACGGCCTGGAAACCGCGCGCCATTTCCTGGCCAAGGGATGGAACGTCATCGCGACGATGCGGACGCCACAGCCGGATATTCTGCCGAACCATGATCGCTTGAGGGTGCTGGCACTGGATGTCACTAGCGCACAAAGCATCGCGGCGGCCCTCGATGCCGCCGGTCCCATCGACGCGCTGGTCAACAATGCGGGGATCGGCGTGATTGGCGCGCTCGAAGCCACGCCGATGTCCAAGACGCGACAGGTGTTCGAGACCAACACGTTCGGCGTGATCGCAATGACCCAGGCCGTCGTGCCTCAGTTCCGGGAGCGCACGTCGGGGGTAATCGTGAACGTCACCTCAAGCGCAACGCTGACGCCTATGCCGCTTGCTTCGGTCTACACGGCCAGCAAGATGGCGATCGAGGGGTTCACCGGATCGCTCGAGCATGAGCTGCGCGCCTTCAACGTTCGCGTCAAGCTGGTCGAGCCCGGCTACGGCCCCACGACGCGCTTCAGCCGAAACACGGATTTGCGTCTTGAGGACGTCATTCCGGAACCGTACGCTCCATTCGCGCAGCCGATACTCACTGCATTCGCGCAGCCGGCGTTGGTGACCACCGAGGCTGACGTGGCGGAGGCTGTATGGCGAGCAGCGAACGATGAGTCCGGGCAGTTGCGATTCCCGGCCGGTCCGGACGCCGTGGCGCTGGTTCGCGGATAGGGCGCCTCGCCAATATCCGCAACGGGTCAAAGCTGGCGTTCGGCATGATTGGGTTTTGCCTCGTGCACTGACTATGCACGCAGATTCAACGGACGCTGCTATCCCGTTGTTGCCGGCTGTTTTTTCGCGGCCGGGCTTCTGTCATTGTCGGAGGCTGGCCAATGGGAATGGTTCAGATCAGACCTGAAACGCCACCAGACCCTCATCCTTGACCCGGCGGATGGTCAGTGCCGTCCGCACCGTGTCGACATTCGGCGCCGAGGCCAGCTCCTCGATGACGAAGGTCTGGAAGGTGCCGAGGTCGCTCGCCACGCAATGCAGCAAAAAGTCGGATTCGCCCGACACCATCCAGGCGTCGCGCACGATCGGCCAGCCGCGCGTGCGCTCGGCGAAGGTCTTGAGTTCCGCGTCGGCCTGGTGATGCAGGCCGATGAGGCAGAAGGCGACGACGTCCATGCCCAGCGCCGGTGCATTGAGCAGAGCGCGATAGCCGCTGATAATGCCGGTTTCCTCCAGCCGCCTGACGCGGCGCAGGCATGGCGGCGCCGAAATGCCGACGCGGCTCGACAGTTCGACGTTTGTCATGCGTCCGTCGCCCTGAAGCTCGCGCAGGATCTTCCAATCGATGGCGTCGAGATCGGCTTTGAGCGGCATGGTCGGCTTTCGTGCGCGAAAGAATCTTTCGTGATTTTGTTATTAAATGATGTTGCTGTCCATTCCATCCCTCCGACCGGGATTTTCGGATCGTCGCACCGTGAAACAACTCCTGATTGTCCCGCGCGCCGAAGCTTTCCGGGGACGAATGCCAACTTGCCTTGCTGGCGTCGCGGGCAGCACCTACATTACGCGCGATATCGACGAGATTTCCATGCCACAATCGCTGGCTGCTCTCCGCAGAGGCTTTAGATGACCACCAAGCACGCGCCTGTTCTTATCATTGGTTCCGGCCCCGCCGGCTATACGGCGGCGGTCTACGCTGCCCGCGCCATGCTGAAGCCGATGCTGGTCGCCGGTCTGCAGCAGGGCGGCCAGTTGATGATCACCACCGATGTCGAAAACTATCCGGGCTTCGCCGATCCGATCCAGGGTCCGTGGCTGATGGAACAGATGCTCAAGCAGGCCGAGCATGTCGGCACCGATATCATCAACGACATCATCACCGAGGTCGATCTCAATGTGCGGCCGTTCCGCGCCAAGGGCGATTCCGGCACCACCTACACCGCCGATGCGCTGATCATCGCCACCGGCGCGCAGGCGAAATGGCTGGGCATCCCAACCGAGCAGACCTTCATGGGCTTCGGGGTGTCGGCCTGCGCCACTTGCGACGGCTTCTTCTATCGCGGCAAGGATGTCGCGGTGATCGGCGGAGGCAACTCGGCGGTGGAGGAGGCACTCTACCTCTCCAACCTGGCCAAGAGCGTGACGGTCATTCACCGGCGCAACGACTTCCGCGCCGAGCGTATCCTGCGCGAACGGCTGTTCAAGAAGGACAATGTCCGCGTCATCTGGGACACGATCGTCGACGAGATCACCGGCCGTCCCGGCAAGACGCCCCTGCCGCCTTCGGTGGAAGGGCTGAAGCTGCGCAACGCGGTGACCGGCGAGGAGACGCATCTGAAGGTCGACGGCGTGTTCGTGGCGATCGGCCATGCGCCGGCGGTCGAACTCTTCGCCGGCAAGCTGAAGCAGAAGCCGAACGGCTATCTGTGGACGGCCCCGGATTCGACCCGCACGGACGTGCCGGGCGTGTTCGCCGCCGGCGACGTGACCGATGACATCTACCGCCAGGCGGTGACGGCGGCGGGGCTCGGCTGCATGGCTGCACTCGAGGCGGAAAAATATCTGGCCGGCATTGAGGTTCATCGCGAAGCGGCGGAATAAGTTTATCAAAGCGGCGAGACAAGCCGCTCAAAAGCCTGATTTTTCATTCAGACGCCAAAAACAGAACGAGGGGAATCATGGCGTTGGACTGGGACAAGCTACGCGTGTTTCACGCAGCGGCGGAAGCTGGGTCGTTCACCCATGCCGCCGAGACGCTGCATCTGTCGCAATCAGCGATCTCGCGGCAGGTCAGCGCGCTTGAACATGACGTCGGTGTGCCGCTGTTCAACCGCCACGCCCGCGGTCTGGTGCTGACCGAGCAGGGTGAGATGCTGTTCCGTACGGCGCATGACGTGCTGATGAAGCTGGAGACGATCAAGTCGCGGCTGACCGAGGCCAAGGACCGTCCTTCCGGCGTGCTCAGGGTGACGACAACAGTGGGCCTGGGCGCCGGCTGGCTGACCGAGCGGGTGCAGGAATTCATCGAACTCTATCCCGAGATCAGCCTGCAGCTGATCCTGGCCAATGAGGAACTCGACCTCACCATGCGCCAGGCGGATTGCGCGATCAGGCTGCGCCAACCCCAGCAACCCGACCTTATCCAGCGCCGCCTGTTCACCGTGCATTTCCACCTCTATGCCTCGCCGGCCTATGTCGGCAAACACGGCAAGCCGGCCTCTGTCGCCGAGCTGAAAAACCATCGCATCGTCACCTTTGGCGTGCCGGTGCCGGCGCATCTGTCGGAGTTGAACTGGCTGGAGACGGTCGGCGACTTCGAAGGCGGGCAAAGGGTGCCGACGCTGCAGATCAACGACATATTGTCGATCAAGCGCGCCGTGCAGGGCGGCGCCGGCATCGCCATGCTGCCCGACTATGTGATCAGCAAGGAGTCCGGGCTGGTGCAGTTGCTGCCGGAGACCGAAGTGCCGTCCTTCGACACGTACTTCGCTTATCCGGACGCGATGAAGAACCAGGCGAAGCTGCACGTCTTCCGCGATTTCATCATTGCCAAGGCGCGCAGCTGGTCGTTCTAGGCGTGCCGATATTCAGGTGAGGCCGGGCTGCGAACGACGACTTCCTCCGCTTCCGGTACTCACGTACCAAGGCCCGAAGCTGGTCGTTCTGAAATCTCGTTTTTCAACCCCGCCACGGCGTCAACCGAGGCAGCCAGCCGGGCACGGCGCGGCGGTAGGCCTCGTATTCGGCGCCATAGCGACGGGCTAGCGTTGGCTCCTCATAGAGCTTCACGAATGAGACCATCGCTGTGGCGGCGATGGCGGCGTAGAGGACGACAGCCCAGCTCGAGAACAGCACCGCCTGGCCGAGAATGATCGACAGCACCGCCACATACATCGGGTTGCGAACATGGCGGTAGATGCCGCCGACGACCAGTCTTTGGGTCGGCGCCACCGGGGCGGGGGTACCCATCCCTTCGAGGGCAAAACGGGCGAAGGCATGAAGCAGCAGAGCTGCGGCGGTGACGACAAGAATCCAGCCGACCAGGACGAAGCCAGGCCCGCTCGACAGTGGCAAACGGTAGCGGTCCGTCAACAGCCAGGGCACCACACCGGCGACGACGCCAGGAGCTGCGATGAAGAAGAGCGCACTGCCGGCGATCGCCTGAGGTGTCCGCATCGAGATCTCCCTGGCCCCAGAGCCGCGACCGGGTGCCATAAAAATAAACGCGCTCTGCCCGATTCCGCGTCATTCGCGTTTTCGGAATTTCCGAACAGAATCAGTTCTGCTTCGCGGTTCGGCAATGGCTTTAGCCTCGAAGCGCACGCCATTTCATCGATTTTTCTGGTCCTATCGAGCTTGGGAATGGGTTAGACCACAGCCTGCGTCTTTTTGCATGCGTGTGTTGCAAAATAGATGCTTGTTTCTTGGGCATGATGAGCACATATATAGATCATCTCCTGGGCGCGTTCTCCTCCCATTAGCGCCCGCGAGTGTTCCCCTCTGGAGGTTAGCCTTAACAGGCACTTCCAATCAAACTCAGCCGGATCTTCGTTGATCCGGCTTTTTTGTTTTCTGGGCCTGTCCGTACTGACGGAAAATTGATCAACATTGCCGCGTAACAGTGACATGTAACCTCAGGTAACATGTCGCAGACGCGCGCTATGGAATAAGCAGAGCATAGGACGCGGTGTGGTCCGTCCGGGAGATGGGGGCATCACTCGGACGATCCGGGCTCAGGCGGCTACCGCGTCCGAACCAATTCCTTCCGCCAGCCAACACGGCGGAAACCATGCGGCGGACCTGCCGTTTTACCTCCCACGAAAACGGTCCGCAAAAACGGCGTCCGGATCATCCGGACGCCGTTTTTCGTATCAGGGCAGGCGGCGGAACGAAGCCGCCACCGCAAGAGCCTTTCGGGATGGGCTCTATCTCAGTGTTTGAGCATGATCTTCTCCGAAAACCGGATTCCACTTTTTCGGGATCATGCTCTGATGGCTCAGGCAGCCTTGCCGTTGGCGTTCATCGCTTCGTCGGCCAAGCGGCCGGTGAGTTCAGCCATGTGATCGAATGCGCAGCGATAGCTGGCAACGCCTGCGGTGGCCGAGCGCAATTCGATGATCAGATCACCGATCTCCGCCTGCGGCATGGTTGCCTCGACGACATCCCATCCCGGCCAGTCGGGCCGCGCGTCGTAGCCGAGGATCTGGCCGCGCCGCTGTGGGATAAGGGCAATGATCTTCGAGGTGGCGTCGGACGGCGTGACAATCTCGACCTTCATCACCGGTTCGAGCAGCACCGGCAAGCAGGCGGCCATGCCCTCTTTCATCGCCAGCTTCGCCGCCATCTGGAAGGCCATGTCCGACGAATCGACGGCATGGTAGGAGCCGTCGGAGAGGTTGACGGCGACATCGACCACCGGAAAGCCAAGTGGGCCGGATTTCAGATAGTCGCGCACGCCGGTCTCGACCGACTGGATATAGGTTTTCGGCACGACGCCGCCGGTGATCGTGTCGCTGAACTGGAAACCGGAGCCGCGCGGCAGCGGCTTGATCTCGATCACGACGTCACCGAACTGGCCATGGCCGCCCGACTGCTTCTTGTGGCGGCCGCGCTGCTGGACTGTCTTGCGGATCGTCTCACGGTAAGGGACGGCCGGGGTGTGGCCTTCGACCGGGATCTGGTTCTTGCCTTCCAGCCGCTCGCGCACGACCCGCAGATGCATCTCGCCATGCCCCGACAGTACGGTTTCGGCGGAATCCTGATTGTGGCGCAGGCTGAGAGACGGATCTTCCTCGGCAAGGCGCTGGATGGCCGCCGACATCTTGACCTCGTCCTTGCGTTCCTTCGGGCGTAGCGCGAAGGCGAAGACCGGCTGCGGCGGCGCCAGGGCGACCAGCGGCTTGATGCCGCCCTTGGCCGAGCTGAGCGTCTGGCCGGTCTTGACCTCGTCCAGCTTGCCGAGAGCGACCGTATCGCCGGCCTTGGCCGATGTCAGCTTGGACTGGTCCTTGCCGAGCATTCTGTAGATGCCGGAGACTTTTGCCGTCTCGCCAGTCGAGAGAGCGAGTTCGGAAGCGTCGGCAATCTGGCCGGACAGGATGCGCGACACCGACAACTTGCCGCCATGGGCGGTGTGAATGGTCTTCATCACCTGGACCACGGCCGCATTGCCGTCAGGTGCGCCGAGGCGTTTGCGGGTCGCCTCGATATCGGGCGCGTCATGGCGGAGTGTCTTCAGCAGGCGCAGCACACCATTGCCTTTTTCGGCGGTTCCGATCAGCACCGGCGTCACTATGCCGGCGCGCAGGTCGGCGGCGAGATCGTCGAAGATTGCGTCCTTGGGCGGCTCGATCTCCTCCAGCAACTGCTCCATCAATTGGTCGTCATGGTCGGCGAGCGTCTCAAGCATCGAGAAGCGCGCTTCGAGCTCGCGCGCCTTCTCGTCGCCCGGAATCTGGGCGACCTCGCTTTCGGCATATTCGCGATAGATGTAGGCGCGCTCCAGCGCGAGATCGATCGAGCCGACAACGACGCCCTCCTTGCGCAGCGGAATCTGGCGCAGCAGCAAAGGCGTCGAGCTTGTCGGCTGCAGCATCTTCAGCGTGTCGCGCACGCCCGATATCGCCTTGTCGACCTTGTTCAGGAACAGGATGCGCGGCACGCCGAGATCGTCGAGCTTGCGCATGATCAGCTGCAGGGCAGGGATCTTCTTCTCGTCGGCTTCGGCGACGACCACGGCGATGTCGCAGGCGGCCAGCACCGGCTCGGCCTCGAAGGAGAATTCGATGGAGCCGGGACAATCGACGAAGGTGAACTGCTCGCCCATGAATTCTGTGGTGGCAAAGGTCGCCTCGACGCTCATGGCATGGGCGCGCGCCTCGGGGGAATGATCGGAAACGGTGTTTCCCGATGAAACGGGGTTCTGGCGGGGAACAGCGCCCGTACGGGCAAGTATAGCTTCGAGAAGTGTCGTCTTACCGCTTGCGAAGGGACCGACTATGGCAATGCATTTCGGTCCCGTGCGTCGTCCTCCGGCGCGAGTACCCATGACTGACCTCCACTCAGGCGTTTCCCTGGGAGCGGCGGCCGGCCTGTTCGGCCGTCGCGGGCGGGGTTTTTTCAATCGCCACCTGCCCAGCGACATCGTCCCACGGGTTAGCCGGCAGGGCAAGGGATTTGAAGGCTAACGTGCTGCAGAACGCAGCAGGCGATTCAGCCGGCCTGGCTTCGCCGCGCCGTCTTGGTTGCGCTCTGCATCACCACTGTCTCGGCAAAGCGCGAGAGCAGCGGATTGAACAGTTCCGGGTGTTCCCAGAAAGGCGCATGGCCGGCACCGGGGATGACATGGCAATGTTCCCACAGCGAGCCGTAGGCCACCGTTTCGAAGTAGCTCAGGCGCACCAGCGGGTCATGCTCTCCATTGATCACCGCGACCGGGAACGGGGCGTGCTCGACCACCTGTTTCTGGTCGGCGCCCTTGCCGGCAAACATGCTGCGCGCCACACCTGCGCGCAGCCTGCCGTCGGTGCGCCTTATGGCTTCGCGGAAAGACGGACTGGCGGTGTCGCCGAAGCAAAGCGCCTCAAAGCGCTCGATGTCGCGTTCGGAGTAAACCTTCTTGGAGGCGAGCAGCATGTCCCAGTTGGCGTGAAAGCCGCGCAGCATGCCGAGTGGTCCCCTCGAAACCGGCGGTGTTCCGGTCAACATCAGGCCCCTGACCGCATGATGGAAGCTGGCAAGCTCGATCGCCACATGGCCGCCGAGCGACCAGCCGAAGATGATGGCGCGGTCAATGCCCAGGGCATCGAGAAGCCGGGCTGTCGTTTGCGCAAGGCCGGAAATCGTGTAGGCGGTTGCCGGGTCGCGGGCATCGGAGGAGTCACCGTGCCCGGGAAGATCGAAGGCGATCAGCCGATGGGCATCGGCGAGTGGGCTGTCGAACTGGCGGGCAAACACGGCGCGCGAACTGCCCGAGCCATGGATCATGACGATGGGCATGCCCCGTCCTGACGACTGGCTGAGGCGCAAATCGGCCTGCGGCGTGCGGATCGTGCGGTCGGAGACGCTCATGCTGGATTAGACCTTCAGATTGCGCTGAAGGCCAACATTGCATTCTGAGGTCTATATCTTCTTTAGGCTTGTGGTTAAGAAAGGATTTCGCGTGGGTATGATGACCGAATCCATGGCAGCCAACTCGGAATTTTCGTAATGGACCGCGGACTTGATCTTCTCGTCTCGATCAGCAGCATCGCTACGCTCGGGCAATATGTCTGGTCGATGCGGGCTCATTTCCAGTCATCGACCATGTCTTCAGGCGCCATGATGATTTCGGCGGCCGTGATCGCCACGGCACTGTTCTTTCTTGCGATATTGTGGATCGAATCGCAGCCGGCGGCAGCGAAGATAGCTGGGCTCGCCATCGAATTGGCAAGCTCGGCGCTGTTCTGGTGGGCGATTTCCACGTCGCGAAAGGCGCGGCTGCGCTTCGCATTCGCATCCGACAATCCCGACAGTCTGCTGACCGACGGTCCCTACGGCTACATCCGACATCCATTCTACACATCCTACATCATCTTCTGGATCGGATGGGGCATCGCGACCTGGTCGATCTGGGCGGTGGTGCCGGTTGCCGGGATAGTCGCGATCTACGTCATCGCCGCGCTGGATGAAGAGAAGAAATTTTCGCGCACCGGGCTGGCCGGGGCCTATGAGGCCTACCGCAGACGAGCCGGCCTGTTCTGGCCGCGGCTGGGGTGGTAACCGGTTGCGCCACTATCGATATCGGACGAGACTGCCGGCCGCTTCTTAAGTGAGAAGACGGGGCGAGTTCTTGTTGCCGATCAGTTCGCCACCAGTTTGAGGATGAGACGATGAAGATCATTGCCTGCGGCAGCGTGCCGAGCATCGTTGCGCCGGAAGCCTATTTCACCGGCCGCGTGCTGCAAACGCCGATCATCGAGAAGGAAGCGCCGGCGCGGCTGCGCGCCACCATGGTCAGTTTCGAACCCGGCGCGCGTACCCACTGGCACACGCACCCGCTTGGCCAGACGCTCTTTGTCGCTTCGGGCGCCGGCCGCGCGCAGACATGGGGCGGGCCGATCCAGGAGATCAAGGCCGGCGACGTCATCTCCTTTGCGCCCGGCGAAAAGCACTGGCATGGCGGCGGACCGAAAACGGCGATGACGCATATGGCCATGCAGGAAGCGCTCGAAGGCTCCCACGCCGACTGGCTGGAGAAGGTTACCGACGAGCAGTATGGCGTCTAGCCACAAAGCTTCTGGTTGAGCCGATACGAAAAACCCGGCCGCGCGGCCGGGTTTTCATTTGCGGCGATGTGCGCGATCAGGTCAGCGAGGCGGTGAAACGCTGGATGCGCGTGCAGGCCTCTTCGAGCAAAGCCTCCGAAGTGGCGTAGGAGATGCGGAAGTTCGGCCCGAGGCCGAAGGCCGAACCGAACACGACCGCGACGCCCTCGGCCTCGAGCAGTTCCGAGCAGAAGGTCTCGTCGGTGTCGATCAGCGTGCCGGCTTTCGTCTTCTTGCCGATCAGTTGCGCGCAAGATGGATAGACGTAGAAGGCGCCTTCGGGCGACGGACAGGTGATACCGCGCGCCTGGTTGAGCATCGACACGACGAGGTCGCGGCGGCCCTGGAAGATGGCCTTGTTTTTGGCGATGAAATCCTGCGGGCCGTTCAGTGCCTCAACCGACGCCCACTGCGCGATGGTGCAGGCGCCGGAGGTCTGCTGGCCCTGGATCATGTCCATCGCCTTGATCAGCGCCAGGGGACCGGCCGCATAGCCGATGCGCCAGCCGGTCATGGCATAGGCCTTCGACACGCCGTTCATGGTCAGCGTGCGCTCGTAGAGCTTCGGCTCGACCTCGGCGATGGTCTTGAAGACGAAGTCGCCATATATCAGGTGCTCGTACATGTCATCGGTCAGTACCCAGACATGAGGATGCTTCAACAGCACATCGGCCAGCGCCCTGAGCTCGCTTTCCGTGTACGCGGCGCCCGACGGATTGGACGGCGAGTTCATCAACAGCCATTTGGTGCGCGGCGTGATTGCCTTTTCCAATGCTGCCGCCGTCAGCTTGAAGCCATTGTCGATGGAGGTGTCGGCAAAGGCCGAGGTGCCGCCGCAGATCGCCACCATTTCGGGATAGCTGACCCAATAGGGGCGCGGGATGATCACCTCATCGCCGGGGTTCAGCGTCGCCATGAAGGCGTTGAATAGGATCTGCTTGCCGCCGGTGCCGACAATGGTCTGCTCCGGCCGGTAGTCGAGATTGTTCTCGCGCTTGAATTTCTTGGCGATCGCCTCGCGCAACGGCACGATGCCGGAAACCGGCGGATACTTCGTCTCGCCGCGCCGGATGGCCTCGATCGCGGCATTCTTGATGTTGTCGGGCGTGTCGAAATCCGGCTCGCCGGCACCTAGCCCGATAATGTCACGGCCGGCGTTTTTCAACTCGCGCGCTTTCTGCGTCACCGCGATGGTCGCGGACGGCTTTACGCGGGAAAGGGCGTCGGCAAGAAAGGCCATGACCAGATGTCTCCAGAGAGGATGGGTGCGGCCAAGAGCGGCTGCGGCGCCTCTCATGTCGCATCATCCGGCCAAGCGCAAGCATTGTCGGCTGAGCCAGACCTCAAATCCTCGGCAACAATAAATTCATTAACGAGGGGTAGACCCTTGCGTGGCAGGATCGCAGACCAATTCCGCCGATCTTGCGGAGGGAACCGTGTCGCTCAGCATCGGGCTTGCCCACCACATCATCCGCCAGAATGACGGCACCTTCACCGCTGTCTGGGGCATCTATACGCTGCAGAGCGCCTTCCAGCCGATCTTCGCCTTCAAGGAGGGCAAGCTGTCGATCGTTGCGTTCGAGGGGCTTATCCGGCCGTTTCGCGACGGCGAGCCGCAGTCGCCGATGAGCTTTTTCAACACCTGTCCGGCGGGCGACCGCCTGCATATCGAGGCACTGACGCGGACATTGCATCTTCTCAACGCTGGCGCCTGCCTGCCGGAAGAGGCATCCATCTTCATCAATTTCGATCCGTCGGTGTTCACCGATCGGGTCATCGCCGACAATGCACTGCGCGACATGCGGCTGGTGCTGCAGGAGGCTGATATCGATCCGCGTCGGGTCGTCTGCGAGGTGACCGAGCAGAAGTCGGCGTCACAGGAAGCCCTCTACAGTTTCGTCGAAGCGCTCAAGGCCAATGGTTTTCGCATCGCTGTCGACGACTACGGCGCCGACGAGTCCGACATCAACCGCATCAAGGAACTCACGCCCGACATCGTCAAGTTCGATGCACACTGGATCACCCAACTGATGGAGTCCGGCGCGGGTTTTGCCCTGTTGACCGCCATGGTGGCGAGTTTCGAACAGCAAGGCATCCGCACCGTATTCGAGGGCATCGAGGAAAGCTGGCAGCTTGAACTGGCGGAAAAATCGGGAGCCTCGATGGTGCAGGGCTTCGTGCTGGCGCGACCCGAACTGGCGCCGACCAGTTTTCGCGCCTCCGGCAAGGACACGCAGCCGCCGGCAGAAGAGGCCGATGCAAGCAAGGCGCCTGCCAGCCTGAGCGCGACGACACCTTCGGGACGACCGGTGAAGGCGTTCGGGCGCAGGACGACGCGATGACCGGTCGGCATGACAGGCGTCGCAATGTCGATGAGGTGATCTTTGCCGATGAGGTCGGCATCGAATACGGCGTCTATGGCGAATTCCGGCTTAAGAGCGCCTATCAGCCGATCTTCGCGCCGCGCGGCCGGTTCTTGAAAGCTGTCGCGGTCGAAGGTCTGGTCGAGCCGCAGCGCGCCTCGAGGCCGGTTGCGCCGCCGGTGTTCTTCGACGGCGTTCCGGCATCGGATCGCCTGTTTGTCGAAACCATGTGCCGGATGCTGCACCTGAGGAATTTCCGCAACATCGGCGTCGACGGGCTCGACCTGTTCTTCAACTACAACCCGCTGATCAACGACCATCTCGGCCGCGCGCTGGCCGAAATCCGGCTGATGACCCGGCATCTCGGCGAGCTCGGCCTGTACCCGGCCATGCTGGTCTGCGAGATCACCGAGCAGGCGGCCGACGACAAGGTTCTCGTCGGCCTGGTCCGCGAGATGCGGCGCGACGGCATTCGCATCGCCATCGACGATTTCGGCACCGGCCACTCGACGGAAGAACGGATGGCCCTTCTGGCTCCCGACATCGTCAAGATCGATGGCGCCTGGTTTGCGGAATTCTGCCGCCATGCCGCTGCCGAACGGTTCTTTCGTCCGCTCGTATCGATGCTGCACGATCGCGGCGCCAAGGTGCTGGTCGAGGGGATCGAGCAATCCGTGCACCTTCGCGTCGCGCTGGACGGTGGCGTCGACCTGTTGCAAGGATTCCATCTCGCCAGGCCGGCGCTGGCCGGCACGATCTTCAATGAAGAGCCGCTGGCCATCGACGTGCTGCTGGGCATGGACAACAAGGTCGTCCCGTTGCATCAGCGCCGCTGATGGTTGCGCCAAAACAAATCACTGGATGACATTGCCGCTGCCGGGATAGAGCCTTGGGCCTATCCGGGCCTCAAGAGCCATCGCCATACCAGTGAGGGGAGCGCAAGTGACCATACTTTACGGGATGATCGACAGTGGCAATTGCTACAAGCCGCGCCTGTTGATGGCCAAGCTCGGCCTCGCCTTCACCAATGTCGAGGTGAGTTCGCATACCGGCGAGACGCGCAAGGCCGACTATGTCGCCAAGAACCCCAATGCCATGGTGCCGCTGCTGGAACTCGACGATGGCCGGCGGCTCGCCGAATCCAACGCCATCCTGCTCTATCTCGCCGAAGGCACACGCTTCCTGCCAACCGACAGATACGAGCGGGCGCTGGCTTATCAGTGGCTGTTTTTCGAGCAGTACAGCCACGAGCCCTATATTGCGGTGCGCAAGGCGTTGCTGACCTTCCCGGAAAGAGCCGCGGATGCGACGCCGGAGCGGCTGGCGGTAACGCTGGAGCGCGGCAACAAGGCGCTCGGGGTGATGAACAAGAATCTGGCCGAGCATGCGTTCTTCGCCGGCGATGCGCTGAGCATCGCCGACATCGCACTCTATGCCTATACGCATACGGCGCAGATGGGCGGCTTCCAGCTTGACGCCTATCCGGCGGTCACCGCCTGGCTGAAACGGGTCGAGGCGGACCCGGGACATGTGCCGATCGAATGGCTGCCTTGATTCGGTCCTCACGCTGTCGCCGCTTCGCGGCTGCTCCGGACGGGGCGCGCCAAAAGGCGCGACACCCGGTCGGTCTTGCGGCCTTCGGCCGGTGGCGTGAAATGGCCTGCTTGGCCGAGATACTCTGCTATTTTAGAAGGCGGTCATATTCCGAGTGAGTGCCGATCCAGAACCAAACCATGTCGTCGCGGTCACGGACAGCCATGGCGCGGTAGTTCTGGTCAACTCGCGCCGACCAATAACGTCCGACTTGTTTGAAATGCAGCGACGGGTGAAACGGGTCAGCGCGAAGCTTGGCGAAACGGTTGTTCGCCTTTGTCCTGATTGATGAGGGTAGTTTGCCGTAGGCCTCCCAGAAAGAGGGAGTGGCAAAGTGATTCACAGAGGTCGGGTCCGGCCCGCGCGATGATCGGCCAACGCCTGTTCGGCAAGTTTATCCAGCCTGCCCGCTTTCGCGTCGGCCTCGATCTGCCGGTCCCACATATCAGCCTGAAGCGCCTCGAACCAGGCGGCAAACGCCTTCAGTTCCTCGGGGCTCAGGTCAGCGACGGATTTTTCGATTTGTTCGAGCTTGGTCATCGGCAAATAGTACCATAACTGGGCTAAAAGTACCACAAGTGGGACTACAAGCCCGGGCCAGCTGCATCTGAAATGCAGACAAATAAAAAGGCGGGACTAATCCCGCCTTCCCATTCCGGTAGCCTGATCGGGAGCGTTTGATCCGGGCCGGCAGCTATCTGCTGATCCAGCTTTTCGGGGTTCTTCCGCTCCGGTGCGCTTCGCGCGCGACCGTCAGTACATCCGTGACTTGCCGCGCGCCCCGAGCTACCGCCCAGCGCGCGCCATTCGCAAAATCAGGCCGCCTTGCTCAGAGATCCAGCGGACGACTTGCCAGTGCGGCGGTCCTGCTCGATCTCGAAGTTGATCTTCTGGCCTTCGACCAGGGTCGACAGCCCAGCGCGCTCGACAGCGGAGATGTGGACGAAAACGTCCGCGCCGCCATTGTCAGGCTGGATGAAGCCGAAGCCCTTGGTGGAGTTAAACCACTTGACCGTACCAGTTGCCATTTAGAATAGTCCTTCACATTTGCTTTAGTTTGACCGAACCGAAGTCCAGCCGGTGTGCATCGAGATTTTGGAGATAGACGTCAGCAAACGCGAAGATCGCGAGGCCCGGATCGATCGGCCGAAATATCAATGGGACGCATATAGTCTGGTTTTGCACCAAAAACAAGATGGCGCGGGAAAAGGCGTGGCTGCGGCGCTGCCCCACGACCGCCCCAATCGCGTGAAAGCGTTGCAAAATCAGGCCTACAGCGTCACGCGTTTTTTTGGCGCTCACTGTGCGCTATGGCTTTGATTGTGCACATGATCCTTGCTGAAGATCATGCGCGGCGGGAAGATCGTACCGCCTTCTGGGCGTCCGGTTTTGGGGAGAGAACCATGAAAACCATTCTGCTTGCCGCTTGCCTTACGCTGGTGGCCGCCGAGGCGCAGGCGATCTCGCGCTACGACCCGACACGCATGAGCTGCGACAGGGTGCAGGCGACGATTGCCAGGCAAGGCGCGGTCATCCTGCGCTACCAGTCGACGCGCGTGCCGGGGCTGCCGCTCTACGACCGCTATGTGCAGAGCCAGCAATTCTGCAACTTGGGTGAGGTCAGGAAGCGTGCCTATGTGCCGAGCGCCGATACGAAATCTTGCCCGGTCTACATCTGCAAGCGGCCGGAGTTCGACCGGCATTTCCGCCGGCGCATCCTGCAGGACTGAAACCGAAATTTCAGAACCCGAACGACACTTGTGCCGGCGGCGGCGGGCCGACGCGCACGCCTTCCATGGCCAGCATCTTTTCCTTGGTGGCCGAGCCGCCCGGCGCGGAAAAGCCGCCGATCTTGCCGCCGGCGGCAAGGATGCGGTGGCAAGGGATAACCAGCGGCACCGGATTGGCGCCCAGCGCCGCGCCGGTTTCGCGAGGCAGGCCGGCATGGCCGGCACGCTTGGCCAGTTCGCCATAGGTGGTGGTTTCGCCATAGCTGAGCTTGCGCGCGGCGTCATATATGGCGAGGCGGAAATCGTCGACGCCGGCCAGATCGACCGGCACGCCGGAGAAATCGATGTCTTCGCCGGCGGCATAGGCCTTGATCGAGGCGATCAGATCGACAACCCACTGCGGCTCTGAAATCGCGGCCTGCTCGGCAATGCCGGCATGGCGCAGCAGCCGGCGCTCCACCGCGTCGCGATTGTGCTGCGGCAGGCAGAGCCGGTTGAGGCCGGCCTCGCTCCAGGCGATGCCCATGAAGCCAAGCGCGGTTTCGAACACCGCATGGCCGGTGGTGGCGATGGTTTCCATGATGTGCTCCTTTCCGTGAAAACGGATGGAATCCGGTACATATCGAGAACGACATATCGCATTTTTCGGCCGGTCTCACCACCCGAAAACCACTGGAAGTCCACGACAGGCGTGGATTGCCCGATGGGAATCGCTGGTGTAAGGACTTCTTAACAACCCAGACAAACCGGACCCGTGCGCGGCTTGCCAGCAAAATTCATCTTTCCCGCCATCGGCGTGATACTTGGTGCCGCCGCCCTCAGCGGCTGCACCTCGACCTCGCAGACGGTGCCGGCGCCCGGCTTCACCCAAACCTCTGCTGCGGCAGGAACCGATGCCGGCTTTACGCTGGCGCTGCCAGATACGGTTTCGGTCCTGCCGGAATCGTCCGGTATCGCGCCGGTGCAGACGGCGGCGCTGCCTGTCCAGACGGCTGTCGACCCTACCGAGGTGCCAGCCCAGCCCGCCGCCTTTGCCGGCCCGACGCCTTTGGCCGCCACGGCGCCGTCGGCGATGACGGCAAGTGCTGCACCCGTCTATGCGACGGCCGCAGTCGCCATGCCGGTTACCGGCCAGGCAGCTGCCGTTCCAGGCGGCAAGACAGTCGTCATGCCCGGCGTTCAGCAGGCCGCCTATGTCGTGCCACAAAACCCGTCGGCCTTGCTTTCGACCAGCCCCACTCAGGAATACTCGACAGGACCGCGCGGCGAGATCGAGCGGCTGATCGACAAATATGCCGCGCTCTATCAGGTGCCGGTGGATCTGGTGCGCCATGTCGTCAACCGCGAGAGCACCTTCAACCCGAAAGCCTACAATCGCGGCCATTGGGGGCTGATGCAGATCAAGCATGCGACCGCGCGCGGCATGGGCTATCTGGGACCGGCAAGCGGCCTGTTCGACGCCGAGACCAATCTGAAATACGCGGTGAAATATCTGCGCGGCGCCTGGCTGGTGTCTGGCGGCAATGCCAAGCGCGCCGACCAGCTCTACCAGAGCGGCTATTACTACGACGCCAAGCGCAAGGGCCTGCTGGAAGAAACCGGCCTTGGCCGCGACCGCAGCACGCGCCGCCGCCTGCAACCCGATGCCTGAGCCACGTCCGCCGGGGCCAAACGACATCCGGCTGCGCAAGATCCTCGACGACACTCTTGTCCCGCCGCGCTGGCCCGAAGGCTTTGTCATGCGCGGCTTCGAGACTACCGATGCGCTCGCTTTCCACACGCTGCTGACCACCGTGTTCGACGACGGCTCCGACGGGCCGTTCGACGAATGGTGGCCGCGCATTGCCAATGACGCCGAATTCGACCCGGCTTTGTGTTTCCTGGTCATCGACCGCAAGGGGCTGCTGGCAGCGGCGGCGCTGTGCTGGACGAGGGCCTTCGTCAAGGATCTTGCCGTCCATCCGGAGGCGCGCGGCCAGGGCATCGCCGAAGCGCTGATGTGGCACACCTTCGCTGTCTTTCGCGCGCGTGGTTCCGCGCATGTCGACCTGAAGACCAACACGGTCGAGAACGCCGCCGCCGTCCGGCTCTACGAGCGTCTCGGCATGACGCCGGTTGCCTGGGAAGGGTAGGGCAGTTTCTGCCGCAGCGAAGCCTCGCTGGGAAGAAAACGTTCGATTCGTGAACTGCTTCACATAGGCCGCTGCTGGCAAATGCTAATTCCTATATCACGCCGCTCGGCCAACTGGGGATTGGCGAAAGGCAAGATATCGGAGGGGGCTGCGCCGGCATGTGTCAGCCACTCCCAGGCGGGTCCCAGGCGGGGTTTGGGACCTGCCTGTTCCCGTGCTCCGGCAAGAAGCGACTTTTTCTCCTCAGCCCGAAACTCCTGTTTGACGCCGGCCGCTCAGATGTCCGGCGCGTTGCCGATCTTCTGCTTGAGATCGAGCGCCCAGCCGCGGCCTTCATCGCCGCCCCACAACAGCCAGGCGATGTAACCGGCCGATGGGTTGTCCTCATTGCCGTAGTTTTTTCCCTTCTTGTCGACCTCGTGGCGGGCGAAGTAGCTGACCATGCGGCGGATGGTGGAGGGTGAAAGCCTTTCCCGGTTCTTCAGCTCGGTCGCCCGTGCCACGCCGATTTCGGTGCCGCCACGGCCGAACTCTTTGCGCAGTCTGAGGCCCTTGGCAGCATTGTCGGCAACGATCTGCGGGCAGCGCAGGTCGATCTCGTCATTGTCGGCTTCGCGCATTTTGTTTTCTCCCGATTGCACAAGATTAAGCCTGCGCGGAGAATGCCGGGAAAGCGACACCGGTTCCGCGGCGCCGCACTGTGGCGCCGTGACGGAATATCGGAACCACTCCCGGCGACGGCCGGTTGTCGGCTAGAATGCCGGACGAAACGAGGGAGAAGTCCATGCCCAAGATCGATATGTCAGCCGTTCCCGCGCGCAAGGGCTCGCCCTATCCACCGCCCTTCGATCAACCCTGTGCCACCCGTACGCGGTGGCGCTTGGGCGATGCCGGGGGCCTCAGCGATTTCGGCGTCAATCTGATGACCTTGCCGCCGGCCGGGTGGTCCAGCCAGCGCCACTGGCACAGCCACGAGGACGAGTTCGTCTATGTGCTCGAAGGCGAAGTGACGCTCGTCGAAGACGGCGGCGAGACGGTGCTGCGCGCGGGCGACTTCGCGACATTCGCGAAGAACACCGGCAATGGCCATCACCTGATCAACAAATCCCAGGGGATGGCCGTCTATCTGGAGGTGGGCTCGCGCAACCCGCACGACCTCACCACCTGCTCCGATATCGACATGATGAGTTCGAACGCCGACGGAAGGTTCGTGCACAAGGACGGCTCGCTGTATCCAGATCAGAGCTGAGCGGTGCTCAGCTCGTTCTGATCTGCTCGACCGCGGTTGCCAGCAGCTCGTTCATGGCCTGGCGAATCTGAACATCCGACTGGGCGACGCCAGCCGCGTCGAAATCGGCGCGTACCTTGCGGAACACATCGTCGTCGCCAGCCTCTTCGAAGTCTGAATGCACCACCTCTTTCGCATAGGCGTCGGCGTCGGCACCGGATTTGCCGAGCTTTTCGGCGGCCCACAGGCCGAGCAGCTTGTTGCGGCGCGCCATGGCCCTGAATTTCGTTTCCTCGTCCATGGCAAACTTCTTTTCGAAGCCTTCCTGACGGTCTCTCATGCTGCTCATGGTTTGCCTCGTTCAGATTGTGAGTGCGACCTTCATCCGCTGGACCTTCATCCGTTGTCTGGGGGAAGAGCGGCCAGGAGAGGCGAGAGTGGCGCGCATGCATGTCATTAGCAAGGCCGGATCGGCTCCTATGGCGATGTGATTTGACGTTGCCGCGCCGTGACCTACTCTCTGACGTCTGCTGGATGAACGGAGGAGACGAGCAATGCAGTCACCTTTCAAGGACATTCGGAGCGCCGCGCTGACAGCGGCAGTGATCCTTGCCGCCGGCAGCGCAGCCTATGCCCATCACGGCTGGTCGTGGACGCAGGACGGGTTTTTCGAGCTCAGAGGCACGATCACCGCCATCTATATCGGCAATCCGCACGCCACGCTGGATGTCGACGCCGAGGGAGAGGCCTGGCGGGTGGAGATGGCGCCGCCATCCCGCACGATTGCCGCCGGCTTCACCGAGGAGGTTGCCAAAGTCGGCGACGAGGTGACCGCGATCGGCAACCGCTCGGTCGACGCGACCGAAAAGCGCATGAAAGCAGTCCGCATCATCGTCGGCGGCAAGACGTATGATGTCTATCCCGACCGCGTGCCGCCGGCGTAGATGGCCGAGTTCCTCGCCGGCATCGAGCAGCTTGCGTTGGCGCGGTGGCTGAAGGCCTCCTTCATTGCCTATCCCATCGTCAACGCGCTTCACATCATGTCGATCGGCGCGCTGCTGACCAGCGTCATGCTCATGGACCTCAGGATCTGCGGCGCCTTCCGCTCGCTGCCATACGCGGCGTTCGTCGTGCTGCTGCGCCGCACGGCATTGGGCGCGTTCGCCTGTGCGCTTGTCACCGGCTTGCTGCTGTTTTCAGTCAAGGCGAACGAGTATGCGGCGATGCCGATTTTCCTCGTCAAGATGGCACTCATCCTGCTTGCCGGCATCAACCTCCTCGCCTTCATGCGCCTAAGCCGCGCAAGGGGCGGTGACGAGCCGGCCGGCGGGGCCGTCGCCATTCTGGCGGTGCTCTCGCTGATGCTTTGGACTTCCGTGCTTTTCGCCGGACGCTTCATCGGTTTCCTCTAGCAAATCTGGGCGCCGGCACTGGCCTTCCCAAGGCCGGCAGATAAGCTACCCTCCAGATCACAGGGTTGTCGCACGAAACCCCCTCATCCGGCCGCTTCGCGGCCACCTTCTCCCCGCTGGGGAGAAGAGGTTGGCGCCGGCGCTGACAGGCTCCTCTCCCCTCGGGGAGAGGTCAGCCGAGCGAAGCGGAGGCTGGGTGAGGGGGCTTGGCGCCAGCCTGACCAACAAAGGAGGATTTTGCCATGAAGAAGGAAGTCATCGAAGTGCCTGTCATGTCGGCCAAGGTGCGGGCGCTCGGCCTGCCGTGCTCGACAGCGGTCAGGGCCAACGGCTTCGTGTTCATCTCGGCGACGCCGCCGGTCGACATGGTGACCGGCGAGATGGTGCGCGGCGACATCGAAACGCAGACCGAGGCATCGCTGAAGGCGCTGAAACACTGCCTGGAAGCGGCTGATACCTCGCTGGAAAACGTGGTGATGGTGCGCATCTACGCCGTCAATTCCGGCTTCTACAACGCCATCAATCGGGTCTATGCGAAGTATTTTTCGACCAACCCGCCGGCGCGCAGTTTTGTCCCGGTGGCGTCTTGGCCGATGGAGTTTGATATCGAGATTGAATGTGTGGCGGTGGCTTGAGGGGTTCGCTGGCGATGTTTACAGCGGCTTTTTTTCTTCAGTGCCTGGAAGCGATTGGGGCTCAGACAGTGTCCATAAACTGGCCGTTACGTCGTCAAATCGGACATGTGGGTATCTGGTGTTCAATCTCTCAAGAGCTTCTACATATACTTTATTGTGATCGTGATTTTCGGTTAGGATGAATATCAAGGCTGTTGAGCCTGCTTTCATCGCACTGAAATCATAATCGAAGCGGTCGCGTAAAAGCCGCATATGCTCGTCTGTGAGGCGATCTACATTATCCTTAGCGAACTTTGCTCCCCGCACTAGATTCCGAAACGCGAGGCAGAAGGTGTCCCAATAAATACGGAAGTTTGGATCCCCCAATTGTATGACCGCCTTGCGTGTAACTTCATTCAGATGCGCGTCCGCATCGAAATCGGAGAACGCGTCCATCGGCGCATTGACCATGGCATAATGGGTCAGCTGGCGGGCTAGGTCGGCTCGATCCTGGAGGAAAGTCTCTTCGAAGAATTGACGCCTCTTGCGTGAGGTATCCGCTATTTCCTCGCGAAGCTTAGAAATTTCCCTTTGGTCATCCCTCCAAATAAAATACGGCGCGGTCACCAACCGAAGTGCAATACCACCGCCAACGACCGTTAGAATCGTCCATGCGAGATAACCTTGATACGCGGCATCCATTGCTTCGCCACGCGCAAAGAATATCGCCGGAGCGAGAACGCCACCAACAATTGAAACTTTGTCGGTAAAAAGTACGGAACCCGCAAAGGCGCGGTGAAAACACTTCCCCAAATAGCCCATTTGGGAACAATGCCCGGATTCTATATCCTTGGGTAGTCACGGGCCGGGCCAGCACGTTCAACGCCGCCGCTTGGGGGCGCAACAGCGCCAAGATCGATGGTACGCTTCTGCCGCCGCTCACTTCGCGCTAAGTTCAATTCAGAGCCGATGGATAGGGCAAATGATGGACATTACAAGTGATCAACGCGAAGCATGGTCAAAGCGGCCTGAGAATCACGAATGGGAAGGGATTATTGGTCCCCACTACAAACGACCTGACGGCGTTGTGAACATAGAGGCGCTTCATGAGATTGCACGTCTCAACGGACTGACGGACACACGTTCCGAATACGGCCACTTGAATGTGGGGCAAGTCGCAATGAATATTCGAAACCGGCTTCGCATCCTGTGGAAGCAAGGTATGTTGAAACTACCAAGTATCTAAGGCATGCTTGTCAGTAGTTAAGCAAATGAGTAGCGCTGCCCCTCATCTGCCTGCCGGCATCTTCTCCCAGAAGCGAGCTAGTCGCCTAAGCAAAATACTCCTGCAGCGGCCTTACCTCGAGGCTCCCCGCCCTCAGCGCCGCAATCGCCTCCGCCACCGCAGCCGCACCCGACAGCGTCGTGTAGTACGGCACCTTCTGCATCAGCGTGGCGCGGCGCAGCGACTTTGAGTCCGACACCGCCTTCTGGCCATCAGTCGTGTTGAAGACGATCTGCACCTGGCGATTGCGGATGGCGTCCTCGATATGCGGGCGGCCTTCCAGCACCTTGTTGATCTTCTCGGCGACGACGCCGTTTTCGGCGAGGAAGCGTGCAGTGCCTGACGTGGCCATCACCTTGAAACCCTGGCCGGCGAGGCGTTTGACCGCCGGCAATATGCCCTTCTTGTCCTCGTCGCGCACCGAGACGAACAGCGTGCCGGAACGCGGCAGGTCGACGCCGGCGCCGAGCTGGCTCTTGGCGAAGGCGAGCGCAAAATCGCGGTCGAGACCCATGACCTCGCCGGTCGAGCGCATTTCCGGTCCGAGCAATATGTCGACGCCGGGGAAACGGGCGAAGGGGAACACCGCTTCCTTGACCGCGATGTGGCCGGGATTGCGCGGGTCGGGCATGGCGCCGTAATGGGCGAAGGCGTCTTCCAGTTTCTCGCCGGCCATGATGCGGGCAGCGATCTTGGCGATGGGCCGGCCGATGGTCTTGGCGACGAAGGGCACGGTGCGTGACGCACGCGGGTTGACCTCGAGCACATAGACGGTGCCGTCCTTGATCGCATATTGCACGTTCATCAGCCCGCCGACATTGAGCGCGCGGGCAAGAGCGGCCGTCTGGCGCTCCAGCTCGTCGACGAGCTCCGAGGGCAGCGAGTGCACCGGCAGCGAGCAGGCACTGTCGCCCGAATGGATGCCTGCCTCCTCGATGTGCTCCAATATGCCGGAGACGAAGGTCGACGTGCCGTCGCAGAGGCAATCGACATCGACCTCGATGGCGCCCGAGAGATAGGTGTCGAACAGGAGCGGGTTCTTGCCCAGCAGCGTGTTGATCTGGCCGGTCTTGTCGTTGGGGTATTTCTGCTTGATGTCCTCCGGCACCAGGCCGGGCACGGTGTCGAGCAAATAGGATTGCAGCATGCCCTCGTCATGGATGATCTGCATGGCGCGGCCACCCAGCACATAGGACGGGCGCACCACCAGCGGGAAGCCGAGCTCGCCGGCGACGAGGCGGGCCTGCTCGACCGAATAGGCGATGCCGTTCTTCGGCTGGGTCAGGCCGAGCTTGTGCAGCAGCTTCTGGAAGCGGTCGCGGTCCTCGGCCAGATCGATCATGTCGGGCGAGGTGCCGAGGATCGGGATGCCGGCCTTCTCCAGCGCGTCGGCGAGCTTCAGCGGCGTCTGGCCGCCGAACTGGACAATGACGCCGACCAGTTCGCCCGAGGCCTGTTCGGCGCGCAGGATCTCCAGCACATCCTCCGCCGTCAGCGGCTCGAAGTAGAGCCGGTCTGACGTGTCGTAGTCGGTCGACACGGTCTCAGGATTGCAGTTGACCATGATCGCCTCGAAGCCGGCGTCGCGCAGTGCGAAGGCCGCGTGGCAGCAGCAATAGTCGAACTCGATGCCCTGGCCGATACGGTTCGGACCGCCGCCGAGGATGACGACTTTTTTCCGCGACGACACCTGCGCTTCATTGGCCAGCGCGCCGGCGAAGGGCACTTCGTAGGTCGAGTACATGTAGGCGGTGGGCGAGGCGAACTCGGCGGCGCAGGTGTCGATGCGCTTATAAACTGGATGAACGTCGAGCTTTTCGCGAATCTTCTGAATCACTTCGACGTCGGTCTTCGTCAGCGAGGCGAGGCGGGCATCGGAGAAGCCCATCGCCTTCAGCATGCGCAGATTGACGGCATCGCCGGGGATGCCGTGCTCGCGGATGCGGGCTTCCATGTCCAGGATGCCGGCGATCTGTTCGAGGAACCACGGGTCGATCTTGCACATGGCGTGCACATCTTCGAGCGAGGTGCCCATGCGGATGGCCTGCGCCACCATGCGCAGCCGGTCGGGTGTCGGCGTGCCCAGTGCGGCACGAATGGCGTTGCGATCGTCGGCATGGTTGGCGGGTGCGGCACCGTGGCCGAGGCCGGGGATCTCGATCTCGTCGAGGCCGGTGAGGCCGGTCTCCAGTCCACGCAGCGCCTTCTGCAGCGATTCCTGAAAGGTGCGGCCGATGGCCATGACCTCGCCGACCGACTTCATCGACGTCGTCAGCACCGGCTCGGCGCCGGGGAATTTCTCGAAGGCAAAGCGCGGGATTTTGGTGACGACGTAATCGATGCTCGGCTCGAAGGAGGCGGGCGTGGCGCCGCCGGTGATGTCGTTCTCCAGCTCGTCCAGCGTGTAGCCGACGGCGAGCTTGGCGGCGATCTTGGCGATGGGGAAACCGGTCGCCTTGGAGGCCAAGGCGGAACTGCGCGAGACGCGCGGGTTCATCTCGATGACCACCAGGCGGCCATCGGCCGGGTTGACGGCGAACTGCACGTTGGAGCCACCGGTCTCGACGCCGATCTCACGCAGCACCGCGATCGAGGCGTTGCGCATCATCTGGTATTCTTTGTCGGTCAGCGTCAGCGCCGGGGCGACGGTGATCGAGTCGCCGGTGTGCACGCCCATGGGGTCGATGTTCTCGATCGAGCAGACGATGATGCAGTTGTCGGCCTTGTCGCGGACAACCTCCATCTCGTACTCCTTCCAGCCGAGCACGCTTTCCTCGATCAGCACTTCGGTGGTCGGCGAGGCGTCGAGACCGGACTGGACGATCTCGTAGAATTCGGCGCGGTTGTAGGCGATGCCGCCGCCGGTGCCGCCCATGGTGAAGGACGGGCGGATGATGGCGGGCAGGCCGACATGGTCGAGCGCCTGGGCGGCGATCGCCATGCCATGGCTGATGTAGCGCTGCTTGCGGTCGCCTTCGCCGAGGTTCCAGCGGGTTTCCAAGGCGTCGAGTGCTGCGTCGAGATTGTCGGGCTTCTCGGCCTTGACGGCGGCGCGCTCGGCCTCGTGCGTCTTGCGGTCGGCGTTCTTGACGTCGGTGGCGTTGGCCAGCATCGACTTCGGCGTTTCCAGGCCGATCTTCTTCATCGCCTCGCGAAACAGCGCGCGGTCCTCGGCCTTGTCGATGGCCGTGGCGTCGGCGCCGATCATCTCGACATTGTAGCGGTCGAGCACGCCCATGCGGCGCAGCGACAGTGCGGTGTTGAGCGCGGTCTGGCCGCCCATGGTCGGCAGCAACGCGTCGGGACGCTCCTTGGCGATGATCTTGGCCACCACTTCCGGGGTGATCGGTTCGATATAGGTGGCGTCGGCCAGTTCCGGGTCGGTCATGATGGTGGCCGGATTGGAATTGACCAGGATGACGCGGAAGCCCTCTTCCTTCAGCGCCTTGCAGGCCTGGGTGCCGGAATAGTCGAACTCGCAGGCCTGACCGATGACAATGGGGCCGGCCCCGATGATCAGGATCGACTTGATGTCAGTGCGTCTTGGCATATCGAGGGTCCGTTCGGCGGGCGGCTTGCACGAAAAGCCGGGACGGGAAGACCCGGCCGGTTGTGCTCGCGATTCTGGTATCAGGCTAGGAGGGCCTTATAGGGAAGAGTTTGCCTGATGTAACCCCGAAAATGAGGGCAGTAGGGCAGTAGGGCAGTAGGGCAGTAGGGCAGTAGGGCAGTAGGGCAGTAGGGCAGTAGGGCAGTAGGGCAGTAGGGCAGTAGGGCAGAGGTTCAAGCGCTCTGTTGAAACATACTGCCCTATTGCCCTACTCCCTTACTCCCCTACCAACTAATCCCCCAACGCCACTGCGTCGGTGATCTCGAAGCGCTCGGAGGCGCCGATACGAATCATGTTCAGGCTGCCCTCGCGGGTGAAGCGGAACTCGTCGGGTGCGTCCGAAGCGGACGGCAGGCCGGCGTGGAAGCTGATGATACGGGTGCCGCCGTCGGGCCAGGTCACGGTCACTGCACTGTCGCCGCCGGTGTGCACGACGCTTGCCCAGCAGTTGGTCATCGGCTGGCCGACATAGCGGGCACAGGGAACCGCGCTGGCGCCGGGTGCGGTCGACGCAGTTTCATACGCCGCGAACGCCAAGGTATAGGCGTCCTCCATGGCGGTCCTGCCGATTGCGTCGGCGGATTTCGGCGCGTCGGGATCGGCCGTCTCATCCCCGCCGCCCAGGCGCGCCGCCAGATCTGGCATTGGCGCTGCGGCTGGCGAGGTTGCGGAAAATGCCATGTCCGTATCCGTCAGCACCACCGCGCTGGCGGGGTTGAGGTACCGGGCCGGAGCCCATCCGCGCACTTGCGGGTTGTCGACCTCTTCGACCTTGCACCACGGATTGCCGTTGACGTCGGCGCAGCCGAAGTTCTTGAGGGGTGAGCCGACCGGCAGGCGCGCCTCGGTCCTGCCCATCGCCGACGGTGTGGCGCGGACATTGAGGAGGTCGTCAGGCGCGAGGCCGCTGACAAAGGAGACGACAGGTTCTGGCGACTCCTCGGCCCTTGCCGGCAGTGCCGCCAGCAAAAATGGAGCGGCAATCAGCGCGAGGAGAATCGTCCGGAGCGAAAGTGTGCGCCTCATCATCTGGCCGTTGGCGATCGCCTGCGTTGCTGAAAATGCTGCCAAGACTCAAAAACGCCACCGCAAATCACGCCGGTTTTATAAGCGACGACATGGAGCCATGTAACCCCGAAAATGCGGTCGGCTCGCGGCGAGGGGCATCGCTGGTTTGCCGCGGCTGGGGGCGTTGCGCGTTCAGCCTGGGGACATGAACGCGTTCCGCGTTCAGCCTGAGATGAACCCGGTGCGCAGCGCGTGCGCCCATTCCGGCCTGCCGGCCTCTGCGGCCTGTCTTGCCGCCGCCTCGTGGTCGTAGTCGACGGCGAAGATCTCGAAACGGTCGGGCTGGCCCGGCACATCCAGTCCGACAATACCGTAGCGCGCATGCGGGGTGCCTTGCTCCGAGACATGCGCCGGCGGGGTCGAATCGTCATAGGCTGGGCAGCCAACGCTGCCCGGGTTGAAGATCACCGGGCCGCCGGGGATGCGGATCAGCTCGCTGCGGTGGCTGTGGCCGCACAGCACGATGCGGCAGGCAGGGTCGAGGCCCTTCAGCCGTCGTCTTATCGCGGCCAGCGGCGCGCGCACCAGCTGGCCGTCGGTTATGGCATCCGCCAGATATTTCTCGTCATGGTCGGGCCGGGCATGGAAGGCGATCACGCCGGGCGCGACCTGCAGCGTCAGCGGCTGGGCGAACAGCGTCTCGCGTTGCGCCGCCGTCAATCGCTCCTGCGCGTAGCGGTCGGACGCCCACATGGTGTCGTCAGCCGGATCGCGGGCGACGCGGCGGTCATGGTTGCCGCGCACCGTCGGCAGGTTGAGCGCTTCCAGCCGCTCGAAAGTCTCGCGCGGCCAGAGCGGGCCGGAGACGCTGTCGCCGAGATTGACGGTGAGGTCGGCGCCGCCGCGCTGCTGGAGATCTTGCAGTACGGCCTCGAGAGCCAGGACGTTGCCATGGATATCGGCGAGGACGGCGATGCGCATGCGAAGCTCCGGTTGGTTGAAGCCTCCCGCATAGCAGTATGGCAACCGGGGTTCTACCGAACACCGCTTCGGTGTTCGCGCTCAGGCGGAGATTTCGATGTCCTGGGCGCCGACCGCGGGGAGTGCCGTATCCTCGCCGGCAGCGGCGATGACACTGTCGAGCAGACCGGGAAAGCGGCGGTCGAGATCGTCACGGCGCAGCGTGATCAGCCGGCTGGTGCCGACCACCTCGGCGCGGGTGACGCCGGCCTCACGCAATTTGGCCAGGTGATAGCTCAGATTGGTCTTCGAGCCGAGATCGAGGAACTGGCTGCAATTTAGCGGCACGCCTTCCTTGCTGGCGAGATAGCGCACGATGGCCAGCCGCGTCGGGTCGCCGAGCACGGCAAGCACGATCGGCAGGCTGATCTGGTCGGTATTGGGGTGGGGCAAGGTCATGCCTGTGAATTAAGCACAATCGGGACTGATTTCAACGCATCTCCTCCTTAGCCGCGTGCGCACAGTTTCTCCGGTTTGTGATCCGTGCTGACATAGGGCTGTCAGGAAGGTTCAGCTATTTTCCGCTGGCTTCATTGACATCATGCCCTGCTATGTCCAATTGTTCAATAACTTTTGAACTAAGGACATCGCTATGGACAAGCGCCTCTTCTGGCTTGCGCTCGGATCGTTCACGATCTCGACCGAAGGCTTCGTCATTTCCAGCCTGCTGCCCGATATCGCCGCCGATGCCGGCATCGCCATTCCGCTCGCGGGCACGCTGATCACCGCCTTTGCGCTCGCCTATGCGGTCGGCACGCCGATCCTGGCGACGCTGACCGGCGAGTGGGACCGGCGCCGCGTCATCCTGTGGACGCTGGTGTTCTTCGTGCTGGGCAATCTGGCGGCGGCGCTCAGCTCGTCCTTCGAACTGCTCTTGATCGCGCGTATTGTCATGGCGCTGTCGTCGGGGCTGTTTGCGGCAACGGCGCAAGGAACGGCCGTGGCGTTGGTCGATAGCCATCACCGGGCGCGCGCCATTGCCGTCGTCGTCGGCGGCACGACTGTGGCTGTTGCCCTAGGCGCGCCGCTCGGCGCGCTTGTCGCCACCGTCGCCGGCTGGCGCGGCACGTTCTTCGCCATAGCCGGGCTCGGCGCGCTGGCCGGCGCGATCCTGTGGTACCGGCTGCCGCGCGGCATCGTCGGCACCAGGCTGCCGCTCAGGCAGCGGCTTGCCGCAGCGCTGCGTCCCGGCGTGATGCCGATCCTGCTGACGACGACGTTGGCGTTGATCGGCGCCTTCACGGTCTTTTCCTATGTCGCGCCGCTGGCCATCGAGGGCGGCGGGCTGAGCCCGATCGCGCTGCCCGGCATGCTGCTCGCCTTCGGTGTCGGCGCCGTCATCGGCAACATCGCCGGCGGCCAGGCCGCCGACCGTTTCGGCGCGACGCGCACCGTCGGCTGGTCACTGGCGCTGAGCGCGGCCATGCTGGTCATGCTCTCGGTCATCCCGACCTTCCTGCCGCACCACCTCGCCGGACCGGCGCTGATGGCGATGATGGTGCCGTGGGGCATCGTCGGCTGGGCGTTCCCGCCGGCGCAGGCCAGCCGCATCATCAGGCTGGCGCCCGATGCCGCCCCCATCGTGCTGTCGCTCAACGCCTCGGCGCTCTATCTCGGCGTGGCGCTCGGCGCGGTGGTCGGCGGTGCCATACTGCGCTACGGCGCGCCGGCCGATCTCGGCCTGGTGGCTGCGGTGTTCCCGCTGGTTGGACTCGGCGTCGTGCTGGCCGGGCGCTGGGCGGCGCGGCCCGTGGCGATGCCGGCGGAGTAAAATCTTCCCGCAAGTCGTCGGCCGCCTCAGGCGGCCGGCGGCACATCAAAATCCAGAGCGGCGATCCCATCGAGCGCCGTGCGCAGGCTTTCCGCCTGCTCCTTGCCGACAATGTCCTCAAAGCGCTGCTGGGCAACGCGCCACAACTTCATGACTTCATCGAGCTTGACCAGGCCCTGCGGCGTCAGCCGCACGCGCTTGATGCGGCGGTCAGCCTTGTCGGCAAAGGTCTCGACATAGCCGTCGCGGATCAGCGGCTTGAGCGTGTGGCCGAGCGCCGACAGGTCCATGACCAGGGCAGTCGCAATGGCGCCCATCGCCGGTTCGTCGCCAATATGGATCTGGTAGAGCAGGCCCTGCTGCGTGGCCTTGAGGCCCGAGGGGGCCAGCACGTCATCATAGAACTGGCCGAGCTTGCGCGTCGCACGACGCAACATGGCGTTGTTGCAGAGCGTCAGGCCGGGCAGGGTGGCTTGGGACATTGTTGTTCCTTGTCGATGGCGACACGATGGTCGCCCCGTCTGCCCAGAAATAATCCTCGCGCCGATGATTGACAAGATAGTGGTATATGCCTATTTCACTAATAGTGGTATATACCACTAAATGAAATCAGGCGACTTTGACGAAGGCGATGGCGGTTGTTCGCCCAGCCGGTGGCCCTAGTCGAAAACCGGAACACGAAACAGAAGGAACAGGACAATGAGTGGTCAGAACAACAAGGGCACGGCGGTCGTCACCGGCGCCTCGTCGGGCATCGGCGCCATCTATGCGGACCGGCTCGCCGGCCAGGGCTATGACCTAGTGCTGGTGGCGCGGCGCGCCGACCGGCTCGAAGAGCTGGCAGAGAAGCTGCGCTACGCGTACAGCCGCAAGGTCAGCGTGATCAGCGCCGATCTCGCCGACGACAACGACGTCCGCCGGGTCGAACAGGCGATCGCCACCGACGATAGCGTGACGCTGCTGGTCAACAATGCCGGCCTTGGCGGCGCGCCAGTGGTGGCTACCGCTGATGCCGATTTGGCCGAGCGTATGATCAAGGTCAATGTCGTGGCGCTGACCCGCCTGACTCGTGCAGTGCTGCCTCGCCTGATTGCGCGCAACCGCGGCGCCATCGTCAACATCGCCTCGGTGCTGGCCTTCGACACCTCGTTCGGCGGCATCTACAGCGGCACCAAAGCTTACGTCGTCAACTTCACCGAAGCCTTGCAACGCGAAGTCGCCGGCACCGACGTGAAGGTGCAGGTCGTGCTGCCGGGGGCGACCCGGACCGATTTCTGGGAGCTTGCCGGAAGCGATATCGACAAGCTGCCGCAGGAGATCGTGATGGATGCCGACGATCTGGTCGATGCGGCGCTTGTCGGCCTGGCCCGGGGCGAAGCCGTCACCGTGCCGGGGCTTGCCGATGTGGCCAAGCTGGACGCTTTCCTTGGCGCGCGGCAGGGCTTCTTCGGCAGCCTGCACGCCAGCAAGCCTGCCGCGCGCTACGCGGCGTGATTACAGTGCGGGCGCCTAAGCCGACCGCCACATCGGAATGATCGAGGCGGCGAGCAGCAGGCCAAGGACGATGTTGAGCACCCGCCACTGCCGCTCGGTTCTAAGCAACCGGGCGAGCAGCGTGCCCGCCACGCACCACAGCGACAGCGACACAGCGGCAGCAAGACCAAACACCGTGCCGAGCAGCAGCGCGAGCTGCAGCGGTCCGTTGGCAAGTGCCGCAAACGATGCCGCTGCCCCCAGCCCCATCGCCCAGCCCTTGGGATTCATCCATTGCAGGCCGGCGCCGCCGAAAAAACTGTTCGGCCTAGCCATGGTCACGTCCATATTGGGCGGGCCGCTGCGGCCGATCTTCAGGGCGAGCCAGACCAGATAGAGCGATCCGGCCACCTTCATCGCCAGCTGCAGGGACGGGGCAGCCGCCAGCAGGCCGGCGAGCCCGGCAGCACCTGCGGCTGCCACCGTGGCCAGCCCGGCGGCACTGCCGGCCATCAGCGGGACCGAGCGGCGAAAGCCGAACTGCGCGCCCGACGCCGTCGACAAGGTCGTGGCCATGCCGGGCGTGGAGGTCGAGACGAGCGCAAACAGGACCAGGGGAAGGATGGCCTCAAACATGCTGTTACCTGCATTTGGAACCCAGCATGCGGCGCCGTCAAACATCAGTAAATGCAATGTTTGCGGTGTTTGGCATTAGAGATTATAATGCCTAACATGATCCGCAATCTCGACACGGCCCTGATCCGGACCTTCGTCACCGTCGCCGACAAGGCCAGCATGACGGCGGCGGCAAACGCCCTGCATCTGACGCAAGGCGCCGTCAGCCAGCAGATCAAGCGGCTGGAGGAGGTTTTGGGCTGCAGCCTGTTCGAGCGCGATCGCCGCGGGCTGAGGCTGACCCGGTCCGGCGAGCGGCTGGTCGGCAAGGGCAAACGCCTGCTTGGCCTCAATGACGAGATCTGGACCGAGATGGCGGGCAATGCGGTTGCGGGTGAGGTGCGGCTCGGCGTGCCCTACGACCTCGTCGGCACCTTGCTGGCGCCGGTGTTGAAGGTCTATGCCGAAACCTATCCGCAGGTCGAGATTTCGCTTGTCTGCGCCTCGTCGCCGGAACTTGCTGCCGCGCTGGCGGCTGGAACCATAGACCTTGCCGTCATTGAGGAACGGGTCGGCGCGTCCGCCGGCGAATGCCTCGCCATCGACCGGCTTGTCTGGGTGGGCGCCAGGGGCGGTGTCGCCCGTTTGAAGCGGCCGTTGCCGGTTTCGATGGTCGCCGATACCTGCGCTTTCCGCCCAGCGGTGCTGTCGGCGCTCAACGAACATGGGCTGGAATGGCGCACCGTGTTCGAAAACGGCAACATCGACGCAACGATGGCAACGGTGCGCTCGGATCTGGCCGTCACCACCTGGCTGGCGTCGACCGTGCCTGCCGACCTCGACATTCTGGCTGCCGATGGTGAGCTGCCGGCCTTGCCGAATTTCTCGATCAATTTGCATCTGCCGAAACATGGCGTCGGGCCGGCCGCGCAGGAATTTGCGCGGTATATCCGGGATGGGTTGGCGCGAAGGGCTGTGGCGGCTTGAGGGTGCGCCCCTTCTCCCCGTCACTATACGGGGAGAAGGTGCCGGCAGGCGGATGAGGGGCGGCACGAACCGATCCGTTTTCAGATCCACAGACGTTTCGTCCAATTGGCGAGGTCAGCGCTGCCCCTCATTGCCCTGCCGGGCATTTCTCCCGTATAGTGACTGGGAGAAATAACCACTCACTTCCAGGTCTTGCGCCGCTCGAGTTCGGCGGCGGACGGCTCTTGCGTGGCGAACGACCCGACCTCTACCTCGCCGCCGCGCTCATAAGTCGCCATAATGACGCCGGTGGTCGATGCCTGCGACTTGACAAGCTTGAAGGCGGCCGGCATCGCGCCATCGCCGAACAGCCGCTTGCCCTTGCCCAGCAACAGCGGGAAGATCATCAGCCGGATCTCGTCGATCAGCCCGTTGGCCAGCAAGGTCTGGATCAGCTCGCTCGAACCCTGGATGAGCAGATCAGGTCCATCCTCCTGCTTGAGGCGACGCAACGTCGCGACGATATCGTCCCCAAGCCATTGCGTGTTCTGCCAGGTCAGGCTGTCCGGCCGGTGCGTTGCCACATATTTGGTCGCAGGGTTGAAGGCATCTGCGATCGGATCTTTCTGATACGGCCAGTACGCGGCGAAGATGTCGTAGGTTCTGCGGCCGAGCAGCAGGGCGAAGGGTTTGGAGAAGAGTTCATCCATTGCCACGCCCGCCACCTCGTCAAAGTAATGGAATGTCCAGCCGCCGAACTTGAAGCCGCCAACCGGATCCTCTTCCGGACCGCCCGGCGCCTGCATGACGCCGTCAAGGCTGACGAAGGTGGCGGCGATGATCTTTCGCATTGAACTGCTCCCTTTTCATGATCCGCGCCATAGCGGCCGGATTTCGGCCAAAGGACGGATGGGCGGACGCCTGTCCGACAGCGGCCGGAAAATTTTCCGAGATCCGGCCAGTGCTGGCGGCAAGCACAGGGGCCTTGGCGATCTCATTGCGGCCGCCCGCCAACACTCCGCGACGAGAACCAGACCTCGCCGAAAATGGCGGTGGCGGTGCGGTCTGGCGCCTTGTCTGCCGTCAGCCAGATCGAGCGGCTGCGCGCTGCCTGTCCGCGGTCGGGGATTTTCGCCGCCGGGCTTGCCACCGAGGCGCCGATGCAAGGGATGAACCACGAGCGCATGAATGGATCGCAGGCAAAACCCTGTTCGGTACGGGCCACAAGCACCGCCAAACCGACGCGCTCGGCAGGGCGCCACGGGAAGACCATGCGGCCGCTCGGCTTCAATGCCTTCAGCCACCCAGCCGGCGGTGCGGCGACGCCGGCATTGACATAGATGATATCGGATGGCGGCAGGCCGGCTGTGACCGCGTCACCGTGGATGACGGTCACATTGCCATAGGCTTCGAGATTCCTTTTCGCGCGGGCAGCAAGATCGACCTCCAGTTCGAACGCGGCAACAGTGCCGCCGGGCGACACCAGCCGCGCCAGCAAGGCGGTATAATAGCCGGTTCCGGCGCCGACATGGGTGACGGCCTCACCGGGCTTAGGCGCGATCTTGCCGATCCACATGGCGTGCAGGAGTGGCTCGCCATTGTTGATGCCCTTGTCGGCGTCGAGCGCCACCAGCACATCCTGATAGATGTGGATCGGGTCGGCGCTCGGCGTTTCGACCCTGCCATTGCCGGCGATGACCGTCCACGGTCCGGGGCCGAGAAAGGCCTCGCGCGGCACCGCGGCGAAAGCCGCTTCGAGACGGGGGTCGGCCGCGCCGGCATTGGCTGCCATCAGCCGCGCATAAAAACGACGCGCATCCGTGAGCCTGGTCATGGCATCAAGATAGCGCGGACTGTCGATTTGTCGCGCCGGTTTTGGCTGCCTGCCTTGCTCAGCCGACGCCGAAGACGGTGTCGTAGAGAAGCTTGAAGTTGAGCACCAGGATGATGGCGGCGACCACCCAGGCGAGTGCTGCGACGCTGCGCGGGATGGCGAGATTGCCCATCTTCTTCTTGTCGGAGACGAACTGCACCAGCGGGATGACCGCGAAAGGGAGCTGCATCGACAGGATCACCTGGCTGAAGACGAGGAGCTGGCCGGTACCCTTCTCGCCATAAAGCGCGGTGACGATCACCACTGGAACGATGGCGATGCCGCGCGTCAGCAGGCGGCGCGCCCATTGCGGGATGCGCAGGCGCAGGAAACCTTCCATGACGATCTGTCCGGCGAGCGTCGCCGTCACCGTCGAGTTCAGCCCGGACGCCAGCAGCGCCACGGCAAACAGGGTGGAGGCGATGCCGAGGCCGAGCAGCGGCGACAGCAGCTCGAAGGCCTGGCCGATCTCGGCGACGTCCTGATGGCCGGTGCCATGGAAGGCCACTGCCGAAACGATCAGGATGGAGGCGTTGATGAACAGGGCCAGCATCAGGGCGATGGTCGAGTCGGTGGTTGCCCATTTGATGGCGTCGCGCTTGCCCTTCTCGGTGCGCGGATAGGCGCGGGTCTGCACGATCGAGGAGTGCAGGTAGAGATTGTGCGGCATGACCGTGGCGCCGATGATGCCGATGGCGATGTAGAGCATCGCCGGGTTGGTGACGATTTCCGACGACGGCACGAACATGGCGTGGAGGATCGAGCCAACCGGAGGGGAGGCGGCAAAGATCTGGATGGCGAAGCAGCCGAAGATGATGATCAAGAGCGCGATGACGAAGGCTTCGAGGAAGCGAAAGCCCTTGTTCATGAGGAGAAGCAGCAGGAAGGCGTCGAGCGCGGTGATGATGGCGCCGCCGATCAGTGGAATGCCGAACAGCAGCTGCAGTGCAATCGCCGTGCCGATGACCTCAGCCAGGTCGCAAGCGATGATGGCCAGTTCGCAGGCGATCCACAGCATGAAATTGACCGGCCGCGGGTAATAGGCGCGGCAGGCCTGGGCGAGGTCGCGGCCGGTGGCGATGCCGAGCCTGGCGGCGAGCGCCTGCAGCAGGATCGCCATCAGGTTCGACAGCAAGATGATGAACAGCAGCGTGTAGCCGAACTGGGCGCCGCCGGCGAGATCGGTCGCCCAGTTGCCCGGATCCATATAGCCGACCGAGACCATGTAGCCGGGGCCCATGAAGGCGAACAGGCGGCGAAACCAGACCCCGGATTGCGGCACCGCGATGGAGGAATTGACTTCGCGCAAGCTGGGCTGGTCGTCCTCCTCCGGCCGGGCAAATCGCCACGTGGACCGGGATTCTACGGTGGCTTCGGCGTCTGACATGGAGGCTTTCCGCTGGAAGGGGGCGATGCTGTCACCTATTTATGTTAGGGCTCAACATTATGCAATATGCTATGTTTTATTGTTTATGCTTTCTGATGGCATATCCGCCGGGATGGCAATGGACGATCCGTAGCGCCGGTTGCGCCTGCCGTGGAATACAAATAAACGGCCAGGATAATGAAAGCCCGTGCTATGAATGCAAAGGGTTGATTCAATCTGCCGAAAACCTTGGGAGGAGCGCGTATTGGCGCTGAAGAACAGACCGGTTCCTCGAGAAAAGCCGCTGCCAGATGCCGACGTGCATTCGGAGGGCTTTCGGCAGACGCGTGAAGCGCGCCGCAGTGCGCTGGTCGAGGACTATGTCGAGCTCATCGCCGACTTGATCGAGGATGGCAATGAAGCGCGCCAGGTCGATATCGCGGCTCGGCTCGGCGTCGCCCAACCGACCGTGGCCAAGATGCTGACGCGGCTGTGCGCCGATGGGCTGGTGTCCAGAAAGCCTTATCGTGGCGTGTTCCTGACCGATACCGGCCGCAAGGTGGCGGAAGAAAGCCGCATTCGCCACCAGACCGTGGAAGCTTTCCTGCGCTCGCTCGGCGTCAGCGCCGAGACGGCGCGCATCGATGCCGAGGGCATCGAGCATCATGTCAGCGCCGAGACGCTCGACGCCTTTCGCAAGGCGATGACCGCGACACGCTGATTTCCTGTTTCGCCACCTCTCCGGGAGCCGACAAGCGGAACCGCCGCACCGCCGATGCGTTTGATATCACGCCGCGCGATTGGCGCGAGGCCTAGGAGGATATGATGGGCGTTGAACAGGCACCGACCGCGAAAGGCAAGCAGGCGGCAAAGGGATTGAGGCAAGCAGCGGCGAAGGACGAGCGCAAGACGGAAGCAGAAACCGGCCACCCGCTGAAAAAGGGTGCTGCCCGCTTCGAGGAGCGCTCGAAAAGCTCGGACGGCAAGAGCGCCGGCGCTAAGCAGAAGAGCTGACCGGGGCGGCAAACCGGCCTCTCATTCCTGGGTATCCTGAACCCAGCTGCGCGGATGGCCGTCGACGCGGAACTGGAAGATGAAGTACGGCGGGATGCAGGTGCCCTTGCCGGGCTTTGCCTCGACCAAATCCTCGTAGCCGGCGGTGCAGATATAGTCTTCACGGCAGGGATGCGTCTTGTCGCAGGCGCGCAAGCCGGCGGTCTTGGTGAATTCCTTGGTGCAGAATTTGTGGTCCTTGCCGGAGGCGATGCAGTCGTTGAAGCCGGTCTTGGCAAGCCGTCCGCAACTTGCCTCGTCAGGCAGTTTTTCGCAGCTCGCCTTGCGCAGCATGCCACCCGGAAAGCCGCCGGTCTTCTGCTCGGGATTGTCATAGCGCTGGCGTGCGGCGCCATAGCCGGCCAGCTTTACCGGCGGTTTCTTGTCCCGCGCCGGGTCGATGCCGCAGGCCTTTGCAGTCGCCGGTGAGAGGCGGCAATATTTGTCGTCGCCCCATTTCGACATCCTTATCTCGCCGAACTCCACGGGGTCGCCGACCGCGGTTCCTGCTTCGCTGACGCATGTGCCGAAGCCCGGATGGATGGCGCTTTCGTGCACGCCGGCGCAGCGCAGGCCTTCGCTGCAGCTCCAGTCCTTGAAACTGGCATCGTCGCCGCGATAGCAGATCGAGCCCCAGCCATTGTAGAGATCGGTGCCTTTGAGCGCCTGGGCATATTTCTCGTCCGGGCGGGCGGCGAAGCCGCGCGAGAAATCCGGGTGCCCGCCGGCGGCGAATTCCTCGACGATGGCGCGGCGGCGCGGCAGGTCGGCGAAGAACACCGCCGAACCCGGCACGAAGACCGCATTGCGGCGTGGCTCGCTTGCCGGGTCGGCGCCGGTGTAGTGGAAGCCGGCGATGCCGTGCGTCTGGTGGCAGCCGGTGCAGCTCATCTCGTTGAGGCGCAGATTGAACCCGGCCGCCGATTTCATGCTGTTCAGCGTGTTGCCCCTGGCGACATAGTCCTTCAGCGCCTTGTCGACGGCATCGTCGTCGAGCAGCCCGTAGGCGATGTTGTTCTGCGACCGGCTCATGCCGCCCGGCGCCACCGAGACGGCGCTGGTCGCCACAAATTTCTCGTCGATGACCAGCCGGCCGCGGTCCAGGTCGTAGATGTTGCGGTCGGTGAGCAGCCATTTTGCGAAAGCTTGCCTGTCGGCCAGCACGGTGTTCCTGTCGATCTGGTTTTCCATCTTCGATTCCTGGAAGGTGGCAGTCGCCGGATCCCATTTGAAGATTTTGAGCAGATATTCGGCATGGCCGCCGAAATCGCGGCGGCTCGAGGCCGAGAGGCGCAGAACCTGCATGTTGAGCTCGAGCCGCATGATCTGCGAGGAGTTCAGCATGGCGCCGGACAGCGGGCCTTCGCCCGAGCGTAGCCATGCTGCGAGTTGTTGGGGCTCAAGGTCTTTCTGCCCCGCGGCAAGCCAGCGTTTAGCGACGTCGGCGCAAGACACATCCGTCGCGCGCGGCAAGTCCTTCGAGGCGCGGGCCTGCGCCTGCGTGGGTTTGGCGTTGAACACCAGACTCATTGTCAGCGGCAGGCGCGAGGAAATGCGCTGGCCTGCCTTTCCCTTGGCTGGCTTTTCCTCGACCGAATAGTGGAAGCGGTAGATCAGCCTGATCTCGCCGCATTCGGTGTGGCCGAGATAGCCGCGATCCATGCGGTTGACGACGCCGGTCAGATCCAGCGTGGAGCCGTCATCATCGATGTATTTCGGATTGAATTTCTGGCTGGTGTCCTTCGACTTCGCCATGGCCGCGACATACGGATCGGGACTGTTTTTCGGCTCGTCGGCGATCTGCTGCTTGACGGTGTCGCGCACCGTGGCCAGCGCCGGCACCGAAAACAGGCCGCGATTGTCGACGTCGCGGGTGAGACCGAGTGCGGGTCCGAGCAGGCGGCTGATCGAGAGGCCGCCACGCTCGAGCGCCTGCAATGTCTCGGGCTCGGTGACGGCAACGCTGGAATCAAGCGTGACGGCGCGGGCCGTCTCGGTGCCGAGACAAGTCAATGCCGCCAGCAACAGCAGGAATTGGCCGATCGTCCGCAAGCGCCCCTCGCATTTTTTGCTCGTGTCAGATGGTACAGGCCTTGCTTCGTCTCGGCCAGAGCGGCGAAGCTGCGATGCCGGCAGCACTTCTCGCGCGAAAAATGCTGTGACTTGGTGCAACCATTGGGATAATTGTTTGTTGGGTCGGACCGGGCCATGACATCGGCAGGTCAAGCGGAAATTTGCATCACGGGGAGTTGCCATGCTCTGGAAGGGCCGCCGTCAGAGTGAGAATGTCGAGGACCAGCGCAGCGGCAGTGGCGGCGGTGGGTTCGGCGGCGGCAGCCCCGGCCAGTTCCGCATCCCGATCGGCGGACGCGCCGGCGGCGGTTCGAGCATCTTTATCGTGATCCTGGTTGTCCTTGCCGGATGGTATTTCGGCTTCGATCCGTCGCAGATTCTCGGCGGCGATGACGGCAGCGTGACGCCGGGTGGCGGCGGTCAGATCACCGACAACAGCGGCGGGCAGGACGGCGCGCCCGCTTCCGACGAGATGAAGCAGTTCGTTTCGACGGTTCTGGCCGAAACCGAGGAGACCTGGACAGGCATATTCCAGGCCGAAGGCTTGAAATATGAAGACCCGAAGCTGGTTCTGTTCAGCGGCCAGATTCGCTCGGCCTGCGGCTTTGCCTCGGCGGCGTCCGGTCCGTTCTATTGTCCCGGCGACCACAAGGTCTATCTCGACACCACCTTCTTCCAGCAGCTCGATCAGCAGTTCGGCGCGTCGGGCGATTTCGCCCAGGCCTATGTCATCGCGCATGAGATCGGCCACCACGTGCAGAACCTCACCGGCATCCTGCCCAAGTTCAACCAGATGCGGCAGCAGATGGGCGAGGCCGAGGCCAACCATATGTCGATGCAGGTCGAACTTCAGGCTGATTGCTTCGCCGGTGTCTGGGCGCATTTCACCGCCCAGAAAGGCATTCTGGAACAGGGTGACATCGAGGAAGCACTGAACGCAGCCCAGAAGATCGGCGACGACACGCTGCAGAAGAAGATGCAGGGCTATGTCGTGCCGGAAAGCTTCAACCATGGCACGTCGCAGCAGCGGCAGACCTGGCTGGCGCGCGGCTACAAGAGCGGCAAGCTTTCGGATTGTGACACGTTCAACAACCCGATCTGAGGCGTTGGGACTTTCCTGACGACCGGCACATTTCCGACCTTTCATCACGGCAACTGATGTCAGGATGAGAATGCTTGGCGTGTTCCTCCATTGTTCCAAGAGGTGGGCTCGCCTATAACGAGCCTCCGAGGAGCCGACGCCATCATGATCGAAGCCAAAACCGCCAGGCGGGGCCTTGCGCTTGTTTTCACCACGCTGCTGCTCGACATCACCGGCATCGGCATCATCATGCCGGTGCTGCCGACCTACCTCAGGGAATTAACCGGCGTCAGCGTCAGCGAGGCGGCGATCGAGGGCGGCTGGCTGTTCTTCGTCTATGCCGCCATGCAGTTCCTGTTTGCGCCGTTGATGGGCAATCTCAGCGATCGCTTCGGGCGCCGGCCGATCCTGCTGGCTTCGGTGCTGACCTTCGCCATCGACAATCTGATCTGCGCTGTGGCCTGGTCGTATTCGATCCTGTTCATCGGCCGGGTGCTGGCCGGCATCAGCGGTGCCAGCTATTCGACGGCTTCCGCCTTCATCGCCGATGTCAGCACCGACGAGAACCGGTCAAAGAACTTTGGGCTGCTCGGTATCGCCTTCGGCATCGGCTTTATCATCGGGCCGGTGCTGGGCGGGCTGCTTGGGACGTTCGGGCCGCGCGTGCCGTTCTGGGGGGCGGCGCTGCTTGCGCTCATCAATTTCATCGTCGGCTGGTTCTTCCTGCCCGAAACGCTCGAGCAGCATCACCGGCGCCGGTTCGAATGGCGGCGCGCCAACCCGCTCGGCGCGTTGAGGCAGATGCGCAACTATCATGGCATCGGCTGGATCGGGCTGGTGTTCTTCCTGATGACGCTTGGCCATATGATGTATCCGGCGGTGTGGTCGTTCATCTGCAGCTACCGCTATGGCTGGAGCGAACAGCAGATCGGTTTCTCGCTCGGCGTGTTCGGCCTGGGCGGCGCGCTGGTGATGGGCTTTGTGCTGCCGCGCGTCATTCCGCGGCTCGGCGAATGGCGTACTGCGGCGATCGGGCTCGCGTTCACGGCGCTCGCCGCCTTTGGCTATGCCGCCGCCTGGAAGGGCTGGATGATCTATGCGGTGATCGTGGTTACCTGCCTTGAGGCGCTGGCCGACCCGCCGTTGCGCAGCCTTGCCGCCGCCAAGGTGCCGCCTTCGGCGCAAGGCGAATTGCAGGGCGCGATGACCAGTCTGTTTTCGATCACCAGCATCATCACGCCGCTGCTCTACACCGGCATATTCGCCTGGTTCACCGGGCCAAGCGCGCCAGTGGTGTTCGGCGGCGCGCCCTTTGTGCTTGGTGGCGTTTTCATGACCCTGGCGCTGGTAGCGTTCATCCTCAAGGTTGAGAAGCCGGTAGTGCCCAGGAACGTCACCACAGCTACGGCGAACGATGGAGCACGGGTATGAGTGACCGCAGGCGCATTGTTCTGACGAAAGGCGCGGTGTCGCTTTCGCGCCTCGTCTTCGGCGCCTGGCGCCTGCTTGATGGTCCGGTGCGACCTGACGCCGAAGCCGTCGCCCGGCTGATCGGCACGGCGGTCGATCTAGGGCTGACCAGCTTCGACCATGCCGACATCTACGGAAACTACGAGGTGGAAGCAGCTTTCGGCGCCGGGCTGGCGCGCTGGAAGGGCAAGCGCGACAGCATCGAGCTGATCTCCAAATGCGACATCATGCTGCAGACCGCAAATCGTCCGGACAACAGGCTGAAGCATTATGACACCAGTGCTGCCCACGTCGTTGCGTCGGTGGAGCGATCGCTGACCAGTCTCGGCACCGACTATCTCGATCTGTTGCTGCTGCACAGGCCGGACCCGCTGATGAATGCCGACGAGACGGCGGCGGCGCTGGCCGGCCTGGCCAAATCAGGCAAGGTGCGGGCAGTCGGCGTTTCCAATTTCACGCCGTCGCAGTTCGACCTGTTGGCTTCGCGGCTGCCTTTCCCGTTGGTCACCAACCAGATCGAGATGTCGGTGCTGAAAACCACGGCGTTGACTGACGGCAGCCTCGACCATGCGCAGCGGCTAGCCTACGCGCCGATGATCTGGTCGCCGCTGGGCGGCGGTTCGCTTTTCACCGGCAATGGTGAACGCGAGGCGCGGGTGCGTGCTGCCCTTGCGGCGGTAGCGGCTGAAACGGGCGCCGGCGATCTCGCGGTTGTCGCCATCGCCTGGCTGCTGCGCCATCCGGCGCGGCTGGTGCCGGTGCTGGGCACGATGAAGCCGGAGCGATTGGCCGCCATGGTCAAGGCGCTGGATATCGGGCTCGACCGCCAGCAATGGTTCGCGATCCTGGAAGCCAGCGAAGGCCGGCCGGTGGCTTGAACTCAGGCCCGTTCGGCCAGCAATTCTTCGCCGCGTTTCTCGCGGATCAGATTGACGAAGCGGCGGAACAGATAGTGTGAATCCTGCGGCCCGGGCGAGGCTTCGGGGTGATGCTGAACCGAGAACACCGGGCGGCCGGTCAGCGCAATGCCGCAGTTCGAGCCGTCGAACAGTGAGACGTGGGTTTCCTCGACGCCCTCGGGCAGCGAGTCGGCATCGACGGCAAAGCCGTGGTTCATCGAGACGATCTCGACCTTGCCGGTGGTGTGGTCCTTGACCGGGTGGTTGGCGCCGTGGTGGCCCTGATGCATCTTTGCGGTCTTGCCGCCCAGCGCCAGCGCCAGCATCTGGTGGCCGAGGCAGATGCCGAACACCGGAATGTCGGTCTTCAACAGATCCTGGATGACCGGAACGGCATAGTCGCCGGTGGCCTCCGGGTCGCCGGGGCCGTTGGAGAGAAAGATGCCGTCGGGCTGCATGGCGAGGATCTCTTCCGCACCGGTGTTGGCCGGCACCACGGTGACCTTGGCGCCGAGCCCGGCAAGCAGGCGCAAGATGTTGCGCTTGACGCCATAGTCGATGGCGACGACATGCATGGACGGGTCGGCCTGTTCGCCAAAGCCCTCGTTCCACACCCATTGTGTCTCGCGCCAGACCGAAGACTGGCCGGAGGTGACTTCCTTGGCAAGGTCGAGCCCGATCAGGCCGGACCAAGCGGCGGCGCGGCGCTTCAGATCGTCAATATCGAACACGCCGTCGGGCGCATGGGCGATGACGGCGTTGGGCATGCCCTTTTCGCGGATCAGCGCAGTCAGCGCCCGGGTGTCGATGCCCGAAAGTGCGGCGACGCCGCGCTTCTTCAGCCACTGGTCGAGACCGGTTCCGGCCCGGTAATTGGACGGGTTGGTAACATCGGCCTTGAACACGGCACCGACGGCGCCGGCGCGAGCGGCGGGATTGAGGTCCTCAATGTCCTCATCATTGGTGCCGATGTTGCCGATATGCGGGAAGGTGAAGGTGACGATCTGGCCGGCATAGGACGGGTCGGTGAGGATTTCCTGGTAGCCGGTGAGCGCGGTGTTGAAGCAGACTTCGGCGACGGCTGAGCCTGTGGCGCCCAGGCCGCGACCCTCGATGACGGTGCCGTCGGCCAGGACCAGCAGGGCGGTCGGCTTTTCGGTGGCCCAAGCGGAGGTAGGGGCGGCGGTCATCTCGGCCATGGCGGCACTCCTAAAAAGCTGCGTGCGGACTGTCCCGCGCAGCAAACGGCGCGGCAGCGATTTCTCGAGCCTGCGCGCATCAATTCATTGTCTTATGCAAGGCCGAGTACATAGGGGAAGGCGCCAGAACGGTCAATGATGTGGCCAGCGACCGGCATCGATTTATTTCGTCGAACAATATCAGTGATTTGATGGCGTCTCCGGGGTTTGCCTTGCGCATTCGCCGGGGCTATTGTCCGCCGCGTTTGAAGGAGAAAGCATCATGCGTGGCAAAATCGCCGAATCCCTGAAGAGCGCGATGAAGGCGCAGGACAAGCGCCGGTTGCCGACGCTGCGGCTGATCCAGGCCGCCATCCACGACCGCGACATCCTCAATCGCGGTTCAGCCAAGGAGCCGGCCAGCGACGAGGAGATCCTGCAGATCCTGGCCAAGATGGTGAAGCAGCGCGAGGAGTCGGCCAAGGCATTCGATGACGGCAAGCGCCCGGAACTTGCCGCGCAGGAGCGCGACGAGATGGCCATCATCCGTGACTTCCTGCCGACGCAGTTGGACGAGGCCGCGGTGACCGCTGCGGCGCGCGAGGCGATCGCTGCCACCGGTGCCGCCAGCCAGAAGGACATGGGCAAGGTGATCGCTGCGCTCAAGCAGAAATACGCCGGCCAGATGGATTTCGGCAAGGCAAGCGGGATCGTCAAGGTTCTGCTGCAGTAGAGGTTTTTTTCGCTTTTCCGAACGAGCGTGATTTTCGATCCGCAAGGATTAGGGTACCATTTGATTCTGGCGCGCCCACGCCTCCCCCCTCCACCGGGAAAGTATAATTCATGCGGGGCCATCCGATCACCGAACCGACTGTTCGAGCACCAGGCATAAGGAGGGGTTGCGAAAACTGCTCGCAATAGGAGGTTTTTGATGAGGCTGTCCGCCCCTGTCTACAGTCTGAAGCGTCAAGCCAGACTTTTATCGCGCAAGGAAAACATCCCCCTTCACCAGGCCCTCGACCGCGTTGCGGCCATTGAAGGCTTCGCCGATTGGGGCCTGCTTCTGGCCAGGGCGGGCGCCACGACCCCAGCCGGCAGATTGTTCGCGCTGCTGACGCCCGGCGACCTGGTTCTGGTAGGCGCCCGGCCGGGTCATGGCAAAACACTGTTGAGTCTCGAACTCGCGGTGGAAGCCATGAAGTCCGGCTGCCGGGGTGTTTTCTTCACGCTGGAGTATACGCAGATTGATGTCCTGGAGCGGTTTCGAGCCATCGGGGTGGAGCCGGCACATTTCGACGGCCTGTTCGAATTCGACAACTCCGACGCCATCAGTGCCAACTACATTGTACGGACGTTGGAAGCGGCGCCGCGCGGCACGCTGGTTGTCATAGACTACCTGCAACTACTCGATCAGAAGCGGGAAAACCCGGACCTGATGACTCAAGTTCGCACACTGAAGTCATTTGCGCGGGACAGAGGACTGATCTTCGTCTTTATCTCCCAGATCGACCGGTCATATGATCCGGCGAAAAAGCCCTGTCCCGATATCAGCGATGTCCGGTTGCCGAACCCGCTGGATTTGTCGTTGTTCAACAAGACTTGTTTCCTGAACCAGGGCGAATTGCGTTTCCAGGCAGCGAGTTCGGTTCGGAACAAGCCTTTCGCCGCAAACATCCACACTTGAGCATGGATCGGCCTCGGGCGCCGCCTATGGCGGCGCCGAGAGCCTGCGCTACCGCATAGATTGTGAGAGCCGACATCTTCCCGGCGCTTACTCGGCGGCGGCCGGGACCGGTGGCGTCGCCTTGCTGCGCTCCTCCGAAATGTAAGAGGCAAGGGCGACTGCCACAGCGACCAGCATGGCCATGGCGCCGACCACAGGCAGACTTCGATAGCCATAGCCGCTATTCAGCATGGCCGCCCCGAGCGAGGCAGCCAGCGCGATGCCGACATTGAAGCCGGAAGGGATCAACGACGAGGCGAGGTTGGATGCGTCCGCGGTCCAGGCCAGGATGCGGGTCTGGATCGGCGTACCGATGGCGAAGTTGAGCCCGCCCCAGATGACGATCGCCACGACCATCGGCAGGGGATAGGGGCTGACGGCATAGATCACAGCGAGCGTTGCCGCCTGCAAGGCCAGCATGGTGATGAGCGACGGCATCAGTTTCCAGTCGGATAGCTTGCCGCCGAGGAAGACGCCGAGCGTGGCGCCGACGCCATTGAGCAGCAGCACCCACGGCACCAAGCCCTCGTCGAGCCCGGTGACCTCCAGCAGCGTGGGGGTGATGTAGGTGAAGAGGCCGAACTGGCCGATCATCAGCATCAGCATCAGGATCAGCGAGGTCCAGACCTGCTGACGCGCCAGCACGCGGACCTCGCGGGCGAAGCTGACGGACGGGCTCGACGAACCCGTCGTGCGTGGCAGCAGCGCAAGCATGGCAGCGGTTGCCACCACGCCAAGCGCGCACATCACCCAGAACGTCGCGCGCCAGCCCCAGAGATTGCCGATCGCGGTGCCGGCCGGAACGCCGATGACGTTGGAGACGGTGAGGCCCGACAGGATGACCGCCACCGCCATGCCACGCTTGTCCTCGGGGACAAGGCCGACCGCGACCACCATGGCGACGCCGAAATAGGCGCCATGCGCCACGGCGACGGCAATGCGCAACAGCAGCATGGAGGCGAAGTCGGGCGCCAGCGCGCAGGCGGCCTGGCCAATGGTGAAGGCGACGGCAAGGCCAAGCAGCAAGGTCTTGCGGGAAAGCTTCTTGGTAGCGAGCGCCAGCAGCGGGCCGCCGACGGCGATGCCGGTGGCGTAGCCGGAGATGAGATAGCCTGATGTGGGGATGGAAACGCCGAGACCATTCGCGACCTGCGGCAGCACGCCAGCGATGACGAACTCGGTGGTGCCGAAGGCGAAGGCAGCGATGAACAGGGCGATGAGGGGAAGCATGGCGCGCAAAGCGATCCTCGACTGAGGGGGCCTCAAACCATGGATGGGCGCTGCGGGCAATGCAGAAATTGTCGACGCCGGTTTAGGTTTTCTTCAGCGGTTGAGCTCAACTGGCCTTCAGCCGGGAGCCGGTGAGCAAGCCGCGTTCCTCGAGCACGGGATAGGCCATCGAGGCGAGCAGCGAGTTGATCTGCTTGAGGTCGCGGATGGTGTCGAGATGGATAGAGCTGGTCTCGACGCTCTTGGCGGTGCCGTCGCGCAGCCGCACGAAGTGGCTGGCGCTGGTTTCCTTCTCGCGGTCGCGCAGCCGGTCCTTTTCCAGCACCAACTGGCGGGCGGTCTCGGGATCGCGTGAGACCAGAACGTTGAAGGCAAGCCGCGCATTGGCGAGCACCGAAGCGTGGAAGGCGGAAAGTTCGCGCCAGCCCTCGGGCGTGAATTCCAGCCCACGCTCCAGCTTCTTCCTGACATGCACCAGCATGTTGCGCACGATGATGTCGCCGACCTGTTCGAGCTTGACGCAGGCGCCGATCAGTTCCTGGCAGCGCAGTGCCTCGTCCTCGCTCAGCGGGTTCTTGGTGACCTTGGCCAGATAGAGCTTTATCGCCGCGTGCTTCCTGTCGACGCGGTCGTCAAGTGCCGCCAGCGCCTTGATCTTGTCGGCGTCGGCGCTCTCATAAAGCTCGATGATGCGCTTCAGCATGATCTCGACCGTCTCGCAGACCCGCACCACTTCGCGGGTGGCGTTGGCCAGCGCCTGGCTGGGCATGTCCAGCGCACTGTCGTTGAGCGCTGACAACTCGGTGACGTCGAGCGCCTCGGCCGGCGCCGGCTTGGTGCCCAGCGCCACGATCTTCTCCGAGGCGCGGTAGACAAGGCCGGCCAATGGCAGCCCGGCGAGCAGGATCAGGACATTGAACAGGATATGGGCGTTGACGATCTGGTCGGGCACGGTGGTGCCGAGAAAAGCGACCGGCGGCTTGAACGACAGGAACAGGATCAGGATGACCAGCGAACCCATGCCGCGCATCAACAGATTGCCGATCGGCACGACGCGCACACCGGGCTCGGCATTGCGGGTGAGCAGCGGCGCGATGATCGACGAACCGAGATTGACGCCGAGCACCAGCACGATGCCGAGTTCGGGTGGGATGAAACCGCGGCCGGCCAGCGTCACCATCAGCAGCACCGCGGCGATCGAGGAATGGAACAGCCAGGTGACCAGCGCCGCCAGGAGATAGGCGGTGACCGGGTCGCCGGAGAAATAATTGACGATGACCGGCATCAGCGTGCTCTGGCGCAGCGGCTCCGATGCCTGGCCGATCATTTCCAGTGACAGCAGAAGCAGCCCGATGCCGACTAGGATGCGGCCGAACTGGCGCCAGTCGCGCCGCTCGGTGGCCATGAACATGACGGTGCCGGCGACCAGGCAGATCGGCACCAGCAGCGACAGGTCGAAGGTGAGCAGCTTGACCACCAGTGCCGAGCCGATCTCGGCGCCGCGCACGGCAAGCTGGCCCGATATGCCGCTGACGATGCCAGCACCGGCAAAGGAGCCGACGAGCAGAGTGACGGCGGTTGAACTCTGCAGCGCAATCGACAGGCCGCAGCCGGCGAGCACCGCCATCAGCGGATTGCGCATGGTGGCGCGCAGCTTGTGGCGCAGCACATCGCCATAGGCGCGCTCGACACCGGTCTTGACCAAGCGGGTGGCAAAAAGCATCAGCGCGACGGCGCCGGCAAGATGCAGCAGGACGACGGAGCCGCTCATGGCTGGCCGCGCAATCCGACAGACGCCAACGGCGCGAGCGTCGTTGCGGCAGAGGGGCAAGGGAGGGCACGAATCATGGACATTGCGAAGCCGATATTACCGCGATTACTTTTAGCCGGATAATAAATTTTGTCCAATTCGTGCGGCTGTTGGCACGCGACAGGACGTGTCGGAAATGGATTTTGCCTTAGGGATTGTGCGTTCTTTTGGCGCCAGGGCGCGGCTTGGCGTCGGTGATCCTTGCACGCTTGCCCGATTTCTCCGCATTGTTGAATTAGCCGTTATAAATATAGGAAATCATTACAGAATTGTAATGCTGGCGTTCAGTTTCAGTTCATCCGTTGGCCGCTATTCCTGGGGCATCGACAACCAAGGAGTATCGTCATGAAACGCATTATTCTCTCTGCAATGGCCTTCTCGATGCTGGCTGCCACGTCCCTGCAGGGCCAGGCCGCGCCGCTGAATGCGCCGTCCGCGCCGCAGTCGAATTATACCCAGGTCGACTGGCAGAAGTCCGGCAAGCATGTCGACGTGAGGAAGCGCGTGGTCAAGAAGAAGGTGGTCGTGAAGCGCAGCCATTGGCGCAACGGCCAGAAGTATTCCAGCTGGAAGCGCCACCAGCCGATCCGCGACTACGGTCGTTATGGTCTGCATCGCCCCGGCCGCGGCCAGGAGTGGATCCGCGTCGGTAACGACTATGTGCTGGTCAGCATCCTCTCTGGCGTCATCTTTGGCGCAATCGCCGCGCACTGATCCGGGGATACTCCGGGCCATAAAAGGAAGGCGGTCAGCAATGGCCGCCTTCTTTTTTTGCCCTGTGGAAACCGGGTATGGTCCGTATTAGGGGTCGTCGGCCCCGGCAAGCGTGATTATATGGGGGAGACAAAGAGTTTCCCATGCGCTTTCCGCCCGCCTTCCTCGACGAGATTCGCGACCGCGTGCCGATTTCCTCGGTGATCGGTCAGCGTGTCGCATGGGACAGGAAGAAGACCAACGCGCCGCGCGGCGACTACTGGGCTTGCTGTCCGTTCCACGGCGAGAAGAGCCCGTCCTTTCACTGCGAGGACAAGAAGGGCCGCTATCATTGTTTCGGCTGCTCGGTTTCTGGCGATCATTTCAAGTTCCTGACCGAGCTCGACGGGATGAGCTTTCCCGAAGCGGTCGAAAAGATCGCCGACATGGCAGGCGTGCCGATGCCGGTTCGCGATGCCCAGGAAGAACGGCGCGAAAAGGAACGCGCCAGCCTGACCGATGTCATGGAAATGGCGACTGCCTTCTTCCAGGAGCGATTGCAGGGACCGGAAGGCGCGAAAGCCCGCGCCTATCTGCGCGACCGCGGGCTGACGCCGGCGACGCAGCAATCGTTCCGGCTCGGCTATGCGCCCGACAGCCGCAACGCACTGAAGGAGCATCTTGCTGCCAAGGGCGTCGGCAAGGCCGATATCGAGGCCTGCGGGCTGGTGCGCCATGGCGACGACATTCCGGTCTCCTACGACTGGTTCCGTGATCGCATCATGTTCCCGATCCCGGATTCGCGCGGCAAGATCATCGCCTTTGGCGGCCGTGCGCTGGCGCCTGATGCGCTGGCCAAATACATGAACTCGCCCGACACCGAGCTCTTCCACAAGGGCAATGTGCTTTATAATTTCGCCCGCGCCCGCAAGGCGTTGGCCAAGGGCGGCACGGTTATCGCCGTCGAAGGCTATATGGACGTGATCGCGCTGGCGCAGGCCGGCTTCGAGAATGTGGTGGCGCCACTCGGCACCGCGCTGACAGAAAACCAGCTTGAACTTCTGTGGCGGATGGCGGCCGAGCCGATGCTGTGCTTCGACGGCGACCAGGCCGGGCTGAAGGCGGCGTGGCGCGCCGCCGACATGGCGCTGCCGGTGGTTCAGGCCGGCCGTTCGGTGCGTTTCGCCTTGCTGCCCGAAGGCAAGGACCCCGACGATCTGGTCAAGGCCGACGGGCCGGACGCATTTCGCGCCGTGCTCGCTGACGCTCGGCCGCTGGCAGATCTGTTGTGGATGCGCGAGACATCAGGCGGCGTCTTCGACACGCCGGAGCGGCGGGCGGAGCTGGAGAAGACGCTGCGCGAGCTGACCAGCCGCATCCGCGACGAAAGCCTGCGCTATCATTACCAACAGGAGATGCGCGAGCGGGTGCTGAGCTTCTTCGGCGCCCAGCGCGGCGCCCGCCAGGGGCGTCAGGATGGGCGGCCCGGCGAGCGTTTCCAAGGCAAGGCCCCGACGCCGGGCGGACAATTCGCGCGGGGCGGCGGCGCCGGTGCCCGTACGGCGATCACCGAAAGCCTCGGCCGCTCTGCCATGGTCAAGCGCGGCGGCGAGATGATGTCGGTGCGCGAGGCGACGATCATCGTCGCGCTGGTCAACCATCCGGCGCTGATCGACGAGAATTTCGCCCATGTCGAGTTTCTCGATCTGGCCAATACCGATCTGAAGCGGCTGCACGCTGCTATCCTCGACGCCATGGCGCATGACATGGCAAACGACCGCAACGCGGTGATCGCGACGATCGAGCGCGCCAGCTGCGGCGACATCTGGGAGCGCGCGGTGGGGTTGATCAAACGGGCGCGGCAGTGGCCGGCACTGGAAACCGCCGGACTTGACGATGCCCGCGACGCCTTCAGCCAGGCGCTGCACTTGCAGCGCAGCGCGCGCACCTTACATAGAGAGCTGAAACAGGCGCAAGCGGCGCTCGATGCGGACCCTTCGGACGAAAATTTCCGGCATCTGGTCGAGATTCAGGCGCAATTCAATGATGTGCAGGCAACAGAAGCGTTGATCGAAGGGTTTGGCGTGTCCTCGGGCAGAGCCGGGCGCGTGTAGGTTGAAAGCTTGCGCAAGAGTGAAATGTAGGAACGTGCTTGCGCGTCGAATTGGCCGCGCGGCGCGCTAAGTCGGGTAATTGATTCGCTTTTTTCATGCGAATCATGCGAGAGGCGCTTGACCTTCCGGCAGAATGGCGGAATCAGGACGATTCGAAACGTTAACCCGCACCCGGCGTCGACGGGCAATGAGCGATGTGAGGTACTGGTCACTGGACAGGCTGTCGGTCTGCCACAGATATCAGGGTTAATCTGGACTTAACGAGAGATGCAGTTACTGGCCCGGTGAAGCGCGTTTCTAGTGCGAGCGCATCCGATTTGACCGGTCCGGCAGCGTACGCGGCTTCGATGCTGAGCCGCCAGGAGAAAACAAAGACTATGGCGACAAAGGAAAAGGAAGAGGTCGAAACCGAACGCGAAGGCGCCACCGATGGGCCTCTGCTCGACCTTTCCGATGATGCTGTCAAGAAGATGATCAAAGCCGCCAAGAAGCGCGGCTATGTCACCATGGACGAGCTGAATTCGGTGCTGCCTTCGGAGGAAGTGACCTCCGAGCAGATCGAGGACACGATGGCGATGCTGTCCGACATGGGCATCAACGTGGTCGAGGACGACGAGCAGGGCGAGGAGCCCGAAGCCACCGATACGGCCGCCGACGCCGAGGAAGACGCCAACGAGCTGGCCGAGCAGACCGGCACGGCCGTTGCCGCCACCACCACCAAGAAAGAGCCGACCGACCGCACCGACGATCCGGTTCGCATGTATCTGCGCGAGATGGGCTCGGTCGAGCTTCTGTCGCGCGAGGGCGAAATCGCGATTGCCAAGCGCATCGAGGCTGGCCGTGAGACGATGATCGCGGGCCTGTGCGAAAGCCCGCTGACTTTCCAGGCGATCATCATCTGGCGCGACGAGCTCAACGAATCCAAGATCCTGCTGCGCGAGATCATCGATCTCGAAGCCACCTATGCCGGGCCCGAAGCCAAGCAGGCACCAGTGGTCGAGCGCATCGAGGAAGCCAAGGTCGAGGAAAAGCCACGCCGTTCGCGCGACGAGGAAGAAGACATCACCAATGTCGGCGCCGACACGCGCGGGCTGGTGGACGACGACGAGGAAGACGAGGACGAAGCGAGCCTGTCGCTGGCGGCGATGGAAGCCGAATTGCGTCCGCAGGTGATGGAGACGCTCGATCTCATCGCCGACACCTACAAGAAGTTGCGCAAGCTGCAGGACCAGCAGGTCGAGAACCGGCTGGCCGCCGCCGGCACGCTGTCGCCCAGCCAGGACCGCCGGCTGAAGGAACTGAAGGACCAGCTGATCAAGGCGGTGAAGTCGCTGTCGCTGAACACGGCGCGCATCGAGGCGCTGGTCGAGCAGCTCTACGACATCAACAAGCGGCTGGTGCAGAACGAGGGCAAGCTGCTCAGGCTGGCCGAAAGCTACGGCGTGCGCCGCGAGGAGTTCCTGAAGGAATATCAGGGCTCGGAGCTCGACCCGAACTGGACGCGCTCGATCGGCAATCTGACCTCGCGCGGCTGGAAGGAATTCACCAAGAACGAGAAGGACGCGATCCGCGACCTGCGCGCCGAGATCCAGAACCTCGCCACCGAAACGGCGATCTCGATCCTGGAATTCCGCAAGATCGTCAACCAGGTCCAGAAGGGCGAACGCGAAGCGGCGATCGCCAAGAAGGAAATGGTCGAGGCCAATCTGCGCCTCGTCATCTCCATCGCCAAGAAATACACCAATCGCGGCCTGCAGTTCCTCGACCTGATCCAGGAAGGCAATATCGGCCTGATGAAGGCGGTCGACAAATTCGAATACCGTCGCGGTTACAAGTTCTCGACCTATGCGACATGGTGGATCCGGCAGGCGATCACCCGTTCGATCGCCGATCAGGCACGCACCATCCGCATCCCGGTGCACATGATCGAGACGATCAACAAGATCGTGCGCACCTCGCGCCAGATGCTGCACGAGATCGGCCGCGAGCCGACGCCGGAGGAACTGGCCGAAAAGCTCGCCATGCCGCTGGAAAAAGTGCGCAAGGTGCTGAAGATTGCCAAGGAGCCGATTTCGCTCGAAACGCCGGTCGGCGACGAGGAGGATTCGCATCTCGGCGACTTCATCGAAGACAAGATGGCGATCCTGCCGATCGACGCGGCGATCCAGGCCAATCTGCGCGAGACGACGACGCGCGTGCTGGCCTCGCTGACGCCGCGCGAAGAGCGCGTGCTCAGAATGCGCTTCGGCATCGGCATGAACACCGACCACACGCTGGAAGAAGTCGGCCAGCAGTTCTCGGTCACCCGCGAGCGTATCCGCCAGATCGAAGCCAAGGCGCTGCGCAAGCTCAAGCACCCGAGCCGGAGCCGGAAGTTGAGAAGCTTCCTGGATAGCTGAGGCAAGCAGGGGCTCAAGCAGTTCAAAGGGCGCCACGGGCGCCCTTTTTCGTTTCTCCGCACTGCTCTTGAAGATGGTGCCGGCCGGGAGGATACTTCCCGTGTCGGATGCGTTTTCCGGGCGACAAGCCGGATGCCCGCCCCGGTGGAGGTCTCGACCAGCCGCCGTGCACCGTGGCGCCGGAGGGAGGTGTGCCATGACGACTTACATCCTGCTCATCAACTGGACGGAGCAAGGCGCCAAGAACCTGCGCGACTCGCCGAAGCGGCTCGATGCGGCCAAGAAACAGCTGGCCGATATGGGCGGATCGTTCAAGGCGTTCTATCTGACCATGGGGGAATGCGACATGGTGGCCGTGGTCGAGGCGCCAGATGATGCGGTGCTTGCCCGTTTTGCGCTGATGCTGGCGACTGGCGGCAGTATCAGGACGCGGACGCTAAAGGCGTTTCCGGAATTTGCCTATCGCGAGATCATAACTTCGCTCGGGTAGCGCCTGGCGCGGCACGGGTTCGTGTGGCGCTGCGTCATATTGCGGGGCCGTGCCGTCTCGCCGATAGTCGCTCCATGTCGGGATCCCTGCTGACCGTCTGGTACAACACGCGCTGTCCGGTTTGCGATGCCGGCATCAGCCGGCAGAAACGGCGGCTGATCGATGCGATCAAGGCCGGGCGGATCGAGTTTCGCGACATCAATGGGGAGCCGGCGGCATTGGCTAGGTACAATGTTTCGCTGGCGGACATCCGCCGCCGGCTGCATGCAACCGACGCGGATGGCAAACTTCTGATCGGCGCCGATGTTGCGGTTGCCGTCTGGAGGGCGACGCCGGGCGAGGGCTGGCTGGCGTCACTGTTCGGCAACCCCATCGCGCTGCCGCTGACTCGTCTTGCCTATGATCGCTTCGCCGATCTTCTCTATGCCTGGAACCGGCGCAAGGGTCGCTGGTAGCCGGCGCTCGGGCAGACGTCGATGAGAAGGCCCGGAGGTGTCTCCGGGCCCTCTTGCGGACCTTTATCTGGTCGCAGGTTCGCACAGCCAGCCGACGATACGGCGCACCACCGGCAGAACCAGCAGCAGCGTCGGAAAGGCCACCAGCCAGGACAGACCCCAGGCGGTCAGCCAGATGGCCGGCAGGCCGGGCTGGAAGCCGAGGCTCTTCAGCGTCGAGATGAACGAGACGATGAAGGTCATCAGCAGCGACAGCACCAGCGGGCTGACGATTGCGGCATAGCGCGCGGGCAGTTTCCCGCGTTTGTTGGTCGTGGTCATTTGGGATTTTCCCTGAAGTGTCCGGTCCGTCGCATTTGGCATCCGCTGGCCGAATTCTCGGCGAACTGCCCGGAAAGACCGGGTTGGATGCGTTGCTTGACGTCAGACGCTTACGGAGCGGTCTTTCGACCGTCGGGCGCCTTTTAGCTGCCGCGCTTGGCGAAATCAATCCTGCTGGAGCCATAGTCAGATACATCGCAAGATATATCTTGACTCGATCATAGCGCTCGCTTAATTAAGATATATCGTAAGACATAACTCAAAGGAGTAAGCGATGCACAGACATCATCATTTTGGCGAGCACCCGTTGCGCGCATTCATTCACATGGCCGGCAAGTTCGGCGGTCGTGGTGGTGGCTCGGGCACATTCGGGCACGGAATGAGGGGTGGCGGGCGCGGCGGGCCGGGCGACATGTTCCGCGCCGGACGCATGCTGGCCGACGGCGATCTCAAGCTGATCACGCTGTCACTGCTGGCCGAGGCGCCGCGCCACGGCTACGACATCATCAAAGCGCTGGAAGAGCGCACCAGCGGCATCTACAGCCCAAGCCCGGGCGTCGTCTATCCGACGCTGACCTTCCTGGAAGAGGCCGGCTATGCCGCCTCTGCCGCCGACGGCAACAAGAAGGTGTTTTCGATCACCGAGGCAGGGCAGGCGCATCTCACCGAAAATCGCGAGATGATCGACGGCGTGCTCGAGCATCTCGAGCGCTTCGGCCGCAAAATGGCCAAGGCGCGCGACTGGTTCGGCTGGAACGACGAAAGCGAGGAGGGCGGACGGCGTGGCCGCGGCCGTTCGGACGCGCGCGACGAATTCCGCGCCGTGCGCCATCGGCTGCGCGCTGCCCTCGGCGAGATCGTCGATGCGCCGGCCGAAAAGCAGGCCGAGGCGATCAGCATCCTGGAAGCGGCAGCCGAAGCCCTGGAAGCGCTGTCGCGCAACTGACCAGGTTTCTGTTCATGCATGTCGCCCAAAACCGCTACGCGCTTTTGGGCGACATGCATAGCAAGCGACCCGGTGGGCCCCTTGCCCGTTCGACGAAGGACCGCTAGTGAAAATCATCCTGCATCACCCTATGTGATGCAGGATGATTGCCGTTGGAGGGCTCCCATGTCTTTTCTGAAACGTCTTTTCGGCGGTGGCGGCGGTGACGCGGGCGAGCCAAAGAATGCTGCTCCGGCAAAGCAGATCGAGCACAAGGGATTCTTGATCAGCGCCACGCCCTACAAGGCAGATGGACAGTACCAGACCTGCGGCGTGGTTTCGAAGGAAATCGGCGGCGTGATGAAGGAACACAGGTTCATCCGCGCCGACCGTTTTGCCGGGCTGGACGATGCCGTCGACATTTCGATCAAGAAGGGCATCCAACTGGTCGATGAGCAAGGCGAGAAGATGTTCGGGTAGGGTATGTCGATATTCAGGTGATGGCGGCCTGACCTGAATCTCAGCACACTTCGTTGGCGGATGGACAAGAAAAAGGCAGGCGCCGGGCGCCTGCCTTTTCAATTCGGGTGAGTGACAGCTGGCCTTTTATGCCGCCGCAGCGACATGCGCGCTCGCGGTCGCAGCCACCACGGCGTCGACCTTGGCGGTCGCCTTGGCCAGAGCGGCGGTCACCGCGTCAGGACCCATGCCGACGCCTTCAATGCGGATGACATCGACATCGGTCATGCCGATGAAGCCAAGCACGGCGCGCAGGTAAGGAATGGCGTGGTCCATCTGTACGGCCGCACCCTCGGAATAGATGCCGCCCGAGGCCAGGACGATGTAGACCTTCTTGCCGGTGACGAGGCCCTTGGGGCCATTCTCGCCATAGGAAAAGGTCTTGCCGGAGCGAGCGACGTGATCGACCCAGGATTTCAGGGTCGACGAGATGCCGAAATTGATGAAGCCGGTGGCCAGGATGATGGTGTCGGCGGCAAACAGTTCGTCGAGCGCGGTGTCGGAAACGCCGACGACCTCGGACTGGCGCTGGGTGCGGGCTTCGACGGGCGTGTAGATGCCGGTCGAATAGTCGGGATCGATATGCGGCAGCGGGTTGGCAACGAGATCGCGCACGACAAGCGTCGCCGACGGATCGGCGGCAAGCAGCTTTTCGGCGAATTCGGTGGCGATGCGGGTCGAGTGCGAGGCGTTGCCGCGCGGGCTGGACGTGACGAGAAGGATGGACATGGCTGGTCTCCAGGGCTGGAATGAATTTGTCCACCCAGATATGGGGCCATCGACCCATTTGAAAAACTGGTATATTTTGTATAGTATCCATCTATTATCTGGATAAGACGATGCAGCCGAACCCGACCCTCGACCAGCTTCAGATCCTTGTGGCCGTTGCCGACACCGGCAGTTTCTCGGCCGCCGGCCGCAAACTCAACCGCGCACAATCGGTGATCAGCTATGCCATCGCCAATCTCGAGGCGCAGCTTGGGCTGAAGCTGTTCGAGCGCGAAGGCACGCGCGAGCCGCAGCTGACCGATGTCGGCCGAGCGACGCTTGAAGATGCACGGCGCATGGTCGGCGTGCTGCAGCGCATCCGCTCGCGCGTTGACGGCCACCGGCAAGGGCTGGAGGCCGAAGTCGTCCTGTCGGTCGACATGGCGCTGCCGTCACCGGTGTTGGTTCGGGTGCTGAAGGCGTTCGAGGCGCAGTTCCCGACCGTGGCGCTGCGCCTGCATATCGGCTCGCTGGGACTGATCGTCGACCAAGTCGTCGAGGGGCAAGCCGATCTCGGTGTCGGCGGTATTCCGGGGGATGCCGATGTGCACCTTCTGCGCATCGGCTTCACCTCGATGGTGCCGGTCGCGGCGCCAAATCATCCCTTGGCGCTTCTGCCAAAGCCGGTGTCGGTGGAGGATGTGCGCGAACACACACAGCTGGTCGTCTCCGATCTGTCGGAGCGCACGCGTGGGCGCGACTACGGCGTGTTCGCCTACCGCACCTGGCGGCTGACGGATGTGCGCACCAAGCATGCGCTGATGCGCGAGGGGCTGGGATGGGGCGGGCTGCCGCGATGGCTGGTCGCCGACGATCTGGCCAGCGGCCGGCTGGTGGAACTCGATCTGGAGCCCTACAGCGAGGTGCGTTCGCCGTTGTTTGCCATGCACCGCGCCGACCGCAGCCCGAAGCCCGCGGCTGCCTGGCTGATCGACCAGTTCAAGCGCCAGCTCGGCTGCTTCAACGAGTTCGAGCCGGACCGGGTGCCTGACGAGGAACCGTGGTCGGAGACAGTCCATCGATAAGCGCCATGAGGACGGCGCGATAGTCTTCAGCTGAAGCGCCGGCCTCGATGGCAAGTGCCGCTCGGTCGAAAGCGGACGCCAGCAGGGCGGTCAGCACCCCCGCCGGCAGCTTCGTCATCGTTTGCGCGCGCATCGCCGCGACGAGGCCCTCATGTAAGGAACGATTGCCGTGGCGATTGTCGATTTCGTCCATGGCGGCGCGGCCGAGCACCGCCGGTCCGTCGAGCAGCAAGAGCCGCGTGCGACCGGGGACGCGCATGGCGACAAGATAGGCATCCGAGCCGGCAATCAGCGCGTCGCGGGCAAATAGCGAGGGTGGCGAGGCGCGTTCGATTTCGGCGGCGACGGCAGCCGCTTCCTGCTCGACGACTGCGGCAAACAGCGCCTGCTTGTCAGCAAAGTGGTGATAGAGCGCGCCGCGCGTGACACCGGCAGCTGCGACAATCTCGGGCGTGCCAGTCTCGGCATAGGGTTTTTCAATGAACAGTTTTCGTGCCGCGGCGATCAGGTCGGCGCGCGTCGCTTCGGTGCGATCGCGGTTGGAGCGGCGCGCGGATTCCTGTTGCATACATGCAGCCTGTATGTTAATTCAATTTACATGCAGACTGTATGTTATCTGACGGGAGAAGGAAAGATGAAGACGACGAGCTATTATCCGGTGCTCATGACCGGCGATGTTGCCGGCACGGCGGCGTTCTATATCGAGCACTTTCGCTTCAAGTCGCTGTTTGAGAGTGACTGGTACGTGCATCTGCAATCGGCTGAGGACAAGCGCGTCAATCTCGGCATCGTCCAGGGCGACCACGAGACGATCCCTGAGGAGGGGCGGGGCCGCACTTCAGGCCTGCTGATCAACTTTGAGGTCCGGGATCCGGATGCCGTCTATGAGCGGGTGATAGCCGCCGGCCTGCCGATCCTGCGCTCCTTGCGCGACGAACCCTTCGGCCAGCGCCATTTCATCACCAAAGACCCCAATGGCGTGCTGATCGACGTGATCAAGCCGATCCCGCCCAGCCCGGAGTTTCAGGCGCAATTTGTTGAAGGGACCGCAGCTTAGGCGGACGCCTCAGCTTGCCCTCGCCACCGGTGTCACCGCGACCTGGCTGACGCCGGTGCGGCGCACCACGGTGCACAGCGTCTCGCGGCCGATGCGCTCGGCATCGAGCATGCGCACCAGATCGTCGACGCCGGTGACCGGGCGGCCGTCGATGGCGGCGATGATGTCACCTTCCCTCAGGCCGGCCTTGGCTGCCGGGCCGTTTTTCTCGACACTGCGCAGCCGCACCGCCGTGCTACTCGACACTTGCGACAGCAAAGCTGCGCGGCGCGGCAGGTTGGCGGTGTCGGCGGAGACGCCGATGAAGGCGCGGCGCACGCGGCCGAAGCGGATGATCTCCGATATGACGAAATTGGCGGTGTTGGAGGCAACCGCGAAGGCGATGCCTTGCGCGCCGTGGATCATGGCGGTGTTGACGCCGATGACCTCGCCCGCCGAAGACACCAGCGGTCCACCGGAATTGCCGGGGTTAAGTGCGGCGTCAGTCTGGATGACATCGTCGATCAGCCGGCCTGTGGAGGCGCGCATCGAGCGGCCGAGCGCCGAGACGACGCCTGATGTGACCGTCCATTCGAAGCCGAGCGGATTGCCGATGGCGATGGCGATCTGGCCGCGCCGCAGGCGCTTGGAATCGCCAAGGGGTGCGACATCGGCAAAGCTGCCATCGGCGCGCACCAGTGCGATGTCGGTGTCCGGATCGCGACCAAGCACGCGGCCTTCGCTGGAGGCACCGTCCGGCATCGAGACGCGCACCGTGCGCGCATCACCAACGACGTGAAAATTGGTGACCACCAGCCCGTCCGGCGCAATGACGAAGCCCGAGCCATGGCCGCCGGCGCCGCCGATGCGCTCGATGCGGCAGACGGCGGGACCGATGCGGTCGACAGCATCGGCGACCGTCGTCGAATAGGCATCGAGCAAGGTGTCGTCGGATTGGAATTTCTGGGCGGGCAGGGCCATCGGCGGGGCTCCGTGTCATTGGGCTTAACGATGACTATATGTGCGAAGCGGCCCGATCGGCCGCGACCTGACCAGATGGCCAGTCAAACCAGCAACTAGCCGTCAGGCGAGTACAAGCGGACGCGCTGCCGAGCGATATCTGGGGCATGGATGAACCCAGGAGAACCATCATGAGCGATTTCAACCTGAACGCATTTTCCGACGCCATCGCCGATATCGCGGCTGCTGCAGCACCGGCGACGGCGAGTTTGCCCACGCATCATCATCGCACGGCAAGCGCCTTCCATTGGCGCGATGGCTATTTCGTCACCGCCGAGGAGGCGGTCGAGAGCGGTGAAGAGGTCGAACTGATGCTGGCTTCCGGCGAGACCGTGAAGGCCGAGCTTATCGGCCGCGATCCGTCGACCGGTGTCGCGCTGCTGAAGCCGGCGGGCGCGCCAGATGCGCCGTCACTGGCCAAGGCGGGTGCAGTGCGGCCGGGCCATCTGGCCGTTGCGGTCGGCAGCAGTGACGGCTCGGCGCTCGCCGTGTTCGGCACGGTGGGTGAGGTCGGTCCGGCCTGGCGCTCGATGCGTGGCGGCACGATCGACCGGCGCATCAATCTTTCCGTCGGTGCCGGCGGCAGTTTCGAGGGCGGTCCGGTGCTCGACGCCAAGGGCGCGCTGGTCGGCATGCTCTTGTTCGGGCCGCGCCGGCGGGCGCTGGTCATGCCCTACGAGACCATCGAGCGGGCAGTGGCGACGCTGCGCGAGAAGGGCCATGTCGCGCGTGGTTATCTCGGCGCCGGCCTGCACCCGATCCGCGATGGTGACGCGCATGGCGCGATGGTGATGAGCCTCGACGACAATGGCCCGGCCAAGGCCGCAGGCCTCTCGCTCGGCGACATCATCGTGTCGTGGAATGGCGAAGCCGTGCATGGGCCGCGGGAGCTGATCCGCAGGCTCGGGCCGGACAGCGCCGGCGCTTCGGTGGCGCTGGGTGTGATGCGTGGTGGCGAGACGCGCGAAGTCGCCTTGACCATCGGCGAAAAGCCGCTGAGCTGAGAGGGTCGATGGCAGGCAGCGAAGCTGACGGGATCGCGAGTGGCGGGGTCATGGGGCGACGGTTGAGAGTGCTGATCGCGCTCGGCGATGCCGTGCGCGCCGAGCGCTTGTCGGCTGGGCTTGCCGTGAACGACGATCTGCTGCCGGTTCTGACGGGCGGCAGCGACGCGGCTGATGTCGCCATCGTCGATGGCCATGCGCTGGAAAATGTCCCCCTGAGCGGCGGTGCCATCGACGCGCGAATACCGCGCGTGGTGCTGTCCTCGCGGGCAAGCCGCGAGCGGCCGGCTGGTGCGGTGTTTGCCGTGCTGCCAACGGCAGCGGACGATCTGCTGATTGCGGCTGCGGTGCGGCTGGCGGCGGCGGGCTATCGGATTTCCGGCGATGGAGAGCCCTTTCCGATTGGGCATGACGACTTCCATGACGGTGGTGGCGATCTGTTTGAGGATGAGGGGCTCGACGGCGTTTCAACGAGGCCGTCGCTTTCGCCGCGTGAGAGCGAAGTGCTGGCGCTGCTGGCCGAGGGCGCGCCCAACAAGGTGATCGCGCGGCGGCTGAACATCTCGGTGCATACGGCGAAGTTCCACGTCGCTGCGATCCTGATCAAGCTGGGTGCCGCCAACCGCACTGACGCGATCGCCATCGCCATGCGGCAAGGCCTGGTGCTGGTCTAGCCGGATATGTCTTCAAAAGCCGACGCAGCGTAACCTGGCTCCGGGGTGTTGGGCCTTGCGCGACGGTTGCCTGCCGCGCAAAGGTTCGCGTCTGTGATGTTGCAAGGGAGGCGCAAATCATGTCGCTCAAGGGAAAGACGCTGTTCATCTCCGGCGGGTCGCGCGGCATCGGGCTGGCGATCGCGCTGCGCGCGGCGCGCGACGGCGCCAATGTGACGATAGCGGCCAAGACCTCCGAGCCGCATCCGAAGCTGCCGGGCACGATCTACACGGCCGCGCAGGAGATCGAGCAGGCCGGCGGCAAGGCGCTGCCTGTGCTGTGCGATATCCGCGAGGAGGCGCAGGTCGCCGAGGCAGTCGCCAGAACCGTGGAGAAGTTCGGCGGCATCGATATCTGCATCAACAATGCCAGCGCCATCCAGCTCACCGGCACGCTGGAGACCGACATGAAGCGCTACGATCTGATGCACCAGATCAACACGCGCGGCACCTTCCTGGTTTCCAAAATGTGCATTCCGCACCTGAAGTTGGCGCAAAATCCTCATATCTTGAATCTGGCGCCGCCGCTCGACATGAAGGCCAAGTGGTTCAAGAACCACGTCGCCTACACGATGGCCAAGTTCGGCATGTCGATGTGCACTCTGGGCATGAGCGCGGAGTTCGCCAAGGACGGTATTGCGGTCAATTCGCTGTGGCCGATCTCGACCGTCGACACGGCGGCGGTGCGCAATCTTCTGGGTGGCGCGAGCGTGGCGGCGATGAGCCGTTCGCCCGACATCATGGCCGATGCGGCGCACGCGATCCTGATGCGGCCGTCGCGTGAGGCGACCGGCAATTTCTATATCGACGAGGAAGTACTGCGCGCCGAGGGCGTCAGCGATTTCTCAGCCTATGCGCCGGGCGCGACAGGGCCGCTGGCCGGCGACTTTTTCGTGCCGGACGATGTGTTCGTGAATTCAGGCACGAACATAAAGAGAATTTATTAGCGGGAGCGGTGCTGCCAGCGTCACTCCTCCCCTGCCTTCTTGGCTTTGCCCAAGCCCATGAGCCTGTCGATATAGGCGAGCATGAACGCCGAGGCGACGAAGGCCAGATGGATAATGGTCAGCCACATCAACTGGTCGGTCGTATAGGACGCCGAGTTCAGGAAAACCTGCAGGAGGTGGATGGAGGAGATGGCGACGATGGTCGAGGCGACCTTGACCTTCAGCGAGCCGACATCGATCGTGCCTAGCCAGTGGACCTCGCCGTCATTCTCGTCGAAACGGCTGACGAAGTTTTCGTAGCCGGAGATGATGACCATCACCACCAGCGAGGCGACCAGCGCCGCGTCGATCAGGCTGAGCATCTTCAGGATGGTGTCGGTCTCGCCGAGCGTGAACGCCATGATGACGAACTCATAGAGCTTCTTGCCAAAGGACAGCGCATAGATGGCGAGCGCGACGCCCAGCCCGAGATAGAAGACGACCAGCAGCCAGCGGGAGGCGAGAATGATCGATTCGATTGCGAGTTCGAGGCGTTTCATAAAGCGGTTCCGGATTTATTTCATTTTGTTTTGATGCATGTCGGTCTGCCAAAACCGCCAGGCAATTTTTGGGCGACCTGCGCTGCTTTAATGCATGTCGTTCTCCCAAAAATCGCAAAGCACCCTGGGGTCGCGCCCGAGGGCATGCTTTTTGCGCGATATGCATTAAGAGCCGTATTTCGGGCAAACCGCCGCTGTTTGCAAGGCCCGAGCGGCAAAAGGACCTGGAGTCCCCGGCCTGAGACTCGTTGAGGCGCGAGGTGTCATTCCTCAATCGAAGGCGAGGAAAAAGCCCCACCGGGAGGGACCGGCGGGGCTCATTTGTCCCGCTGGAGTCGGGACAGGGCAGGGAACGCCCTTGGTAAAATCTGGGGTGAGCAACCGCGCGATTCAATAAGCGTTTCGAATCGCGCGGTTCACTTTTTGGTCAGTTGGCGCTGGCCACCGGGGCCACCAGCGAGGTGATGCGGCGGATGCCGACGCGGCGGTTTTCGCGATTGGGCGCCGTCGTGTCCACCTTGAGATATTCCTCGCCATAGCCTTGCGTCGTCAGGTTCTCCGGCGGGATGCCGAAGGCACTGGTCAAGGCCTCCGCGACCGATTCGGCGCGGCGGTCGGACAGGGCAAGGTTCGCCTCCGGCCTGCCGACCGCGTCGGTATGACCTTCGATCAGGAAGGTTTCCGCCGGGTTCTTCGCCAACAGCTTCTCCATGGCGCCGGCGACGCCCTCGAGTTTCTGCACCTCGGTATCGGAGATCGAGGCCGAACCGAATTCGAAGTTCAGCGTGTCGAGGTCGACACGGCGGGCGATATCGCGCACGCGCGCCGAGCGCTTGACCTCGTCGATCGAATAGAGGCGCTGGACTTTCTCCACCGGCGGCTGTTCGAGGAAGGTGTAGTAGTCGTCCGGATCCTCCACATCCTCCGAATCCAGAATGTAGTCCCGACGCGCGATGTCGAGCCGCATCGGCGGCAGGTCGTCGCCGGGATCGCGCCAGTCGTCAACGTCCTCATAGCGTCGCTCGTCGACATAGCTCAGCACATATTCGCGGCCGTCCGGCGTGATACGCGAACGCTGGATGACGTCGCCGTTGCGGTTGCGGATGGTGACGATCTGGTTGCCGTTTTCGCGCACCACGGTTTCGCGGATACGGCCGCGCGGCAGATCCTCGTAGTAGACATCCTTGGCGCCGCGGTTCATGCGCGGGCCATCATTGCTTTCGACGATGGTCTGGTTGTTGAACTGGATGATGACCCGATCGCCGATTTCCTTGAGCACGTCGGCGCCCTTGGGACGCCGACGGTCGCGGACGTTCTCATCGGGTGCACGCTCGACGCGCTTGCCCTTTTCCTCCGTCACCGGAACGAGCTTTTCAGGCTGGATCTCCTGCTGGGCCGATTTGTCGTCGGTGGGCGGCGGTCCCTGGTCGACCGGAGCCGGCTTTGGTGCCTGCGCCTGCTCGCCATTCGGCTCGGCGGGCTGGTTGGCCTGTTCGCCATTCGCATTCTCGCCTCCCTGCTGGCCGTTCTTGCCCTTGCGCTTGCGCAGGACATCCTTCTGGCTGTCGAGGATAGGCGCTGCGTTCTCGTCGGCCGGGGCTTCGCCCTGGGCCGCATTTTCACCCTGGGCCGGCTGTTCGCCGGTCACGGGCTGCTGGCCATTGGCGGGCTGTTCGGCCGTCGATGGCTGTTCTCCGGTGGTGGCCGGCTGCTCTCCGGTCACCGGCTGTTCGATGACAGGCTTCTTGCCGCGCTTTTTCTTGTCCTGAGGCTGTTCGCCCTGGGCAGGCGCCGCCTGCTGCTCGCCCTGAAGGGGCTCGGCCTGCGGAACAGGCTCTCCGGCAGGCGCTTCCTTTGTGGTCGGCGCCTGTTCGGCTGGGGCCGCTTCAATTTGCTGGTCCTGCTTGCGCTTCTTGCGCGGCTTGACCGGTTGCTCTTCGGTTGCCGGAGCGGCCTGCTCGGCCGGCTGCTCGGCAGGCGCAGCCTCGATCTGCTGTTGCTGGTCGCGCTTCTTCTTGCGCGGCTTGACCGGCTGCTCCTCGTTTGCCGGAGCGGCCTGCTCGACCGGCTGCTCGGCAGGCGCAGCCTCGATCTGCTGTTGCTGGTCGCGCTTCTTCTTGCGCGGCTTGATCGGCTGCTCCTCGTTTGCCGGTGCGGCCTGCTCGGCAGGCTGTTCGGCGGCAGGCGCGGCCTGTTCGGCAGGAGCCTGTTCGGTCTGCTGCTGTTGATCGCGCTTCTTCTTGCGCGGCTGCTGTTCCTGCTCGCCCTGCGCCGGCGCGGCCTGCTGTTCCGGTTCGGGCTTCTGCGCCGGCTCCAGCTGCTGTTTTTGTGCGCAGGCCTCAGCCGATTCGCCTTCGGCGCAGGCTGCTTGCGCTGGGATCAGCGGCGCTGTGGTGTGTTGCAAGGGGCCGAATGCGGCACTGCCCTGCAGCGGGTACGCGCCCAACGGCGCGGATGCCATCAACAGGCCAAGTGCTGTGCCTGCCAGAATCCGTGGTTGGCGTTTCATCTCAAAAAGTTCTCCTTGTGGGGTCCCATCCCTGCCCAAACTTCCATCATCCGGATTGGTTCCGGTTTGCAGACATTACCGGCAACGAAGGGCGATTGACCGGCGTTTTGAAGGCGACTTCATGTTTTTCGTATGGTGCGCGCCCGCATTTGCGGCCATCGCCATGCTTGACCTTGGCGCGGGCGGGGGCCACATCATCGGCACGATGGACACGCCTTTCTGGAAAACCAAGACGCTCGAGGCGATGACCCCAGCCGAGTGGGAATCGCTCTGCGACGGCTGCGGTAAATGCTGTCTGTCGAAACTCGAGGACGAGGACACCGGCGAGATCTACTGGACAAGTGTCGGCTGCCAGCTGTTCGACGCCGAAAGCTGCCGCTGCTCCGACTATGCCAACCGGCTGGCGCGCGTTCCGGACTGCGTCGGGCTGACGCCGCAGAATGTGCGCACCATCAGCTGGTTGCCCCAGACCTGCGCCTATCGGCTGGTTGCCGAAGGCCGCGATCTCTACTGGTGGCACAGGCTGGTTTCGGGAAGTGCCGAGACCGTCCACGAGGCCGGCATCTCGATTCGGGGTCGGGTTAGCGCCAACGAGACCGACCTTGCCGCACCGGACGACTATTTGGAGCACATGCTCGACGACGAGCCTTGAGATTGGAGCACATGCTCGACGACGAGCCTTGAGAGCTACAAGGTCCGGAACCGACTGCGCGACCGTGCGTTTCGACATTGAGGGGTTCGGAACGGTCGCAGAAGGAGAAACTGCCGAAATCTCCCTCTTGTTGCCACATGAACCGCAAATGAACGACCAGTTCGTAATGAGTTCAGATACGGAAGTGCATTCTCGCCCCATCGTTTCCACCGGGTGAGAGCCCCCAACAAGGAGAGAAGCAATGTTCAACACCATCAAGACGGCAGCCCTTTCGGGTCTTATCGCCCTCGGCACGTTTGCCGCCATCCCCGCCGCCCATGCCGACAGCATCTATCTCGGCTTTGGCAACAACAACGAACCCCGCGTCGGCGTCTATAGCGGAGACGATGACGGCTACCGTCGCGACCATCGCCGTGACGACCGCGGCTGGCGCCGGTGCTCGCCCGAGCGTGCCCTCGGCAAGGCCGAGCGCATGGGCCTGCACCGCGTCCGCATCGTCGACGTCAACCGCCGTACCGTGAAGGTCGCGGGCCGCCAGTACGGCGACCGTGTGATTGTCGTGTTTGCCAATCAGCGCGGTTGCCCGACCCTCTCCCGCTAAAGCGAAGATCAGCTTGGAGACATGACCTTCTCCGAAGGTCAGTCTGGAGTAGTATGAGCTCCTCCACACTGATGGAATGCGCGGCTCAAACAAAACCCCGGAGGATCGATCCTCCGGGGTTTTTCATTTGTCTCACAAATGATGTTTCAGGCAGCGGTCACTTCAGCTCGAAGGTGACGGTGACCTGCACCGCATAGGAATTCTCGCCAGCCTGCACCGGAACCGCCGCACCGGCCGCGTCGAAGGCCTTGGCGTTGATCGGCATTGGTGGCGGAGCGATGTTCTGGTCGGTGATTTCGAGCACGCGCCCGATGCTGACACCGGCCGCTTCGGCCAGCGTCTTGGCCTTGGCGACGGCGTTTGCGACCGCCTTCTTGCGGGCTTCGGTGACGGCGGCCGCCGGATCCTCATTGGTGAAGGAGATGCCGCCGCCCTGGTTGACGCCAAGCGACACCGCCTTGTCGAGGATGTCGCCGGTCTTGTCGATGTCACGGATGCGCACCGAAAGCGTGTTGGTCACCTGATAGGCAACGAGCTCGGCCTCCTGGCTGCCGTCCGGCTTGTTGGTGTAGACGTAGCGCGGGTTGATCTGGATGCCGGCGGTCTGCAGATCGCGTTCCTTGATGCCGGCCGATTTCATCGCCGCGATCACGGCGGCCATGGCGTCGTTGTTGGCATCGAGCGCGGCGCGCGCGGTCTTGGCCTCGCGCATGACGCTGAGCGACAGCAGCGCCAGATCCGGCGCCATTGTCGCTTCGCCTTCGCCGGAAACGACGATGCGAGGCGAGGGCGGCGAATCGGCAGCACCGGCCATCGCTGGAAAAGCGATTGCGGCGGCAAGTGCGAGGGGCAAAAGATGTCTGGTCATGAAAATCTCCTTGGCTGCGATCCGGTCGCACCTGCCAACTAGGGCGCGAATATGGGCTGATTTGGGCGATCGCTTTCCAGCCCTTCGGGAAAGCCTTGTGCCGCTCGGGGAAAAACACTAATCCAGCCGCGTGGGGCCTGTAGCTCAATGGTTAGAGCCGGCGGCTCATAACCGCTTGGTTGGGGGTTCGAGTCCCTCCGGGCCCACCATGACCATTGATTTTATTACTAAAAAGTGACCTTGGCCCAAAACGTTTTGGGCCCATTATGGGCCCAAAGAAAAAGGCGGCCAGAAGCCGCCTTTCCTTTTGGCTGGGGCTCAATCGGCTATTTGATGATGCGCAGGAGTGTCCGCTGACGCATGGCATCGCGTTTGGCTTCACGTTCGTTGATCGCCCGGGCGATATCGACAGCCATCCGCTTCTTGTTGGCCTCCCGCACGTATTCGTCGGTCACAGTCATCGAGGAATGGCCCATCGCCTCCATGATAGCTCGCGCCTGGATGTTGCACTCGGCGAGATAGGTGCCGAAGGTGCGGCGCAGACCATGCAGGGTGTAGCCTTCGGGAATGCCGGCCTGTTTGTTCCAGTGTGCGATCATTCCGGTGAGGCTTTTTTCAGCGAAGGGTTTCCCGTAGGCATTCTTTAGTACCGCCCCACCTTTCGAACGATCGAGCGGCGCCAACGCCTGCGCCAACTTGTCGACGATCGGGATGAACATCTCGCGACCGCCGTGACGGTTGCGATTTTTTTGCTGTCGGAAGTCGAAGGCTTCGATCATCTCCAGTGAACCGTCGAAAAGTTCGATTTCCTCGACCACGAGATGCTCCCAATCGAGCGCCGCGACATCGCCGCGCCGATTGCCAAGCCAGAACCCAAGCGCATAGCAGGTGCGCGCGGCAGTGCCGATTGGATGGCGCGCCTCGAATTTCTCACGGATCGAAATCGGCCAGGCCGGATTGGCCGTGGATTTGGGCACGCGCACGCGGATGGACAGCGACGGATCGTTCTGCGGCTTGATCCACCTTTCTATATGGATCGCCACCCACAGAAGCTTCTTGATTGCGACCAGCATGTGTTTAGCGACCGTCCGGTTGGTCCCGAAGAAACCTTCGATGATGACGCGCAGGCGATCGGCATCGAGATGTTCCACCGGGGTATCACGCCAGGTCAATGGATATGCAGGATCGATCCGCAACTTAAGGAAACGCTCGATGAGCCGCGCGTTCTTTCGTCGGGTCGCTTCATCAAAGTCCAACCATTCCATCGTCGTTTCGAGTCGCCGGGCTGCATGCCCGAAGGTCTTTGGCAGCGCCCTGCCGGGCAGGTCGATAATAATTGCCTTGTGGTCTTGGCCTTGCGTCGCCTTTTCATAGGCAGCTTCGAATTCCGGATCTCCGGGCTGACCGGGAAGACGGATTTCGGGCATTCCCTTTGCACGATAGCGATAGACCAGTTTTCCGTTCTTGAGGCGCGACGAAACGCCGGGGTAGCTGGCATCCTTGAATGGCCGGGCCATCAAACCCTCCTTCCAGTCTTCTGCTGCCGTGGTGTCACGCGCGGGGAGACTTCAATCTTCGCCTGAGGCGATAGGTTTTCGCTTTTAAGGGCAACGCGTAGGAGTATCGGGTACGGGAAGCCTCGACCTTGCTCTATGCCCTCGTAGGTGCGTTTCGGTATTCCCAATGCCTTAGCTGCGCCTTCGGCAGTGAATCCCTCCTTCGCCCGCCAAGCTTTTACATCTCGTGCAAGCGCCTCACTCTCGTTCACGTCATCCTGTCCGCTCAGGCGATCACTGTACTACGCCGACAGCGTATACGCAACGTGCGTAGTCACTAACTTGTTGCCGCCTTCCGCTCGCTCCGCTCCAACAGTTCTTGGAGACCGTTATCTTTATCAGGCAAGGAGGTGAAAGCGATATCGAGGGTGACACGATCCCAAATCGTGCGACTGTTAATGAGCTTGGGCCTCGGCATGCGACCGTCAGCGACCATTTCGTCGAACAATGTCGGTCCAACGCCGACATAGCGCGCTGCTTCCTCGCGGGAGAGACCTCGCGGCGGGTACGAAATTGCATCGCTCTTCACAATTGTTGCCTCGAAGACCGTGGGGCCGCCGTTGTGCGAGACCTGATAACCTTGGCTACGGCCGATCTCGACGGAGATCGCCACAAAACCGTTGATCCGGCTAAGCCACACACCGCAATGGTCGGTCATCCATACGGGGATGCACCTTTGCTTGGAAGCTGCCTCAACACACATTCGGCAAAAGGCAACAGTGGCGTGCAAATCGGATAAAGTATCGTTCGGACACAACAAGACACCAGCGTATCAAAACTGCGCCATTTCGTCTTAGCCAATGGCAGAGACGGGATACGGCAGAGTCAATGAAATGACTGAAAATTCGAGGGCAAGTTTTGTTCGTATCTAAAACCTAACAACGCGCGTCGGGGGTTCATTTCGGGAGGGCGCTACCAAACCCTGTCCGTTCGAGAATTGGCCTACGCGGCTTCACCCCAACATCGCGCGCCACTGTCCCGGCGAGGGGCTACCCCGTGGTGTCGAAGGTCTCCTGGTTACTGCATCGCAACATCTCCGTTCCGTCCCGTCTTTTTGGCCAACGCACCCGCATCTTGCGCGTGACGATTAGTTAGCGCGCTTGCAACGATACTTAGCGCATCCATCTCAACGCCGGAATGTCTGCGACACACGCGTGCGGCGAAGGCGTGCAGCGGCGTGCTAACAGGACGGTTTGTTTCGGATACTCGTCCCGCAGGGATGAGGTGAATGCCGACGATTGCAGAATAGGGCTTGAAGAACCAGCGGCAGGGTGGCGGAGATACGTGACAGGCATATGCGAATGCCTTAGATATCTGCCGCGTCCTTTTTCGGTTTCGTATTGCCTTGTACGAGCTGATTTTATTCCAAACGCAGTCGGGGGCCTCACTATGGCGCGAAACCCCCAGTTCGATTCTTCACGGCCGATGGCGTCGAGGTGGAAACCATCCTCGATTTGGCCGGCCCTCACAAGGATGAGCTGGTGAAGCGAATCGTTGCGGCGCTGGCGCGAGACGGGGCGAGGCGGGATTTTCTCGCCGAGCGCGGCCTGCTCTCGCGTCAAGCCTAACGGGCCGTCGCCGGATTCGTTCAGAATGCGAGGGTTGCCGTTCAACGCGCGCGAGCCGTATAAACTCCGAGAGCCCCGGCTCCGAGGATGATGTAATCGTACGTATCCGCGATCAATTTGGCCGCCGCAATTCAAATCAGTGGGCCACGCCAGGAGCCGAATGTCTGTCTGTGATGAGACGACGGCGCTGAGACGCATGTGGCCCATCACAGAGCCCGATCGTGCCGTGCCATCGCAGCCAGGCCCACTACCGCGAGTGCCGAGAATGCGGCCGGAAACCAGAACACGTACGGCAGGCCGACCATGGCGACGCCCAGCCCGCCCGTTACACCGCCGAGCGCGGAACTGACCGCCGATGAACTCATGAATATGGCGGAGGCCGTCGCCACAGCTGTGGGCAGGAGCCGCTGCGCGACGATGATGCCCAGGGCCGCAAACACGCCCCATACTCCGCCCATCAGGATCTGGCCGGCGAACATCCCGCCAGCGCTTGGCCACGCCGCAAAGCATATGTTGGCAGCCACACCGAGGCCTGCCGCCATGCACATGAGCCACAGCATTCCGAATCGCTGACCGAGAATGACGCTGAACGGCATGATCAGCAGCTCTATAAGCGGCTGGATGCCGATAACTGCACCCCGGATCGTGGCATCGAGCTTGAGGCTTTGTTCCATGTAGAGCGGAAGAAAGCCGTACTTCACCGATTCACCCGCAGTGACGAGGACGAAGAGGCCTGTAAATGCCAGTAGCGGCAGTATAGGGCGCCAATTCGCAAAATCCGCATTGTCGCCCTGGTATTCGGCATCGTCCTTCCTCGCAGGCGCAGCCGCGCTCAGCGTACCCAGGGGAAGGATCTGCAGGAGGGAGCAGATGGCAGTGCCCCAAAGCATCGTACGGAGGCTTGTCCCCGCAGCTAGCCAAGCTCCGGCCACGGGGCCAACAACCCATCCAGCGGTCAGCGCCATTCGGACAACGGCCACGACACTCTCGTCAGTGCGTGCCGGCGTCCTGCTGAGTTCATCATGAATTGCCGCGAAAACCTGCGAAGCCGCAGCACCAGAGAAAGCCAAGACCACCGCGCTGATCGCGAAAGGCATCCAAACTTGAGTTGAAATGGCAATGCCGGCCCAGCCGAGAAATCCGGCAATGGCACAAAGACGGAATAGACCGAGCCGGATACCGCTGCGGTCCGAGTAGCTACCGACGGCGTACCCTATCACGGGTGCCACCAGGCTCGTCAGGTAGAAGAGGCCGGCGACTGGAAGCGATGCGCCCAACTCGTGCACGAGGAAAAGTACGATTTGGGGAGCAGCAGCCGAGACCCCTACACCGGATAGAAACATGGCAATCGTGGCACCGCGGTATAGCGGCGAAGAAAGGATTCGGCTGAACGCCGAAGGGTTACCGGGTGAGGCGATCGTCCTGGCTTCCACGATATTACTTTCTTGCGCAATGAAGGCAGGTCTCTGGGAGCCTCAGCGGTGACGTCTGACCAGCGATTGCGACCAGGCGCTGATTTCCGATAGTAACCGGTTACTGCCTTGGATATCCTCGGTGTTGACTCTCGGCAACGGCGTTGCGATGGGTTATTCACGCCTCATGCCGCCACGCCGCACCAAAGAGATCAGCATTCGCGACGTAGCTCGCGCAGCGGGGGTGTCTGTGGCGACGGCATCGCGAGCTATGTCGAAAACCGACTATCCGGTAGCAGCGGGCACACGCCAGCAGGTAATCGACGCGGCGCGCGCCCTGGGCTTCGTTCCCAATGCGATGGCCCGGGGCCTGGCCCGGTCGCGGTCGGACAGTGTCGGCGTCGTCATCCCCTCGGCCAACGCCTACTATGCGGCCATGATGTCGGGCATTGAAGCCGCCACCCACGCGCAGGGCCTCACCATGCTGCTAGGGTTGACGAACGGCGACGAAGGCCGGCGCGAGGCTTATATCACCGCGTTCCTCGAGCGGCGTGTGGATGGCATACTCGTTTGCGCGGCAGCCCACGATCAGCGGCCTAGCCGGCCACCTGAAGAGATGCCGGTGCCCGTGGTGCTGATCGGCCAGCAACCCAATGCCGGCTATTCGATCATCCGGACGGACAACGTGGCGGCTGGCCACACCGCCGCGCGCCATCTCTGGTCGCTGGGGCATCGCCGGTACGCGTACATTACGCCCGACGACGCCTGGTATGATTTCCGAGACCGCCGCCTCGGCATGATGGGCTTCCTGGAATCCACCGGCGAGCCTTTTTCAGTCGAACTGCTTGATGAGATCCGTGGTGAGACCGACGCCTACCGCCGTGTTTCGGATGCTTGCCGAAATGGGTTTGACGCCACAGCTATTGTCGCCTCTACGGACCGGCATGCGCTGGGTGCGCTCGCAGCGCTGGCGGATGCCGGCGTTCGTGTCCCGGAGGACAAGGCAGTGATGGGTTTCGACAACTACATCACTAGCAGCTTCCTGAGACCCTCCCTCACTTCGATGAGCATGCCGGCGATGGAGATGGGCCGGCTGGGCATCGAATATCTCCGGCAGAAAATCAACGGCTCTGCGGTGCCGCAGGACACCGTCCTGCAGGCGGCACTTGTCGCGCGCCAATCGACTGGCTCATCTCACGGAGCGTGACGACGATCGGACTCGGACGCGACCAAATACGATATTGTCGAAGACTATCCGGCGCCTGTAGCGCGCATGGTGAAACTGGCGGGGCAGAAAGGTGATGGTAGCACGCACAGGCGGCCATTTGCCCGCTTGCCTGTCGTCAAAAGAATGCGCTTCGACAAGCGGCGACTGACTGGGCCGTTGGCGCAATAGGTCTATACTCCAGCCCAACGAAACCGCTGTAGCCTTGGGTGAAAAGCCAGTCCAACCGCTTCTTCAGATCGATGCCACCAGTCCCTGGTTCGTTGCGCCCGGGATGATCGGCAATATGAATGTGGAACACGCGATCAATATTGCTGCCAATAACGACGTCGGTTTCTTCGCTCATAACAGCAGAGTGGTAGATATCGTAAACGATCCCGATCTCCGGGCGCCCGGTTGCGGCAACGATCTCCAGGCCCTCGACAGTCGAAGGCAGGAAATATCCGGGGTGATCTATCAGTGTGTTGAGTGGTTCAAGACCAATACGAACGCCGCTTCCCTCCAGCATTTCGCCAGCGAGGGCCAATGTTTCGACCAGCGCCTTCTTCTGATCATGTCGGGGGACATCAGGAAGCTCATCGCCTGCCTGGACAATAAGCACCGGTGCACCAAGTCTCCTTGCTGTGGCAATCGAGCGTCTAAGACCTTCGAGAAAAATGCTCTGGTTCCGGATATCCGTCAGCGGGATCATCGGTTCAGCTACGATGCTGCTTAGTTCCATCTCGGCCGCCCGCAATGCGAGTTCGATGCTGCCCAGATCCTTGTCGGTCCACCTCCAGAATTCGACGGCTGTCAGCCCGCTTAGCCGTGCAAGCGATATACGATCTGCCAGATTTGCCGTTTCAGGGGCGTAGAGCCATTCTATGCAAGCCGAAAGTTTCACAGCTGGCTCACAGCTTCTTGGCCGCCGCGGCTGCTGTCAGCCGGTACAGTGCGACCTCGCTGCGATTTTGCATTCCGCATCGTCACCTGCCGTCGTTGAGCATTTCCAGCGCAGCTTCGTGGAGTGACCGATTGGCTGACGCCAGTATTCTGCCGCCCTGCTCGGCTCGACAGCCGTCGAAGCGAGTGACAACACCGCCAGCCGATTCAATGATCGGAATAAGCGGCACAATGTCGTAGGGCTGCATCGATGGTTCAACGCACAAGTCGATTTGGCCGGCAGCCAACATCGCAAATGCGTAGCACTCCCCTCCATATCTAGTGAACTTGACTGCCGACGAGAGCTTTGCAAAACCTCGGTCTGAACGCCGGGCGAAAGGCTCGGGCGAGGTCGTGTGGCAGATCGCGTCGGGTAGAGCCTGAACACTGCTTGTGCGCAGTTTTGATCTCCCGCGTGCGCTCTCGCAAAATGCTTCAGACTGGTCGCCCCAGAAGAACTCACCCGTGTAAGGCTGGCTCATTATTCCGCGTACCGCACGGCCGGCTACTGTGATTCCGATGAGTGTTCCCCATACGGGGATGCCGCATAGATATGGTTTTGTTCCGTCTATCGGATCTATGACCCATTGTATTGGTCCGGCTCCCGTTGTGCCGAACTCTTCACCGAGTATCGAGTGGTGCGGATAGGTTGAGCTGATAATTTCGCGGATGGCGATTTCAGCTTCTCGGTCGGCGTCAGTCACCGGGTCGAACTTGACGCCAGCCTTGACCTTTGCATCAGCAGCCAGTCGAGTCCGAAACCTCGGGAGAGTGATACGACCTGCCGCCTCTACCAAGCCAAGAAAGAACTCCAGGGAAGGGAGGGTTTCGTTCGACATGAGCGCGATCCTGTCTCGGACAAAGTGTGTTTTGTAACGGCTGCAGGCTATCGTCTGGACGTTTGGTCGGACCCGGCCGCCATAGAAGTGGTCACGTGTGTCCCGGAAGACTTCGACCATTCCGAGAGAGTCCGACTCCTGACAAATGTCCGGACGACCTGATCTGAGAAGTCGACTGTCCACGCGAAAGCTCCAAGGAGAGAAGTTGCTGAGCCTGAACAACAAAGACAGCGCAGGGATGTATCTCGGGGCGCGGCCGCAAAAAAGCGGGTTGCATCCACCACCACCGCGCATATTTCAGGCTCTGCTGCTGTCTCGAGCTTTCTGCGTTTGTGAGACGCTATTTTTCACCGAAGTAGTAGTTGAGCAAAGCAACTTGGGATTCCGCGAGTCGGCCCCGCAATTCACTTTGCTCGCCGAGAGTTCTTATTGCTGCCGGAAAAAGTGGAGACAGCAGAATCGCAACGATCGCGATCCACAACAGCTGGCGCAAGTGGCCATTTTTGACATTCGGCCGTCGGTTTTCTGTCATTGGACAACTCCAAACATCTGGAGTGAGAGCCAGCTGTTGCCGACTGGCTCCCAGGTCGATCAGAAGCCGCGCCCCTTCACGTATTTGGCGCGCAGGTCACCCAGATAAGCGGGTACAGTTATGTCCCACCAGCCTGTCACATGCATGTTGGAGTATGGCCTTTCGATCGCGCAGATCGCGTCGATGACATACGGCTTCCCGGACGCCAGAGCCCGTTCAATCGCAGCACCAAGCTGTGAGGCGTCGACCACGCGCTCACCTTCGCAGCCGAGAGATTTAGCGACGCCAGCTATGTCGGCCATCCACTTCGAGCCGTCCGGTGTCTTGAACTCCGTGATGATCTCGCGATCCTCCCCGAACATGTTCAGCTGCAGGTTCCGGATTGCTCCCCAGCCGCCATTGTTGATGACAAGAAAGATCACCGGCGTGCCAAGCATCGCGGCGGTGGCGAGTTCAGTTCCTGTCTGGAGAAACGCGCCGTCGCCGAAGATGGCGCAGACTGTTACCTCCGGCTTGCCCAGCTTGGCGCCGATGGCGGCGGGTAGTGCAAAGCCGATCCCCGACATTCCGCCCGGCGTGATGTGCTGGCGAGGACCATAAACCGGGAATTCGTTGAATACCTGGTTCTGCGGATTGGATGAATCGGTAACGACTATCGTGTCACGCGGCAACGCCTTGCGCGCCTCGACGAGTACCTGGGAGGCGGTCATGGGCTGGACGTTGGCCGTACGCAGAGGACGGAGGAATTCCTCCCATTCCACTTTGCGCTGCTCCAGTTCCTTGAACTGCGCAGTGGATTTATAGTCTCGCTGTTTTCCCTTGGCCTTGAGCTCCGCCAGGACAGCTCCCAACACGGCCTTGGCGTCGCCAACGATTCCGACTTCAACGGGATAGTTCTTGCCGATTTCGAAGCCGTCGAGATCGACCTGGATCAGCTTCGTCTTCGGAATGTCGAATGTGATCCCCGGCTGGTAAGAGGACGTGATGCGGTCCGAGAAACGACAGCCAACCGCCAGAAGCACGTCGGCCGATCGTGTCATTGCATTGCCAGGGATCGAACCAAGGTCGCCGCAGGCACAAGCGAACAATTCGTGGTCTTCAGGGAATGCGCCCTTGCCCATGAAGGAGGAGGTGACCGGAGCGCCGAGAAATTCAGCGATGGCTTTCAACTCGTCTGTTGCTTCTGCCTGAATGACACCCCCGCCGGCCAGAAGTACCGGGCGCTCCGCCGAAAGGAGCAGCTCGACGGCGTGGGTGATGTATTCTGGATCACCGAAGGCACGCGCGGCGGTACGGCGCTTTTTGCTGTCGCCGATTGTGACCGTTGCAAACTCGGCCTGCACATCCTGCGGCACGTTCAAGAGGACTGGCCCTTTACGTCCTTCGAGCATGGCGTTGAACGCCTGCTCCATCATGTTTGGAATCTGCTCGACATGGCTTGGATTGAACCAGCGCTTGACCACGGGCTCGGCCATGCGCGGAAAGTTGTCCGAATGCGGTCGATCGACTTCTTGAAGAACGCCACGCCCCATCATGTAGGTGTGAACACCGCCAGTGATGACAAGCTGCGGCAACGAGTCCGCGAATGCGGTGGCAATGCCGGTCAGGGTGTTTGTGGCTCCCGGGCCGATTGATGTCACGACGCAGGCTACGTTGCCCGAAGACCGGTAGAATCCGTCAGCCATGTGCGAAGCATTCTGCTCATGCATGGCCGGCAAAAGCTGGATCTCATCCTTTCGGTCTACGAACGCGTCGATAAGCGCCGTATCGCCGTGACCGGGGATGCCAAAAACATGAGTCACGCCCTCGCGGATCAGGTGATCCACGATAATCTGGCCGCCAGTCATCTCCTTTGCGACGACTTCGCCTTTCACGTTCTTATCGTGTTTCATTGGTTTCCTCCATTTGCTTGCTCGCGGCCAACGGATGGGCTGCAGTGGCGTATTCGATGTTTCGATGACCGTAACGCCGCACTCGGACATTGGCTTGCTCGGCGTGGCCGGCAAATCCTTCCATGATGCACAGCCTTGATGCGTATTCACCGACCATCGCGGAGGCCTGATCGGTCAAGATTCGCTGATAGGTGCAGGTCTTGATGAACTTGCCGACCCATAGCCCGCCAGTGTAGCGCGCGGCGCGCATGGTTGGCAGAGTATGGTTGGTGCCAATCACTTTGTCGCCATAGGCGACGGTCGTGCGGGCGCCAAGGAACAGCGCACCGTAGTTCCTCATCTTGTCGAGGAACCAGTCATCATCCGCGGTCATAACCTGAACGTGCTCGGAAGCGATGCGATCGGCCTCGGCCAGCATCTCTTCCCGCGTCTCGCAAAGGATTATCTCGCCGTGATTGCGCCAGGCCGTTCCTGCGATTTCGGCGGTCGGCATGATCCGGAGCAGGCGCTCGATTTCAGCCACGGTGTTTTTGGCGAGCTTCTCGGAATTGGTCACCAGGACGGCCGGCGAATTCGTACCGTGCTCCGCCTGCCCAAGCAGGTCTGTCGCGACCAATTCTCCGTCAACGGTATCATCGGCCAGGATGAGAACCTCAGTCGGACCGGCGAAAAGGTCGATGCCGACGCGTCCGAAAAGGAGACGCTTGGCCTCGGCAACGTAGGCGTTGCCAGGGCCAGCCAGCATATCGACAGGCTCGATGGTCTCTGTGCCAAGTGCCATTGCGGCCACGGCCTGCACGCCACCAAGCACATAGATCTCGTCCGCACCGGCCAGGTGTTGGGCAGCGACGATCAGCGGTGCGGGCTTGCCCTTGAATGGCGGAGCGCAAGTGATAACGCGCTCGCAGCCTGCCACCTTGGCGGTCAATACCGACATGTGTGCCGAGGCAAGCAGCGGGTACTTGCCGCCGGGCACATAGCAGCCGACGCTCTGCACGGGAACATTGCGGTGACCGAGTATGACGCCGGGCAGGGTCTCCACCTCGATGTCGGTCAAAGCGGCTTTCTGGGCTTCCGCGAAATTGCGCACCTGCTCTTGTGCGAACTCGATGTCTTCTCGCTCTTGTTTGGATACGCTGTTCAGGCAGGCTTCGATCTCGGTTTTGGTGAGCCTATAGCTGTCTCGATCCACGCCGTCGAAGCGGACGGCAACCTTGCGAACCGCTGCGTCTCCGCCCTTCTCCACCTCGTCGAGAAGTGCCTGGACGGTTTTGGTGAGAGCTTCGTCCTGAAAGTTGGAGGCCTGCGCCTCCGCTGTCTTGATATGTCTGATCATTCGCATCCGCCTTTGCCCGGCAGCTCTTCGCACAATTGGGGCGCTCGAACGCCGGCCGTCCCGAGATTGCGACAGCCCCACCAGGGTCACAATTTCGCAAGGCCTTGATACTTGGCGCAAACTGACGCATATCGGACCCATAAACTTTTGCGGTGGGCAGCAGTAAACTGAATGGAAACGGATGAGGATACGGGTCTTTTAGCGGTAAACTTCGCTGCCAATCTCAGATTTTTGTGTGAGCGAAGCGGTTCCATTTCGGACATCTGCCGCAAAATGAAAATAAACCGACAGCAATTTAATAAGTATATGTCGGGTCTGCATATTCCATCGATGCAGAATAGAAGGATAATTGCAAAATACTTTGGACTAAGCCAGGACGTGCTCTTTGTGGAGCACGAAGAATTTAGGATGCTTATCGAGGGAAACTATTTTCATACCCTCGAGGCGCTCCGCCATGCAGCAAGGTTTAGCGGATTCCTGGAAACAGGCCTTCTTCATCAGAGATCAACGCCGGATGGATATTTAGGAATATATGATCGATACCAGTACTCCAGTATCTACAAAGGAAAAATATTACGCTCTGCATTCTGCATCTACCGCAACAGAGACTTTCTTCAGCACTATTATGTGGAGCGGTTTCCGAGTTTCGATCGCCCGTCGAAGGCAGATTATGTCTTTAAATACCACGGGTTCACAATTCCATTGGACGGGCGAATATTCTCTGTCGATTTCGAAGTCAGCCAAAAGAACGAGATGACATTTGGAATTTATGCACCCGTTCAGCGAAGCGCGAAAAACTTCATGTTCGGCATCACCTCGGGGATCGCGGCAACAATGCTGCGACCTCCCTACGCTACGAAGGTCGCGATGCATTACCGAGCTCCCGGTATGCTCCGGAAAGAGCATCTGAAGCGGCTGACCACACTCGAGGAAAACGACTCGTCAATTCCAGTTGAGGTTAGGCAATTCCTAGGTAGCGACGAAATGCTGCCGCGATCTTGATTAGCGCCCAACCGGTGACAGTCGCTCGTCCATCACGCTAGATCGGTCGCCAGCATGTGGTCGGCCGTGCGCAAAGCTTGTGCGGCAATTGTCAAGGCTGGGTTCACGGCTGCGGCAGATGGAAAGAATGAAGCATCCACAACAAACAGATTCTGCTGATCCCATGCACGGCAGAACGGATCCAGGGCCGACTTTCCAGGGTCATTGCCCATTCGTACCGTGCCGCATTGATGGCCCGTAGCGTGGGCGACAAGCGATTTGGTGATGACGATGGGATATCCCGCCTGCCGAAGCGCACGCTTCATCCGACGGACGAGTTCGAGATGTCCGTCCATATTGTTCAAGGTCACTGAGAGCTTGATGCGATCTCCGTCGAGTGTCACACGATTGTTGGGGTCGGGGAGATCTTCGGAAAGGCCGATCCAGTCCATCCCGTGCCGGGCCAGTCGATCCCCCAGGATACTCGGCAGATAAGGCACATTTGCGGTCAGCATGCCTCCTTGCAGCTTGCCGAGCATCTGCATCTGTCCCATGGGCCAGCGAAAGGCATCATCGCCGAAATACCAATCATTGAGGGCGAGGGTCTTCTGAAAGACCGTGGAGTTCACATGGTGTGACAGACCCATCAAAGCGGTCTGATTGTGTACCATGTAATGCCGTCCGACGATATCGGAACTGTTCGCCACGCCCTTTGGGGCTCCACTGTCTGCCGAGCGGAGCAGCAAGGCCGAGCTGTTTACGGCGTTGCAGGAAACAACGAAAAGCGGGGCCTGCAGTCGCTTTATCGTGCCGGCGTGATCGACCTCGACCGCGGTGATCCGCTTGCCATCAGGTGTGGTCAAAAGACGACGCGCAAAGGCCTGGGTCATCAAATCGACCCGACCAGTTGCCAGCGCAGGTTCGACACCACAGGTTTCCGCATCGTTCTTCTGGCCGATCTTGCATGGAAAGCCGTCACAGGTTTGGCATAGGATGCATGTGCCCGCCGGCGCCGCGTTCACTGCAAGCGGCAAAGCCGAGGGCGAGAGACCACGCTCTCGAAAACGCTGCGCCATGCGCTCGACGATCGGCTCCGATTTTACTGGTCCGTATGGAAAAGGTGCGCCACGCGGTGGCGCCGTCTTGTCGAGGCGGTCGTCCCCATGAACGCCGAATATCCGCTCAGCCTCTTCGTAGTAGGGGGCGAGATCGGCATAGCGATATGGCCAAGCGGGAGATACGCCGCGTTTGTGTGCCAGATCCTCGAAGTCCCGTTCTCGCAAGCGAAACATCGCCGCGCCGTAGAATTTTGTGGAGCCGCCGACATTGTAAAACATGCCGGGATCGAAACTGTTGCCATGACGGTCCAGCCAAGTTTCCCTTGCTTTGTATTTCTTCTCAAAGAAGACCGCGTCGACGCTCCAGTTGTCTCGCTCACGAGGAACAAAGTCACCGCGCTCGATGATGAGCACCCGCGCACCTTTTTCGGCGAGACGGCGAGCGGTAGTGCCGCCTCCAACGCCGCTACCGATAACAATGACGTCATACTCTCTCATTCAAAATCCAATGTTCGAGATTTTGTGTGCGAGCTCCTCTCAGGAGCGCGTGGGAGCACAGCAGAGGTGTCCGGATGAAAAAAGCATACCGTCGATACATCTCCGACAAAAGCGGGTTTCACGCGGGTTGCGTCAGGTCGCGTCAAATATCCAACGTCTGCGAAATTGTGACAGCCTCACAACAGCATAGCCTCTCCTTCAAAGAAAAAAGAGATGGTCGAGAACGTCCAACCAAGCTTCAGAGGGAGAATCAAACCGTGGCCGACAGCGTAGCTTCACCCTTCAAGGAGAACCCTTTCTGGGGCCGGCTCCATCAGTGGGTGGCTCCTCGATCGCCGTCGCAGGTTGTGCAGCGCGTCATGCTTGCCCTTCTCGTCCTGAGCATAGTTGCTTTGGCGGTTGCCAATCCCAATTTCAGGAATCCAGCCAATCTTCTCAACGTCGTTCAGCAGGCATCGATGGTAGGTATCGTTGCCTGCGGGATGCAGATGATGATCATATCCGGCGGGTTTGATCTGTCCGTTGGCGCAACCGCCGCGGCCGCGAGCTGTACTGCCGCAGCCATCTCTCTGGTAGCTGGAATTCCCGCCGGCATCGTGGGCGCACTCGTCGTCGGCCTTTTGATTGGAACTATCAACGGCAACCTGATCGCGAAGGTTGGCATCAATCCTTTCGTATCGACCTTCGGTGCGCAAGCGATCATTACAGGCACACTATATGCGATGACGGAGGCCAAACCGATCGCGCCGCTGCCTCGCGAGTGGCGCGAACTCGGCTTCTTCAATGTCGGTGGGTTTTCCTTTTCCAGCATGGTCTTCGTCCTCGTTGTAGTTGTGCTGGCTTCGGTGCTGCGTTTCACGCGCTATGGGCAGCATGTCTATGCCGTTGGCAGCAACAAGACCGGCACAAGCCGTGCCGGCGTCAATGTGGATCGCGTCATTATAGCCACTTACGCCATCGGAGGCGTGACGGCTGCGATCGCGGGCGTTCTGCTGACCTGCATCGCCGGTATCGGCAGTCCGCAAGCTGGCACCACTTGGGCGCTGTTGTCCATAGCGGCGGTCGTTATCGGTGGCACACCGCTGACCGGCGGCGTGGGAGGCATCGCCTCCGCCGTGATCGGCATCTTCGCCCTGACCGTCTTAAACAATGCGATGACGCTCTACAGCATTTCGGCCTTCTGGCAGCCAGCTTTCATGGGGGGAGCTGTGCTACTGGCAGTCGGCTACGAAGCGTTGCAGCGAGGCCGCAAATCCTGACCGGAACTCAGTGTCGACTGGTGAATCCGCAACAGAAGAGGAGAACTGAAATGAACCTTACAAGACGTTTGTTCGGCGTCGCGACATTGGCTACGGCGCTGGCCGTTTCGACCGCATCACCGCTGTTCGCACAGGCGAACAAGCTGGGGGTAATGATCTATAACATCGGCGTCGATCCATGGATGAACGTGGCGGTTAAGGCGCTGGAAGAAAATGCAAAAGCTTTGGGATATGAGGTAACGGTTGCGGATGGTCGGAACGACGTGGCGCAGATGAATGCGGCCATCGACCAGTTCGTGGTGCAAGGCGTGAAGGCGATTGTTATCTGCCCGGCTGACCCGGACAGTCTGGTAGGCAGTATTTCAAAGGCTGTCGCGGCCGGCGTCCCAGTGGTGGCGTTTTCTCTCGGTGTCTCAAAGGATGCCAATTTGACCTCCTTCGTGGGTGCCGACGAGGTTGGCATGGGTCGCACCGCAGCACAGGCTGCCCTTAAGGCAATGGGCGGCAAGGGCAATGTCGCTCTCATGACCGGCATTTTGGGCACCTCGGCGCAAATCGGCCGAACCCAGGGCCAGCATGAGGTGTTCGACAAGGAAGCCGGCGTAAAGGTCGTTGAAGAACAGCCGAACGATTGGGCTCACGACAAGACCGTCGCCCTAATCCAGGACTGGCTGTCCAAGTATCCGAAGGGCGAGCTCAACGCAGTGCTGGCACATGGGCCCGAGATCGTCGCCGCGGCCGAATACGCAAAGTCACAGGGACGCGACGAGGTCGTCTTTGTCGGCATCGACTATCCCGAGGATGCTCGCCGCGCCATCCAGGAAGGGACGCTTCTGGCCACGATCAGCCAGGATCCCAAACTTCTCGCCAAGTTGGCTGTCGAGATTGCGGACAAGGCTGCGAAGGGTGAGACGGTGGAAAAAGAGATCATGATCGAGACCACTCTCATGACAAAGGAAAACGTCGAACAAAAGCCCGCCGACTATTAAAGCAAAATCGTCTGCGGGAGATTGTCTCCCGCAGACTAACCCATCGATCGACAAGTCCAAGGTTGGACAACATGTTAGATGTTCACAAGACTCCCGCTTTCTCTGTTTCTTCAGCAGTTGTTCCGATCCTTGAATCACAAGGAATCGCGAAGCACTATGGTGGCGTGATCGCACTGACCGGCGCAGACTTGAGAGTCATGCCGGGAGAAATCGTAGCGATCGTGGGCGACAACGGCGCCGGAAAATCTACCTTCGTCAAGATCGTCTCAGGTGCGCAACCTGCGGACGACGGCAAGCTCTTCGTTACCGGACGGGAGATGTCTTTCCACAGGCCGAGCGATGCGCGTGAGGCGGGGATCGAAACCGTCTACCAGGATTTGTCGCTCGCCGAGCATCTGGATGTTTTATCCAATTTGTTTCTTGGGCGAGAGGAATTCTACGTCAATTTCGGCGGTTTGAGCATTCTTAACCGGAAGAAGATGGCGACCCGCGCCGAGGAATTGCTCAATGAAATAGGCGTGAATGTTCCAGGTGTGCGCGACATTGTCGGAGGGCTATCTGGCGGACAGCGGCAGGGTGTCGCCATCGCGCGTGCGGCCGGGTGGGGCTCCCAGCTGATCATCATGGACGAACCGACCGCTGCGCTGGGCGTGCAGGAAACCGCGCATGTGCACGACATCATCCGTGCATTGCAAGGACGCGGCGTGGCTGTGCTTCTGGTCAGCCACAACATGAAACAGGTCATGGAATTGAGCGACCGGGTCTATGTGTTCAGGCGCGGGCGCATCGTCCGAGAACTCGTCACCAAGGACACGTCGACCGACGAGATCATCGGCTATATTACAGGCGCTCGGGGTTCGAGCCAGTGACGGTTGTCAATTCACAGCAACGCAACCGCCATTGGAGCTGGCTGGGCCGTTGCTCGCAAGCAGACTGCCGGCCTTTCGATTGTGGACTTCTCCACCTGCGGTCGAAAAATCTATCCACCAGCGGAGGCCGTCAACGCCTGATCCTACGGACATAATTGGTGGCCTTCTCGGCGATCACGATAGCGACGCCGTTCGTGTTGCCCGAGACGAGATTCGGTCCGACCGAATGTTGCAGACGCGCAGTACTGGCCCGATGCGGATGTATGGTTTCATGAATTCCGTGGCCATCAACTATGGCGCGGTCGCGGCGTTTTCGATCCTGTTTCGCTGCCCGTGGTCATACCTTCGGATGTCGCGCAGTTTCCGGGCAGGCTTCGTTCTCGGCGGTGGCCGTTCGCTGACCAGCCGGTGACTTGGCTGGAGGCGCTTCTCTGAGCTGCTGTGCAGCCTCAAGCCAAGAAAGCTGTTGCGCAGGGCAAGCGCATTGCAGCAGTGTCTGCGAGATTTCACCCGCGACGTGTCCTGTCAGCCGCCGGCATACGCTTTCATGCCATGGTCCTTGCGGATATGGTCTGCCGCCTTCTCGGCAATCATGATCGCCACACCGTTGGTGTTACCGGAAACCAGGTTCGGCCCAGCGGAATTATCGCAGATACGAAGGCCGTCAATACCGTGCACCTTCAAACTTGCGTCGACGACGGACATATCATCGCGCCCTATCTTGCAGGTTCCCATCGGATGCAAAGCGGCATGGGCCTGCTTTAGCACATACGCACGAACATCCTCTCGTGTGCGGATGCCGCCAGGTGCGTACTCGCGCCTCAGATGCTTGGCAATAATCGGCTGAGACATCATCTCACGGCCGAACTCGACACCCTCGCACATGACTTCGACATCGTACTCTTCGGTGAGATAGTTCGGTCTGATATAGGGCAGGTCGAAGGGATCGTTGCTGCGCAATCCGATCCAGCCCACTGACTTTGGCCTGGTCTGGCAGATATTCAGTGTCGTTCCGTTGCCACCGGGAACAGTATCAACGCCCTCCTCGATACCCGCGCCTGGCATAAAGCAGCATTGGAGATCCGGTCGTTCTTCGTTGAGCGAGGAACGGAAGAAAGCGCCACCCTCCACGACGTTGGCGGTGCAAGGTCCCCTGCGGAACAAAAGATACTCGAGCCCTGCGGCGGCCTGCCAGTGCAGCTTCTTGTATTTGTCATAGCTGAAAGGGCCGTTCACCTCATGAATAATGGACACTTCGACATGATCTTGCAGATTCTGCCCAACACCCGGCAGATGGTGCACCGGCTCCACGCCTTTTTGTTTCAGGTGATCGACGTTGCCGAGACCGGAAATCATCAAGAGCCTGGGTGTGGCGATGGCTCCCGCGGTCACAATAACCTCCCGATCTGCGCGCAGCAGCGTCCGTTTCCCGCCGAGCATGACTTCCACCCCGGTGGCGCGCTTGCTTTCGAAGGTGATACGCAAGACGCTGGCGCCGGTGTGAACGGCAAGGTTTCCTCGCTTTCGAGCCGGCTTGAGGTAGCTCACGGCCGTGCTCCCACGGCGTCCGTTGCGTGCATTGATTTGGTAGAGACCGCAGCCTTCCTGATGACCTGAATTGAAATCAGGGTTGAACGGCAAGCCCGCTTGCTGGCAGGCCTGCACCCAGAGGCGGCTCATGGGGTGCGTGAACTCCTGATCGGAAACCGGCAAAGGGCCGTCCGTGCCGTGCAGTTCGTTGGCGAAACGGTCATTGGATTCGCATCGTTTGAAGTAAGGAAGGACATCCTTCCAGCCCCATCCTTCGGCCCCGGCAGCTTGCCATTGATCGTAGTCGCGTGGCTGACCACGCAGATAGACCATGGCATTGACCGAGCTTCCGCCGCCCAGCACGCGTGCCTGGACCATTGTCGGATTGGGATCGCCTCTATGGCCCGAGCTTGGAGCCCATGGATAACGCGCAACCAGATTGCCTTGACCGGTCTTGTAGTAGGTCACCGGCAGGTGAATCCACGGGCTCGTGTCCGCTGGCCCTTCTTCGAGCAAAAGTACGGAAACGTCGGGATCTTCGCTCAAGCGAGAAGCCAATACACAACCGGACGAACCACCACCGACGATTATGAAGTGCGGCATATCAAAATCCTTGTGATGGCGCTGGAATCATTTCCTCGCCATGCATCGGGAGCTTCCGTTCAGGACAGTCTTCTTCCCCGAACGCGGCCATGGCTTGCCTTCTCGATCCCGAACTCCACCCGCGCGATGTGCTGGGCCACGCGCAGGGCTTGCGCAGCAATGGTCAGGGAGGGGTTTGTCGCGGCGGAGGTGGGCATGAACGACGCGTCCACCACGAAGAGATTGGGGTGGTCCCACGATCGGCAATAGGGATCGAGCGCCGAATGCTGGGGATCCAGGCCCATTCGGACGGTGCCGCATTGTGCAGCGGTAAAATTGACCGGAAGTGTCTTCGTGAGCACGAGCGGAAATCCGATGTCGTGCAGAATTCGTTTGACCCGCTTGTTAAGACGAGCATGGCATTTCAAGTTGTTTGGCTGGACGGAGATGTGCACGTTTCCGTCCCGCAGCATCACACGGTTTTCCGCTTTCGGAAGGTCCTCGGACATTATCAGGATGTCGAAGCTGCGCTTCGTCAAAGCGCGGGCGATGGTCTGAGGCAGATATTTTGCCCCGGCCACCAGCATGCCCGACTGCAACTTGCCCAGCGTCTGGACATTTCCCATCGGGAATGGATATCCCGGCTCGCCGTCGTAGAAATCGTTGAAGGCCAGCGTCTTCTGGAATTTGGTCGGATTCTCCCGCGTCGACACGGCCATCATCGTGGTCAGGTTGTGCGTCATGTAATGACGTCCAACGATATCTGTGCTGTTGGCCAAGCCGTCCGGGAACGAGCCGGTAGCAGAGCGCATCAGAATGAGAGCCGAATTTACTGCGCCGGCAGAGAGGACAAATATGCCGGCAGAAACGGTTTTAATGTTGCCCTGGTGTTCGACCTCAACGGCGTTGATGGTGCGACCATCATCCGCGACAAGCAGGCGACGTACGAAAGCGCCGGCCCACAGGGTGACACGCCCCGTCTCGAGGGCTGGCTCTATGCAACGGGTCTCCGCATCGTTCTTGCCGCCGACTGCGCAGGGAAAACCGTCACACGTGCCACACCGCACGCACTTGCCCCCGGGATGCAGGTCAACAGCGACCGGAAGCGGGAAGGGGTGCAGACCTTTCGCCCGCAGGCGTTCTTCGATCCGGGCGACGTAGGGTTCCGACCCAACGGCGCTATAGGGAAGTTGTTCGGAACGGGGTGGTTCCCATGGGTCGAGCGATGGGTCACCATGAATGCCGAAGAGATGTTCCGCCTCGCCGTAGTAAGGCTCCAGCTCCTCATAGGAAAAAGGCCAGGCCGGCGACAGGCCTTCAGCGTGTTCGACAGCTTCGAAGTCGCTCGCGCGCAGGCGCATCATCACGGTGCCGAAAAACTTCGTCGATCCACCAATGTTATACCAGCTGGAAGGACGGAAGTTTTTGCCGGCCCGATCCTTCCAGATCTCGAACGGGCTGTACTTACGCTCCTTAAAGACCTTGCCGACATTCCAGTTATCGGCTTCACGCGGCACGGCCGAGCCCCGTTCCAGAAGGAGAACATTCAAACCCAATTCCGCCAGTTGCCTCACCAGAGGGCCGCCGCCGGCTCCGCTGCCGATGACGACGACGTCCGGTGAAGGTGCGCTCATACGCATGGGGTTGTCCTGAGGTAGGGGATGACATTCATGCTTGCCACGCACTGCTGGCCAGAGAACGAACGGCGTTCGCCGCACGAGCGAGCGATTCCCGTCGGAGATCGCCACCCTCGACCGACCGAGTGATGCGTGTGGCAACCTCATCAACCTGAGGGCCGGATGCGAGAAGCAGAAGGTCGACACCGGCTTTCAGCGACGCGATTGCGACATCGGCCACGGTCCGTCCCCGCAAAGTACCCGGCAAATCAATGTCGTCCGAAACGATGAGGCCTTTGAAATTGTGGGCCCCTCGCAGCATGCCTACGACCTTGGCCGAGGAGGAGGAAGGCTCATCGGGATCGATCGCGTCGACAGGAATGGGGCCGGTCATGATTGCGCGCACACCCGCCGCGATGGTCGCATCGAAGCAGCGCAAATTCGGTGCGAGTTCTTCCAGCGTTGCCGTCACAGTGACGGTGTCGCTGTCGAACGGATCGACCAGAACATGGGGATGACCAGGGAAATGCTTTGCCGTTGCGACCAGGCCTTCTTCCTGTACACCGCGAATGAAGGCGCTCGCGACACGACCTACGATATCCGCGTCGGTGGAAAAGGTGCGATCGCGCAACCACGGATTTCTGCCGGTCACCAGATCAACAACCGGCCCCAGAAAGAAATTGACCCCGCAGAGCTTGGCTGCTCGCGCCGCTTCAGAACCGAAGCTCCTGATCTCGTCATCGTTCATTTCCAGCACATCGCGAGGGTGCGCCAGCTGAGGTCCGAAGTGGTGCAAACGATGCACGCCTCCCACTTCGTAATCGACGGCGATCAGCACGTCGCCAGCGAGAGCACGAGCGCGGTCGGCATAAGCCGACAGTTGCTCCCGGGTCTCATGCCGCTGCCGTTCAGGCGACATGCGGCGTGCCATGTACTCCCCGCGCGTTGATCCGAGGAGCGAGGCGACGCCGCCTGACCGAAAGAAGGACGCAGAGTCCACAGTGAAATCGGCATCGCCGAAAGCTGGGAGCAATACGGCATAGGCATCGCGGTAAATCTGATCCATCGTCCAACAGTCCTACAATCTCTGTGCTTCGAGCGAGCGCGCGTCGGGCAGGCTGATGCCGTTTGCGGCGGCAGGCCGATCTCGGAGAAGGTCCGCAGCCTTCTCGCCAATCATGATGACGACCGAATTGAGGTTGCCCGATATGACATCGGGCATCACCGACGCGTCAGCGATCCTGAGCCCTTCCACACCATGGACACGCAATTGCGGATCGACCACTGCCATGGAATCGCGCCCCATACGGCAAGTGCCGCAAGGATGCAGGCCGGGGTGGGCCTGCGAGCGTACGAACGCATCAAACTCGGCCGTGGTCGAGAGAGGCCTGGGTGGGATGTGTGCCTGTTCGACGTATCGGGACAGCACTGGCTGCCCCATAATGTCCTGAACGAGGCGAACTCCATCCGCCAGGCAGTGGATGTCGTCCGGATGAGTGAGATAGTTCGGTACGATCCTCGGCGGCCGGCTGGTGTCCCCACCCGCCAGCTCGATGAAACCACGCGACTTCGGTCGAGTCTGCGAAACACTGATCGTGCAGCCGTTGCCACCGGGCACGGTACCGACACCTTCTTCGACGCCGGCGCCAGCAAGAAAAAAGAGCTGGATGTCTGGATTGGTCGTTCCGTTCGAACTCCACCAGAAGCCTCCGGCTTCCGCGACGTTGGACGTCACAGGCCCGCTGCGGAAGAGCATATACTCAAGGCCGGCCTTCGCAGCCCACCATGGCTTCTTGTATTTGTCATAGCTGTACGGGCCGCTCAGGCCGTACACGAGCGACATTTCCATGTGGTCCTGATAATTCTGCCCCACCCCCGGAAGGTCGCAAACGACCGGAATGCTGTGAGTTTCAAGATGGTCAGCAGGCCCCACTCCCGAGAGCAAGAGCAAGTGTGGGGTGGCGATCGCGCCTGCCGACAGGATGACCTCACGCTCGGCCCTGAGACGATGGCGCGTGCCTCGCTCTACAAACTCGACCCCGACGGCGCGCTGTCCTTCGAACAGAATGCGGCGCACCTGGCACTTCGTCCTTAGATCGAGGTTGGGCCGACCCATCGCGGGGCGGATGTAGGCAACCGCTGCGGAAGAGCGACGCCCATCCCGGGTGGTGACCTGATAAAGCCCAACCCCCGACTGGTCACCTGAATTGAAATCGGAATTGTAGGGCAGGCCGGCCTGTTGGCAGGCCTGAAGCCACACCCGCGTCAGCGGATGTATGTATCGTGCATCCGAGACGCCGAGCGGTCCCTGGCTGCTATGCGCCTCTCCCTGAAAACGGTTGTTTCCTTCGGCCCGCTTGAAGTACGGGAGAACGTCCGCGTAACTCCAGCCTTCTGCGCCCCCGGCAGCCCATCCGTCGTAGTCGTCGGGCACGCCGCGGACGTACAGCATCGCGTTCACCGAGCTGCCGCCGCCAAGCACGCGCGCCTGGATCATTGTCGGGCTCTCAGCCGGCGCCTGCTCCGGGCTGCGCTCGTAGGAGTATCGCGACAGAAGCGGACCTTTGCACACCTTGTAGTAGGTAACCGGGAGATGGATCCATGGGTTGCGATCCGCCGGGCCCTGCTCGAAGAGCGTGACATGCGTGTCGGCATCTTCCGTCAATCGACCGGCCAGCGTGCAGCCGGTGGAGCCGCCACCCACAATGATGTAGTCGGGACGTCGTCTCATGTCAGCGCAGCCATTGGTGAAGCGAGGTCAAGGTCAACGGAACTGTCTTTCAGGGGGCCAGGATCGATGGGCATAGCGTTTGTCACGATCAAGAATCGGGAAAGGGAACCCAGGACCTTAGCGACGAGGACTTGACGCAAATCTCGGACAACAGCACGCCGCGCAGCCCCTCGTTTATGTCCGCAAGCGGAATAGGCAGTGCCTCACGCCAGTTGCTGCCGGCTTCCAGGGCTGTCGCGTAGTCCGAATAGAGCACAGCCAGTGCCTCAAGATAGGCTTCGGGATTGCCGGCAGGCAGGCTGATTGAGCTGGCTGCGTCTGCGGTCATGTCCCGGTGTCCGCGGCGATAGATCAGATCAGCCTCGCCGAGACGCGAAACATGGAGTGTCTCCGGTGCCTCTTGCTGCCACTCAATGGTTGCCTTCGTGCCAACTATCTTGAAACGCAAACCATTGCGGTGCCCGGGCGCGGCGAGGGCAGCCCACAACAGCCCGTTGGCGCCGCCGTCGAACTCCATCTGCACCACATCGGTATCATCAAGACCGAACGAATCGATGGTTTGCATCAGCTTGGCGCTAAGCGCCGTGCATCGCTGCCCTGACAGAAACTCGAGAATGTTGAAGGCGTGTGTGCCGATGTCTCCAAGTGCACCGGTCAGCCCGGCCTTTGCTGGATCACCACGCCAGACAGCGCCCTTGCCAAGGCTCGAAGGACCGTTGGCGAGCCATTCCAGCAGATACTCGACATACATGAACCGGATCTGCCCGATTTCTCCCGCGCGGATGCGCGCACGGGCATCGCGGACCATTGGGTAACCCGTATAGGTGTAGGTCATGGCGAAGAACGTGTCATTCGCCGCCGCCAGTCTTTGGAGTTCGCGAGCCTCGTCCGATGAATTGACGAGCGGTTTGTCGCATATGACCGGGATGCCTGCCTCGAGAAACAGCTTGCACGGTTCGAAATGCAAATGATTGGGCGTCACAATGATCGCAACGTCTATGGCGTCGTCTCGCGCCGCCTCGGCTGACGCCATGTCGCGGAAGTTCAGGTAATTCCTGTCTGTTGATATGCCCAAGGCTTCTCCTGCCTCCAGGCAGGTTTGCGGGTTGGAGGAGAAGGCCCCTGCCACGAGGTCGAAACGGTTTGCGAGGCGCATGGCCGCCCTGTGGATACCCGCGAAAAAAGATCCACGGCCGCCTCCCACCATTCCAGCGCGGAAGCGGCGCTTGCGCGGAATATCACTCGTCAACAGGCCCATGAATATCTCCCCGCCCAGGGGAAGTCCTCAGCGTCGGTCTGAAGATCTCGCATGGGTGCCGGCTTCTAGTCGGGCCGGAGTTGTCTCCGGAAACTCCCAACTCGCGCATCCTTCCATGCGCCAAATTGGTCAGCAATTTCGCAGACTTGAATTGACTGGCGCAAACTGAAGCACTTGGAATACAGGCCTGAACGCCCCGCGAGCATCGACCGGTGCTTGGGTCGCGCGTTTGACGACTACTCCAACGCGCGAATGTGGAGAAACAGCGCGCTGCTAGCCGCCTGTTTTCCGATTGCCCAGGATGATATCCGCCCCCTTCATCGCGATCATCGCCGTCGGCGTATTGGTGTTTCCGGAGACGATCAGAGGCATGACGGATGCATCCACAACACGAAGCCCATCCACGCCGTGGAAGCGAAGAGAAGCGTCAACCACAGCCTGCCTGTCTGCCGCCTTACCCATCCGCGCCGTGCCCACTGGATGGAAGATTGTCGTTCCTATGTCGCCAGCTGCCTTCGCGAGGGCTTCGGCATCGTCTCCGATCGACTGTCCTGGCAGATACTCTTCGGGGTGGAGGTGGCGCAGGGCCTCTTGTTTCATCAGCCGACGCGTGACGCGTATCGCATCGGCGGCCACCTGACGATCCTCGTCGGTGCTCAGATAGTTAGGTTTGATGGAAGGAGGCTTCGCCGGGTCAGGCGACGTAATTTTGACGTTGCCGCGCGAAGTCGGGCGCAGATTGCATGCTGCGACCGTTATCGCCGAGAAACGGTGCAGCGGGTCACCGAATTTATCCAGCGAAAGCGGCTGCACATGGAACTCGATGTTTGCTCGATCTTGCGTTGGATCCGAACGCGTGAAGATGCCAAGCTGTGATGGGGCCATTGTCAGCGGTCCCCGCCGCCGCACGGCGTAGTCCAGGCCCATCAGTCCCTTCTGGAAGAGGGAGTGATAGGTATCGTTGAGTGTTCGCGCCCCGCGGACCTTGTATATTGCGCGCTGCTGAAGGTGGTCCTGCAGGTTTTGTCCGACGCCCGGACGATCGATGATGCAGTCGACGCCGGCCTCTCGAAGCCACTTGCCTGGCCCGATACCGGAGCGATGCAGAATCTGCACCGAGCCGATTGCTCCGGCGCTCAGGATTATTTCGCCGCGCGTGTGTGCCACTTGCTGCGAGCCGTCTGCGCGGTAAAAGCGGACTCCGCTGACGCGATTGTCCTTCACCAACAGCCGATCGACGAGGACATCGGTTGCAAGTTCCAGGTTGGATCTGCCGAGCGCCGGTTTGAGAAAGCCCCTCGCGGATGACCAGCGGCGGCCCCGCTTCTGGTTCACGTGGAAATAGCCGGCGCCTTCATTGTCGCCGGTGTTGAAGTCGTCCGATCTGGGTACCCCCATTTCGATCGCGGCATCGCGCACGGCGTCAAGGATCGGCCATGAAAGCCGCGGAGCCTCTACGCGCCATCCTCCGCCGACACCGTGATGCGGCCCATTCCCCAGGAAGTGATCCTCAAGCCGGCGAAACACCGGAAGCACATCGCTCCAGCCCCAGCCGGGCAAGCCGAGGTTACGCCAGGTGTCATAGTCGGCGGCCTGACCGCGCATCGCGATCATTGCGTTGATTGCCGACGACCCGCCAATGACCTTTCCACGCGGATAGGCAAGGCTCCGGCCATTCAGGCCAGGCTCGGCCTCGGTGCGAAACATCCAATCCGATTTTGGATTGCCGATCGCGAAGAGATAGCCGACTGGTATGTGAAACCAGATCCAGTTGTCTCGCCCTCCGGCCTCGAGAAGCAGGACCCGGTTCGCCGGGTCTTCCGAAAGCCGGTTCGCCAGAATGCACCCCGCGGTCCCCGCGCCGACAATGATGTAGTCGTAAGCGTCCTGCATCCTTGATCCTCAGTGTTACCAGATGCAATGCGCGCCGCACGAGCGTGAAAGCATACCCGATCGGCGGGTCAGGCCTGCTTCGGATGCAACTCGATTGCCATCCAGATGCAGTCTTCGTCCGTCCAGCCTCTGTGCCAGGGATAGATATAGTTTCGCCTGCCCGTTACCCTCACGATCGGGTCATGAGTGTCACCCGGCGCGGTTGAAATCTCGCGATACACTTCGGCTCCTGTCTGGTCCTTGAAAATCTGTATGCGGCCGAGTCCGAAGATTTGGGTGTGTATCTCCAGGAAGGAGTGCGTGTTGTGGATGCCCGCATCCGTTCGAGCCGGCGCCCACCAGAGATTGAGCTGTATATCGTATCGTTCGGTTTCCTCGAGCGGTTCCGGATGATTGGAGAACCGCCACGGATTGAGCGTCACCTCGCCGACGATGTCATGCTTGGAGATATAGAGGGGCGTGGTCCTGGGAAATTCTGCCATGCGGTTCCCGAACCAATCCCAGCCGTCAAGCGTGACGCCGCCGAGGTTTGTGGGGTCCGGGACGTCGACGATTGATACGCGTTCGGCCTGCGCAATCGTGCCGCCTTTCAAGATCGTGGACTTCCAGGGCGGTATCACGCCTGGGACGTCGCCAGCGACAATTATCGCCTGATTGGACAGATTGGTTACGACGCCATTCGCAGCATAGTCACGCACCCTTTCGACGAGATGCGCTCGGACAAATTTCCCGTCGAACGAAAGCGGGCGGCTGCGATTTTCTTCCTTCATTTCTTACTCCGAAAGCCAAGTGGTGCCGAGAGCCAGGCCCGTGAAAATCAGGAAGCGAAGCCTTTGGTGCTCTTGGTGAGTACATAGCTGAAATGCGGGCGCAGGTATCTTACCAACCAATGCCACCCAACCAATGCCGTGCATGTCAGAACGGTGCATCTTCGCAACATGGGGGAGGCTGGGGGTAATCACAATTTCGCATCGTTCCGATACTTGGCGCAAATTGAAGCATCGCCCAAGCCGCTTACCAAAGGGGCGGCTGTCGCGGGTTCGGCAAGGGTGGGGCCAGACAGCAGAAGTCAGGCCTGCCCAGGCTACCAAGAGGCGCGTCCCGACCTGACGACACACAGTCACACGCACGCCAACCTGCGTCAGAAATCATCGTTTTGCGAAATTGCGTCGTTCTTCCGGATCAGGGAACCTACCTTGTCGACGCGGGCTAGCGTGTGCAGGCACGAACTTTCCTTCGCTCCGAAGTCCATCGCAGAAAGTGGAAGATGACGCTCCAGGCCGAGAACGCCCTGATATTCAACACAACCGCCGCCAAGCGTGCGACGCTTTCTAAAGAGATCGACGTGGCGCGCTACGCGGGCTTCACCGGGATCGAGACAACCGCTGCGAAGGTCCTTAGCTACCTCGATGCAGATCATTCCGTTTCCGATCTCAAAGCGGCCCTCGGCGGACTTCCCATTTATGGGATCGGCACGGTCTTGAACATTGAGCGCCACGGTGGGGACGCCCGGTCGTTGATTTCGGACGCCCGCTCCATCTTTGAACTCGCACATCATGTCGGTGCAGGCGGCGTGCAGGTCATTACCGGCCCGCTAGACTATCGTGAAGTCGTGCGTTTCAGGGAAGGCAAGCCAAAGGCGGGCTACCGGGGTGTGCTCGACTATGAGGAAGAAGATCGTATCGAGATCACTGCGGGAAATCTGAAGATGCTCGCCGAGATCGCGCAAGAGTTCGATCTGATCGTTTATCTCGAGGCCCTCGCATGGTCGCCGGTCAATTCCCTGGCGCATCAAGTTGCACTCCTGCGGAAGGCAAGCCAGGACAACCTCAAAATGGTGGTTGATTATTGGCATTGCTATGCATCCGGGGACCATCCTGAGGACGTCGCCAGGATCGACGGTGATCTAATCTATGGGGTCCACGTTTGTGACTCCTTGCCGCTTGCAGGCGGTGTTCCGAATGAATCGGTGTTGCGCGACATACCGACGGGCGAGGGCGTTCTTGACCTCAAAGCCTGGACCGACGCCGTCAAGGCCACGGGATATGCGGGCTGGTGGTGCTCTGAGACTTTCTGTCGGAAGCTCCAGCAGGAAAATAGCTATGACGTCGCCAGCCAAATGAGGGCGCAACTGGCTAGCCTTATATCGAGCTAGGCAGCAAGCCGCGCTTCGGCTGGAAGTCTGGAGTGGCGGTTGGCGCTATCCGTGAAGTCTTCAGTGTGGCTGATGATGGCGACTTGGATGCCCACAATAGGTCCTTGCTGGGATTTGCAGAGCAAACGTGGATCTCCGATGCCGAGTGGCTGCGTGGGGCAGTTCGAGAGCTACGCCATATCGAAAGGGAAGGCGCCGTCAGCTATCGCATTCGCATGAACTATGCCGAAAGCGGCGGCGGCCTGCCGTACCAGCCCGTGCGCTACCGAAATCTTGTCCTCGATGCTGATCGAAACGCGGAGCTAATGCAGTTGAAACGTTCTGTCACGGTCATCGGTCTTGGTTTCATGGGTTCGGCTCTCGCCCGCGCCCTGGCTTCCGCCGGTTTTAGTGTCTGCGCATGGACGCGGTCCGCCACCCGGCGAGCCGAGTTCTCGAGCGAGTTTTATGTACCCGCCTCGGCAGTCGACGCCGTCAAGGCGGCCGACGTCATTGTCCTTTGCATCACCAATTTCGACGCCTCAGCGGAGTTCCTGGGGTTAGCCGGCCTGGCTGAAGCGCTCAGAGGCAAGACACTTTTACAATTGACATCCGAGTCCCCCGAGGAAGCTCGGCGTTTCGCGGCCTTGGCCGAGCCGTTGGGTGTGGCCGTCCTCGATGGCGCGATCGCCACCATGCCGGCAAGCATCGGCAATCGCGACGCCGTCATCTATTACTCTGGCGACAGAGCCATCTTCGATCGCGCACACGACATCCTGGCTGCAATGGCTGGCAAGCCAACATATTGCGGCGCCGATCCGTCGGATGCTTCATCGATGGACATGGCGTGGCTGAGCTTGTTCTACAGCGCAGCGCTTGGCCTCATCCAAGGCATCGCGATCTGTCAGGCCGCCCGGCTCGATCCTTCGACCTATCTCAACGCGACCCCTTCCTATCTGCCGGAGATCCTGGCGATGTCGAAGGATTTCGAGCGTCAGACGCGGTTGGACAATTTCACCGGCAACCAAGCCAACATGACGCTGCATCTGGGCGGTGCGGCGCAAGTGCTCGCCATCTGCGCGGCAAAAGGACTGGATACTCGACTGCCGCAGGCCGCGGTCGACCTGATCCAGAAATCCATCGACGCCGGCTGCGCGGAGCTCGAATTCGCCGTTGCGGCCAAAGTCATCAGGCCGTCGTGATCGCCGACAACCGGTTTCGAGCGATGGCTGTGAAGGCAGGTGAAGCAGGCATGCAAATGGCCGAACATCATCAACAAGCTCTATGGCGGTTTCCATTACGCAGTTCGCCTCCTTTCTAAAATTCTTGCAAATTTCTAAAATTCTTGCAAATTCCTAAAAATCTGGTTGTATCGATCTAATCGTAACCAATTGTGAGGGTTGGAAGTGCGTCGTAGTGCTCTTGGCTGCTTGCTAAAGAGGTATGCGAAGGACGTTCGATCGTTTGTCGACAGTGCGTCAGAGCGGTCACGGTATCTGGTGAGGGTTCATGGAATTGCGCGACGCCTGGTGGACAAGCGCGGTGCAGGCTACGCGGTCAAATTCACAAAGTTGGCCGCCGCTCGATCGTCCGGCAAGCGCGGAACTATGCTCAAGGCAATCGCGCAATCGGTTTACGATTTGACCCGACTGGACATCTACTACCACTGACTGGCCAGGGTCCGGCACACCAGCGGCCGTTGGTCTGCAACGCCCGACCAGGTCGGTCGCGTCGTGACGACAGTCGTCTCAATCTGCCATATTTGACTGACGCGTTGAGGTCTTGAAAAAAACTATTGCAAAATCGCTCTGGGTTCGTTAGATCGATCTAATTGCCTAATAAGCACGGGGAACAAAAGTGCGGCTTACCGGTGGACAGATCGTAGCGAAGGCCCTCAAGGCCTATGGCGTTGAGTATGTTGCGGGCATTCCCGGTCACGGGATATGGTCGTTGTTCGACGCCTTTCTTGAGGAAGGATCGAACATCCCGTTCATTCAGGTGATGCACGAGCAAAGCGCGGTCCATCTTGCTGACGGCTACTACAGGGCAAGCGGAAAAGTCATGGCCTGCTCCACGTCGATCGGGCCAGGCGCAGCGAACACCATCATCGGGCTTGCCACCTGCTACACGGACTCCGTCCCGGTCTTCTATGTTTCCGGCGGACCCGCAACCCACATGAAGGGCCATGGGGTGATGCAGGAGATCGAGCGCCAGCAGGAGAATGCTTTTCCCCGCATTACCGAGCAGGTTACCAAGCGTGCCTACAAGGCGGGGCGGGTTGACGAGCTTCCCTTCATCATGCACCGGGCCTTCAACACCATGCTGTCCGGAAGGCCGGGCCCGGTCCATGTGGAGGTACCGATGGACCTGCAGACCGATGCCGCCGACGTGTCGATCCATCCGCTCGAGTTTCGCATGGCGACAGGCGTCGCTTATCCTGATCCTGTCGCCGTCGAGCGGGCGGCAGCTCTGCTGCTTGCCGCCGAACGTCCCGTCATCCTGGCCGGCGGGGGCGTAATCACTGCAAATGCCTCAGATGTCTTGAGCAAGCTCGCCGCCAAGGTCGGCGCAGCCGTCTCCACCACATGGAACGGCAAGGGTGCGATCCCTGAAGATCATGCGCTCAGCATCGGGGCAATCGGCCAGACCGGTACGCTCTGCGGCAATCAGATAACCGCCGGAGCCGATGTGGTGATGTCGGTCGGCTGCCGGTTCACCGACTGGTCGGCGTCGAGCTACCGCAAGGGCGCAAGTCTATCGATCCCGCCGGCAAGGCTGATACACGTCGACATTGATCACCACGAGATCGGAAAGAACTATCCAGTAGAGGTCGGCATCGTCGCCGATGCGCGGGCGACGCTGGAGGCGATCCTCGCACTGATCTCCGATCAGCAGTCGCGGCGCTGCCTCGATAGGCGGCAAGGCTATTTTGCACGAATTCAGGCCAGCAAGTCCGATTGGGAAGCCATGCTGGCGCCGCGGCGCGACTCGCGCGAGGCGCCATTCACCTCGCAGTTTCCACTCGGCGAATTGCGCAAGGTCATGGATCGCGATGGCATCGTACTAGCGGGTTCCGGCAACACGCAAGGCGCGGTCAAGCAGACTTTCCCGGTTTATCAGCCGCGCACGCACATCACGTCCGGCTCATTCTCGCCGATGGGATGGGTGCTGCCGGCAGCCCTTGGTGCCAAGCTCGCTCAACCAGATCGCCAGGTGGTCGCGGTCATGGGCGACGGCGACTTCATGATGTCGCTACCTGAAATGGCGACCGCCGTCATGAATGACATCGGCGCCGTGTTCCTGGTTCAGAACAACCGTGGCTACATGTCGATCCGCGGCGGACAACGCAAATTTCTTGGCCGTCACCTTGCCAGTGAGTTCAACTACCACAAGGGCAACGGGGAGCCCTATACGGCCGATCTTTCGGAGATAGCCAAAAATTTTGGGCTACCGTCCTGGAAGGTGAATGAGGCCGACGACCTGCGCCCGGCGCTGGAGCGGGCGCTCGCTTCCGGTGGTCCTGCCCTCGTCGAGGTTACAACTGCACGGGACGCGGCCGGACCGTTTGTCACCGGATGGTGGGATTTCCCTTCGCCCGAATACTACGAAAAGGAGCAGGCCGAATACCAGGCGGGACGTGCTCTCGAACAGCATTTGTAATTCATATCCGTCGCTTCTCTCCTCCCTGAGACGACGGCCTCGCCGGTGCGCGGAAACAAGTCGCCGCGCACCGGCATTTCTCTTGAGAAAGGTACGTGCCGCTCAGTATGGCGGCATCGGCGCGGCCGGGCCCTGTGAGGCTGATGACAAAGACGAGATTCGGCCGGGAACGCCGGGCAGATAATAGATCGATCTAATACCGCCTATTAAAGGCAAATGGGAGATCACAATGGCAGGGTTACTGGCCGAATTGTATGGCGGTGCCGACGCTGCGCGAACCGAAAAACTGCCGGGCCGCTTCAGGGTTGGTTTGGCGCGGATGATGTCGCTGATCGTGCTGTCGCCGTCTCTGCTCATCCTCAGCGTCTTCGTCTACGGTTTTGCGATCTGGTCCCTGGTGATTTCGATGACGTCGTCGAAACTGGCGCCGAAATACGACTTCGTTGGGCTTGACCAATATTTTGCGCTCTGGTCGATGGATCGCTGGCACGTCGCAGTCAGCAATCTCGCGATCTTCGCCGGTCTGTTCATTTCGCTGTCCGTCGGGCTTGGCCTCTTGCTCGCCATCTTTCTCGATCAGCGCATCCGCGCCGAAAATGTCATTCGCTCGATCTACCTTTATCCAATGGCGATTTCCTTCATCGTCACTGGAACCGCCTGGAAATGGATTCTCAATCCTGGCCTAGGCATTGAGAAACTGGTTCGCGACCTGGGGTGGGCAAGCTTCTCGTTCGACTGGGTCGTCAACCCCAACATGTCAGTCTACACGCTGGTCATCGCCGCCGTCTGGCAGAGTTCAGGCTTTGCCATGGCAATCTTTCTCGCAGGTCTGCGCGGGGTCGATCAGGAAATCATCAAGGCAGCGCGGATCGATGGCGCCGGGTCTTGGCTGATCTATCGCGCCGTCATCATTCCGATGCTGCGGCCGGTCTTCCTGACCGTGGTTGTGATCCTGACCTACCAAGCGGTCCGGTCGTTCGACCTCGTCGTATCGCTCACCGGTGGAGGTCCCGGGTTCTCTTCCGATCTGCCAGCGACTTTCATGTACCAGTTCGCCTTCAGCCGGAACCGCATGGCACTCGCCGCGGCCAGCGGGATGATGATCTTCATGACGATTGCGGCAGTGATGGTCCCCTACATCTATTCGGAACTTCGTCGGGAGGCCCGCAATGAGCGCTGAAGCGACCTTGGGCGCACCGAAGCGCGAGGCAGGAGCTGGATTGTCCCGGCTTCTTGGCCGGGTATTCATCTACGGCATCCTGATCCTGTTCGCGCTCTACTATCTGATGCCTTTGTTCGTGATGATCGTGACATCGCTCAAGGACATGTCCGAAATCCGGGAAGGCAACCTGATATCGCTGCCGCGCAACCCGACTTTGGAGCCGTGGCGGGTGGCCTGGATGGAGGCCTGTGTCGGCGTCGACTGTCCGGGAATTAGAGGATTCTACGCCAACACTTTCCTGATGGTGCTGCCGGCGGTGACGATCTCGACGCTGCTTGGATCGTTGAACGGGTTTGCATTGACCAAGTTCAATTTCCCGGGACATCGTCTTGTCTTCGGCCTGATCATGTTCGGCTGCTTCACGCCGTATCAGGCGATCCTCATCCCGATGGCGACGGTGCTCGGAAAGCTAGGGCTTTCAGGCAGCCTGTGGGGCCTGATCCTGATCCACGTCATCTATGGCCTGCCGTTCACCACACTTTTCTTCCGCAACTATTACGTTTCCATTCCACAGGATCTGGTGAAGGCAGCACGGGTCGACGGAGCCGGCTTCTTCCGGATCTTTTACCACATCCTGCTGCCGATCTCGGCGCCGATTGCCATCGTCTCTGTCATCTGGCAGTTCACCAACATCTGGAACGACTTCCTGTTCGGCGCGTCGTTCACTTACGGACGCAACGCGCCAATCATGGTCGCTCTCAACAACATCGTAAACACGTCGACCGGCGAGCGCCCATACAACGTCCAGATGGCGGCAGCGATCATGGCCGCTCTGCCCACCCTGATTATCTACGTCTTTGCCGGGCGCTACTTCATCCGCGGCCTGGTCGCTGGTTCCGTGAAAGGTTAGTGCCATGTCTTCCCTTACGATCAAGGACATCTCCAAACGCTTCGGCGGATATCAGGCGCTGGACAACGTAAACATCGAGGCGGACTCCGGCGAATTTCTGGTGCTCCTCGGACCTTCAGGATGCGGAAAATCGACGCTGCTGAACATGATCGCGGGATTGGAAACCGTAACCGAGGGGTTGATCCGGATCGATGGGGAAGTGGTGAACGACCGCGATCCGAAAGATCGCGACATCGCCATGGTATTCCAGTCCTACGCGCTCTATCCGAGCATGACAGTTCGCGAAAACATCTGCTTCGGCATGAGGGTCAGGAAGGTGCCGAAGGCGCAACAGGTCGAGTCCGTTGGCCGCGTCGCCAGGATGCTCCAGCTCGAATCATTGCTGGACCGAAGGCCCAGCCAGCTCTCGGGCGGGCAGCGCCAGCGCGTCGCCATGGGACGTGCGCTGGTACGCGATCCGAAGGTATTCCTGTTCGACGAGCCGCTTTCCAACCTCGACGCGAAGCTGCGGGTCGAAATGAGGACCGAAATAAAAAAGCTTCACAAGAAGCTCGGTGTGACGATCGTCTACGTGACGCACGATCAGATCGAAGCGATGACGCTAGCCACCAAGGTCGTCGTCATGCGCCAGGCGCGAATTCAACAAGTTGGATCGCCGCAGGAGATCTACGATCGACCCCAAAACCTGTATGTCGCAAGCTTCATCGGCTCGCCGCCGATGAACCTCGTTCCCGGGACATTGCGCGAAGATGGCGGCCAGGTTGCAGTCGAAACCACACTCGAGAGTGGCGCCAAGCTGGTAATTCCAATGGGGCGTGCGACCCCGGCCATGGCGCCGTACTTCGGCAGCAAGATCATCCTTGGAGCGAGACCGGAAATCATCACGGAACCGGGCATCCATTATGATGGTGCGACCCCATATACATTCGATGCCAGGGTCGAGGTGGTCGAGCCGACCGGCTCCGACAATCTGGCGATCATCAGTCTGGGCGGGATCGATGCGATCGCACGGCTGCGGCCCGGCGCTGGTGTTGCCGGGAAGCCGATGTCGTTCAGCATCGACACCAGCAAGGCGTTGCTGTTCGATCCGCAATCCGAACAGCGCATCGCCTGAGGCCGCAGTGCGCGAGCAGCGAGACTTCGATGTGATTGTCGTCGGTAGCGGTGTCGGCGGCGGCGCCACTGCACTGCGGCTGGCGTCCTCCGGCCTCTCCATTGCCCTGGTCGAGCGCGGGACATTCCTGCCGCGCGAGGCCGAGAATTGGAATGCCGATGAAGTGTTCCGGCGCCAGCGGTATCAGTCACCTGACGAGCGCTGGTCGTTCGATGGCGGCAAGCCGATCAAGCCCGCGTCCTACTACTTCGTCGGCGGCGCCACCAAGCTGTTTGGCGGCGTGATGATGAGGCTGCGCGAGCGCGATTTCCAGAAGATCGAGTATCCAGACGGGCTCTCTCCAGCATGGCCGATCGGATACCAGGATCTGGAACCCTACTATGGCCAGGCCGAGCGGCTTTTCGGGGTGCATGGACATCCCGGTGTCGACCCGACAGAACCGCCCCTGACATCGCAACTGCCGTTCGGCCCGGTCGATCACGACCGGCCGAGCGAGCAATTCATCTACCAGTTGAGGGACCGCGGTCTGCGGCCGTTCTCCTTGCCGCTCGTGCTGCAACGTCATTCCGGCGGTGCTTGCGTGCGGTGCGGGACATGCGATGGCTATCCCTGCCTGGTTGGCGCCAAGTTGGACGCAGAGTTGGCGCTGGTCCGCCCGGCAATGGCGCACCGAAACGTCACCCTGCTCGACAACAGCATGGTAACGCGGCTTGAGCTTGATCCAGCAAGCAACAGGATCAGCCGCATTGTCGGGCTTCGGGACGGCCAGGAATTCTCGCTGCGTGCGAAGGTCTTTGTTGTTTCGGCTGGCGCCATCAATTCGGCAGCCCTGCTCCTGCGCTCCGTCGGCGGGCGATCGCCGCGCGGCATTGCCAATTCCTCAGGCGTGGTTGGGCGCCACTACATGGCGCACAACTCGTCGGTGGTGATGGCGGTTGGTTTGAAGAAGACAGGAACGGTCTTTCAGAAGAGCTTCGGCGTCAACGATTTCTACTTCGGCGACGAACACTATCCCCATCCGATGGGCAATGTGCAGATGATCGGCAAGCTGCATGGCCCTATGCTTGCGCACCGTACGCCGATGTTGCCGCCGCGGTTGCGTCAGGCAATCGCCGACCGCAGCGTCGATTGGTACCTGCAGTCCGAGGACCTGCCGCATCCCGACAGTCGGGTTTCTGTTAGCGCAGACGGCTCGATTAGGCTCGACAGGAAGGTCACGAACCTTCGCTCGCACAAGGAACTGGTCAAGCGGATATGTGGCTTGATGCGTTCCCTCGGCTACCCACTGGTGCTGAGCGAAATGCTGGGAGCTCGCACCACATCCCATCAATGCGGCACGGTCAGGATGGGCAGCGATCCGAAGCAAGCGGCGCTCGATGCATTCTGCCGGACCTATGATCATCCAAATCTGTTCGTCGTCGACGGCTCCTTCTTTCCGTCTTCGGCGGCGGTCAATCCGTCGCTGACGATCGCAGCCCAGGCCCTGCGCGTCGCAGACCACATGCTTGAGGAAGATTTCGGAATCGGGCAGGCGGGCGAGCGACCCAAGGTTGCCACCGAAAGGATCGATAGATGACGACAGTCTCGTTCCAGCTCTTCACAGCAAGGCGGTTCGGGTCTCTGGATCACATCCTTTCACGCCTCGCCAGCCATGGCTACAAGGCGGTTGAGGGGTACGACGATTGCTACGCCGATCCGAAAATCCTTGCATCAATGTTGCACGAAAACGGCCTCATCATGCCGACGGGGCACTTTGGGCTCCATCGCCTGGAGGACGTGCGATCAGTCGTTGACGTTTGTCGTCAAGTCGGCATCTCCACAGTCATTGGGCCTAACATCGAAAAGGCCAACCGACCCGACACGATTTCCGGTTGGAAACACATGGGTCGGGAGCTCGCCTCGATCGGCAGAGCGATTGTCGCCGAAGGCTTGTCGTTTGCCTGGCACAACAATGATTTCGAATTCATGCCCGCGCGGGACGGTACGCTACCGATGCAGATCCTGCTTGAAGAGACCCCAGACACTGGCTGGCAGTTCGATGTCGCGTGGGCGATCAAAGGCGGCAGTGATCCGGCGTGGTGGATGGATCGCTACGGACCTCGGATCGTATCCCTCCACTTGAAGGACATCGCAGTATTAGGCGAAAATCTGGATGAGGATGGCTGGGCGGATGTCGGTCACGGTGTCCTCGATTGGCCGTCGCTTGTCAAAAGCGCGCTGGAGAAGACCCATGCCTCGACTTTTGTGATCGAGCACGAGGCTGTCTCGGATCTCGACAGGTTCGCCGCCAACTCCTTGCTGGCCGCACGCGACTGGCTACGAAATGACAGTTCGCGCAACTCTATTGTATCGATCTAATACGCGTGCTATCGTTGACGTGTTTCGGATTCCAAAAGGCATTCGCCCCCGCGTGACAGGGGGAAACAAGTAACCTTGAATGGGACAGATCGCAAAAGTACCGTTTTCGTTTCGGTCTGCTTTTAGATCGATCTAATGGCAGGCTAAGAATGCGTAGCCGCATAGGGCGGCTCAGTGGCTGTCCGTCCGGGCCGCTGACGACGCGGGGGACGGTAATCAATGGGAGACTGCAATGATGAGTATCAATAGAACGATGATGCGCGGATTGGTCGTCGCATCGGTATTTGCCCTGGGCTCGGTCAGCGCCGCGTTCGCCGATGGCAAGGTCGAAGTGATGCATTGGTGGACATCGGGTGGCGAGGCGAACGCCTTGAGCGTCCTGAAAGACGCCCTGAAGTCAGACGGGATCAGCTGGGAAGATTCTGCGATCGCAGGCGGCTCCGGGACCAACGCGCTTCAAGTTCTGCAAGCTCGCGTGGCCTCCGGAAATCCGCCAGCTGCGATGCAGATGCACGGCCAACAGATCCGCAGCTATTCGGAAGAAGGCCTGCTTGGTGACCTGTTCGAAGTCGCAAAGGCGCAGAACTGGGACGCTGTCATGGCGCCGGAATTGCAGGCATTCGCTAAATACAACGGTGTCTATGTCGGCGTGCCGTTCAATGAACACCGTCACAATTGGATGTGGACAAGCAAAAAGATCATCGATCGCTACGACGGCAAGGTGCCGGCAACCTGGGACGATTGGTTTGCGCTTGCAGACAAGATGAAGGCGGGCGGGGTGCAGCCTCTCGCCCATGGCGGCCAGCCTTGGCAGGAGTTCATGCTCTGGGAGGACATCCTGATTTCTGTTGGCGGGCCGGAATTCCACAAAAAGGCCGTCGAGAAACTGGACGCGCAGTCGCTGCAGAGCGACTCGATGGTGAAGACATTCGATATGTTCCGGAAAGTGCTCGGCTACGCCGACACCAACGCAGCAAACAGGGATTGGAACCTCGCGACTGCAATGGTGATCGAAGATCAGGCGGCGTTCCAGTTCATGGGAGACTGGGCAAAGGGCGAATTCACTGTGGCTGGCAAGAAGGCCAACGTGGACTATGTTTGCTCCCCTGCTCCTGGCACCGAAGGAACCTATGTGTTTCTGGCTGATTTCTGGGGCTTCTTCCCAGTCAAAGACGAGGCGGCGAAGAAGGCTCAGTCCGAGATGGCCCGCCTTACGATGGACGCAAAGGTGCAGACGGAATTCAATATCCGCAAGGGATCAATACCGGCCCGGATCGACATTGATCCCAAGGCCTTTGACGAATGCGGGCAGGCCGCAATCGCCGACCGTGCCGCGGCGGCTGCAAAGGGCAATGTTCTGCCTTCGCTGGCGCAGAACCATGCGCAGTCGCGTGAGGTACGCGGTGTGTTCGAAGACGTTATCACTTCCTTCGCGAACAATCCGGCGATGACGTCGGCCGACGCCGTCGCGCAACTGAAGTCGGGTCTGGCCGGTCTTTGACCGCGTAGCAAAGCCGGGGGGCGGGAGCATTCTCGTCCTCCGGTAGTTCGTAGCATTCGAAGTACACAAAGAACCTTACAGGCGCCCTGTGACAGCCCCGATACATCCGCTGCGAATACGCCCATTCATCCGGTCCGGCCTGCCTGAGTTACCGCACAGGATGAAAATGTTGATCGGCGGCAAATGGGTCGACGCTGCTGCCGGTCAAACGTTCTCGCGATCCTCCCCAGGCAACGGAATGGAAGTAGGCATCTATCCTGAAGCCGGCGCCGAGGACGTTGACCGCGCGGTGGCTGCCGCTCGCTCGGCCTTCGACGCGGGCGAATGGCCCTACATGGCGGCAGAAGATCGAGCACGCATTCTGACGCGCACCGCGGAGCTGATCCGAAAGAATGCCCATCGGATTGCACTGATCGAGACGCTGGAAAGCGGCAAGGTGATTTCCCAGGCTCGCGCCGAAATGGATTGGTCAGCAAACCTCTGGGACTATTGCGCCGGCGTGGCGCGGACACTGCACGGCGACAGCCACAACAACCTCGGGCCGAACCTGATCGCCAACGTCATGCGCGAGCCGATCGGGGTGGTGTCGATCATCACGCCGTGGAATTTTCCATTGCTGATCATTTCGCAGAAACTGCCTTTTGCACTCGCTGCCGGTTGCACGGCAATCGTAAAGCCGAGCGAATTCACGCCTGGGACGACCCTGATCCTGGGGGAACTGCTGATGGAGGCGGGGCTGCCCGACGGGGTCGTCAACATCGTCACTGGCCACGGCCACCCAGCGGGCCAACGCATGCTCGACCATCCCGGCGTCGATATGATCTCCTTCACCGGGTCCACAGCTGTCGGCAAGATCGCGGTGCAATCCTCCGCGCAGCAGCTGAAGAAAGTGTCGCTCGAACTTGGCGGCAAGAACGCCCAGATCGTGTTTGCCGATGCAAACCTCGAAGAGGCGGCAGACGCCATCATCGAAGGGGCATTCAAGAACGCCGGAGAGAGCTGCAACTGTGGCGCCCGGCTGCTTGTCGAACGCAGTATCCATGACGAACTCGTGCAGCGCGTGGCGAAGCGAGCTCGGACTGTCAAGGTCGGCGACCCGCTTGACCCGGAGGCACAGATCGGTGCGATCATCAGCCCCGCTCAACTCGACAAGATCGTCGGTTTCGTCTCGCGGGCCAGAGAGGGCGGGGCCGGCGTGCTGCTTGGCGAGGGAAGGGTGCCGTCGGATTCCGGTCTTTACGTCTATCCTTCCATCCTGACAGGTGTGGATCCGCAAATGGAGGTGGCCAACAACGAGATCTTTGGACCGGTGCTTTCCGTGATCCCGTTCGACACCCCCACCGAAGCTGTCGCGATCGCCAATCAAACGGATTTTGGCCTCTCGGTCGCGGTATGGACATCGGATTACGAACGCGCGGTCGCGATGACACGCCGGCTCCAGGCCGGTACGGTCTGGGTCAATACCTACTCCTCGGGACCAGCCGAGCTACCGTTCGGCGGATACAAGCAAAGTGGTATCGGGCGGGAGAACGGCCGCGCCGGTGTCGAGGAATTCACCGAACTGAAAACAGTTCAATTTCATTTCGGTGGCCGTCAGGCCTGGTGGGTGCGAGGACAGCGCTGAACCAACACGATGTGGGTCTGGCCGCTCAGCTCGAGCGCAGATCGATGTCTTCGAGAACTAAACCCGTCGGATTTTGGCTCTGTGCCTGGCGCCGACCATCGGGATAGACGGGTGGGCCTTTGATCTCGATCTTGTTGCCGAATGGATCGGAGATATAGAACGAATGCCCCATGCCGCGAGCGCCGCCATGGAATGCCTCCCGTTCGATCTGCACACCATGATGGACCAAGTGTTTGCGCACCGTGTTATGGTCCAGTGGGCCGCAAGCGATGCAAACGTGATCGACATTGCGACCCCCGACGACTGGCGGGATTGCATCATGGGCGCCGGGGTTGGTCGTATCCCACAGGACGATGAGAGCAGAGCCGCACCATAGTTGCTCCATACCCAGATCCGGGTAGACATAGCCAGGCTGGCAGCCGAGAACGCCTTGATAGAAAGCGAGTGCCGCTTTCATGTCGTCGACGAGAAAGACCACGTGATCCAGTCCGACGAGCGAGATGGGGTTGGCGGTTGACGACATCAGTTCTCTCCGTTGCAACATGTATATTCAGCGCTGCGATCAGTTTCGCACGGGTTCCCATTGACGCGATGCATGAGATGCCATGCATGCATCGACGAGAGCGACGATGCGTTTCGCGTCCTCAAATGTAGGCCATGCAGGCACGCCCGACACGATCGATCCGATGACCTTGCTTGCTTCAAGCATCTTGATCTCGTTGTAGCCCAGTCCAAAATTCGGCAATGGCAGGAAGCTCCGGTAGTCGGCATGCTCCGGCCCAACATCGATGGCGCGGAATCCTTGCTGGCCAGGCGTGTCGCTGAGCTTGAAGAGGTTTAACCGCGCGATTTGATCGTAGTCATAGGTGATCGAGCCCTTGGTGCCGTAGATCTCATAGCGCTGAGTGAATCTCTTGCCGGTGGCAATCCTGCTGAAGTCGACTGTGCCAATGGCGCCGGCCTTGAAGCGGCAGATAAGGAAGCCGGCATCCGGATTGGTCACCTTTCGAGTCCTGCCGGTCTCCATCACGGGAGCCTGTCCTCCATATGTGGCTCCAGGTACGTCCGGACGCTCGCCGAAAATGATCGGACAATGCGCGACCAATTCGTCAACCTCTCCGATCAGATAGTCCATGAAGCTGAACATATGCGAGCCGGTGTCCCCGACAATCCCTGTTCTGGCGAGTTCGCCGTCAAGGCGCCAGATGAAGGGGGCCCGTGGATCGCCATGGCTGTCGACGTGCTGCGTGCCGCGGAACATGGTGATGTCCCCGATCTCTCCTGACCGAATGATCTCTCGCGCCAATTGGTGAACCGGATTGACGGGAAAGCTGTGGCCAACGCGTGTGATGACACCCGCGCTTTTCGCCAGCGCCACCAGTTCGTCGGCCTCGGCACCGGTGTCCGTGAACGGCTTTTCGCAATAGACATGCTTGCCGTTCTGCAGCGCCGCCTTGGCGACTTCGAAATGCAGTGCGTCCGGCAGGCAGATATCGATCAGGTCGACATCGGGATCAGTGACTGCTTCGCGCCAGTCCCGGCCGACGAATGCCACACCGAGAAGCCGCGCCGCCTCTCGTGCGCCGGCTTCGTTGTCGTCGACAAGCCATTTGATCCGCACGTCGGCGCCAAGCGCGGGAAACTGTCGCATCATTGCGGCATATGCATTGGAGTGCACCCGCCCCATCCATCCGCATGCGCCAAGCACCGCCACCACCACCGGCTTCATCATCGTCTCCTGATCTTGAGATAACGCGCTACGAGAAGCGATTTCACCTGCTCGAAATGCATCAAGCGCCATCACACATACGAGAAGTGAGTTGAAAATTGCATCGATCTAATTTAAGGTCAAGGCATCTTTTCTGATCATTCTGGAGAATGTCTTTGACGCTCGAAAAGAACCGTTCACGCCCGCTCAACTTCGCCGACAAACACATCTCGGCGGTTCTCTACGAGAACGTCGAAGCCCTGGATGTTCGTGGCATCGTCGTCAATCTCAGCCCGCGGACCATCTGGATCGAAGGCGTTGTGAACGCTCCAATTCAGCCCTGGAGATCAACGACAGTTTTGGGCAAGAAGGTACTCAAGGCGGAACGCATCGCCGTCCTCAGAATCGACAATACCGAGAACCTGGGTGGCGTCATGCACCGAGGCTGGACATGGTTCGGCGACCTCTATGCCGGCTTTCCCAGGCAGAATCCGCTCTATGTATCGTCAATCGACAGCATAGCCACGGTGGAAGAGGATCCTTATGAGTTCACGCGAGAGAACACTGGCGGCGGTTCGCGGCAATCCTTCGAACTCAAGCTGAAGCTCTGGTGGGCGCCGGCCCAGACCGACGCCTTCATCCACAACGAACATCCCTTCCTGGAAACACACACGCAAATCCACGGCTTCGGCAGGATGCAGAAGTTCCGCGAGCGCGATTCGCAGACGATCTATGAAGACGTCATCATGTCGCCTGGCTACACGCATGAAGCGTTCTGCCTGGTGACGGGAAAGAACGAGTGGACATATCCGTGGCATCGCTATTTCTCGGATACCGATGCCATATGGCTCGCCGTCGAGCTCCACCCCTGACACATCGCATCGGGCACCCGGCACACAAGATGCCGGGCGCCGCGTAGGTCAAACGACCTTTCCGGCGATCATGATCGCCGCGCCCTTCTCGCCAATCATGATCGATGGGGCATTGGTGTTGCCACTGACCAGCGTCGGCATGATCGACGAATCGATCACACGCAAGCGTTCCAGCCCGCGCACGCGCAATTGTGTATCGACGACAGCCATCTCGTCGTTGCCCATCTTGCAGGTGCCAACGGGGTGGTAGTCGGTCTTGCTCCATTCGCGCACATAGTCGGCGATCTGAGCGTCGGTCCTGAGATCCTTTCCGGGCATGTATTCGCGCTCGATCACCCGGTCGAGCGCCGGCTGGGCAAAGATTTCCCGTGATTGCTTGAAGCAAGCGATCGACCGGCTCAGGTCTTCATCGACACCGAGAAAATTGGGGTCGATCAGTGGCCGCTGAAGCGGATCGTTTGAAGCCAGGGTGACGGAGCCGCGGGCCTCGGGTCGCAGATAGGCGGTGTTCAGCGTCATGCCGTAACCGGCAATCTTCTTGCGGCCATGGTCGACGACGTAGGCGGGCAGGAAATGCATCTGGTTGTCCGGCCAATCGTCATTGCCCTGCGTCGACAGGAAGGCACCGCCCTCGCAGACATTGGAGGTGACCGGTCCGGTCCGGTACAACAGGTACTGGATACCATTCCGGATCATCGGGATCAGTCGGTCCTGCCCATCATAGCTGATCGGCTCCTTCAAGGTCGCCACGGCATAGACATCGAGATGATCCTGCAGATTCTTGCCGACACCCTTGAGGTCGTGCACCGGTTTGATGCCGAGGGCGGACAGATTGTCGGCTTGCCCGATCCCCGAAAGCAGCAGCAGGCGCGGTGAACCGATCGCGCCGCTGGAAACGACGACTTCGCGGTCGGCATAGGCAATCTTCGGCGTCCTCGACGGGCCGACCACATACTCGACGCCAGTGGCACGACCATGCTCGATGATGACCCGCAAGGCCCTGGCCAGCGTGACCACAGTCAAATTGGCGCGATGCCGGACAGGATGGACGTACGATACCGCGGCACTGCCGCGCCGGCGGTCGCGCTGTGTAACCTGATAGTAGCCGACACCATGTTGCCGAGCGCCATTGAAATCGGCAGTGAAGGGATGGCCGGCCTGCTGGGCGGCGCGCACAAACGTGTCAGTCAGCGCAATAGGGCTGACCTGGTCGGAGACCGCCAGAGGTCCGTCATTGCCATGGTAAGGCGCGGTAAAACGCTGGTTGGACTCCGCGCGAACAAAGTAAGGCAGACAGCCATCGTATCCCCAGCCGTCATTGCCGAGCTTTGCCCATTGATCGTAGTCGTTGCTGTTGCCCCGGATATAGACCATCGCGTTGATCGAACTGCCCCCGCCAAGCGTCATGCCTTGCGGGTAATGCATCTCGCGATTGTTGACGTTCTTTTGCGGCGTGGTTCGAAACTCCCAGCTCACCCTTGGCCCGACGAGCTTCGAATAGCCGGCCGGGAAGTGGATCAGCAGCGACTTGTCGGGTCCACCGGCCTCAAGAAGGAGAACTCGTGCCTGCGGATCGGCGCTGAGGCGATTGGCGATCACGCATCCTGCTGATCCGCCACCGACGATGATGTAGTCGTAAGTCATCCGTGCAACCCGTTTCCTGGTGGACCCTCAATGGGCCTCTACAATGTTGATCAGACCTGAGCGCGCGAGCCAAATGGCACCTTGCGGCTCGCCGTCGGCCAAGAGGGTTTGACAAACTTCGCCTCAGGCCTTAGATCGATCTAATAGCAACAACGAACGCTCAACTCAATTGTTATTCCAGCACGGGAACGGCCATGATCCGGGACGCGGTTCGCGATATCAGCGGTGTTCTGATCAAGCCGAATCCTGCGTCGAAAATCGTTCCTGAATCGGATCAAGCTGGAGGCTTCGCCGGCACGTCAGCGTCGCGACTGGCGACTGCACAAACAGCCCGCACCGGCGCCTGCATCCCTTCCATAGACCGATCCCGGGTCCCTTGGTCTTTTCCAAAAGGAGTTTGAAATGGCAAAGCACGGAAAACTGAGATGGGGCCTGCTCGGCGCCAGCAATATCGCCAAGCAATGGCTCCATACGTCGATCAGCAAGCACGCCGATTGCGAGGTGGTTTCGGTCTACAGCCGGGATCAGGAGCGTGCGACGGCCTATGCGCAGGATCTGGGTCTGCGGCGAAATTTCACCGACCTTGATGCATTCCTGTCCGATCCCGAACTTGACGCCGTCTATATTTCGACCACCAACGACAAGCACCGCGACGAGGCGATTGCAGCTGCCAAGGCCGGCAAGCACATTCTTTGTGAAAAGCCCCTGGCTTTGAATGTCGAGGACGCGCAGGCCATGTTGGACGCGGCCAGGGCAGCGGGTGTCGTTCTTGCTACCAATCATCACCTTCGCAACATGGAGACGCATCGCGCGATCAAGGATCTGATCAAGTCCGGCCAATTGGGTCACATCACCTCGGCTCGAGTGTCCTTTACTGTCGACCTGCCGGACAACCTGGCTCGTTGGCGGCTGAACGACCCCAAGGCCGGCGCCGGTGTTGTTCTCGATTTGACCGTGCACGACATGGATCTGCTGCGCTTCTATTTCGACGCGGATCCGATTTCGGTAACGGCGATGGGCCTGACTTCAGGGAGCGCGCCGCATGGCATCAAGGACAATGTCATGACGATCTGGGAGTTTCCCGGCCGCTTGCTTGTCAGCTGCCATGACACGTTCCTGGTGCCCTTCGGTGGGACTGCAATCGACGTTCACGGCATGGACGGATCAGTCCATGGCGCGGACGTGTTGTGGCAGAAACCGCAAGGGCGCGTCACAGTGCGCGATGCCGAGGGCACGCATGAAATTCGCGTCGAGCATCTCGTCCCCTACGATCGAACGATAGACGACTTCGTCAAGGCTGTTCGCGGTACCGGCTCGCCGTCCGTCACCGGCGAAGATGGCTTGAATGCACTGCGGCTCGCACTGGCTGCCATGCAGGCAATAGAGACCGGAAACACTGTTCGGCTATAGACTTCTTCCAAAAGAACATACTTCCGGAGGTCTGGGCATGAGGCCCAGTCCTTCGGACTTGCAATCTATCACTAGGGAAAACCAGCCAGCTTGAGCTCCAAACTAGGAGCGGATGAGGTTTCCTTTGAAGGCGATGACGAGCAAGGCGACGACCACGAAAGCCAGGCCGATGGTGAGCGACGTCGCTTGTGCGATAAATCCGATGAACGGCGGTCCGATCAGCAAGCCTGCATATCCCATCGTCGCGACCCGCGAAATGGCCACGCCAGCCGCCGGGCCACCAAACCTGCCAGCAGCCGAAAAGACCGCCGGCACGGCGTTGGCGATGCCAAGGCCGCAAACGGCCAAGGCGATGAAGATAACTGGAACGCTGGTCACGCAAAGAGCAAAGCTAAGGGCCAAGGCCACGGCAAAGGCACCGTAAACGAGCGTTGTCCCGGCATCGAACGACCGTGTGATAATGTCGCCAAAAACCCTGCCGACCGCCATCATGCCGGCAAAGAGAGCAAAGCCGAAAGCGCCGGTACTTTGGCTCGAGCCGATCGTATTGACCAGATAGATGGCGATCCAGTCGCACAGGGCGCCTTCAGCAAACAGCGAAAGAAATGCCAACACGCCGAGCAGGTAGAGGTATCGTCTGTCTTTCGGCTCGGTGAAGTTCGACGATTCAGCGGTTGAAACTGAACTCGTTTCCTTCGGCTCTCGGTGGAGCCTGGACGCGAGACGGCCCAACGCTGCAAATGCAACAACGGATGCTCCGGCCACCGGAAGGCACAGCGTGACCCCGGCGCCTCCGTGCAAGAGCCATCCGATCAAGCCGGCGCCGGTCAGATTGCCGAAACTGAACATCGCATGGCAAGATGATATGATCGGCGTCTGCAGCTTCCGCTCGAGGAATGTCGCTTCGGTGTTCATGGCGACGTCAAGTGTGCCGAAAGCTGACCCTGCAACGGCGACAAGCAGGCCAAGCGTGGCGATGTTTGGCGCATGGGGAACCGCGATCAGCGCTGCGCCAAGCAGACCTGCCCCAGCGAAGCAGATATTGGCCGTTCCCAGGGCAGGAATCAGATCCCCGACCTTGCGCATCATCAGGATCGCGCCGATGGCAAAACACAGCAAGACAAGCCCAGTCTCACCCTTGGAAAGCTGCTGCTGTATGCTGATGGCAGGCAGGCACGCCGCCCAGGATCCGATCCCGATGCCCGCTGCCAGGAAGAAGGCGTAGGCAGCCGGTCGCGACGTCCCTTGGACCTCAACCGATGCATCCATCTGGATCGCCTCCGAACCTGCGGTGAATAGCGGGACTAGGCCAACCGAAACGGTCCTGGCGGGCTATAAGCCGAACGAGTAGTCGCTCGCTGCCGCAGCCGCCGAAACCAGGCCGTTGTCTATGTCGGACGCGACTGCCTCGTGCGCTCTGTTAACCGGCGCACCGTAGCCGGCGCCACCGGGCGTCAGAACGACCAGCCAATCGCCAGCCGGCACTGTTTGCCGGCCTTTGCCATTCAGCGTCCTCCCGGATCCCAAACCGACGTAACCTGGTCCGCCGGCCTTGCCTCCAGCTCGACCGCGCGGCGGATGCACGATCCGATCCAGCGCAGCGTAGAGGTCGAAATCGACGGGATCGCGGTTCTGGATTTCGATGTGCTGGCCGAGTCCACCGCGATAGGTGCCGGAACCGCCGCTGTCGGGCCGAAGCTCTTTGCATCTGAACAACAGCGGTGAGATGGATTCGATGATCTCCACCGGGACACCGGAGACACCACTTGGAAAGGCAGTCGCCGACAGGCCGTCCAGAGAAGGACGCCCACCAACGCCACCGGTCTGCACCGAGAGGACCGAAAAGCGGTTGAAATCGCCCGCAGCCCCGTTTGCCGCGCTGGCGTGGTTCTCCAGGATGAGGTTCCACAGGCACGACGTGCCTTCGGCCGGCGGCTGTATCGCCGGAATCTGCGCCAGGCAACCGAAGACAACGTCAGGAAGCATCTGACCTATGATGTGTCGCGATGATACGGGCGCCGGTCGCTGCGCATTCAGGATGCAGTTGATCGGCGCCGTAACCCGTATCGGCTCGAGCGAGCCTGCATTGTTGGGAATGTCGGGCGCAATCAACACGCGGACGCCATAGGTCGAATAGGCTTGCGCGTAAGTGAGGGGTACGTTGATTCCCTTTGATGAGGCGCCGGAGCTACCCGCGAAGTCGATGGTGATGGTCGAACCCTTGACGGTGAGCGTCGCCACGAGGTCGATGGGCTGCTCATAGCCGTCGACCCGCATTGATGACGAATAGCTCCCATCTGGCAGCGCTGAGATCTGCGTCTCGACCGCATTGCGCGATTGCGTGATGATATGCTCAGCCAGCCCGCGGAGCGTCTCGAGGCGAAACTCGCGCATCATCTCGATGAGCCGTTCGACGCCGATGTCGTTGCAGGCTGCGAGCGACAGGATGTCGCCCTCCGCCTCGGTGGGATAGCGGGAATTGCCGCGCACGATGTCGATCAACGTCTGGTTCTTGACGCCGCGGTCGATCAACCGAAGGAAGGGCAGATAGAGGCCTTCCTCGATGACATCGCGTCCGTCGGGGCCGAAGCCAATGCCGCCGATGTCGACGAGGTGACTGGTGCAGGCAAACAGGGCGACCAGCCTGCCGTCGAGAAATGCGGGCGTCACCACCACCATATCGTGCAAATGCCCGGTGCCTTTCCAGGGATCGTTGGTGATGTAGACGTCGCCTTCCTGCATCGTCTCGGCAGGGAAGGCGATGAGGAAGTGTTTCACCGATTCAGCCATCGAGTTGACATGACCGGGCGTTCCCGTCACCGCCTGTGCCAGCATGCGGCCGTCCATGTCGAAGACGCCGGCCGAAAGGTCGCCTGACTCCCGCACGATCGGGCTGAAGGCGGTTCGGACCAGGGTCTGTGCCTGCTCCTCGACGACCGAGATCAGGCGATTCCACATGATTTGCGTGTGGATGTCGGAAAGCTCAGAGTGCATGTCCATGACCAGTTCCGTCAGACCTTGGCGTTGAGGATGATGTAGCCGTTTGCGTCGATCGATGCGCAGAATGTCGAGGTGACGACCGTCGACGTTTCGTCTTCCGCGATGATCGCCGGCCCGCTGATCAACTGCTCAGTGCCGATGGCATCGCGCCAATAGACCGGGCTATCCGCAAAGACCCCGAGTTGGCCGTCGAAAAGGCGGCTTCTAGAGACGGGCTCCGCCGCATCTGCCGCGTCGGGGCGAATGAAGGCAATGTCCTGCGAGGTTGCCATGCCGGCGGCTGTAACGGTAACGGCCCAGCTCAAGGCCTCGATGGCGGCGTTGTCGATCTTGCGCCGGTAGAGCGCGATGTAGGCGCTGGTGAAGGCGTCGGCGAGGGCCTCCCGGTCATCGCCGTGCAGCGGCCTATCCTCCAGCTGAACCTCGATCTCATGGCCTTGTCCGGTGTAGCGCAAGAAAACGGAGCGTCGCGACTGGAGCTGCGCATCTGGATCGGCCTCGCGGATAACCGCGGAAGCTTCCTTGATCATCTCGTCGAACTGCCGGTTGATAGCCTCGATGTCGAGGCTGGCGATGCGGGCGAACGCGCTGCGCACCACTTCGTAGCCGAGCGGCGCGCGCAGGAAGCCGACGGCGGAACCGACGCCCGCACTTCGTGGCACGATGACGCGTCTTATGCCGAGTTTTTCCGCAAGACGGGCGGCGTGAAGAGGGGCGGCGCCGCCGAACGCGACCATGGTCCTGGCGCGAACATCCTTGCCGCGCTCGATCGCATGCACCCGCGATGCGTTGGCCATGTTTTCCTCGACCACCTCGCAGATGCCGAATGCGCCTGTCTCAAGTTCCGTCCCAAGCCGATCCGAAATGCACGCCGCGATTGCCCGACGTGAAGAACCGGCGTCGAGTTGGATCGAACCACCGGCAAACCGCAAAGGGTCAATCTTTCCCAGAACAAGATCGGCGTCGGTGACGGTCGGCGTTTCGCCACCGCGACCATAGCAGGCAGGTCCAGGTTCAGAGGTAGCGCTCTCTGGCCCCACCTGTATCCGGCCGAGCGAGTCCACATGCGCTATCGATCCGCCGCCCGCGCCGATCTCGACCATTTCGATGACCGGTATGCGGATCGGCATGCCGCTTCCCTTCATGAAGCGTTTCGATCGGGCAACTTCGAACGAGCGGGATTTGAGTGGCTCGCTGTTGTCGATGATGCAGATTTTGGCTGTTGTTCCACCCATGTCGAAGGACAACAGGTCGTTGACGCCGCATTTTGCACCGACATGGGCAGCCAGGATAGCGCCGCCAGCCGGACCGGACTCGACCAGTCGGATCGGCAATTCACAGGCATTGCTTAGCGTCGTCAGACCGCCGCCGGAGGTCATCAGCAGCAGCGGCGCCGAGAGGCCGATGCGATCAAGTTCGTCGCGCAGTCGCCGCAGATAGCTTGCCATGAGAGGCTGCACATAGGCGTTGGCGCACGTGGTCATCAGCCTTTCGTATTCGCGGATCTCGGGGCAGACCTTGCTGGAAAGCGAGATATACGCTTCCGGCATCAGCTGGTTCAGCCGCTCGCCGACCAGCTGTTCGTGCCGTGGATTGGCGTAGCTGTGCAGGAGCCCGACAGCCACGCTGGTCACGCCGGCTGCGCGCATCGTGCCCACATGTGCGCTGATCTGGTCGAGATTGATCGGAATGACGACCGAGCCGTCGACAGCAAGTCTTTCGGGAACCGTCAGGCGCAGCGCACGTGCCACAAGCGGTTCGGGTTTCACAAGATTGATATCGTATTGGTCGAAACGGCTTTCGCGGCCAATCTCGATCACATCGCGAAACCCCTGCGTGGTGATAAGCGCAGTCTTGGCACCCTTGCGTTCAATCAGCGCGTTTGTGGCCAGCGTCGTCCCATGGATAAAGATGTCGACATCGGCGGCGGTTAGCGCGGCCCGCTTCAGCGCCTCAAGGATTCCCGTGATCACGCCGATTTCAGGCGCCTTGGGCGTGGTCAATACCTTGGCGGTGAAGCGGCGGTCACCACATTCGAGGGCGATGTCGGTAAACGTGCCACCAATGTCGGCGGCCAATCGACAGGAGAGCTTTCTGGTCATTTCAATTCCTTGCCGCCCGGAGATATCTCCGAAAACAGCTCTAGCTCAGTTGTTAGATCGATCTAATACCTGCGCGAAATGACGTCAAGGCGGTTGATGATTTGAAACTGCTTTTCCTGTATGTCAGGGAAGATCGCTCGCTGACTCGCTGGAGTCGGCCGGCGCTCTTTCAATCTCGAACAGGTTGGAGTGGGCAGGCATGGACGGCAAGACCTTGACGGAAAAGCGCGGGCAACAGCACCGTGTGACGCTTGACGTCGTCGCCAAGCATGCCGGGGTTTCAAGGTCGACCGCCTCCCTCGTTGTCCGCAACAGCAACCTGATCGCGCCCGAAACGCACGAGCGCGTCCGCGCGTCCATGAAGGCACTGGGCTACATCTACAACCAGTCGGCCGGCAGTTTGCGATCGCAGAAGACGAAGACGTTGGGCATGGTTATTGCCGACGTATCGAACCCGTTTTACGCGTTGCTCGCGTCCGGGATAGAATGGGCGTGCCACCAGCAGGACTTCCTGACGATCTTTGCCGACACCGCCGAAGATGGCGGACGCCAGAAGATGATCATCGATCGCCTCATACAGCACAATGTGGCCGGCGTGTTTCTTTGCCCGGCCGGCGACAACTCTGCTGACGATCTCGCCGCCCTCGAAGCGGCGGGGACACCACTGGTCCAGATCATGCGCCATGTCTCCGGGCAAAAAGTTCCCTATATCGGCCCGGACAACGTTGCCGGAGTCCAGCTTGGTATCGATCACGTGGTGCGCTTGGGCCGCAAGAAACTGGCGTTCATTGGCGGCCCTGCCGGCAAGTCCTCGAGCGAGGAGCGACTTGAGGGTTTCAACCAGGGCGTGGCCAAGCATCGGTTGAAGGTGAAGAAGGATTTCATCAAAACCGTCGCGATCAATCGGCGCGAAGCGATGGAGGCGGCACTTGTCTTGCTCGACCGTCCCGATCGCCCGGATGCGATCATCTGCTACAACGATCTGATGGCGTTCGGTGTGATGTTGGCGATGCAGCGCCTCGGCTTAATGCCGGGCAAGGACGTTGCTCTTGTCGGCTTCGACGACATACCGGAATCCGCGCTCTGGACGCCAGCACTGACGACCGTCTCGATCGATGCACGCAACATCGGGCGATTGGCAGCTCGCGTTCTTATGGACAAGATCGCCAACCCCAGCCGGACGCCGCGAGACATCATCGTCGAACCCGAGCTGATCATCCGGGAATCCTGCGGCGAGTCTTTCGCCGCAGCTTAATCCTCGGCACAGCCGCCCTGTCGGCAAGTCGATGTCAAGATGCCCAGTTTTCCCGATAGTCCGGATAGATCGTCAGGCCACCATCGACGTACAGCGTGTGCCCGGTGATGTAGCGGGCATCATCCGAGGCGAGGAAGGCAAAGGCTGCCGCGACCTCGTCCGCCTCGGCAATTCGTCCGAGCGGAATATGCGCTTCGACAGCGGCGCGCTTGTCGGGATCGAACACCCAGCTCCGGTTCAGCGGCGTCACCGTTGCGCCAGGCGCGACATTGTTCACCCGGATGCCCTGCGCGGCATATTCCAGAGCCAGTGTCCGCATGATCATGCCAAGCCCGCCTTTGCTTGCGGCATAGGCGATGAACCGCGGCTTCGGGATCGTTTCATGATTGCTGGAATTGTTCAGGATCACCCCGGCTATGCCGCGCGAGAGAAAATGCCGCACGGCAAGTTTCGAGCAGATGAACGAGCCTCTGAGATTGACATCCAGGACCGCGTCAAAATCCTCTAACGGGAATTCGTGCGATGCATGCTCGCGGTTGATGCCGGCATTGTTGATCAGTATGTCGACGTGCCCCGCGAGATTGACCGCCTCGTCGAACATCGTCTCGACCTGGCACGGATCGGACAGATCGCCGGGCACGACACCACCGACCCGATCGGTGCCGTAAAGATTAGCTATCGAAGCGGCGGTCTCGCGAAGGGCGTCAGAGCCTTGAAGATCATTGAGAATGACGATCGAGCCTTCCTCTGCAAAACGCATGGCCGTCGCACTGCCAATGCCTTGTGCGGCACCCGTTATCAGCACCCGCTTGTCGGTCAATCCGCGCATGACATTCCTCCGTGCTGCAGGGCAATCGATTTCGGCCTCAATGCCCGTTCGGGCGCCACAGACCTGCATGGCGCGATCAGCATCAGCTGCCGTCCCGCAGATCCGGGATCGGATCGTAGCTGAGCCTTATGTCCGAGAAACGGACGCGACAGCCGTTTCCGAGCGGCGATTGTGCCGACAAACCGATGGTCAGCGGACCACTGCCACGTGGCAGGGAAAACCATCGCAGGAAATGCCAGTGGCTACCGGCCTCGGAGAAATGAAAGGCAAAGGCGCCGTCCTGGGCGCTCAGCCTTAGATAGACGGCCTCCTTTTCGAAGGGCGGACCGTCGCAATCATCCGACACGCCCTTGGTAACGACGCTGACGAGCGTTGGAACGCGCTGAGGAGAATATTCGAAGGCAATTTTAGCCCAAGTGTCTTCACTGGCTTGGACGAAAATGGTGCCCCCGTCGAACCGGGAACCGAAATCGGCGGTTACTTTTGCTTGCAGGGAAAAGACTGGTGCCTCAATGGACATTGCCATCGAAGGAACATTGCGCAATTTCGCGTTGCCCCGAGGATCAAAAAACCAATCGGTGTTGGGGCCGGCCTCGATCACCGCGTCGTTTCCGTCGAAGTCGATACGCCCTGCCTCTGGGCAGCGTTTTTCAAATCGTTCGATCAGCATTTCTTATGTCCACATTCATAGTTGAATTGAGGTCGCAATTGGCGACGGCCAGTCGAGACAGCGCTCAGGTCAGTCGCAAGGCCAGTGCGCGCAATTTCGAAGCTGATGCGGCGATCTGATCCGCCGAGAGGACCCCATGCTCGACTGCCAGCTCGATGGCACCGACCATCGACGTGATGTGTGGAACGCCATTTGCAGAGACCAGCATCCAGTCCGCGCCGGCGGCCAGTGCTTTGACAGCGGACTGTTCTATGGTCATGTCCCGGATCGTTGCTTTCCAATCCAGGTCATCGGTAAGGACAACGCCGCCAAAGCCGAATTCGCCTTTTAGCAGGCTGATCAACTCGGCGGAGTGGGAGGCTGCAGTGGGCGGAGTCGTCGCCTTGAAGATCGCCGGACCCATCATGACGACATCGCTTCCGGCTTCGATGCCGGCCCGGAAAGGTGCTGAAAAGGCCCGCAGTTCCTCCAGCGAATGCGGAACTTCACCTTCGTCAACGGCGGGATCGAGCACACAGATCGGGTGTCCGGGAAAATGCTTCACCGTTGCGGCGACGCCACCATCCTGAACGCCTTTGACAAAGGCACTGACAATTCGCGTCACTTCACCAATATCCTCGCTGAGGGTACGCCCCTCGAGCCAGGGATTGGGGCCGACAAGCACATCCGCCACCGGCGACAGGAAGACGTTGACGCCAAGATTGCGCGCGGACACGGCCGAAGCCTTTGATCGCGTTTCGATGGCCTCACTGGTAGATCGATGCGCCTCTTCGAGTGATGGCAGCGACGTGACGAGCCGGTGAAGCCTCTCGATGCCGCCGATCTCGGCATCGACGGCAACGAGTACCGGGCCGGCGATGCTTCGAGCCTGGGCAACGGTCTTGCGCCAGCGATCCGCCGTTTCCTCGGCCACGCGCCTGGCGTCGATGATACGGCTGACATACTCCTCGCGCGTTTCGCCAAAGAGCAGCGAGATGCCTCCATCTTCCAGGAAACGGGAGGCTGAGCTATCGATCTCGAGTTCGGGGAAGATCGGCAGAAAGAGGGCATGGATGTCACGCCGCAACTGGGTTCTCATGAAGTCTCCTTAAAATGGATTATGGTGTGCAGCGTTTAGGCGTCGACGAGCAGGTCGGATTTCGGGACAGCCTGACAGGCCAGACAAGTGTCCGTCGCAGATCTGGCAAGGTCCGTGCGATAAGCGATTTCGCCGTCCAGGACCCGCACCTCGCAGCTCTCGCACTGGCCGGCGCGGCATCCGTTGGTGATCCTCACTCCTTCCGCCTCGGCCAATTCCAGCAGCGAGCCGCGCGCACGTTCCCAGATTGCCGTCTTGCCGGAACGCACGAAGGTGACCGAATAGGGCCCTTCAGGCAGAGCGCTCTGATCGACGCTGCCGGCGGCAAAAGCCTCTTCGAACATAAGCTGATCGGGGTGGCCGGCTCGGACCAACTCTGCCCTTAGCGATTCGACCATGCCTGACGGGCCGCAGAAATAGATCGCCGGCGGGACCTCGAACGTCTCTAGCCGCAGATGCCGGAGGTCGACGCGCCCCCGATGAATATCGGCAGGAACGTCTTTACCGGCGCGGCTCCAGCATCTGTCGATCGTCACTTCCGGCATGGCCGCGAGCAGTGACCTCAGCCGGTCAGCAAAGGCTTCCGTTTCCGCGAGGCTGTTGGCGTAGGCAAGATGAACCCTCGGGCGAAGAGGCTGTCGTGCCAAGGTCTCCAGATAGGACAGAAAGGGGGTAATGCCGATGCCTCCGGCGACCAGCACAACGGGACGTGCCGAGACTAGGGGCGGCGTGAAGCGCCCGGAAGGCGCACGTGCGTCCAGTTCGTCGCCCGGGGCCAGAACGTCATTTATCGCAGTCGACATGCGGCCCGGCGGCAGGTCGTCATGTCCAACCGGCGCCGGCACTGCGCGCACGGCGATCGTATAGGCGGTGCGTTGTGCGTCAACGGCCGGTCCCGTCAGTGAATAGCACCGGATAAGGTCGTCGCCGTCGGTGCGCCGCCGCAAAACGATATGCTGACCCGGCTCGAAATCAGGTAGAAAGTTGCCATCAGGGCTCGCCAGCGTGACCGCGGTTACACCCTCGGCGACCTTGTCGACGCCCATCACCCGCATCGCGCGAAAGCCCCGCCAGGCGGTCCTTCCCTTGGCGATCGGCACGATGTTGCAGGACTGTGAACGGTGTGCAGCGGCGCCACTGACCGGGTCCAATTGGTCGCTGCCAACGAGCAAGTTGTAGTTGGCGCCGGTGCTTGAGAAGGCGTCATAGCTGGGGAGGTCGAGTGCGGCATTTCCCTGCCACCATCCAAACGAGGCGCGGACGACCCGCTGGTCCAGGCTGTTGTCCAGTTTGACTTTCATGCGGGCCTGGCCGTGGCGTGTGCTGATCTCGGCCCAGTCTCCGGCCTCTAGGCCAAGTCGTTCGGCCGCCTCGGGGGCGAGGTTTACCGTCGGCTCGGGCTCCCGTTTGCGCAGCGACGGCACCTGTCGATGCTGGGAATGGCAGTAATATCCCGTCTTCGCCGTCGTCAGTGCGAAAGGGTAGGCCTCGTTTGCTGGAAGATCGTCGGCGTCGAATGTCGGCACCGGCGGCTGACCGTTGCGGTGCAACAGCGCTGAATAAAGTTCAACCTGACCAGTTTCGGTGGCGAAGCCGGTCACGCCTGCCTCAGTCGGCTCGGCATATTTGCGGTAGCGCTGCTTCAGCGGATAACGGATTCCTTCCGGGCAATTTTTCAACTGATCGAGCGTGATCCCGCTCGGTTGCAATATGTGAGACCGGGCCGCTTCGATGCTGCCGTCGAAGAACTGATCGCGCAGGCCGAGCTCCTCGGCCAGGGCAAAGGCGATTTCTGCGTCCGAACGAGATTCACCCGCTGAAGCCACCACCTGCTGTCTCAGTTGCACGTGCTCCTGGGCGGCAAGCCCGGAACCGAAGCCGATTCTCAGTGCGTCGCGCTCCCACGGTGTGTTGACCGGCAACAGGAAATCGGCGGAGCGAGCGCTTGGGTTTTCGAACACGTCGCAATGGACATAGAACTCAAGCGCATCCAGCGCGTCTCGCCCTCGCAACGAGTTCGCATGGGCGACGGCAAGGTTCGCTCCGAAGCCGATAAGTCCACGCACTTTGTAGGGGCGACCATCGAGCACTGCGGTGTAGAAATCATGCGCGGTGATGCGGCCTTGGTTCGGCGGACCAAGCGGCTTGTCGTCGAGCCCGATGGCCTTGGCCATCTGCGCCGGATCCAGGAAGTTGGGGCCGCAGATGGCGTTGCGTGGTACGCACGGCAGCACAACATTGCCGCCGGGTGCATCGTAGCAGCCTTTGAGAGACATCAGCGTGGCGAGCGCACGGTCGATTTGAGTAGATTGTGCGTGCTGACCCAGACCGGTCCAGGTGTAGTAGGCGACCGATCGGGCGGCACCGATCATCCGTGCTGCGGCGCGTATTTCTTCTTCTGGTATCCAGGTTAAGCGAGCCACTTCACTCAATGCGTGGCGGCTCGCCGCCGCGTGAAGCCAATCGAAAGCTGAGGTGCACCGAACGGTGCCGTTCGCAGTGCTGACGATTATTTCACCGGAGCGCGCCGCCTGGGCAAGCACCGTTGGGGAATCGCGGCCTTTGCACTGCACGAAGGTCAGTCGCCCGTCAGTTCCGAGCACGACGAACGCGTCCGCATCCTTTCCCTGTGCATTCAGGTCGCCGCCGCGCAGAAATTCCCCGTTGTCGTCGCGTACAAGGAAGGCGGCATTGGTCCACTGCATCAGGAATGAGTCATCGAAAGAATTCTCTTCAATCAGCAGGCGCATGATGCCGAGCGCCAGTATGCCGTCGGAGCCAGGGCGGACCCGCAGCCATTGGTCGGCGCCGATCGCGAATCCGAAGCGTCGCGGATCGATGACGAGGATCTTGCAACCACGAGCCCGGGCTGCCGCGACTTGCGTCGCCTGGTCCAGCCAGACGGAACTTGGATTGAAGCCCCAGAGAACGATCAGATCCGCCTGGCCGTAATCAGGGTAGGGGAGGCCGGTTCCGAAGGTAAATGCGTGAGCAAAATCCTTGTGCCAGTTGCAGATCTCGGTGGTGCTGACCCAGTTCGGCGTACCGCTAGTCTGGATCAGGCGTTCTATCCATTCCTCGCCGTCGCTTAGAGCTGTGCCGCTCGGCGTCGTTGTCGACACGGCGACACTCTCGATCCCGTGCCTGTCGCGCAGGTGGCGGAGTCGCTCTCCGATTTCAGACAGCGCCTGCTTCCAGGAGACAGGAACCCAGCCGGGCTCGTCGCTTCCCTTCGGTTGGGTGCGCTTCAGCGGCGTCATTAGCCTGTCGGGGTGATAGAGGATTTCCGGCGCCGCCTTGCCCTTCACGCAAAGCGACTTCCCAGTGGGGTGAGCGGGAGCGGGCGCAGCACCCGTCAGCCGTCCGTCCTCAATGATGAATGTGGCGCCGCATCTGGATTTGCAGAGCGCGCAGAAGCCGGGCTTTTCCGTACGCATCGCTGACTCGATTGGTTTGTAGATCGATCTAATTGCAAACTGCTTCCATCGGTTGCCATTGTCAAGTCAGGTTCAAGGGGCAGCCAGTTTCGACAGGTCGTGGGCAACGGCTTCACCATCGTGAGTGCCCCTTTGCCATAGGTCCTCGAAGTCCCCGGAAATCACCGAGATGCCTTGCGCTCTACACATTTCATGCAGTGAGCCCGACTGGAGGTAGCTGAATTTACCGACGCGCTTGGGGAAGGGAAAGAAATTGCGATTAGACAGAACATGGGTGAGCACGATGCCGCTGGAGCGGGCCCTGGCAATCCGAAGGAACGTGGAGAGTTGCGCCTCAAGCGTCATGCCTCGGGTTTCGGCGCAATCGGTGATGTTCCCGACAAATATCTTCTTGGCTCTTGAGTTGGCGGAAATTGCCTCCGAGACACCGTCGACCAGAAGGTGAGGCAACAAGCTGGAGAAAAGGCTCCCCGGGCCGTACAGAATGATATCGGCGGTACGGATGGCCTCTATCGCAGGGCCGTTGGCCTCGACTTTGGCCGATACCGCCGAATCCGATGTTCGCGTCAACCAGATGTCTTCGATCCACACAGGCTGTTCGGTCGGAGTCAGCGTCGTGATCAGGTGCTGCCGGTCGAGGACACGCCCGTCAGAAAGGCGAGCCGACAAATGGACATCGCCCGCGACTGCGATGGGCCAGACCTTGCCCTCGATGCCGCACATGCCTTTGAAAATGGAGATGGCGGCGTTGATGTCGTTGTCATGAGCAAGATAGGCGCCAGCCAGAATAAAGTTACCGACGCTTCCGTTTCCAAGATCGAAATCCTCGGGCAAATGGGACTTGAAAACATCGAGGTAGCGCGTGATAGCGTTGCTTAGGGGCAGCGGCTGTGTCTTCAAAAGCGAATGCCGGCAGTCTGCGAAGAAATCGAACTCCGTTCGCAATTGTCGTTTGTCCTCTGCCTCGGACAGCCGGGCATTGCACATCCTGATGACATTGCCGGCGCACTGTTCGCCATGAGCCATCGTCATTAATGCTTGCCGGATATCTCCTACTGGAAGAATGCCCAGCGTTTCCCTGATCGCTCGCGAACTGCCGCCGCTATCCCAGGCAGGTACGATGCGCGTTAGGCGGCCGGCAGACCGTGACAGCGCCAGATTGATGTTGCGACATCCGCTGCCGCCACCCAGCATGACGATATGAGGTGGCTTCCGACGGTCGATACTCAGCGCTGCCAAACCGCTACTCCCGAGAATGCAAATGAAATCAGACCAATTGCACATATTGAAGTGTGCTGTCTTTTAGTCTACGACTTAGATCGATACAATGGCTGTCGTCGGGCGGTCGCTGCCCAAGGTGCGCTCTTCGCCGGAACGTCGTCAGGGGGACTCATGGTACAGGATCTGATGAGAACAAAGGCGACGAGAATTGCTTCATTGGCGGTTCTGCTTGTCGCCGCCGATCATATCGCATTGGCCGGGCGAACCATGTCTCGATGCTATGATCTGATCCTGAGGTATGGCGAAGGGCAGGTCGAAATAGCCGACCTGAAGCTGCAGGCCTCCGGTGCCGTCTGGGCGAGGCTGCTTGGCGTCGAGGACGCTGGCTACGACAACAAGGCCACTGAACCACCTGCAGGTTAACGGCAACTCAGTCGAGTTAGAATTTGGGCTTTCAGAATAAATTGCATCGATCTAATCGACTAAATGCATCGAGCGTTGGCATCGAGGCGGATCACAACATGGGAAATGAATTTTTGGTCAGCAGAGCATGACATCGAGCAGCAAGATCGTCCTCTTTCATACAGCGCCGGCCCTGGTTCAGGTCTTCGATGAACTGGCAGCCGAACTTGCCCCGGATATCGCGATAAGGCATGTGCTTCGGCCGGACTTGCTGAAGCAGGCAATTGACGCAGGAAGCGCGACTCCGGAGATCATCGCCGCTGCGGCAAAAGCGATGCTTGAAGAAGCCGGGCCGGATATCGACGCTGTCGTTTGCACTTGCTCGACGATCGGACAGGCGGCCGATCTGGCAAACATGCAGCGACCAGTATTCAGGATAGACCGACCGATGGCGCGCAGAAGTGTCGAATTGGGCGGACGCATCCTGGTGCTGGCAACCGTCGGCACCACGATCGCTCCGACCGTGGATCTGTTGGAGTCCGAAGCGAGTGTAGCAAGTCGTGCGCTGTCGGTAAGAAGCCTGGTTCTCGAACGAGCGCGCAGCCTGTTTCTGGATGGCCGCCACGAAGATTATCTGGATGCGGTCGCGGAAGGCATCTCGGCCGCGGCGCGGGACGCAGACGTCGTCGTTCTCGCCCAGGCATCAATGGCCGCAGCATTGCCGCGCGCGAAAGATATCGGCGTGCCAGTTCTGAGCAGTCCTCGCATTGGTTTCGAGGGCATGTTGCGGGATTTGCCTCGTCTTGCCCAGCGACGTGCTTGAGGGCCCGGCCGCTCGACCGAACGCCGATCGAAGAAAGGAAATATGCGTGGGGACTGTCAGCCAGCCAATCGACCTGCGGAGCGACACCGTCACCAAACCCACGCGCGAAATGCTCGAAGCCATGTCGCGCGCGGACCTCGGGGACGATTTCTTTCGGGATGATCCGACCGTTCTGGCTTTCGAAGAAGAGGTTGCGGAGCTTCTTGGGCTCGAGGCAGCGATGCTCGTGATCAGTGGAACGATGGGCAATATCGTTTCATGCATGGCGCTCTCCTCCAGAGGGGAATCGTTCATCGTTGAATCGCGGGCGCACATTCAAATCAATGAAAGTGGGTGGGCTTCGACACTCGCGGGACTGACGCCACGGCCGATTGCCGGTACCAATGGCGCGATTTCGCCAGAGGCTCTCGAGGAGACAATTCAGGATAGCCGGAGCAGACTTGGTGTGCCATCGCGACTGCTCTGCCTCGAAAACACGCACAACGCCGCCGGCGGCAGGGTCATGGTCCCGTCGCAGATCGCAACGCTGGCCGGCATAGCGCACTCAAATGGTCTGCGGGTCCATCTCGATGGGGCGCGGATATTCAACGCATCTGTTGCACTTGACAGGCCGGTCCGAGACTTTGTCCGGGATGTCGATACAGCGACCTTCTGCCTGTCGAAAGGGTTGAGCTGTCCCCTCGGTGCGGTTGTTGCCGGAGGCACGGACGTGATCAAGGAGGCGCGCCGTTGGCGCCAGGTCGTCGGTGGCGGCATGCGTCAGGCAGGCATCATTGCCGCAACCGGGCAGGTGGCTTTGCGGTCGATGGTGGATCGGCTTCAGCAGGACCACGAGAACGCGACCCTTCTTGCCTCCCGCCTGGAGGCCGCCGGCATCGACATCGATGTGCAGGCGGTCGAGACCAACATCCTGTTCGTCAACCTGCCCGTGTGCGGGTTCGACCCTCTCCTCTTCCATGCCGGACTTCTAGACAAGGGGGTTGTCGTAAACCCGCCGAAAGGCGGACGCGTCCGGCTGGTCGTCCACCGACACGTAGCGAAGTCCGATGCCGTGGCAGCGGCCGATCTGTTTGTCGAAGCCTTCCATGCCGCTTGTAGCGGGGACGGTTCGCCGGAACAACGCCATGTCGAGCACGGCGCGGCGGTCTACTGATGCCGGGGGCGGAAATGTGGCCCTGGCTTGGATGCATCGCGGTTGCTCTGGCCGGAGCGATGTGGATTGCTGCGCGGACCTCGGCGCGCCGGCCCTTTCCAAGGATCCTCAACGCGCCGCCCGAGGTTGGATGATGCTGCTCGGCGTGATTGCAGATGATTTCACAGGCGCGAGCGATATCGGCAACACGCTTGCGAAAGGGCTCCCCGGACAGGGGGGCCTGCGAACCGCTCAGTTTCTCGGGGTGCCCTCCACGCCCGCGCCGGACGATATCGAAGCCGGTGTCGTTGCCCTGAAAAGCCGGTCGATCCCGGCGGGGGAGGCTGTCGCACAGTCTCTGGCGGCGCTGAAATGGCTGCAGGCGCAACGTTGCCGCCAGTTTGTATTCAAATACTGCTCGACTTTTGATTCCACGCCTGGCGGCAACATCGGGCCGGTCGGCGAGGCTTTGGCCGGCGCCCTGGGCGTGAAGGGCGTGATCGCCTGCCCGGCGTTTCCGACAGTCGGCCGGACCCTCTATCAGGGCCACCTCTTCGTCCGGGACCGACTGCTCAACGAGTCCAGCCTGCAAAACCATCCCCTCAACCCAATGACGGATCCGGATATTCGCCGTTGGCTTGCGCGCCAGACGGCAGGGCCGGTCGGCCTGGTCGCCTTGGGCACCGTCAAGGCCGGTCACGGTGCTTTGTCCTCCGCGCTGGAAGCGGCCGGGCAGGAGGGCCAGACGCTTGTCATAGTCGACGCCGTCGACGATGACGATCTGATAACGATCGCCAGGGCCGCCGCCCCGGCCCCCCTGATCACGGGCGGATCCGGCATTGCGCAAGGGCTGCCGGCAAACTTTATCGCGTCCGGTCTTGCAGCCGGCTCCAGCCACGTCGCGATGAGGGTACGGGGCCCGGAGGCAATCCTCGCGGGAAGCTGCTCAGGCGCGACGCGGCAGCAGGTCGAGATCCACGCGCGATCGCATCCGGTGCAGGCAATCGAAGTCGAGAAGGTGATGGAGGGCACGGTGACGCCGGAAAGCCTTGTTGCGTTCATCGAGAGCCACCGCGGCCAAGCGCCTCTGGTGTTCTCCGGAGGCACGCCACAGGAGGTGGCGGCGTTGCAGCATCGCTTCGGGCGTGAACAGCTGGCCGAAACCCTCGATACGCTTTTTGCCTGCACCGCAAGAATGTTGGTGGAACGCGGGATCAAGCGGCTCGTGGTGGCCGGCGGGGAGACTTCTGGTGCCGTAGTTTCGGCTCTCGATCTCGGAGCGCTCACCGTCGGCGGCGAAATCGATCCAGGGGTGCCGGCACTCTATTCTCAAGGCGATGACCCGATTGCGCTGGCACTCAAGTCCGGCAATTTCGGCTCCCCTGATTTCTTCGGCAAGGCACTAGCGAAACTGGAGGGCCGATGAATGGACGAGAGTAAGTTACGGGACGATATTGTCCGGCTGTCGAGGTCACTCTACGACCGCGGCTTTTCGGTCGGCTCGGCGGGCAACATCAGCGCCGCGGTTGACGACGGGCTTCTCATTACCCCGACGAATTCCTGTCTCGGATTCCTGGACCCGGACAAGATCAGCAAACTCGATCGGAAAGGCAATCATGTGGCCGGTGCCCCACCGTCGAAGGAGATTTTCCTCCATCGCGCCTTTTATGAAACGCGGCCGCATACCGGCGCTGTCGTCCATCTCCATTCGACTTTTGCCACCGCATTGTCGTGCCTGTCGGACACCGATCCGCAAGACTGCATCCCTCCAATCACACCTTATGTCGTTATGCGGGTCGGCACCGTGAAGCTGGTGCCGTATGTGCGCCCCGGCGACCCAAAAGCTGGAGATCTGATTCGCGAGTTGAAAGGTTCATACGCGGCAGTGCTGCTCGCCAATCACGGGCCTGTCGTGACCGGCAAGGACATCTTTTCCGCCATTTGCGCCGCGGAGGAACTGGAAGAAACAGCAAAACTTCTCGTCATTTTACGCGGGGCGCCAACGAGACGATTGGCTCCTGACCAGATCCAGGAATTGAAGACCGTATTTGGAAGTCACTAAATCAAGGCGTTTTTGCACGGCTCCTGGGATTGCTTGTCAATCAGCGTGGCTTTGATTCTCTCAATACTGCCTGACGAGGCCGCGACGTGTTTGCCGAGCACTGCATTGACACCTTCCATGATGTGGTACACGTTTGTGCCGACTTGTGCATGAAGTGAGGTAAAATTGTCCTACCTTTTGTTGGGGGAGCGTCAATCGCTCATAAAGCAGCGTCTGGGAGCGCGGGGGCGGGTGCTTGCGGGCGATTTGGCGCAAGAATTGGGAGTGTCTGAAGACACAATCAGGCGCGATCTGAGGGAAATGGCCGCGGCGGGGCTATGTCGGCGGGTTTATGGCGGCGCATTGCCGATTTCTTCGGCGTCGGTCCCGACCTTAGAGCGATCGACAAGTTTTGCGAACCGGAATGCGATTTTAGGCAAGGCGGCAGCAGCACTTGTTTCTCCCAGCAGCACGATCTTTATCGATGCGGGTTCGACCAACGCTGCTGTGGCGATGGCACTATCGCGCGATATCAACATCACAGTGGTCACGAACTCGATCGTCGTCTTGGGGGCGATCGCCAATAGATCGAACATCGAGGTAGTTCTTATCGGCGGGCGCCTTGATCAAAAAAGCGGAGCTATTCTAGGTGGAAGAGCAATCAAGGACGCCGAGTCCATTCATACCGACATATGCTTTCTTGGTGCGAGCGGCGTCGACGCAGAAGCAGGAATAACGGCCTCAAGCTTTGAGGAAGCAGAAATGAGGCGGTCGGTGGCAAAGGCGAGCCGTTCGATCGTAGTCGCTGCCACTCTCGACAAGTTTGGCACTAAGGCTCCGTTCGCTGTCGTCCCGGGCGACGGAGGCTACATATTGGTCACAGAGCATGGTTTCGGCGCCCAAGAGGCTGCCGCTTTCGAGCGACGCGGGGTCAAGGTAATCAGAGCGCCGGCTATGACGGGCAGCCAGCGCCGATTCGCGATCCCGGATTGATCGTGTCTGAAAACGGGACCACGAGGGGATGAGTTTGGCCTCTCCTATGCCATGGCATTACGCGCGCCGTTGAATATCAGAGCCATGGCAACTCGACGCCGGAGATCTCCGCGCAAGTGTCGTGAAGGCTGTCTTGCAGAGCGATGTCGTGGGCCTGCGGGTTCGGCTCGCGCTCAGGGTGGCGAGCGTTTGCCGCGGATTGATCTGCTTGAACAGGTGGACCGCGTTTGCGATGATCGCGGTCAGGATGTTTCCCTGCAATTCGCCCCAGCTTACCTTTTGGGCGGCAGCTTCTCTGGCTCGCTTTTGTGACGCAAAGTGGTGTTCGTCCGAGCGTCCGCAAGGCAAAGACCCGTTCCATCGGCAACCGATTGTTGACGGCGACGCACTTTGGCCGTGTCCAAAGTCTTACCTACTCCAACCTCGCCGGCCGCTACAAAGCCTTCCACAAGTACGCGGCGAGTGCGCCGAACGAGCGCACGAGACGCTTCAGTTCATCAGCCCGTTGGACGTGCTTGCGGCGCTGCCGCCCGAAGGGTCAGCCCACGGTCGCCATCGAACAGATAAAGGCGATCGGGGTCGATCGCGAGCCGCACGTGGTCGCCTCGACGTACTGACTTGGACCGCCGCCCGGAGCGCGATATCAGGACCGCTCGTCGATCCTGTCCGGATGGATCGATGCCACCGGTCGCGATCGGATCCGCCTCGTTCAGCTGGGCACGCAACTGCGGTGCCGACACGCGCTCCGCCTCGACCTCAACGTAGACGACCTCGTCGGCGCCGAGCATCTCAGTTAGCGCGACTGTTGCCGGCAGATTTGCCAGCACGGCGTGGTCTGACGGCATGGCCTCGTTACCGACGACTCGGACATCCTCCGGCCGAATGCCGAGCGCAACCCGGCTGCCCGACATCGACCGCAGCCGGGGGAAGCGGTCGGCATGTCGGCTCTCAAGCTGGATCAGCTGTGGTCCGACCCGCAACGTCACGCTGTCATTTCCGGCGACCTCGACTGCCGCGTCGACGAAGCTCATGGACGGGCTGCCCATGAACCCTGCGACGAAAAGATTCGCTGGCTCATCGTACAAAAGGGCTGGCGAGGCGATCTGCTGAAGGACACCCTTGTGCAGGACCGCTACCCGATCGGCCATGGTCATGGCTTCCACTTGGTCGTGGGTCACGTAAACAGTTGTCACGCCAAGCGCCCTCTGAATGCGTGAGACCTCTGCACGCATCTGGACTCGAAGGCTCGCATCCAGGTTCGAGAGCGGTTCGTCCATCAGGAAAGCATTCGGGCGACGGACAATCGCGCGGCCCATTGCAACGCGCTGCCGTTGTCCTCCGGAGAGCTGCGCAGGCTTACGCCGCAGCAGTTCGGTGAGCTGCAGGAAGCGGGCTGCCTCGGTCACTCGGGCCTCAATCTCGGACTTGGCGACCCCCGCCATGCGCATCCCGAACGATATGTTGTCGTAGACGGTCATGTGTGGAAACAGCGCATAGTTTTGGAACACCATCGCCACGTCACGATCACCGGGCTCCAGTCGGGTCACGTCCTTGCTCGCGATCTGGATCGTGCCGCTAGACGTCTTCTCCAGACCGGCAATCATGCGCAGCAGCGTAGTCTTGCCACAACCGGATGGACCAACGAGCACCAAAAACTCCCCCTCCTCCACCGTGAGGCTGATGCTATCGACGGCGCGGAGCCCTCCAAACTCCTTGCAGACATTACGGATTTCCAGAAACGACATAATGAACACCTTGCCCAAGAAGAACTGAGGAACGGGATTGCGACAGGGCCCTCAGCCCTTAACCGCGCCCCCGAGAAGTCCACGCACTACGAACCGCTGCATTGCAAAGAAAACGATGAGCGGGATCACCATCGTGCAGAAGGCGCCAGTCGAGAGAGCCTGCCAGTTCGTGCCGAACCGTTGCAGGATCGTGACCAACGCGACATTCACGACGGTCTTGTCGGAGTTGAGGAACACCAGCGCGACAAGCATGTCGTTCCATGTCCACAGGAACTGGAACACCGCGAAGGCAGTGATCGCCGGAAGTGTAAGCGGCAGCACGATCTTCCAGAATACCTGGTAGTGCGACGCTCCCTCCGAGCGGGCGGCTTCGATGAGTTCGCTCGGCAGTCGCGAGATAAACCCGTAGAGGACCGAGATCGCGAGCGGCATGCCGAACGCCGAGTGCGTAATCCAGATCGAGATCCACGACCCTTTTATCCCCAGGCTGAGCCATAGCTTTAGGAGCGGGATGAACGCTACCTGCAGCGGGATGACGAGCATGGAGATCACCACCGCAAGCAGCACCTTTCGCCCCCGGAACGGAAGGTAGGTGAGGCCGTAAGCGGCATAGGCGGCGAACAGCACCGGCATGATCACCGCCGGGATCACAACGGCCAGCGTCGTGAAGATCGGCTCGAGGAAGACCTTGATCGAGTTTTGGTAACCGTCCAGCGTCCAGCCTTGGTCCCCCGACGGATCGAGCAGGGCGTCCCACCAAGCCGTTGCCCGGATCGCATTTTCCGTGCGGAACGACGTGACGAAGAGCCCGAACAGCGGGATCAGCCAGAGGATCACGAGCACAGCGATGGTCAGGCGAACCGACAGCCACCCGAGGCGGTAACGAAGACGACGGCGCGGTGCGGACGGTGTGGAGCTGGGAGCAGCGAGGGTTGTCATGCCGAGTGCATCCTGCGTTCCTGCCGCATGTTGAGCCAGACGATGATGATCGCCGGAACGAGCATGATGATCACCACGGCGGACGCCTGCCCCTCGTCGTTGAGCGGGAAGAGCAGTTGGTAGAAACGGTTTCCGATCACATCGGTCGAGTCTCGTCCGTTGGTCATGGCGAACACGATGTCGAAGGACTGAAAGCTGAGCAGGGCCACGGTCGTGAAGACGGTGAGGACCGATGGCAAAATCTGCGGGAAGACGACGTGACGGAAGATCCGGAAGCCACCCACGCCTTCGAGCCGGGCAGCTTCGATCGTCTCGGTGGGCACATTCTTGATCGCTGTCGAGATCATGACCATCGCAAAGCCGGTTCCGAGCCAGATCGTCACCAGCACCAGGAGCAGCGTGTTGAGGTGGAACGCCTCATTGCTGAGGAGGGCAATCGGCCGGTTAGTGAAGAGGGTGATGACGCCGTTGAAGACGCCAATCTGCGGCTCGGGGTTTGGACGGTAGGCAAACATCAGAAACCACACCGCCGATGCGGCCACGGCGCTCACAGCCATGGGCATGAAGAAGATTGACTTGGTGATGGCCTCCCACCTAGGCCGAAGCTGATCCAGAAGAGCTGCGAGTGCAATGGCGAGCCCGATCGTTGCCGTGGCACCCACGCCCAGCCAGAATACCACGGAGTTGGTCACGGCCGTGCGGACGTCCGGATTGTTGATCGCTTTTGCGTAGTTGACGAGGCCGACGAAATGCCCAGTCCGGGGATTCGTGAACGAGGCAATGAACGTCAGAATCGTGGGGTCGATGTAGGCCAAAAAGACGAACAGGAAGGCTGGCCCGACGAACATAACTATTGTCGCCGGACCTCGCAGACGGCGTGGCAGCCGCTTGACGCCCTGGTTCATCGCCCAGAGTAGGACTGCAATACCGGCGGTCCCGCCAATGACCGCGACGGCAGCCGTAAGGATCTGTTCCAAGCCATTCTCCTCCCGTGACACGACAGGCCAGGTGAAATGTAGTCGCCGGCGCCGGCCGCATTGGCCGGCGCCGGCAGACAGATTTCGATCACTGCGGACGGGCGTCGTCGATCCTCTGAAGGATCGCGTCCAGATCCGCGCCGTCACTCTTGAGGAAATCCATGTAGCCGTCCCACATGGCTTTTGCCTGTGCCAAAGGCACTGCGTCCGCCGGTGCCTCAGCGGTGGTCACAGGCGTATTCTTGAGGATGTCCGTGACCTGGGCAAAGTACTCGTCACCCGGGTGGAATTCGGAGGCGTCGAACGTCTTATTGGCGCTGAGCCACGAGTTGTTGGACTTGCCGAACTCTTGGTAGAACTCTGCCGAGTACAGGAACTCGAACAGACTGCGCGTTTCGACTGAATCCTTTAACACAGCCAGGTAGTTGCCGTTCACGATGGCAGTCGGCTGGGCGTCCGCGGACATCTTGGGGAAGACGAACATGCCGACCTGCCCGGTCGTTTTCATCCCCTCGATCGGGTCGCCCAGACCGATGGTATTGGTGAAGTTCCCCTCGCCATGCATCATGGCGCATGTGGGCGGAGTATTGGCGATGCCGACTCCGCCCTCCCAGACGGTCATCGCCACGGTTGCGTCCTTGCCACCGTAAATGGCGTCCCAGTTGAGCCGAATCTTGCCCTGCTCTACCCAGATTTCCTTCACTCGCGGATCGGTGTTCTTGATCTCGCCGGCGTTCCACTTGTTGACGAAGTCGATGCCGTACTTGGCCAAGGCCATGTCCATGACCCAGTCGTAGCCGAGCCAGCCGGACGTGGAGCCGTCAACCTCGGGGGTGCACCAGGCCTTCTGCCCAAGCGCGGTGATCTGGTCGGTGAGAGCCAACAGTTCGTCCCAGGTCTGCGGGGTCTGAAGGTTGTTGTCGCTAAAGAATTTCCGATTGTAAAAGATGGTGCTGTTAACAACATGGTACCATGGGGCCGCGTACAGCTTGCCATCACGGCCGAGCCCGTCGAGGAACTTCTCGTCGAGGGCCGCCCGCAGCTTTTCTCCCAAGCCCATGTCTTCCACGGACACAACCGGCACGCCCGCGTCCAGGAAGTCGTTGAGCATACCGGTCTGATACAGATGGGTGATGTCCGGGTAGTCACCGGCTCTCGTACGAGTCGTGATGACGTCTTCGAGCTTGCCCTCGGACCATACGACTTCGACGCCGGGATGCTTCGGCTTCCAATGCAGATCTACGGCGCGCTGGATGGCCACGAGATCACTACCGACCCCGGTCGTGATCTCGATCCTGTTCGTGTGCGGAACATCTTGCGCAAGTGCATTGGACGCAGACAGCGTGAGCAGAAGCGCAGCGCTCGTCCGCACGATTGCATTCAAGGCCTTCATGGTTCTCCCTCCTTGTTGACCAACCAGGTAGTGTTCACCTAGTGATCGCCGCGGAGCAATTTCGCATGCCCGCTATAAATGACGCTGTGTGACGCTCCGAATGCAGCAGTGTGTCGCTCTACTTTCGTTTGGCGAGGCTGCATGGGTAAGAGAGAAAGGGCCCACGAACGCGTGTGGAGCTCATTGCTGACCCGGCTTCCAATCGAAACCGTCACCGCATCGAAGCGGTCGGCGCGTTTGATCGGTTCGCGATTGAACTTGAGAACGCACCTCTCCCGGCAAACCCGAAATCCTCGTTCCTGACCGCGCTTAGCCTGGTGCGATTGATCGAGAGCCAGGTAGGTACGCTCGTCGTATGTGACCCCGTGGACATATGGGCTGCATGAGCAGAGCTCTCGCTCGCAACAAATGCGAAATACGCGGAGGGGGCAGCCGATGCCGTGAGCGAAACGCTCAGCAAAGTGGTGCTCAGATCAACGCCTTCGGGGTGATACTGGGCGAGTGATTGGAAATTGAGCTCATGAAGGCGGCGAGGAAAGAACACCCGAAGGCCTCGAAAAAGGACATCGCCCGCGCCGCTTTCTTCTCGATCATTGCACATGCCGACGAAGACCTGGGCAAATCGAAAAATCTGCAGGCCTTCGCGCTGGCGGAAAGAACGCAGGGTTCTGAATAGGCCAGTGTCACAGCACAGTGACAGCTAGGTGCAGCCAATCGTCACGATTTGAGTGGAGTGGGCTTTTTCGCCCATCCCATTCTTCGGGCCAGGGTTCGAACACCGTATGCCAGATAAACAGAGCCCAAGCCGATCAAAGCGCCATAGCTCAATGGCATCTCACCGAAGTAAAGGCGAAATGCAGTATATACGCCCCAAGTGAGCAGAATTGCGAAGGCTGCCCATGCGAGAGTCGATATCCAAAACTGGGTTTGAGTCAATTGAACGTCCTCTATCATCTGCAGGCGCGGACAATCTTAGGAGACATATCTCTGTCGTCAACGCTGGATGGCCGGAATGCTTCTCGAAGGCGGTGTTATCACCGGCAGAAGGGCTGTCAACGCGATCCGCGACCTGTTCGCACAGCAGCTGGTCGGCACCGACATCTGGATCCCCTTGCTTTGGTGCGTCGGCATCCTCATAGTCGCGTACATCTTCGCTATGTTCACTGACCACCGCAGGATTCTCCTAGTAGCGTCGAACGCGGGTGCTGGCGCTGGGCGTGCGCCGCAGGCGTGCCTGAGTCCATTGAATGGGGCTTTTCCGTCACCGACTGACCGGCAAGTCTGGAGCAATCTGACTTCGGGTCGCAAGCAGAACGGCAGTTTTTCGTGAATCTGGCCCGATTGCGGCCAGTCCGCTTTCGGCCCAATAATGCCGAGCGGCAACGCCCCATTATCGGATCTTCCTACTGCGGCGAGAATTGAGTCGCCTTGGAGGTCGGATGTGTCAGATAGCCTTCGATCACGCGGGCGATATCTGGCCCCTGGCCGAAATTGTAATGCGTATAGCCTGGCACGATAGCGAGCCGGGCTCGGGCATACTCCGGCGTATCGTCCCAACCCGGATCCTTCACGCCTGCGCCAAACAGAGCAAAGAACTCCGCTATGTGTTTCGCCGAGACAGCGTCGTGATCGGCGAACAACAACAACGTCGGCATGGGCAGCCTGGCGATTTCCACGCGCCAGTCGTAGTCCTTCCGCATAAGCTCGCCCATCCGGTCGAGCAGGAGCGGGAACTGCTCCGGATGCGGCGCCACTTCGGCGTAACGCGTGTAAATCGGGGTCTGCTTCATCTGATCGGCCAGCGCCGAACTCACGGCCTCCATTCCCTCCAAACCTTCGGGATACCAGCCGTCGCGTTCGGCGGCCGTTGAAATGACGATCAGGTTGCGGACCATGTCCGGGTGCTGGATGGCCATGCGGATCGCGGCGTCACCGCCGTGCGAATAGCCCGCTACGTCAGCCTTGGCGATGTCGAGATGATCGAGGACGGCGGCGACATCGTCGCCGTTGCGTTCGTGGCTCATCGGCGTCTTGCGCAGCGCAGTGCGGCCATGCCCCTCAAGGTCGATGCCAATCACCTGACGGCTGCGCGAGAGCGGGCCTATCGTCTGGGCCATGGTGCTGATGTCCATCAAGCCGCCCGCCATCACCACGACCGGTTCGCCCTGGCCGTACACTTCGTAATAGACGCGAAGCCCTTCAGCGCTTTCCGCGTAGCCGGTGGCAGCAGGTTTCAGGGCTTTTGCATCGATCGTTTCCTGGGAGGACGCCGGCTGAGGCGGTAAGGCCGCCAGCGAGAGAAGCGCGGCCGAAGCCAGTAACGCGGCGGCAAATTTGGCAGCTCGGTGTGTCATGGTTTGATACCTCCGCTTGAAAGCCTTGGGCGGGTGCGTGGTTGCTGGTTCAAGAACCGGCCCGCGTCGCGAAGGTTCCAATTGCGACCATGCGACAGACCGCCTGAGAACTACCTCATCGAAGGCAGAAATCTTCGTTGTCGGCTTGGTCCAAGACCACGTTGCCCGTGTTTATCTGAATGTCGGCTTTTGAGGATGCGCACAGTGAAGTTGCCAAGGCTCCTGTCGGCCTGCAGGCAACATCTCGGAAATGCCGTTCTTCTTCCGGCCGATGGTGGCCGAAGGAGAAGCACAATGGCGCCCAACCCAGGGACATATTGCGTGTCATGGGTCTGTCGGTTGGATCGACATTCATTCTTGCTGGCGTCAGGGGTTTGCGTGCCCCGGCAGTGGCCAGATTTTCCGGCCAATCCGCCATGCAGCTTGTGCTAGCGTATGCTCCGACGGCTTGGCAGAAATGGGCCTCATCGACTCGTCCTACAGCTGGATGGCGCCTTCGTCTCGGCGATGCACTTGCTGCGGGTCTTTGCCCTAATGTTGCTTGCACCCGTCGTATCCGGATGCTCAGCCGACACGCAATCCTTAACCATTGAGACGCATCCCATTGTCCGCTCGCCGAACCGCGCGTGACTAGCGCCACCCAGCCAATATGGCGCCCACCACCGCATGACCGATCAGTTGATGGGCGCTGTCGACTGCGAAGATCCAAATCGGCGCGGTGCCGTAGAACCAGTTGTACCAAAGCGCTGGAAGTGCGGAGGCCAAGGCAACGACGAGGCCCCATTTGAAACCGTCGGCAACCCCCGCGACATTGCCCCAGCTGAACACCACGGCTAGTCCGATCGCGGTGGCAAGCGGTAGAATCATGCCGGAAGCCATGCGCGACGTGCTCAGCTCCGCTTCGTTCATGTGCTTGGCGGCGTTCCAGGCCTTGAGGTCGACGAGCCGCATATGGATGACGTATCCGATCGCGAAAAACGCCGCAGCCGCGACCAGTACGGCTACCCAATTGATCCCAGCGATATACATCAATCATCTCCCTCACGTTGATCCGAAATCAATAACCCCGGAAGGTTCTGTTTGGTACATGCATCGATCCTGGCGCCTTCCGTGCCTCACTGCAGCTGAGACGCTGGCAGCCAAACGGCCGCTTTTCGTACTGCTCGCTTCAAACCGGACAGTCCGCTTGCGGCCCAAATGCTGCCGGGCGGCTATGCGCCGCATGGCAGTCATTCCTGCAGTCCCGTCGATTCACCAAGAGCGGACATCGGGAATGCACAGGCTACAGGCAGCTTTGCGCCGCATGTCGGAAGTAGAGAAGCGCTTTGCCGTTTCCTGAAAGCAGACATCGCCACTCCGGGTCCTCCAAAGCCTGCCCCCGAATGTTCGTCAATAAATACGCGACCCGCCAGCGTCAGATCCTGCGGAGCGCGTCAGCAGGGAGAAGGCGCGTGGCGCGCCAAGCCGGGTAGAGCGCGCCGAGGGGGCCAGCGATGAATACGAAGATCAGCGCCTGCGCGATCGACCAGCCTGACAGGTAGGGCACGATCAGCCCCGCCGCGAACTTTGTCTTCGCCGCCATTTCCATTGTAACAGCGCCGAGAATGATCCCTATAACCCCGCCGGCTGCGCTCATAAACACGCCTTCGATGAGAATGAGCCGAAGAATCCGCCGCGGCGACCAGCCAAGCGCTGCGAGAACTCCGATCTCGAACGTCCGTTCGTTCACGGCCATCAGAAGTGTATTGGCAACGGCGACAGAGGCCATCATCATGACAACCAGTGAAATTGTCTGGGCAATCGCCTGAAGCAGATCGAAGATGCGGATGCTGTTGGCAAACTGCTCTGTGTCGCCTACTTCGAACCCCGGTGCGGCCGCGATAAGGTGGGTTCGGGCAACAGCGATGTCGTTCTGGTCGAGCGGGCGCTTCAACCTCACCTCGAACAAGGTAAACACGTCCTCCCGCGACAGGAGTTGCTGCAGCCCTTCGAGCGGAACGATCGCGCTGTTCTGGTTCAGCATGGACGAGAACGACGCGATGCCGACGATCTGATAGGGCTGGAACTGGAGCTCGACTGTATCACCGACCCGCTTGTCCAAGGCGCTGGCGATCGACTCGCCAAGGATCACGGACCACTGGTCCCCCGGTGCAGGGATTCGCCCCGCCACGAGGTGCATGTCTTTCCACAGAAAGCTGCCGCTCGGCCAGCCGGCCATGACAATATTTGCGGCGTCGTCAGCGGTGGTGATGTTCAGGAGAATGCCCGACACGGCCTCGACGTTTGGTACCGCGGAAAGCACCGAGCCCAACGACCTGGGCACGGTGCTGCTCACTAGGTTGAACGCGCTGCGCTGGCTTACCACCAAATCCGCACCGTTCTCATCGATTCCCGATGCAAACGAGTGCTGGACGCCAGCGGTCAGGCCGGTAAGTGCCACAAACCCCGCGACCGCCAAAGCGATGCCGAGAACCGTGAGAAGGGTGCGAAGCGGGCGTGCAATGAGACCGCGCAAGGGAAGGGTCAGCTCTGTCATGGGTTAGCGGATCGCTGCGCAGGCGCAGGCGTCGCCGCCGTTCGGCTGTCCGAACGGATGCGGCCGTCGGTTATCTCGACGCGCCGCCCGCACAGTGCGGCCACGTCCTCGTCATGCGTCACCACGATCACCGCGGTACCGAACTCGCGATGCACGTTGCCAATGATGTTCATCACCGATTGGCTCGTCTGCACGTCGAGGCTTCCTGTCGGCTCGTCGGCAACGAGAAGCTTCGGACGGTTGGCGAGCGCGCGGGCAATTGCAAGCCGCTGGCGCTCGCCGCCCGAAAGCTCTGCCGGCCGGAGCGTAGCGCGCTCGGCAAGACCGAACCGTGCCAGAAGTTCGAGCGCGCGAACGCGACGCTGGCGCGCTCCGCCGAGGTTTCCCAACAACGCCACCTCGATGTTCTCGCGCGCCGACAAGGACTGCAGCAGGAAGAAGTTCTGGAAAACGATGCCGATCCTGCTGGCTCGCACGGCCGCCCATGCAGCCCTGCCGTTGACGGCTCGTCCTTCAAACCGAATTTCGCCGCGCGTCGGCCGGTCGAGCCCACAGATAAGGTTCAGGATCGTGGACTTGCCACTCCCGCTCCGGCCGACAATGGCGACGGTCTCGTCATCCTCGATCGCGAGCGACACATCGTCAACGGCGACGATGCGGCCGCCGTCAAAGTCGCGGCCGACATTGCTCAATTCGACGAGGGCGGACATGAGCACGGCAGCGGAGTCATACCCGGCCTTTCCTGAGATCGGCGACAAGTGCGGGGATCGAGCCGCCATTGCCGGCGAGCAGCTGGGCAATGCGGTCCCGCTGCTGCACGGTCACGGAGCCGCCGTCGACAAAGACATCGCCGATGCATAGTTGTCCGCGGCAGTGGCGCACACGCCAGTCCACCGACGTCGGGCCATGGAGCGCCCGGCGGAACTCGCTGCGCACCAGGATGTCGCCGTTGGCCAAAGCCTTTGTGCCGAGCACGGTGAAATTCTTGTCCTGCGTCCGCTCCAGTTTGTCGGCCAACCTGTGCGCGATAGCATAAAGAAGCGCATCGACCACGGCGGCGCGGTCGTCCGCACTCGCGCTGCGCCAATGCGTCCCGAGCACGGCTTTGGCGATCCCCTTTCCGTCGAAGGCCGCGGAGATCGAGCGCAGCTGCGCCGCCTCGGCGGGTCCACCATGCCCAAGCACGATCGCCGCCTGGCGCACAGTCTCAACCAACCTGACCGCATCACTCTGCTCATCGGCGGATGCCGAAAGCGGTGGGGCGCAGGTCGCGACCAACAGAGGGAAGAGCAACAGCCGGGCCAAGGCTGCCCAGCTTGCGTGCGACCATAGGGCTGTCGTCATGATCCCATGTCATCCAATGCGCGGTTGGCTGTCAATATTGAGCGTCCCGGGAGCCTGCGCCGGCGCATGCCCAAAAGCGGCTGCCAGCGGTGCGAGGCGAGCTACGCGCGCTTTCTGCCTTTCCGTCAGGTCGAGATGGCGGTTGCGCATCTGTTTGCCGAACGTCGCTGCGACCTGCAGCATCCCCTCCTCGCAACCGCGGGAAAATGGCAGGCCGAGTTCGCCGTAGATACGCTTCATCTCGCCCACAGGGTCGGCACTGAGATCCTGCAGCCGCACTTCCGCGAGGTCGGCGGCTGGAATCTGGGCTCTGTCCGCCAGATAATGCGTCTCCGTCGCGAGATATTCCTGAGCGATGATCTCCTCCTGCTCGTCCTCGGGCAGTGGCGACTGCAGGGCGAATGCGCGTTGCAGTTCGCGCGCCAGAAGGAGGTTGGACCGGAACACCGCTTCCGGCGACCGGGAGATGTGGACAAACTTGGCGCCCGGGAACAGGTCCAACAGGTAGCGGACACGCGCTGTATGGCTCGGCGACTTGAGCAGAAGTCGCCGCCCGCCTGCAAAGAGAGTGAGCTTCCGGACGAAAGCGAACTGATGAGAGCGCCAGCGGCTCAACTCGTCCGCCGAAAGCCTGTCGAGATCGTGAAATCGATTGAAGAAGGCTTGCCGGCGGGGAAGCACGGCGCGTCCCGCGAGGATGGACATTCCACCCAGATTGTTCAACGCGAAGTCATCCTCCGCTGGCAGCTTGGCGCCCACCGGAACGACTGCGTCGAGGCGCGTCAATGGTAGCAAGGGTACGAACAGGTAGCGCAGGAGAACCCAGCCAAGGACGAATGTCTGCGGGGCGAGGACCTGCGGCCAGCTCGGCGATCTCAGGCCCGGGTCGGCTGCCAGCAGGTTCTGCAAGAACGTCGTTCCGGATCGGAAGTAGCCGAGAACGAACACAGGGGCGTTATCCCGCTCCATCCGGGGAGGACGCAGCCGCAGCCATGCTCCAAGGATCACGCGCTCCGGCAGGGAGGCGATCGTGTTGATGCCGGAAAGCAGCAGCAGGAGCAACAGGCGCGGCCAGTAGGCAAAGGGGATCTGGCCTTCCGCGCGCCATAAGACCCGCAGTACGGCGTCAAGAGGCGCCACCCACATAAAGTGCGGATACGGCAAATACGGCACCAACCAGCGGCCTGCGAAAGCTCGGATGCGGTGTTGCACATTGTTCGATGCCATCAGGCAGTCCGGAACATCATGGTCTCGGTTGTCAATCCCGGCCCGAACGCCATGCCGCAGCCGAGCAGGCCCGATGGCTCCTTCAGCATTTCGGCCATCACGAACATGACGGTTGCCGACGACATGTTGCCGTATCGCCGCAGCACTTCGCGCGACGCGGCGAGCGCGGTCGGCTCCAGTTTGAGTGCCCGCTCGACCGCGTCGAGCACGGAGCGGCCGCCGGGATGCACCGCCCACAAATCGACCTCCCTGGCAGGCCTGCCGCCGAGGATGGCCGGATGGTCGTTGCGCAGCATCTCACGCACCGCGCCGGGAACCTGGCCGGACAGCACCATGTCGAAGCCGTCGTCGCGGATGTGCCAGCTCATCAGCTCCTTGCGCTCCACTGCCACGATGGCGTGGAAGCTTTCGAGCAGGATGCCGTACGGTTCGGCCGTGACCAGCGCGGCCGCGCAACCGTCGCCCCACAGGCAGAACGAGATCAGCTTCTCAAGCTCGGCGGCTTCCCTGAAATGGAGCGTGCACAATTCGATGTTGACGATCAGCACGCGGGCTTTCGGGTCGGAGCGCACGATATGGCGTGACAGCTTCAAGGCGTTGATTGCGGCATAGCATCCCATGAAGCCGACGATGGTCCGCTCGACAGACGTTGCCAGGCCGCATCGCTGCACCAGCTCGAGGTCGATGCCAGGCGCCGAAAAGCCAGTGCAGCTCGTCACGATCAAATGCGTGATCAGCGAGCGGTCGTCGTCCGCCAGAAGCTTGTCGACAGCCTTTTGCGCCAGCTCCGGCGCGGCGGCCTCGTACATCTCCATACGGATTGCGGTGCTGGCGAACGAGCCCCTGACCGAGGTGCCGGCGCGGTCAATTGCCCCACCGCGCGGATCGTCGGCGGGCGCAAAGCAGGAATAGCGATGTTCGATCCCGGCGAGAGCGACCATTCGTTCGAAGAGCGTAAGGCGCTGGGCATCGTCTTCCAGCAGCAAAGCTCCATAGCGGAGGTAGAACTGATGCACGTCGTGTTCTGGTACTGACGTGGCAATGCGGTTCAGATGCGCTTGAGGGGACAAAATTGCTCCGACAATGAGCCCAATCGGGTCTCATAAGAGGTCTAGGAATTGGGGAAGCGTTTCCTAGGGCAAACGTCGGCATAAGGTATTTTATTGCGGGGCGCCGATATTTCTCATTAGCAAACTGTGATACCAGCCTCCAATCTTGTATGAAAGGGACCGAGGTTCGGCTTCGCCATCCGGATTGAGTTCACATGCGAGTTCCGCCATGAACCGCGCGGAGCCATGAAGGTACGACCGAATTCTATTTGCCGGATTGCCGGCTGAAGCCCTAGATTTCCGATCCATCGCATGACCGACATAAACATCCGGCATCTGGAGCCAGAGCTCCTCGACGACCTCCCGGCCGATGATCCCCGTGCGATCGCATCCCGTCGTGATCTCGTTCGCATCAATGCATTGATGTTCCAGGCCAGGTTCATGGCATCGCTCTTGCGGGCGAACGTGCAAACGCTGCCGCTGCGCATCCTCGAAATAGGCGCCGGTGACGGAAAGTTCATGCTGACAGTGGCGCGGCTGATGGCGCGGCGTTGGCCCAACGTCGAGATCGTTATGGTCGACAGGATCGGCCTGATCGGAAAGGATGTGTGCAACGCTTTCGCCAAATTTGGTTGGCGGGCGCAACCCGTAACCGCCGATATATTCGATTGGACAGGAGACAGGCCCTTCGATCTTGTCTGCGCCAACCTTATCCTCCATCATTTCGACGATACACGCCTCCTGGAGCTGTTTTCCCGGATCATGGCGATGGCCCCCATGCTCGTCGCTACGGAGCCATTCAGGGCCAAGGTGCCACTTGTCGCGACACGGTTGCTGCCATTGATCGGCGCCTGCGCGGTGACACTGAACGACGCGGCGCAAAGTGTCCGCGCCGGTTTTCGCGGCACGGAACTTTCACAATTGTGGCAACTGTCAGGGGGAACGCCTGTGATTGAGGGCCGCCGGGGCCTGTTCACTCACGCTTTTGTCGGTGCCAGCGTGCCCGGCGCGAGATGATGCACGACGCAATTGTCATCGGAGCTGGCCCCGCCGGCAGCTCTACCGCCATCGCGTTGGCCCAACATGGCTGGTCGGTGGCAATGGTGGAGAAGGTGGTGTTCCCTCGCCGAAAGGTCTGCGGCGAATTCATGTCAGGGACCAGTCTTGCCTTGCTTGACCGGTTGGGCGTCGGCGAGATCTGGCGCGCGGAAGCCGGCCCGGAAGTACGTCGCGTTGGGTTCTTTTCGGGCGATGTCTCGGCGCAGGCGCGAATGCCGATCGCCAGGACGGGTCTCGGCCGCGCGCTCGGCCGCGACCGTTTGGATTACATCCTCTTGCAGGCCGCCGAACGCGCGGGTGTCGAAATTCTCCAGCCTTGCAAGGCCGTCGCCATTCATCAGCGCGATGATTTGCAATTTGTGACCGTGGAGGCGGGCCAGCAACAAAAGGTTTTGAGCGCACCTGTCATAATTGCCGCGCACGGCTCCTGGGAAGCCGGGAAACTCCCAAGCCAGCTTGAAAGAACAAACCGACCCTCCGACCTTTTCGGATTCAAGGCGCATTTTACCGGCGCCGCGCTGCCGCCCGACTTGATGCCGCTGCTGGTATTCCCGGGCGGCTATGGTGGAATGGTAACGGCGGACCGCGGCCGGGTTTCGATTTCCTGCTGTATCCGCAGGGATGTTCTATCCGGGCTGCGCGAGCGCTTTGGAAACATTGCGGCTGCCGATGCACTGTGGCGCCACGTCCTGGCTTCGTGCCAAGGCGTAGGGACTGTGCTGGCCGGTGCCGAACTGGATGGCCCGTGGCTCGCCGCGGGACCGATTCATCCCGGTATTCGAGCTGGCTATGATCAGGGCATCTTCCGCGTCGGCAACATCGCAGGCGAGTCACACCCTGTCATCGCGGAAGGCATTTCGATGGCGTTGCAATCCGGCTGGCTCCTTGCGAGAGAACTAATCGCATCGGGCAAAGGTCGCGAGGGCCACGACGCCGCCGGACGTCGCTACGAACGCGCGTGGCGTCGGCAATTCTCGGCTCGTCTGCGTGCCGCGGCCTTGATTGCCCGAATAGCGCTTGGGCCCGGAGGCGGGGCGGCCATGCGTGTCGTGATCAATATTTTTCCAGCGGCTTTAACGCTTGGCGCTCGACTGAGTGGAAAGACCCAGCGTGTGCCGGGCTTTTGACGTCAAGTAGCGCGGCTCGTCGACCAACTGAATGGGGCGCTGGGGTGACGTAGAGGGTAACGTTAGCCGCCCTTGCTGACGTATGAGATTCGGCCCGGTGCTAATCGCCGGCTCTGACCGAAGGGCAGATGGATTTCCGCTTCCGCAAAGGTTTGCCGAAACCCGCCCTTCCGCTCTCGGCCCAATTCCCGCCGCTGCGCCATCACAACGGCCGCTCGGCACCGCGAATTGACCTTCAGCCTGTCGATATGAAGGTCCTGGGTGGATATGTCCGCCGACGGTCCATTCAGAGGCAAGCCACGCCGGCTTGAGCTGCCGCCGTCGCCGCGACCTCGGGGAAGTGCAAAGGTGCATCCCGCGTCCCGATGCTTGCCGGTTGCACCTCAGTCCTGCGTCTTGAGGAAGTCCGAGACAGTGCGCATGCAGAGCTCCCGCTCCTCGACATGCGGCATGTGGCTCGAATGTTCGAACAGTACCCATCGAATACTCGGAACGCGCTCCACATAGGGTCGAACTACCTCGCGCGTGGCCTCGTCGTGGCGGCCCGAAATCAGCAGTGTCGGCACCGCGATGTCGGGCAGCCGGTCCTCGATGGTCCAGTCCTTCATCGTACCGATGACGTGGAATTCGGTAGGGCCGTTCATGTTGCGGTAGACCGTGTTGTCCTCGTCCATGATGGCGAAGGTCCGCGCCACCTCCGGCGGCCATGGCACGACCCGGCAGACATGTCGGTCGTAGAACACGCGCGAGGCTGCTACATATTCAGGATCGGTGATCGTGCCGGCGGCCTCGTGCCGTGTGAGTGTATCCTGGACGTCGGCGGGCAGTTCACGGCGCAGCCGATTGGCCTCGGACACCCAGGTGCGCATGTTGGCCGGCGAGTTGGCGATCACCAGGGCCTTGAGGCCCTCCGGCCGGCGCACGGCATGCTCGGCGCCGAGCATGCCGCCCCAGGACTGGCCAAGAAAGGCGTAGCGCTGCTCGATCCCGAGCGACCGCAACAGCGTATCGAGCTCGTCCAGGAACAGGTCGACGGTCCAGAAGTCTGGTCCCTTCTCCGGCAGCCGAGTGGAGTTGCCATTTCCGAGCTGGTCGTAGTGTATCACGGCCCGGCCATCGAGAGCCGCGATGTCCTTGAAGGTGTCGACATAGTCGTAGGTACAGCCTGGCCCCCCATGTGCGACCACCAGGGGGAGCCTCGGCGAGCCTAGGTTGCCGGCGATGCGGTACCAGATGCGGTGGCCGCGAAACGCGACATGGCCTTCCTTCGCTTCCGTCACGGCGGCTCTCCTCGTTGCGGTGGGCATCATAGGGGGAGCCTTCCCGAGGCGGCAGCTATGAAAAGTAATAGGTCTCTCCGTCAGTTGTCGAGCAGGCGGAAATGCGCGGCGCGAACGACGGCCTGCGTGCGGTTCCTGGCGCCCAGCTTCCTGGCGGCGGCCGTGAGGTGCATGACGACCGTGGGAACCGAGCGCCCGATGACGCGTGAGATCTCCTTGGCAGAGAGGCCATGTGCCGAATGGCGGAGACACTCGCGCTCACGCTCGGTCAGCGCCGGCAGTCGCGGACTGAGGGCCGAGCGGTTGTAGTAGGCATAGGCCGCGTCATGGAAGACATGCGATAGCAGGCCGAACTGGGCGATGCTTCCGAGATCGCGCGGAACATCTTGTCCGGCGCCGAAATGTACCCCGGTGACCGTGGCATAGCCGCCGCGCGGCATATGAATGGGGATCGTCACGCCTCGGGTGAGACCGCGCTCTCGCAGATATCGCGCCACCGGCTCCGTCGTCTCGTTGAGTAGCTCGCGTATTTCCGTGTCGGCTCCATCGTCGTAGTTCCAGGCGAAAGGCCTGGAGCTACGCGCAGCGACGAGTTGCACTGGATCGATGCGGAAGTAGCCGCGATCGCACCAATAATCCTGCATGTCGTCATCGATGTTGCGCAGCTTGAGCATTGACGGGATCATGATCGAGCCGTCGAGGTCGTAAGGCACGGGCGTATAGTCGTAGATCAAGGCCTCGTAGCCGAGTCCGCGCATCGCTACGAACGCCTCGTCGATGCAACTGTCCAGTGTGTCATGGCGAGCGAAACGCCGCCTCATCGTGGTGATTTCGTCCAGCATGAACTCTTCCGCCGACACCCTCCCGGACCCACCCTATCACTTCTTATAGCTAACGCACTCACAACGTTTCGCTTAAAATATGAGCATGCCTAAAAGCTGTGCATTCGGAGCGAATCATGTGGCGTGAGATGGCGGCCGACGATCGCATCGAGGTAAACGTCGACGGCTTTAACGTCGTTGCCTACAGCTTTGGCTCTGGCAGCGAGACGGTGTTCTGCCTCAACGGCGGGCCTGGCCTGCCCTGCGACTACCTTCGCGAATCACACTCCTGCCTGGTAGACCACGGATACAGGGTCGTGGCGTTCGACCAGCTTGGCACCGGCGCCTCCGACCGGCCGACGGACACCTCGTTGTGGACTATCGCGCGCTACGTCGAGGAGACCGAGACGGTTCGCAAGACGCTGGGGCTCGGCAAGGTCCACATGCTGGGTCATTCCTGGGGCGGCTGGCTGGCGATCGACTATGCGCTTGCCTACCAGGAGAACCTGCAGACCTTGATCCTCGAGGATACCGTCGCCGACATGCCGCATCTTGTCCTGGAACTGGAACGCCTGCGCGCCTCGCTGGGACCCGAGACCGTATCGATGATGCAGAAGCATGAGGCGCAGGGGACCTACGATCATCCGGAATACATGGCGGCGGTGACGATCCTCAACTACCGCCATGTCTGCCGCCTGCTCGAATGGCCGGCGCCGGTGCGCCGCTCGCTCGACGACTGGAACATGGGACCCTACGCGACCATGCAAGGTCCGAACGAGTTTCTCTACATCGGCAATCTCAAGGACTGGAACCGGGTGCCCGACCTGCCCAGGATCAAGGTGCCGGTGCTGATCACGCATGGCGAACACGACGAACTGACGCCAGCCTGTGGTCTGCGCATGAAACTTGGGCTGCCGCAGTCGGAGTTGCACATCATCCCGAATGCGAGTCACATGCCCTTCTACGAGAACCCGGCTGCATACTATCCGATCCTTTCGGGGTTCCTCTCGCGCAACAAGGCAGGCTGATGCAGGCGGAATGCAGGTGGAAGGGAGTGGGCAGGGACACCCCTCAGGGCCATGCACCGCTATAAGTTTGTTCTATACCGCCCGTTTCAGTTCCTGCCGGTGCTGTTCGGCATCAGCGTCATCACGTTCATCCTTGTCCGGCTGATCCCCGGCGATCCCGCTCGCGTTCTGCTCGGCACCCGCGCCACCCCGGAAGCGATCGCCCGCATCCGCGCGCAGTACGGCCTCGATGACCCCCTGCTCGCCCAGTATTTCTACTTCCTGCGCAACCTCGCGGACGGCGAGATGGGACGCTCGATCCTCTACAAGATCGATGTGCTGAAGCTGATTGCCACACGCATCGAGCCTACTCTGATGCTGGTGCTTTGCAGCGTGGTGCTGTCGGTATTGATCGCCGTGCCGGTGGCGGCGATCGCGGCGCGCAATCAGGGCAGGCTGGCGGACCAGGTGATACGCATCGTTTCCACCTTCGGCATCGGCTTCCCGCCCTTCTGGCTCGGCCTGATGCTGATCATCCTGTTCAGCGTCGAACTCGCCATCCTCCCGGTGTCCGGTTACGGCAATACGCTTTCTGAAAAGCTTGCGCATCTCGTGCTACCTAGCCTCACTGTCTCGCTGTCGCTGTCCACCGTTCTGGCGCGCAGCTTGCGTGCGGCGATGGTCGAAGGCTTGAAGTCCGACGTGGCGACTGCCGCACGCGCGCGCGGCATGCCGGAGAGCATCGTGTTCTGGCGCCACGTGCTGCCAAATTCGCTGGTGCCGACCGTCAACCTTCTCGCCGTAAACATAGGTTGGCTGATAGGCGGCACCGTCGTGGTGGAAACCGTGTTTGCGCTGCCCGGCATGGGCCAGCTGCTGGTGCGCGCCATCTTCTCGCGCGACTACATGGTCGTACAGGGCGTGGCGATGGTCTTCGCCTGCGCCACCGTGCTGATCAACTTCCTGGCCGACATCGTCACGGTGGCTCTCGATCCGAGGGTGAAGCTGTGAGCGAGCCCTTGACCGCCCCCGCGATCGGCAGGAGCGGCCGCTTTCGCCGCCGCGGCACGCTGGCGGCCGGCGTCTTCCTGCTTGGCGCGTTCGTCGTCCTGGCGCTCGGCGCGCCGCTGATCGCGCCCTACGGCCCGATTGCACAGGACGCGACAGCACGGCTCCAGGGGCCGTCCTGGCTGCACCCGTTCGGGACCGACAATTTCGGCCGCGACATCCTCTCGCGCGTCATCTGGGGTACGCGCATCGACCTGAAGATCGCCGTCATCGGCGTCATCTTTCCCTTTCTCATCGGCACCACGCTCGGCACGGTAGCCGGCTTCTTCGGCGGGATAGTTGACGCCATCTTCATGCGGCTGGTCGACATCATCCTGGCCTTCCCGTTCCTGGTGTTGATGCTGTCGATCATTGCGATCCTCGGGCCCGGCCTGGCCAGTTTCTACATCGCCATGGCCCTCGTCGGCTGGGTGTCCTACGCGCGGCTCGTCCGCGCCCAGATGCTCGTGCTCAAGAACCACGACTACGCGGTTGCCGCGGTCAGCCTCGGCTTCAGCCGCACGCGCATCATGTTTCGTCACCTCCTGCCCAACGCCGCTGCCGGCTCGGTCGTCTTCGCGATGTCCGACGCGGTCCTCGTCCTGCTGAATGGCGCGGCCATCAGCTATCTTGGGCTCGGCGTGCAGCCGCCAGTCGCGGAGTGGGGCGTAATGGTGGCGGAAGGCCAAGCCTTCGTCACCACCGCGTGGTGGATCACGCTGTTCCCGGGGCTTTCGATCGTGACGCTCGCCTTTGCCTTTAGCATGATCGGCGACGGGCTGGCCGATTTGTTCGGGGTTCACGAATGATCGCGGCGCTGCTCAAGATCACTGACCTGACGGTCGTCCATGACGGTGACGGCGGGGAGCGTACCCTGCTTGATGCCGTGTCGCTCGACCTTGCCCCGGGAGAAGTGCTCGGGCTGGTCGGCGAGAGCGGGTCGGGCAAGAGCCTCCTCTGCCGCTCCCTCGTTAGGCTGCTGCCATCGAGCCGGCTCAGGATCAGCGGCGGCTCGATCACACTTTCCGGGCGTGAGCTGACGACTGCGCCGGAGGCCGAGATGCTCGCCGTGCGCGGCGGCGAGATCGGCATGATCTTCCAGAATCCGAGCAGTCATCTCGACCCGGTCATGAGGATCGGCGACCAGGTCACCGAGGGGATCCGCTTTCACCAGCGGCTGGACGCCAGGGCGGCGCGCGCTGCGGCAGTGGATATCCTCGCCCAGGTCGGGTTTCCGGACCCGGCTCGGCAGTACGATAGCTATCCGCACGAACTCTCCGGCGGCATGCGCCAGCGCGCCATGATCGGCGCGGCGCTTTCGAGCAATCCCAGGATCCTGATCGCCGACGAGCCGACGACGGCACTCGACGTGACGATACAGGCGCAGATCCTGCGGCTTCTGATGGACATCCGCGCCAGGCGTGGACTCTCGGTGATCCTGGTCACCCACGATCTCGGCATCGTCGCCCAAGTCTGCGACCGCATCGCGGTGATGAGGCAAGGTCGATTGGTGGAGGTTGGAGAGAAGCGCGGTCTGCTTGCGGCGCCGGCGCACGCCTACACCCGTTCGCTGATCGCCAGTCATCCTTCGCTGCCGGAGGAGGACATGCCGCCAAAGACTGAAAAGCGCCAGGCACCCGGAGCGGTGGCGCTGGTCGACATCGAGAAGCTGCATGTACGCTTCGCCACCGGCGGCCTGTTCCGGCGAGGCGCGGTTGATGCCGTCAAAGAGGTCACGCTCCGTGTCATGCCGGGCGAAACGGTCGGTATTGTCGGCGAATCCGGAAGCGGCAAGAGCACTCTGGCACGCGCTGTCCTTGGCCTTACGCCGGTCTCGTCAGGCACGATACGTTTCAATGGTGCGGACATCGCCTCGGGTCGCGCAATCCTCGCCACGCTGCGACGCCAAACCGCCATGGTTTTCCAGGACCCCTACAACGCCCTCAACCCTCATCTTACCGTTGGCAAGATGCTGGCAGAGGTCCTGCGGGTACAGGGCAAGATCGAGACCGCGCAAATACCCGCACGCTGCGGTGAACTGCTCGACCTGGTCGGCCTGGAGCGCGCATTCCTCGACCGCAAGCCGCGCTCGATGAGCGGAGGCCAATGCCAGCGCGCCGGCATAGCTCGCGCGCTTGCCGTCGATCCGAAACTGATCATTGCGGACGAGTGCGTGGCGGCCCTCGACGTCACCATCCAGGCGCAGATCGTCGAGCTGTTCCGCGAACTGGTGGAGCGTATGTCGCTCACTCTGATATTCATCGCCCACGATCTCGCCATCGTGCGTAATCTCTGCCAGCGTGTAGTGGTGATGCACCGCGGCGCGATTGTCGAGGAAGGTCGGTCGGAAGAGGTGTTCTCCCGGCCGAAGCATGCCTACACCGCCGCGCTGATCGCCGCCATTCCGCATATCGATCCGGACAAGCCGCTGCTTGTTCCCTCGAAGATGGCGACCGCGCAGGCCGACGGGGTCGCAAACTGAAAACCAGAGGCAAACCAGAAGGGGAATACGGATGTCAAGAAGCAAATGGATGCGCATAGGCCTGGTCACCGTTATCACCAGCCTGTCCCTAGGGGCGACGCTCGCAGAAGCCGCCGGCGTATTGACGATCGGTCGGCGCGAGGACTCAACCACCTTCGATCCGATCAAGACCGCCCAGAACATCGACCTGTGGGTGTTCGCCAACGTCTATGACGTGCTGATCCGTGTGGACAAGACCGGCACCAAACTGGAGCCCGGTCTCGCCGAGAGCTGGGAGGTCAGCCCGGACGGCCTCACGTATACGCTCAAGCTGCGCGACGCGAAGTTCTCGGACGGCTCCGACCTGACGGCTGACGACGTGGTGTTCAGCCTCACCCGCATCAGGGACGACAAGGGCTCGCTGTGGGCGGATCCCTTCAAGGTGATGGATACGGTCGAGGCAACCGATCCGAAGACCGTCACGATCAAACTCAAGCAGGCGACCGCTCCATTCCTGGCGACGCTGGCCTTCCCGATCGCCTCAGTTCTTTCCAAGAAGGGCTTCGAGACGCTCGGTCCGGAGAAATATGCCGAAACGCCCATCGGCTCCGGCGCTTTCACCATCACGGAATGGCGGCGCGGCGACCGTGTCATCCTGGCGAAAAACCCGCATTTCTGGGAGGCCGATCGTGTCAGTCTCGATGGCATCGAGTGGATCTCCGTGCCGGACGACAACACCCGCATGCTGAACGTACAGGCCGGCCAGCTCGACACCGCGATCTTCGTGCCATTCTCGCGCGTCGCCGAACTGCAGAAGGATTCCAACCTCACCGTCCATCTAGATCCGTCGACCCGCGAGGATCACCTGCTGATTAACCATGAGCATGGCGCGCTGGCGAAGAAGGAGGTGCGGCAGGCCCTCGACATGGCCATCGACGAGCAGGCTGTGGTCGACACGGTAACGTTCGGCTACGGCGAGGTCGCAAACTCCTACGTCCCGAAGGGCGCGCTCTATTACTACGCCGACAATCTGAAGCGGCCCTACGATCCGGAAAAGGCCAAGCAGATGCTGGCCGACTCCGGAGCTTCGAACCTGACGCTCAACTACGTCGTGCGCGCCGGCGACGAGATCGTCGAGCAGACGGCCGTGCTGCTGCAGCAGCAGCTCGGCAAAGCCGGCGTCACCGTGAACATACAGAAAGTCGACCCCAGTCAGGAATGGGACATGTTGGTGGCTGGCGACTATGACGTCGGCGTCAACTACTGGACCAACGACATCCTGGACCCAGACCAGAAGACCACCTTCGTGCTCGGCCACGACGCGAACATGAACTACATGACCCGCTATGACAACGAGAAGGTCAAGGAGCTGGTCGCGGCGGCGCGCACCGAGATGGATCCGGCCAAGCGCGAGCAAATGTACACCGACCTGCAGACGATGGCCAAAGAGGACGTCAACTGGATCGATCTGTACTACAGCCCGTTCATCAACGTCTCGCGTAAGAACATCGAGAACTTCTACCAGAATCCGCTGGGCCGGTTCTTCCTGGAGGACGTGGTCAAGAACTAGGCTTATGAACGAAGCTGCGGGACGCCGCTCGGCGGCGTTCCGCCCAACCCTGATGACACGCTTGGCGTCCCGCCCGACAGGTCGCCGCGCGTCGTTTGTCGGGATGAGGTGAGCGATCTGCTGCTGTCGCTACATCCGCTTTCTGATAGTTCAGCGCCGATTGCGGACGGTCCGTTGTCGGCCCAAAACAGGACATTCGGTACGCCGAACCCTGATGTCGGCTTCGAGGCGCATTTCAGACATTCAGTCTGAAGGGGTGTTGCGAAACACTCGGCCAGCTGTGCTGGGGCGCCCCGGATTTTGCAACGGGGATCAAAATCTCTTTTGTCCGAGTGCCTGGACGCGCTGAGACGGTGCGTTTGCATGACCAATCGGGCCCAGCCGGTCAATTCAATCGGGCTGTTTGCATTTTCTAAAAAAGGCGATATCGCAATATATCGTTTGAATTCAACCTCAAAAAACCAAGCAGCATATAGTCTATTAGTCAACGTAGTTGGAAAATCCAGATCGTATTGACACTCATTGGGCCGTGACCATATATCTTTCGCCACATGAACCTACATATTTCTGAAGCCAGCGACGAAGTATTTGTCAACATACTTGCATGACCGTAGCCAATTCTCAACAACGCAGAAAGAAAGACAATGTCCCTCGATCCGAACGAAAATTCTAACATTGAAATCGCGCACGGAACTCCCGAGAACGACGATGCAGGAGCGCGTATTAGACGCAATGTCCGTCAGCGGATCAGGCCGCCGCCAGTCAAGCCAGCCGGTGTGGAAGACAGCGCCCTGCCGAGCGGCATCGACATTCATCGCGCCAAGAAGCCAGCGTCTCTGCGCCGGACGAAACCCTGGAGTATTTTGCCCGCGCAGTCGCAGACAGGATCGAGCATCTCCCAGTAGCAGCGCTCAAGCCCTTCAATCGCCGGACCCGCACGCACTCCGACGACCAGATCAGTCTTATCATGGGATCATTCGCCGCCTTCGGCGTCATCAACCCACTGATCATCGACGAGGGCGGCAATGTTCTGGCTGGCAGCGCTCGACTGGAGGCGGCAAAGCGGAAGGGGATCAAAACGCTCCCGGCGGTCCGTGTCTCCCATCTCACCGACGACGAAAAGCGCGCCTACGTCATTGCCGACAATCGTATTGCCGAAAAGGCCGGCTGGGACATCGAGTCACTGGCCGTGGAGTTCGAATTCTTGGCCGGCATCGATCTCGGTTTCGACATCGATGTACTGGGATTTTCCGTCACCGAGATTGATCTGATTATTGGCGAGGCAAAGCAGCAGGAGCCTGAAGCGGACCCAGCCGACGACCTGCCAGCGCCCACCGAAGCTGCTGTAACCCACAAAGGCGATGTCTGGCTGCTTGGCCGGCATAAGGTCATCTGCGGCGATGCGCTGGACGCTACAGACTATTCGTCGATCATGGGAGAGAAAAGAGCTCGCCTCGCATGGCTCTAACCGATCCGCCCTACAACGTCAGGATCGATGGCTTTGTCGGAGGACTGGGAAAGACCAAGCATCGCGAGTTCGCCATGGCAGCTGGCGAAATGAGCCAGGATCAATTCACCGCGTTTTTGGTGACGGCACTGGGCCACATGGCGGACTTCAGTATCGACGGCGCTTTGGTCTATGCGTTCATGGACTGGCGACACCAGTTCGAACTCCTCTCGGCTGCCCGGACATGTGATCTCGCTCAGCACAATCTTTGCGTCTGGAACAAAATGAGCGGCGCAATGGGATCGCATTACAGAAGCCAGCATGAACTTTGCCACATCTTCAAGAACGGCGAGGCTCCCCATCTCAATACGGTGGAGTTGGGTCGACATGGTCGCAACCGCACCAATGTCTGGAGCCATCCTGGCATGTCGTCCTTCGGTCAGGGGCGCGACGAGGCACTGGCAAGTCACAGCACAGTCAAGCCTGTCCAAATATTGGTGGATGCCATCAAGGATTGTACGCGGCGAAACGACTTGGTGCTTGATCCATTCCTTGGGTCAGGCTCGACCCTGATTGCCGCGGAGAAATCCGGGCGGGTCTGCTTCGGGATCGAGATCGACCAGATCTACTGCGACACGATCATTCGCCGCTATCAGAAATTGACTGGAGCAGACGCAGTCCTTGAAGCCACCGGCGAAACGTTTTCTGCATTGGCGGTGAAACGTCTCGCGAACAGCGAGCCAATCGCGAGCGCCGCTTAACTGCCGACCATCCCTGTGTTTCCAACCCAAATTTTTGGATAACGATCATGCTTGACCTTACCCAAGGCAGCCGAGCTGGAGAACTGATAGTTCCCGGGGCGGGCGCGCCGCCAGATTCCTTGGACACCCGCGTGACAGAGGGTGTCCAACCCACCGTCCGTCACCGGGTCCGCCCGGTGCCGAAGGCAGAGATACCGGCGTCCCCGCTTTCGCCAGTCGATAGCGGGGTAGAGGAGGCGAGCTGGGTGTTGGGGACCCAAGCAGAGAAAGTGCCAACCAATAAAACACCGGCTCAACTCGATTCCGGACTAAACTTAGTTGTCCCGAGCCAGGATGAAGAGGGAGGATACTGCAAGCCTCCCAAACATTCGCAGTTCAAGAAGGGGCAATCTGGGAATCCTTCTGGTCGCCCCCCAGGCAGCAAGAATGCCGCTACCATTGCCATCGAGCAATTGAACAAACCGTTGCGAGTGAAGATCGACGGCAAGTTGAAAACGATGAGCGCTCTGGAGGTTGCGGCTCAGCAACTGATGAAGCGCGGAGCAGAGAAAGGCGACCTTAAGGCCATCGGTTTTCTGCTGCAAATGGCAGGGCAGGTGCCCGGCGGTGTTGGAGCCAAAGGTGCGTCCGATAAAGGGCCGTCAAGTGAAGCGACCGACCCGGTCGATATGCAGATTCTCGCTTTCAGCACTCGTGAGCACATGACTGCTGCGGGCCTGTCGGACGATATGGCCGATAGCCTTCTGCTCGCTATGGGCCTCAAGCCAGCAATTGAGAAATGAGGTGGCCACAGTTCAAGATGCGGAAGCGGCGCTTCGCACTCGACTGGCGCGGGACCTTCTACGAAAAAGCCTCTTCTCGTTCACATGGAGATGCTTCGAGGAGTTACATAAGGGATCCTCGACGCCGTTTGTTCCAAACTGGCATGTCAAGGCCATGTGCTATGCCTTGGAGCGTGTTGCCACCGGCGAATGCAAAAGGCTGCTCATTACGGTCCCGCCGCGCCACCTCAAATCAATCTGTGCCGCGGTCGCCTTTCCCTCATGGATGCTTGGCTTGTCTCCGACCACGAAAATCATCGTTGCCAGTTACGGATCCGATCTGGCTTCGAGGCATTCTCGCGACTCCCGCACGATCCTGGAATGCGAGTTTTATCGTCGCTTGTTCCCAAACACGAAGATCGAGACAGCCAGGGAACATGAAATCGAATTGACCCAACGCGGATTCCGCAAAACCGCTTCCGTCAACGGCGCGGTCACCGGTCTCGGTGCCGATATCCTAATCGTGGATGATCTCATGAAGGCGGCCGACGCTCATTCGCCGGTCGAACGGCAACGAGCTAAGGATTTCTACGATCAGAGTCTCTCGACCAGGCTCAACGACAAATCGAGCGGCAGGATCATTGCCATTCAGCAGCGGCTCCATGAAGACGATATCGCAGCGCATTTGATTGAGAAGGGAACATTTGCCCATCTTGATCTTTGCCATTGCGGAGAGTGATGAGGAGATCGCAACCGCCGACGATCGCGCCTTCTTTCGGGCTCGTGGCGAAGCTTTGTTTCCTCAGAGGGAACCGCTCGAAACGCTTACCGCCATGCGCCGAGAAATGGGTGAGGCTGCATTCTCGGCGCAATATCAACAAAACCCGGTAGCACCAGGCGGCAACCGCATCCGATGGGAGCATTGGAACAGCTATGACGAGCCGCTCGACATTGAGGACTACCAGTTCCGCGTCCAAAGCTGGGACACCGGCATGTCAGCCGAGCCGACAAGTGACTATTCCGCCTGCACCACATGGGGTTATCGTGACGGCAAATGGTGGCTGCTAGACGTTTACCGGTCGCGCTTGGACTTCGGAGGGTTACAAAAACAGGTTCTTTCGATGATGCGGCGCTTTCGCGCCGATAAAATCATCATTGAAAGTGCTGCAACGGGCAAACCCTTGATCCGCGAACTCATCCGGGAACGGCGCCTCATTCAAAAGGTATTTCCATACTTCCCCCGTTTTGACAAAGAAGTGCGGCTCAACTCTCAGATAGCCAAGCTTGAAACGGGAAATTTCTTGCTTCCGAACGAAGCCCCTTGGCTCGGGGATTTCCGCAAAGAGTGCTTAGCCTTCCCGAACGGCAAGAACGACGACATGGTGGATAGCCTTCTCAATTTCTGGACTGGCTCGGGCAGCGAAGTGGGTTGGGCATAATCAAAGACGTCTATTATAGGGCTCGCCGACCTAAATGATGTCCGATCTGTCGAGCCGTTGCCGCTGGGACATCATCGGGCGATCCTGTAAAGGATAGGCAACGCTACGGGTCACTTAGTATCCGATAGACCTGCATCTTAGTATCCGATAGAGCTGCATCAGGGAGAACCCTCAACCCGCGCCGCAAAGTCGGAACTGTTGGAGGTAAGCCTCGAACTTAGACACAGCTTACGTTCATCTGGGTTCAACAGGATGAGATCGCCGCGTCGTTTCGAAGAAGTTCGATAGCGCCGGCAGATGCGAGAATCGAATGCCAATCTATAGTTTTGGAGAGAGCGACCTGACGGAGTTGACGCGAACGACCTTTGCGGAGCAAGGCATTGGCGAACGTAAGAACTTGCAAGCCCTCATTCGTGATCATGTAAGCGTCATATCACCCGACACGCTTGTGATCGCGGAAGAATTCTCAGAGTGGTCGGGCAGTGGCCGACGTATAGATTTGCTGGGGGTCTCAAAGGACGCAAGCTTAGTCGTTGTTGAGCTGAAACGCACAGAGACTGGCGAGCATATGGAGCTCCAAGCGCTGCGCTACGCAGCGATGGTTTCCACCCTTACCTACAAGCGAGCTATCCAGGTCTATGCCGACTACATCCGCAAACGAGGCCTTGAGAGGGACGCCGAACGTGACCTGCTCGACTTCCTTGGCTGGGGTGAGCCGCGAGAGAGCGAGTTTGCTCAGGATGTTCGGATCGTCCTAGCCTCCGCCGACTTCTCGCAGGAACTGACTACGACCGTCATGTGGCTCATCGAGAGAGAGATCGAGATTCGTTGTGTCAGGCTGATACCATATAGTTTCCAAGGGAAACTCCTGCTCGATGTTCAACAGGTAATCCCACTCCCGGAGGCCGAGGCGTATCAGGTGAAAATCCGCGAGCAATCGGAGGAGCGTCGGGAGGCAAAACGTGGCGAAGAGCGTTACCGCCTTCGGGAGGAATTCTGGAGAGAGCTTCTGGAACGCGCCAAGGCGCAAACACCGCTGCACGCGAACCTTTCACCAACCTCAGATACTTGGGTCCAAACAGGGGCAGGAGTGTCTGGACTAGCGTATGCTTATCGCATTCGGCAGCACGACTGCGAAGTTGGACTGGCTATTGAGCGGAGGAACGCGGGGGAAAACAAGAAAATATTCGATCAGTTACTTGAAGCCAAAGACCAGATTGAAGCCTCGTTCGGCGACAGCCTCGATTGGGATTGGGACGAGGCTCGCGGTAGCTGCCATCTTCGAAGGATTTCAAACGTTGGTGGATACCGCGACGCAGAACAGCGCCTCGAAGTTCAAGCGTGGATGATCGACCACATGATGCGCTTGGAAAAGGCAGTTGCACCCCACATCCGCGCTGCGCCAGGTAAGGTGGGCCGCCGTGGTGGAGCGCCGGAGGTATAACAAGGTCGCTGCTAGCTCACATATCACTGCGATGAGTTGGTTGCGCTAGCCCGCGCGGAGGCTGTGGGTGTTCTCTCTGCAGAAACTGCATCTCTTCGCCGTGGGAGCGGCGGGCCAAACCGCGATGGCGTTCATCTTAGGTAGGTCCTCTGCTGCGTCACGTTCCCTTGGAATTCTCCGAGCTCCGGAGCCCAAGGTCGCATAATATGCAGTCAGGAACTGCAGCTCTCTGACAGAGCGTGAGGAGTTGCTCAATGGGTCCATGGTAATTTTAGCTGCCGGAAGGTGCAGGATCCTGGGTTCAACTTTTGTTTCCCGAAGCTCGCTTCTGCCCCCCAGATCTTTCTCAGATGATTGATCGCTGCCAGTTACCTATGAGATTGGCATTCCGCCTGCTGTCGACCGCCTGCATAAAGATTGCTGGGCCCACTCAGACAGCGCGATTCATTGCATTTGCCACAATGGCCGCCAGACGGCATTTTTACGGATTGCAGGCAAGGTGTCGCCCAGGTGACGCTCCGTTTTCCGTAACACCTTCCGAGTCCTCTACCTATCGCGGAGAGCGCTTCGGCAACCGGAAATTTGCTGGTGGAGCGCCGCACCAGGACACTCGCAATGATGACAGCAGAATTTACACTAGACCTGCAAAATGCACGAAGAGCAATATGCTCACCCGGAGCCTACAACATTGACGCACCGAGCGGCGTAAACGGAAGAAGCAGATCCCAACAGCCGGCCTATCGATAAAAATCCGAGGTCCAAAAGGTCCAGACACCCAAAACCAGCACGGGCGGGGACCAGCACGCAGCCAGTGCAGCCGGCGTCGCGATAGGCGTCGCGGCCGACGCTGGCTTGCCCGAGTGACTTTATCCCAGGTTATGAAGGGACGAAATCGCCTGACCACAAGCGCACCTCTTCAGTTTATTATTAGTGCGGGCTTAATTGCCCCCGCTCTGGCGATCTAACCGATCTGCTCGAATGTGCATTGGCGAGGTTTCTTGTCGGGCCGCCAGCGCAACAACTTGGTGCCATGCCGGAAACGGTCGCCGTCACGTGATCGAGACGAACTTCCACGACCAACTCAGGTTTCAAAGGCTCCCAATGGCCGCTGCGTTCCGTGCTCCAGCGGCTCGGTCCGCCCGGCGCCTTGCCCGTGAAACCCGGTTTGGCACGAAGGCTTTCCAACCGTCTTGTAAGGGCCGGCCTTGCCTAGTTGTCGATGGTCGACGTGAAGCCGACATCGTCGAGCTTGCCCTCCTCGTCGTAAAGCCCAAGCAAGAGAAAGCCGACTTCACGACGCTCGGCCAAGTAGCAAAATCCGCCGACGACGCAATCGGCCGTACGCATTCTTTCCACCTTGATCATCGCGTGCTCCCCAGGCCGGTAGGCATCGCCAAGCAGCCTGGCGACGACGCCGTCGGTCGAACCATCGCCGGCGTCCTTCAGCCATCGTGCGGCGGTCGCCGCATTGCGGGTAAATTTCGAAAGATGAAGCTCAGGGCGCCGCGATGAGGCAAAGAAGGCTCCCTGCGCATTTTCCTGGGACAGACTTCGGAGAAAGTCCTGATTGCACTGCGCGGAAATGTAGGCCTCAATGGGCCGTCAAGTAAGCAGGGACGCCATCATAGTGTCGGTTCGGACAGACCCGCAACCTGCAACTGTTGAGACGGTGATCGATCCGTGCCGCAAGCGGCGGCTGATCGACCTTTCCGAGCTTTGGCGATATCGGGAAGTTGTGTTCTTCCTGGCCTGGCGCGATTTCAAGGTCAAATACCGCCAGACTTATCTGGGTGTGCTTTGGGCAATGCTGCAGCCCCTCGTTGCCATGTCGGTCTTTAGCGTCTTCTTTGGCCGACTCGTTGGCATCTCATCAAACGGCGCGCCATACCCGCTGTTTGTCCTTTGTGGGCTCGTGCCATGGAATTTTTTTTCGCGAGCGGTTGGCAGCATGACGGGAAGTCTTGTCGGCAACCAGGAACTGGTGAAGCGCGTCTATTTTCCGCGTCTGATCATTCCCATGTCTGCTATGGCCACGTGCCTGACCGATATGATCGTCGGCTTCGCTCTTTTGTTCGCTGCGCTGTTGGCATTCGGAAGCTGGCCGGCACCGCAGGTTCTCTTCCTGCCACTGTTCGTGCTCGTCATGGCAGCGTCGGCGACGGGGCTGGGAGTGGCACTATCTGCGATCAACGTCCGCTTTCGCGATGTGGGGTATCTCGTGCCGTTCAGCCTCCAGATCGTTCTGTTCATGACCCCGGTTGTCTATCCGGGCAATCTCGTGCCCCCCTTCTGGCGGCCACTCTACAGCCTGAACCCTATGGTCGGGATAGTCGAAGCCGTGCGCTGGAGTGTACTGGGCACGCCCGCCGATTGGGTCATGATCTCGATATCGACCCTCTCCTCACTGGCCCTTCTCGTTGCCGGACTGGCTATTTTCTCAAAGTCCGAACGCGCGTTTCCGGATCTGATCTGAGCAATGACCGACACAGTGATTCAAGCCACCAATCTCTCCAAGGCTTACAGACTGGGGGTGGCGAACAACAGCTTCCCTACCTTGCGGGACGCGCTGGCCAGCGGCGCAAGGCGAATCCATCACAGGAAGCCAGATTTGGGCCGGCGCAACAGTGGAGACGATCAATTCTGGGCCCTGAAGGACGTCTCCTTCGAGGTGCGCGCAGGCGAAGTCCTCGCCGTGATCGGACCCAACGGCGCGGGAAAAAGCACAATTCTCAAGATACTGGCGCAGATTGTGGAGCCGACTTCCGGTCGCGCGACGATACGCGGACGGCTGGGAGCTTTGCTGGAGGTCGGCACGGGGTTCCATGCGGAGCTCACCGGTCGCGAGAACATCTATCTCAACGGAGCGATACTCGGCATGCGGCGCGCCGAGATCAGATCCAGACTCGATGAAATCGTCGATTTCTCCGGCGTCGAGCCGTTTCTCGACACGCCCGTCAAGCGTTACTCAAGCGGTATGTACTTGCGGCTCGCCTTTGCCGTGGCGGCGCATGTCGAGCCCGACATCCTTGTCGTAGACGAGGTGTTGGCGGTCGGTGATGCGGCATTCCAGAACAAGTGCATCGGCAAGGTGGGGCAGATCGCGCAGACTGGCCGCACGGTCATCTTCGTCAGCCACCAGTTGTCCGTGGTCCAGAAACTATGCAACCGGGCGATCCTTATCGGCGACGGCATGATCAAGGCAGACGGCCCCACTGCAAAAGTGATCGAAACTTACCTTCGGACCATCACGGACCAGGCCGCGGAGGATCTCGCCACTCGCGCCGTCCGCTCCGGTCGCGGGCGGGTTCGCTTGACGGCGATCGAGATCGAAGGCGATGCGAGCGTCCCGACCTCCGGCCAGCGCACTCGTTTTCGTTTCCGTGCCGCTGGCGACCGGTCGCTGGTCGATTGTTCTTTCACAATCTACGACGAGTTCGGTGATGCCGTGACCTCATTCGACTCTGCCGAGCATTCTGACGGCGAGCTCGTCGGTGACAGTTTTGTTTGCGAGTTCCAGCCCTTCCTGCTGCGTCCCGGCCGCTATCGCATCAATGCCGCGCTGACATCGCGGGATGGTGAGCTCGAGGATCGCGTCGAGGGTGCGGCGACCTTCGATGTGCAGCCGGGCGTCCTCGGCGGACGGCTGGTCAATGCAGAGCCAGGGTACGGCAGCATGACGATGCCTCACCGCTGGACCAGGGGAACGTAGGCTAGGATATCGATGAAGATACTGGTGGCCGGCTGGTTCAGTTTCGCACGCGGGCACGCCACGGCCGGCGACCTGTTGTCACGCGACGTTCTTTGCCGATGGCTCGACGAAAGATCCATTGCCTACGATCTGGCGACCGATCCGCCCTTTGCCGGCGGCTTAAACTGGCGACTGCTCGATCCTGGCGACTATTCCCACGTGATCTTCGTTTGCGGTCCGTTTGGCCGCGGCGAATTTGAAGCGGAATTCCTCGGGCATTTCGCGCGATGCCGGCTCATCGGGCTGAACTTGTCGATGGACCTCCCGTTGGACGAATGGAACCCGTTCGATCTGCTGATCGAGCGTGACAGTTCAGCCGTAACCAATCCGGATATGGTCTTCACGGCGCGGCAGGATCTTCCTCCGGTCGTCGGCGTCTGCCTCGTCGAGGAGCATCCGGGAGCGGAAGTCGCGCGCACCAACGCGGCGATCGCGAAACTGATCGAAGCCCGCGAGCTCGCCGTCGTTGGCATCGACACCCGGCTCGACGTCAATGAGGGGGGTCTGCGCACCCCCGGAGAAGTCGAAGCGCTGATCGCGCGAGTCGACGTTCTCATTACGACGCGCCTGCACGGCCTCATTCTTGCCCTGAAGAATGGCGTGCCGGCGCTTGCAATCGATACGGTGCCGGGCAGCGGCAAGATCGCCAAGCAATGCACCCGGGTTGGCTGGCCGAACGTGCTCACGCTGGACCAGATCGACGAGCGGCAACTAGCTCAGGCGCTGGATTTCGCCTTGAGTCCCGAGGCAAAGCGGTTGGCAGGAGAGTGCGCGTCGGGCGCCGAGAAACTCCTGCTTCAAACCCGCGAGCGGCTGTTGGACAGCCTGACCGGTGACGAGGTCGAGGCCTCGTTCCGCGCCCGTCAATTGCCCGAGCGAATGGAAGCGTTCAGGGCCGGCCTTCAGCCCGTCCGCGATTTGACAGCCGAACGGAACGATGTGGAGACGCCGCCTACGGCCAAGTCGTGGAGACGCAGGGTTGTCCGGGGAGCTTTCACCATGCTTCGTCGAGGATGAACGAGCCTGGGGCGTATCGCTGACGCACTCACCAATTGGTGGTCACGATCTGTTGACGCTCCCGGTCATCAACCTGTAAAGGCGAGCAAGTTTTCGCGCAAAGCGATGACGAAGCCGCGCGAGCTGCATTGCGGCTTTCAATGAAAGCCGATCGGCCTTGTTTCGAACGGTTGGCTCGCTGGTGTAAGGCGATCGCGCGAGGCGAATTGCGCGATCGAGCTTCGGATCCTTTATCCCGCTTTTGACAACGTATTCGGTGAGCCAGTCGAGAAAGGGTGCGCGGGCCGCATGCGAGGCCATGCGATCATAAAGGCCACGCTTGGCCGCATCGGCCGACACCGAGCCGGAGTGCTGCCGATAACGCGAAAGACAGATTGGTGTGACATAGGCCGGGTAGCGCAAAAACAGCTTAACCCACAGCGCCTGGTCCTCGTAGAGCCGGAAGCGTTCCTCGAAGCCGACGACAAGTTCGATGGCACTCCGGCGAACCAATACGGAACAGGTGCACGGAACGTGACCATCCTGCATCAGCAGAAGCCGACTTAGAAGCCGCGGAGGTTGATGCAAACGGCCGGCAAGCCCGTCCGTCGGCTCGATCCAGTCGGGGCTCTCACCGTCTGGATACCACCATCTCGTCGGCCCGAAGATCATTGCGGCTTCCGGGTTGGCATCGGCTGCCGCCAGAACCGTCTCGAGCATATGCGGTTCGTACAGATCGTCTGCATCCAGGAAGGCAAGCAAATCGCCGCTGCTGGCCTCTATTCCGGCGTTTCTCGCTGCCGCGGCGCCACGCTTGGATCCGGGAGGCCTGCGCAGCACCTTAATTCGGGGATCGGTTGCCGCAACATCATTGGCGATCTTGACACTGTCATCCGTCGAGCCATCGTCGACTAGCAAGAGCTCCCAATCCGTAACCGTCTGGTCCCAGACGCTGGCGATCGCTTCGCCCAGAGTTGCCTCCGCATTGAGGAAGGGGGTTATGATCGTCACCCGCCGCAGGGAAGTCATCGTTGAAGCCGTCTCTTGATACTTCGCTTGTTCGCTTTCCAGGTTTCGCGCGCGCGCACTTTCCAGATAGCGGAACGAATGCGCAAAGAGGCGCCCTGATCCGCCATCACGCCATTCAGCCACTTGAGAAACGCGATACGCGCGGCCTCGTCAGCGCCTGCCCTGGCGGAGGCAACCGAGCAGCTGTCAGCGTGCTGGCGGTATTTTGCCCAAATGCGGCCGGATACGTAGACGGGTGCGAATGCGAGCGCCTTGGCAAAGAATGTTTGATCTTCGAACATCAGGCGAAAGCTGTTCTCGAATCCCCCAAGCGTTGCGAACAAGCTTGAACGCATCAGGGCATTACAAGTTGTCGGCGTCTGGACCTCATTCTGCAGCAGGAGCTCCAGCAGCATCGGTGGCTCATAACGGGCGTCTGGTTCGACGCCGAGCGGGTAGTGGAAGTCAGCACGATCAGCAGCCTCATCCCAGCTATACCAGATCAGAGTCCGGCCATAGATCATGCCTAGCGCCGGATCGCTTTCCATGATGGAGACCTGTTCGGAAAGCTTTTCGGGTAGCCATGTATCGTCTGCGTCGAGAAACGCGACGTAGGCGCCGCGCGCCTCCGCCAGCCCAAGGTTGCGCGAGGCACTGATACCATGATTGCGGTTGTCGTGATGAGACAATAGCCGAACCTTGCCCGGCAGGCGCTGCTCATAGCCGCGTATGATGGTGGACGACTGGTCAGTCGAGCCATCGTCGACAACGAGGAGTTCCCAGTCGACGAAGCTTTGACCTACAATGCTATCGACAGCTTCCCGGAGATACCTCTCACCGTTGAACACGACTATAATTGCCGTGACACGCGGCTGTGCGCCTGAGTTGTCAGCCATGGCATAGCACCATGCGCCGAAAGTCAGCCTCATCCCAATCGGCGACCGTGACGCGCGGCAGTCGGAAAGGGTCGACGCGAGGCTCGGCTTCACGCGGCAGGGCGGTTACTGCGTAGTCCATGCCGGCAGACCTTACGGCGTTGGCGGTGCTGCCATTGAAATCTCCAAACGGATATGCGAATCCCACCACCCGACGTCCGGTAATCTCCTCGCATTCTTGGCGGCTGCCCGAAATCTCGCGTTTTAGATCGTCCCGTTTCAGCAGCGGCAAGGATGGGTGCGTGCGGGTGTGGGCGCCGATCGAAATGCCATCGATATCGGCGAGCTGCCGCAGCTCCGAATGCGTCATGGCGCGATCGCTCCCTCGGGGACTGGCGTCGGTTCCTGCCCATCTTGCAAGCCGCTCCAGCGCCTTCTCGCGTTCGTGTGCTCTCAACGGCTTCAGCAGTGCGTGCAAGTCGAAATGGAGCTTCGTGCGGTTGATCGCGTTATTGGAGTCCGCCTGCATTGCGTCCTTCCCCACGCGCCAGTCATAGTTTCGGCCAGCGATCTCGATCTCCAGAGCATTCGGGAGAGCTGGCGTTTCCAAAATGATGCGGGATAGAATATCCCACCAGAACACTGACGGATCGGTGATCGCATGGGTGGTGACGAAGACAGTCGCAGGACAGTTCATACGCCGCAGGATCGGCACGCCGTTTTGGAGGACATCCGCGTAGCCGTCGTCAAAGGTGATTGCCACCGCATTTCTCGGTGGCCGTCCCTCGCGAAGCCGTTGCGCCAACCATTGCATGGGAACAATGTCACGCGCTTTCGTCAAGACTTCGATCTGGCGTGCGAAATTTTGCGGCGAAACCGCGAGTTCCCAGGGATCGACGGGCGGTGCTCCGACGCGGTGATACATCAGCACCATAGGTCGATTGAAACCGGCAAGCAGGCGCGCCCCTTGCAGGAGTTTGCTGACAGTTTGACGCGCAGTCACGGCGCCGCTCATCGCCTGAAAGCCCGCGCCGCGACTATTACCGGACAGTAGGGGTCGTTCACATCAAGTAATGCCGAATTCAGCTCATGTTCTGCCAGGCCGTAGAGGAAGCCCGTAGCAGAATATGCATTTCCATAGTGACTGACTTCGACGTTCTTCGCCCCGAACCTGTCCGACAGAACTCGCCTTAGGGCAGCCGGAGTAATCGACCAGTACCAGCTCTCGCCCCATTCTCCCCTGTCAATCGGGCTGACCCAAGGGACTGTAATCAGGAGTACGCCTCCCGGCTTCAGGATCCGCCACAGGGTTGCGACCGCAGCGGGTAGATCGAAAACAAGGTGCAGGGTCTGGGTGAGCACGATACAATCGAAGGTCTCGGACGGCAGATCCTCGCCGTTCGCCAGATCACCCACGAAGCTTGTCAACGGGTGGCCGTCATAACGGTTCAGAACATCGCTTGTGGTAACCCGACTGCCTCCGAAACGCATCGTATAGGCGTTGTCGCCAATCTCCAGGACCCTTCCGGATATGTTCAACGAACAGGACGCGAGGAAAGTCTCGACATAGCGGCGGTCCACTGGCTTGCCGCGATCAAACCCGAACTCCGTGCTGAAGGGTACGGTACGCTCGAGGTCACCGAACCGGGCGCTCGAGCGGTGCCGACTTGAACGGCGCCTGATGCGATGCCGGAGCATCACGGCGGTCTGCAACGGCGCTGCAAGCGCAACGGCGATCATGCTGCTGAATTGACCGGCGACTGAAGAACGGGATCGAAGCGCTGTACCAAGCTGTGCCAGTTGCAGGTCCGTATAATGGCACTTCCATTTTTCGACACCCTGACGGTAGGCGGCCGCCCAATCAGGATTGGTCTGCGCGACGTTCCGCTGCCGGCGAAGGACCTTCAGCGCCGCGCGCAACATCATGGGATTGCTCTTCGACATATTCCTTGCGTGCCGACGGTAATCTGCGAGGTATTCCGCAGTGCAGGCAATCTTGTTCGCCCGTGATAGGCGAAGGTAGACGTCGTAATCCTCGCAAGCCCGCAGTGACCGGTCAAATCCGCCGGCGGCTTCCAATGTCCGACGGCGATAGAGCACCGTCGCATGCATTCCAATCAGGTTGCCGGTCAGGAACCCTGGATACGGGTCCGCGCCGGCCCACCTCAGTGGCACAGTATTCCTGACTGCACCGGCCTCGTCGATGTCGCGGTAGGCACCGTAGACCAACGCGCAATCGGGATTGTCGTAAAACAAGGCAAGATTGGTGGCGAGCGCCACCGGGCGCAGCCTGTCGTCGGCATCCAGGAAGGCAATGAATTCGCCGCGCGCTGCCGTCATCCCTGTGTTACGGGCAGCGGCCAAACCCTGGTTTTTTTGGCGGATGTAGTGGACGTCGTCATATCGACGAACAACACTTTCGGGATTGTCCGACGACCCATCGTCCACAATGATGATCTCATCCGGCTTTACGGTCTGGTTGCGGACGCTGTCGATCGCTTCGGCAAGGAACCGCGCATGATTGTAGGTCGTGATGACAACTGAAACGCTGGATGCAGCGGGGCGGGTCATCTCTCACCCACTCCGTTTCGGCAGGTCGGGTAGCCGGCAAAGGTCAACCAGCCGACCGATCGCCGACATGCTTCCTCGAAGCTGACAGCCGGCTGGTATCCGAGTTCATGCTCGGCCTTGCGCCATGGAAGTTTCGTCTGGCACTGGTGCAACAGTGCACGCTCCTCCGATACCATGACCGTTGGGGCCGTAGTCGCAGCGGTCACTTTGCGTCCTGCCTTGCGCCACTCGCCGTAGCCTGCCTTCACTCCGCTGCGAACAGGCCCTGGCAGGCTTCCGACAAGCCGCCGATATCCTCCGCTTTCCTTCAGTCTTTGTTTCCAACTCGGAGCAAACGACAATGGCGCTGAAGTCGAAATCGCGGCCAGGTCGAACCCCAGGGCCTCAGCGATCGGTCGGCAAAGATCTGCCCAACTGATCTCTTCCCGGTCTCCGATCAGATAGGTTCGCCCAGACGCCTCGGGCACTTGGATGGCAAGCTTGATCGCGTGAATGACATTGTCGACATAGGCGCTGTTGCAGATACCACGGCCGCCATCCACCAAGTAGGCGGACCCATCAATGAGCTCGTCGGCAAAACCCCCGGTCCAACGGGAGCGTGGGCCAAAGACAATTCCAGGGCGCAGCACCACTACCTGCACCGCGCCATCGCGTGACAGTTGCCCGAGTCGACGTTCGGCATGAACCTTCGCATTGTTGTACTCGATCGTCTGATCGTCATGCAGCGCGCTCGTTTCGTCCGTCCCGAGCGGCGGCGACTGGCCATGAACGGAAGCGCTGCTGAGATAGATCAGACGAAGCACGCCGGCAGCGGCGGCTGCACGATAGACGGGCTCGATAGCATCGACGATCATGCGGGCATCACCGGCAACTGCATGTACGACGTACTGACAGCCTGCAAAGGCCGCGGTAAGAGCCTGAAGATCACGCGCATCCGCCACCATTGCGTCAATCGCAAAGCGAGACAGACTGGCCAAAGCATCCGGCCTGCGAACGATCGGCCTCACATTCGCCCAGCCGGAAAGTTGCAGTAACTCCACTGTACGGCAACCTATGAAGCCGTTGGCGCCAAGCACTGCAACAGTGCCAGTCATTGTCTGGTCCCAGCGCAAGCAGCGACATGGAGCAATTCTTCCGGACCGAGCCAGGGCATGTCCATCAGTTTCCGTCTGGCATAGCATCCCTCGACCAGATCGAGCACCTTGCGCCCAGCACTGGCCGGCACGGAAAGGGGGACCCCATTTCGGACCGCATCCACCAAGCCCGAAATCTGATCGCAAAATGCATCGACAAAATCGCGCGACCGGCCGTCGGCATTGGTGAAGGAGGCGAAACCTGTCGTGCGACTTCCATTCAAGGCGACCTCCACAGTCTCGGTCTCATTGACTGTCCAGGAAATCGAGCCACGTTCGCCCTCAAGGCGGTACAGATTCGGGCGAGCCCAATCCCGGCTCAACCTGACTGTCGCGTCGAAGTCGCCAAAACGCAGCCGGACAAGGCAGTTCGCCTCGACGCCGCCCATTGCGTCATCGGCGTAGTGGATTTCATCGGGTTCTCCAAACCACCAGGTCAGGAGGTCAAGGCAATGCGTGCCGATATCCTGAAGCACGCCACCACCGGATTCCGCGAAACTGAAATAGCTCATCGAAGCAACCGGCCACTGGAAGGAGCCGCCCTCAAAACAACTGACGCTTCGTAACCGTCCGATCATTCCGGCCTCCAGCATGGCCTTTATCGACCGCGTCGCTGGGAACTGCCTTCTGACGAGCCCTGTTGCCACATGAAGATTGTTGGCTGCCGCTGCCGCCAGGGTACGATCCGCTTCGGAGCTGCTCGTGGCCATCGGCTTTTCGCACAGAACATGCATCCCGGCTTCCAACGCCTGTATCGACTGATCAGCATGATATCCAGGTGGCGAAGCAATGATCGCGATATCGGCGTCCATCGCCAAAAGGCCGTCGAAACTGGCCGCAACCTTGGCTGAGGGCAGTCGTGCCTGAACGAGTGCGGCCTGCTTCGCATCTGGATCGAATATCCCTGCGACTGCAACTTGGCCTCTGCTTTGCAGGCGTGAAAGCGCTTCCGCATAGTACAGCTTTGTGACGGCGCCACATCCGGCCAAAACGAGCCGGACCGGTTCATCTTCCCGATGACCTGCAGGCCGCTGCTCGGTTTCAGCCAGGATGGACAATCCTGCCTCCCTGTCTTGCAACGAGCCGCAGCATTCGCCCAATTGTCTTGAGTGAGGGATCGAAGCGGAACGCTTCGCTCATCTGCGCCAGGCAGCCAGCCCAATCACCGGCGCCGAGCAGTCGCCGCGCAGTATCGAGAGCGCTTAGCGCATAGGTCCGTCGGGCCGACGCAGCGACATCGTCCGCAAGCTCGGTTGGAAGATAGCTCTTGAAAATATCGATCGCCATTCGCGTGTAGGCCATGTCCTCGGCACTTCGGATATGGCGCCCTGTGTTCGACTGGGGGTGCATCCGATAAAGTGCAAGGGCCTGCGGTTCGTACCAGACAGGAAACTGAGAAGCGATACGGACCCACATCTCCCAGTCTTCACTGCATTTCAGCCGCCGGTCGAATGCACCGAGTTCTTCATAGACCGCGCGCCGCACCACGATTGATGGCGTCATGATATGCTGTTCCAGCGCCAGTCGAACCGCCGCATTCTCGAGCCGTCCGGGGCTTGACTGCATTGCAGGCGGGATCGACAGCTCCTGTCCGTGGGCATCCATGAAGATCGCCCGACAGAATGCCGCGCCCGTACTCGGGTCCGCATCGAAGCCTCGTCCGAGCAATTCGTAGAAGCCGGGGCGGACAGCGTCGTCGCCGTGCAGGAGATGTACGAGTTCGCCCTGGGCACGTTCCAGGCAGGTATGGAAGTTGCCGATATGCCCTAGATTCTGCGGCTGGTGGAAAAAGCCAACGCGGTTCCTACCGATTTCATTCAAGACTCTTTGCGGATCATCGGACGAACAGTCGTCAACCACCTCGATTTGCATCTGAGCCGGGCCGGGGTCCTGCGCCAGCACGCTTTCCAGCGTTGCGGCAAGAAAGCGGGCGCAGTTATAGGCGGGGATCATTACCGACCATTTCGGGCGAGCAGCCTCGCGTGGCAACGGCGAGATCGGATCGCGATACTCGAAGTCGTGGACCGCAGTCATCTCTGGAGCACCGAGGACTTCAAAAGGTGCAGCCCCAACCTGGCAATGTCGCGTTTGGGCACCTCACGTGCGACACCACCGCCGCGAAGGCTCCGCAGGAAGCACGATCTGGCCGATGGCAAATCGCCTTCTACCAGATACCGCATTGACCATTCATAGAAGTAGCGGGAGCAGCCGCCACGCGCAGAATTTGCCCCTTGAGTGTCCATGACCTGCGCCATGCGCCGGTAAAATCCCTCGATCGCATCCAGCTTGGGTCGAGTTGGCAGTGCCGATACGAGTCCGCCCGGATGCAGACGGTAGACACCTGCTACCTCGTCGACGAAAGCGAGATCTGCTGTCTTTGCGCAAAGCACATACAGCGGCCAGTCAGTAATCGGAAAGAAATCAGCATACCACGACGGCACGTTTCGAACGCACGCGGTTCGCATCATGCCGGCGCAAGTTGCGAAAGGATTGCCTTCCCAGATATCCCTTTGTGTCACGATGGGTTTCTGGTCCGCCCGCGTCCATCGCGTCGATGTGACCTCATCGCCATCTGCCACGACTGCATTATAGAATATTGCGGAGAGTTCCGGGTGCGCGTCGAGATGGGCCGCCTGATCTTTCAGCTTGGTTCTGGATGTCCACAGGTCGTCGCCATCGAGGATCGAGACGTAGCGCCCACGCGCCACCCGGAGTCCCCTCGCGACGACTTCGTTCGATCTCACATTGCTGCCGGAATAGATCGCCGACAGCTTTTCAGGATGGTTGGAAACATATCGCTCGACAATCTCGCGGGTACCGTCGGTCGAAAAGTCTTCACTGATCAATATCTCGACATCGAAATCGGCCTCTTGCATGAGAGCGCTGTCGATTGCGGCCGCCACGTAGCGTGCGTGATTGTAAGTGACAATAAGGACGGTCACGCGAACCGTTGATTCATTCACCTTCCGCTCCGCAGTACATGCCGCCGCCTAACTCAAATCATGCCGATCATTGCCGGCTCTAGATCGCATGGGTTGCCCTCATTTGCGTAATTCCACCGTTGGCCTCAAACCAGCGCAAGGTGCGCACGAGACCCTCTTCATAGGGCACTTTGCACGACCACCCAGGCAGGATTCTTCGGCACAGTGTCAGGTCAGGACGCCGGTTGGTCGGATCCTGTGGCGCCGGCTCATCATGAACAATTGTCGTTCCGGGAATGAGGCCAGCAACATACTGCGCGATCTCAAGCACCGAAATTTCGCGGTCGTTTCCTACGTTGACTGCTCCTACATGATTGAAGTTCTCCAGCCAGAACAGCCGTTCGAGCCCATCGACAATATCGTCGACATAACCCCAGCTGCGGGTTTGGAGACCATCACCATGAACGACGATCGGCTTGCCGGACAACGCATTAGCGATAAAGTTGGAAACAGCACGCCCATCATCGGCTCGAGTGCGCGGACCGTAGACGTTAAAGATCCTGGCAACCCGCACATCGACGCCACGGACACGGTTACTCTCGAAGAGGAGCGCCTCGGTGCAGCGCTTGCCTTCGTCGTAGGAAGAGCGCGGGCCGGTACAGTCCACTGAGCCCCGATACGTCTCGGGCAGCGGGTTGACCAACGGATTTCCATAAACCTCGGAGGACGACGCAAAGCAGATTCGCCCACCCTTTTTGAGCAGCTTCAAAAGCCGCACAGCGCCAATCAGATTTGCTGAGATGGTCCGCTCGGGCTCCCGCATATAGACTGGCGGCGACGCGGGCGACGCAAGATGGAAAATCTCGTCGAATTGGAAATCGGATGTGAAATGCTCCACCTCGCAGCGGACCATCACTAGGCGATGATCTTGGGTATGATCGACGTTTTCTGCCCTGCCGGTCCATAGGCTGTCGACCACAACCAGCATGGCCAAATCGTTTCTTTTGAGCAGGCGGTCGACCAGGTGCGACCCGATGAATCCTGCTCCTCCAGCCAACAACAGCTTCTTCATCTCATGTCTCGAGGGGACGTAGTAGGCTGCCGGAATTAGTGTCCTCGTTGGGCATTGCAAGCGTCCCTTGTTCAGGAGGCCACGTCAAATAGGCTCCGCGTGGTCCAAGTTTCTCGTCCATTACAGCAAGATTGCTGAGCCCCACGCGGCGGTTGGCATGCTCGGCCGAATCCGCAAACTCATGAATAGAGTAGTTCCAAAAATTTCGTCCGATCTCCGAGCTGCGGTCCTGGGTTTCCGGCTGCGGAAGCACTCGCTTCACCTCGCGCAAGAAAATCTCTGCGATTGCTGCAACCAGTTTCGCGAACTGCACAGGTGACCGGAAGAGCATTTTGGTGCAGTGCCTGGCGACCGCCGCAAATCGGCGCGTCATTAGCCCAAGCTTGGCAATCTCGACATCGGTACGGAACATCGCATCCAGCAAGTCCGGCTTCACCGCCTCTGTGCAGCGGGCAAGTACGCTTTCGAGCACCAACCGACGCGAGATGAGCATTCGCACGAAATCTGCCGACATATTCCCTGGGGTTCGGCGATATCCGACAAGATGCTCCTCAACGGCGCCGAAGCGGTATTTCGAGGCAATGCTTTGTTGGATGAAGAAGTCCTCGCAACCCTCTGCACCGCTCTCGCGCAATCGCGAGGAGTAGCCACCCATTTCGAAGAGAACATCGCGCCGAAACATCGCCGAACTGCCGTTGCCGATGAAATTCTGTCCGAGATGCTGCATGAACACCCATCCATTCGGGTGCCTCCGCTTCGGCGTCATGATCACCATATCATCGGCATCAATCGTCCGGTAAAGTGTATAGACAAGCCCTAAATCATTGCCAGCCGCAGCGAAAACACGCAGTTGCTTTTCGAGCTTGGTCGGGTGCCAGAGGTCATCGGCGTCTACGGGCGCTATAAAGGTGCCTTTGCTTGCCCGCAACCCCGCATTCCGCGCCGACGCGACGCCACCATTCTTCTGTTGGAGCAACTTGATGCGCCCGTCGCCATCAGCCAGTCGTCGAACGATCGATGCTGTTCCGTCGGTCGAACCATCGTCAACGACTATCATTTCGATATTCCTATGCGTTTGGGCGAGCACGGACGCCAAGGTACGCTCGATGAATGGTTCCGCGTTGTAGGCAGGGATGATAACCGCCACGAGCGCGTGGGCAGAGTGTTGTGAATTGCCTGGCAGCTCCGCCATCCCCCTATTCACGCCCGAACGAAGAGCACTGGGATCGCCCCCAGAACGGCTGGAAATGATCTTGGGACAATTCATCAATAAGACAATCAAGCAGCCTAAAGTTCGCAAAGACCTGATGAGAGATTGACGGACAGAGTGCCATCTGAACCCTTCTCCGCTGGTGTGCAGGCGTCCGCAAAAACCACTGAATGTCTTTGTGTTTCAGCGTTCTTCGTTTGCTGCTATCCGCCGCAACGCTCGGCACAGAGTTGCTGGGATGGGTCGTTCACCGCACATATTAGCTGAAACTACTATTCATGCCAAGAAGCTGAAACCGGGCGATATAGCGACGGCGGCGGGCTCTATCTCCGCGTAAGAAAAGGCGAAACCAAGTCCCGGGCCGTCGCCCGCCTATAATACATATTTAGCTAGCTAGTTCGCGACCGCCGCTCCTGGCGGGGCCTGCAGCGTAATTGTGATGGTGTCACCCGGAGCGAGCAAGGTATCTTCAGTCGCCCCGGTCGTCTCTGCCTGTCCTTCATTGGAACGGGTTACACCTATCGTAACCCGCCGGCTCCCTTCGGCCACAAGGTCGCTGCGCAGCTGCCTCACATAGGCGATTTGTTTGGCCAACGAATCCATCTCAGCGCGCATTTGCGTCATCGCCGCGCTTTCGGCCTGCAAGTTAGCCAGCAGGTCAATTTGACTTTGGTCGGCAAGCTTCTCAAGGCTTCGCTGCAAATCGCCTTGGTCGCGTTCAAGTCGAGAGATCTCAGCGTTGGTTTGCAAAGCGCGGGTCGCTGACAAGAGCACCGCGCGTTGAGCATCGTTGACCCTGGTGATTTGGATCAGACCTTTTTCGAAGAGCTTCTTGAGGCGAAGAAGTTCCACCGCATCCGCTGCCGCGCCCGCTTGATCCGCCTTCTGCTGCTCCTTCAGGTAGCCCATCCGTTCCGCCGCTTTGGTCGTGGCCAACTTGATTGAAGCGCGCTCCTTCTCCTGATCCGCATAGAGAGCTTCAAGATGCTTCTGCTCCTGCTGCAAAGCTTCGTTGCGACGAGGTTCGAGGCTCGGGTCACGTTCGGTCTCCGCAACCTCAATCGCCATGGCCCCGCTCAGCTGCGTCTCTATCCGAGCAGCTTTGATTTCGCTTTCCTGATACTTGATGCGCAGAACGTCAAGGCGACCGCCAAGCTCCGCCACTGTCAGTTCAGGGTTTTCAAGCTCACCACGACCGAGCTTATAGCCGCCGCCAGCCGCCACAGCTTGTCGGACAGTCATTCCTGGTCTGAAGGCCTGAGTCCCCGGAGAAGCAATGTCCCCGTCAATATAGACGGGTCGGTATTCCTCAATATCAATTATGATTTGATCTGGGTAGAAATTAGTCCAACTCTCAGTGCCGTCGGCGGATCGTTGCGGAAGGGACTTCGGTTTTAGAACCTCGATTACCTCCTTGCGAACATCCTCTATTGTCTTCTGGAGAACGTCTAGCGGGCCTAAGACCGGCAACACAATTATACCGCTCTGATCGATAACAGCTCGCTTTTGCATCTCGGGATAGCCTATCACAGCGAAGCCGATCACGTCGCCAGTCTGCAGACGGTACTTGTCGACATGGTGCTGCTCAGCTAGGGCAGGGCCGTTCGACAGATTCGCGCAAGCGAACCACACAAACATGCACGCGGGCGCGGCGCAGCTGCCTGCCCGCCACCGCGCCGATCTATTCGACATTTGCGCTCACCCAATTCAGCCCCTTGTCGCAAACCATTCAATGGATTGAGCAGTTACGGATCGAGCAGGATATCAGCCGCTCCAACCTGTCATGAAAATATCGAGTTCACTGTGCCCTCGGTCACAGCGTGTCTGACCGATATACCTCACTTATCCCAGGTAAAGCTCGGTACATAAGTCGTCCAGGCGGAAGAGTCGGACGGGATCGGCGTGGCGGACCGAATAGCTAGCGTCGTTCCCGCAGGCCTATCGTTGAAGTTCTGGCGTGTCGCGGCAGGTGAGAGGGACACCTATCCCCGGTCGGGCAGAACCATGGTGCTGGACAGCGGCTGGCAACGCAGCCCTTCGGGTTGATTGTTTTCGGCCTGCGTCGCGCAGGCAGTGGAGATAAACAAAGCCATAGGGTCGCGCCAAGCCGCACCACCGGCCCTCTCACCGCAAGCGGCGGAGAAGTCCGCACAAGATCGGGCAGCTATTTGCGATAGTAGATATGAGGTGCAATATAATTGGAGCGCTTCACTATCACATGCGAATTCTTTACTTCATCTACGGATTCGATCCCGGTGGCGCCGAGCACGGGTTGCTCACCTTGTTGCGAGCAGGATTTTTCAACGGCCACCAGCTGAAGATTCTCGCCTGTTGCCGTGGTCGCGGGGGGGCTCTTGCCGATGAAATTGCCGCACAGATCGGAGAGCACAATTTTATCCTGACTTCGCAGAGTGAAGAGACTTCCTTGCGCAATTTCGTAGGCTCGTTCTTTGTAGTATTACGCCTCATCTGGGAGTGGCGGCCGGATATGGTTGCGTTGTCACTCAAACAGGCCAATCTCCTGGGACGGCTTGCTGCGATGTTTGCTCCTCGGCTGCACTGCGTTTCATTTGAACACACCGCCCGCTACCGCTACCGCTCCCGACGCGCCGCAGGCGTTTATGGCCCTGTGCTCAAAGCGCTGTCCTGGCGCGTCGACGAAATCTGGGCTGATTGCGAAAGTACGCTGCAAGAGACGCAAGCATACTTCCTGCCGCGCAGGCGCCGGTCGCATATCGTGCCTCTGTTTTGCTCCGATGAGGCTTCCAGCCACAAGCGCGACTACGCGCTTCACACACCCTTGCGCCTTGCTGCTGCCGGACGGCTTATCCCGCTGAAGAACTTCGACCGCCTGATCGAAGTCATCCGAATGCTGCAAGACCGCAGCGTTTCTGCAAGCCTCGATCTTTACGGCGACGGGCCGGAACGGCAGGCGCTTACGCGCAAGGCGGATGAGCTCGGCGTTGGAGATCGTGTGCATTTCCATGGCTATGTCGCGAGCTGGTTCGAGCTGGCCTGTGAACATGACGTGTTCATCAACCTGTCCGATACGGAAGGGTTCTGCATCGTCGTCGCCGAGGCGATGCTTGCCGGCCTTCCGGTGATCGCGACCGACGTCGGCGGTGTCCGCGATTACGGCAAGGATGGAGAGAATATGCTGAAGCTTACTGTTCCCTCAGCAGAGATGGCGGTGACGCAAGCACTGATGTTCGTGGGCGATGAAACGCTCCGCAAGAAGATTGGAATGCAGGCACGACAGGATATGCTGCAAGCCTATTCGCAGCGGGCTTTGCGTGTCCGCGCTATGGCGGTGTTGGGCGACGGAATGTAAAGACCGGCAAGGGACGGGCCGAGCATTCCGATCCTTGAACACCGTCTCCACCGACGTCTTCGTGTTGTCGTAAAATGATGCGCGCATACTCCGCCCAAGAAGGCGAACGCCCAGTCTTGTGCGTAATCTGTTTAAGACAAAACAATGCTTGCTCTATAATTGCGTCTTGTAATATCCACCATAACGTTCACTGTAAAATTCGGCACTGCCGAATTTTTGATACAGTTTGATTTTTTTGATATCGACCTTGTTAAGTAGAACGCCGATACATTTCTCCGCAAGGATCGGATTGTTGTTGAGGCTTTCACGCACGAAGGTACGAGCGGTCACGCCCCATTCAACAACCAGAACAAGGCCGTCGAGGTGCTGGACTAGGGACCTCGCGTCCGCGACTGGAGCCAACGGGGGCAAATCAACGACGACGTAATTGAACGCAGAGCCCGCCTTGAGCAGAAAGTCGCCCATTTTCTCGATAGGCTGCACGGTCTTTGCGAGCTTTTGTTGGCTCTGGTTCACGCCGGGCAGGAACCTCAATGGCAATGATTGATGGGCCAGCAAATCTCTCGCATTGAAGTCTCCAGCCAACAGGTTGGCCAGGCCCCGTTCCCAGCCGTTGGCTAACATAGGGGACAAGCCCGGATTGTGGATGTCGGCATCGATCAACAGCGTCCTGCAACGCTGCATAGCAAGAACCATCGCGAAATTGGCCGCAACCAGCGACTTCCCTTCTCCCGGCAGGCAGGAAACGATTCCGATCGCCTTGGTGCTCTTCCCTGGTAACTCGACATCAAAAGCGACTTTCACCGTTCGCATCGCTTCAGCGAATTCCGAGCGCGGATGTTGCTCTACCCAGTTGAAAGCGCTGTGCCCCACCTCAATGAATGACGGCTCTCCGGCCGCACAATCACGCTTGTTCCGACGAATTGGCTTTCCGTCCAGCAACGGGATCATTCCGAGCGTGTCGAGTCCGAGCTCATCGCGCACTTGACCCCTCGTGCGGAAAAAGCGCTCCCGGTACTCCCGAATTGCGCCCACACCGGCGCCAATCATGCCGCCGAGCACGGCGCAGATCGCCAACGTAACAATGCTGTTGGGAGAACTCGGTCTGCCGGGGTATGATGCTCCCGAGATAATCCGCGCCTCAGTCAACGCCACCGAAAGGTTCTGCAGGCTCGCTTGGTGCTGCTGCAGGACCTGTTCATATTGTGACTTGAGGGAAGCCGCTTCAAGTTCGAGCTGGCGCAAGGTAACCAGCGTTTCCTTGGTCAGCGTAGTGTCGGTTCGGAACCTGTGGACTGCGAGCTCGGCGTCGACCGATCGCTTGCGCACCGTCTCGACTTCTTCCGCCAAGGCAGTGCGAGCCCGGATGATCGACTCATCTTTGGCTCCAACCTGGTCAGAGATATAGATTGCAGCATACCTATTGGCTATTTTTTGCGCCATTTCAGCGCTAGGCGACTGAAATTGGATTTGCAGAATGTAAGAATCGCCTACGCGAGCTACCGTTAAATTTTCAGCCAGAATGCCTAATGCTTGCCATTGAGGATCTCGCCCTGGCGCCGCACTCGGTTTCACCGGCGCTCCTCTATCGTCGGAACTGGCAATGGATGACCGCACCACCGAAGCGACCGATCCTCTGAGATTGTTGAGCAACGAATACGGAGCTGACAAAAAAGAGCGATCGGTAGCAAGACCGAGGCTATCAACGACCTTTAGCCCGATCCGGTCGGAACGCAACAATTCGACCTGACTCAGCATCATCGGGTCAAGCTGTGTGGAGCTTCCGCTCTCTGTTAACTTCGTCACGACGGATGGCTGGTTCTTGTCGATCAGGATTCTAGCCGTCGACTCGTATAAGGGCACCTCGGCCGCAAGGTACGCCAGCCCCAGCACAAGGCCTGCTAGCGCGCATGTAAGGACGAACCTCAACTGCCGTCGCGCTGCCGCCAGGAGCGTTTCGACATCAATCGTTCCCGACAGAGGATCGCCGAATATGAAGGCAGCATCCGGGTGCCGATTTTCAACTTCGCGGAGCATACGCCTTCAAACCCGTGGGATGAGACTGGCAGCGCATTAATGAGAAACACCCTACCATACTATCTGACCAAATGTCCGCAAATTCAGTATCGACGCCGGCGGGGCACAGGGGCATACCGCTCGGGGCGGGCGTCAGCCCGCTCCTCGGCAAAGGCGCGAATTCCTAACCTCTGATTGCAATAAAACAAAACTCACGCGGCCTGCCCATGCTCGGCTGCACGTCCGTGCGATCCAAGGAACAAATTGAGCCGTATTGCCAAATCGCAAAACATCTGAGCAAGAGATTCCGCGCCTAGGTTGAGCCTATCTTGCGGGCAACAGGGATGTCGATTGGAATGCCTCGTAGATCACAGGCGCCCGATAACGATCACCGTAAGAGGTGTGCACACATTTGGCGCCTCGCGGAACGCCTCTCCAGTGCCCGAATAAGACAGGCTGCAGTGACATTTTGTATCGTGGTGTGGGGTGTCATCCTGCTGATCGTCCTCCTCTAGGTGGAAAGTGGTCCGCCTTATTCACCAAGTGGCTCGGCCGTTGCTCCCTTTCGGACTCATCGCGCGCGATGTGTGACTTCGGAATCTCGGATTCTTTGGAGACGGAGCGCCATACAAGCAGCATGACAGCAACAAAATACCCTATCTGTATCAAGATCCCACAAATCACCGTTTGGACAAACGTGCTCCAGAGCGAACCGGTAAGCAAATATGCACTGATGGCGAATGCCAACAGGACTATGATAAGGCCGCGCAAAAATAGCAAAAAGGACATCGCCGTCCCACTCGCAGGGGCTCGCGTGACGCGCTCCTTGGCTCAGCGCGTTAACCATCATAACATATCGGAACGGGTCAGAGCGGTAAAATATTAGGCAATGCTAATAAACGCGCCCTGCCGTTTTGCCAGGACACTTTCGGCGGATTTGGCGGTGATGCCTGGGGCGACCAATGCCGCTAAGCCTTCCTTCTTGTGCTCGCGCAGATGGCCAGCGTTTCGACCAAATGGTCGAAACTCTTGCCCGATGCTTGGTCGACCATCCGCGGGAGCGATCATCATGACACGCTTTGCCTATGGAGTCGGCGTACGGATCTGGTCGAAGATGCCTTGCTCACCGAAGTGGTAGTACAGGACGTGCGGCACTTGGATGAAAAGCCCGGTTCGTCGTCCCGATACTAGCGTTGAGCGCCCCGATATTCATCGACAATGCTGCTTAGTGAGATGCTGGTTTCGGTTAGTTTTCCCAGGAAATAGGCCCCATTGCTGCCGTCGATCTTGTGATCCTCTCCGATCATGCCATCCATGAGCGGGGCCAGCGCAAAGGGCAGACTCAAGACGTCACCAAGCCGCCGGCTTCGGGTAAAGCCACGTAGGAAGTATTTCGCCGCCCAGTAGAGTGACAAGCCGGGTCCACCGAGCGCTCCGCGACTGATCGTTTCGAAATTCCGGAACAGCCAGCGATGTCCGACCTCCGTGAAGCGCGTTAAATCATAAGCGCCCTCATGTACTTGCTGCATGAACGGTGTCTCGGCGTAGACGAGACCGCCGGGCCGGAGCACACGGGATATCTCTGAAACGACTTGTTGCGGGTTGATCACATGCTCGAGGACCGCTTGAATGCAGACGCCGTCCACCGAGCCGCTGGCAAGCGGAATTTGATGGGCGTCCGCGATGAAATGCGTGTGCACGGACGGGTAGATGTCGAATGCAATCTGTCGAAAGGCCTCGGTTTCATAAAGGCCCTCGGTCCCCGCGCCCTTGGTTGCGGCGCCGATCATCAGCACGAGGGGACGCTCGATGCCGTGCGAGAGAATGTGATCGCGAAAGCTGACAATGTTTCGCGCACTGAGATTCGCCGTTCCGAACAGCCATCCCTTGGTGATCCTGAGCCAGTTCGGCCGCCTCCTTATGAGTGAGCTGCCGCTTGCCGTCAGGACATCGGCACGCACGAGACTGCAAGAGAAGTCGATCAGCGCGGGCTGACCACGCACAATCGGATAGTCGGCCGTTCGCATGTCAGGGGACTCGGATTTCGCCCGCGTTATGGTTCTGCCATCGTGGTACAGAATAATCGGCACGGAAGGATCCCCAGGCTCCCGCATGAGATGTTCGAACTCTCGCCAATCCGCAAGCATCTTTAAGGTCAGCAAATTTTTTTGCGCATGGCGCGGTAGAACAATAGCTTGGTTGCGCGGCGCACCCGTGGCTCGATGCCCGTTGGTAGGGCGCAGAGAAAAATGTAAACGTATACCCGCCAGGATAATGGATCGCGCAGTATCGCGCGAATGAGTAAGCGCGCTCCGCGTTTCTTTTCGCCTTGAGCCACGCAATCATTGCCGGCTTTTGCGTATAGGCGCGCGTTGCGCCGCCGCGCGAGATGCGCAAGCTCCGGCCGTCGGATAACCCATTGTCGCGTGAGGAGTTCTGCTACCGGCAGAAGCGAATCGAGTCTGCGGGTTGTGTTTGAGCCATGGCGCCGCTTATAGACGAGTGCTCCGGCCACATGTTGAAATGTCCAACGCTCGGCTACGCGCATGCAAAACTCTGTATCCTCTGCAACCCTGAATGTCTCGTTGAACAACCCGATATCTTCAACAATCTCCCGCCGCATAACGATACTGGAAGGAACAATCGGCCCATCACGCAGAAAATATGTCGGCAGCGTATCGCATTGATCCGCGCGATAGCGGCCAACGGCCACGGGTACGGCATCGGAAAGATCTGGAGCGGAAAAGTCGACTAAATCACCATAGACGAGAGCTGCCTTGCAGCCATTGTCGAAGGCGATCAATTGACGCTCAAGCTTGTCCTCAGCCCAGAAATCATCGCCGTCGAGAAATGCAATAAAATCACCGGTAGCATGTCTGATGGCAAGGTTCCTCGCCGATGAAGGCCCGATACCCGCCGTTGTCAGGACATGGATGCGGGGCTCCCGATCGACCAAGGACGCAATCACTTCGGTCGAGCCATCTGTCGAGCCATCATTGACAATGATGATCTCTCTGATGCCGCCCGAAGCGGTCTGATTGATCACGCTTTCCACTGCCTGCACAATGAAGCGTTCTTCATTGTGGCATGTCAAGATGACCGAAACACTCATCTGGTGGTTCCTGGCAAGGCGCGGCCAAGAAACCGAGAATGACTAGTGCTCGTCGGGTGGCTCCTCCGCGCCCGGTGCAATACTAGGCAAAGCCCGTGCCGCGTCAATTCCGGCAGGAGCGAGACAAGGATCAGCGTGACGAAAGCGCGTGTGCCGGAGGCTTCTGTTCCAACATAGAAAGCGCAGGGAACAAGGACCACGAGGGGCAGAAGCCGTGCCTGGGCTGCTCCGATCAATTCGTGAAAAAGTGCCCAGCTTACGACTCGGCTTAACCGAAACCATGCGGCGACCCATATCAGAATATAGAGGCTGAGCCCAATGATGCCGTTCTCAGTGAGTATGCGTTGAAACTCGCCATGGATTCCCAGCCGCAACTCGTCAGGAAGATGGCGGAACTCAGTATCGATTATATTTTTGAATTGGTTCGTGCCCACGCCCATTAGTGGATGTTCGGAGATGAGCTGTCTGGACAGAGTGAAGGCAAACGAGCGCTGGACGTTGCTCGGCGTATCTCCAGGGGCATATTTCCCCTTTGCGGCCAGGTATTCGTACTGCCCCATGCTCAGCGGATCGAGCATGGTCTGCAATTGCTTCTGGATATAGGCGTTGTCCATCGTGGTCGATAGCACAAAAAGACCCACGAAGCCGGCGGCGATCGCCGGAACTATCGCAGCGAGCTTTCCCCGTGTCAGAAGCGCAGCGGTCAGAAAGAGATAGATCAAAAAAGCCTTGCGCTCCCCAGATAGCACGAGCAGAGGGAGTAGCCCTGCCCACGCAAACCAAAGGGTGCGCCGCTTGGCCCGGCTGGCGAAGAGCAGCAGCCCCGCGAGCGCAGTTGGAAGGAAGGTGAACACGAGCCTTGGATCGAACAGATGTTTCCAACCGACCGAGTAGCCATGAGCCACATGCCAAGCGATCGTATAGGCGAGGATCAGCACCATGCCGAAAAGCAAGATGTTCACTGCCTGGTGCGTATCGAGCCCTCTGGCCTCCTGTGCGAGGACGAACGCAAAGGCGCCCACGGCGGACAGCTGCAACAGCTCGCGCAAGCCGTTCTCTATGTCCACGCTTAAGGCCGAGACCATGTGCCAGCAGAAGAAGGGCAGGAGGAGTAGAAAACCGGCTGGAAAAGCCAAACCTCGCCAACGCCCGGTCATCAGGCCAACCATGAGCGCCAGCAATGTGATCAGCTCGAACGGACGCAGCAATACAAGACCCGTCTCGAGCCTGATTGGTAGGAAGAGGCTTAGTATCGCGAATGTGAGGAGATAACGCATCACAGCCCCACGCGGCGCGATATCCTTTTACCATGTTCTCTTTCCCGGAAACAGAATCTTGTGGGGTGTATCTATGCCCGCGAATTGGAGGGGAAGCCTGGCATCATGTTTCCTACCGAACAGGGAAACCTCACCCTATTCGCTTGGTCCATACCCAGCGGCTGTGAAGTAGTTTCTGCACTCTGTTGGTCGGCAGATGCGCCGGTTCATCGGTGTGTCGACGACGAAAGGGGCGATGGGCCCATGACGGCGCAGCCCGGCGATGAAGGTCTGCGTCTTCCAATGTCCAAACGGTGCCTTCTAGCATAGGGTAGAGCTCATCAGGCAGTCGACGGAGAGTGATGGCCCACCGTTACGGTGCGCAGTCGATGCGGCCTAGCCGACGGTCTCGCTTTCCGGGGTCCAGGCTTCTGGCTGGTCGAGCACAGAGACTGCGCGAACATGGCAGCGAATTTTATGCCCGATATCCTGCGAGCCGAGCTCATAGCCTGTGCCGGTTTCGCCCACGATCGGAACGCCGTCACGATACCAGAGACACTCTATTTGCGACGCAATCACGTTCGGCACGACGGTCAGCGCTTGGCTTGGTGAAGCCCGGCCCGACAAGGTCGGCAATGCGCTGAAACCCGGCGGGACCCTAGCCAGATCCGTTTCCGTCTGCCGGACCCTTATATAGTCAATGACCATGTCATACGTCTGCGACGGGTCCGGTTGAGCACGCCCCTTGTTTTGATCGTAAGCGAAATCCACCATGATGTATTTTTTCGCCGCGAGTTCCGGGCTCGTCGGAACGCGCGCCACTTCATAGCCGTCGATCACGAAATAACTATAATCATCCTCGATCTGTGCGTACCACGTATGAAATTCGCCATCGTATATGTCGATTGTCGCTGGAAAGCCATTTGATGGATCGACTTGATAGCCGGCGATTTTCCGGTGCATGCCACGTGGCGCGATATATGGATCTGCATAACCGAGTGTGGGTTTGTGCACGTGCTGGCTTATGTTGATGTAGGCCCCATTGAGACCATCATATTCCCAAAAGTCAGTCTCAAGACGATTGCGCGTCCGCCAGAACAGATGCTCTCTGCCATACGCCCAAAAGGCAGGAAAAAATCCGGGGCGGGGTGCTGCGATCTTTGGAAGTCTGGCGCGGATCTCAAAGATCCCCTTTCCCCAACACCGCCCTTGGCCATTGTTGTTCACTGAAGAGAACGCACCTGTTCTCCAGCGGCCCTTATGTAGAAGCCGGAGCGCTAGCGTGTGGCTGGCGGCGTCGTGCACATATGAGGAGGGCGACGCTGAGATCCGCTGGGCATTGGCGTCGACGCCGACGTTCGCCAGAGAGGTCGGCGCATACCAGATATTGGCTTGGGCGCCTTTGGAATCATCGACAACGGTGTTGGAATCGAAATCATCAAAAAAAACCGTTGTGTAACCGCGGATCGGTGGCGCCGCCTCACCACGATGAGCATATCGCTCATTGCCGATGGATGCCCAGGACTCCCACGAGGCTAAGTCGAATGCGTAACGTGTCGGTTTGTTGTTAGCATCCGCAGATGAAGGAGGGCGCTGGCGACAGGGATGATCGCTGGGCAGGTCGGATTGCCGGCCGACGCGCCACATGCCCCATCCCATCAGCATGTCGATCTGCGAGTCATCGAGCTCGCTTTGCCCGATGATGACGCAGTCGATCGCCACATCGGCCCTCATCGGATTGTTCACATCGCCCATGAAGCTCTGCGATTTCATCCGGTTGGGAGCCAATGCATAAATCGTCTGGCCGGCTGTCTTGACCCCATTCACCACGGCCTGCATCACGAATCCGCGGCGGTACCCGACCATGACATTCCAGTTGCCAAAATCTGTCGAGCATTGTCCTTCCTCGCTCTTGATCTTGCCGTCATCCAGCTGGGAAACGAACGTGCCTGCCGAGGGCTTGAAGCAGGCCCGCGGCTGGCGATGCACCGGGCCACCCTCCGCTCCATTGACACAAAGAACAGACACGTTAGTCGCATCGGCGTTGACCGAGGAGTTGCACCGGGCGATTACCAACCACCAGCGGTGAAGGTACGGGGCGTCGCTACTGGCGGACCAAGTCAGCGCTTGTTTCGTATTTTTCTTGAAGAGCACCCCGCCGTTATTCGGAAGCTTTGTCGGACGCAGGAAGGCCTCGGCCTGCACCGCAGCCACAGGCCGCACGCCGCCGGATTGCCACGAGGAGACCTCGCCTTCGGCCAGATCCTCCTGATACCAGGATTTCACGATCATCTCCGGGAACAGATCTGGATGCCACAGTTGTACCCTCTGCGAGCCCTGGTCCGAACCGGCCGCGAGAGCATCCAGTCCTGGGCGACCGGAAGCCGTCAGCAGAAGGGCGGCGCATGCGCCGCGCGCCAGATCCCTGCGGGAGATGCGGTTGGTCATTGTAGTGGTATCGGTATGAGATTCCGCCGTGGACACCGGTTGCCAACCATTGCGCTTCTTCAAACTCCGTATCTTCATGATTCATCCTCGGATGGGCGGTCGGAAATCCGGCGAGAATGCACGTGCCGTGGACTATGCAAACCTAATCCATTTCGTTTTCTTGGGTGTCAGGGATTGCAGAACCTCCGCACCATATTTCCCGAAGAGGAGCGACGCTCTCAGATAGAGAGTGGCAACGGACAATGTACCTGTGACGAGAAGCCCGGTCGCGAGCACAAGATAATCGGGCGATCCGGCGAGTAGCATTTTGACCGAAGAGCCCATAGCGAACACGGCAGCGGCGAACGCGACAGCCGGCACATGGACGAGCGCGAAATCCAGAGCTGACAATCCCGTCATCCGACAAGTGATTGCCGCATATAGGAAGAAACTAATCGCAATGGCACCGGACACTGCAAAGGCCACTACATTAACGCCATAGGGCGCCGAGAAGGATGCGAATGAAGCGACTAGGGCCATGTAGGTGAAGGCCATGAAGGCCGTTCGATAACTTTGGCCAGTCGCAAGCGTCACGGCTCCGCACACTCTGTAACCCAAGCGGAAATAAATTACCGCGGAGAATATCATTACAGGAACGACGGCATCCATCCATTTCTGGCCGAGGACTGTCAGAACAAGCTCTTTTGCAAAACAGCACAGAAAAGCGCTGGTCGGTATAGAGAGCGCAGCAGTCAAAGCATACCCCTTGAGTTGAGCGCTGCGCAGCCGTGCCTTATCATGCTGGACCTTCGAGAGGATTGGGAAAACTACGCTCTTGTTCAGATCGCCGAACAGATTTGCCGGCATCGCGATCAGATAATACGATCGCGAGTAAATGCCCAGCTCTGCGGTGCCGATCAACCGAGCGACAATTATATTGTCGATATATTTGGCGGTGAAGGTCGATATGCCAGTCAGCGAAAAGCCCAGGCTCTGGCTGCGGATATCGCGATAGGACTGCAAGTCGAAGCTTGGCCTGACGAGGTATTGTCGAGCCGCAAACATATAAATCCCTGCAAGGATGAATGTTTGGGCAATGCAGGCGATCACCAACGCCCAATAGCTCAGTCCAAGATAGGCGAGCGGAATAGCCAAGCCCACATTGGCGAGGATCCAAGCCGCCAGATTCGCCGTCGAAGACAATTTGAACTTCAAGTTCCGAGAGAGAGCCGCCTCGGCCACGAGATTGAAGGCGCTTGCGAACATGCTGAAGGCCAGCACCCGACTGACAATATCGAGCTCCGGCACACGAAAGAAATCGGCGATCGCGCCTGCGAACACCCATTGAAGCACAGCCAGGCCTGCGGCTATGTGCAGGGAGAGGAATGCCACGGTTCCCATATGGCGCTTTTCGAGGTCGCTCCGCTGGACCACGACTTGTGACATGCCAAGATTGGCAATGTTATTGGCGATGGCTACGACGATCAGCGCAGCGCCGACAACGCCGTATTCTCGCGGGGAGAGCAGGCGCGCGAGAACGGCAATGACCACGACATTCAACAAGGTTCGGGTCAGCAGCGCGGTGCCCGACCAGGAAAGTCCGCGGGCAGCCTTGCGTGTCAAATTCCGGTGTTCGTTCACGGGCTTCGACTCTTGACTGAGAACAGTGCGCCCGGGCTCAGTGCAACGAGAAACATCCTGCGCGTCCTTGGCACGGAAGGGGGCCAGTATGCAGTACTCATTCCTAGCTTCCGATCAAATCATTGAGGCAGCAGCCGTTCACCGAAATGGGTTTGCTGCCTCCAGCAGCAATCTGCGCACTCTGCTCGCGCGCGCAAAATCGAGAAACCATGAGAGAAATGGCAGCCGTCTGCGCGTCAGCGCCGCCGCCCGTATGACAAGGCGTTCCAGACGGAAGCCGATCTGGCGTTGAACGGCGTTGTAGTGGAATTCGATCTCTCGCCCCTTTTCGAGCGAAAGTCCCGGATATGACCGCCAGGACGCCCTGGCCGCGTCGAGGTTGAAACGCGGAAAGGGCGGCAGGGCGAATTCTGTCCTTAGCCGGTCCATCGAGGGTTCCAGGCTCGAAAGAAGAGCGGCCCTTTCATCGGGTGAGAGATATTCGTGATTGTTGCTGGGGTTTATTATTCTTTTGTCCACCAACGCAAGGATCCTGCTCTCCAATCTGCGCTCGTAATCAGGAATATTCTTGTTTCTAAGACGCTTGTATTCCAGCACATCTCGGCTTAGGCGCTCATTTGCACGAAGATGTGACCGCGTGAAAGACGAAATATCCACGCTCTGAAGGACATGTTCCACGAAATCGCCGATCAGATTCGGCAGGGCGGACTCATACACCCGTACCGAGCAGGCGCTGCTCCCAAAAACCTCGCGCCAAATGGATAGGCAGCGATGATAATCAAGCATATCCTCGGTCATGCCCAGGAAATCGATGACGTCCCCGGTGAACAGAATGCCGCTCTTGACGTTCTGATTATACACTGACTCCAGCCAATGATCGGGCCTCCTCACATAACACAGCACATGACATTCCATCTCCTCCGGAATGGAAGCACGCAAACGTCCGACTAGATTGTGCTCTTCGAATAGGGCATCGGCGCTGGATTTCTTGCCCACGCAACGCGCCCGCCACCTGATCGAATAGAGAATTTCGGAACTTGCGATGATCGTGTGCGCTCCGGCTCGCTCGGCCTCCGCCAGATGATGCAGGAAGAAAGTCCGAAATTTGTCCAGTCCGGTTAATAACTGCGCATTGGTAATACTGTTGAAATTGAACTCGTCCGGAGGCGCAGCGTAGTGAATGCCGTGCTCGCGGAGCTTCCTTGCATTCGCGCACAGGAATTGCTGCAGCGCTGTCGTACCTGTCTTGCCAGTGCCGATATGAAGGATGAGCTTCATGTGAGCTTCACTCTCCGGACGCGGAGCGAAGAGGTCCCTTCCTTGAGAAGAGCTGCGAAGAGCTTCATGTGCTCTTGGGCAACCGTCTTCGTGCTGAATCGTGCAGCGATGGTTTGGACGGCCCGCTGCGCCATCTCATTGCGCTCGGCTCCCGGCAGGCAAAGCGCGTGAAGAAGGAGCCCGCAATACTCCGCATGCGAGCGAGCCAAAAAGCCGCTGCGCTCATGCTCCACAATGTCGGAGGCACCGCTGACATCGGTGATGATCGGGACCACGCCGCAGCTCATCGCCTCCAGCAGGGCGTTTGACATGCCTTCCGACACCGAGGTGGAAAGATAGAAATCAGCTTCCCGCAGGAATGGAAAGACATCTTCGACCGCGCCGACGAACTTGACCCTGCCGGAAAGGCCCAACTGCGCCGCCTGTTCCTCGAGAGCGGCGCGACACTGGCCATCGCCCAGGATGGTGAGTCGCGCCTTCGCCTCGGCGGGAAGTGCCGCGAACGCATCTATCATATGCTCGAGACATTTTTCCGGCTCGAGGCGGCCAAGGCAGATAAAGCGTCGGCTGCCATCTGCGCTCGGCTCGCGGTGCAGCTTGCGGGGCAGATCGATCCCGTTCGGAATCATGTGAATGCGATCCACCTCGATGCCATGTCTCTTCAGATCACTTACGATTTGGCGGCTATTGGCGATGAAGGCCGTGACGTGCCGTTTGATCACGGCCGATGCCCAGCGACCTATGATTTTCTTTTCGCGCACCACGTCGAGATCGAAACACTGTCCCCCCCGGCCCAATTTTGCGAGAACCGGTTTGCGCAGCAGGGTTCCTGCCAACGCCGCCGGGACGGCGTGAAGTCGAGCATGGATGATGTATACCGCATCGAATTCGTCGCGACGGCGCAGCATCCAGATCACAAGCTGGACACACCACGACAGGAACGGCAGCATATGCCGCCCCCCTAAATTCGGCGCCGCGCGCAATCGAAGGCGCTGGATGGGCACCTCGTCGATCGTCGATCGTTTCGGAGTCGAGCGCGACAATCTGGGTGCCAAAATGGTTGCGGAGACGCCCCCTTCAGCCAGCACCCGGACAAATCGCCGCGTCTGCTGTTCGGCGCCGCCATATGACTCGGGGAAATAGGTTGGGAGCACGAGGAGAAGGCGTAGACCTTCAGATCGCGTTGTCTTGCGCGAAATCGGCAAAGCATGCACCGCTAACCAATCCGACAACTGCCCGACCACGGTCTAACGCGTGGGTCATTTAGCTTGTTGGATTTAAGGGGTCTTAGAGACAAGTCGCTGTTACCTAGGGCACAGCGGAGCGATTATCGTCACTGTGCGCGTCAAGTTCAGCAACATGACTTGGAATTGTCGTGGGAGCGTCCATCGCACAGCCCGTGTATGGCAGAGCGGAAGCCTTATGTTACACGGCCGATGGCTTTGCAGGCGGCAGCGGAGACCTACTCCTCAGCTATAAACGAAACCACCTCATCAATAGGCCTGCGCGGCGACTTGGCAAAGCTGATGGCAGCACCTGCCATAGGGCCAAGGGCCACGCATGCGATCAGTCTCTCGCCTGGCCGAATTCGACCCACGCTACGAATTTGCCGCTCAACCCGGCTGTCGACCGCAAGATTGAGTGGGCAGGCCACGAGCCGAAGCGCCTCTGCGGCCAATAGGAAATGCATCAGGAACAGCGCTCCGTCGACATAAATCTGGTTTCGTTGATTGCTTCCTCGCCAGGCCCTTGTGTCTGATGTGACGATCACCAGGTTTGATATGGACTGTGAAAAGCCTCGCGCACCGCCCTGCAGGGCGAGTATCCGATCGATCTGGTGACGCCCCTGATAGACGTATACCCTTGTCGCCTGCCTGTTGCATTGGGATGGTGCGCCCTGCGCCAAGCGCACCAACTCCAGCAACGTGGTGCGATCTATCAATTGTTGATCAAAGTGTCTGACCGAGTGACGAGACTGTAGTCCTTCCAGGAGTGTGAGGGCTGGCCCCTCAACCCGCGGAACGGCGCTTTGAACCCCGCCGGTCAAGGCAACTCCATCAAGCTTGGTGAAACGTTCGACGAACTGACGGACCTCCTCAACAAAGTGCAGCTCAGGGCCCTGTGGATGAAAGTCAACGTAGGCTCTAAGTGCGCCGACAGCCATCTCAAGCGGAAACGCCCCGAAGGAGGTGTCGTAGGAGGACACCTCCTTCATAAGGCGTTTGATTTTTTGCTGGCCAAACCCGGGTCTCCGGTCCTTGAGAGAAAGGCCCTTCTCGACCGAATGAGCGTCAACGATTATTCGATAATATAGTCGCTCTTTCTTGGGAACCAGCAACGAATCCCCATTGTAACGCAGGTAATTTGAAACATCATATACGTAAGAGATGACTACCTTCGCTTGAGTGGATAAAAAACTTCGTAGCTTTCTAGCGTTTTCTAACATCGGCTTGATTTGTTGGTTTATCCAGCAGCAGGTAGAGCCTTGTCCAGAAATGCATGACCAATCTCAGCCAGCTCCCGAAACCGGTTATTTATCCCCGTGTAGTCGTGAGCAAGCTTGCCGAAGTTTTCGCACATGTCCAGCAATTCGTCCCTCGCATTTTTGCGGTGAATCGAAACGTACTGAGAGGGAATGCCCATCAGCTTCATCAGAGCTTCATTCTTGGTGGGGAAGCCGGTAGCCGGTCGTCGGCTGTCCAGGCAAATTAACGGGCACCGGTTCCGCAGAGCAAATATTGCCCCATGCATGCGCTCCGACAAGCAGTAGGAGAATTGCGATGCCAGATTTGCCCACTCGAGGGGATCAATCGGCTTTTCGGTGAGATCAATGTCCGCGAAGTGATTGCGATCCGACACCGACACGATCTGAACGCCGCGCGCCTGCAGGGAGGTCATGGCCTCTGCGTAGAGCTCATGCTGGCCGGCTATCACCAGCGCCCGGGGCCGATCGAAGTCCACGCCCCAGGAAGCCAGCTTTGAGCGGAGGCTTTCATGAGTTGTATTCGACGTCAGATCGTGAGTGATCGTCGGGTCTGGAGTTGACGTCACACGATCCGCGAGGCTTGGATCCGCCCAGAGGACCAACTCGCGTGTCCGCTCGTCCCGCACGCCGATCGCGACGAATTCATTCAGGCATTTGGCCATCAAATATCGATTGCGGCGCGGCATTTCAGTCCATTTGGTTGTGCTGCCGGTGCTCGCCGCATACGCTATCTTCGAGCACGTCACTTCCGGCCAGTAGACATTCGGGAATGGGGGACACAGTGGGTTGGTCTGAAGTTTGATCAGCCCACCAAGACGGGAGACGTAGTCGATCTTCCAAACCTCATCACTGCCCACCACAACTGCATCATAGCGGCCGCTTGCGTAGCGAAACGTTGGTGACCTATCCTCCGAGCAGAACCTCTTGGGACTGAGGAGCAGCCCATCGGCGAAGGCTGCAAGCGTTCGCTGGCGCGCATTTTTCGCTGGCCCATAGCCAGCCTCCAGTCGTCTTGGATAGCGGTGGTCCACGATCTCCGCCCGCGACCCCGGACGCAGGTTCGAAATACAGCGTTGGAGGGCGAGGCTCTGAAGCTGTGCCCCCTCGTTGTACCCGGTGTGCAAAGTTAGTGTGCCAATCAACATTTAGCGGATCCGTGCCACCCGGCTAAATTCGGCGCTTCGCGCAAATGAAGGCGCTGGAAGGGCACTTCGTCGATGGCGGACCGTTTTGGCGGCGAGCGCGACACTATAGCATTGCTGGAGCCAATGGCGGCCATCAAGATTACAGTCCCGTCTCCAAGGAACTCATCGCGGAAGCGCCAGATTTCGAACAGGAGGCCTAGCCGACGCTCCCTTGCTCGCCAGATGCTGGTTGAGAGCCTGGCGGTAAATGGCATCGATCCGCTTGCCCATCCGCTTGGCGTCCCAGTTAGAAAGGTCCGTCGCTGCGGCACCTCGGACGAGGCAAGCCAGTTTTTCGCGATCCTCCACGAGGGCGGCAGTGGCGTCGGCCATGGCGCCCAAGTCGTCCGGGGGTGTGATCACGCCATTGGTGCCTGGACGGAGCACTTCGCGAAGACCCGGCAGATCGCAAGCGACGCAAGGCTTGCCGCCGGCGAGATATTGCATGAGCACGCGGGGCAATCCCTCCCGTGTGGAACAGAGCAGGCAGAGATCCGCGAGTGCGATCAGCCGCTCGGGGTCGTTGCGATAACCGGCAAAGACCACTCGGCGTTGGAGCCCCAGCCGGTTGACTTGCGATTCGGCGATCGAGCGAAGCGGCCCGTCGCCTGCGAGCACGAGTACCGTGTCGGGTAAGCGGGCGGCGATTCTCTTGAAAACCTCTAGTAATTCCGTGTGTCGCTTGCGTGGCTCGAATGCCGCAATCATCAAAAGGACAGGCGGGCGCGGCGCGTCCGGTGTCAAGCGCAACAACTCACGCCAATCGGCAGGCGGACTGGCGTTGCGAAAGCGTTCGAGATCGAATCCGGAATAGACGACATGATGTTTGTCAGCATGTCCCACTCCCGCGCTCATGCATAAGTCACGGATGCCCTCGCTCACACTGATGAATGCACTGGTGACTGGCGCTGCCAATTTTTCCAAGGCGAGATAGGTGAGCCGCTCGGCGACGCCGACATTGACAAAAGGCACGATATGGACGCCATGAATGATCACTGGAACTCCCGCCGCCCATGCCGCGAAACGGCCGAGAATGCCTGCCTTGCTTGTGTGCGTATGCACGATGTCGGCATTCAAGGCGCGGAACCTCCGGGTAAGCGCCAACAATGCCCTCACGTCGGAGGCAGGCGAAATGGACCGGGTCAAGTCGGGGACGCCAATGAGTTCCACCCGCGGGTCCACTTTAGCCATGATTTCCGGTTGGACCGCCTCGCCATGCAGCAGGAAAACATCATGTCCTCGTTGCGCGGCCCAATTGCAGGAATAGACGGTATTCTCATCAGCACCGCCATTGATGAGACGAGTAATGACATGAGCGATACGCAGTCGATACGCCGCTTCAATTTTGCCTTCCGCATCCCGTGATTTCAAATCGCCGCTACCGGGCTCAATCCACTCGGTGGCGGCGCTGCCCCCCCGGCTGCGCTTGTGGTCTTCTGACCTCCCGACAACGGTGCTACTGCGTTGGAGTGACATGTCACGTCCTCGGTGAGGGCATGCCGTATGGGGACAAACCCTGACTCCTGGCGCACCCCGTCTCTCTTGGGTCGCACCTCTCCTATCCATAGGGACAGGTTCCAAACGGCTTTCAGTTGGTCAGATTTGATTTATGTTTTAGACGTCCCAGAGACGTGTCGCTGTTACCCCGGGCACAGCCGAGTGCCTATTCGTCGTATAGTTATGCGCGAATACTTTTTCTCCTTGCCGGGCTTGTGTGAAGTCGGACCGGAATCGTTCGAAGAGGCAGTCAAGGCGACGGAATGTGCCTCCTATATGAATTCTCTTCTGGATGTGACAACAACCGAGTTGGCTGTTCGTGATGTCCCGAACGCCCGCTCGCGATGTCCCCAGAGACCGACCCGATAAGCATGCTGGCTTGGTTCGCCATAGCCGAAGCATGAAAGATAGGCCTGTGGATGCGGCTTCTCTATATACATTCTGCACACGTCCCGGCGCTGGCCGCCAATGCGGTACAAGTCGCAAAGATGTGTCATGCATTTCGGGTTGCTGGTGCGGAGGTCCTAATAGCGCTTCCGCGCGCCTCCATGAATAGACAAGACCATTATGGAAAGATCGCGCGCGAATATGGATTGGACACCGAATTCCCATTCCGCGTTCTCCCCATACCCTTTTGGCCTGTGCCCGGCAGGGAGCTTTTTTTTGCGATGTTGGCGCTTTTTGCTGCCGTCTGGCTGCGGCCGCATGTCATTTTTACACGCTCGGCTACTGTAGCGCTTGTTTCTGCCGGACTTTTCGGGTTCACGACCGTTTTTGAGCTTCACGATCCGATTGGCAGTTTGAGCAGCCGTCAGCGTCAGCGACTTGCCAAACTGATAGGCCTAGAGGCATTCCTAATGCTGGTCGTGACGACGCAACGTCTCCGCGACAACAGCATCTGCCTCTTTCCTCAACATGCGGGAAAATTCTTCATCGCGCCCAATGGCGCGGATCCGGTTCCGCCGAATGTGGAGAAATGCAGCCTCACCGGCACGTTCAAGGTTGGTTATGTCGGACATCTGTATAGAGGAAAGGGCATGGAGATAATAAGCGCTATTGCGTCTCGATGTGGCTGGGCGACATTTCATATCGTCGGAGGTACACCCGGTGATATAGGGTATTGGACATCGAAGCTGGCCCAATGCCCGAACATAGTGTTTCATGGCTACGTTCCTCACGCCGCGACATCTGCCTACTTGGCTGAAATGGACGTTGTACTCGCGCCCTATCTCAGAAATGTACAGGGCCAGGGCGGCGGTCGAAATATCGCTGAGGGAATGTCGCCGCTCAAGCTCTTCGAATATATGGCGCACGGAAAACCCATAGTAACCTCCGACCTGCCAGCTATCCGTGAAGTCTTGAGGGATAGCGTCAACAGCGTTCTGGTGTCGCCAGACAACCCGTCTGACTGGGTCAAGGCGCTTCAGCGCCTGCGCGAAAACGAGGTATTTCGGGATCAGATTGGTCTACGGGCGAAGGCGGACTTTCTGGCCAAGTATAGCCGCTTAGCACGCGCAACCAACATCCTAAAGGAAATCGAGAACCGAATGCCGTCGAGCGGAATTTTATAGAGCAGCACAGTCCGTTAGCAGGCCCTTCCTAATCTTCCCACTCGGCGGCAAGAAGCTCACAAAGATCCAGCGACTGAACCGGTGCGACCAACTTTGAGGCTCGATGTACTCACTCGTGGGCGGGATCGCGCGCGCAACGCATCAAAATAAAAACTATCCGTTCAATCGGCCGGACGATTGGATTACAAACATTCCGCTTCTGAGAAGATGCTATACATCAATAGACATCGCGATCCGAAAGCACCAGCAAAGCGGTTGTCCAGACTATTTTAAGATCGAGCCGCACGCTCCAGGACTTTATGTACCAGAGATCATGCTCAACGCGTTTTTCCATCCTCCACAGCTCCTTCGTCTCCCCTCGGAAGCCGTTGATCTGAGCCCATCCTGTCAAACCGGGTTTTACACGATGGCGATAAGCATAGCTCTCAATAATCTTGCTGTAGGTATCGTCATGAGCGACGGCGTGGGGTCGCGGCCCTACCAGGGACATTTCTCCCCGAAGCACATTGAATAACTGTGGCAACTCATCGATGTTCGACCGGCGCAATATGCGGCCAAGTCGGGTAACTCGCCCGTCGTTGCGCTGAGCTTGGCGAATTTCCGTACCGTTCTCCTGCACGGTCATCGATCGGAACTTGTAAATATTGAATGGGTTGCCACAAAAACCCCGCCGCGCCTGCTGGAACAGCACTGGGCGACCGTTCTCGAGCGCTATGGCACATGCGACTACGGCCATCAACGGAAACAGGAACAGCAGTAGCAGTGATGCAAGAACAATGTCGAACAACCGCTTCAGCAAGCGTTCGGCAGGTCTCAAAGGCGCGCGCTGGACTTCGAAGGCTCGCTGCCAGCCGGTGTGCAGTGGAGATCCGGCCAGAATCTTATCTGTGTAGGCATCAGCGAACAGATAGATCGGCAGCGGGAGGCGGGACATTTCCTCCAGGATGCGTTCGATCAACTTCCGCTGGTCCCACGAGCAAAACAGATAAACTGCCCCATATGGATCAAAGCGGAAAGCAGCCTGTGCAGCTGCGACGCTGGCAAGCACCGATTGTGCTGCGATCGTGCCATCGCGGTTCTCGATGTTCGAAACACCGCAAACCGCGATGCCCTGTTGTCCGAGCTTGCTGATAATCCCCTGTTCCATTCCAGGAACGCCAGCGTAAAACAGATAGGCTGTGCGCAAGACGAGCTTCTCAGCGGCCAGAAGCCGTTTCAGCACACGCGCTAGAACCAGGTGGCCAGGCAGCAAGATTGGGAATCCGACTGCAAACGCCAGAGTCAAAGAGCCGCGCGAGAACGTCGACGTGGTCTTCGTGAGAAAGGCGAGCCAGAGAATTGCACAGAAAACGAACAACCACCCGGTGAAGAGTGTTTTGATCACACGGCGATCATCCAGGACGCCACTAACCTTGTAGGCGCCTCTGGCAGCCATGAATGCGACAAGCAATAGGCCGGCGGTGACGCTTAGATAAATCGTCTCCCAAATATCTGACGGGCTCACACCGAGGTGCCTATGATAGACCTCGTTTGACGCAAGGAGTATCGTCTGTGCAAGGAGGAAATCCGCAGTTGCAAGAAACACGCAAACTGCTCCCACAGGAAGCCGTAACGGTTCGATGCTCCGCCTTAAGAACGCACTCGACGCCTGGGTTGGTGCATGCCGCATAGAGACAAGCCCCCGAATCCTGTTGCGTCCCTTCTTGGGTTATGGCAGCACACGCCGTCCCATAAAAAGGGGGTTATCTCAACGGCTTCCAGTCGGTCAAATTTGATTTAAACTCTCTCATGTCGCTGTTACCCTGGGCACAGAGGGGTCACTATTTTGGTGGTATCCTAATATGATAATGTGCTAATATTTCTGGCTTAGCGCGTTTGCGCGAGAACGGCCCGGAGTCGGGCTCGTTCTGGGTAGTCAAAGGCAATGCTTTAGGGACCGGGGCGCTTTACCCTTATCAAGGGGGCGGGAGCCATGGCATTGAGTAGCGTTGAGGTTCGGGTCAAACAGCTCGATAAAATGCGCTTATTTCGGCTATTTGGGCAAGATATTCTTAATGAACTGGCGAAGGTGGCCATCCTACGAAGGATCCCTAAGAATAAAGTTCTTACTCACCTTGGTGACGTATCAAGTTATATTTACTACATAATTCAAGGAAAAATTCGGCTTAGTGCTCCACTTTCGGACGGTCGAGAATTCATCTTTTCCGATCTCGGTCCGGGTGACACTTTCGACCTGACTAGATTGTTCGTCACGCGACGCAGCAACGTGAACGCTGCTTCAGTTGTGGACAGCGACTTGGTGCAAATCGAAGTAGCTTTCATGACTAGGGTCTTCGACAAACACCCCGATCTCGCACTAAAGGTGATCCCGTATTTGTGCGAAGCAACGCATGACGCGCAAGAGCGAGTGATCCACAGTGCGGCCAGTGCCCTATCCACTCGATTGGCGAGCACGGTCTTGCGATTGACAGAGAGGCCGCACAGCATGGCTACCGTGGATAGAGCTCGGAGCATCCACATTTCGCAGACCGACCTCGCGGCAATGGTCCCGGCTTCTCGAGCGAAGGTGAATCGGTGCCTGAGAGAATGGGAACGGCGGCATCTGACCCAATACGACCACGGCTCGCTGACGATCCTCAATCGCGCCGCGTTAGAGTCTGTTGCTCTTGGCGAGATCGCCTTTGATCGTTCGATGGTGCATATCCCACGTGCTCAGGCATCTCCATGGCATGCTCCGGGGAGACAATAAACCGAAGTGGTGCCGGACGTTCTCGCGTCCCTCGGTAGAGCCCTTTTCGTCGGCGTCGTAAGTCGCCGCACCGGACAAATGCGCCTTCTCACTGTATCGCTTCGGCGTGCGGCTCCTCGTCGACGCCGAGGAGATCTGGCCGGGGTTCCGGCCGATCCTGGCGCGTCGGGCTAATCGCCGGTGAATTCATCCGCAACGCCGCGCGCCATGGGCCGGCCGCCATCTGGGTTTCGATCGCGAAGGCCTTGGCTGAGTCAGTTGCGAGGTGGTCGAGAACTAAAGGAGGGCGTTGTGATCTCCGAAGAAGCAGAGGGGCCTTCGCCGAAGCAGTCTCCGGGCGGAAGACGCTCCAGTTCCGTCTCGCGGGCGCCCTCGCGCCGCTTTACCGCCACGACTCCGCTGCGCACAATCATGAGTGACTTCAGCACTTCCCCCTGCTCAGCGAGGGTCTCGCCTTTTCGGAAGGTCCGGCGCGTCATCGTCGAAGCGAGCGCTTCCTTCTCGTCCTCGGTCAGCGAGGCAAACAGCGGAATCGCGTCCAGAAGCCGCCGGGGCGTAGTGTGAAAGCCGAACGGCACCTCGACCGCGTTCGGTTCCGGGGATGCTGGGCCAGCAGTTCCCAAAGGTGCGGCAAGAGCGAGTCCGGCCGCCTTGGCATGACGAAAGATCAGGTCGAAGAGCTCGCTCTTCGCTTTGGCGGCGAGGGCTCTGTCCGCGACACTGAAAGCAAGCTCAAGTTCCACGGCGCCTCCCTCCAACGATACGGTTTGTACGCTCGGCTCCGGATGCGCCAGGATCGAATTGCTGCTGAGCAGCACCGAGCGCATGACATCAGCCATCGTGGATGGCGCGGTGTTTGGCCGGAAACGCACCTTGACCGTCAGCCGTGGCTCCGCTCGGGACTGCTGAGATTGGTCAGCCTTGCTTTCGCAAGGTCGCTGTTGGGGACAATCACCAGGTCGTTGGTCTCTGTCACAAGACGGGTGGATCGCCAATTCGTGTCGACGACCTTGCCTTCGATGCCGTTGCTCAGCACCAGCCAGTCGCCGATCCCGTACGGCTTGGCAAGATTGAGTGCTATGCCCGAAAAAACGTCGCCCAGCGTGCTCTGCAAGGCCAGGCCAAGGACAATGGCGACCGCGCCGGATGTGGCGATCAGCGTCCCGACGGGAGCGTCGAAGACGTAGGCGATGATCGAGAGGCCCGCCGCGACATAGATGATGCCCACAACAAGGTCTTGCAGGAGGCGTCCCTCGCGGGGCTTTTGTTCAAGGACGAGGAAGACGCGGACCACGCCAATCAGCGACCATGCGGCATTGATACACCAGATCACCTTGATGATGTCGAGGAATACGCGCTCCACCTCGGAGATGTCGGCCGAGCCGACCGCATACGGGATGATCCCGTGATAGAGCAGCAGCGCCGTAAGCGCCAAAAAGAATGCCAGCTGACCGACAAGGCGCAGCGTCGGCCGACCGCGAAGCAGGATGCGCGTAACCAGTGCGCCGATCGCCGCGAGCACGCCGGTCTGGACGGTGGGATCCGCGATGACGTCGGCTAGGTTGGCGTAGGTAACCATGGGATTGGGAGCCACATATTGTTCAACGACAAGGGGACCAGGTGTGAAGGCCCAGCTGTGCCGGCCTGCCTTGAGGTCGGCGACGGCGGCTGAGACTGCCGCCCGAAGGGGATTGGACGTCATGGTGCGGGCGGCGAAGACCTGCTTGTTGAAGAAGACGGTCACATGCGGCAGCCGCCCGCGCGCGAGGTCCCGCTCAAGATGTTCAGGAATGTATACGGAGGCGACAGCCTTGCCTGAACGCACCACGGCCTCGGCCTCGCAAAGTTTGCGGCAGCGCATCGTTACCCTGATCCCGGGCGCCGAACAGATTGCATCGACGAAGCCGCCGGACTCTGCCGATCTGTCTTGATCCACCACCTCGACGGGAAGGTCGCGCACGATTGCCCTACTGAGCATGGCGCGCACGGCCCCCGGTTCAGCCATCAGGGTTTGCAATGCTGCCGCTGTGTTCGATCACAGCCACGATCCGGCAATCATCCTCGGCAAGGAATTTGGCGGCATGGCAGCTGACGCTAACGTCGTTGTCATTGGCAAGAGCACGCTACTCTCCGGGAACAGGAGTCGCGGCCGCGGCTGGGAAGGAAACGAACTCCTCCAATTGCTTGTCAAACGCTTAGCAGCGGTCCGCGGCAACCTATAGTCCTTGAACGCCGGGCCGAATTCGGGCCCAGTGAGATCACTCCATGACAGCGTTGTGATCCACTTCGGCAGGATGCGACGGCTTGCGCAGGAACAGGATCAGGGGGATGGCGGCAAGCGACAGGATCATCATCAGCTTGAAGTCGTCCATGTAACTGATGACCGTCGCCTGCAACGTGACCATGCCGTCGAGCGCAGCACGTCCTGCGGCGCTATAAGGGTTCATCGCCTGGAGGATCGCCGGGTCGCTGAACGCCTGGTTGTAGGGCGTCACATAGGTGGCAATGTTTGCATGATTGATCTGCACGTTTTGCGTCAGAAGGGCGGTGACGACCGAGATGCCAACGCTGGAGCCAATATTTCGCGACAGGTTGTACAATCCGGTTCCTTCCGCGCGACGCTCCGGCGCCAGAGTGGCGAAGGTGATGGTGGTCAGTGGAACGAACAGGAAGCCGAGCCCCGCACCCTGGATGAAGCCGGTGCTGATGATCGTCCATTGCGAGATATCGGGAGTCCAGCCGGTCATGTCGTACATCGCCCAGGCCGTGATCAGCAGGCCGGTCAGCAGCAGCCAGCGCGTGTCCACCTTGCCGACCAGCCTGCCGACCAGAAACATGCAAGCCATGGTGCCAAGTCCACGCGGTCCCATGACGATGCCGGCTGTCACCACCGGATATCCCATCAGCGTCTGCAGGTAGGGCGTCATCAAGGCCAGTGAGGCGAGATAGGTTATGCCGACGATGAAAATGAAGACCATGCCGACGGCAAAATTCCGGTCGAGGAAGAGTCTTGGATTCACGAACGAGTTGCGGGCGGTGAAGGTGTGAACGAGGAAGATGTAGAAGGCTGATGCACAGATCAGCGCCTCGACGATGATCTCGGATGACGAGAACCAGTTGAGCTGCTCGCCGCGGTCAAGAAACATCTGCAGCGAAGCGATGGTGACGCTGAGCATGCCAAATCCCAGCCAGTCCAGCCTTGCCTTGAGGTTCGTCTTCGTCTCCAGGACGAACATCGATACGCCAGCGAAAGCCAGCGCGCCGATCGGGACGTTGATGTAGAAGACCCAGCGCCAGCTGACATTCTCGGTCAGCCAGCCGCCGATGACTGGGCCGAGCACCGGTCCGACCATGATGGAAACGCCGAACAAGGCCATGGCCGAGCCGCGCTCTTCCACGCTGTAGATGTCGAGCAGGATGCTCTGCGACAGCGGGACGAGGGCGGCACCGAACAGGCCCTGCAGCAGGCGGAAGCCGACGATCTGCGGCAGCGACTGTGCGAAGCCGCATAGTACCGAAGCGACCACGAAACCGGTGATGGCCGTCAGCAGTACGCGCTTGCGGCCAAAACGATTGGCAAGGTAGCCCGAGGGCGGGGTCATGACGGCCGCCGCGACGATGTAGGACGTCAGCACCCAGTTGATCTGGTCGGCGCTCGCCGAAACGCTGCCCTGGATATAGGGCAGCGCCACGTTGGCGATGGTCGTATCCAGCGCCTGCATGATGGTGGCGAGGATCACGCAAGCGGTGATGGCGCCGCGATTGGCGACCACAGATGCGCCCCCTGTCGCAGATAAGCTGGTCATGACTTCTGCTCGAACCTGTCGATGAGATCCGTCGCGAAGTCCGGCAAGCCGCGCGCATGGCCGGTGTCGATGCCAACCACGACGCTCATCCCGCCGCGCAGCGGCGGCTTGCCCTGGGCATCATCGACCGTCACGCGCATCGGGATGCGTTGCACGACCTTGACCCAGTTGCCGGTGGTGTTCTGCGCCGGAAGCAGTGAGAAGCTCGATGACGAGGCCGGGCTGATACTGGCCACCGTGCCATGCCAAACGGCACCCGGATAGCTATCGACGCTGATCGTCGCCGTTTGCCCTGGCCGCACATAGGTCAGTTCGGTTTCCTTCGGCTCAGCCGCGATCCACAAATCGGTTGCCGAAACCAGACTGAATGCCGGCTGCGAAGCCGGCAGGTACTTGCCGACCTGAAGCATATCCACATTGGTGACGATGCCGTCGAAAGGCGCCTCGACGACGGAATCGCCGAGGTTCCGCTGGGCGTCGTCCACGGCCGACTGCGCTTGCAGGTAGAACGGGTTCCTCTCGACCGGCTGGTTGGCGTCGCCGCCAAGCTGGGCGAGCGTCGCCTGCGCCTGCGCCCTAGCGACGGACACTTTCTGGCGGGCGGCGTCGAGGTCGTGTTGGGCGCTGTCGAAGGTCGCCTTGGAGGCGGTAGAGGTCTTGAGAAGATCCTGCTGACGCTTGAAAGCGGCTTCAAAATAAGGAATGTCGGCCTCAGCCTGGTCGATCTGTGCCAGCGACTGCTGGTAGCTCGCCTGCAAGGTCAGCACCTGGTTGCGCACCGTGCCGAGCTGGGCCTGGGCCGCGGCGAGCGCGGTTTCGAAGGAGGCTGGCCTCAAGCGGAAAAGCACGTCGCCCTTCTTCACCGCTTCGTTGTCATGCACGTCAATCTCCTGCACCGTGCCGGAGACGTCGGTGGAAACGCCGAGCGACTGGGCCTGGATGTAGGCATTGTCGGTTGTCATGATTTGGCCGCCGACGACGTAGTAATAGCCGCCGACGATCAGCGCGACGGGGAGCAAGGTAAAAAGGATCGGCCGTGTCAGGCTGCGCCTGGGCTTGGCCGGCGCCGGAAGCGCGACGCCAACCGAGGCTTGCTGCGGCTGCGTGGACGGAGCCTCCAGTGCCGCCGGCTCCAAGGCAACCGGCGATTCCAGCTCGTCGTCATCGATGACGGTGTAGGCTCGCCTCTGCTCGCGTTCGCTGTCCAGTCGGATGATCTGGTCATTCGTCCGATTCGTGGAAGGTTCATTTCCGGCCGGCTTCTTTGAGGTTGGTTCAGTCATGTACTTTCTCCCGGTCGACGGCTGGTTTGGCGCAAGCCTCGAGCAGATTGGATTTGATCAAGCAAAGGGTTTGCAGCAGACGCTGCTGTGCATCCGCCGAAAGGCCGGCGAAGGCCTCGTCGCGCGTTTTCTGGCCGTTGCTGCGCATGATTTCGAGCAGCGGACGAGCCTCAGGTGTGAGGTAGAGCAGCCAAGCCCGGCGATCGGCAGGATCGGGCCGGCGCTCGACGAAGCCGCGGGCTTCTATCTTGTCGAGCAGCCGGGCGAGTGTAATCGGCATGATCTCCATCAGATCGGCCAGCTTGTTCTGATGGATGCCTTCTCGCAGGGAAAGGTAGGCCAGCACCTGCCATTGGGCGCGGGTCAGCCCCGACGTCCGCGAACGCTGCTCAAACCGCTTTCGAAGCAGACGCGCGGTATCGTGCAGCACGAAGCTGATGTTGGGTGTGTGTGTCATGGGAACGAGTGTGGCTTCAGGCAGGTGTTTTCTAAGCGTGCTTATTATTGTCGTGCAGACAGGTGGGCATCGGCCTGCAATTTGATAATTGCAGATACTCGGAAGAAGGTGTTTGGATTTTGCGAAGATTGTCCCGCGTCCCGCTGACCGAACCAATCCCTGGTCGAACCTGGACTGCGGCTAACTTGCCGTCCCAGCAACGCTGGCGCCGCCCTCGCGAAACCAGAGTCGCGCCAACGCTGCTGGACTTGCTGTCGACACGTCCCGCCCGACTTTCGCCGGCCGACGTCGGGAAGTGGCTCTGTGCAGCGTCAACAGCGCAGGCTCTCATTTGGTGTCTTTGCCGCGGCAGATCACGATCGGATTGGAAAGCGCGCTGTCAAAGCCGCTTGCCTGGTAGACCGTGATGTTCGAGTTGCCCGGTGCAATGAGGAACGAGCCTTCAGCGATCCTCTGATCTCCGTTGGGCGTGTGGAGCGACCAGCTGAATGTGCAAAGTTGAGCCGACGCCTTTGGCTCGACATGGCTGCAACTCAACTGCGCTGCCCCCAGCATGGCAACGCCACCGCAACTGACCGCTTGTTCGGCGGAGGCGATGCCCGGATACCCTGCCAGAGCGACAATGCACACCATCTTGATCCGATTCATCTGCCTAGCTCTTTGCTGCCATGCTGGTGCGCTCTTCCAAAAATCCGGTTCGAATGTAAGGAGAGGCTCACGAGCGGATTCGAAAAATAGAGTGGCGTTTGCGACGGGACAGCGCACAGTTTTCCCGGGTACTTCCAGAGGCGCACATCGGCGGCATCCAGCACGATCCCGGCGTAGTCTCGTCAGGTCACTGATCTCGTCGCCATTCCAATCCGGTCCCCCGCGCGCTGCGGAGACCGGGTTTGAAGAGGATCAGTGGATCACGGGCAGTAGTAGCGATGCCCGCTCCGGCCGAGATAGGTACCGCTGGCAGGATCGTACGAGCGGTAGTTCTCGCAGTAGCCGGCCGCATTGTCGTAGCCGTATGTGCCAAGTCCCAAGAATGGGGCAAACCCAAAAAAGCCGTCGAAGTCGTCGGCGTGGTCCCGGTCACGGAAACGACCAAAGTGGCGCCTGCCGTGGTATCGATGATTGCCGTTGAACCCTTGACGCATATCGAAGCCGCGACCGCCGCGATGGCTCATGACGAATGGATGGCTACCGAAGCTGCGACCGCCACCGAAGCCACCATGGCTCATGGCGAACGGATGGCCGCCGAAGCTGCGACCGCCACCGAAGCCGCCATGGCTCCTGATGAGCATGGCGCCGCTATCGCCACCACCGCCACGAACCATCGACGCCATAGCTGTCGCCGGGCTGATTGCCAGCACGGCGCCTAACGCGACCGTCGCCAGGTTTGTCATTGAATTTCTCATAGCACGCTCCTTCGAAGTTGAGGCTTCCGGCTGGTCGCCGTTGGCGAATTGATCGCCTGGCGATGAAGGGTGCGGTCGACGTTGGAAAACACGACCCTGCAACGCTTGGCTGGCGTTCGGATCCTGGCGTCACGGGCCGCGATAGGGAGGCCACGCTGGCGGTTCTCGATCCGCATGGACTCGAGATGGGCATTGGCCGGCAAATTGATAATTGGAGATCTTCGGAAGAAGGTATTTGGATCTTACGAAGATTGGCCCGTCACCCACTCACGAACTGACCGCTGGTCAAACCTGGACTGCGGTCGTGGCAGTCGCGGAACATCGCAGCTTCACGACAGCGACCGCGGAGGTCGGGACGCCCTCCGCCTTGAACGCAGCTTTGGGTTTCAGTTTCGTGATGGTACCAGTGAAAAAGGGACGCCCACGGCCAAAAGTCCGGGGCGTCAAGCAGTTCCGTCGGCCGGATGATTTCAGCCGTTTGGACCGTAGCCGTTCGGATAATATCCGCCGTCGCCGCCGTTGCCCATCAAGAACGCGCTGCCGGTGTCAACCCGGAGCGTCTGACTCAGATCATCGAGCTGGTGCAGCAACTGCTGATATTGCCCGGCCGGTATCGTGCCATGCCCCACGGCAGCCGTCCTTTCGGCGACCCGGCTGATGTGAGCGGCCCGCATATGCAGTCTCTGCGCCTCGGCCGGCTCGATCTTGTTCACCTGCCTCGCGTCCGTGATGCCTTGGTCCACGCCCTGTATTTGATCGACCAAGGCTGTCACGCGGGGGCCAGTGATGCCTTCATTCACGCTCAGTCCTTGATCGATCGAGCCTGTCACGCGCGGATCAGAGTGGAACGCCTGTTCGTTGATGCTGTCGACGGCATCGAGCGCGCCAGCAAAGGCAAGGCTGCCTGTGGAAAGTGCAAGCGCTACACCCACAAAGATAGCTTTGAAGTACATGATATGGTCTCCTTCCTCTTGGTTGAGCGACCGTCCCATCGACGACCGCACTAGTGGCGGAGGTTGGCCAGACCGACGTTGGCACTAAGGCGTGCGCGATGGGGCCAGCGCCGGCGGTTCTCGATCCGCATTGATTCGAGATGGGAATTGGCCGGAAAATGATAATTGGAGGTCTTCGGAAGAAGGTATTTGGATTTTACGAAGACTGTCCGTCGGCCGCTCACCGAACTGACCACTGGTCAATCCTGACTGTGGTCAATATGCCGCTTCTGAATGCCGGCGCGCCGCAACCCGCCAAGGCCGCGGCCGAGGATGGAGAGGTAGCTTGTGTTCCCAACAACACGTGGAGGAGAACATGCTCTGGCCAACAAGGATGCGCTGACACTCGATGCCGAACCTGTGAACCTTCAGGCCTTGTCGCCGCGCGCGCGGTTATTGATTACTCAGCTTTTGGTACATATTTCAGGGGGCGCCTGCCGCATCGGGGCGATCTGGCCCTAGGCTTGGAGATTTGCGGGCATTTTGACAATCGCAAATCGGAAGAAGTTAATCGGCTTCGACGACAAATGGCTCCTGTCCAGCTCACCGAACTGACCGCCTTCGTGGCAGTCGCCGAGCATCTCAGCTTCACCAAAGCGGCGGCGGAGGTCGGTATAGCTCTGCCCACCATGAGCCAGACCATCCGGTCCCTCGAGGAGCGACTCGGCGTTCGGCTGTTCAATCGCACCACGCGTAGCGTCGCCATGACGGAGGCCGGGCTTCGCCTTCTGGCGGAAGTACAGCCGGTTCTCCAAGGCATCGATCACGCACTTGAGAGTGTCAATTCGTTCCGCGACAAACCGATCGGGACATTGCGCCTGGCAGTCGCGCGGCCGGCCGCCGCAATACTGGCCCCTATGGTGCTCGCGCCGCTAATCCAGCCGTTTCTTGCGGAATACCCGGCCATTCGCCTGGAAATCGCTGTCGATGATACGCACAGTGACATTGTCAGCGGCAGGTTCGATGCCGGAATTCGTGTAGGGCACAGAATCGAGCGCGACATGACGGTCTTGCGCATTGCAGACCAGTTCAGGATGCTTGCGGTCGCCGCTCCGACTTATTTGGCGCGCCATTCGAGACCGTCGCTTCCTAAAGATCTGCAAGCCCACGACTGCATCCAATTCCGTTCGCCTTTTGATGGCTCCATACAGCCCTGGGTCTTCACCCAGGGCGACCAGCATACCGAGATCGCCGTCCAAGGCTCGCTCATCGTCAATGATCTTGATGTGCTACTAAGCGCCACCCTCCAAGGAGTCGGCATCGGCTACCTGCCGGAGCCGATTGTTGCGAGGTACCTTGCGCGAGGCCGGCTGGTGACCCTGCTGGAAGGTTGGAATCGCATACTGCCTGGTGTTTTCCTTTATCATCCCAGCCGTCGTCAAACGCCCATGCCGCTTCGGGTGTTTCTCAGCTTCATCGAGAAATGGCGCAGGGGCGCCTTGGCGGCCCATCGCGTCTCGTGAGGCTGGCGGCGAAGGCGGTCAAGCGGTAGAATACCTCACTCTCGGCCTGCAAGAACGGTTCGATCAGATGGAGTAGGTTCGCGCGCAGGCTGCCAGTACATCTTCGGCCGCCAGTAGGTCATGCGTCGCCTTCAGCAGGCCGCTTGCCTTGGTGCAGCGAAAGCGCTCGGCCAGCATGTGGACGAGGGCCGCGTCGATGTTGTCAATCGAGACGCGATAGTCGGCCAGAATGCTAGTCACGTTGGCTATGACTTTTTCCTCGTTCATCGCGCCGTCACTTCTTCTTGCCGAGGCCGGGCACCCCGCGCCTCAGTGCGGCTTTGGGTCGGATGCTGCTGCACCAGGGAGAATTGATCAGCGCCTCTGACGGAACTGTCGTCGACCAACCCAAGACTGTTTGCCCGCAAGCGGGCCAGGCCTAGCACACCGTCGATGAATGGCGTCGGCACGCCGACAAGCAGTCCGATGTCATGGAGAACTGTCAGCAATGCATCGATCTCGACAGGCTTGCCGTGTTCGAGGTCCTGCAGCATCGACATCTTGAACGCGCCGAGCCCCCGGATATTTCCAACTATCTTCTCGATGGGAGGGCTGTCCGACACGCCGATCGCAGCGCCGATCCGTCCTGCCTCTTCCATCATCGAGACACAAAGCCGGCGAAGCAGTGGATCGTCGATGATGCGATCGGAAGTCGCCGTGGTCAGCAGACTGATAGGGTTCATGCAAAGATTCGCCCAAAGCTTGAGCCAGACTTCGTGGCGGATTTCCGGGCTTTCCCGGCAATCGAAACCCGCTCGACGAAGCCAGTCGGCAAGATCTGCCAACCGAGGCGTCAGCCGGTTGTCGGGCTCGCCAACAACAAGCCGGTGACCGCTTTGGTGGCGAATGACACCGGGCTCGTCGGCAGAGGCAGCGATGTAAACGACGCAGCCGATCACGCCGCTGGTCGGTATGGCCCGAGCTATTGTGCCGTCCGGATCGACGGCCGTGAGTTGTCGTCCTGCGAAACTGCCCTTGGCATTGAGGAAGAACCACCAGGGCACACCGTTCATTGCGGTGACGACAGCCGTTTTGGGGCCAAGCAATGGCCCAACACGCCGCGCAATGTCCGGCATTGAAGGCGCCTTCGCCGCGATAATCACATAGTCTTGCACTCCAAGCTCTGACGGATCTTCGCTGACCTGGATGGGCGTCTGCAACATTTCGCCATCGATTATGAGCCGTAGCCCGTCACGCTTCAGAGCCGCGAGAGTGCGACCTCGCGCAACCATGCTCACCGTCGCGCCGCATCGCGTGAGAAGAGCAGCGATCGTACCGCCGATGGCACCAGCGCCGAAGATGCAGAATTTGGGTGAAGCAGACATGAATGGCTCTCTTCTGCTGTGGGCTGTTCAGGCGTCAGGGGTGGGCTATCCGGACCGAATTGCGGAAAGCGGATGGTGTCACGTCAATGACGCGATCAAATGAGACTAGATCGCCAGTGAAAAGGCGTCGTGAGCCCACCGCGCACTCTCACTCGTACGAGCGCGCACTGCGCGACGCTGGCACGCTTGTCTGCCGGAGTTCGAAACGGCGTCGAGCCAGCCCAAAGCCGGCGAAACTGATCATTTGTAAAAGACGTAGTCTGCAGTGTAGTCGACGCGCTGTTCTTGTCCGACCATCGGACATGCACCGGTCGGCCCGACTCCGCCGGAGGTGTTGACCCGTTGGACAAAACGCACGCCGGCAAGTACCCCCGACACCGTGGATTCCGTCGACAAAAGCAGCCAGGGAATTGCGTCCGCCTTCGGAGCGGGCTCGTCTGCTAAAACCTTGCCGACGATCTTCGAGCCATCGGGCGCTTCCCAGGTTGGTCCGGCATAGTGTTTGGCGAACGGCACGCCCTGTGCGTCGAGAAGCTCGGCTTCGGGCGCCTTGAAGTCCCATTCGTTTGCGTCCTCTTTGACGCGGCAGACGTAGATCTGAACGCCCTTGGCCGGGTACTTGCCTAGCAGCGTGCCCCCTTGCGGAAGTGCAAGCTTGGCAGGGATCTCTTGAGCGGCCGCTGAAGCCGCAAAAAGCACAAGAGCAGCGAAAGCGAATGGCAAGCGGGTGAGCATGGAGTTTTCAATCCGGTGAGCGACAATGTGGCCTCTTTCAATCCGGTCCCTGCACCGTGCGGGGCCGGATTGAATGAGGTTAGCCAAGTGGATCACGAGCAGTTGTGGTGAACCCCATACCACCCGCCATATGCACCACTGGCAGGACCGTAGGAACAGAACGGGCCGAACCCAAAAAAGGCGTTTGCGTTGTCATGCCTGCGGAAACCACCGGAGCGGCGCCCATGATCGAAGCCATGATTGCCGCTTACGCTGCGGCCGCCGTCGGAGCCGTTTCCACGGTTCATGATGGACGGGGTACCGCCGCCACCATGACCGCCACTGAAGGCGCTGGCGCCATGGCTGGTCATGCCACCGCCGCCATGACCGCCCATGCCGCCGCGAGCCATCGACGCCGTCGCAGAGCCAACCGCCAAGGCAGCGCCCAATACGATCGTCGCAAGGATTGCCGTTGAGTTTTTCATAATACACTCCTTCTAGGTTAAGGCATCCGGCCGGTCTCCCGGCCACGGGCGCGGCTCTTTGGACGGATAGTGCTGTCCTCGTCGCGCTGGATCAGATGCTGGGAAGAAGTTAGATCGGTGGAGGTTCGACGTCGTGAGCCGGCGGCGCACTATCACCGGTCCCAACGCGTACTTGGCTCTGGCGTCAGCGCTACGAACCGGCGCTGATCATGCTGGCGGCCTGTTCTGCGATAACCAGGGTCGGCGCCAGCGTATGGCCGGTCGTGATATTCGGCATCACCGAATTGTCGGCCACCCTCGGGTTCGAGATGCCATGCACCCGAACCATCGGGTCGACGACCGCATGCTTGCCAAGACCCATGCGCACGTTCCGACCGGGTGGTTGTAGCTATCCACGGCGCGCCTGATGAAACCCCGCAGTTCGTGCTCCTGGTCGGGTCATGGTGTTTCCTCCCGCTCAAGGAATGGCATTCAAGGTGGCGAGGGCCCTGTTCTCGGCCTTCAACCGAATGATCAGGACCATCGCGTTCAGGACGGAGAAGCCGACCGCATAGGCAGACAGGCCGAAGGCGAGCGGCAGCGCCGCGATCTCGACGACGACGATGGCGTAGTTCGGGTGGTGCAGATACCGGTAGGGGCCGGTAGTGACGAGCGGAGCGCCCGGCAGGACAATGATGCGCGTCGTCCAGCGCGTCTTCAGCGTCGCCAGCACCCACAACCGCGCGACCTGCGCCACGGCAAACACCGCGAACCAGAACGCCTCTATCGGCAGCGTCGGCGCAAGCACCCACAAGCCCATCAGCCACGTTGCGTGCAGCGCGACCAAGTAGATGTAGTGCTCCGGCGCAACCTCGTGCGCGCCGCGAGCCAGAAGCTGTGCCGTGTTACGCCGGGAATGGATGAGTTCGGCGAGACGCTGCAGCGTCACAAAGCCAAGGAGCGCGATGGAGGTCCACATCAGGCCGCCCTTTTCAAGGTGACGCAGCTTGCCGAGAACCCCGGTCCCATGGCGATCATCGCCGATCGTTCCGGCAGACCGGCGCGAATGGCTCGGTCGAGTACGAAAAGCACGGTGGGCGAGGACATGTTGCCGTATTCGGCGAGAACCTGGCGTTCGTCGTTGAGCGTGCCTTGCCCGAGAGACAGTGCGCCTTCCAGCGCATCGAGCACCTTGGCGCCACCGGGATGGCAGATGAAGCGGTCGATGTCGGCCGCGCCCAGCCCGTTATGGGAGAGCATTTCGGCGATGACCGGTCCGATCCGTGAGCTGACAAAATGCGGCAACGACTGCGCCAGTACGATGCCCAGTCCCGGGTCGTCGACCCTCCATCCCATGATGTCGAGCGTATCGGGGAAAAGATGCTCGCCTGTGAATTCCACGCTCGCCATGCCACCCCCGCCGGCAGTGAGGACGCAGGCGGCGGCGCCATCGCCGAACAAGGCCGACGCGACGACATTGACGTTGGTCGGCTCATCGAGCCGGAAGGCGAGCGAGCAGAGTTCGATCGCCACCAGGAGAACCCTCGCGCCGGGCCGGCCCGCGGCAAGGCGCGACGCGATGGAGAAGCCGGAAACACCGCCGGCGCAGCCGAGACCGAAGACGGGAACGCGCTCTATGTCCGGACGAAAACCCATTTCACTGGCGACGCGGGCTTCGATGCTGGGGACGGAGAATCCGGTCGACGACACCGTAACGACGCTGTCGATGTCCTCGGCCTCGAGCCCCGCCTGCCGGATCGCCCGCGTCGCCGCATCCACGAAGAGCCGGCTTGCGCCCTCGACATAGGCCTGCATGCGCTCTGCCCAGCCATGCGGCTCCACGAACCATGACAGTGGCTGCGTCATATGCCGCTCGCGTATTCCGGAATTGCTGAAGATGGGGGCGAGATGCCGAAATCCCTTTATCCTGTCTGAGAAGAGGGTCTCGGCCAGGGCGGCGGCATCCGCTTGCCGGATGACGTTGTCCGGCACCGCCAGGCCAAGGCCTGAAAGATAGACTATCGTGTTCAAGGCCGTGCTCCCGGTCATTGTGGACGACGGGAAGAACACGCCACGCCGATTGCGATGGCACCGCCGGCGGTTCTCGATCCGCATGCGAGGACGTTAAATCGCGCGAGGCTGGACGTCGTGAGCCGATGGCGCACTTTCACCGGTACCGGCGCGCACTGCTCTATCGGCAGTGGGATCAGGTTTCTTTCGAACGGGCGCCTGGGGCGTGGCCAAAGCGATGACGAAATTTTCGTGCGAAATGCGTGTAGTCACGAAAGCCGCAGGCGTAAGCGATCTCGCTGAGAGGCTGGCTTGTTCGCAGCGACGCCCGGCGCTGCACAAGGCGCTCGGCGTGAGCCAGACGAAGCGCAAATATCAGTTCACTGCAGGTCGAGCCGCGCTCCGTGAAGAGCTTCTGAAGATAGCGTAGCGATATCCCCATTTCCGCCGCCACCTCGTTGGGTCCGAAATCCGGATCGGCAAAGCCGTCCCTGATGATGCCCTGGATGCGCCTGAACAGCGTGTCCGAATGACGTGAGCCGAGCGACAGTTCGGACGGCGCGAACAGCGCGCCAACAAGATCATAGACTGCCAGCTGCATATAGGAATCGGCCGGTGACAAGGCTGACCCTTCGGTTTGATCGGCATCCCGAAGAAGGTTGAAGAGCAACCGTCCGGGAGACGTTCCGCCGCGCCGGTAGAGCCCGCCCTGCGGCTCGAATCCGAGATGGGACACGAGGGACTGGCGTGGCAGATCAAGAGTCACAGTGCTCCATGCTTCGCCCCCGCTGCTGGCGATGTATGTCGCTGGCCGAGCCGCATCGACGAATGCAACATCGCCCACGGCAAGTTGCACGGTTTGAGCGTTGTGGCTCACCACCGATCGGCCAGCGACCTGAAAGAGTACGAAGTAATGGTCTGCGCTATCGAGGCGAGTATCCTGATAGGTCCGCTCGATCCGCTCAGCATTGCAACCAATATCCAGCGCCGCGAATCCAGATACGCTCATGGGGCGCACCCAACCGGCAAAGGCGTCGGGTTCGGTACCTTCAGGGTTGTACCGCCCACACAGGGCGCGGAGAGTGTCTCTCCACGCCTCGAAATTCAATTGGGGCGATCCGATAAAATCGTCGCTCTGAAGCATCCTGGCGTCCAATCTAAATGGCTTGTGGTCTCAAGAGACTTGGTTGAGGCCGCCCGGCGAACTATCTGGTGGCACCGGCGGAATCTTCCAGTCGTTCAATATGGCGGCGCGACCAGAGGCCGCAGTGCAGCCGGACAGTCGGCCTGAGGTCCAAGCATTCGGAACAAGCCGACCCTGGGGCGGCTGATTTCATGCCGCCCAGACCGAGCCAACCGCTCTAGCTCAGCTGCCCCGCGGCTTCAGAGATCAGCTGGGTGATCGCTTCGGGATGGGAGATCAGCGACAAATGGCTGGCCTTTACCTCGATGGTCTTTGCGTTCATGCGCTTTGCCATGAAGCGCTCGAGATCCGGATTGATCGTGCGATCCTCGCTCGAGACGGCATACCAGCTTGGCTTCGAGCGCCAGGCCGCTTGCGTTGTCTTTCCGGTGAAGAGCTTGTCCGAGATCGGCCCCTGGACGGCATAGAGGATGCGCGCCTTGTCGCGAGGAATGCCGCCGGCGAAATCCCGTAGGAAGGCCTCCTCGCTGAGCTTGCCATAGCCTTCGGACCAGACAAGGCCGGAGGAGGCGGGTGGCGCTGCAAAAGTCTTGGCGAGCGCCGTGTAGTCTTCGCCTGCATCCGGAGCGCGCGCCGCGACATAGACGAGCGAGGAAACCTTTGGATCCATCCCTGCCTCGGTGACGATCATGCCGGCAAAGGAGTGCCCGACAAGGACCGTCGGTCCATCCTGGAGCGCGATTGCACGGCGCGTTGCCTCGATGCCTGCCTCCAGCGTGGTCAGCGGGTGTTGGACGACAGTGGCGTTGAAGCCGGCCTGATCCAGGTGGCCAACCACTTCCGACCAGCACGAGCCATCCGCATAGGCGCCATGGACCAGCACGACATTGCGAACCTTGGGGCCTGTCTGCGCTCGCGTCTTGTGGGAGCCGGCCAGTATACTCGCAGCCGCCCCAGCGACGAGCGCGGTGGAGAAAGTACGCCTATTCATCATGATCGTTTGTTCCTTGGGAGGTTGGCAGATTCGCGCCGAAACTTCAGGCGAGAGGCGCCGCAAATGCTTCACACGGCGCTCACCTCCAGTCTTCGCAGTCCACCCAGCCTTCGTTACAGGCGTCACCGTTTCGTGATCGCGCGCCTCGGGCTCTCGCGGGGGGCACATGCTCGCAGGACTGACTGTGGGGTGGGAGCCACGGGGCGCGCGGAAGTTCGTCATTCGAGGCTGCTGCCAAAGGATTGACTGCCGAGGCACGCCGACATTCGTCCAAGCGGTGCGTTCAATCGGCCCGATGGTGCGAACTGCTGGCATTGTGGCGCCGAACTCGGCCCAACCCGATCTGCCGCGCGGCAAGGGTGGTGCGCCTCAATGATGGAATGGAGGGGCTTCGTTGCTGGCAATCTCCTGGATGAAATCCAGAAGCGCTCGGACTTTCGCAGGTGGGAGGTGGCGCGAGGGATGATAGGCATAAAGTGGATAGAGTTCTTCCGACCATTCCGGCAGGATCTGAACAAGCTCGCCTCGCGACAGGATTGGCGCCAAGCCAATCGCGAGGCTTTGGAAAATGCCTTGACCGGCCAGACAAGCGGCCATTGCTACCGAAGGGTCATCCATTACCAGGCGATTGGAGACCTTGACTTGGTTGGCCTCTCCGCTGCGCCGGAACTCCCAGGGAAAGGGCAGGCCGGTCTGCGGATCTCGAAAGAGGAGCGCTTCGTGATGGACGAGGTCATGGGGTGATCGCGGCTCGCCGTGTTTTTCGAGATAGGCCGGAGCGGCGACCGTCAGAACACGGGTCTCCAGCAGCTTGCGCACGATCAGGGATGAGGGGTCGGGCGGGCCGAAGCGCACCGCCACGTCGACGCCGGCCATCATCTCCTCACGGTAGTTGCTGGTGGACAGATCGACCGAAAGCAATGGGTAGCGGACCAGAAACTCCTGAAGCTTCGATGCAAGCACCATACGTGCGAACCACGGGTCCACCGATACGCGCAGCCGGCCGCGCACAACCACCGCCGCGCCTGCAGCCTCGGCGGCAGCCTCATCCAGGCCAGCGAGAAGCGGCATCACCTGCGTGTGGAAGCGGCGTCCTTCCTCGGTGAGGCTCACTTCGCGCGGATTGCGGTCGAAAAGCCGCACGCCGACCCGCGCCTCCAGACGCGCGACGGCCCGGCTCACCCCCGACGGCGTCAGGCCGAGCATCTCGGCGGCGCGGGCAAAATTCCCGGCCTCCGTCACCGCTGCCATGACGCCGACTCCAGTCAGAAGCCGGGTGTCGAAAGCCATTCGATCTCCCTTCGCTCCGCACTTCTCCACGGGCACCTCATTGGAGGTGAAGTGCAGTGATTTTGAATCACTATAGCATTGACTTTAATGCGCGTGAATCACGACGTGGCACCGCTTACAACACCGACGTCAAGCGACACCGGAGACGAGTGGCCGGTTGCTTCGATCGAGAAAGGAGTTAGCCATGAACCACCTGACACGCAGAACCATGCTTCAGCGGGGGGGAATGCTGGGGGCCATTCTGGCTCTCGATGCGGTCAGCCCCGCCTTGGCCGGGACCATGCCAGTCGCCTCGTCAGAAACATTCAAGGCGATCGACGCCGCCTTGCACGCAGCAGTCTCAAAGAACGACCTGGCCGGTGTTATCGCCGTCGCGGCCACGCCGAAAGGCATGGTCTACGAGGGTGCCTTCGGCAAGGCGAACGTAGCAACAGGCGCACCGATGACGCTCGACACGGTGTTCTGGCTGCTGTCGATGACCAAGGCCTTCACGGCGACGGCTTGCATGCAGTTGGTCGAGCAGGGTCGCCTGCATCTGGACGACGACGCGGCGAAATACCTTCCTGAACTGGCCTCTCCGCAGGTCCTCGACGGATTCGCCGAGGATGGAACACCGCGACTGCGGCCGGCCAAGCGCGCGATCAAGGTGCGCCATCTGCTGACGCATACCTCTGGTTACACCTACTCGATCTGGAGCGAGGCTCTGACCCGCTACGAGAAGGTGACGGGCATGCCCGACATCGCGACCTGCAGGAACGCCGCCTTCACCGCGCCGCTCGAGTTCGAGCCTGGCGAGCGGTGGGAATACGGCATCAGCATGGACTGGGTAGGCAAGCTGGTGGAAGCGGTGTCGGACCAATCGCTCGAGATCTATTTCCGCGAAAACATCTTCGCGCCGCTCGGCATGGAGGATTCAGGCTTCCTGATCGGGACCGAGCAGAAGCGGCGCGTCGCGACCTTCCACAACCGCCGCGCCGATGGCGGGCTGGAGCCGGCCCCCTTCGAGATGCCGCAGCGGCCGGAGTTCTTCATGGGCGGCGGCGGCGCTTTCTCGACGCCGCGGGACTACATGGCCTTTCTGCAGGCGCTGCTGAACGGGGGCGTGTTGCATGGTGTCCGCATCCTGCGTCCAGAGACGGTCGCCATGATGATGCAGAACCAGATCGGCGAGCTGAACGTCCAGGAGATGCGCTCGGCGCAACCGTCCTATTCCCGCAGCTTCGACCAGTTCCCGGGACAACCGCATAAATGGGGCCTGTCCTTCGACATCAACATGCAGCCGGGGCCGAACGGACGCTCCGCCGGCAGCATCTCCTGGGCAGGTCTGCTCAACTGTTACTTCTGGCTCGACCCGGTGAAGCACGTCACCGGCGCGCTCTTCACCCAGGTCTTGCCCTTCTACGACGAGCGGGTTGTCGCGCTCTACGGCGCGTTCGAGCGCGGCCTCTATGCCGGGCTCGCCTGAGCCCACGCGATCGACATCAACATCAGGAGAACCATCATGTACGCAATCACCGGAATCACGGGCAAGGTCGGCGGCGCGCTTGCGCGCAGCCTCCTCGCCGAAGGACTGCCCGTCCGCGCCGTTCTGCGCGACGAGGCCAAGGCAGCGGAGTTGAGAACCCGGGGCTGTGACGTCGCCCTGGCCGAGATGGACGATGCGGCAAGCCTAACTGCGGCCTTCCGGGGTGCCACGGGCGTCTTCATCCTGCCGCCCTCCGAGTTCGATCCGGAGCCCGGCTTTCCCGAGGCCAGGCGCGTCATCGCGGCCGTGGCTGCGGCTTTGACCGAGGCGCGTCCCGGCAAGGTGGTCTGCTTGTCGACCATCGGCGCGGATGCGCCGCACGAGAACTTGCTGACCCAGCGCACGCTGATGGAACAGTCGCTGCAGGAGATTGGCCTTCCGGTCACCTTCCTGAGACCCGGCTGGTTTATGGAGAATGCGCTCTGGGACGTTCCCTCGGCGCGCGACGAAGGTGTGCTGCGCAGCTTCCTGCAGCCGGCACACAAGCCATTCGCGATGGTCGCGACGCAGGATGTCGGGCGCCAGGCAGCCACGCTTCTCCGGGAGGACTGGAGCGGAACGCGGGTGGTCGAGCTCGAGGGGCCTGTGCGCGTATCGCCGAACGATCTCGCCGGCGCCTTCGCCATGGTGCTGGAGCGCCCGGTCCGGGTCGAGACCGTGCCGCGCGAGAGCTGGGAGCAGATATTCCGCTCACAGGGAACGCGAAATCCGTTGCCTCGGATCCGGATGCTCGACGGCTTCAACGAGGGCTGGATCGAGTTCAGCGATCATGACCGATCGGCAGTCAAAGGCACGACGACGCTCGCCAACGTCATCGCCGAACTCGTCGAGGCGAGCCGGGCCACGGTAGCCGCCTGACAATCACGACTTGCCCCCATACGAAACGGTGGTCGCCGAGCGGCGCGAGGACCAGCCGCGCTTCGGCGAAACCATAACGTTTGTTTCCTGCCCACTCGAGCCCGAATCTCGAAGCCGCGGGCAGCGCGTCCGCTGATCTTTGATCATGCGTGCAATTTGAGATTATTGCGGCGTTAAGGTATCGAGCTGGCCCAGCCAGCCTAGCCATCGGCGCAAATTAGGTCAGCTAGAATGGATTTTTCGCCCGGCGCCGAACGGCTCGGAACTGGCTTGCAGATAAACGCAGATGGTTCGAGCCTTTGTGTCGACCGTCATCACCGAACGAGATCGTGTGGCCGACGCAGTGCAGTAACTGACGCTTCGATGACGCGCTCTCCTGTTTGATTTAATCCATTCAGCAACGCAGAACTAATTTCCCTGCTTGTCGGGGTAAATTCCCTGATCGCTTCGCAAGGGATATGATGTCTAATCCATTGAAATTGCCTTCCAATCTCCCTTCGAATCTGGGCAATTTCGCTGCTTTTCGCAAAGTTTCCCTGTTTTTTGCCGTTTATCAGGGAATTTGGTCGGAGACTGGTTCGCCACGGACTGTGTCCACCACCATATTGATATATATCAAAGACTTACCAGAAAACATTCACAGGAAGGTTTATTTATATCGGCTAAGTCATGAGGTTCGAAAGAAAACATTTTGGCCTTGCGCTGCGACCCTCCTTCTCATCGAAGACACACGTCACACCTAATACAGAAATTCTGGCGTCGAAAGGCCACTCAGCGATCCGTGCGGTGATCGGCGGCAACGACGTGCGAATGGGATGGTTTCAGCGACTGATCGAGAATGCCGCGACGGCAAAATACCTGGCGCGATATGCAACTCCCTGTGTCGATCTGTCATTGCGGCCTGGATATTTTGTCTTCTGCAGCGGCAAGTCGCATATTATTCAGCGTGGAACCACCGGACCGATCGCCTATCTGCTCGCCAGCGACGCCACAAGATCGCTGAAGCGTTCGCCCTGGATGCTGACGTGCTGGCGCAGGACAGTGCGCGCCCGCTCTGCGTCGCCGGCGAGGATTGCTTCCACGATCGCACCATGCTCGGCGAACGAGGTGGCAACGCGGTTGCGCACGCGAAGCTGGAGACGCCTGTAGGGCTGCAGACGGCGATGCAGCGCGACGCACTGCTCAGCCAGGAACCCGCTGTGGCTGGCAGCATAGATAGCTTTGTGGAAGCGTTCGTTGTCGTAATAGTACAGGTCGCTGTCGCCGGCCGAGGACGAACGCTCGCAATCTGCGTGCGCTGCCAGGATGGCTGTGCGATCGGCATCGGTGAATCGTCGCGCGGCGAGCGAACCGGCCAAACCTTCAAGCTCCGCCATCACCTCGAACATTTCGAAAATACGGTGTGGTCCCGGATCGATCACCACGGCACCCCGACGCGGGCGGATTTCCACCAGTCCGATTGCGTTTAATTGAATAAGCGCCTCGCGTACCGGTGTTCTCGACACACCGAAGCGCCTGGCCAATTGCACCTCGTCCAGGCGCGCGCCAGGCGCGAAGTCGTTCGAAATGATGCCGTTTTCGATTTCGTCACGTAGGCGTTGAACGACATTCTCCGACATCTATGGCTCCAAAAATACAATATGAGAAATCTTGTATGCAAGATAGTTGACATTGCGCACAAGAAAATTTAAGAACGATACCATAATAGGCAAGTCGCACACAATCGGCGGATGCAACCGAGCAGCAGCACGCGTCGAGAATGCGCAGGAATCTGCTTACGCCCATTTCGACTTTGACAGGAGGACTCCGACATGGCAGGCGTCTCGTTCTTCAGCGATATGGTGCAAAGCATCACCGACCGCGGCCGCAGGCTGCTTGCGGTGGGCGCGCGCAACGGGCCGGTCCAAGCCGAGACGAATATCGAGACACTCTGCGACATGCTTTTGTCGAGCAGGGGCGAAGCCTCGGGCATGGCACTGGCCGCCGAGATCCTTCAGCGCTGGACCCAGCTGGACGCGGCCGATCAGCAAGACTTCGTGCGCATACTGCACGAGCGGTTCGGCCCAGATCTCGCCAAGCTTGACAAAGCCATCGAGCGCTACCGCGGCGACAGGAGTTCGGACGCTGTCATTGAACTGCATCAAGCCGCCGAGCCACGTCGCCAGGAACTGGTACGCAGGCTCAACCTCGCCCCCAAAGGTACGGCAAGACTGGTGGAGATGCGCGAGCGCCTGCTGGCCATAAGGGATGAGACGGAACAGTTTCGCGCCGTCGATGCCGACTTCGCCCACCTGTTCGGCTCATGGTTCAACCGTGGTTTCCTGACCCTGCGTCCGATCGACTGGTCGACGCCAGCCGACATCCTGGAGAAGATTATCAGATACGAGGCTGTGCATGAGATCGCCGGCTGGGAGGAACTGCGGCGGAGACTGGTTCCAGCCGATCGCAGGTGCTTTGCGTTCTTCCACCCGCGTCTCGCAGACGATCCTCTGATTTTCGTTGAGGTTGCACTGACCAAGGCGATTCCCTCCTCCATCGCGGATGTGCTCGACGAAAACCGTTCCCTGATCAGAGCCCAGGACGCCACCACCGCTGTCTTCTATTCGATATCCAACTGCCAGGAGGGACTGCGCGGCATCTCTTTCGGGAATTTTCTTATCAAGCAGGTGGTCGAGGATCTGCGTCGCGACCTGCCGGGTTTGAAGACCTTCGTGACGCTGTCTCCGGCGCCGGGGTTCGCCGGCTGGCTGGCGAGGCTGCGCAAGACGGCTGATCCTGGCCTCGATGATCAGGCCCTCGAGACGCTCGAACTGCTGGACGATCCGACCTGGGCGGACAATCCGCAGAAGGCACGGGTCGTCGAAGATGTGCTCGTCCCGCTCGCTGCACGCTATTTCGTCAAGGAACGCGCCAGCGGCAGGCGGGCGGTCGATCCGGTGGCCCGTTTTCACTTGGGCAATGGCGCACGTCTCGAACGGCTGAACTTCCTCGCCGACCGCTCTGCCAAGGCCATGCGGCAATCCCACGGCCTGATGGTCAACTATCTTTACAAGCTGGACGACATCGAGGCGAACCATGAAGCCTTGGCACAACATGGCGAGGTCGCTGCTTCGCCGGAGGTAAAGAAACTGGCGGCAACCGCTTTGGCCGTAGCGGGAGTCGGCGGCGCGGCCCGCCCTAACGAAATGCAAAAGGCCTGATCGAAAATTGGGAGGAGTTCTATGAGCAATCACCTGTTCGACGCCATTCGAGCGCCCGCCGAAACCGGCGACGCCATTTTCGTCGAGACCATCGATGGCCGGCGTTGGACCTACGGGGATTCATTGCGCCTTTCCGGTCAGCTCGCCAGCGCTATCGACGTGCTTGGCGTTCGCCCTGGCGACCGCGTAGCGGTCCAGGTGGACAAGAGCCCGCTGGCTCTGATGCTCTACCTCGCATGCGTGCGTTGCGGGGCGGTCTATTTGCCGTTGAACACCGCCTACACACTGGCCGAACTGGATTATTTCATCGGTGACGCCGAACCGCGGCTCGTCGTCGTCTCATCGAAGGCTCGGGCCGAAGTCGAAAAGATCGCACATCGCCACGGTGCGATCGTCGAAACGCTCGATGTTGACGGCGCCGGATCGCTGATGGAATTGGCAAGGGAGGAGCCTGTCGATTTCGTCGACGCCGCGCGCGCGCCCGACGATCTCGCAGCGATCCTGTACACATCGGGCACCACCGGCCGTTCCAAGGGCGCAATGCTGACGCACGGCAATTTGTTGTCCAATGCGCTCGCGTTGCGCGAGTTCTGGCGCGTGACGAGAGCCGACCGGCTGATCCACGCGCTGCCGATCTTTCACACGCATGGGCTCTTCGTGGCGACCAACGTCACGCTCATCGCCGGCGCCTCGATGTTTCTGCTGCCAAAGTTCGAGCCGGATGAAATCCTTCCTCTGATGTCGCGGGCGACGCTGATGATGGGCGTGCCGACGTTCTATGTACGGCTGCTTCAGCACGAGGGCCTTAACCGCCACGCCGTTGCCAATATGCGGCTCTTCATATCAGGCTCGGCGCCGCTGCTTGCCGAAACGCACGCCGCATTCGAGCAGCGCACCGGTCACGCCATCCTCGAGCGCTACGGCATGACCGAGACCAACATGAATACCTCGAACCCTTATGACGGCGAGCGAAGGGCCGGAACAGTTGGCCTTGCACTCCCAGGCGTGTCGGTGAGGATCACCGATGCGGCCACGGGCGAGACGCTCGGGCCGGGCGAAACCGGCATGATCGAGATCAAGGGCCCGAACGTTTTCAAGGGCTACTGGCGGATGCCGGAAAAGACGGCGGCGGAGTTCACCAGGGACGGCTATTTCATCAGCGGCGACCTCGGCAAAATCGATGAGGCGGGCTATGTCCACATCGTCGGACGCGGCAAGGACCTGGTGATTTCCGGCGGCTACAACATCTATCCGAAGGAAGTCGAGAACGAGATCGACCAGCTCAATGGTGTCGCCGAGAGCGCGGTAATCGGCGTTGCGCACCCGGACTTCGGTGAGGGGGTGACGGCGATAGTGGTCCTCAGGTCCGGCGCCATACTGGACGAAAAGGCCGTGCTCAACGCGCTGCATGCCCGCCTCGCGCGCTACAAGCAGCCCAAACGGGTCATCTTCGTCGAGGACCTTCCGCGCAACGCTATGGGAAAGGTGCAGAAGAACCTCCTGCGCGACCGGTACAGTAACCTTTACATGCCCGCCTCCTAGGAGGCCACCACCCGCGTTGGTGCTTGGGAGCGAGACCGACGCAGGCTGATCTACCAACAGATGGAACAAGAACGGGCGCCTGAAGGCGTTTCCCGAGGGAGGAAGCTATGAATGTCCAGATTCTGTCGATCGCACTGCTGGCCGGCATGTTCGTGATCGCCACCATCCAGCCGATCAACATGGGCGCACTCGCCTTCGCCTGCGCTTTTGTGGTCGGCTCGCTCATCATGGCTATGAAGCCGGCGGAAATATTCGCCGGCTTCCCGAGCGACCTCTTCCTGACATTGGTCGGCATTACCTATCTGTTCGCCATCGCCCAGATCAATGGCACCATCGATTGGCTGGTCGAGGGGGCGGTCAAACTGGTGCGCGGACATGTGGCGTGGATTCCCTGGGTCATGTTCCTGGTCGCCGCCGTCATCACCGGCTTCGGTGCGCTCGGACCTGCAGCCGTCGCCATCCTGGCCCCGGTGGCGCTGGGTTTTGCGTTCCAGTATCGCATCAATCCGGTCATGATGGGATTGATGGTTATTCACGGTGCACAGGCGGGCGGCTTTTCGCCGATCAGCGTCTATGGCGGCATCACCAACCAGATCGTCGACAAGGCGGGGTTGCCGTTCGCGCCGACATCACTGTTTCTCTCCAGCTTCTTCTTCAACCTGGCTATCGCAGTTCTCGTCTTCTTCGTCTCCGGCGGCGCTAAGGTACTGCGCAAGCATTCGATCGCGTCGGGCCCGCTGCCCGACCTTCATCCCGAAGGCGTGACGCAGCCAATCGTCGGCCACGGCGGCACACCGGCCACGCCGATCAGCCATCACGTCTTCGAGGAGCAGACCAAGTACGTGTCGATACTTTCGAGCCTGACCACGGAGAAGCTGACGACGCTGGTCGGCCTCACGGCGCTCGCCATCGGCGCGCTCGTCTTCAAATTCAATGTCGGGCTGGTGGCGATCACTGTAGCGGTCGCCCTGGCGCTCCTCTCGCCGAAGACCCAGAAGGCGGCGATCGACAAGGTCAGCTGGTCGACGGTGCTGCTGATCGCCGGCATCATCACCTATGTCGGCGTCATGGAGAAGATCGGCACGATCGACTATGTCGCCAAAGGCATCTCCAGCCTCGGCATGCCGCTGCTTGTTGCTCTCCTCCTCTGCTTCACCGGCGCGATCGTGTCGGCGTTCGCCTCGTCCACCGCCTTGCTCGGCGCCATCATTCCGCTCGCCGTTCCGTTCTTGCTGCAGGGCCACATCAGCGCTATCGGGGTCGTGGCGGCAATCGCCATTTCAACGACCATCGTCGACACCAGCCCGTTCTCCACAAACGGTGCCCTTGTCGTCGCCAACGCGCAGGAATCCGAGCGCGACAGCGTGTTGCGGACATTGCTGATCTACAGCGCGCTCATCGCCATCATCGGCCCCATCATTGCCTGGCTGGTCTTCGTGGTCTCCGGACTGGTCTGAGTAAACCGCGTTTCCAGCTGAATCACCCGGTCCAGCCGCCGCCTGAGTTCAACTGTTTGGCTCTGTCGGAACGATACCGGACGATACGGGAAGACGTCTGATTTTAACCCATGAAAAACCCAATAAAATCAACGGTTTTCGTAGATCCTCGGGACGAATCGGAGGTCTGGCCGCCCGGCTCCGCTGCAAGCCAGGCGTTCTCGGCGCAGGGCTCGCCGCCGCCCGTAATCAGGGCGGTGATGGTTGTCATCGGAATTCAAAGTTCGATAGAAGGCCGGATGATCCAACTATATGCGGAGCCGGCTTTGTCCGCGCTTACATGAGGCCAATTCGATGTTTCTGGGAATCCATCACGTCGCAATCATCTGCAGTGACTATGAGATGTCGAAGCAGTTCTACACGAACAAGCTCGATTTCGTTGTTGCCGACGAAAATTGGCGCGCCGAAAGGCAATCTTGGAAGTGCGACTTGCGCCATGGGCCTGTGCAGATTGAGTTGTTCAGTTTTCCAGCACCACCGAGCCGGCCCACCAAGCCTGAGGCATGCGGATTGCGACACTTAGCATTCTCGGTCGACTCGGTTGAGGCGACCGCTCGGTTACTTCGGGCGCGAGGCGTCGAAGTTGAACCTATCCGGATAGATCCCTACACAGGACGTTCGTTTACCTTCATCACGGACCCTGACGGACTCCCTATTGAGCTCTACGAGGATGGGGCCCGATAGTCGGGAGATTGCGATGAGAAAGTACAAGCCCCAGAAACTCGATGGGAGTTTTCGGCGCCAACCGGCCAAGTTCCCGCTTTTTGCAAAAGCCGGAATTGCACTAGCTTAGACATCCGCCAGGCTTCGATCGGCGAGTAGTGTGGCTGATCCCGCGCGTTGGAATGCCAGACTACCAACTTGGTCTACCAGGGTGCCTTTCGCGCCGTTCGCCTGGCGGTGCATTGACTTGCGATACGGTCGATTAATTGCGTACAATACAAGTTGGTCAGCCTGTGCGTCTCTATCCAAGGAACGGGGGAGCAAAATGGCAAAGGGGCTTACTCGACGTAGCGTCATGATCAACGGGGTGGCTCTCACCGCCGCCTTCGCCACCGCTGGGGCATTAGCGACGGCATCTTCGGCAGAGGCGGAAGAGCAGATCGAATCGATCACCTGGGCGCTGCCCAGCATCCCCGACACGCTCTTGGTTCCACATGCTTGGCAGACCTATACGGGCGCGATCATGTCGCTCGTCCAGGAAGGACCGCTAGCCTTCGGCGACGATCTCGCTCTTAAGCCCGCATCGGCCGACAAGTGGGAGCAGGTTGATCCGACGACGATCAAGTATCATCTGCGCAGCGGCGTCAAATTTGGCGACGGAAGTCCACTCACGGCTGACGATATCGTCGCCACCTTCGAGTACCACATGCGCCCGGATTCCGGCTCGCAACTCGCCTCCTTCTACAGTTCGGTTGCGACCGTCGAGGCGACGGCTCCCGATGAGGTAACCGTCACATTGAAGGCGCCGAACGTCCAGTTCGCCTATACCGCCGGCCACATGGCGGGTTTCGTCTTCAAGAAAGAACAACTCGCGGACAAGAACATTGGAACGCCCGAGGTTCTGCCGCTGGGAACCGGCCCCTACAAGCTTGTTGAATTCGTCCCGACAGACCATGTCGTCCTGGAAGCTCGCAACGATTACTGGGGGCCGAAGCCAGTGGTCAAGCGGATCACCCTCCAGTCGATTCCAGACCGGCAGGCCCGGCTTCTCGCCATGCAGAACGGTGACATCGACGGCACCTTCGACCTCGCCATCTCCGACGTCGACCAGTGGAAGGCGCTCGGCAACATCGACATCGTCACCGCGCCGTCGCTCGGCATATTCACGCTCACTCTCGACCATTCGGCGCCGCCGTTCGACGATATCCATGTGCGCCGTGCGGTCGCCTATGCCGTGGACCGGGAAGGTTTGGTCAAGGCGCTCCTCAAGGGTAACGGCGAGGCGGCAACGGCATTGAACCCGCCCGAGATGTGGTCGGAAGTTCTGCCTCCCGAAGAGGTCCGTGCCTTCTACGCGGCCTTGCCGGGCTATCCGTTTGACCTGGCGAAGGCGAAGGCCGAGTTGGCTCAATCCGCCCATCCGGACGGCTTTGACGTCACCATCCCCGCACCGACCTCCGATCCTTATATGGTCAACATCATGCAGTCGGTGGTGGAGAACCTGAAGCAGATCGGTATCCGTGCAAGCATCCAGGAGGTCGACAATAACACCTGGCTCGCGCAGTACTTTCGGCACGAGAACCTTGGCATGCAGATCATGGCCTATTATCCGGACTTCGCCGACGCGGCCAACTACCCCTACCTGTTCTTCTCGAGTGCCACGGCAGTGAAGGATGGCATGAACGCCTCGAACTTCAAGAATGCAGAAGTCGATGCGTTCCTGAAGACCGCCAACGAGCAGGCCGACCCAAAAGCCCGTGCCGATGCGCTGAAGGGCGTGTTCAAGATCGCCAACGAGGACGTCGCGCTTGTGCCGATCTTCTGGCCTTACTCGGCGATGGCGATGAACAGTAAGTATAAGCTCACCGGCTACACCGCCTTCTGGTACAATATCCCGTGGGCGATCCGCGGTTTTGGCCTCAAGTAAGGACCTCAAGTAAGGATTTCGCCACATCGACCGGCGCCGGCGCGCTCGTGCGCCAGGCCGAGAACTGCTAGCCGAGAATTGCCAAAGGTGTCGGCAGATGGACCTTTTTGAAGCGAGTCTCGCACGACTTCACCAGCTGCGCTTTCCTTCGGACCTCTCCTTCACCCCCGATGGCACGGCGGTCGTTGCCGCTGTTCGTCCCGCCGTGCACGAGCCGCGGCAATCCCCGCAGAGCCGCGTCTGGCGCTTTTCCCTGGACGGAGCAGAAGCGGTGCAGCTGACCAACGGGCCGGGCGGCGACGGCCTGCCGCATCTGTCGCCGGTCGACGGCGCGCTGGCGTTTGTCTCCGATCGCGCTTTGCAGGGGAAAATGTCGCTGTTCCTCAAGGACGATCGCGGCGAGCGGCCAGTAGGGGACGTCGCCGGCACCATCGAGGACATGCGCTGGGCGCCCGACGGCGGGAGCCTGATCGTATTGGCCGCGGACCGCGGCCTCGACGGCGGCGCGACCAATGGTGCGCAGCGCCTGACCTGGGGAGAGCCAGAGGATCCCGCGGTGACGAGCCCCGCCAATGCGCGGCGCCGCCTGTTCCGCGTCAGCAAAGACGACGGATCGACGGTCGAGGTCGGGCCGTCCGAGCTCAGCGTCTGGGAATTCGAACTTCTCGGCGAGGATGCCGCCCTTGCGATCGTCTCGGCCGACCCGAGCGAGCGCGGCTGGTATCACGCCGAACTGGCCAGCATCGATCTTGCTACACGTGCCGCGACGATCCTGCACCGGCCGCGCTGGCAGCTCCTGGCCCCCTCGGCCGACTCGAGCGCCAAGCGAATAGCCTTCCTCGATGGGTGGTCCAGCGACCGTGGCCTCGTCGCCAGCGAAATCAGCGTCCTCGACATTGCCACCGGTGAGATCACCACCGTCACCCCGAGCGGCATGTCGAGCATTACGTCGATGAAGTGGCGTGACGACAACAGCCTCTGGTTCACAGGCTGGTCGCGGCTCGGTTCCGTCTATGGCGTCACATGTCTCGACGGTAGTGTCGAATGGATGACGCGCGAAGATGCGATCATCGGTACAAACAGCTTCAGCGCCGGCATAACGACCGCGCCCGACAAGAAGGGTTTCGCAGCGGTGCGCGAGAGCGATGGAGCACCGCCTGAAGTAGTATTCAAGTCCGTCGCGGAGGCTTCCGCATGGTCGACCGTCTCCAATCTGAACGGCGACATGGCCAGGGACTTCAACGCCTATCCGGAGGTCCGCGCCATTGCCTGGAAAGGAGCAGGGGGGCTTGAGATGGAGGGGTTGGTCCTGCTGCCGCGCGACGGCGCCAAGGGGCCGAGGCCGACCATTGTGGACATCCACGGCGGCCCGAGCTGGGCGGTCAGGCATGCCTACAATCCGGGTGACGCGCTGCCGTTCGCGACGGCCGGCTACGCCGTCTTCCTTCCCAACTACCGTGGCAGTGTTGGCTGGGGGAGGGCCTTCGGCATGCTGAATATCGGCGACCCGGCGGGGGCCGAGTTCCAGGATATTCTCGCCGGCCTCGACGAATGCATCGCAGCGGGCATTAGCGACCCCGACCGGCTCGGCATCACCGGCGCCAGCTATGGCGGCTACCTTACGGCCTGGGCTGTGGCGACGACCAACCGGTTCAAAGCCGCGGTGATGGTCTCCGGCATCGCCAATCAGCTCTCCAGCCACTATTCCTGCAATCACGACTTCCATGCCTTCATCAATGGCGGACCGCTGTCGGAGGAGCGCTATCGCCGTGTAGCGCTCGACCGTTCGGCGATCATGCGGCTCGACAATCCCACGACGCCGACATTGATGATCCATGGCGAAGGGGACCGATGCACTCCGCTCGGCCAGGCGCAGGAATTATATGCAGCACTCCTCGAGCGCGGCGTCGAATCTGAGCTGGTCGTCTATCCGCGCGAAGGCCACGGCCTGCGCGAGCGCGATCATCAGCTCGACGCATGGCGCCGCACGATTGGCTGGTTCGACCGCTATCTCGGAGCGCCCCGGTGACGGGCTCGGGCGTCGCCGTCTTCGTCCTAAGGCGGTTCGCCGTGGCGATCCCACTCCTCCTCATAATCTCCTTTGGCGTCTTCGCGCTGGTCCACATCGCGCCGGGCGACCCGGTGCGCTCCCTGCTCGGCGCGCGCGCGTCGGACCCGGCAACGCTTGCCGCCATCCGCGAGCGCTATCACCTGGATGATCCATTCCTCGTACAATACTTCAAGTGGCTGTCGCAGGTGGTCCAGGGCGATCTGGGTGTCTCCATCCAGGGCAATCGGGCGGTGACGAGTACCATCGCGGATCGGCTCGGTGTCACCATCTTCCTGAGCGCGATGAGCACCGTTCTCGTTCTCGGCCTTGGCGTCCTGCTCGGCGCGGTCGCTGCCTTCCGCCGCGGCACGCGGCTCGACCGGGCGGTGGTCATGTTCGGAGTCTTCGGCATCAGCTCGCCGGCCTTCGTTACCGGCATTTTCCTTCTCTATGTCTTCGGTGCTTTGCTGCGCTGGTTCCCGATCTTCGGTCCGGGGACCGGATTCCTCGACCGTGCCTGGCACCTGACGCTTCCCGCACTTGCGCTTGCGATCTCGGTCATGGCCATCGTCATCAAGATCACGCGCGCGGCGATGATCGAGGAGCTGGACCGGGACTACGTCACCTTTGCGCGGGCGCGCGGGCTGAGTTCGCGGCGCATCGCATTCGCCTACGTGCTCAGGAACGCACTCATCCCGGTGGTCACGGCCGCAGGGATCATCGTCGTCGGGATCGTCGCTGGCGCGATCTACGTCGAGGTCACCTTTTCCTTGCCAGGCCTCGGCGCCTTGACGGTGGATGCGGTCCAGAAACGCGACATCCCGACGATCCAGGGCACCACGCTGCTCTTCTCTGTCTTTGTCGTGCTGGTCAACCTGGCGATCGACGTGATCTACATGCTGATCGACCCGCGCATCCGCTTCGGCAGGGTCGAGTCATGAGCGCCCCAGCCATCGACGAGACGCGAAAGACGAAGCTGCCGCCGCGCCCGCCGATCGTCATTCTCATTGCCGCGCTGATCATCGTGGTGGTGGTGATCTGCGCCATCCTTGGCGCGGGGATCGCCCCCTATTCGCCCTCCCTCCAGCAACTCGGGGTTGGCGATACGCCGCCTTCCGCTGCCCACATCGCGGGGACGGATCTTCTCGGCCGCGATGTCCTGTCGCGCGTGATCTATGGGGCGAGGACGGCCTTGGTCGGCCCGGTCGTCGTCGCCGCCGCTGCGTTCTCGGTGGCGACCCTGCTTGGCCTGCTTTCGGGCTATCTCGGAGGCCTGGTCGATTCGGCGGTCATGCGCTGGGTGGATTTCATGTTGGCGTTGCCGGGACCGCTTGTGGCGATCGTCGTCGTCGGCGTGGTGGGCGGCGGTTACTGGACCGCCGTCCTCGTTCTGGTCGTCCTTTTCACCGCCCCCGACACGCGCATCGTGCGCAGCGCCGTGCTTAAGCAGCGGCCGCTCCCTTATATCGACGCCGCACGCACGCTCGGCATCTCGAAGACGCGTATTCTGTTCGTTCACATCCTCCCCAACGTGCTGCCGATCATCCTGGCCTATGTCGTCCTCGACTTCGCCTTCGCGCTGGTCAATCTCGCGGGGCTGTCGTTCCTCGGCCTTGGTGTTGAACCCGGCACCCCCGACTGGGGTCGGATGCTATTCGAGAACCGCAACATCCTCTTCTCCAATCCGGTTGCGCTGCTCCTGCCCGCGGGAATGATCATCCTGACCGCGGTCAGCATGAACCTTATCGGCGACTGGCTGTTCGAGCGGTTTGCAAAGTGAACACGGCCGTGGAGCGCCCCGGTGAGGAGGAGCCGCTCCTCAACGTCGCGGGGTTGGCGATCTCGCACGGCACGGTGCCCATCACGACACCCTTGAACATCGCAGTCGGGCGGGGGGAGACCATTGCGATCGTCGGCGAATCCGGGTCCGGAAAAACGCTCACCGCACGAGCGATCGCCGGCATATTGCCGCCGGGCATAAATGCCACCGGCGCCGTCACGCTCGACGGCATCCCGTTGATGCGGCTTGCCGAGAAGGAACTTCGCAAGATCCGCGGGTTTCGCGTGTCGATGCTCATGCAGGATCCGTTCACGATGCTCAATCCGCTCATGCGAAGCGGCGACCACATCGATGAGATGCTGCGCGGCCGGCCCGAATTCGCTTCGCGCGTTGCGCGCGCGGCAGAGGTGAAACGCCGCCTCGCGGAAGTCGGCATCGTCGACGAGGATGTAGCCCGCCGCATGCCGTTCCAGCTGTCGGGCGGCATGTGCCAGCGCGTGGCGCTTGCCGCCGCCCTTGCCCGAGACCCGGAGCTGCTCATCGCCGACGAGCCCTCGACGGCGCTCGATGTGACCACCCAGGCGGAGATCATCAAGCTGCTCCGCCATGTCCAGCACGAGCGGCACATGAGCCTCATCCTTATTACCCACAATTTACGGCTCGCATTCTCGACCTGCGAGCGCGTCTATGTGCTCTACGCCGGCTCGTTGCTCGAAGTCGGCGACGCCGCCGCTGTCGAGCGGCAGCCGTTCCACCCCTACACCTTGGGACTTTTGCTGTCGGAACCGCCGGCCGATATTCGCGTGCCCCGGCTCGTCGCGATCCGGGGCTCCGTGCCCCAAGCGGCCGATGTGGTCGACCGCTGCGGCTTCGTCGACCGCTGCGACTGGGCGAAGCAGATATGCCGCGCCGGCAAGCCGCAACTGGCCGCCCGCGATGCGGGCCGGCTCACCGCATGCATTCGTCAGGAGGAGATTCAGGGCGAGCTCGACGCGCTGCGCACGGCGGCGCTGTCCGCGGCGCCAGCAACGCCGCGCCGGGACGATACCGAAGGGGCGCTCGTCCACGTCGACGCGCTCGTCAAGACGTTCGTCGGCCCCAGGGGCCGTCCGATTCGTGCTGTAAAGGACGTATCGCTGCGCATCATGCCCGGTGAGAGCGTCGGCCTTGTCGGCGAATCCGGCTCGGGCAAGACCACGCTCGGGCGCTGCCTCGTCGGCCTCGAAACACCGACCGCGGGCGACATCCGCATCAACGGCATCGCGGCAGCGGACTTTCGCGCCATGGCGAAGGCCGACCGCGCCCGCGTTCGCCAGACGATCCAGATGATCTTCCAGGATCCGTATTCGACACTCAATCCGAGGCACAGCGTCGGCCAGGCGCTTAGCGAGGCGATCGGGGCCTCCGCGGGCGCCACCGGCCCGGCGACGCCCGAGCGGATCGCGGCGCTGCTGGCGAATGTCGGCTTGTCCGCCGCTTACGCCGCGCGCCGTCCGGCGCAACTTTCCGGCGGCGAGCGCCAACGGGTCGCCATCGCGCGCGCGCTTGCCGTGAAACCGGCGATCCTCGTCTGCGACGAACCGGTATCGGCCCTCGACGTCTCGGTGCAGGCGCAGGTGCTCAACCTCTTCAAGCGCCTGCAGGCCGAACACGGGCTGTCCTATCTATTCATCACGCACGACCTCGCTGTCGTCCGCCAGGTCGCCGAGCGCATCTATGTCCTCTATCTCGGCGAGATCGTCGAGGAGGGACCGACGGAGAGGGTCATCGGCAACCCGCAGCACCCGTATACACGTCGCCTCATTGAATCGATCCCCCGCTCGGCCATCCAACGTTTCAACTGACGCGGCGACTCAAAGGGCCTGTTGGTTCTGCCGATCAGCGACAGCAAGCACCGCCTCGCGCTCATTGTCGAACTTCTCCGCAACGGCGAGTTCCTGATGGCCGACTTCCCTGGCCTATCTTGAGAGTACCACCTTCAGCGCGAACACCGACGGAGCGAAGTAGTAGCCACCACCGGTCGGGACGACCCAACTCTTGCCCGGTTGGCCGAGCAACGCATCAACGCCGGCACCCTTCCCGGGGAAATCGCTGTTGTTGAGCCATTCCTTGGTGATGAACTCGAACTGGTCGACGATACTCGTCATATAGGCCAGGAACAGCAGCCCGCGCTCGGCCGCGTCCTTGCTCGGCGCGTCCGGCGTCGAGGCCGACGATTCCCCGAAGCAAATACCGCGGCGCAGCAGCCGATGCCTCCGCCGGATCGCGGGCGCGATGTCGTCGCGGGGATTGGCCCTGCGGATGTGGGCAGTGTATGGACACACCTCCCCGTTCGGATCGGCGCCAGCGGGCGAAAAGATGTCGCGAGGGCACTCGCTGCTGGCCCCCCCCGCGATCCGCTCCGTCTGCTCCTTGAAGCCGAAGTGATTGTTGGCGCAGTCATTGTTGGCCAGTTCGGTGTTGTCCTGCGTGGGTGCCCGCATGACCGGAGCACCGGAGGCCCAGCGCCCGACCAACCGCGCGCCGACCAGCTCCGCGCTCACCCCGCGCGCCTTGCCCTCGGCTTGGAGGAACTTGTGGAACTCGTGGACGTCCTGCCTGAATCGACGGAAGACAAGATAGGAGCCGTCCCCGGCCCAGTTCGGGACCCGTGGATAACCGGCGCCGTCAATGCTCGAGTCGCCTCCGCGCTCGTTGCCGTCCCGGCTGGCGTCCTGGTCCGGGTAGCCGAACACGAACTCACCGGGCCAGATGAGTTCCTGCCCCGGCTTGCCCTGGCTCCGGTCCTGGGGGTTCTGCCGGGGCGTCAGCAGGTCGGTCGGGTCGTCGGAGGCGCGGCCGCGGAGTCCCGGTTGGGAGATGCCGTCGAGAAACCCGAAGTGCTCGTGCCCCGCCATCGGTTTGGAGCGGTTCTTCCCCTTTTCGTCATGCCCAAGCTGGGTCGCGCCGCCCGCCTCCTCGATCAGTTCCTTGACCCTCTTCACCTCGGCCTCAACGTCGGCCTCGGTGTCGGCCGCGACGATTATCAGCACGTCCGCGGCGTCGTCGCTGTCGCCGTCCTTGACGTTCCACTTGCCTGGATCCGTCGTGTCGCCGAGCGCCAGCGCCTGCCCAACCAGGCCGCTTTGGAATGATTGATCGGCGAAGAGTCCGGCGTCATTCCTCAACTTCGCCAGCCCCGCGAAGGAAAAAGCGACGTTGATCCAGGTAGAACTGAGCGTCCCCGGATAGCCGCGGCGATTAGCCACCTGCTTGAACAGCCGGTTGAAGGTGAGCACTTCCTCGGCAGTTGCCACGAGGTGGCTGAGCTTGGCGATGGCTGGTTTGAACCGGCTGGCGTCGTCGATGTGGTAGTAGAGAAGCGTCTGGAAGTCCTTGTTGAAGCCCGCGACGATGTTACCCTGGATGTTCGCCATCGCGAGCACGGGCTCGGGGCGTTCGTCGGGCGCAGGCGGCGCTCCGCGGCTCGGCGACCAAGGAGAGGGGGCCGGGGTCTCTCGCACTTCCGGAAAGGCAGCATCGATCCCGCGGTGCTCGGTCGTCGACGTCAATGGCGGGACGGTCATCGTCACTTCCTTCGCTGTCCAAAGCGGGCTTATGCTAGAGCCTCGCGATGGCTTGCTCAAGCTCCTCGTTCTGCAGTTGCAATCGAGGAATCCCGGGGGGCGGCTGGAGCGCGCCCGGAGCGAGTGCTATTGTCGCTTGGCGTTGACCTTACGGAAGGCCTCAGATGAAGTCTGGCTTCCTCGGACCCCTTGAAGTTAGAGCCGACCATGGCGTGCAGGCGAACCTCGCCCAGGGCGCGCCGCGGAGGCCGGGGGCTGCTCCGCCGGCCCCGGCCGAGCCGGCCGTGCTGAAAGAGCGGGAGCCGGTGCCGGACGTCCGCAAGACAGTCACGATCCTCTTCATCGACATCGTCGACTCCTCGCGGCTGAGCCTCGCCCTCGATCCGGAAGCGCTTCGGGGCCTGCTCGCGCGCTACTTCGGCGAGCTGAGCAATGTCATCCGACGGCACGGCGGGATCGTCGAAAAGTACATTGGTGACGCGATCATGGCGGTGTACAGCGTGCCGATCGCCAACGAGGACGACGCCCTGCGCGCGGTGCGAACGGCCATTGAGATGCGCGACACACTCGCCACCCTCAACGACGAGTTCGAAGCCGGTTGGGGCGTGCGCCTCTCCAGCCGGATTGGCGTGAACACCGGCGAGGTGCTCGTCGCCGACCACACTCAGGGACAACTCTTCGTCACCGGCGAGGTCGTCAATGTCGCCAAGCGCCTCGAGGAGGCAGCGACGGCGAATGAGATCCTGATCGGGGAGCCCACGCACAGGCTCGTGCGCAAAGCGGTGATCGTCGAGCCGAGCGGGCCGCGCGTGCTCAAGCACGGCGAGACTATCCACGCCCTCGTGGTGGTGGACGTCCTCGCCCACGCCCCCGGCTTTGCGCGCCAATTCGACTCGCCCTTCGTGGGGCGCGAGCGCCAGCGTGCCGTACTGGAGACCGGGTTTGGCAACGCGGTTGCCGATAAGGCCTGCCACCTGCTGACCGTGCTCGGCGACGCAGGTGTGGGCAAGTCGCGGCTCGTGTGGGAGTTCACGGGCGGGCTCGCCAGCGACGCGACGGTGCTGCGCGGTCGCTGCCTGTCCTATGGCGAGGGCATCACCTACTGGCCGCTGACCGGGATTGTCCGGGAGATCACGCGCGCGGAGGGCCTGGACCCCGAGCAGTCGGCGGTAGCGATCGCGGCGCTTCTCGTCGGCGACGAAAAGGCCCAGTTGATCGCCGAGCGCATTACCGAGGCGCTCGGGCTGGGCGGCGCCGGAGGAGGGACGAGCGAAGAGACCTTCTGGGCCGTCCGAAAGCTGTTCGAGGCGTTGGCGCGAGCAGGGCCGCTCGTCATCGTCATAGACGACATCCACTGCGCCGAGCCGACGTTTCTCGACCTGATCGAGCACGTGGCCGACTTTTCGCGCGATTTCCCGATCCTGATCGTCTGCATCGCGCGACCGGAGCTGCTCGACACGCGCCCGGGCTGGTGTAGCGGCAAGCCCAACACGACGTCGATCGTCCTTGAGCCGCTCAGCGAGGCGGAATGCCGTGAGCTGGTCTCGAACCTGCTCGATAGCCTCCCGCCCGCCGCTGAAGCGCGGATCGCCCGTGTTGCCGAGGGCAACCCGCTCTTCGCTGAGGAGCTCGTCGCGATGCTCGTCGACGACGAGCTGTTGAAGCGCGAGGGCACCCGTTGGGTCGCCTCTTCCGACCTCACCGAACTGCCCGTCCCCTCGACGATCCACGCGCTCCTCGCCGCTCGTCTCGACAGGCTCCCGGCCGGCGAGCGCGCGATCCTGACAACTGCTGCGGTCGAGGGCGCCGTGTTTCACCGGGGCGCCCTCGCCAAGCTCGCGGGCCCTGCGCTCGCCCCCGGGCTCGAAGACGGCCTGCTGGCGCTGATCAGCCGGGATCTGATCCGCCCCGACGCGGCAGACTTCGCCGGCGAACAAGCCTACGCCTTCCGCCATGTCCTGCTCCGCGACGCCGCCTATCGCTCGCTGCCGAAGAACGCGCGGGCCGACCTGCACGAGCGCTTTGCTGCCTGGCTCGAGCTGATCGCCAGGGATCGGCGGCGTGAGTTCGAGGAGATCGTCGGCTACCACCTTGAGCAGGCCTTTCTGTACCGCGTCGCGCTCCGATCGCACGACGCGCGCGCCGCGTCGCTTGCCGCCCGGGCGTCCGAGCGGCTCGAGGCGGCGGGACGGCGCGCGCTTGTCCGCAGCGACCTGCCCGCGGCGATCGGCCTGCTGGAGCGGGTTTCCCGGCTGCGTCCCCCTGCCGATCCACAACGGACGGCGCTGCTCGTCGAGCTAGGCGGTGCGCTGATCGAAAGCGGGCGGCTGGCCGAAGCCGGGCGCGTGCTCGACGACGCGGAGCGCCTGGCTGCTGCCGCGGATGATGAGCGCGTGGCATCGCATGTGCTCGTTCAACAGCAGTTCCTCCGGCTCCTCCACGGCGAGGAGGGCGGGCTGGAGGAGGCCGCGCGGACGACAGCCCGGGTAATCCCGGTCTTCGAGCGCCGCGGGGACGACCTGGGCCTGTGCCATGCACGGCGGCTGGAGGCGTGGCTTTTTTGGAACGAAGCTCGCGCCGTGCCGGCCGCCGCGGCGTGGGAGCGCGCGGCCGCGCATGCGCGGCGGGCAGGGGATCGGCACAAGTACTACGAAACCCTCACCTGGATCGCATCCTCGCTCTGGTTCGGGCCGACGCCGGCCGACGAGGGCATCCGCCGCTGCGAGGCGATGCGCGAGGAGGTGCGCGAGAGTCCCGAGTCCCAGGCAGCGATCCTGCGCCAGCTCGCATGCCTCAACGCGACTGTCGGCCGCTTCACGCTTGCCCGCGAGCTGCTTGTGACGAGCAACGCCACCTACGCCGACCTCGGCCTCACGCTCTACGTGGCGTCCTCCGATCACGAAGCCGTCGTCGAGCTGCTTGCCGGGGATCCGGGGGCAGCCGAGAAAAGCGCGCGGGCGGGATATCGCGCGCTCGAGGAAATGGGCGAGCGTTCATTCCGCTCGACGATCGCGGCGTCCCTTGCCTGCACAATCCTCGAACAGGGACGCGACGAGGAGGCCGAGGAGTTTGCCAACCTTAGCGCCCAGCTGGCTACGGCCGGCGACCTGATGACACAGGTCCTCTGGCGTCGCGTGCTTGCACGCGTGCTCGCGCGGCGGGGGGAGATCAAGGAGGCGGAGGCGCTCGCGCGCGAGGCGGTGGCGATCGCCGAAGCGACCGACTTCGTCAACGACCGGGCCGATGCGCTGATCGATCTGTCGCACGTGTTCGAGGCCTCCCGCCGAGGCAATGAGGCGGTCGCCGCCGCGTCCCGAGCGCTGCATCTCTACGAGTTGAAGGGAAATGTGGTCGCGGCGGCCACGACTCGGTCGCGCCTAGGCGAACTCGACAAAGTGTGAGACAGTCGTCATGCCCGCGGCCGGTCTTGCCGCGGACGTTAATCCTGGCGAACCGCTCAGTTTGGACTGGAGGTAACGTAATGCCTAGGAACTTCGACGAGGTGCTGGCGATTGATGCGGATGGGCGCATCGCGCCCCGCGGCCCTCTGTCCCAGACTGTCGGCGAGCAGATAACGAAGCTTTACGCCTGGGTCCTCCAGATGAACCCCGAGGGGTCGGGCGCCGCTTGCGTGGCCGTCCAGGCGGACCTGACAGAATTGACGCGCCCCGAATGGGTGACGAGATCGGACGCCATCCACGAAGGACGCTTCCGAGAGGGCCCGGCGTTCGGGACGGCAATGACGATTTCGAAAGAGTTGGTGAACGGAAAGACCAAGGTGTATTGCTGGAGCGAGACAATCTACCTTAAACCAGAGAAACCTTAGTACCCTCTCATAGCGAACACCCACGCCGCCTCGACAGACTCCCTCGATCATGAAGATGACGAGTTCGAAATAGCTCGTTGACGTGCCGCATCTGGCTTGAGTGCTGGAACGGCGTCCACTCGGCAGCAACGCGGTGGTGGCGGCATCGGCTCGTAGGTAACAGCCAGGCGAGAGGCCTCGGTGTTGTGATCTCAGAAGAAGAGCGGTGGCCCTAGGGCCACCGCTCCGACTTGGATCTCAGTTCCGGCAATCGGGGCCGAGAGGGTCGTACTCTCTCGGGCTGACCCCGAGGCACTTGGATGTCGAACCGGCACCGGCGTTCCCGGTCGATCCTGTCTGGTACGGATCCACCATTCCGTTGGGAACGAATGAATGTTGACTCTTGGTCGCAGCCGGAGGCTCGAAGGCACTATTGTCTGCACGAGGGCTCTGGACGAAGGCCAGCGAAGGTGCCGTGAGGATGAAAAATGCAGATGCTGCTACAGCGATCTTGTACATGTTTTGCTCCTTTGGTGCTATTATTGAAGTCATCACAAAGTATGTGATGAGAACGATATTGGGCCGGTTTCGATCACCAATATCCTCTTTCTGGCGATAATCTTTAGTGTCGCCGCCAGATCTACCCTAAAGAGAGGCGAGATTGCCTGTCCTCGTATCTCTTTTACGCCGTGCAGGAATTTTGTATGTGAGTGGTTTCACAAGGTATCGCTAATATGCCTGCATCTTTCCGGCAAGCTTCCCGCCTACGGGCCGAAAGGCCCGCAACAGCCATGCTGCGAAAGCGTCTTTGCGGCGCAATTCGACCGCCAGGTTGGCATGCCACATAGGCTCTTTAGACGGGACATGCGCCGTGTGATGCTTCCTGTGTGGTGAAGGCCCCCATTCACCTTGTCGCCGGCCCAGGCGCTCGCGTGGTGGGGCGGCGGGCATATCCAGATGGCGGCCGCCAACGAACATTGTACCGGCCGATTGGTGCCGCTGGCTAACCGTCTTGTTCGACGTCCGGGCGGTGTGGTGAAGTGCTCATCGGCGCTTGATGTTCGAACCAGTGCGATGGCCTCCTCGGTTTGGCGAAACCGAAGCCGCCAGTCTTGCTGCCTCCAGAGTGGGTGGCAGACGCAATTGTCTATCAGGCGATGATCTGGAACTGATCGCGCCCTGGGATGCGCGGCATGGCAAAGCAGTCAGAGAGAAAAGATTGTCACCGAATTCGGGACAAGCGGCCAAGGCTTTGGATTCTGCGCTCATGACTCCCTGCCGCAGACGACTAAGCTCAAAAGCCATTTGATCTGGGTATTGCGCCGGGTGGCTACGCTGCAGCGGGTCCAGCAGAGAGGAGGGCAGAGATGTCCACCGCGAATGCGGTTTCAAAAACCGCAATGCAAAGATTTCTCGACGGGGTCGAAAGAGTGGGGAACATGGTTCCCCATCCGGTCGTCATCTTCCTGATCCTGATTGCGATCGTCATCGCCTTGTCGGCCCTACTGAGCGCGTTCGGTGCTGCGGTGACGTTCGAACGCATCAATGCGGATACACATAAGGTTGAAACAGCGACCACTGAGATCCGCAGTCTGCTGAACATTGACGGCATTCGCTTCTTGTATTCGTCGCTCATTCCCAACTTCATGAGCTTTACTGCAGTCGGACTGATGATCACGGCGATGATCGGGGCCGGCGTGGCGGAGGAATCCGGGTTGGTCACGGCGCTGATCCGGAAGCTCGTAATCGTGTCGCCTGGCTGGGCCTTGACCTACATCCTGGCCTTCGTCGGCATATTGGCCAGCGTAGCGGCCGATGCCGGCTATCTGGTCCTGATCCCTCTGGCCGGTATCGCTTATCTCGCGGTTGGCCGTCACCCGCTTGCCGGTCTTGCGCTAGGCTTCGCCGCGGTCGCTGGCGCCTTTACAGTCAACATGCTGATCAAACCGCTCGATGCAGTCCTCGTTGAATTCACAAATGACGCGGCCCATCTCGTCGATCCCAACAGATCGATCGGCTTGGCCTCGAATGTCTGGTTTTCCATTGCATCCGTACTGTTTCTGACTGTGATCATAGCGTTCATCTCCGACCGCATGATCGAACCACGGATCGGGAAATACGCACCGGACCAATCTGCAAGCGGCGCCAAATCCGATCAGAGTGCAGAACTGTCCGAAAAAGAATCTCGCGGATTGCGTTTTGCCTTGTTCGGATTGGTCGGGCTGATCGTCGTCTTTTGCCTGCTGACTCTGCCGCCAGGGGCGCCATTGCGAAATCCCGCAACCGGCGAGCTTATCGGCAACTCACCCTTCATGAACGGCCTGATCGCGCTGATCATGCTGCTATTCCTGGTGACCGGCTGGTCGTACGGCATCGGAGCAGGCACGCTGCGGACCCTGACCGAAGTCATCGCAGCAATTGAAAAGTCGATCAAGAATCTTGGCGGAACAATCTTTCTGTTCTTCGTCCTGAGCCAATTCGTCGCTTACTTCACTTACACCAACATGGGTACGGTGATGGCGCTTAGCCTGTCCGGCGCGCTGCAATCAGCAAACATAGGCGCATTGCCCCTCCTGCTTGGCTTTATCCTCGTCGTCGCGATCATCGATCTGCTGTTGACTGGAGCAATTGCGAAATGGGCGATCTTCGCTCCCGTCTTCGTGCCGCTTTTGATGAAACTCGGAGTCGAGCCGGAAGCCGTCCTGGCGGCTTACCGCGTCGGCGATTCGCCGATGAATGCGATCACACCGCTCAACGCCTATTTTGCGCTGGTGGTCGGCTTTGCCCAAAAGTACGACAAGTCCGCAGGCGTTGGCACAATCGTGTCGCTGATGCTCCCCTACGTCGTTTGGATGTTTGTTCTTTGGACGGCGCTCTTCGCCGTTTGGAAAGCAATGGGTTTGCCCTGGGGACTGTAGCGGCAAGCCGCAGGTCAAAAAAGCGAAGCGCAACTCAAGCACTGGATGTATCGAATGCGCGATTCTGTTCCTCTCGATGTCGCTGCCGCCGAAGAGCATCTGATGCGGTTCCTTTCGGTTGAAGGCGTCACCGGACAGGAGGCCAATATCGCGGCAGCCGTGAGCGACGCGCTGCAGGCGGTTGGCGTGCCAGCTTCGGCAATCCGATTCGATGACGCCAATACGCGCATTCCGTTGCCGACCGAAACAGGCAATCTGATTGTAGATCTGCCCGGGACGCGGAGCGGACCGAGGCTCCTCTTCTCCACTCATCTCGATACTGTGCCGCTCTGTGCCGGTGCGAAACCTCGAAGAGACGGCGATCGCATCGTCTCCGACGGCACGACTGCGCTTGGGGGCGATGCCCGCACGGGTGTTGCGCTTCTGGTCGTGCTTGCCGAAACGCTGATCAAGCACAAGCTCCCGCATCCGCCGATTACGCTGCTTTTCACGGTACGGGAGGAGAGCGGGCTCCACGGAGCGCGCGAGTTGAATCCCTCCGATCTCGGAGGCCCGGTCATGTGCGTCAATGTCGATGGGCAACTTGCTTCCGATCTGATCATAGGCGCGGTTGGACAGGAAAACTGGGAGGTCGAGATCAAGGGCCGCGCGTCCCACGCCGGTGTGGCGCCCGAGAAGGGAATATCGGCGACGCTGGTCGGAGCCATCGCTTTGACGGAGGCCCGGCAGGCGGGCTGGTTTGGTAAAGTCGTCAAGCCCGACGGCCGCGGGACCAGCAATGTCGGGATTTTCGGCGGCAAGGATGGAAAGCCCGCAGGCGATGCAACAAATGTCGTCACCGACTACGCCTTCATCAAGGGAGAGGCTCGTAGCCCGGAGGCAGCCTTCGCAACAAAGATTGCGAAGGGTTATGGCGATGCCTTTGCGAAAGCGAAAGGGCAGATCAAGGACCATGAGGGTCACACGGCCGAAGTAACATTCCGTCACGAGGTCTCCTACCCTCCTTTCAAACTCGCAGAGAGTAGCCCGATCGTGAAACGCGCCACAAAGGCGTTGCGTATGCTGGGTATCGAGGCCAACTGTCACTTCTCCAATGGCGGGCTGGATGCAAATTGGCTCGACAAACATGGCATCCCCACCATCACCATCGGTGCAGGCCAAGCCGAGATCCATACCATCAAGGAATACGTGAACCTTGCCGAGTACGAAAAGGGCTGCCGCCTGGGCATACTTATGGCGACGCTGGAAGAGTAGCAGTCACGCCGCGGTCCGGCGACAGGGCCGGTGAGGAACCACGCGAGTGAGCCCGATAGCGTACACTGGCACCATCATTGCGGTCGTCGTCGTTCTGTTCGTCTGGAACAAGCTGCCTGTCGTCGTTGTCGCAATGGCGACGGCGACGGCGTTGTGGGCAACCGGCGTCTTGACGATTGATCAGGCCCTCGGCGGCTTCGGTGATCCCGCGGTGATCTTCATAGCCTCCCTCTTCATTGTTAGTGCGGGACTAGACGTGACAGGCGTCACCGCCTGGGCTGGCCAGCTTCTGATCCGTGGCGCGGGCGAAGAGAGCCGTGCCCGCCTGCTAATTCTAACGATGAGTATGGTGGCGCTCCTCACGGCGCTAATCAGTGTCAATGGCGCCGTTGCCGCACTCTTGCCGGTGGTGGTCGTCATCGCCGTCCGCCTGAAGCGAAATTCGGCGCAGTTGCTCCTGCCGCTGGTTTTTTCCGCGCATGCCGGCTCGAAGCTGGCTCTGACCGGGTCGCCAGTGAACGTGTTGGTCTCGAACGCGGGCAGCGACGCCGGCGTGGGCGGCTTCGGCTTCTTCGAATTCGCGCTTGTCGGCTTGCCGCTGCTGGGAGGAACGATGGCGATCATCATACTGTTCGGAAAACGGCTCCTGCCCGAACGCAATGGCGCCACGATGCCTGCCGACTTCAGCCGCCATGCGAAGACGCTCGTCGAGCAATACGGCCTTGCCAGTGGTGTCTACCAGATGCGCGTGCGCGCAAGTTCGCCCTTCATTGGCATGCCCGCGTCTGCGATCGAGTTGGCCACTTACCCCGAACTGCAACTCGTCGCCGTTCAGGAGGGTGAAACGGCCAGCCCGCTGCGCAGACCTGCCATCGCCGAGGGAGATCACCTGCTGCTGCGGGGCGACGCCGAGTCGGCTGCCGCGTTCGCTGCCGACCAACACCTTGCATTCAGCGAGTCGGCGGGATCTGGGCAGGGAGAGGAGACGCTGTTTAATCGCAGTTCGGGCCTCGCCGAGGTGGTGATCCCACCGCGCTCCGGCCTTATTGGCCAGAACGTCTTCCCGGGCATGGTGACCGAGAGCGGCGACCTGATCGTCCTTGCGGTGCAGCGCGCCGGCGCGGAGGTTGCCGCGACCAACGCAACACGAGATGCAGGAGGTATTGTTTTGCAGGCCGGTGACACGATGCTCTTGCAGGGAACATGGAAGGCTCTCGACCACCGCCTCAAGGATCCGGATGTCCTGGTTGTCAATTCGCCGGAACTGGTACGTCGTCAGGCGGTGCCAATGGGGCCGGGCGCCCGCCAGGCCGTTGCCATTCTGGTCGCTATGGTCGTGCTCCTTGCCACGGCCATCACGCCGCCGGCGGTAGCCGGCCTGCTCGCCGCCGGAGCGATCGTCCTGTCGGGGATCATGAGCGTCGAGCAGTCCTACCGAGCCATCGATTGGACGACGGTGATCCTGGTCGGCGCGATGATGCCGCTGTCTACCGCCATGGTCGAGACGGGCGCCGCGAAACTGATGGCAGAGCATCTGGTGTCGCTTGTCGGCGACGCCGGTCCTATTGCCCTGCTCGCCGGCCTATTCGTGCTGACTGCCATAATGGGACAGCTCATCAGCAATACCGCGACCGCTCTCATCGTCATCCCGATCGGAATGGCAGCCGCGACAACCATGGGTGTTTCGCCCCGCCCGGTGCTCATGAGCACCGCTGTGGCGGCGGCAGCAGCATTCCTGACACCGATTGCAACCCCCACGAACCTGATGGTCATGGGTCCCGGCGGTTACGCTTTCGGTGACTACTGGAAGCTCGGTCTACCGCTGCTGCTCTGGTTCTTTGTCGTGGCTGTGTTCATAGTGCCGATGATCTGGAGATTCTGAATTGCCAATGACCCCTCGGCCGGTTCCGGTGTTGTTGGGCATCATCTGTGCAATTCTGCTGCTGACTGCGCTCTATTTCGCGGACGCGATCATTGCACCCGTTGCCTGCGCCTTCTTCATCATTGCAGTCGTCTGGCCGCTTCAGAAGCGGCTTGAGGGGCGTCTGCCACAGCTTCTGGCGCTCGCCATCGTCGTGACGCTGGTCGTGCTGGTCTTCATCGTGTTCGCCTCCGTCGTGGCCTGGGGCTTTGGTCGGATCGGCCGATCCCTCATAGCGGAGACGCCTCGGCTACAGGCGCTCTACGAACAGGTGACAGCCTGGCTGGAGACGCATGGGATCGCCGTCGCGGGCCTGTGGGCCGAGCATTTCAACATGCGCTGGGTCGTGGGAGCGATGCAGGGCCTATCGGCGCGGCTGAATACGATGATCTCGTTCTGGATCGTGGTACTGATTTACGTGCTGCTCGGCCTGCTCGAGCTCGGCCCGCTGGCGCGCAAAATTCCCAGCATAGTCAGCAGCGAGACTGCGCGCATCCTGATCGTCGGCGGCGAACGCACTGCCGCCAAGCTGCGCCGGTATCTGATGATCAGGACGGCCATGAGTGTTGTAACGGGCGGTTTGGTTTATGTGTTTGCCCTGGCGCTCGGCCTGCAGCTTGCCACGGAGTGGGGCGTCATCGCCTTCACTTTGAATTTCATCCCCTTCGTCGGCCCGTTCATCGCAACGCTGCTGCCGACCCTCTACGCGCTGGCGCAGTTCGAATCCCTGTATTCCGCACTGTTTGTCTTTGCCTGCCTCAATCTCATCCAGTTCGCGATCGGCAGCTACGTCGAACCGCGCGTGGCTGGAAACGCGTTGGCGCTGTCGCCCTTTCTCGTGCTGTTTTCCGTCTTCCTGTGGATGTTCCTCTGGGGCCTGTTCGGCGCCTTTATCGGGGTTCCGATTGCAATCGCCGTGCTGACCTTCTGCGCCGAATCTCCCTCATCCAGATGGCTTGCCCAGTTATTGGGCGCACCCGACGATCAGGTGGAAAGCGCCCAGGGAATGGGCAGGCAAGAGTAGCCAGCTCAGATGTTAACCGTTCGCGCGGTTCCGGATTAGACCGACAACAGCCAGCAGGATGACGCCACCGAGCCAGTCTATGGCAATTTCTCGCAAGGTATGTCAATTTGTCATTCTGGAGGTTTATACTCTGGAGCGCTTGAACGCTGAAAGCGTTGATTGTTTGGGATTACCGGCAACAACGGTAGTTTGGAATAATCCTAATGTATCAGGACTCCGCGCTACAATCGTTCGAAGATCACAAAAGAGAAACCGCGCAATTTACGCACTCTTTAGATTTTTCTAATTTTACCTTTCCACCGCACGATCAATTTCCGGCTTTTCGTTCCGCCTATCAAGGCGTGATGGATGTGTTGGCCGTGTCGGATTGTCCCGAACCCTTTCCGGCCCGTCAAACGGTTTGGAATCTGGGCAGACTCGCATTTATGCGAACCAAGCTACCCGGCGAAAGACATGCTCATATTCAGAAGCACTTGAAAAACTGCAAGCTGGATCACTGGTATATCAATCTGCCGTCGCGCTCCCCGAAGCTCGGCAATTGGCATGAGGTAGCTGTGCCCGAGCTGCATTGCCTGGCCACGCCATCCGACAGAGAAATCAATCACGACGAGATACTCACGCTCTTCATCCCGCACGACCTGTTTGCCTCGACTGCCGGGCTCCATCGAATGCTGGACGTTAAGTTCGAAGGAGGGCTTGGCAAGCTGTTGGCAGACTATCTGTTTCTCCTCGACCGGTCGTTGGCGGATTTGCAGTCACCGGAGATACCGTACATCGTCGAGGCAACGCGTAGCCTCGTGGCTGTATGTCTCGCCCATTCGCAGGATCGCTTGACGGAAGCCCAAATCCCGATCGATGCAACATTGTTGACGCGCGCACGTCGGATGATCGACTCCAGACTTACGGATCGCAATCTAACGTCCGAGACGCTGTGTGCTGCGCTTGGCGTGTCCCGCTCCCGCCTCTACCGGATTTTTGAGGCTCTTGGGGGAGTTGCTTCCTACATACGAAGGCAGCGGCTGCTGCGCACACGCGACGCCCTATCCGATCTTGCAGATACGCGATCCATCTCCCGGATAGCCGAGCAGTGGGGTTTTGTCGACGCTTCCGCCTACAGCCGGACGTTCAGGCATGAATTTGGCATTTCGCCGAAGGAAGCACGGGATATAGGATGGGCGAACAATGGGTTCGTCGTGGCGCAAGAACGCCACGTCGGATACGAAGGGGAGCAGACGCTTTACAAGCTGCTACAAACAGTAGACGGAACCAGATACGGAGTGAGCCTTGCTGCATAGGTTGGGCGTCTCGTTATAGATGCTCCTCACAGTTGTCCCAGTCGCGCGACCGCCTTACCTGCCGCATCGACAAGTGTCCTTTTGCAAGACCGGTGGAACACTGAAATCTTATCCACTGACAGGCGTTACAGCGCGCTTGGCGAAAAGAGCTTTAAGCCGGGCAACATCTCCAGGTGTAATGTCCGGCGGATCGGTTACGGCCATCCACGCATCGATGTAGTGCTGCGGCGCAAAGACATGGCCGTAGCCCATTGGGGACGTCGTCGCCACCGCCATATCCACCGTTAGTTGCAGCATCGTGATGAGCGGATACCAGCGAACTTGCTCCGACACGTCAGGTCCTCGTGGCTCTTTCATCCAATCGGGCTCTCGGTAGAGCGTTGCGACATCGAAGAAGCTTATGGGATCGCTGGCGTATTGAAGGTAGACGATCCGGATCGGCCCCCACTTTGCATCCGGTATGTTCAAGGCACTATTCTGATTGGTGAACCGGAAAATCGAGCTGTCGCGGAAGCGGGGAAGCCATTCGGGCGATCCGGGATTTCGGCCGTCGGTGACGGATCGCCAGGTGCGGCTTGGGAAGGGCGGCCCGCTCCACAAAGCGCCTTGAAACGGATCGGCGATGACATCGTAGAGGTTCGCCGATCGCTCGGAATTCATCGCGCCGAGACTTAGGCCGTGCAGGTACAGTTTCGGGCGGACGTCGCGCGGAAGCGATGACCAATAGGCATAGACCTCCCGGAAAAGGGCGTTGCCGGCCTCCCTGCCGTAGTCCGGCTCGACCAGCAGGGATAGCCAGCTGGCGAGGTACGAGTATTGCATTGCGACACTGGCGACATCGCCTCTGTGGAGATATTCGACCGGGTCCAGCGCAGCCGGATCGACCCAGCCCGTGCCGGTTGGCATCACGACGATCAGGATCGACCGGTCAAATGCACCGGTGCGTTTCAGCTCCTCCAGCGCCAGTTTCGCGCGCGCCTCGACCGTATCTGCCGAGTTCAATCCGACGTACACGCGGATCGGGTCCAAAGCTCGTTGACCGAAGAAAGCGCCTATCTCCGAACCCGTCGGGCCGGAACTGACAAACCAGCGGCCCTGCCTGCCCAGATCATTCCACGACAGCAGCGACGCCGCGCTTCCCGTCCTGATGGAGGACTCCGGCCTGGCAAGGTCATCGTCGATGAGAGCATCCATCTCCTGGAACGACGAATCGAGGATTCGAAGCGTCAGTCTGAAGACCAGCCCTTCGGCAACCGACCAGAAAATGATAATTGCCAGAAGGCCGCCAATGACGTGGGAGATCCGCCTTGGAATGAAGCGGCCAAGCCAGTTTGAGAACACAAAAAAGGTGTGCCTGAAAAGTCGTGCCAACCCTATGAGAATGGCAAGAATAACGACGGCGACGGCGCCAGTTATCAGAGGACTCGCCGTGTCCAGCGGGGCGAGATTCATCAGGGTGCGGATCGAATTCTGCCACTCCAAAGTCATCCAGAGGAAAATGGCCGCAATCACAAAGCAGGCGACGACGACCGCAATTCGCGCGGCCTTGAGGGCCCTTCCCTGCAATTGAGGCAGCTCAAGGTAGATCCACAGCCAACAGGCAAGAACGCCGATGCCATAGCCCAGGGCAGCCGAGATTCCGGAAAGCACGCCCTGGACGAGAGAGGATCGCGGTATCAGGCTTGGTGTGAGGGAAGCCGCGAAGGACAGAGTCCCCGCTAATATTCCTACCGTGAGGAATGAATGTGCGAGCCTGCCCACGATTGCGCGCAACTCCATTGATCCTCAGCATTTCCCTGACATTCAATCAAAAGGCAAGGCGAGCACAAAAAGACCGCATCCCTGGGCTGCAACGGCCTCGCGCTGGAGAGATAGTTCAAGGCATCATCTTCTGAGGCGACGGAAATCGACGACGCGGCCATTGTGCGCGCTCACTGAAATTTCGAAACGGCCGCCGCCGCGCCGAGCGTGATAGACGAAGAACCGCCCGCGGCAATCCTCGCGTCGAATGTCCCGAAAACCGCGATTGCGCAGGATTCGCTCGCCATCCCGGCAAGTGATCGCTCTGCCATTGTTTAGGCTGCTGCCGATATTGATGTTGATCGTGACGGCATAGGCGGGCGTTGGCGAAGCCACAGGCACTACAAGGCTGAGAGCCAGACCAAGGTAAGCGAGTAGAAGCAGGCGCATAACCATTCTCCGTATCAACGTGCTCTGCGTGACATCAAATTCATCATCGGTTGAACACCAAATCGGCGGGTGCTCACTCTGGATAGGTCTCGGCGCCCTCCGTCGTCGCCTTGTGGAAAAGGATAAATGCCAAGGGGTTGCCGGGCTCGGCCATTGCATCGCTGCGCTTGCCAGTCATCTCTCCAACCACGCTGCTTGTATACTCCGCAACCACGTCGCCGAAGCTATTGCGCTGGACGGCCACCTTCTGTCCGGGTTCGACCTTGTCGTTGAGCTTGACCAGATACTCGACCAACCCGCCTTGGGTTGCCAGGATCGGGAATGCGCTGTTGCCGACAAAGACGGTCACGTCCTTGCCCGTGCGTCCCATCGGCCCGGCGACGATGCCGTGATGCTTGAGCACGTTCATCGTGCCTTCCACGAATAGCCCGATCATCTCGAGGTCCAGGTGGCGGGCAGCCCCGATCTCCGGGCAAAAGGACGGGATGCCCGCGGCGTTAAACGCGTTGTGGAGGACATTGGGATATGTAGGATTGTCGAAGATCTGGCCGATGGGATAGAGCTCCGCCATCGCCTTGATCTCGGGCACGTCCATCTCGGCAATATTGAATGCGGTGACCTCGAATCCGGTCGTTCCGGTATGGAAGTCGATCGCGAAGTCGGCGTTGGGCCGCAGCAGCCGGTTGAACACCAGCCCGGCGTGCCGGCTTGCCGCGGTCAAGCCGTTCTCGTTGCCGGGCCATTCCCGGTTCATGTCGATCAGGTCGGCGCCCCTGCCCGAATTGGGCCATCGGCGCTGCATGCTTTCGAGGGCCGGGCGCGACACGTCCGTGACCGCCATCACCGTGCCCGACATCTGCGCCGGGTCGAGCTGGCTCATCACGGTCTGGACCGTATGCACAGAACTCATCTCGTCGCCATGGACACCACTGACCAGGACGGCGCGCTTGCCGGGCTTTGCACCCTTGGCCACCGTAACGGACACATACCAGTGCTGACCGGTGGGCATCTGCACGCCCTGAAAATACAGAAGGTGCTTCTTTCCGGACTCCAGGTCGTTGACGTCGAGCGCGCTGATGACCTTCTTCCCCTGGATCACATCGCCGGTATAGACCGTCTCTGATGGCGCACCCGATGCCGCGTCGGTAGTGGGAGCCGCTGTGTCCTGGGCATTCGCAGCGCCACCATTGGCCGCAAGGGCGGCCGCCGCTCCGAACGTGGCAATGGAGGCTACTAACAGATCGCGGCGATCGAGGCCTTTTCTAGGTTTTTCCGACATGATGACGCTCGTCCCTTGTTCGTCTTATTTCACGAATCCGCTCGCCGGCATCTTCGCGACGAATTGGATTGCGGCTAGTCCGGCAAGACCCATGCAGACCGCCATTCCGATGGCGGCAGCGAAGACAGCGGACCGAATTCTTCGAGTGCTGGTCATCTCACCACTTCCTCCCCAGATTGCTCCACCGTCCAATCTGGAGTTCGCAATTGCACGATGCCGTCCCTGCGCAGCGCAGCCACTTCAATCAACGGGTCCGTCTCGTTTCCGGAAGATAGCGTCCCCTAGTTGTCTTGGCATCGGCTTAGAATTCCAAAGCTGTGCCTCGCGTCCTAAATCGGACGGGACTTCTCCGATGAACGAAAGTCAGGTTTTGTCTGCCGCATTGCGTCGGGAGCGACTCGCTTCGGGACCCATTCACGGCCTTCTGAGGTCGGCGCTCCGTCGGCTTTGGGGCAACTGCCCTTAGATGCGGCTGAGAGGACGTTTGTTTGGGTCCCGCATCGCTTCAGCGCTCATGGTGACTCGCCGAAATACTTGGCGTGCAGCTGCTCCACGAGCCCGTGCTCGTGTGCGCCCAGAATTTCGACCGTCAGCCGCCTGGTCAAGGGACTGTTGCGCGCAAGACCAAAGCCATACTTGTCCGGCTCGAAGAGGCCTCCGACGACGTTGACCCGATCTTCAGGGTGCGTGTGCGCGTAATATTCGAGCACGGGCGCATCGCCGACGATCGCGTCGATGCTGCCGGCACGCAAAGCCGCTACCGCTTCCTCGATGTTCGGGAACGATTGCTGGTCGAAACCAGAGGCGCGGGCAAAATCCTCCGACACACTGCCGGTGAATACCCCGACCGACTTTCCGGGAAGATCGGCAAGGCTGTTGACCTGGTTGGTCAATGAAAGGGTGGTCATCACGCTGGTAACGGATGAGGTAACATAGGCGAGCACAGCAATCCCGAATATTAGCCACAAGCCCTGCCATATCCGTCCGACCCAACCGAAGACATTCTTTCGGCCGGATGCTTTGCCTGAGGCAACCGACATGATCGAGAAGAAGCTCTCCGCCATTCCGTCACGCCATCGACGCGGATGGGCGGGATCAAACTTCCGGTCGAAGATGGTCAGCGATACGGTCGCCGCCGCGATGACAAAGGCGAGCCACGCATAGGCGCGAAGGAACCCGGCGTCCCTCAATCCCGTCACGACGTCCAGAAACCCTGTGCCTTGATGCTCGTTGACCATGATCCTCTGACCGGCATCGAACCACGGATGGGTGAAATCGATCCGCTGCGCCCGGCCTTGCGTAATGGTGAGATTGGTGACGGCAACGTCGATCTCGCCGTTCGCCGTGGCGTCGATCAGAGCACCGATCGTCGGGAACGCGCGGTACTGGCTTTGTGCGCCCTGCGATCCCGCGATCGACTCCCAGAGCTCGACCGCCATTCCGGTGAACCGACCTTGCTTCTGCATGACAAATGGCGGGCTGAGATAGAGGCCGACGCTGACTGGCTGTTTGGCTTGAGGCGTTTCCTGCGCAAGTGGACTGCTCACGGCCAGCAGGCTGAACAACACGGCCAGGCAGAGAGCGTTCCTTGACATGAAAGAGTTCCCGCCTGCCGAAGCATTGACGAAATCGTCCCCTCCGGCCCTTCTTGAGACAATGGCCTGAGAGGATGCGCTTTACCGAATCTACAACAAGCTTCATGGGTGTGCGATCTTAAACCCTGAATTTGTGTCCCGTTTCCGGTAGATACCGTCTAGCTTGGGAGGAGACAGCGAAGCGATCCGTGTCGACGGATGCCACCAGCGTAGTATTCGGTGAGGCGCAGAGGTATCGCTTCAACGAGCAGAGATTGCCGATATCTCCGGCGCTCAGCAGGCTCGTCAAAGGGTGCAATGGCGAGAAATCAACGCTGCATTGTCGGGCAGGGAAGGGCGCATGTCTTGCCCCAAAATTTTCATGGATCGACCAGGCTCGAGCGAAGGTCGATGCAATTAGCCGACGCTTCCGGCGAAGCGCTCCGCCAGGCGATCACGCCGAAAGCCCTCGACGACAAAGTCGACGAAGACGCGGGTCTTGGCGGGGAGCAATGTTCGAGTGGGATAGTAGATCGAGATCGGCCCAGCATCCGCGTACCATTGTGGCAACAATCGCACGAGCGCGTGCTTTTCGAGATGCGGAAGAGCATGCGGCACGGCGATGAGCGTCACTCCGAGACCGAGCAGTGCCGCCCGGCACATCGCTTCCGGGTCGTCGAGCACGACCGTCTCCTTCTGTGTCGCCGGGATTTCCACGCCGGCGGCGTCGCGCATGGTGCGCTCACGGATTCGTCCTGTCCGGGTGGAGCGCATGACAATACCGTCCAGGAGGGCCAGCCCTGAGGGATCAACGGGTCGCTTCCTGCCTTTCAGATAGGCTGGCGAAGCAACAGCGACAATGTGCAAGGGTGCAAGTGTGCGTGCCACCAAGCCTGGCGGCAGATCGATACCGCCACCGATGGCAGCGTCATATCCCTCTGCAATCAGATCAACTTGCCGGCTCTCAAACCGCCAGTCCGGGCGAATATTGGGATAGCGCGCGAGAAAGGCGGGCAGCAGGGGCAGGATGTAGTCTGCGCCAAACGTAAGGCCCATGCTAACCTTGAGCACTCCGGCGGGCTCGCCGCGATCGGTGCCAGCGTCCGCGATCGCCGCCTGCAGCCCCACCATATGATCCTGCATTGCGAGCAGGAAACGCTCGCCGGCCTCGGTCAGAGTCAACTTCCGGGTCGTTCGCTGGAACAGCCGGACGCCGAGATTGCGCTCCAGCATCGCCACGTTTCGGCTGACCGCCGCAGGGGTCAGTGAAAGCCTTCTCGCTGCAACCGAGAAGCTGCAGGCTTCCGCGCTGCGGACGAAGGATTCGAGGTTGGCCAGTGTCTCCATGGGTTATCTTCAAGTGGTACTTGTAAGAATTGCAAATCATTCCCGACTAATTCTAGGTCAATAAAAGGGCGATAGCTAGGTGGCAGACAACGCAGTGCCAACCCGGAGACGACGCCCATGCCCAGCCAGTCGAACGCCCCCAAGAACGGCCTTAGTGCCCTGCTCACCCCGGAAGAGTCAGTGCTCGTGTTGATCGACCACCAGCCGTTCCAATTCGCCAATCTCCACAGCCACGAGCCCACGATGATCGTGAACAACGTCATCGCGCTGGCCAAGACGGCCAAGATCTTTGGCGTGCCGACGATCCTGACAACGGTTCTTGAAGACCGCGGCGGCAAGCTCATCAAGGGCCTGCAGGATGTCTTCCCGGACCAGAAGCCGATCGACCGTACCTTCATCAACACCTGGGAAGATGCGCGCGTTGTCGATGCCGTGAAGAAGACGGGCCGCAAGAAGATCATCATGGCAGCGCTCTGGTCGGAGATCTGTCTCGCCATGCCGGCCATCCAGGCCGCGGGCGAAGGCTATGAGGTCTACGCCGTCACCGACGCGTCAGGCGGCGTGAGCGTGGAAGCGCACGACATGGCAGTGCGCCGCATGGTGATGGCGGGCGTCGTTCCCATCACGTGGATGGCAGTGGCAGGTGAGTTGCAGCGCGACTGGGCCCGCGAAGAGACAGCGAGAATGGGCGCTGAGACGTTGCTTGAGCATGGCGGCGCCACCGGCATCGCGCTCGCCTGGGAGCTGCAACTGCTCGGTCAGAAGGCGGGCGGCGGCGCGTGAGTGGCTGTCGAGTGTGACAGACCGCAGACCCCCGTCTCATCGGAGCACGTCATGCCAGCTCGATGTCATGCGCGTGGGCGATGGACAGATCGCAAAGCATTTGGGCGTCGCCAATCTCTTCTCGCTGATGCAACAACGCGGTGCCGCACCAATCATCTCAAATCGATCGTGAACACACGCGCCGGTACCCCTCGACCGCGGCCACTCCAACTCTGAAAGGAACATCAAATGACCATTGGTATCATTGGCTCGGGCGCGATTGGTACATCGATCGCCCGGACGCTGGGCCGGGCGGGTGTCGAGGCTACCATCTCAAACAGCCGCGGCCCGGATTCACTCAAGGATCTGGTCCGCGACCTTGGGCCGTCAATCAAGGCGGGCACCCGCGAGGAAGCGGCGCGTGCTGGCATCGTCTTCGTGGCCGTGAACTGGACAAAGCTTCCGGCAGCGATGGCAGGCCTTCCAGATTGGAAAGGGCGCATTGTCATCGATGCCAACAATGCGATCGAGGCACCGCTGTTCAAGCCCGCAGACCTCGGCGGGCGCGTGTCGAGCGAGGTGTTCGCCGATCTCGTGCCCGGAGCCCGCGTGGTAAAAGCCTTCAATCATCTCCGCGCAGAGCTGCTCGCCACTGACCCACGTTCGGACGGCGGTCGGCGTGTGCTGTTCTTTTCCGGTAACGACAACACGGCCAAGGCAGAGGTCGCATCCCTAATCGAGCGGATTGGATTCGTGGGGATTGATCTTGGCTCGCTGGCGATCGGCGGCAAGCTCGCTCAATTTCCTGGCGGCCCGTTGCCAAACCAGAATCTCGTCAAGATCGATTGAATGTCTGCCATTGGCGCCAGGCGGACCGAACCATTCGGCTCGATGCGCGCTGCCGTCAGCTTGCCGCGTCTTTAGCACGCGAGCGAGGCGAGACGCTGAACGTCGCCACAACCACCGAAGCATTCCGATGGAAGTCCGTCGTGTCATGGCGTCCTAAAAGCCTCTAACAGGATTTGAAAGAATCAAAAGCCTCAAGCAAGATCTGAAAGAACCGCCCTAGCTGAGCTGCCGCGCGGCTTCCGAGATGAGCTGGGTGATCGCTTCGGGATGGGAGATCAGCGACAAATGGCTGGCCTTCACCTCGATGGTCTTTGCGTTCATGCGCTTTGCCATGAAGCGCTCGAGATCCGGATTGATCGTGCGATCCTCGCTCGAGACGGCATACCAGCTTGGCTTCGAGCGCCAGGCCGCTTGCGTTGTCTTTCCGGTGAAGAGCTTGTCCGAGATCGGCCCCTGGACGGCATACAGGATGCGCGCCTTGTCGCGAGGAATGCCGCCGGCGAAATCCCGCAGGAAGGCCTCCTCGCTGAGCTTGCCATAGCCTTCGGACCAGACAAGGCCGGAGGAGGCGGGTGGCGCTGCAAAAGTCTTGGCGAGCGCCGTGTAGTCTTCGCCCGCATCCGGAGCGCGCGCCGCGACATAGACGAGCGAGGAAACCTTTGGATCCATCCCTGCCTCGGTGACGATCATGCCGGCAAAGGAGTGTCCGACAAGGACCGTCGGTCCATCCTGGAGCGCGATCGCACGGCGCGTTGCCTCGATGCCTGCCTCCAGTGTGGTCAGCGGGTGCTGGACGACAGTGGCCTTGAAGCCGGCCTGATCCAGGTGGCCAACCACTTCCGACCAGCACGAGCCATCCGCATAGGCGCCATGGACCAGCACGACATTGCGAACCTTGGGGCCTGTCTGCGCTCGCGTCTTGTGGGAGCCGGCCAGTATACTCGCAGCCGCCCCAGCGACGAGCGCGGTGGAGAAAGTACGCCTATTCATCATGATCGTTTGTTCCTTGGGAGGTTGGCAGATTCGCGCCGAAACTTCAGGCGAGAGGCGCCGCAAATGCTTCACACGGCGCTCACCTCCAGTCTTCGCAGTCCACCCAGCCTTCGTTACAGGCGTCACCGTTTCGTGATCGCGCGCCTCAGGGTAGGCGGTTTGCCTTGGAATGACGGATCAGAGTCGCCTATTCAAGACTCTCGAAGGCCTTCAGGACACGAGAGGCTGTTTCAAGTTCGACTTTGGTGAACTTGGCAAGTGTCGAGTTCCTGAGCGCAACGAGAAGAATTTCCAACTCTTGTGCGATCTCCTGGCCCTCTTTGGTCAACCACAGGCCGTTCACGCGACGGTCATTTCCATCGCATTGCCGCTCTACCAGACCCTGAGCTTCGAGTTGATTGATGAGGCGTACCAAGGACGGGCTTTCAATGCCAATCTGATAGGCGATATCAATCTGTCGGACACCGTTGCCCAAACGGGCAATGGAAATCAAAGGCGCAGCTGTCGCCTCCGAAATGCCGCGTGACCCGAGCACCCGCCCCGCAGCGCGACGCCATCTCCTTCCGGCAAGGAGAATATCTGTAGTGATAGACTGTTGAATTTGTTGTTTGGTCGCCATGCGGCTCGATATCATCTAATCAGCGCATAGACAAACGGCATCCAGAAGCATCTGACTGCCGCCGTTTTCACCGGATGCAGGCCATCAACTACGCCGGACGACAATGCTTACTGCGATATCGCGGCTTGGCCCGGCGTCTTCGGCCAGCCATCGCCAATGGCCTCCCTGAGGCGCTCGAACTAACACTTCGGCCTAACGGAATCTTGAATTGCGCGGACCGTGGACAAGATCTAACGGGTGGTGACCGAGAGGATTCCCAATGATCGACATCGAGCTGGTGCGCCGTGAAATGACCGCGGAACTGGGGCGAGCAGGTAGACGATGGCGTTCTACCGCGGAAAGGATCTTCTCGCCCCTGGAAATCTCGGCACCACGGGCTGCCCCCCTGCTTTCGATCGGACGGCTAGGTGGCGGTGTGTGGCAGTCGACGGTAGCCAACAAGATTGGCATTCGTGCTTCGACGCTCGTACAGCTTGTAAGTCAACTTGAGGCCTCGGGGTTGATCGAGCGGCGTGATGACACGGAAGATCGTCGTGCGAAATCTCTATGGTTGACGGACGATGGTGCGATCCTGGTCGCGAAGCTGGAACAAATTCTCGACGAGCTTCGAGCTGAAATTCTATCCAGTTTTGAGCCTGCCGAGATCGCGACAGCGCTACGGGTCCTGCGCGCCTTTGGAGCAAAAGCTTCGAAAGGCAGAGCGCGCCGCTTCGGCACGAAGATATAGGCAATTCTTGGCTTGTGCCCTCCTTGCGGAGCTTTCAACTCCATGCCCTCCAACCTGTCAAAAGCGATGCGGCTCCACGCTGGTCCGCAGGGGTTGGACTATCAGCATGAAGCCGCTCATCGACTGGAGGTCGACAAGCGCATTAGAGCTCAAGGAGCTTGGATTGGCTATGCCGTTTTGAGCTGCCCAGAAAATATTTAGTTTGAAAACTAACTACTTGCGCTAACTAGTTAGGTTTGAAACTAATTTGTTTCCTATTTGCCACATCGCTTGGGCGATGTCGTCTCGATTGCTTCCGCAGCAGCTGATTTCGGTTGTGGTAACTGAGCGCGAGCGCAAGTCTCGCCTTGGAAAAGGGTGGTCACTCATCCTTTCCAGAGGCCGGGTAGATCCACGGCACCCACTTTAGAAACTGGAGTTTGAAAATGAACATCAAGAGCCTGCTTCTCGGCTCCGCTGCGGCCCTGATCGCAGTTTCCGGTGCGCGCGCCGCCGACGCCGTCGTCGTCGCCGAGCCGGAACCCGCTGAATACGTCAAGATCTGCGACGTCTACGGCGCTGGCTACTTCTACATCCCCGGCACCGAAACCTGCCTGCGCATCGGCGGTTATGTCCGTTACGACATGGGCGTGGGCGACACCGGCTCGTTCGACGGTGCGAAGGCCGCGGATCACCAGGATGGTGACATCCACAACACGTACTGGAAGAACGCCCGCCTCTCGCTGCAGACCTATACCGGCCAGGAAACCGAACTCGGCACCTTGAAGACCTACACCGAGACCCGCTTCCAGTTCGGTGACGACAATGCCTTCGACGAGGACATCAACGAAGCCCACAACCGGGATGTCTCGCTGAACTTTGCCTGGATCCAGCTAGGTGGTCTCCGCGTCGGCAAGACCGAATCGGCCTTCGATACGTTCGTCGGCTACGCCGGCAACGTCATCAACGACACGCTCGTTCCCTACGGCAATTTCGACACCAACGTCGTCCAGTACTACTTCGATGCCGGCAACGGCTTCTCGGCCGTGGTCTCGCTGGAAGAAGGTACCGGCGATGACACGATCGACAGCTACGTTCCGCATGTCGTCGGCGGTGTGAAGTACACGCAGGGCTGGGGCGCCATCACCGGCGTCATCTCCTATGACAGCAACTACGAAGAAGTCGCCGGCAAGGTTCGGTTGGATGTGAACGCCACCAACGAACTGACGCTTTGGATCATGGGCGGTTACGGCACCGACGATAACCTCAACGATGACGCCGGCAATTTTGTCGACGCCAACGGTCGCGGCTTCTACAAGCAGTGGGGCGGCAACTGGGCAGTCTGGGGTGGCGGCACCTACAAGTTCAACGAGAAGACCTCGTTCAACGCTCAGGTATCTGCTGACGACTGGAAGAACGTCGGCGTTGCAGCGAACGTCGCCTACGACGTCGTTCCCGGTCTCACGGTCACGGCGGAAGTCGACTACCTCCATGCAGGCCGGTTTGGCGATGCTGACCTGGTCAACCCTTCGTGGACGCCAGCCGACAAGAAGAACAGCGTTGGCGGTCTGCTGCGCTTCCAGCGCTCGTTCTAACAGGCTCGACCTGACTGAAATCGAACCCGGCGGGCAACCGCCGGGTTTTGTCTACAACAGCCTGCTCGCCGCGATCCAAGGCGCGGCTCGGGCTCGCGCAGCCTGGGGCTGAACGCCACCGGCGCGCCGGCTCGACGACCATAGCGTTCGATCACCAGCGCTGATGCACGTAGGGCTTGATGTCCTGGTCGTAGATATTCCGGATCTTGGCCATGAGTTCGCTGGACAAGGGTGCAAGGTTTGCGGCTTCGGCATTGGACCGGGCCTGCGCCGGATTGCGCGCGCCTGGAATGACAACAGTGACCGCGTCGAACATCAGGATCCAGCGCAAGGCAAATTTCGCCATCGTCGTGTCACCAGAAACCAGCGGCCGGATGCGTTCGACCGCGGCCAGTCCGACCTCGTAGGGCACGCCCGAGAAGGTTTCGCCGACGTCGAAGGCCTCGCCGTTGCGGTTGAATTTACGGTGGTCATTGTCCTCAAATTTGGTCTCGGCCTTGAACTTGCCCGACAGCAACCCGCTGGCCAGCGGGACGCGGGCGATGATGGCCACATCGTTCTTTTTTGCGATGTCGAAGAACCGTTCGGCAGGGCGCTGGCGGAAGGCATTGAAGATGATCTGGACGCTGACGACGCCTGGATATTCCATCGCCTTCAGCGCTTCCTCGACGCGCTCGACGCTGACGCCGTAGTTGCGGATCTTGCCTTGCTCGACGAGACGGTCGAGCCGCTCGAACACCTCCGGGTGATAATAGAGGTCGGTCAGCGGGCAGTGGAGTTGCACGAGATCGAGCGTGTCGGCCTCGAGATATCTGAGGCTGCGGTCGACCCAGTCTGTCAAGTTTTCCTGAGAGAAGCCTTCGACAGTCTGCGCCGGCAACCGCTTTCCGGCCTTGGTGGCGATAAACGGCCGCTCGCCGCCGCGCTCCTTCATCACTTTGGCAATGAGCTTCTCGGAACGGCCGTCGCCATAGACATCGGCGGTGTCGATGAAGGTAACCCCGGCATCGAGGGCAGCATGGAGGGCGGCCACCGCGTCGTCGTCATTGACCTCGCCCCAGGCGGCGCCGATCGCCCATGAACCGAAGCCGATCTCGCTGACCTCGCGGCCGGTGCGGCCGAATTTCCGTGACTGCATGTCCTGTTCCTCGTTGCTGCTCGTGTGCCGATTCGCATCCTGCCGGCGGCATTTAATCGAATGATGACGCGATTGACATCCGCGTTCGTTAGATTTACCAGATAACAGGGTTGTATGACAACCCGGTAAGACTGCAATGATTTGGAGTCGGGAGGATCTCAAGTTGAAAAACGTTCTGAGAATGGGCGCGTCGGCAGCACTTTGCCTTGGCGCGCTTGCCTATCCTGCGTTCGCACAGGACGCGGACAATATCGTCAAGATCGGTGTGGTCGCGGCTGAATCGGGTTCATTTGTTTCGGCCGGCCATACCTTGCCGGCAGGCGTCGGCCTTGCCGTGAAGCAGATCAACGATGCCGGCGGCATCAAAGTCGGCGGCAAGACCTACAAGCTGGAAATGGTCAAGCGCGACGATCGCACCGACATTGCGACCGCCATCGCCGCCACCCAGGAGCTGGTGCGCGATGTGAAAGTGCAGGCGATCTTCGGATCGGAGACGCATGACTTCACGCTGGCGATGGCCAAGATCACACAGCCGGCCAAGATCGTCCATTTCGCCGGTAATTCGACGCTGGCGAAAATACTGACGCCGGACTCGGTCAAGCCGGGCGGCGAGGATCACTATCTCTTCCAGTCCGAGCCGCAGGAATTCCAGCGTTCTGGATCGACCGCGCGGGGCGTGTTGACCTTGCTTGAACCACTGCTCGGCTTCAAGCCGAAGAAATCGGTGATGATCGTCGGCAACGACGCCACCGGCCAGTTCCTGTCGTCCTACTATTTCAAGGCGCTGAAGGCCGAAGGACAGGAGGTTCCCGACATCATCTTCTACCCGCCTGAGACAACCGACTTCTCGCCGTTCCTGACCCGTGCCAAGAGCCTCAATCCGGACATCATCCACTTCTGGTACAATGGCGATTCAACGTTGACGGCGCTGCCGCAGGCGCTCGAACTGGGTGCTGCCAAGAGCTACTTCCTGTTCGGCGTCGACCCCGGCATCTGGAAGGAAAAGCAGCTTTCGGCCGATGTGCCGGTGGCGATGAGCTGCGTGCCGGTGTGCTGGGGCGAGTCGTCCAACCCGAAAGCCAAGGCCTATTTCGACGCTTATTTCGCGGCCGGCGCTCCGCACGGCGTGACGTCTTCGGTCTCGCTGCTCTACCACGACTATGTGCACTTCCTCGCCGAAGCCTGGGAGAAGGCCGGCAGCTTCGATCCGGACAAGACGGTCGAAGCCTTGTTGTCGCTCCATCACCAGGGCGTGGTCTCGGACGACCTGACGTTCAACCCAACCCATCAGGTCACCCACGCGACCGAGGTCTGCGCTGCGGCGCCGGGCGGGGACATTTCCTGCTCGATGCAGCAGCCGCCGGCTGAGGCACCGAAGAGCTGATCTTCGGAACTCATCCTCGTATTGGCGGCGCCATTTGCGCCGCCAATGCCCATTCGCGAGCAAAGGCCGGATCGCCGGCCACCACGTCAACAGCGCCAGTACTTCAACAGGGATGCGAGCCGTGGACATTTTCATACAGCAGATCCTCAACGGGCTGTCGATCGCCAGCGTGATCACGCTGATCGCCGTCGGCGTGACCCTGATCTTCGGCCTGACCGGCATCATCAACTTCGCCCATGGCGAATTCCTGATGGTCGGCGGCATCGTCACCTGGCTCGCCGTCAGCGCCGGCCTCGGCTTCCCGCTGGCGGTGGTGCTGGCGATCCTGGCGGTCGGGCTGATGGGTTACGTGCTCGAGCGCGGCATCTTCCGCTTCACGCTGGAACGGCCGACCAACGGCTTCATCGTTTCGCTCGGCCTCATCGTCGTGCTGCAGCATGTCGTCGTGCTGTTCTGGAACCCGAACCAGAAAAGCATCCCGCGCCCGCTGACCACGGTCTGGGACGTCGGCGGCGTGCGCATCGCTTCGGTGCGCGTGATGGTGATCCTGATCACCATCGCCGTGGTTGCGTTGAGCTTCCGGATGATCACCGCCAGCCGCTACGGCCGGGCGCTGCGGGCCAGCGTCGAGGACCGCGATACTGCCGCCCTGATGGGCATTCCGGTGCGCCGCTACATCACTGGCGTGTTCGTGCTCGGCAGTGCGCTGGCCGGACTCGGCGGCGCGCTGTTGATCGCGCTGTTTCCAATCACCCCGTTCATTGGCGGCACCATGGTCATGAAGGGCTTTGCCGTGGCGCTGATCGGCGGGCTCGGCAACATCTACGGCGCCGTTGCCGCCGGGCTCATCCTCGGCATCGTCGAAGGCTTCAGCGCCGGCTACGGCTTCTCGCAATGGACCGATGCCTACTCTTTCGTGCTGATGATCCTGGTGCTGCTGTTTCGTCCGCACGGCCTCTTCGGCGGCACTAGCGGACCCAGGATGGCGTCATGAGTGAAAGCGGTCCCGCGAAGCCTGGCGTGTCGGTTCTGCGATCCCTGCTGCCGGTGCTGGCCGTCCTGGTGCTGATCGCCATGGTGCCACTGCTCTCGCCGAGCAATCGTTTCCTGTCACTGGCGATCTCGGCAGGCATCAACGTCATTGCGCTCTACGGGCTCTCGGTGCTGTTCGGCCAGACCGGTATCCTGTCGATGGGTCATGCGGCACTGGTCGGCGTCGGCGCCTATACGGCAGCGATACTCGCGCGGGACTTTGGCGTCGGCTTTTGGGCAGCACTCCCGGTCGCCGCGCTCACCAGCGCGGTGTTCGCGATGATCGTCGGCATTCCCTCGCTACGGGTCGGCGGCCATCATTTCGTCATCATGACCTTCGCCTTCGGGCAACTGCTTGCCATCGTGCTCACCAATGGCGGCGACTATACGGGTGCCGCGACCGGGCTCGACCTGGTTGGTCCGGTCACCCTGTTCGGCGCCGATATGAGCGACCTGACGCGCTACTATCTGATGGTCGTGGCTTTCGTGGCGGTCGCGGCAGTGGCGAGCTGGGCAATCATCAACTTGTCCTACGGTCGCACGCTGCGCGCCATCAGGGAAAACGAGAAGCTTGCGGCCTCACTCGGCATCAATGTCGGCCGGCACAAGATCGGCGCCTTCGTCGTCAGCGGCATCTTTGCCGGCATCTCGGGCGTTTTGCTGACCAATTTCCTTGGCCATATCTCGCCGACGCAGTTCGCGTCCTTCCCCAGCATCTATCTGGCGCTGATGGTGATGATCGGCGGCGCCCGGCTGATTGCAGGTCCGCTCGCCGGCGGCATCCTGGTCGCCTTCCTGCCGGAAGTGCTCAACCTCGATCCGGTCCAGTCGCGCATCGTCTACGGCGTCTGCCTGATCGCCGTCATTCTGCTGCTGCCCGACGGGCTGATCGCCGGTATCGCCGCCGCGATACGCAAGGTCTTCCTTGCAAAGCCGAAGGAACAGCGGAGGCAGGAAAATGGCGCCGTATCGAATCCCTCGGAGGCGCGGCGATGAGCCCGATCCTCGAAATCCGCGGGTTGAGCAAGCAGTTCGGCGGCGTCACCGCGCTTGCCGGTGTGGATCTCGCCATTGAGGAAGGTGAAATCCTCGGAGTCGTCGGCCCGAACGGCTCGGGCAAGACGACTTTGTTCAACGTCGTCACCGGCGTCCACAAGCCCAGCGCCGGCAGCGTGTCGTTTCGCGGGCGCGACATTACCGGCTCAGCGCCGCACGCCATATCGCGGGCCGGCATCGGCTACACCTTCCAGCAGGCGATGGCTTTTACTGGCCTTCGCGTGCTGGAGAATGTGCAGATCGCCGGCGAGCATGTGCGGGCCGGAGCAAACGCCAACAATCCCTGGCCGACGCCGCAGGCGTTGCTTGACTTCGTCGGGCTGGAGGCGCTCGCGGGGGAAAAGGCCGGCGTGCTGCCGTTCGGCAGCCTGCGTTTGCTCGGCCTGGCACTGGCGCTCGCCACGCGGCCGGCGCTGCTGCTACTCGACGAGCCGGCCGCCGGCCTCAACGACCGCGAAACCACGGCGCTTGTCGGGCTTGTCCGTCAATTGCCCGGCCATGGCATCACTGTTTGCGTCATCGACCACGACATGAAGCTGATGCAGATGCTGTGCCGGCGCCTTGCCGTGCTCGATTTCGGCTCCAAGATCGCCGACGGGCCGACCGAAGCGGTGCTTGCCGATCCCAAGGTCCTGGAAGTCTATCTCGGAGGCGATCTGTGAGCCTGCTCGCCATCTCCGAAATCGTCACCGGCTATGGCCCGACCATCGTCAACCGCGGCGTCTCGCTGACCTTGGCAAAGGGCGAGATCGTCACCATCCTCGGGCCCAACGGCGCCGGCAAGTCGACGCTGCTGAAGGCGATCGCCGGGCTGGTCAGGCCACGCGCCGGCAGCATCAGTTACGACGGTACGGATGTAACCGGCCTTTCCGCCGACGTCATGGCGACGCGCGGCGTCGTGCTGGTGCCGGAAGGGCGAAAAATATTCGTCGACATGACGGTCGAGGAAAATCTTCGGCTCGGCGCCTATTCACGCAGTGACGATGATGCCATCGAGGCCGACTTCGCGACGATGCTGGCCTTCTTCCCGATCCTCGCCACCAAGCGGCGTGACAAGGGCGGCTCGCTGAGCGGCGGCCAGCAACAGATGCTGGCGATCGCCCGCGGCCTGATGGCGCGACCGCGTGTGCTGTTGCTCGACGAGCCGTCGCTCGGCCTGTCGCCACTGCTGGTCAAGGAGATCAAGGCGATCATTCTCGACATCGGCGAGCGTTTTGGCGCCTCGGTGCTGCTGGTTGAGCAGAATGCCGGTCTGGCGCTGTCGGTCGCCTCGCGCGGCTATCTCATGCAGAACGGCCGCATCGTCGTCTCGGGACCGATCGCCGAACTGCGCGACATGGCGCTGATGCGCGATCTCTATCTCGGCGGCGTGGCGGGAGCAGCAATATGAGCAAAGGTTCAGTCGCCGCGTCCCGCCTTGTCGCGCAAGGTCTCGAAGCGGGCATAGCTCTTGGTCAGGTGGCTGCGCATGGCACGGCGCGCCGCATTGACGTCCCTGGCTTCGATGGCGGCCAGAATGGCGCGATGTTCGCGCTGCATGCGGGCCAGGTATTTTTCCCGTTCGGGGACGGTCATGCGATCGAGCCGGGTCCACTGACGCGGGATCATGGCGCTGCCGAAGGTATCGAACAGGCGGGTGAAATTGGCGTTGCGTGTCGCTGCGAGAATGGCGCGGTGAAAGCCGAAATCCTCTTCCGAGCCCGACTCGCCGGCGCGGACAGCGGTTTCAAGCGCGTCGAGCCGGGAGCTCATCTGCGCGAGCGCTGCGTCGCTGCGCCGTTCGGCGGCAAGGCCGGTCGCTTCCACTTCGATGCCCATGCGCAACTCCAGCACACGCAGCACTTCGCCGATCGATTCAAGGTCGTTTGGCAGGATGGAAAAGGTTCGGGGCAGGGGATCCTTGGTGACGAATGCACCCAGACCCTGACGGGTGGTGATCAGCCCCCGGGCGCGCAACGCAGCCAGCGCCTCGCGCACCACAGTGCGGCTCACACCGGTCGCAGCGACGATCTCCTGCTCGGTCGGCAGCCTCTGGCCCGGCGCAAGATCGCCGGACTCAATCTGCGCGATCAGCGTGTTGACCAGCCCGCTTCTGAGGTTAGGCGCTTGCGGTATGGCGTCGAAAAGCATGGGCTCCGCCATCGGGGACTCCGGTTCGATTCTCCGGCAAAGGATTGCATCGACGGATGCTCGCCGCAAGCTGAGGAAATGCGGCCCGCCGGCTTGGGCCATGGTTGTTGGAGGATTGCATGAAAGAACGCATCGGCTTCATCGGACTAGGCAGCATGGGCGCCGGCATGGCCGACAATCTGCTGCGCAAGGGTTGGCCGCTGACGGTTTGTGTGCATCGCAGCCGTGCCGCCGCCGACCGGTTGATCGAAGCCGGCGCGACGGAAGCGGTAAGCCCGCGCAAGCTCGCCGCCGCCTGCGACATCGTTATCCTGTGCGTCACCGGCTCGCGCGAGGTCGAAATGCTGATCAAGGGGCCGGATGGGCTCGCCTCAACCGGCAAGCCGCTGCTGATCATCGACTGCTCGACCTCCAATCCGTCATCGACGACGGCACTTGCAGCCGAACTCGCCCAGCAAGGCGTGACGCTGATCGATGCGCCGCTGGCGCGCACGCCCAAGGAAGCCGCTGAAGGCAAGCTCGACGTCATGGTCGGCGGCTCAGTTGAGGCAGTTGCGCGGGCGTGGCCGGTGCTCGAAGCCTTCGCCGCGCGCGTCGTCCACACCGGACCGACCGGCAGCGGCCACACCATGAAGCTGCTCAACAATTTCGTCTCGATGGGGTACTCGGCGATCTATTCGGAGGCGCTGACGCTCGGTGCGAAGGCGGGGCTGACGCCGCAGGTCTTCAACAGCGTCATTTCGGGCAGCCGCATGGACTGCGGCTTCTATCAGGCCTTCTTCGATTTCGTCCTGAACCGCAACGAAAACGCGCAGCGTTTTGCCATCGTCAACGCGCTCAAGGACATGACCTATCTCGCCTCTTTCGCGCAGGCTGCAGGTGTCGCCAATCCAATCGGGGCTGCGGTGCGAAACGGCTTTGCCACTGCGGTCACCACTGGCCATGGCGAGAAGTTCGTGCCGGCACTGTCGGATATCGTTGCGGGGTTGAACGGGGTGTCGCTGGTGGAGCCGCCAACGACGTGACGGTGCTAGTCTAAACGCGCAGTTACGTGTGTTCTCATATGGTCTGGCGACCCAAACACAGAACCTGATTAGGGCAGATCGCCGCGTCGCAGATTAATCCCGGATGCGTTATTGAACGATCGTTCCCGAACGGCTATATGGCGCTCATGGCAAGACCGCGGGAATTCGATATGGACGATGCGCTTGATGGCGCGATCGACGTCTTCAGCGAGCATGGATTCGAGGGTAGCTCGGCCCAGATGCTCGTCAATGCGATGGGGATCGGACGGCAAAGCCTCTACGCTGCGTTCGGCGGCAAGTGGCAGCTCTATTGCTCGGCGGTGCATCGCTATGGGCTGGACGAGTGTACGAGGCATTTCGGTGCGCTGCGAAGCCGCGCTCGGGGGATCGATGGCATAAATGCGATGCTGCAACGCGTCGTCGAGACCGCCGATCAGCCATGCCTTGGCGTCAACTCGACCTATGAGTTCGGCGTATCACGCCCCGACCTTGAGAAGATCAAAACGCTCCTGGGCAAAGGCCTGCGTGGAGCCATCGTAGCCCGCGTTCACGACGCGCAACGTGAAGGCGATATCGCTCCGAGCCTCGACGCGGAAGTAACCGCCGATTTTCTGATCGCCAACATTGCCGGCATCCGGGTCGCGGGGCGCGGCGGCGCCGACCGCGCGGCGCTGGCCAGCCTGGCCGACATGGCGCTGAGGGCGCTGCGGTAGCGCGCCCTTTTTTTAACCAATTATGGAACGATCATTCAAGAAAGGAGCACATCAATGAGAGCGGTTGTGATGAACGGTACAGGCGGCCGGGAGATGCTGGAATATGCCGAGCGCCCCGAACCGGTGGCGGGTCCGGGCGAAGCATTGGTCGAGATCGCCTTCGCAGGCGTCAACTTCATGGATATCGGCGTGCGACAGGGCATGGCATGGGCCGATATTCCCAGCCCCAAGATTCTTGGCGTCGAAGGTGTCGGGCGAGTCCTGAAGGTGGGGGCCGGCGTCGAAGGCATCGAACCCGGCCACCGTGTCGCCTGGGTCTATGCGCCTGGAAGCTATGCGGAACGGATTGCGATCCCTGCCGCATCGCTGGTGCCGGTTCCCGACACGATCGACGATCGCGTGGCCGCATCCGTAATGATGCAGGGTCTCACCGCCAGTCATTTCGCCACCGACTTCTATCCAGTTCAGCCCGGCGATGTCGCCTTCGTCCACGCGGCGGCGGGTGGGCTCGGGCTGCTGCTGACCCAGATCATCAAACTGCGGGGCGGCCATGTCATCGGACGCGTCTCGTCGCAGGAAAAGGTCGCCGCAGTCCGGGAGGCCGGCGCCGACCATGTCATCGTCGATGCAGAAGGCCGGTTTGCGGAGGAGACGCTCCGTCTGACCAAGGGCGAAGGCGTGCATGTGGTTTATGACGGCTCAGGGCCGACGACCTTTCAGGGGTCGCTCGACATACTACGCCGATCGGGAACGTTCTGCTGGTATGGCCCGGTGCTTGGAGGCCCGGGTCCGCTCGATATCATGAGCCTGCCCAAGAGCATCAAGATCGGCTATGCGGTATTTTTCGACCATATCCCTACGCCCGGTCTGCTGCGCGCTCGCTCGGTACAGCTCTTCGACTGGATCGCTGAAGGGAAGCTCAAGGTCCTGATCGGCGGCGAGTATCGGCTCGACGATGCGGCGACCGCCCATGGCGACATGGAAAGCCGCAAGTCCACTGGCAAGCTGGTCCTGGTCCCATGACCGCCGGTGTTGCCATCGTCTTGGGCGAGTCGAGCGGTGTCGGCATCAAGAGGTCGAGGACCATTTCTGGCTGGCTTGAAATGCGGGCCTTACAGCCTGCTAATCCACAGCCGTGGGCAAATAGTCGGCGGCGCTCACCGGATGACGCATACGCGTAATCGCAAATTCGATAAAGGCACGCAATTTGGGCAGCGCCTGGCTGCGACTTGGATGATAGAGCGAGAGGCCGGGCACATCTTCGCCAAAGGCATCGAGCGCGGTCTCAAGCGCCCCAGTATCCAGATAGGGCATCACGAGCGAACGCGGCAGGCGGAACAATCCAACACCGCGCAGTGCCGCCCTGATGCACAAATCAACATCGTTGATCACCAGGGGACCCGTGACCGCGATGGTGACGGGCCGCCCCCGAACGATAAATCGCCAGTGGTCCGCACCACCCGCATCGGTCCGATAAAGGATGCAGCGGAAGCCGTGCAGATCTTCGGGGCGCACCGGCCGCCCTTGCGCCTTGAAGACACTCGGCGTCCCCACCACGACAAACCGCTCGGCCGGCGTCAGACGAACGGAGACCATATCCATTTCGACGAAATCACCGAGCCGTATGCCCGCGTCATACCCCTCCGCGACGATATCGATCGGACGATCCTCGGCAACGAATTCGAGCTGGATTTGTGGGTGGGCAGCCAAAAAATCGGGCAGCAGGCGGTTGATCAGCAACGGCAGGGCCGCTCGCGGCGCGTTGATGCGTAGCTTTCCCCGCACGTCGTCGCCCAACCCGCCAGCGGCGTCGATGCCGGCCCTCAACATATCCGCCGCCGGCCGTGCGTGGGCAAGAAGGCGTTCGCCCGCCTCCGTCAGGTTTACGCTTCTGGTTGTCCGCACAAAAAGAGGTGAGCCGACCCGCGCCTCAAGGTTCCGAATTGCTTGGCTCACAGCGGAAGGCGTCACCCCAAGACGCGCGGCCGCGGCCCGAAACCCCCGCAGCTCGGCAACGGCCAGAAACATGACCACGCCGTCCATGCGCGCTCGATCTATTGTGAAGTCTGGCTGCACAGGCCGTACCAATATAGGGCGATTATCAAACAATCATGCTCCCGGTAGAAAGAAATCACAAGCCATCAAGCCAGGAGCAAGTCCATGCGTTCATTCCACATCAACAGCTTTGGCGGACCGCGCAGCCTGATCATCAAAGAGAGCGAGATTCCGCAACCCGGCCGAGGTGAAGTGCTGGTCCGCGTCAGGGCGTCGTCGCTCAATTTCCGCGATCTGCCCATTTTTGCCGGCCAGTATCAGCCGCCCGTTCCAATGGGCCGCGTGCCGCTGTCGGATGGCGCCGGCGAAATCGAGGCTATCGGTGAAGGCGTCAAGCGCTTCCGGGTCGGCGACAAGGTCGTCAATTCTTTCCTTCCCAACTGGTTTGGCGGAACCTTGAACACTCAACACGAGCAGTGGGTCGTCGATCACGACGGCTGGCTGACGGAATACAAGGTGGTCAACGCGGAGATCCTTGTTCCCATGCCATCTCACATGAGCTTCGAAGAGGGCGCTACGCTTTCCTGTGCTGCGGTGACGGCATGGTCGGCACTTGCAGGCGTTCGCGCCGGCGATGTGGTACTCACTCAGGGCACCGGTGGCGTATCACTGTTCGCCGTGCAACTGGCCGTTGCGCTTGGCGCCAGAGTGATTTCGACGACCTCCAGCCATGAGAAGGCGCCTATGCTTCGCAGGCTCGGCGCGCACGCCGTCATCGACTACAATGCGACGCCCGAGTGGGGTGACGCGGTCCGCGAACTCACCAACGGCCGCGGCGTCGATCGCGTTGTCGAGGTGGGCGGCCCTGCGACTCTGCCCCAGTCGATGAAGGCCTCTGCGGTTGGAGGGGAAATCTCCATCGTTGGCATTCTGGCTGGGTATGAAGGTGGCGTCGACTTCATGACCATGTTCATGAGCCGGGTCGGCTTTCGCGCGGTGACAATTGGAAGCCGCCGAGATCTGGAGGACATGTGCCGGGCGATGGAACAGCATGGCATCCGGCCTGTAATCGATAGCGTCTATGCATTCGACGACGCCAAGGCAGCCATTGCGCACTACAGCGCGCGCAATATCGTAGGCAAGGTCGTCATCCAGCACTGATCTCTCGACTTCGCGCTGAACCGCGCAACGAGAACGCGCTCAAGGACATGACCTATGAAATGGGGGAGAGGTGGCTCGGCGAAGCCGAGACGGAGTGGAGGCCGGCCCTGCCGCATGGGGTTTAGGCTGCGTGAACGAGCCTTACAGATAAGCAGCCTCCAAGCGGCCGCTGGCGGGTACCGGTCCATCCGTGTCAAACCGCAAGATCGGTCGAGCGCGGCATGTCCGGGAGCGCCTATCTGGTGTTGCCACGGAGGACGAGACGTTGAAGGCGGCACTTGAAAACTACCATGCCCGAATGCAGCGGGTGCTGGACCACATAGACCAGCATCTGGACGACGATCTGGATCTGGAATCCTTGAGCGGCGTCGCGGCGTTCTCGAAATACCATTTCCACCGGCAGTTCACGTCAACCTTCGGGGTGTCCGTGCATCGCTATGTCCAGCTCGCCCGCATGAAGCGCGCTTCGTACAGGCTTGCCGAGAGCGACGCCCAAAGCGTCACGGACATCGCGATGGATGCCGGTTACGACGCACCGGATGCCTTCGCCCGCGCCTTTCGGCAACGGTTCGGACAATCGCCTTCTTCGTTCCGGAAGTCTCCCGACTGGGGGTCGTGGCTCATGGCCTTCGGGCCTCTCGACAAAGCAAGGAACAAGCTCATGCAGATAATCTTCGAACACGACGACGTGATGATCCGCGATGTGCCCCCCACGCCGGTGGCGATCATGGAGCATCGGGGCGACCGGGCGACGCTCCAGGACACCATCCAGCGGTTCATCGCCTGGCGCAAGGCCGCGGGCCTGTCGCCCGAGACAAGCCCGACCTTCAACGTCTTCCGTTCCGAAAGGGAGCCCGCGGTCGCGGCCGACTATAGCATGGACATTTGTGCCGGGACCGACCAGCCGATCGAGGCGGACGACGAGACGATGAAGGCTGGCGAGATCCCCGGCGGACGCTGCGCGGTGCTGCGCTACCCCGGCAACACCAACAATCTCGAGCCCGCAGCACTCTTCCTTTATCGTGAATGGCTTCCGGCCAGCGGCGAGGAAGCACGCGACTTTCCAGTCTATTGCCAACGACGGCTGTCCTTCCTCCCGGAGGCGCGGGTACATGAGGTGGTTCTTGAACTCTTTCTGCCGCTGAAATAGCGCGGTAGGATGCGGCCTGTCGCCGTCAGACAAGGTGAGGCGAAATTCTATCCCCCAGCCTGCCCGCGGATCGCCTTTCGCAATCTCGAATGCCGGACCGGAGATGGCACTTCCTGCACCGGAGATGCTGACTCCGCAGCCGCTTCACCATCATGCAGCCCGACGCGCAGCGCGGCGCCCGCCAGGTGGTCGCGCATCGCCGCTTGCGCGGCCTCCCCATCGCGGTTTCGGATGGCGGCGAAGATGCGTTCGTGCTCGCCCAGCGTGATGCGGGCCATGTCGTCGGATTTCTGCTGGTTGCCGGCAGCGAGGATGCTTTCGCGCACACGCTCGGAAACGAAGACCAGAAACTGGCCCATGTAGCTGTTGCGCGTCGCCTCGGCGACGGTGCGATGGAATTCGAGATCGCTGCGCAGCCAGGCGACGCTGCCATAGGGGGCTGCACGCATGCCGGCGAGCGCCTCACCCATCGCGGCGATGTCGGCTTCGGTATGGCGTTTGGCGGCAAGGGCTGCGGCCTGCACCTCGAGGATGCCGCGCAGTTCGAACAGGCTGCGGAAAGAATCGGCACGCTGTAGCGCCTCGTAGTCGATGGTGAGCACGGTCGCGTTGCTGGCTTCGACGACAAAGGCGCCGCGCCCCTGCTGCGACCAGATGCGGCCTTCCGAGCGCAGCCGCGCGATCGCCTCGCGCACGACGTTGCGGCTGACCCCAAAAGTGGTGGCCAGCGCCTGCTCGGTCGGCAGCTGATCGCCGGGCTTCAGGCGTCCTTGCGCGATCTCGCGCGAGATGGAACTGGCGACCAGTGTGGAGAGGTGTGGTCCGCGATTGACCTTATCGAGCTTCAGCGTCATGGCTCACCTATAGTCGACGGCGGATTTGGACGCCAGAATGCGTCCGTCGCTCAGGATGTGGCGCGGATCGAAGGCTTCCTTGATGCCCGCCGCCAGGTCGAGCGCCACCGGGTCGATGCGTTCGAGGAACGCCTTCTGCTTGACCCGGCCGATGCCGTGTTCGGCGCTGATCGAGCCGCCATAGCGGTCGACGACGGCAAAGATATGCGCTTCGGCCTCTTCGAACAGCTGCTCGACGGCGTCCGGTTCCATACCTTCCGGCGGCACGACGTTGAGATGGATGTTGCCGTCGCCGACATGGCCGTAGGTGACGGCGAGCGCGTCCGGACGCGCTTTCTCCAGCACGGCCAGTGCGTCAGTGACGAAATCGGCGAGTTTCGAGATCGGCACCGAAACGTCGGTGCGCAGATAGCGGCCGCCGCGGCCCTGGCGCTCGACCATGATCTCGCGGTAGCGCCACAGCCGATCGCCCTGGGCCCTGGTCGATGCCACCACGCCGTCCTCGACGAGATCGGTGACGCCGCCGAGAAAATCCAGCAGCATGGCGGACAGGTCGATCAAACCGCCGGCGGAAACTTCGATCAGCACATAGGCCGGGTAGGGCCTGGTCAATGGATCGGGAAAATCCGCGGCTTCGCGCATGGTGATCTCGATGCCACGACGCAGGATCAATTCGAAGGCGGTCAAAAGGTCGCTGCAGTCGCGCCGCGCCCGCGCATAGAGCGCCATGGCGTCCTCGACCGAGCGCAGTCCGACCAGCGCGGTTTCGACCTGCGTCGGCTTGGGATAAAGCTTCAGCGCCGCGGCGGTGACGATGCCGAGCGTGCCTTCGCTGCCGATGAAGACCTGCTTGAGATCGTAGCCGCGATTGTCCTTGCGAAGCACCTTCAGTCCATTCCACACCCGGCCGTCGGCCAGCACCACTTCCAGGCCAAGCACCAGGTCGCGCGTCATGCCGTAGCGCAGCACGTTGAAGCCGCCGGCATTGGTGGCGACATTGCCGCCGATGCGGCAGCTTCCCTGCGCCCCGAAGGTGATCGGCAACAGACAGTCCTGTGCCTCGGCAGCGCGCTTGGCGTCTTCGAGGATGCAGCCAGCCTCAACCACCATGGCAAAATCGATTGGATTGACGGATCGGATTGCGTTCAGGCGCTCCAGTGAGATCACCACCTCGCCGCTGTCCGCCGCCACAGCCGCACCAACGAGGCCGGTCAGGCCGCCTTGCGGCACCACCGGAATGCGCTCGGCATGGCAGAGCCGCATCAGCGCCGACATTTCCTCGACCGAGGCCGGGCGGGCCACCGCCAGCGGACGGCCGAAATGGTCGCCCGACCAGTCGCGGCTGTAGCGCGCCAGATCAACCTCGGCCGTCAGCAACCCGCCACTCGGCAACACGCCGGCAAGGGATGCGATCAGCGATGCGGAGGTGGGTGGCACGACATTCATGACCTGACTCTGGAACCTTTCGCAAAACGACTGGACAACCACCGTTCTTGTCGTGTTATCATACAACCCTGATTTAGAACATCAAGCGACGCCATGTTCCCGCCAACCGTTTGATGTGGATGGTCAGACCAGCAAATCACCTGACTCGGAGGACTTTCCCAATGAGCGACGCCCCAGGCTTTCGCTATATGCACACCATGATCAGGGTTCTCGACCTCGACAGGTCGATTGCCTTCTACACCGAAGTTCTCGGCATGACCTTGCTGCGCCGGGACGACTATCCGGGCGGCAAGTTCACCAACGCCTTTGTCGGCTACGGTCCGGAGGACAAGGAGGCCGTCGTCGAGCTGACGCTGAACTGGGGCCGCGAGGAACCCTACGAAATCGGCACCGGCTTCGGCCATCTGGCGCTTGGCGTCAACGACATCTACGCCGTCTGCGCCGAGCTCGAAAAGCGCGGCGCCAAGATCCCGCGCAAGCCCGGGCCGATGCAGCACGGCACCACCCACATCGCCTTCGTCGAAGACCCCGATGGCTACAAGATCGAGCTGATCGGCCTCGACACGATGTAGAGACTTCAGGTCGGACCGCATCGGCTTGGCACCGATGCGGCCCCCTCCTGTACCGCGCTTGCTTGGGAGGCGGTGCGGGGAGCTCTGTCACTTGATGACCGCTATCTTGCTGCGGTCGATGGTGATGGCGACGGCGGCGATGAGGACCGCGCCGAACACCATGTTTTCCAGGAAAATGTTGACGCCGACGAAGGTCATGCCGATGCGCACGATCGAGATGATCAGCGCACCGACCGCCGTGCGGGCAACGCCGCCCAGGCCGCCGGTGATGGCGGTGCCGCCGACGATGACGGCGGCAATGGCCGGCAGCAGCAATTGATTGGCGAGAACCGGCGAGCCGCTCGACAGTCTAGCTGCCAGCACAACGCCGGCGACGGCTGCCAGCATGCCGGACGCGGCGAAGGCGATGATCTTGGTTCGGTCGACATTGATGCCCGCCGCCCAGGCGGCGCGTTCGCCGGCGCCGACGGCGATGGCCTGGCGGCCGAAGCGCGTGTAGCGCAGAGCGAGAAAGCCGGCGATGCCGATCACCGCTGAAATCAGCACCACCACCGGCAGGCCAGCGATGGTGGCGTTGATCCAGGCGGTGTTTTCGCGGCCGCCTTCCTCGATGGTGATGGCGCGGCCGTCGGAGACCCACAGCGCGATGCCGGTCACCACGCCGCCGGTGGCAAGCGTCGCCACGAAGGACGGGACGCGCAGCTTGACGTGGACGATGCCGCTCAACATGCCGAAAGCGAGACCGGACAGGATCGCCACCGGAAAGGCGGCGAGGCCGAGCGAGGGCAGCAACTGCGCCAGGATCACGCTTGCCAGCGAGGCGACTGCCTGGATCGACAGGTCGATGCCGCCGAGCAGGATGGCGAAGGTGACGCCGGTGGCCAGGATGAACAGCACGGCGGTGTTGGCGAACAGCAGAGCAACGGTTTCGCCGGTGAGAAAGCCGGGCGATGCGATCTCGATGATCAGCAGCAGCGCAACGAGCAGCACCAGCGGAACGGCGCCATGCGTCCACTTGCTGTCGAGGAACTTTTGCAACGAAAAAATCTCATTCATCGGCCAACCTCATACCATCGCCCGCAACAGGTCGACCTGGTCCGGCTTGTTGCCGGGACTGGCGTCGAAGCGCGCGGTGATCTCGCCGTCGCGCATCACCAGTACCTGGTGCGACAGGCCAATCGTTTCCTCCAGCGTGTCGGAGATCAGCAGGATCGCCACGCCTTGTTCGGAAAGATCGCGGATCAGCTCGTAGACCTCCTCCTTGGCGCCGACATCGAGGCCGCGCGTCGGATGGTCGAGCACAAGGATGCGCGAGCCCGCCGTCATCCAGCGCGCCAGCACCACCTTCTGCTGGTTGCCGCCGCTGAGCTTGCGGCAGGCCGCATCGGGCCCTGGCGCCTTTATGCGCAGCCGCTTGATCCAATCGGCGGCGAGCCGGCGTTCCTTGCCGTAATCGATCGCGCCATGGCGCATGACACTCGACAGGTCGGCGAGCGAGATGTTTTCGGCGATAGACAAGAACATCACCAACCCTTCGAGCCGACGCTCGCGCGGCACATAGCCGATGCCCTTGCGCACTGCCGGTTCCGGTGAGCCGAAATGCACCGCGTCGCCACCAATTTTCATTTCGCCGGCATCATGCTGAAGGAAGCCGCCGACCGTGCGCGTGACTTCCTCGCGACCGGAGCCGACGACACCGGCTATGCCGACGATCTCGCCGGCCCTGATCCTGAAGTCGACGCCATGATAGGCGCCGGCGACGCCGAGCCCTCTGGTTTCGACCATTGTCTCCGCGCGCGGCGCATGCTGGCGGGCCTCGCGATAGTACTCGGCCTGCAGCCCGCGGCCGACCATGATCTCGTGCAGTTCCGGCGCGGTGACCTCGGCCGTGCGGTGTTCGGCGACCACCGCGCCATCCTTCATCGTGTAGACGCGGTCGGAGATATCAAGCACCTCGTCGAGACGGTGCGAGACAAAGACGAAGCTGGCGCGGGATTTGAGCGAGCGGACGCGCGCGAACAGCACCTCGATGTCGGCTGCGTTGAGCACCGAGGTCGGCTCGTCAAGCAGGATCAGCAACGGCCGCTCGACCATTTCCTCCAGCGTCAGCGCCTTGGCCAGCTCGACCATCTGGCGGGCAGCGAAGGTGAGCTCGGAGGTGCGCGCGGTGACGTCGATGTCGATGCCGATCTTGCCGAGCTGGCGGCGCGCTGCGGCATTCAAGGCGCGCCAGTTGACGATGCCGAAGCGGGTGAAGCGGTCTTCCTGGCCAAGATAGATGTTTTCGGCGACCGTCAGGTTGAGCACCAGCGATTGCTCCTGGAATACCATGCCGATGCCATGCCTCGCCGCATCGCGCGGATTGCGCATGCGAAGCTGCTCGCCGTCGAGGGTCAGGCTGCCGCCGTCCGGCCGGTAGCTCCCGGCCAGCACCCGCATCAGCGTCGACTTGCCGGCGCCGTTCTCGCCGATCAGCCCGACCACTTCGTTCGGCCTGACCTCGATGCTGACGTCGCGCAAGGCATGGACGCCGGGAAATGTCTTGGTGATGCCGGACGCGCTCAGCATGGCACTCACTTCACTATTCTGAGGCGGACGCGGTCGAGCGACAGCGCCACCGCGGCGATGATCATCAGGCCTTGCACCGTCTGCTGGATGTAGGGCGAGATGCCGAGCAGGATCATGCCGTTGGCGAGCACGGTGACGATCAGCACGCCGATCAGCGTGTTGACGACGCCGCCTTCGCCGCCGGTCAGCGCCGTGCCGCCGACGACGACGGCGGTGACCGCGGCAAACAGCCTTCCGTCGCCGATGACCGCATGCGACTGGCCCAGTTGGGCAGCGGCAAGCACGCCGGCCATGCCGAAGAAGAAACCGGCGAGCGCGAAGGCGGTGATACGCACGCGCACCACGTTGACGCCGGAGAGCTTGGCGACGTCCTCATCGCCGCCAATCGCCAGGATGTGGCGGCCGAGCTTGGTGTGATACTGGATGATTGCGGCGAGCAGGAACGCCCCGGTGGCGACCCAGACCGCCAGCGGCAGGCCGAGGAAGCGGGTCAGCGCCAGATCACGGATCGAGGCGTCGTTCAGCTTGATCGCCGAGCCGCCGAGCATGAACACCGACAGGCCGAGACCGATGAACCACATGCCGAGCGTGGCCATGAAGGACGGGATCCTCAGCATGGTCTGCACCAGACCGCTGACAAGGCCCATGGCCGTTCCGGCGGCCACGGCGGCCAGCACCGCCCACCAGCCATAGTTATTGCCGTTGCCGTCGTTGGCAGCGAGCAGCACCACCACCATCGCTGCTACAGACAGCGTGCCCTCGACCGACAGGTCGATGCTGCCCATCAGGATGATGAAGGTCAGGCCCATCGCCAGCGTCAGCGGCACAGCCGCCGAATTGGCGACGCGCACGAGGTTGCGCAATTCGATGAAATTGGGATTGGCAATGGCGATCAGCACGCACAGCACAATCAGCACCGCCAGCGGCGCCAGGCTGCGCCAGCGCCTGCCGCCGAACAGGCCGGCGATGCGGCCGGGGATCAGTGTCATAAGCGTCGTCCGCTCGATGTCCGAAACGGACTTCAGGGGTTCTGTATTGATTGTCAAGAAAGCGCTTCCCGTCTGCGTCATGACAGTCGCCGATACGGATACACGACGCCTGCAAAAGGGAGCGGGCCGCCAGGGAGTTAGCGGGCCCGCTCGGGCGGTCAGGTACGGATGGCTCCGGTCACCCGACCCCACAGGTCGTTCCAGTCGATCTCCGGCTTCGCATCGACGTTGGTCTTGTAATATTCCTCGACATTGTCGTGCGAAATCAGCACCGCCTTGCCGTAGAATTCGCGGTGCTCGGGCGGCTCCTTGACTGGGTCGAACTTGCCGATCTTGGCGTTGTAGCCAATGGCCAGTCCCATGCCGCCCTGCCAGAACGGATCCGAGGTCACGGTGCAGGCGAACTCACCTGTGCGCACCGCATCGACCGCCGTCTTGATGCCGTCGACGCCGACGATCGGCACCTTGCCGGCAAGGTTCTCGGCGCGCAACGCTTCGAGCGCGCCGGAGCCCATGTCGTCATTGGCGGCCCAGATGCCCCTGATATCGTCGCCGAAGCGGGTGAGCAGATTGCCCATCAAGTCGAAGGCTTCGGTCGATTTCCAGTTGGCGACCTGGAAGTCGAGCAGCTTGATGTCGGGATTGGCGGCGAGCGCTTCGTCGAGGCCTTTCTTGCGCTCGATGGCCGCTGTCGTCGAGATCAGGCCGCCAAGTGCGACGATGCCGCCCTTGCCACCGATCGTCTTGAACAGGATTTCGGCGATGGTCTTGCCGCTCGAGATGCCGTCGAACTCGATATGGGAAACGTAGTTCGGATTGAAGTCCTTCGGGTGCAGATCCGGCGGCTTGTTCCACTGGGTCACCACATAGGCGCCGGCCTTGGCGCAGGCCTCGACGATCGGGCGCGCGTCCGGAGTATCGTTGGGATCGGAATTGAGCACCATGTTGCCGCCGGTCTTGGCGAGCATCGCCTTGATGTCGGCAATGCCCTTCTCGCTGTTGCCTTCCGAAACCAGCGTGACGTGTTCGAGCCCGGCCCACTTGGCATAGGCCTCGGCGCCGGTCTTCCACACCGCATGGTAAGGGTTGGACAGCGAGCGGATCGATGTCACCAGCGTCGGCTTGTCCTGTGCGCGCAACACCCTCGGCATGGCGAGCGTTGCCACTCCGGCCGTGGCGCCCATCAGCAGAGTCCGGCGGCTGACTGTGCCGGAAAGCGTCAAGTTCTTCCTGTCCTTCATTATCGAACCTCCCGATTGAAATCTGTTTCCCTCCCGGCGGCATGCGCGGGGAGCGCGGCCGGGCCTTCGATATAAGGGTTGTCAAGCTCCTCTACTTGTACGACAACCCTTCAACACGATAACCATACCCTTTCTCTTGACGCGACACAAGCGACTTGAGATCGTCGCGACGAAGAGAGCCGGACAATAACTTTCGGCCACGCATGGGAGGGAGAATGCCGGACTACATCATCGTCGGCGGCGGCTCGGCCGGCTGCATTCTCGCTGCCAGGCTGAGCGAGAATCCGGGCCTGTCCGTGGTCCTGCTCGAGGCCGGACCGCCCGACACCGATCGCTACATCCACATGCCGGTCGGCTTCTTCAAGATGACGTCCGGGCCGCTGATCTGGGGCTATGACACCGCCCCCGGCAAGGCGATCGACGGCCGCACCATGGTCTATCCGCAGGCACGCGTGCTTGGCGGCGGCTCCTCGATCAATGCCCAGGTGTTCACCCGCGGCTGCCCGCAGGACTATGACGGATGGGCGGATGAAGGCTGCACCGGCTGGAGCTATGCCGACGTGCTGCCGTATTTCCGGCGCTCCGAAGGTAACGACACCTTCGCCGGCCCGCAGCACGGCACCGATGGCCCGCTTGGCGTTTCCAGCGGCGCACCGCATCCGCTGACCCGAATCTTCGTCAAGGCGGCGCAGCAGGCCGGTCTTCCGTTCCGCGCCGACTTCAACGCCGGCCAGCAGGAAGGGGCGGGGTTCTACCAGACGACGACGCGCAACGGCCGGCGCAGCAGTACGGCGACCGCTTATCTCAAGCCCGCGATGGGCCGCAAAAACCTGACGCTGCGAACCGGCGCCACCGTCAGCCGGATCGTCATCGAAAACGGTCGCGCCATCGGCGTCGAGATCCTTGCCAATGGTCGCCCTGAGTTGCTGCGCGCCGAATATGAGGTGATTGTCACGGCCGGCGCCATCGGCTCGCCCAAGCTTTTGATGCTGTCGGGCATCGGCCCGGCCGAGCATCTGCGCACGCACGGCATCGAGGTCAGCCACGACCTGCCCGGCGTCGGCCAGAATTTGCACGATCATATGGATGTCGACGTCGTCGCCGAACTCAACGGACCGCACAGCATCGATCGCTACAAGAAGAAGCGCTGGCAGGCCGTTGCCGGTCTCGAATATGCACTGTTCGGCAAGGGACCGGTGGCGTCGAACATCGTCGAAGCCGGCGCCTTCTGGTGGGGCGACCGCGCCGAGAAAACCCCCGACATCCAGTTTCATTTCCTGCCCGGCGCCGGCGTCGAGGAAGGCATCGGCTCTGTCCCGGGCGGCAATGGTTGCACACTGAATTCCTACCATGTGCGGCCTCGTTCTCGCGGCAGCGTTACTCTCAGATCGGCCGACCTGCGCGACGCGCCTGTCATCGACCCGAACCCCTTCGCCGAGCGCTACGACCTGGAGCGCGCCGTCGAAGGCATCGAGATCAGCCGCGAAATCCTGTCGCAGCCGGCCTTCGCAAAATACGTCAGACGCGAGCACCTTCCGGGTGCGGTAACGATGGGACGCGCGGCACTCGAGGCTTTCGCCCGCGAACATGGGCGAAGCGCTTACCATCCGGTCGGCACCTGCCGGATGGGCGGCGATGCGGACAGCGTCGTCGATCCCGAACTTCGCGTGCGCGGCCTGCAAGGTCTGCGCGTCTGCGACAGTTCGGTGATGCCCCGCATCGTTTCCTCGAACACCAACGCAGCAGTGATCATGATCGCCGAAAAGGCGGCGGATCTGATCGCCGGGCGTGGCCGGCCGCCGGTGTAAGAAACTCACTCGGCCGGAGGCACGGAACGCAGTGGAAAGCATCAGCGGGCGTCGTCGACGCCAACGAATTTTCAGACACGAAGCACAGGGAACGACAATGACTGAAATCGAATTCAGGGCTGTCGCGAAGGACGGCCTGAAGGTGACGACGATCGGGCTCGGAGGCACCGGGCTGGGCAACATGTACCGTGCCGTCGACACGGACGCTGCGGTCAAGACGGTTCACGCGGCCTATGACAACGGCATCCGCTATTTCGACACCGCGCCGGTCTATGGCTTTGGCGTGAGCGAAACCCGGCTTGGGCTGGCGATCAAGTCGCTGCCGCGCGCCGACATCGTGATCTCATCGAAGATCGGCTACGATCTGGTCCCGATTGCGCCCGATGAGCTCAAGCCGGCGCTCTGGGAACAGCCCGGTTCGTTTCGCGCCGATTTCGACTATTCGCACGATGCCGTGATGCGCTCGCTCGAGGGAACCCTCAAGCGGCTCGACACCGACTATGTCGACATGGTCTCGATCCACGATCCCGATGAGGCCATTCATTTCGGACCGGGCGAAGATCCCTATGCCAGAAGCCGCTTCCGCGAAGCGATGGACGGCGCCTATCCGGCGCTCGACGAATTGCGCTCGCAAGGCGTCATCAAGGCAGTCGGTGTCGGCATCAACCAATGGCAGATGCTGTCCGACTTCGTCGTGGCGGGTGAGTTCGACTATTTCCTGCTCGCCGGTCGCTACACGCTGCTCGAGCAGGAGCCGCTGGCGACCTTGCTGCCGCTGTGCGCGCAGCGCGGCACCAGGATCATCATCGGCGGGCCCTACAATTCGGGCATCCTGGCAACTGGCGCCGTCAAGGGCGCGACCTTCAACACCAGGCCGGCGCCGGAACCGGTGCTCGAGCGTGTTCGGCGCATCGAGGCGGTCTGCGCCCGCTATCACGTATCGCTGCCGGCGGCTGCGCTTCAGTTTCCGCTGGGACATCCCATCGTGTCGAGCGTCATTCCAGGCGCCCGGTCGGACGAGGAACTGAAGCAGAACCTGGCCTATCTGCGCGAGGATATTCCGCCGGCTCTGTGGACCGATCTCAAGCGAGAGAGGCTCATCGAACCCGGCGCACCTGTTCCTGGAGCGTGACAAGCGACATGAAGGATGGGTGAAGGGGAATCGGAGCAGATACGACCAGCGAATGTCAGTATCGGTGGTTGCTTGATCCTGAAACCAACGTGCTTTGCAATCCGCGTCGGACCATTACGGCCCTGCGTGCTATCTGCTCTGCTTGAAAATGATCAAAGCGAGACCGCGGCTGCCCATGCCCAACGGTAGTGCGAGGATTCCGGCGACTCGCCATGCGCATCGCTTCAATGGCCAACCTTTCGAAATCCAGTGATCTGACCGCTCATACTAGCCGCACGTCCTACCGTCAGCGCAAGCCCGCATTTTTGAGAAGAGACGCTTCCATGCCGCCGGCGACCCTGACCGAAATGCCTGAGAGGCTGTTTGGAAAATCGGATTTGAGGGGTTTCGTTTGCGCATGAAGTCTGATTCAGAGCGTGGATGTGGACCGAACAGAGCCGTGGCCGTGTTGCCAAGATCGCGCGTAAGACGAAGCGTTATCCGTGTGATCTGACAGATGAGGAATGGGAGCGGATCGCGCCACTGATGCCGGTTCCTGGTCGGCGTGGGCGTCCCCGCGAGGTGGATTTTCGGGAGGTAATCAACGCGGTGCGCTATCTGGTGCGCTCAGGCTGTGGGTGGCGGATGTTGCCTATTCATTTTGGGCCGTGGCAGACGGTCTATAGCTGGTTCCGCGAGTTGGCACGGCGCTTCCTGTTTCAGACGATCCACGACGTGGAACTGATGCTCGACCGCGAGCGGCAGGGTCGCGAACCTTCACCCAGCGCTGGTGTGATTGATAGTCAGTCGATCAAGGCACCCCATGCAAAAGCACGAGGCTACGACGCGGGTAAGAAGATCGTCGGGCGCAAGCGCCATATTGCGGTCGATACGGACGGACGGCTCCTGATGGTCAACCTGACCACCGCTGACATCTCCGACAGCGCGGGTGCGCAGGCGATACTCGACGGCATCCGCAAACGCTGGCCGTGGGTCAAGCATCTCTTCGCCGACGGGGCCTATGACCGGCTCAAGCTGATGGATAAGGCCTGCTATCTCGACTTCATCGTCGAGATCATCCGCCGCTCCGACGACCAGAAAGGCTTCAAGGTTCTACCGCGTCGCTGGGTCGTCGAACGGACGTTCGGATGGATGATCCGGTGGCGACGCCTCGTGCGCGATTACGAGCAGCGCATCGATGTCTCGCAGGCCATGATCCTCGTCGCCATGGGCGGCATCATGCTACGCAGAAACGCCCATCCGTGATTTTCCAAACCGACTCTGAGCCGTTACCAGCAAGTGAACCCGCCATCGACCGGCACGATGGCCCCCGTCATCAGGCTGGACGCGTCGGAAGCGAGGAACAGGACAGCGCTGGCCACTTCGTCGGCCTGGCCCATGCGGCCCATCGGCGTATCCCGCAACCAGGCTTCTATTCGTGGAGCGTTTTCCGGAATCGCCAGGACCATCGGCGTTTCGATATAGGTCGGCGCCACTGCGTTGACCCGCACGCCATGAGGCGCCCATTCGGCGGCGATCGAGCGGGTCATATGATGCACGGCCGCCTTGGAGACATTGTAGGGCGTCTGCGGCTGCGGCCGGTTGCAGATCGTGCCCGACATTGAACCCAGGTTGACGATCGAGCCGCGGCGGGCGGCAATCATGTGCCGGCCGAAAGCGCGTGAGCACCAGAAGACACCGTTGACGTTGACGTTCATCATCCACAGCCAGAGTTCATCGTCGACATCTTCCGAGGCAATGCCGTTTTTGCCGACACCCGCATTGTTGATGAGGATCGAGGCCGGCGTGCCCCGAGCCGCGAGCGTGTCGGCGATCTCGGTCATGCGTGCCGACGAAGTGACGTCGCCGAGCATCAATTCGGCCGCGTAGCCTTTCGCGGTCAATGCATCCTTGCCAGCATTGCCGATCTGCTCGTCGGGCTCGATGATGACCACGCGCGCTCCTGACTCGCCCAACGCTTCGGCGCATGCGAGGCCAATGCCTCTGCCTCCGCCGGTCACCACTGCAACCTCGTTGTCCACCCTGAAACGCGTCTGGTACATGGTCTACCTCCCGATTTTCGATGCCGGCGTGTCAGATGTCGAAGTTGGCCGGCAGAATGACGACGTCGCGGATTGTCACCGTCCGCGGTCGCGTCAGCATGAACAGCAGGACTTCGGCGATTTCCTTCGGTTCGAACAGATTTCCAGCCGCCATCGCCCGGTCGAGGTTCTCCTTCGGCCAATCGGCGACGAGGGGCGTCAACACCGGCCCGGGGGCGATCGCGCCGACGCGGATGCCGTGTTTCGCGACCTGCCGCCTCAGCGCGTGGACGAACGCCTGAACGGCGTGCTTGGAAGCGGTGTAGATCGGCTCCCACGGTATTGCGGTGTGGCCGGCAACGGAACTGGTGACGATAATGTCTCCCGTGCCTCGCTCGATCATGTGCGGCAAGACCGCATGAACCGTTCGGAATACGGCATTGACGTTCAGGTTCAGCATCCGGTCAAAGGCGTCCGGATCGCCGTCGATGAAATCGCCGCCGATATAGGAGCCGGCATTGGCGTGAAAGGCGTCGAGGTGGCCGGCCTTGTCCAGAATGGCGGGCATCATGCCTGCCACGCTTTCCGGATTGGTGAGATCCACCCTCAAGGGAATTGCATTCTCACCGAGATCAGCAGCCAGGCTGCGCAGTTTGTCATCCGCATAGTCGATCAGGACCACCCGCGCGCCCGCATCAAGACAACCACGGACACAGGCAAGGCCGATACCCGATGCCGCACCGGTGATTGCAATGACCTTTCCAGAGAGTTGTTCGCTCATCTTCGTCCTCCATCCGTCGGATTGTTTTCGGTGTTGAGTGCCTCGCTCGTGCAGGCAAAGCGGTACTCGTCCAGGCTTCGCTGGACCGCGGCGATCAGCAACGAAACCGGGTCCAGCGGTTTGCCTGCGAACGCCGCGAATGAAGGCAGATACTGGCGGAACAGGGTGAGCGGCACGGTCTTGCCGTGCAGGGCCGTGGTCAGGCTCGCAACCGCTGCTTCCGCCTCCGGCTGGTTCCAGTAATAGCGGATGCGGTCCGAGAACGAGTAATGGCGCTGCAGGCGTTGGTCGGCTTCCGAGCCGTGATAGTGGCCCCGCCAATTGCCTGGTTTTGCCAGCATCAACCGCTCCATGGCCTGATAGAGCGGACGGACTCCATAGTTCGGCAAAAGGTCGGTCGCGATAAGGTCGAGCCCGTAAAGCGCCTCGCGCAAAACGAAGGTTAATTCCGGCCCTACTTTCAGGATCGGAAAGCCGTCCTCGACCAATTGGCGCAAGTGGGTTCGTCCCTGGTAGTCGGTTGAATGCGCCTCGTAGACCAGGCCAGGTTGCTGCTCGAGCAGTTGCGTCAGCCCGCGTGCCCTGGCGGAATCGTAGAAGACGACATTCTCATTACCGAACTCCACGCCGGGCTGGACCACCAGTGCGATGACGCGTGAGAGTGCATCGGCCAAGCCTTGCTTCAGGAACAGATCGCGATGAACATCGATGGTCTGCGTCGCCGCCGCTACGCTGGTCGGTTCGATGTCGCTGATCGCATGATTGGCGCCGCCGGGCGTCGGCACTTCGGTGCCGATGATGTAGACCGGCGCCTCACCTCCCGCGTCGCGCGCCGCGCGCTCCGCCGCCATGGCCAGCCGCGCTGCACGCTGCGCCGTTGTGGCGTCGTCGAGCGCGGCAGGCTCGCCGGCGCATCCCATCGAAGCATCGAGATGGATCTTGCGGAAGCCGGCGGACACATACGCCGTGACCATCTCTTCCGCCTTCGCCATCGCTGCGTCGGCATGTTCCTTGCGCCAGGGATTTGGCCCAAGGTGGTCGCCACCGAAGATGATCCGTTCCGTCGGAAGCTTTTCTTCTGCCGATATGTGCAGGACGAGACGAACAAAATCGCCGGGCAGCATTCCGGTGTAGCCACCGAACTGGTTGACCTGGTTGCAGGTTGCTTCGATCACCAGCGTGCCGGAGAAGCGCGCGGCGTTGCGCGCTGCCGCCCGGATGACCAGTGGATGGGCTGAGCAGACCGACGTGACGCCGATCGGCGAACCGTTGCGCCGCGCCGCCGCCAGGCTTCTGAGGAGAGCAGTCATCGGGTATTTCTCGGGGTCACGGCGATAAATTCGTCAAGCTGCGGGCGCGTGGCGGCACCTTCCATCGGACCTTGAACAGTGACGTTGTGGGCGCCCGCGGCATTGGCATATTCCAGGGCCTTGAGCACAGGCAGGCCGAGACGGCGGCAAGCGACATAGGCGCCGCCGAAGCAATCGCCTGCGCCTGTCGGATCAACTTCCGTAACCCTGAAGGCCGGACAGTCGACACGCGAGCCGTCGGCGCCGAAGAATGTCGATCCATGTTCGCCGCGCTTGAGAGCTATCTCCGTCACACCGCGGGCAAAGAGCGCGGCGACCGCGGCAGCTTCACCGTCAACGCCAGCTGCCATGAACAATTCGTCGCCGGAGGGCAGGATCAGGTCGGCGACATCGACGAGCCTGGCGAAGCGTTCCTGGGTCTGCCCGAGCCCGAGCAATTCCTTGCGCAAATTCGGGTCGAGCGAAACGGATCCGCCGCGCCGCTTGATGACGCCGATGGCATGATCCATCATCTCCCAGACACCCGGGATGGCAAAAGCGCTGCCCATGACGTGGAGGTGTCCAGCCCGCGCAAAGAGCGCCTCCGCCTCCGCCGTCAGGCTCACCTGAGCCGCAGCCGATCTTCCGATGTTGAAGACAAAGTCGCGCGAGCCGTCATCGCGATAGCGAACAAACGCGCTTCCGGTCGGATAGTCCGGGCTGATTGAAATGGCCGATATGTCGGCGCCGTCAGACCGCAGCCGTTCGATGTTGATGCGGCCGAAATCATCATCGCCGACCGAGGCAACGATTGCTGCCGAGCCGCCGATCTTCGCACACTGATCGATGAAAATCGCCGGCGCGCCGCTGGGGTAGGGGCCGATGAGCTCGATCGGCTCGAGAAACCCGTCGCCGCGGCTCTTCGCCATGATCTCCACCAGGATCTCGCCGATGACGACGGTCGGCCCCAGTGCGTCCGCTGCGAGCTTGGTCTGACTTGGAATCGCATCTGCGGGCATCGTATGGCTCGGCTATTGGGTACTTTCGATGGGAACACGCGCCAGCCGCAGGTCTCGCCGCGGCCGCGCGCTGATCCTGTTCGGCAGCTTGCGACAGCCTGAGACGACCACGATCAGGGATGCGCGATTGCTCCTCCAGAAGGCACACTATGAGGGTTTGTGGCGTTATGCAACATATTAGTCGATCGAGGCCATGTAGCGATGGGGTATGATCTGAAATCGCTGCCAAAAGGGATCTCGCACACTGGATCAGCCTTCGTCTGTCTCCGGCTCTTCGAATTCCGCCGTGTCATCGGCGAAACGCTGGCTCTCCAGAGACAAATAGCGCTGATGCAACATGCAGGCCGCGCCGAAGGCGGAACCGACGGTTCCTTCATCGTTCACTGTGATTGATGGCAGCGGGAAACTGGATTCCTGCGTGGTGTGAATGTGTGCAGCCACCCTGGCAGCCATTAGCGGATAGAGTGCTGCGACCGAACCGCCCAGCACGATCTGGTCGGCATCGATGATCCGGCAAGCCTGCACAAGGCCTATTGCCAAGGCCTTTGCCCATTGCTCGGCAATCGAGACGGCGCTGGGCAGCCGGTCCTGCACATCGGCAAGGAAGTTGCCGAATGTCGGATGACTGAGGATGGAGCTCTTGCGATATTCCCCCATGATGGCTTCAAGGCCGATCAGTTGCTCCAGATTGCGGCGCTGGCCTGGCGCGTCGCTGACGATCAAGTGTCCGATCTCGCCCGCCAGTCCGCTTGCACCGCGAAAAAGTCTGCCGTCAATGATGATGCCGCCGCCGATGCCGCTCTCCATGACGAGAAAGAGCGTCACGCCTGAATGCACCTCGCTGCGCCCGTAGGTCGCGCCGATGGCGAATGCGTTGGCATCGTTCTCGGCAAGGACCGGAACGCGCAGCGGCAGGGCGTCTCTCACCAATTCCGCGAGATGAACATTTCGCCAACCGAGAAGCGGCGCCAGGCGGACCAGGCCATGCTTGTCCATCTGTGCCGGAGTGGATACGCCAAAGCCTTCGCATCGCTCCAGTTTTGACGCCGGAATGGATTGCAGAGCCAGGTTGACCGCGCGATCGACCGCGGCCTCCACGCTGATCGAGGGTCCATCAAACGGTTCCACATTCGTCGAAACGATGTTGGTCCCGAGATCGATCTCGACCGTACTGATATGTTCGACGCCGATCTCGACCCCAAGGAAAAATATGGCATCCGGCACGAGTTCGAGCATGATGCCGGGGCGGCCGACGCGGGCGTAGCCCGGTTGTTCAGGCGGATCCTCAATGGCCTCGCGTACCAGACCGTCAGCCGTCAGGCTGGCGATGATATGCCCCGACGAAGAGCGGTTAAGACGCAATTTGCGCGCAAGTTCGGCTCGACTCAGGCGTCCGAATTGATGAAGGGCCCTTAGAGCCGCCACTTCATTGCTTTGTCGAATTCTGCGATGCGAACTGGCGTTCAGCGCCGGGTCATTCACGTAGGTCTCTCCAGGCTACCTGCGGTCCACCAGCCGAAGCGACCGCAAGCCCTTCATTCTGGTACACGCCGCGCAAGCGTGCAGCAACCGGCGCGATCTCGTCGAACATGCATCCGTGCCGCACAGTCAGACTGTCCTCGATCACGGACGGGCGTTGGTCGTTCGCCGGCGAGCCGCCTCTTCCATTTTCAGGTCGATAAAGGCCTTGGCGTGCTTTGCCAGCGGCATGTTGTCGGTCCAGGTATCGCGCCAGATGGCGCATGCCAGCGAGAGACCCTCGTCGACCACGGCGCTGGAGAACGATTCAAAGGTGACGTCGCGCTCGTAGCCGATATCGAGCAAGGCATCGAAGATACGATCGAAATCAATGACCCCGTCGCCGAGGTAGCCGCGATTGCTTTCGCCGATGTGAAAATAGCCGATCTTGTCGCCGGCCAGGCGAATGGCTGCCGCCGGGTTCGCTTCCTCGATGTTCATGTGAAACGTGTCGAGATGGAGCGTGACGTGATCGGAGCCCGTCGCCTTGATGAAGTCGAGGCCCTGGGCCGCCGTGTTCAGGAGGTTCGTCTCGAACCTGTTGACGACCTCCAGCACTAGGTCGACGCCGGCCTTCTTTGCCGCGTCAGCCGTCCTGGCAATGGCAGCAATGCTGTTCTTGCGGCCGCGATCGCTTGGCATGGTCGAATATTTCGTATGGGCGGAATAGAGAATGCCGCCAAGTTTGGTGCCGCCGACATCGCGAACGGCCGCGACAGCGCCCGCGAGCAAGTCCTCGCCGGCCTTGACGATGGCAGCATCCTCGCTCGACACATCCGCGCTCAACGGAAGGCCCATCGTGACGGCGATTTCGAGGCCCAGCGCCTCGGCCTTCCTGGCGAGGCGATCGAGGTCGAACTTCTCGGGTCGAAGATACGCAAACTCGATTAGCTGGTAGCCGCAAACGGCCGAATTCTCCATAGCTTCTTCGAGCATGGCCTGAGTGCCGCCTCCGGTCCATACGAACGAATGAATGCCCAATCTGCGCATGTGCACCTCCTCCAAGACGCAATCTATGTTGCATAGCACAACAAAATATCCAAACATGCTTCATGTCAAGATCATGCGAAGTGCGAAATAGCTCGTCTGGTTCCACTATATGCACAAAAATGATTGACAGCTCAATGGAAAGCTTTAATTTGTCTCATTAAACAACATATAAGTCTGGCAAAGCACCAGACGCGGAGGAGGAGGATCCATCGAGCCAGCGCCTGGATGCGCGGTGCCTTATGCCGTTTTTTCGCCTGATGGCATCGTTTAATGTATTTTGTTCGGTGACCTGTGCGCGCTGAATGACCCACAAGCGTTGAAATGGATTGGCCGCCGTCGGTAAACGACGGTTTTCGAGAGGTCCGGGCAAGGGCAAGTGGACGAAGGAGGTGTTGGCCTGTCGCAGAGGGGAGGAGCCCTTTTCGGGAGGCTTACGGGAGACTGCGGATCAAAGGGAGCGAAGCGGTCGCTGCGTTACCGGGAAGGAGCCACTCAATGAAGCCCGCTCTGAAGATCGTTCCGGACTTCGAAATGATCATATGTCCGCCGGCGGAATCGTTCCGCTGGAGCATGCATGACTATCCGTTCTTCAAAGCCAAGTGGCACTATCACCCGGAATACGAGTTGCACCTGACGCGAACGACTTCGGGCGTCATGATGGTGGGAGATCATATCGGCAAATTCGAACCGGGCTGCCTGGTCCTGACCGGGCCGAACGTCCCGCACAATTGGGTCAGCGATATTGAACCCGGGAAGCTGGTTCGCAATCGCGACATGCTGATCCAGTTCAGCCGTGAATGGGCTGATCGTGTCACCGGCTTCTGTCCCGAACTCGGAACCATCCGGCCGCTCTACGACGACGCCGTCTACGGAGTAGAGTTTCGCGGTGCCACCGCTCTCGCAGGGCAACGGCTGCTCGCACAGATCGGCGCCGCCCATGGTGCCGAGCGTGTGGTGCTCTTTCTGCAATTGATGATCACGCTGGCCCGCGATCCCGGAGACCGCCGCAGGCTCTCGCGGCTGGCGCCCACCTCCACGCAGGCGGAATTGCCGCCGGAACTCGACGTGGCAATGCGCTATGTTCTGGATCATTACAGCGACGATATCGACCTGCCGTTCGTTGCAAGGCTCTGCGGCCTGGAACCGCAAGCATTCTCACGTTTCTTCAAGCGGCAGACAGGTCATACCTTTGCCCGTTACGTCATCCTTGCGCGCATATATGCAGCCTGCTCACTGTTGACGCAGACTTATCGGCCGATTACCGACATCTGCTTCGAAGTCGGGTTCAACAACATCGCCAATTTCAACAGACAGTTCTTCAAGATCTGCGGGCGCACGCCGTCGGACTATCGGCGCAATGCCCACAAGATCGGGACTGAGGCGCGTGCCGATCCGTTCAGGGAAATCCGCGCCTGGTCTGGCGGCGCGCGCGCAGGCGGCGAAAAAGTATAGATCGCCTGCAAACCACGCGTGGCAGGGGGTAGAGCCCCACACTAAGCTCATCGGAATGCCCACGGGAGCGAGGCTGCAGAAACACCTGAAGTCGTGGTCCTGCGAAGGCAGAGCAAACTTGCGAACGCCGGAGGATCCGTGTTGCAGAGCCTTCATCTCAAGCACCGCTCGGGAGGATGTGTTTGGCTGGCACCGCAGCCGTTCCGCCGTTCCGTCGTGTTGAGGGGATCGCACCGCGGCAAGTGCTGCGTGATGGCACCCGCACTACAGGGATCGGCGAATGGCGCCATGATCGGCCTGGCGGACGCGCGACGGAGCCACTGCATTCGAGCGCTGGATTTGCCTCCCAGGGCCGGCACCCGGGGAGCTCTTTTTCCGGGTGCCACTTTTTCCGTAGGACGGTTCGACAGGCATCGGCCCGAAGCGGGTTTCAGCTATGTCCGGATGGCCAGGAGTGCCGTTCCTGAAGGGCAGGAACACGGCGATCGCAGAATGGAAGACTGACAGTCAATGTTTTGTTGGAGGAGTGAAAAATGAAACATGAACTCAGAATGGGCCTTGCTGCATTGGCAGTAGGCTTGATGACCAGCGTGATGCCCGCCAAGGCCGACTTCTGGTCGGACGCCGGGGCGAAATACAAGGGTGTCACGCTGCACGGCGTGACCGAAAGCACCCCGCCTTCGAACTACATAAAGGACGTTCTTGCGCCTGCCTTCGAGAAGGCGACCGGCATCAAGGTGGAGATTGAGACCACGTCCTGGGACCAGATGTACGACAAGGCGATCAAGGACATGGAAGCCAAGACCGGCATCTATGACATGGTCTATATCGAGCAGGACATCATCTATGCCTATCTCGCCAGGGACTTCCTGGTCGACATCACGAAATCCCTGAAGGACGACCCGTCGCTGAAAGCGCCGGAATTCGACGAAACGCACTTCACGACATTTGCCAACTATTTCAAGAATGCCGACGGCGATCTTTTCGGCATTCCGATGGAAGCCTTCATCAAGCTTTACCTGTACCGGACCGACCTCTTCAACGATCCGGCGATCAAGGAAGCGTTCAAGAAGGAAACCGGCAAAGATCTGGTGCCGGCAAAGACCCATGAGGAATATACGCAGATTGCGGAATTCTTCACCAAATGGGGCAAGGACCACAATCTGGAACTGTGGGGCACCACCGCACAGGCCCATACTGGGCACCCCGCTTCATGGTATGAGTTCTTCGAGTCGATCGCGCCCACTTTCGGTGTCTACAACTGGGGTATCGACGCTTCGAAAAACTACTCGGCGTCGGTTGCCAATGGCGGCACGATGAACAGCGACAAGGCAAAGGCGGCGCTCAAATACTGGCTGCATTTGCGCGACATCGCTCCGCCGGAATCCCCATCCAGCACCTGGACCGAAGTTGGCACCACCTTCGCGGCGGGCCGCGCGGCACAGGGCCTGGTCTACGGCGAGAACGCAGCATGGATTGCTGCCGATGCAGAGAAATCGAAGGTCGTAGGCAATGTCGGCGTCGCGCTGCCACCGCTGGCACCGGGAGTCATGGCGGATGCGGAAGCCGGCAAGGGCTATATCGGCTACTATGATGGCGGCGCCTTCGGCCTTCCAATCACCTCGAAGAACAAGGAAGCCTCGCTGCTGTTCCTGCAGTATATCGGCCAGGATTCGGTCCAGGGCGATTGGGCGGTCGCGGCACCGCGCATCACCAACACGGCAACCTACGACGATCCGAAAGTCATCGAGATGGATAAGAAGCTCAACGGCTACTACACCATGCTCAAGAACGACGGAAAGCTGTTTGCCGGTGCGCCGCCCTATCCGTTCCATGCGCAGGTGCGTGAAGCGACGGCGCCGATCTTCTACAAGATCCTGTTGGGTGAGGTGTCGTCCGACGATGGGCTCGACCAGATGGCCGCCGCCGCCGAGGCTGAGCTGAAGAATCTCGGCTATCGCAAGTAGCAGAGCGAACAAGAACTCGGGCCGCCACTTTTTTGCGGCGGCCCGAGTTTCGCCGCCTCGCGAAATTCGTAGGAATGTCGCGGCCAATGCGCCTGCCAGGGAGTGGTTTCATGCGATCAAACAGAGTGGGATGGCTGATGCTGGCCCCGACGATTGCGATCCTGGGGATCTTCGGCATCGTCCCATTTCTGTACGTGCTTTACGTGTCGTTCCATCAATGGAACCCGTTCGGCGCGAACCCCTATATGGTCTACAATGGCGCCGACAATTTTCGCCGCCTCGTCTTCGACAACGAGTTCCTGACCTCCATCGCGTTCACGCTGAAGTTCGCCTTCTTTGCCGTTTTCAGCGAAGTCATCCTTGGCTACCTTCTGGCGCAGTTGTTCATGCGCGAGTTTCCCGGCAGGGGTTTCTTCCGCACGATCCACACGCTGCCCCTGATCGTGGCGCCGATCGTCGTCGGATCGGTCTGGCGCCTGATGACGACGCCCAGCATCGGCATCATCCCGTACCTGGTGAAATCTTGGTTCGGCTACGACCTCAATATCGGTCGTGACGCGAACCTGGCCTTTGCGCTGACCGTCATCATGGATATCTGGCACTGGACGCCGCTGGTGACGCTGACGCTGCTTGCGGCACTCGTTTCGCTTCCCAAGGAGCCGTTCGAGCAGGCCCAGATCGACGGCGCCAACCGGTGGCAGATCTTCTGGCACGTCACCTTGCCGATGATCCGCCCGGCAATCCTGGCGACGGTCTTCATTCGGCTGATGGACGCGCTGCGCACCGTCGACGAAGTGTGGATGCTGACCGGTGGCGGCCCTGGCGCCGCGACACGATATCTCGGCCTGCACATCTGGAAGATCGTGTTTCCCAAGACCGATTACGGATACGGCTCGGCCACTTCGATCATCGTCCTGTACCTCACTCTGGTGATGTGCTGGCTGCTTTACGTCGCCCTTGTCGCCCGTCGCGGCCAGAAGAAAGTTTCCTGATGCGCCCCAACCGCCCGGTTCTTTCCATTCTGCTGTGGACCCTTCTCAGCCTGCTGACGCTGTTTCCGATCTATTGGCTGTTCGTGATCTCGGTAAAGCCGGCCGTCGAACTGTTCACCACGCCAAGCGTTCTGCTCGAAACCGTCTACTGGAAGAACTACGTGAAGGTTCTGGGCGACGATACGCTGCGCCGCTACATGTTCAACTCCATCGTCATTTCGACCGGCAACGCGGTGCTGGTGACCGTTCTGGCGTTCATGGCGTGCTACGCCCTGTCGCGCTTCGACCTGGCAGGGAAGGAAAACATCTTCTTCTGGACGATCACCAACCGCATGGCGCCGGCCGCCGTGTTCCTGCTGCCCTTCTTCCTGCTCTTCACGCAGGTCTTCACCATCGGCGAATGGAAGCTCTACGACACGCGCACGGGCATGATCCTGCTTTACTGCACCTTCAACCTGCCTTTCGCCATCTGGACGCTCAGACCGACGATCGACGGAATTCCCAAGGAGCTGGACGAGGCCGCAACCGTCGACGGCGCCACGACGTGGCAGGTGATCCGTGAAGTGATCTTTCCGCTGGCGCGGCCCGGCCTCGCCGTGACGCTGATCCTGACTTGGGTTTTCGCCTGGAACGAGTTCCTGCTGGCCGCGACGCTCACCAGTTTCAACGCGCGCACCATCACCACCGGCCTGTCGGAGTATGTGACGACGACCGGAACCGAATGGGGTACGATGGCGGCCATTGCCATCATCACGCTTGTCCCGGCCCTGCTGATCTTCTCGGTTGTCCAGCGGCACATCGTGGCCGGTCTGACCTTCGGCGCGGTCAAGGAGTAACGCCATGGATACGGTCGATCTCGACGAGGTGGACGACGAAGCCAACACCATTGTCGCAAGTCCGCAACGCACCGGCTTCCTGCCGATCGTGACCAACTGGTTCGACCGGGTTTTTGTCGGCATCTATTTGTTTGTCGCGCTCGAACTGTTCTGGATGAGATTCCTCGAACAGTCGATCCCATTGTCGGTCTGCCATGTCCTGGCGATCGTGTTGGGTGTGCTGATCGTTTGGCGTGGCTAGCGCAACGCTGATCAGGAGAAAAGGACGCAGGCTCATGAAGTCATTGGTGCTCGAAGAGAAGATGAAACTGTCGCTGCGGGATTTCCCGATCGAGCGTGAGGAGGTGCTCGGCGTCCGCGACGTGCGCATCAAATTGCATACCGTCGGCATCTGCGGCTCGGATGTGCACTACTATACGCATGGCGGCGCCGGGATTTTCCAGGTCAAGGCGCCGATGATCCTCGGACATGAGGCGTCAGGCACCGTCGTGGAGACAGGAGCCGGGGTGACGTCGCTGAAGGTCGGCGACCGTGTGTGCATGGAGCCGGGCATTCCCGACCCGAACAGTCGCGCGACGCGCATGGGCCTGTACAATGTCGATCCGGCGGTTCGTTTCTGGGCGACGCCGCCTGTCCATGGGATTCTGCGGCCGACCGTCGTTCATCCGGAGAACTTCACGTTCAGACTTCCGGATAATGTTTCCTTTGCCGAGGCGGCTATGGTCGAGCCGCTGGCCGTTGGCGTCCACGCCGCCACCAAGGCGCAGGTGAGGCCGGGCGATATCGCGCTGGTGATGGGTGCCGGGCCGATCGGCCTGGTCACGGCCCTGTCGGCAGTGGCGGCCGGCTGCGCCCGAGTCTTCGTATCGGACGTCGACGACACCAAGCTCGAGCTCGCAGCGCAGCTCGGCCCCATCACGCCCATCAATGTCGCGCGTCAGGATCTGGCCAGGGAGATTCTCGCCGCAACCGATGGCTGGGGCGTGGAGATCGTGTTCGAATGCTCCGGCAGCCCGCGCGCGGCGGAAGGTATTTTCGATCCGCTCTGTCCGGCCGGCCGCGTGGTGTTCATCGGCGTGCAGATGCACGACATCAAGTATGATGTCGGCAAGGCGATGGTGCGCGAGGCGCGCGTCGAGCATGTGTTCCGCTACGCGCACGTCTTTCCGCGCTGCGTTGCCATGCTGTCTTCAGGGGCGATAGACGTGAAGCCGCTGATCACGCGCACGTTCGAATTCGAAGACAGCGTTCGCGCGTTTGAAATCGCCGCATCCGCCCCAAAAGGCGAAGTGAAGATGCAGATTGCCTTGCCGCAATAGAGGGGACGCCAGTTGGCTCAAGTTACCGTCAGGAACATCGTCAAGCGTTATGGAAGCGTCCAGGTCATCCACGGCGTGAATGTCGATATCGCCGATGGCGAGTTCGTCATCCTCGTCGGCCCATCGGGGTGTGGCAAATCCACCCTGCTGCGCATGATCGCCGGTCTCGAAGCGATATCGGGCGGTGAGATCAGCATCGGCGGCCGGGTGGTGAACGATGTCCTGCCGAAAGACCGCGACATAGCGATGGTGTTCCAGAACTATGCGCTCTATCCGCACAAGAACGTTGCCGACAACATGGGCTTCTCGCTCAAGATCAAGGGCAGGCCGAAGGCCGAGATCGACGCCAAGGTGAAGAAGGCGGCCGAAATCCTCGATCTGGGCAAGCTGCTCGACCGGTTTCCGAAACAGCTGTCGGGCGGGCAGCGCCAGCGCGTGGCCATGGGGCGCGCCATCGTGCGCGACCCGCAGGTCTTCCTGTTCGATGAGCCGCTGTCGAATCTCGACGCCAAACTGCGTGTTGCGATGCGTGTCGAGATCAAGGAACTGCATCAGCGCCTCGGCACGACGATCGTCTATGTCACCCATGACCAGATCGAGGCGATGACCATGGCCGACAAGATCGTGGTGATGCGGGACGGCAAGGTGGAACAGGTCGGCGCACCGCTCGATCTCTACGACAATCCCGGCAATGTCTTCGTCGCCGGCTTCATCGGCTCGCCGGCGATGAACTTCATCAAGGGCAAGATCGATTCGAAGGACGGCAGGCAGATCTTTGTGTCGGACACCGGGTCCGTGCTGCCGATCGAGGGGGGCAGGGCGCAGGACGGGCAGCCGGCCATCTACGGCATACGTCCCGAGCATATCGACATTGCGCCAGACGGCTTGCCGGCAACGGTTTCGGTGCTGGAGCCAACCGGCTCCGAGACGCAGATTTTCGCCAAGCTTGGCGAGGACGCCATCGACGCCATCGTCAAGGACAGGCTCACCGTCCGTCCCGGTGAAGAAGTGATGCTGAGGATCGATCCGCGCCGGGTCCACATCTTCGACAGGCAAAGCGGCGCGCGCTTGTGATCCTTGCTATCCTGCTTGCGGTCGTCATCTGCAGGAAAAACGCGCCGGCAACAGAGAGGTGAACTGACGCCATGGCTTCGCAGGAGTTTTCCGGAAAATCGGTACTGGTCACCGGCGCCGGCAAGGGCATCGGCCGTGCGATCGCGCTGATGCTTGCGGCGCGCGGCGCCAAGGTGGTGGCGCTAAGCCGCTCCGAGGCCGACCTGAGAGCGCTCGAAACCGAGATCGGCAGCCGCTCCATCGCGGTCGATCTCGCCGATCCGGTCGCCACGCGCGATGCAGCCACAGCGGCAATGCCCGTCGACTATCTCGTAAACTGCGCGGGTACGACGACGCTCGAAGCCTTCATCGACGTGACAGTGGAGGCATTCGACCACCTGATCGCCGTCAACACGCGTGCGCCGCTCATCGTCTCCCAGGAATATGCCCGTTCCCGCATCGCGCGCGGCCTCGACGGCGCCATCGTCAACGTGTCGAGTGCGTCGGCCACCACCGGCTTTGCCGACCACGCCGCCTACTGCGCGTCGAAGGGCGCGCTGGACGCGATGAGCCGCGTCATGGCCAACGAACTCGGCCGCCACGGCATCCGAGTCAACTGTGTCAATCCGGCCATTACGATGACCGATATGGCGCGGAAGGCGTGGAGCGATCCCAAGAAGGCCGGACCGATTCTGGCGCGCATGCCTCTGGGGCGTTTTATCGAGCCTGAGGAGGTGGCCGAAGTTGTGCTCTTCCTGCTTTCCGACCGCGCCGCCACGGTGAACGGCATTTCGATGCCGGTCGATACGGGTTTCGGGATCAACTAGAGCGGTCCGGACTCGCCCTTCCACCTGGCGTCCGGAACCACCACCAGCTTGTCGACGAAACCCTTGGCGATGAAATCAGCCTCGGCACCAAGCGAGCTATTCAGCAGCCTCGTGGACCGGAATCAAACGCCGACCGACCTGCAGGAGATGCAGGCGCATAGCGGCCGCAGCGCCTGCAAGATCGCGGTCGGCAATGGCTTCCACGATCCTCTCGTGATCGGCAAAACTATGATGGTCGGCCGGGGGGCGCGCGCCGTCGGCGCGCAGGCGACCCCACACCACGGTACGCCGGACGGCGTTCAGCACGTCGAACAGGCCTAGCAGCACGTTGTTGCGGCTCGCCTGCGCGATCTGCCGGTGAAGTGCATTGTCGATGTTCTCATACTGCCGCCACGTCGCCGCTTCGCGGGTCTGGGCGAGGGATTTCCGCATCGCGGCTATATCGTCAAGCGTGGCATGCAGTGCTGCCTCACGCGCGATTTCCGGCTCAATGATAAGGCGTGCGCGCATCACATCGGCGGGGTTGGTGCGCCCGGCGATCTCCGAAATACCAATCGTCTCTTCGATCGGACCGCTCCCGACGAAGGTGCCCTTGCCGACATGGCGCCAGATGCGGCCGTCCTTCTCGAGAACCGCCAGAGCCTTGCGCAAATCGCCACGCGAAACGCCGAGGCTTTCGCAAAGCTCCCGCTCGGCCGGCAACCGCGTTTCGCCGGACAGGTCCATCTGCGCCAGATAGGCCTGAAGCTGTACCAGCGCGGCGTGGCCGCCGTCTCCGACAATATCCATTGGTTTAACCAATTCGCGATTGATTCTTACGTTTGGTGATAAATCGATTGCACGAACCCGTCAACATCCGAATTGCGAGCCACGGATCGCACGCCAATCGCAATCCGACGCGAATTACTGCTTGACCAATCCGGCCATAATCCTTAACCATTTGCATAATTGGTTATAAGAAAACGGGAGGAAGCAAAAATGACCAGGTTGACCAGACGTACCGTCCTTGCAACAGCGCTCGCCGCAGCGATCGGCAGCGCAATGCCCATCGAAGCTGCCAGCGCCGGCGACATGCGCATCGCATTCGGGGATTTGCCCGGGATCGAATCGATCCAGACACTCACCGCCATCGAACGCGCGAAGGAGCGCGGCGTAAAAGTCGAGCTGATCATCCTCAACGATGAAGACCTGGCCGCTCAAGCCATCGTCGGCAACCAGGCAGATGTCGGCATCGGCGCACCCTATACGCTGATCCAGAAGGTGGGCGTGCCCATTCGCCTGTTTGCGCAGATTTCCACGCTGCGCTTCTTCCCGGTGGTCAACAGTGAATTCTACAAGGAATGGAAGGATCTGGACGGACAGGACGTGGCGGTGCAGGCGCGCGGCTCCGGGACAGAGGCCGTCATGCTCCTGATGGCCAAAACCCACGGCATCAAGCTCGGCACCATCAGCTACGTCCCGGGCTCCGAGGTCCGGCGCAACGCGCTTATCCAGGGCACGCTGAAAGCCTCGATCGTCGACGCGGCCAATCGGCGCGCGCTCGAGGCGGAAGCGCCCGGCAAGTTCATCGTGCTGCCTGTCGATGACCTCAGCGCCACCGACGAAGGTCTGTTCGCCACCGCCGACTACCTGAAGAACAATGCCGCCGATGTCGATATCCTGGTCGAGGAACTGATGAAGACGGCGCGCGAGATCACCGAGAACCCCGCCGTCGCGGTCGAGTTTCGCAACAAATACAAGCTGCTGCCCGACCTTGGCGCGGAGGCCGACACTGAAATCGCCGAATACTACAAGGAAACGGCGGGCGCCGGCAGCCTGGTGCTGAATGGCGGCGGCGCGGACGCCGCAGCAGACGACTTTGCATTCTTCAGCCTGGCCGGCCAGATCGAAGGCGACCCGGCCGGTCTCAAGGTCGAGGATTTCTGGGACGTCGCTGCTACCGATCGTGCCGTTGCCAAGCTCGGCAAGAAATAGGTCTGGCGGATGGCGACCGGCATCAGGACGGAAAGCGAGGCCGTTGGTCTCGCTACCCTTTCAGCACGCGGCGAGGTGGGTGGATGGCGGGACCAGCCAGTTCTCCTCAGGCTGGTCTCGATCGCTCTTTTTGCGGGCATCTGGGAAATCGCCGGCCGCATACCCGTGAGCTTTGCGTTTCCGACCTTCTCGGCCACTTTCACCGCCTTCATCGGGCTGATTGCCGACGGCAGCCTGCCGCTGGCGTATGTTTCGACGCTGCAACCCTTGCTGCTCGGTATCGTGCTGTCGGCTTTCCTCGGCGTCGGCCTCGGAACGCTGTGCGGCCTGTGGCGCACCGGCGAATGGCTGCTGATCCCGGTGTTTATCGTGCTGCAGGCCGCACCCGTCGCGGCCTTCATCCCGATGGTGACTTTCGTCTACGGCATCGGCATGACCGCCAAGACGCTTGCAGTGATGATACTGGCTTTGCCGGTTATCGTGCTCAACACCTACAAGGCGGTGCGAAACGTCAACGAGTCGCTCGTCGTCATGTGCCGCTCGTTCCTCGGAACGCGCTGGCAAGTGGTCACACGGATCATCCTTCCCGACGCCAGCCCGGTCATTTTCGCCGGTCTGCGCCTTGGCGTGGCGGCGGGCTTCGTCGGCGTCGTGCTGGCCGAACTGCTGATCACGCCCACCGGCATCGGCGACCTGATCACCTTTCACCGTTCCCGCGCCGACTATGCCGAAATGTATGCAACAATCGCCTCGATCATCGCGCTTTCGACCCTGACGCTGATTGCGTTGCAGTGGGTCGAGGTCCGTGTTTTCAGGCCCGAGACAAGAGGAGCCTGAGATGCGCGCAGCAGTACTGCGAAAGGAACCATCATCGATGCCCGCGCCAATCGATCAGATCGTCGAGGTGAGGGGAATCTCCAAGAGCTACGGGAGCACCGAGGCTTTGCGCGGCATAGACCTCGACTTTCCCAGGGGCAAGCTGACCAGCCTGCTCGGCCCGAGCGGCTGCGGAAAGACGACGCTGCTCAAGATCATCGCCGGGCTGATCAAGGCCGATGCCGGCACAATCGCGATCGACGGCAAGGTGGTCAGCGCGCCAGGACCCGAGCGCGCCTTCGTGTTCCAGGATTTTGCGCTGATGCCGTGGGCGACGGCGCTGCGCAATGTGGCTTTCGGGCTCGAACTGCGCGGCAAGGCCAAAGCCGAACGCGAGGACATCGCCCGCCACTACATAGCCGAGGTCGGGCTCGCCGGCTTCGAGGATAAGTATCCACACCAGCTTTCGGGCGGCATGCGCCAGCGCGTCGGTCTGGCGCGGGCGTTGTCCGTCGATGCCGACGTGCTGCTGCTTGACGAACCGTTCTCGGCTGTCGACGAGCAGAACCGGCGGAAATTTCAGGAAGACCTGATCCGGTTGCGCAGCACCCAGAACAAGACCTTCATCTTCGTCACGCACTCGATCGAGGAGGCGGTCTATATATCCGACCGCATCGTGCTGCTGTCGCCCCGGCCGGGCAGGGTTTCGCAGATCATCGAACCCGAGATCGACCGCTCCGGAGACCCGGACCTCATCCACCGCGACAAGCACTATCTCGATACGGTCCAGGAAATCTGGCAGGGGTTGAAGCAATATGCCGAATGAGGCCCTGAAATGACCCTGTTCGGCTACCGCATACCGATGATGGCATCGCTGCTTGTCTGGTGCGTGCTGTGGGAGATCGTCGGCAGGCTCGACCTGGTCTTCCTGCTGCCGCCCCTCAGCGAGGTGCTGAGCGCGGCTGTAGGTCTGGTGCAGACACCGTCCTGGCAGAGCGCGACGGTCACCACGCTGCGCGCCTTTTTCACCGGAATGGTCCTGTCGATCGTCATCGGCGTGCCGCTCGGCGTTCTCATGGGCCGCGTGAAGATCGCCGACGACCTGCTCGGCATGTGGGTCAATATCTTTTCCAGCGCCCCGCTCTCGGCGCTGGTGCCGGTGCTGATGATCCTGTTCGGCTTCGGCGAGAGGACAATCGTCGCGGCGGTGTTCCTGTTTGCGATCTGGATCATCGTCCTCGATACTCGCGCCGGCGTCCGGCACATCTCGCCGTCGCTCATCGAGATGGCGCGCTCCTATGGCGCCTCGCGACGGGCGCTGTATCTGAAAATCATCCTCTGGGCGGCGCTGCCGGAAATCCTCGCCGGCATAAGGCTCGGCCTCATCCGCGGCGTCAAAGGCGTTGTGATCGGCCAGCTGCTCGTCGCCATCGTCGGCTATGGCGCGCTCTTCGAGACCTTCTCGCGGAACTTCCGCATGGCCGAGTTCTGGGCCCTCACCATCATCCTTTTCGCCTTCGCCCTCCTGATCGCCGAGCTGATTGAGCGGGCCGAAGCCAAAGTCGAATATTACGCAGGAGCAAGACAATGAACATTCACGGCGCGACTTCAAACTACGCGATCGAACCGACTGCGATCCCCGCCATCCCGGTGGCTCAGTCCGACAAGCTGTTTCCGGTGCATCGGGTCTATTGCGTCGGCCGCAACTATGCGGCGCACGCCGTCGAAATGGGCCACGACCCGAACAAGGAGCCGCCTTTCTTCTTCCAGAAGAACCCTGACAACCTCAACACTTCAGGCGAATTTCCCTATCCGCCAGCCTCCAGCGACGTCCATTATGAGATCGAGATGGTGGTGGCGTTGAAAAGCGGCGGCAAGGACATCCCGATCGACAAAGCTATCGACTGCGTCTTCGGCTACGGCGTCGGCCTCGACATGACGCGGCGCGACCTGCAGGCCTTGGCCAAGGATCTCGGTCGGCCCTGGGAGGTCGGCAAGGCCTTCGAGGCGTCGGCGCCATGCACTCCATTGGTTCCTGCAAGCGCGATCGGCCATCCCGCCCAAGGTGCGATCTGGCTGGACCTGAACGGGCAGCGCAAACAGACCGGCGATCTCAATCAGATGATCTGGAAGGTGCCTGAAATGATCAGCTACCTGTCTGGCCTGTTTACGCTCATGCCCGGAGACATTATCCTTTCGGGGACGCCGTCCGGCGTCGGCGCCGTCCAGCGCGGCGACATTCTCACCGGCCACATCGACAGCGTCGGCGACATCGAGGTCAGGGTTGTCTGAAGCGAAATCGATCATCGCGCGGATCGCCGCAGGTGCAGACGGTGCACCGGCGATCGCGGCTTCCGACAGGATCACGCTCACCCATGGCGGGTTGCGCCGCCTGATCGGCGAAACGGCAGCGCAATTGCACGCGCTGGGCCTCGGCCGCGGCGATCGGGTGGCCATCGTTCTGCCGAACGGGCCGGAGATGGCGACGGCCTTTGTCGCGGTTGCGGCGGCGGCCGCCACTGCGCCGCTCAATCCGGCCTACAGGGCCGACGAGCTCGACTTCTACCTGACCGACATTGGTGCGAAGGCGATCCTGGTCGCCGAAGACGAAAACGGCCCGGCGGTCACCGTTGCCGAGCGCCTGGGCATTGGCGTGCTCAGGCTCGTCGCGTTGCGTGACGCGCCGGCTGGAAGCTTCCGCATCGAAGGTGAGCCGGTCGGCCCTCCAGCCGCGTCCGCCCTGGCCGAGGACGGCGACATCGCGCTGCTGCTGCACACCTCCGGCACCACGTCGCGACCCAAGCTGGTGCCGCTCAGCCATGCCAATCTCGCTGCCTCTGCCGCCCATATCGGCGCGACGCTCGGCCTGACGGCCAGCGATCGCTGCCTGAACATCATGCCGCTGTTCCATATCCATGGGCTGATCGCGGCGGTGCTGTCCTCGCTCGCCGCCGGCGGCAGCGTATTCTGCACGCCGGGCTTCAACGCGCTGCGATTCTTCCATTGGCTGGGCGAGGCGCGGCCGAGCTGGTACACCGCCGTGCCGACCATGCATCAGGCGATCCTGCCGCGCGCGTCGCGCAATGCCGACGCGCTGGCTTCTGCACCGCTGCGCTTCATTCGTTCCTCCTCGGCCTCGCTGCCGGCGCAGGTGATGGCGGAACTCGAACAAACCTTCGGCTGCCCGGTCATTGAATCCTATGGGATGACCGAAGCCGCGCATCAGATGGCCTCGAACCGGCTGCCGCCGGGATTGCGCAAGCCGGGCAGCGTTGGCGCCGCCGCCGGGCCGGACGTGGCCGTCATGGCGCCGGATGGGCAATTGCTGAAGCCGGGCGAACCCGGTGAGATCGTCATTCGCGGCCCCAACGTCACCACCGGCTACGAGAAGAACCCGGATGCCAATGCCACCGCCTTCGCCCATGGCTGGTTCCACACCGGCGACCAGGGCGTGCTCGACGACGACTTCTATCTGCGCGTCACCGGCCGGCTGAAGGAGATCATCAACCGCGGCGGCGAAAAGATCTCGCCGCTTGAGGTCGACGACGTGCTGATGGACCATCCGGCGATAGCGCAGGTCGTCACCTTCGCCATGCCGCATGACAAGCTCGGCGAGGAGGTCGCGGCCGCGATAGTGCTGCGAGAGGGCATGGCCGCGACGGAGGCCGACATACGCGGCTTTGCCGCGACGCGGCTTGCCGACTTCAAGGTGCCGCGCAAGGTCCTGATCCTCGACGAGATCCCCAAGGGCGCGACAGGCAAGCTGCAGCGCATCGGCCTTTCCGCCAAACTCGGTCTTGGATGAATATGCGGATCACCGTTTTCGGCGCCGGCGCGATCGGTGGTTATCTCGCGGCCCGGCTTGCCATCGTCGGTCGGGTCGATCTTTCGATCGTGGCGCGCGGTGCGCATCTCGACGCAATCAAGGCGGACGGCCTTCGCCTGATGGAGGATGGTCGGGAATCCGTCACCCCTATCAGGGCAACAGCACGGGCTGAGGAGCTGGGTGTCCAGGATTATGTCGTGCTGGCGCTGAAGGCCCATTCGCTTGGCCCCGCACTCGATCAGATCGCACCGCTGCTGGGGCCGGAAACCGCCGTCGTCACCATGCAGAACGGCGTGCCCTGGTGGTATTTCTACAAGGCTGGCGGAGCGCTCGAAGGCACCCGCATTCAAGCCGTCGATCCTGGCGGCACGATCTGGCAGCGTATCGGTCCGGAACGCGTCATCGGTTCGGTCGTCTATCCCGCGGTCGAGGTCGACGCGCCCGGCGTGATCCGCCATGTCGAGGGGAAGCGCTTTTCGCTCGGTGAGCCGTCGGGCGAGAAGAGCGACCGTGTCATGCGGCTCGCCGAGGAAATGGTCGCGGCAGGGCTGCAGGTGCCGGTTCGCGACGACATTCGCAGCGAAATCTGGGTGAAGCTGTGGGGCAATCTTTCCTTCAACCCGATTTCCGCGCTGACGGGCAGCACGCTTGCAACAATCGTTGCCGATGAGGCAACGCGCATGCTTGCCCGCACAATGATGCGGGAGGCGCAAACGATCGGCGAGAGTCTTGGCGTGCGATTCCCGATAGCGGTCGACCGGCGCATCAAGGGCGCCGGTGACGTCGGCGAGCACAAGACCTCGATGCTGCAGGATCTGGAACGCGGCCGCCCGATGGAGATTGACGCACTGGTGACGGCGGTGCAGGAGTTGGGTCGGCTAACCGGCCAGCCGACGCCGACCATCGACAACGTGCTGGCGCTGGTGCGCCGCCTCGCCATCGAGCGGGGCTGCTATCCGGCCTAGAGCCTGTTCCATACCGATGGAATCGGGATGGGGCTCACTCTCTTTGTTTGAGCGTGATCTTCGGGATCATGCTCCAGTCCAAGGTGCGATGTCTGGAACGACAACGAACTTGCCGACGAAATCCTTGGCGATGAAATCGGCCTGGGCTCGGTGGAAATCGGAGAGCTTGTAGACCCCGCCGACCAGCGGCCGGATCCTCTTCTCCTCGATGTAGCGGACGATGCGTCGGAAATCCGCCCGCGTGCCCTGGCTCGAGCCATGCAACTGCAGCTGCTTGAGATACATGGTGCGCAAGTCGAGCTGCACGACCGGGCCGGCAATCGCGCCGGCGGTGGTGTAGCGGCCTTCGGGTCTGAGGATGCGCAGCAAGTCGTTGAAGATGGCGCCGCCGACCAGATCGGCCACCACATCGATCGGTTTGCCACCGGTTGCCTCGTTCACAGCGGCCTGCAGGTCGGCGACGCCACGGGTGATCACCGCCTCGGCGCCGATGTCGCGCACCGCCTGCTCCTTGCCCTTGCCGACAATGGCATATGGGATAGCGCCGCGCGCCCGGGCCAATTGAACGATGCCGGAGCCGACGCCGCCCGAGCCACCGGTGACCAGCACGCGCTCGCCGGCCTTCAAGCCGGCACGTTCCAGCATCTGTTCGCCGGTCAGGTAGGCGCAGCAGAAGGTGGCGAGTTCGATGTCGCTCATGTCGGTGTCGACGACATGCGCGTTCTCGGCCGGCACCGCCTGGTATTCAGCATAGCCGCCGTCGCGGCCATGGCCCATATAGTCGATGTCGGCGAGTGAATCGTCGTCGCGGTTGTAGATGGAGAAATCGACCATCACCCGTTCACCGAGACGATTCTGCGAGACGCCGCCGCCGACAGCAGCAATGTGGCCGACCGTGTCGGTGCCCTGGATGCGCGGAAAGGTCAGCGTGTTGCCTTGCCGCCGCCAGGTCGAGACAGCTGCCGCATCTTCCTCGGTGCCATAGGCGCCTTGGCGCACCCAGACATCGGTGTTGTTCATGCCGCAGGCGCTGACTTTCACCAGCACCTCTCCAGTGGCGGGCGAGGGCACTTTCACGTCGGTGCGGTAAACGAGTTTTTCCGGTCCGCCGTGTCCTGTGAGGAGCATCGCGGCCATGGTCTGGGGAAGCAGATCGATTTTGTTCATTGCTCTTCGTCCAAAGAAAGAAAGCGGCGCACTTGCTTCGGCGCTTCGCCGCTCAGGATTTCGATTTTAACGCCGCTCTAAGGTTGTTGCCGTATCGATGGCGAGGCAGCTGCGCGAGACAGATCGTGGAAGTCATCCTTTTCTACGCCTTGCTGATTGGTGGCCTCGGACTGGCCATCACAGCCTATCTGGTGTTGTTGATGCTGCCTGTCGGGCTGATCGCCCGCAAATTCGGACTGCTTGCGGGCGTGGCTTTCGCGACGGTTCTGATCGCGGTCCTTTTCATGTTCTACCGGCCGCCGCTAGGTGGCGTGACCGTGTCCTTTGCACCGCCGGGCATGCGCGCCAACCTCTACATCGTCCAAATGGTGGAGCACCCGCCGGTTGCGATGCTCGTGGCGGGAGCCGCGGTGTCGGCAGCGGGGCTCGTCATCGTGATGATCGCGTCGCTGCTGCGCCGCGCCTAGCACGTCCCTATATCGCCCCGAAGACAGACCTGATGGCGTCAGCGGCTTTTTCGACGACGATGTCGGCCTCCTCGCGGGTGAGGCAGAGCGGCGGCGCGAAGCCGAGAATATCGCCCTGCGGCATGGCACGGCCGATGACGCCACGCTCGCCAAGCGCTGTCGCGACCTGCGGCCCGATCTTCTGCGCGGCGTCGAAGAACACGCGGTCGTCTCTGTCGGCGACGAATTCGACCGCCGCCAGCATGCCGTCGCCGCGCACGTCGCCGACGTTCTTGTGACCGCCGACCGCCTTGGCCAGCTCGGAGCGGAAATAGGCGCCGGTCTCGCCGGCGTTCCGTACCAGGTCCATCTCGTCGATCAGTTCGAGATTGGCGATGCCGGCGGCGACGCAGATCGGGTGCGCCGAATAGGTCCAGCCGTGGCCGAGCGAACCGAGCTTGTCGGAACCCTGCACCAGCACCTGCCACATCTTGTCGGCGACGATGACGCCCGATAGCGGCGCATAGGCCGAGGTGAGACCCTTGGCGATGGTGATCAGGTCGGGCTTGATGCCGTAGTGGTCGGAACCGAACATGGTGCCCAGGCGGCCAAAACCCGTCACCACCTCGTCGGCGACCAGCAGCACGTCATATTTCTTCAGCACACCTTGCATCTTTTCCCAATAGCCGGCCGGCGGCGGCACGATGCCACCTGTGCCGAGGATCGGCTCGCCGATGAAGGCGGCAACCGTCTCCGGGCCCTCGGCCAGGATCATTTCCTCGAGCTTGTCGGCGCAATGTTGCGAGAACTGCTCCTCGCTCATCGAGCGGTCGGGGCGGCGGAAATAGTAGGGCGCCTCGGTGTGCAGGATCGGTGCTCGCGGCAGGTCGAAAGCGTTGTGGAACAGGTCGAGCCCGGTCAGCGATCCGGTCATGACGCCGGAGCCGTGATAGCCGCGCCAGCGCGAGATGATCTTCTTCTTCTCCGGCCGTCCGAGCACGTTGTTATAGTACCAGATCAGCTTGATGTTGGTTTCGTTGGCGTCGGAACCGGACAGGCCGAAATAGACCCGGCTCATGCCCGCGGGCGCGCGGTCGATGATCATCTTGGCAAGCGTGATCGACGCCTCGGTGCCGTGGCCGACATAGGCGTGATAGTAGGCGAGGTTCTTCGCCTGGGCGGCGATGGCGTCGGCGATCTTCTGACGGCCATAGCCGACATTGACGCAATAGAGGCCAGCGAAGGCATCGATGCTCTTCTTGCCATTATTGTCCCAAACGGTGACGCCCTCGCCACCAGCCATCACCCGGGTCGGTGATTCACCGCGCGCGTGCATCCCCATATGGGTCGAAGGATGAAAGAGGTGGTCGCGGTCCCAGGCGGCGAGTTCATTGGACTGGTCGAGCATTTTGCTACTCCTTGAAAAAGAAAAACCTGGCTCCGCGCCTACGCAACGTCCAGGCAGAGATACTTCAGATCGGTGAAAGCTTCGAGCCCGTGGCGCGAGCCCTCGCGGCCAATGCCCGACTGTTTGACGCCGCCGAACGGGATCGGCGCGCCAGTGATCTTCACACGGTTGATGGCGACCATGCCGTAGTCAAGCGCGCGGCCCATGCGCATTTGCCGGCCGCCGTTTTCGGTGACGACATAGGCGACGAGCCCATATTCGGTGGCGTTGGCGCGGGCGATCACTTCGTCCTCGCTGTCGAAGGGTGTCACGGCGGCGACCGGACCGAAGGTTTCCTCGCGCATGATCAGCGCCTCGTCGGATACATCCGCAAGCAGTGTCGGTTGGTAGAACAGCGGTCCGGCCGCATGACGGCTGCCGCCAGCAAGGCAGCGCGCGCCATGAGCCAGCGCATCGGCGACCTGTTCCTCGACCTTCTTGACGGCGCGCTCGTGCATCAACGGACCAATATCGGTTTCATCGGCCAAGCCGTTGCCGGTCCTCAGTGTCTCGATGCGCTTGGCGAAAGCGGCGTAGAAGCGGTCGTAGATCGGCCGCTGGACATAGATGCGGTTGGCAGCGAGGCAGTCTTGGCCGGAGGTGGCGAACTTGGCGTCGATGGCGATGGTCACCGCGTTGTCGAGATCGGCATCGGCAAAGACGATCAGCGGCGCGTGGCCGCCAAGTTCCATCACCAGCCGCTTCATCGTCGGCGCACTCTGGGCGGCGATCAGCCTGCCGATTTCGGTCGAGCCGGTGAAGCTCATGGCGCGGACACGGGCATCCTCGCACATCGCGCCGACGATGGTCGATGCTTTGCCGGTGAGGACGTTGAAGACGCCGGCGGGCAGGCCGGCGCGCTCGCCGAGTTCGGCCAGTGCCAGCGCCGACAGCGGCGTTTCCGAAGAAGGATGCGCAACGATGGTGCAGCCGGCGGCAAGGGCCGCGGCCGCCTTTCGTGTCAGCATTGCCGAAGGAAAATTCCACGGCGTGACGACGCCGACGACGCCGAGCGGTTCGCGCCGCACCATCATCTCTGCATTTGGCAGATGGCTGGTGACGCTCTCGGCGTTGAGGCGTTTGGCCTCCTCGGCGTACCACTCGACGAACGAGGCGGCGTAGTCGATCTCACCCAGCGCTTCCCTAAGGGGTTTGCCTTGTTCCAGTGTCATCAGCAGGGCCAGATCTTCCCGGGCGGCGATGATCAGGTCGAACCATTTTCGCAGGATTTTTGCCCGCTCCTGCGGCAGCGCGGCGCGCCATGCGGGAAAGGCGCGGGATGCCGCGTCGATCGCCTTCACTGTCTGCCTGCCATCGAGCGCGGCGACGAAGGCGACGGTGGCGCCTGTGGCCGGATCGGTGACCTCGAAGCTCTCGGCGATCTCGCTCGCCGTCCAGTGGCCATCGACATAGGCGAGTTCGCGCAACAGCCGGCGGTCGGCGAGGCCATCGAGCGCTTCATGGCGGTGCGAGCGAGCAAAATGCGCGGACATGATCGAAGTCTCCCGGTTCGGGGGCAATGCGGGAAGACTATTCGCGCTGTACAGACAGAGAGGCTGTTTGTGTGCGCGAGCGGAGAGAGATTGTCTCAAATGTGGCGTACCGGCAGACAATCTCTCCGATACCTTTACGGTGAAACCGGCAACAGATCGGCCACCGACAGCACGGTCTCTTCTTTCACCGTCTTGGTGACGATGTAGGTGAAATAGCGGTCGATGCCGATTTCGCGGTCGAGCAAGGCATCGACCAGCCGTTGATAGGCGTCGATATCGCGCGCCATCACCTTCAGCACATAGTCGACACCGCCACCGACCGACCAGCATGCGACGATCTCCGGAATGTCGCGAATGACGCGCTCGAATCGGTCGAAATCGGCCTGGCGGTGACTGGCCAGCGTCACCTCCATCAGGACGGTGGCGACCGGCGCGATGACGCGCATGGCAATCGAGGCATGATAGCCCGAGACGATGCCGGCCTTTTCCAGCTTGCGCAGCCGCATCCAGCACGGCGTCGGCGACAGGCCGACCTTGTCGGCGAGCGCCAGCTTGGTGATGCGCCCGTTGCGCTGGATGGCGTCGAGGATTTTGAGGTCGATCGGATCGAGTTTCGCAGCGGTCATCGGTATCCACTTTTCGTCACCCGTACCATGACGGCGCATTATTTCGATTGTCAATTGCACTGATTTCGATCTCTAATAAGTCATGACATTGTGGCAACCCGATCCCGCGCTCATCCGGCGGCCAGCCTATCAGTCGCTGGCCGACCAGTTCGCGCGCGCCATCCATGACGGGCGCCTGGCCAATGGCGCGCGGCTGCCGACGCATCGCCGGCTGGCCGACGACCTCAAGTTGTCCGTGCAGACGGTCAGCCGCGCCTATGAGGAATTGATCCGGCGTGGCCTGATTTCGGGCGAAATCGGCCGCGGCAGCTTTGTGCAGACGCAGCGCCGCGAGCCGGAGCCGCCCTATCTGCCGGAGCGGCTGGGCGAAGTCATCGACCTCTCCATCCTGAAGCCGGTCTGCGAGCCGATGCATCTGGAGCGGCTGAAACAGGCGCTGGGCTGGTTGGCCGAGAACCTGCCGTCGAGCTCGGCGCTGTCGTTCCGACCCAACATGGTGTTTCCGCGCCACCGCGCGGTGGCGGTCGAATGGCTGAAGCTGTGCGGTCTCGACGTGTCGCCGCAGAATGTCAGCCTGACCAATGGCGCCACGGCCGGCATGACGGTGGCGTTGATGAGCGTGGCGCCACCCGGTTCGACTGTCGCCACCGAGGCGATCGGCCATCACACGCTGGTGCCGCTCGCCCGCTATCTCGGCTTCAACCTCGAAGGCTTGCCGATCGACGACAACGGCCTGATCCCAGAGGCGCTGGACGAGGCTTGCCGGCTTTCCGACATTCGCGCCGTGTTCGTGCAGCCCTCGGTGATCAACCCAACGGCGACACTGATGGACGCGCGGCGGCGCGAAGAGATCGCTGCCGTCGCGCGCAAGCACGACATCGCCATCATCGAGAACGATGTGCTGGGTCCGCTGGTCGAGGACCGGCCGCCGCCGGTTGCGGCTTTCGCGCCCGAGCGAACGCTCTACGTCACCTCCTTCACCAAGATCACCGTGCCTGGCCTTCGCATTGGCTATCTCGCGGCTCCCGACCGCTATGTCGCCGCCGTCGCCAACCGCCACCTCGTCTCGAACTGGATGGCGACGCCGCTGGTGGCCGAGATTGCCACCAAATGGGTGACCGACGGCACGGCGATGGATCTTGTCCGCTGGCAGCGCGCGGCGCTGCGCCGGCGGCAGGAGATAGCTTCTGAAGTGCTCGCCGGTGTCGACTATCGCGTCCACCGCGACGGTCTGCACCTGTGGCTGCCGCTTCCCGGCGACCGTGCCGAAGAAAGTTTTGTCGCGCAGGCTCGCCTGCGGGGGGTGGCGATCGCGCCGGGAACCTCCTTCCGTATTTCGGAAGCGCCCTGGCATCCGGCGGTGCGCATCTCGCTGGGCTCGACCACCGAGGGGGAACTGCGCGCGGGCTTGAGCGTTGTCGCCAAGCTGCTGCTCGGCGATCCCGAGCATCTACTGCTGGCCATCTAGGCAAAAATTGCCCTGTAATTATGCGACATCAGAAATATTGTCATGATATTATTTTCCTAATTGACATGATTTCGCGCGTTCCGCATCGTTAAGGGCATAGGCTTCTCCAGGACGGGGAACTGCATTGCCCACACCCATCATCAAGATCGATGGCATTTCGAAGAGCTTCGGCACTTTCAAGGTGCTGGACGGCCTGTCGATGCAGGTCATGCCCGGCGAGAAGCTGGCACTGATCGGCCCGTCCGGCTCGGGCAAGACAACCATCCTGCGCATCCTGATGACGCTGGAGCGGATCGACGGCGGCCACATCCAGATCGACGGCGAGCAACTCTATCACATGGAGCGCAACGGCCAGTTGCTGGCGGCCGACGAACGGCACCTGACAAAGATGCGCCAGAAGATCGGCATGGTCTTCCAGCTGTTCAACCTGTTTCCGCACAAATGCGTCATCGACAACGTCACGCTGGCGCCGATGCTGACCAAGGGGATACCGCGCGCCGCCGCCGAAAAGCGGGCGATGGAACTGCTCGACATGGTCGGCATGGCCGACAAGGCGAGGAACATGCCGGCGCAGCTTTCCGGTGGCCAGAAGCAGCGCGTCGCGATCGCTCGCGCATTGGCGCTGTCGCCCAAGATCATGCTGTTCGACGAGGTCACTTCGGCGCTCGATCCGGAGTTGGTCGAGGAGGTGCTGAACGTCATGCGCAAGCTCGCGGCCGAAACCGACATGACCATGCTTCTGGTCACCCACGAGATGGGTTTCGCCCATGATTTCGCCGACCGGGTGCTGTTCTTCGATCGCGGCAAGATCGTCGAAGAGGGCAAGCCGGACGAGATTTTCCGCCATCCCAAACAGGAGCGCACGCAGGGCTTCCTGAAGAAGATCATCGCGGCCGGACATCGCGTCTGACCGTAGTGCCCGGGGCGGCAAAGTCGTCCTCAAGGGCGGCGAGGCCGTCCACAACAAACCAAGAAGAGAAACAAGGAGTTGGGAACAATGAAGAAACTTGGCATTCTGGCCGGCGCCGCCGGCATTGCATTGACGGCGGTTCTTGCCGCCTCGACCGTCGGATCGGCCGACGACAGCAAGCTCGAACAGCTCAAGGCGCAAGGCTTTGCCCGCGTTGCCATCGCCAATGAGCCGCCCTATACGGCGGTCGCAGCCGACGGCAAGGTTTCGGGCGCCGCCCCGGACGTGGCGCGCGAGATCTTCAAGCGCCTCGGCGTCGGCGACATCGTCGCTTCGATCTCCGAATATGGCGCCATGATCCCCGGCCTGCAGGCCGGCCGCTTCGACGTCGTCACCGCCGGCCTGTTCATGAAGCCGGAGCGCTGTGCGGCCGTCGTCTATTCGGAACCAGTGCTGTGCGACGCCGAGGCGATGCTGGTGAAGAAGGGCAATCCGAAGGGCTTCAAGAGCTACGAGGATATTGCCAAGGACACGAGCGCGACAATCGGTGCGCCGGGTGGCGGCACCGAGGAGAAACTGGCGCTCAATGCCGGCGTGCCGCGCGAGCGCGTCATCGTCGTGCCGGACGGCCAGAGCGGCGTGAAGATGCTGCAGGACGGCCGTATCGACGCCTATTCGCTGCCGGTGCTGTCGATCAACGACCTGGTCAAGAAGGCCGCCGATCCGAACCTCGAAGTCATCGCCCCGGTGGTCGGCGCGCCGGTCTATTGCGACGGCGCCGCTTTCAAGAAGGGCGACGAGGCACTGCGCGACGCCTACGATGTCGAGCTGGCCAAGCTGAAGGCGTCGGGTGAGTTCGCCAAGATCATCGAGCCCTACGGCTTCTCGGCGGCGGCGGCGATGTCGACGACCCGCGACAAGCTCTGCTCGGCGAAATAGGCGCCCCATTCCTTCTCCCCGTTCACGGGGAGAAGGTGTCACGAAGTGACGGATGAGGGGCAGCGCATACTTCGTTGGTTAGTGCTGCCCCTCATCTGCCTGCCGGCATCTTCTCCCCGTGAACGGGGAGAAGGGGCCAAGCCTACCGCCTCGCACAACCACAAAAGTTGGAAACTTCGAACCCAATGACCGAATGGTCCGGCTATTTCGGCCTGATATTGCAGGGAGCACTCGTCACCATCGAGCTGACGCTGATGGGGGCGGTGCTTGCCCTGATCATGGCCTTTCTCGCCGGGCTGGGGCGGCTGTCGCGCTTTTTCCTACTGCGCGCGCTGGCCACCGCCTATATCGAATTCTTCCGCGGCACCTCGATCTTCGTGCAGCTGTTCTGGGCGTATTTCGTGCTACCCTTCATCGGCATATCGCTGACGCCGCTGCAGGCCGGCGTGCTGGCGCTGGGTCTCAATGTCGGCGCCTATGCGGCGGAGGTGGTGCGCGGCGCCGTCCAGTCGATCGGTCGCGAACAATATGAGGCCTGCATCGCCCTCAATCTTGGCCGCTGGCAAGGCATGCGCCATGTCATCCTGCCACAGGCGCTGCTGGTCATGCTGCCGACCTTCGGCAACAATGCCATCGAACTGCTCAAGGCTACTGCCGTCGTCTCATTGATCTCGCTCACCGACCTGACCTTCCAGGCACAGGTGGTGCGCTCGCAGACCGGCAACACGCTGGTGCCGTTCACCACCATCCTCATCATCTATTTCGCCCTCGCGCTGATTATTTCATGGGGCGTGCGTTCGCTCGAACGCCGCATGGCGCGCGGCCTCGACGGGGTGCGCGTCTGATGGAGTGGGATTGGAACTTTGTCTGGGAAATCCTGCCGACGCTGATCCAGGGCGTGAAGATCACCATCCTGGCGACGCTGCTCGGTTCGGTTCTGGCCGCGATCGTGGGACTGGGCATCGCGTTGGCGCGGCGCTCTCCCAACAGGCTGTTGTCGCGCACGGTCGGCTTCCTCGCCGAATTCATCCGCGGCACGCCGCTGCTGGTGCAACTCTATTTCATCTTCTACGTGCTGCCCGATATCGGCATCCTTCTGCCACCGCTGGTGGCGGGCGTCATCGGGCTCGGGCTGCACTACGGCACATACACGGCCGAGGTCTACCGCGCCGGCATCGAAAATGTGCCGCGCGGCCAGTGGGAGGCCGCCAAGGCCTGCAATCTGAGCGCCACGCAAACCTGGACTCACATCATCATGCCGCAGGCCATTCCGCCGATGATCCCGGCGCTGGCCAACTATTTCATCGCCATGTTCAAGGAGACGCCGCTGCTGTCGGCGATCACCGTTCTGGAACTGATGAACCAGGCCAAGAGCGTCGCCAACACCTATTACCGCTACATCGAGCCGATCACGCTGGTCGGCGCCTTCTTCCTCGTCATCAGCCTTTTCTCGGTCGTGCTGCTGCGCTGGCTGGAACGCCGCTACGGCAAGATCGAGAGGTAGTCCTGATGAAACCGCTACCCGAAATCAGACTGATGTCGACACGGCCCGCGCTCGATGCGCGTCCGCTCGACAAGCGTGTCGGCCTGATCATCCTGGCCACCGACCACACGAGTGAACCGGATTTTCGTCGCATGGTGGCAAGCGAGCGGATCGGCATCTATGTCGCCCGCATCCCCTACGCCAATCCGACCACGCCGGAGAATTTGCGCAAGATGCAGCCGGCGCTGACGGATGGTGCTGCTCTCATCCTGCCCGACGAGCCTCTCGACGCGGTCTGCTACTCCTGCACCTCAGCCTCGGTGGTCATCGGCGATGCCGAGATCGAGACGGCGATCCACGGCGCCAAGCCCGGCGTGCCTGTCGTCACACCGCCGATGGCGGGGGTGCGCGGGCTGCGTGCGCTGGGCGCGCGAAGGATCAGCATCCTCACCCCATACACGGTCGAGACCAGCCGGCCGATGGCAGCCTACTTCACCGAACGCGGCTTCGAGATCGCCAGCTTCACTTGCCTGGGCTTCGAGGACGACCGCGAGATGGCGCGCATCGCACCGACGTCGCTGGTCGAACTGGCCCGCGAGGCGACCGACGGAAAGGCGGAAGCGCTGTTCGTGTCCTGCACGGCGCTGCGGGCGGCGCTTGCGGTCTCGGGTATGGAAGAGGCGATCGGCCGCCCGGTGGTGACCAGCAACCAGGCGACCGCCTGGAACTGCCTGCGGCTTTGCGGCGACGAGACACCGCGTCTCGAATTCGGCCGCCTGATGACGCTGCCGCTGCCGCGCGATTGATCGTCATGGCACCAGTCACGCTTCAGCATATTCGCGCCGCGCACGAGCGCATCGCCGGCAAGGTCGAGCGGACAGCGACCGTACTTTCCCGGAGTCTTTCCGGGCACTTGGGTGCGTCGGTTTACCTCAAGCTCGAACACCGGCAGACCACCGGCAGCTTCAAGCTGCGCGGCGCCTCCAATGCTGTTGCCTCGCTCAGCCCCGAGCAAAAGGCGCGCGGCGTGGTTGCGGCCTCGACCGGCAATCACGGTCGGGCGCTCGCCTACGCCGCCCAACTGCATAATATCCAGGCGACGATCTGCATGTCGCGGCTGGTGCCTGAGAACAAGCTCGACGAAATCCGTCGTCTCGGCGCCGAGATTCGCATCATCGGCAACAGCCAGGACGATGCGCAGCAAGAGGTCGAGCGGTTGGTGACGGAAGATGGGCTGGTCATGCTGCCACCCTTCGACCATCCCGACATCGTCGCCGGGCAAGGGACGCTGGGACTGGAGATCATCGAGCAGGTGGCGGACGCGGCCCTGGTGCTGGTGCCGCTATCCGGCGGCGGGCTGGCGGCGGGCGTCGCTGCGGCAGTGAAGGGCATCAGTCCCCGCACGAAGGTCGTTGGCGTTTCGATGGCGCGAGGGGCGGCGATGAAGGCCAGTCTCGACGCGGACCGGCCGGTGCTGGTCGAGGAACTGCCGACGCTGGCGGATTCGCTCGGCGGTGGCATCGGCCTTGATAACCGGCTGACCTTCTCGATGTGCCGCGACCTGCTCGACGATGTGATCCTGCTCAGCGAGGACGAGATAGCAGCCGGCATTCGCCATGCCTATGCGCAGGAACGCGAGATCGTCGAAGGCGCCGGCGCGGTCGCCATCGCCGCGCTGCTGGCCGGCAAGGTCAGGGCGAACGGCCCCACAGTGCTCGTCCTGTCCGGCCGCAACATCGACATGACGCTGCACAGAAAGATCGTTTGCGGCGAGGCACTATCGATCGCGGAGCACGCCGCATGAGCCGGATGACGATCCTCACCGAAGCCGAATTGCGCGCCATCGTGAAGCTCGATCTCGATGCTGTTGCCTGTGTCGAAAACGCCTTCCGAGCGCTCGCCACCTTGCCGGTGGCAATGCCGCCGATCATGCGGCTCGACATTCCAGAACATCGCGGCGAGGTCGACGTCAAGACCGCCTATGTACCAGGCATCGACGGCTTCGCCATCAAGATCAGCCCCGGCTTCTTCGACAATCCGAAACTGGGCCTGCCCAGCGTCAACGGCATGATGGTGCTGCTGTCTTCAAAAACAGGGTTGGTCGAGGCGCTGCTGCTCGACAATGGCTATCTGACCGATATCCGCACGGCTGCTGCAGGAGCTGTCGCGGCCAAACATCTGTCGCGAGCCGACGCCTCAATTGCAGCGATCTTCGGCGCCGGCGTTCAGGCTGGCCTGCAGCTCGAAGCGCTCAGGCTGGTGCGGCCGATCGAAGAAGCCCGCATTTGGGCAAGAGATGCCGTCAAGGCGGAGGCGACAGCGGCTGGCTTGCGCGAGAAACTTGGCATCATGGTGCGCGCCGAGCCTGACGCCGCAAAGGCGAGTGCCGGCGCTGACATCATCGTCACCACGACACCCTCGACCGAACCGCTGATCAAGGCTGGCTTCGTCTCAGCCGGCCAGCACATCACCGCGATGGGTTCCGATGCCGAGCACAAGAACGAGATCGCCCCGGCAATCCTGCGCATGGCTGATCTCTACGTCGCCGACAGCGCCCGCCAGACGCGGCTGCTGGGCGAACTGCACCACGCCATCGCTGCGGGCGTGATGGCGGCCGAGACACAGGTGACTGAACTCGGCCAGATCATCGCCGGCGAACGACACGGCCGGCGCTCAGTCAGCGACATCACCATCGCCGATCTCACCGGCACTGGTGTGCAGGACACAGCGATAGCGACGCTCGCCCGCGACCGTGCCATGGCCGCGAAGGTCGGGACGGTTTTCGAAAGCTGATGCCGGCCGCAAGGCCCAACAAACGAGGAAGCAAAAAAGATGATGCCAAACCTGAAATTCTCGCGCGGCGAGTATGCGGAGCGCCTTGCCAAAACACGGCAAGCGATGGAGGCCGAGGGCGTCGATCTCCTGATTGTCAGCGACCCGTCCAACATGGCCTGGCTGACCGGCTATGACGGCTGGTCGTTCTATGTGCACCAGGCCGTCATCGTGCCGCCGTCGGGCGAACCGGTGTGGTATGGGCGCGGGCAGGACGCCAATGGCGCCAAGCGCACTGCCTATCTCGCGCACGACAACATCGTTGGCTACGCCGACCACTATGTCCAGTCGACCGAGCGCCACCCGATGGATTACCTCGCTGGCGTCCTTGCCGATCGTGGCTGGGGCAAGCTCGGCATCGGCGTCGAGATGGATAATTACTGGTTCTCGGCCGCTGCCTTCGCCTCGCTGCAAAAACACCTTCCTAACGCTCGCTTCGTCGACGCCACGGCACTGGTCAACTGGCAACGCGCGGTGAAGAGTCCCACAGAGATCGACTATATGCGCAAGGCCGCCCGCATCGTCGAAGCGATGCACCGACGCATCGTCGACAAGATCGAAGTCGGCATGCGCAAATGCGATCTCGTCGCCGAGATCTATGATGCCGGCACGCGCGGTGTCGACGGTATCGGCGGCGACTATCCGGCGATCGTTCCTCTGCTGCCATCGGGCGCCGATGCGTCGGCGCCGCATCTGACCTGGGACGACAGGCCGATGAAGTCGGGCGAGGGCACATTCTTCGAGATCGCCGGCTGCTATCACCGCTATCATTGTCCGCTGTCGCGCACGGTGTTCCTCGGCAAGCCGACGCAGGAATTCCTCGATGCCGAAAAGGCGACGCTGGAAGGCATGGAAGCAGGACTTGCCGCGGCCAAACCCGGCAACACTTGCGAGGACATCGCCCATGCTTTCTTCGCCGTCCTGAAGAAGTACGGCATCGTCAAGGACAACCGCACCGGCTATCCGATCGGGCTTTCCTATCCGCCGGACTGGGGCGAGCGCACGATGAGCCTGCGCCCCGGCGACCGCACCGAACTCAGGCCCGGCATGACCTTCCATTTCATGACCGGCCTGTGGCTGGAGACGATGGGGCTGGAGATCACCGAGTCCATCCTGATCACCGAAACGGGTGTAGAGTGCCTGGCCAATGTGCCGCGCAAGCTGGTGGTCAAGGATTGAAGCCGATGTCCATTCTTCGTCCGTCGCCGATCGCGCCGACTGTCGATTTCGACCGCGATGGCGTCCAGCACGGTTTCCTGCGCCTGCCTTACAGCCGCGACGATTCAGCCTGGGGATCAGTGATGATCCCGATTTGCGTGATCCGCAACGGCAAGGGGCCGGCTGCGCTACTCACCGGCGGCAACCATGGCGACGAGTATGAGGGACCGCTGGCGCTTTACGATCTCGCCCGCACGCTTGATCCCAGGCATGTCAGCGGTACGGTGATCATCGTGCCGGCGATGAACTATCCGGCATTTCGCGCCGGCACGCGCACCTCACCGATCGACAAGGGCAATCTCAACCGCAGCTTTCCCGGCCGCCCAGACGGCACGGTGACCGAGAAGATCGCCGACTACTTCCAGCGCGAATTGCTGCCGCGCTCGGATATTGCGCTCGACTTCCATTCCGGCGGCAAGACGCTCGACTTCGTGCCGTTCTGCGCCGCCCATATCCGGCCCGACAAGGCACTGGAAGCGAAAGGGTTCGCCGCGGTCGAAGCGTTCTCGGCACCCTGGTCGATGAAGATGCTGGAAATCGACGCGGTCGGCATGTTCGATACTGCAGCCGAAGACATGGGGAAACTGTTCATCACCACCGAACTGGGAGGTGGTGGAACTTCCCGTGCGGAAACGGTGCGAATTGCGCGGCGCGGTGTGCTCAACGTTTTGCGCCATGCGGGCATCGTATCGGGTGCGGTCGAGAAACGCCCCACCCAATGGCTCGACATGCCATCGGGCGATTGCTTCTGCTTCGCCGAAGATGACGGGATGATCGAGACGATGATCGATCTTGGCGAGCCGGTGGAAAAGGGCCAAGTGCTGGCACGCATTCATTCCATCGGCCGCACAGGTGTCGCACCTCAGGAGATCACTGCAAAAATGTCTGGCATGCTTGCGGCGCGCCATTTCCCCGGACTGGCCAAGGCGGGCGATTGCGCGGCAGTGGTGGCTGTCCTGGTCGGTTGATCAAGGATCTGTCTGACGTTGCTTGGCTGTGGCAGTCACTATGGCCCGGTCCATCTCTGTGCCGAGGAGGGCTTTGACAGCACGCTGATGACCTGAAATACGATTTCGTACCGATCCGGAGGAACGAAATGGAGAAGTCGATGCGAAACGCGATGCTCGGGCTCGCGACACTTGCACTCGCCGCTTGCCAATCAGCTCCAGAAGCGCCGCAGCCTGCTGCGCCCGAACCGGCGTTGGCTCCTGCCGCAGCCCCTCCCGGCTCGGCAATCATGGATCAATCCGTGACGATCACTCCCCCTGCCAAGGGCGTTCCTGCAAAGTACGCTGCGTTTTCGGGCATGTGGGCTGGACGCCTGGAGGGCATGTATGAGGGCGCACTCGCTGTGCAGACGATTTCTCCCAAGGGACAGGTGACGGTCACCTATGCGTGGGGAAATCTGGCCGACAACAGTCCGGGAGTCGCCGGCGGCGCCGGGAAAATTGTGGGGAATACACTGAAGCTTGGGCGCCTCCCGAATGGCGCGGACGCCAGCTTTGCGATGCTGCCAGACGGAACCTTGGCCGTAACCTATACGCTTACCGATCAGACCTACACGGGTGCGTTCACCAAGCAATGATCAAAAGAAGCATCCGGCGAGTCATGGGATCAGCCCGATCGCTTGTCCTGGACGCGTGCGCAATGCTCCTCCACCGATCCATGACGTCAAGTTTGTTCAAGTTCGGGTCCTGTTGTTGTCAGTCCTCTGTGATATCGATAACATGTCTAAATAAATTCGATTCTAGGGGTGGCGCATGAACGCGGCCGGATGCCAGACAGACCATGTGCCCGAGCGTCTGGTGTTTGCGCTGAGCAGACCGGCGCGGCCGGCCGGTGGAGCAGCATGATGGCCAAGGCAGCCTCATCGAGGCCGGGCGAGAGCCACGCTCCGACGATGGTCGATGTGGCGCTGCGGGCCGGTGTGTCGACCATGACGGTGTCGCGCGCCTTGAAGGAAGGCAGTCGGGTTTCCAAGGCGACGCGGGAGAAGATCATGACCGCGGTCAACGACCTCGGTTACGTGCTCGATCAATCGGCCGGCAGCCTGTCCTCGCGCAAGACGGGGTTCGTCGCTGCGATCGTCCCCTCGATCAACAATTCCAACTTCGCCGACACCGCGCGCGGCATCACGGATGAACTGGAGAGCACCGGGCTCCAGCTCTTGCTCGGCTACACCGACTACACGGTCGAGAAGGAAGAAAAGCTGATCGAGGCGATGTTCCGCCGGCGGCCGGAAGGCATCATCCTGACCGGTGGCGCCCATACGGATCGCGCCCGCCGCCTGCTGAAAAGTGCCGGCATCCCGGTGGTCGAAACCTGGGAGTTGCCGGCCAAGCCCATCGATCAGGTGGTCGGGTTCTCCAACGAAGAGGCGATGGGGCTGCTCGTCAAAACGCTCGCCAGGAAAGGCTACCGAAAGTTCGGTTACATCGGCGGCACGACCTCGCGCGACACGCGCGGCAGCCAGCGACGTGAAGGCTTCGTCAGGGCCATCGAGGAACTCGGACTGCCGGCCGGCCGCCTCGTTTCCTTCGGCGTGCCGCCGATCTCCATCGAGCAGGGCGGCCAGGCCGTCGTCAGCATGCTGGAGCGCTGGCCGGATACCGAGGCCGTGCTCTGCGTTTCGGATCTTTCGGCTTTCGGCGCGTTGATGGAATGCAAGCGCCGCGGCATGCGGATTCCGCAGGACATCGCCATTGCCGGCTTCGGCGACTATGAGGTAGCCGCCTTCTGCCATCCCGGCATCACCACCGTGAATGTCGACTGCTATGGCATTGGGCAACAGGCCGCCCGCAGATTGATCCAGGTTATCCGGGGCGACGAAAAACAGCACGGCCAGGAAATCGTCCTGACCGGTTATCGCGTCGTCGAGCGCGAAAGCACCTGAGGCCTAACCGAAAGCGATCTGGACCTTCATCGACTTGTTCCGATCGCCGGCGATCTCGAAGGCCGCAACTGCCTCGTCGAGGGGATAGATGCCGGTCAGCAGCGGTCTGACATCCACCCGACGGCGGTTGATCAGATCGACGGAGAGCGCGAACTCCTCGTGGAAACGGAAGCTGCCGCGCATCTCGATCTCCTTGGCGACGATGAGATTTTGCGGGATCGACAGGTCACCACCGAGGCCGAGCTGCATGAGCACGCCGCGCGGCTTCAGAACATCCAGCCCCGCACGCACGGCGCGCTCGTTGCCGGAGGCCTCGAACATCACGTCGAAACTGCCCTTGTCGACATTGTAGGCGGCGAGCTTTTCGGCGTCGGTGGCGACATTGATGGTGCAGTCGGCGCCGATCTCCTCGGCTTTTGCCAGGACGCCGTCCATCACATCGGTGGCGACGATTTCGCGCGCGCCGTGGGCTCTGGCTGCGAGGATGCAAAGTGCGCCGATCGGGCCGCAGCCGGTCACCAGAACGCGCTTGCCGAGCAGCGAACCGGCGCGGTTCACGGCATGCAGCGTCACCGCAAAAGGTTCGGCGAAGGCGGCTTCGTTGATGGAAACATCGTCGGCGATCTTGTGGCACTGCCACGCCTCGGCGACCAGGCGCTGGCGGAACGCGCCCTGGATGTGCGGCATCGGCATGGCGCTGCCGTAGAAGCGCATGTTGAGGCACTGGTTCTGCATGCCTTGCAGACAATAGCGGCAGGCATTGCAGGGCCGGCTGGGCGAGATGGCGACGCGGTCGCCGATGGCGAGGGAGGAGACGTCACCGCCCAAGGCTTTCACCGTGCCGGCGACCTCATGGCCGAGGATCATAGGTTCGCGCAGGCGGATCGCGCCGAAACCGCCATGATTGTAGTAATGCAGGTCCGAGCCGCAGATGCCGCCGGCTTCGACAGCGATCTCGACCTGTCCGGCGCTAGGGGCGCCTGGATCGGTGTCCTCGATCCTCAGGTCTTTTGCCGCATGGATGACGATCGACTTCATGACGGTGATCCTCTCTCAGACGACCGGTGTCAGCAAGGTCTGGCCGCCGAAATGGGCCGCGAGATTGTCGCGAACCAGCTGACCCATGGCCTTGCGGGTCTCCACTGTGCCGCTGCCATGGTGCGGCTGCAGCACGACGTTGGAAAGCTTCGCGAAGCGCTCGTCAATCCTCGGCTCGTTCCAGAATACGTCGAGCCCGGCGCCCTTGATCGCACCGGATTCCAACGCGGCGAGCAGCGCTGTCTCGTCGACGGTGCTGCCGCGCGAGATGTTGATCAGGATGCCGTCCGGCTCAAGCGCTGCCAGAACCTCTGCATTGACGATGTTCTTCGTGCCTTCGCCGCCGGCCAGTGTCACGATCAGGAACTCGCTCCGGCGTGCCAGATCGACCAGATCGCCGACGAAATCGTAAGGCAGGTCGTCGTGTTTGCGGGTGCCGAAATAGGCGATCTCGCAGTCGAAGGCAGCCGCTCGCCGGGCCACCGCCTTGCCGATGCGGCCCATGCCGACAATGCCGAGCCTCTTTCCGTAAACGCGTGTGACTAGCGGCATGTTGGCCTTGCGCCAGCTTCCATCGCGCACATAGGTGTCGGCCTGCGGAATCTGGCGCGCCACGGCGAGCAGCAGCCCGATACCGATATCGGCAACATCCTCGGTCAGCACGTCCGGCGTGTTGGTGACGCGGATGCTGTTTTCCCTCGCATAGGCAAGGTCGATGGCGTCGGTGCCCATGCCATAGCAGGAGACGATTTCGAGCTTCGGCAGTTTCGCCATCAGGGCTGCGCTGGCACCAAGCTCGCCGCGGGTTGCGATGGCGCGGATGGCATTGGAATGGCTTAAGATCAGTGAGCCCTTGTCTTCGGCCTGCCAAAGCTTGTGGACGCGGTACGTCGCTTCGAGGTCTGCCATGTCCCAGTCCGGATAGGGACCGGTCATCAATATGTCGGTCACAGCATCGTCTCCTTGCCACGGGCATTTTTCCATTGACTATGTTATCGATAACATTCATGTCAATAGGCACTGGCGGCGGCGCGGTGGAAATCGTATCCGCTTCAGGGACATTCCTCGGGAGAAGCGCATGGGCAGTTCGTTGTTCGATTTGACCGGCATGAGGGCGCTGGTCACCGGCTCGGGGCAGGGGATCGGCTTGGCGCTGGCGGAGGGGCTGGCGCAGCACGGCGCCGAAATCGTGCTGAACGGGCGCAGCGCCGAGAAAGTCGCGGCCGCTGCCGATGCGTTGGTAGCCAAGGGACACAAGGCTCGCGTCGCGGTCTTCGACGTGACCGACCACGCAGCGGTCGTCAAAGGCGTCGCCGAGATCGAGGCGACGATCGGCGCCATCGACATCCTCATCAACAATGCCGGCATGCAGTTCCGTATGCCCCTCGAGGATTTCCCGGCAGACAAATGGGACGAGCTGCTGCGCACCAACATTTCCAGCGTGTTCTTCGTCGGGCAAGCGGTGGCGCGGTATATGATTGCGCGCAAGCGCGGCAAGATCATCAACATCGCTTCGGTGCAAAGCGAGCTGGCACGGACGAACATCGCGCCCTATACGGCCACCAAAGGCGCGGTGCGCAACCTGACACGCGGCATGTGCGCCGACTGGGCCAAGCATGGCCTGCAGATCAATTCCATTGCGCCGGGCTACTTCAAGACGCCCCTCAACCAGGCGCTGGTCGACAACCCCGAATTTTCGACCTGGCTGACCAACCGCACGCCAGCCGGACGCTGGGGTGATGTCGGCGAACTGGTCGGTGCGGCGGTCTTTCTGGCCGGACCCGCCTCATCCTTTGTCAACGGACACACGCTCTATGTCGATGGCGGTATCACAACCTGTCTTTGAACCTGCGCTCATCGTCGTGATGGGTGTCAGCGGCTGCGGCAAGACCAGGGTCGGCGTCGAGATCGCCGCGCGACTTAGGCTTGCCTTCGTCGAAGGCGACACGCTGCATCCTCGCGGCAATGTCGAGAAAATGTCGGTGGGCATACCGCTTACCGACGACGACCGCTGGCCCTGGCTGAATCTGGTCGGCGCAGCCCTGCGGCAGGCGCATGAGGAGGGCCGCGGGCTCGTGGTCTCTTGTTCGGCGCTGAAGAAATCCTATCGCGATCGCCTTCGCCATGCGACAGGCGGGCCGCTATTTTTCGTATTCCTGCAGGGATCGCGCGCGGTGCTGCAAGCCAGACTCGCCGCGCGCCGCGACCACTTCTTTCCGCCGGCGCTGCTCGACAGCCAACTCTCGGCGCTGGAGAATCCGGATAACGAGAAGCTGGTGGTTACCGTGGATATCGACGCGCCGGTCGACAGCATTACCGATGCGGCGTTGGCGGGTCTGGGCGACTTTGGGATCGCCTCCGCCAGGATAAGGAAAGAGGCTCGCTGACATGACGCAAGCAACAAAAGTCGCTGTTGTCGGCGCCGGCATCATGGGATCGGCGATCGCCACCCGCCTGATCGAGGCCAAACAGGCGGTCACTGTGTTCGATCTGGACAAGGCCAAGGTTGCCGCCTTGACCGCGAAAGGTGCGGCTGCCGCCGCTTCGGTTGCCGAGGCAACGCGGGCGAGCAGCTTCGTAATCCTCAGCCTCAACCATGCCGATATCGTGCGTTCGGTGGTGTTTGGCGACGGCGGTGTCGCGGCTGCGGGCTCACCCGAAAAGCTACTGATCGACATGTCGTCGATCGATCCGGCTGACACCGCGCAGATGGCCAAGAAGCTCGCGGCTGAGACCGGCATGAAATGGCTCGACTGCCCGCTTTCGGGCGGCGTACCCGGCGCGCTGGCCGGCCGGCTGACCGTCATGGCGGGCGGTGAGGCGGCAGACTTCGAACAGGCGCGCGCAGTGATGCAACATCTCTGCGCCAACTACACGCTGATGGGGCCGAGCGGGGCAGGGCAAACGACCAAGCTGATCAACCAGCTTTTCTGCGCAGTGCTCTTCCAGGCCGTCGCCGAAGCCGTGAAACTCGCCGAAGCCGGCGGCGTCGATCCGAAGGCAATCCCGGCGGCGCTGAAGGGCGGACGGGCCGATTCCAGTATCATGCAGGAGTTCATGGCGAAATTCGCCGCCCGCGATTTTTCAGCCACCGGACGCATCGACAACATGCTGAAGGATCTGGATTCGCTGCAGGCCTTTGCGCTCAAGACCAAGACGCCGATGCCGATGACCGGGCAGGTGGTCGAGATCCATCGCCTGCTCTGCGCTGCCGGACTGGGGCCAAGGGATTCGGCCGAGATGATGCGCCTGCTCGACGGCAAGACCAGCTAAGCGGGGTCTGATTTTGTCGCTTGACGCTCATAAATGTTATCGATAACATCATTTGGCGATCTTGGGAGGAACGCTTTGTGGCTGAGGAAAAACTGATCGAGTTCAAGTCGATTACGAAGGAGTTCGGCGGCACCCGCGCGCTCTCCGACGTGACGCTCGATCTGCACAAGGGCGAGATCCTGGCACTGCTCGGCGAGAATGGCGCCGGCAAGTCGACGCTGATCAAGACGCTTGCCGGCATCTACCGGCCAGATGGCGGCAGCATCCTGTTTCGCGGCGAGCCCTATCATCATCGCCCGCCGCGGCCGAACCAGCGCCAGTCCGTCGCTTTCATTCACCAGGATCTCGGTCTGATCGAATGGATGACGGTCGGCGAGAATGTAGGCCTCGCGCAAGGATTTTCGCTGCGCTCTGGACTTATCGACTGGCGTTCCACCGAAGAGCGGGCGCACGAGGCGCTGAAGCTGGTTGGCTGTGATTTAGATCCGACGACGCGGGTCCAGGATCTCACGCGCACCGAAAAATCTTTGGTCGCCATCGCCCGCGCGCTGGCCACTGAGGCCGATGTGCTGGTGCTCGACGAGCCGACCGCCAGCCTGCCGGCCGATGAGGTCGACCGCCTGTTCGACGCTATCCGCCCGCTCAAGCAGCGCGGCGTCGGCATGATCTATGTCTCGCATCGCCTCGACGAGATTTTCCGAATCGCCGACCGTGTCGCCGTGCTGCGTGACGGCAAGCTGGTCGGCCAGAAGAAGGTCGCTGACACCCGACCGGACGAGCTGATCGAGATGATCGTCGGCCGCCCGGTAAGCCAGGTTTTCACCAAGGCGGAGACGCAGGCCGGCGAGACGGTGTGCACCATTCGCGACCTGGTCTGCGCCGGCGCCGGACCGGTGTCGTTCGACGTGCGCAAGGGCGAGTTGCTCGGCCTGGTCGGACTGCGCGGCGCCGGGCAGGAGCTGGTTGGCCGGACGCTGTTCGGCTGCCAGGCTTTTTCCGGCTCGGTGACGATCAATGGTGTCGTGCCCGACCTGTCGAGCCCGATCGCGGCGATTCCGGCGTCGGCCTGATCGCACGCGACCGCACCGAAGAATCGATCGCGGCCTCTTTGTCGATCCGCGAAAACAGTTTCCTCAATCCCGGCGCCGGCAAGCGTGGCTTGTTCTCCTTCTTGGCACCATACAAGGAGGCTGCGCTGGCGCGGGAGATCGGTGGCTCGGTCGGGTTGCGCCCCAACGATCCGAACCTGCCGATCGAAGCGTTGTCGGGCGGCAACCAGCAAAAGGTGGTCGTCGGGCGCTGGCTTCACACTGGCCGCACATTGCTGATCGCCGAGGATCCGACGGCTGGCGTCGATGTCGGCGCCAAGGCCGAGATCTACCGGCTGATCGGCCGTGCGCTTGAGGCCGGTCTCGCCGTCGTCGTTGTGTCGACCGATTTCGAGGAGATCGCCCATATCTGCCATCGGGCTTTGGTTTTTTCGCGCGGACAGATCGTGCGCGAACTTACTGGCAACGACCTGACCACATCCGCCGTGATCACCGCGGCATCGGCTTCCGAAGCCGCCTGATTTTTCCGGAGCAAGTTCTATGCAATCGATCGAATCCAGCGCACTTGAACCGACCCGCGGCGAAATGGCGGGTTTGTCATTGGGGCAGAAGATCATCCGGCTGATTCCGGTCTACGGACTGGTGATCCTGACGGTGCTGCTGATCGTGCTGTTTTCGATCCTGCTGCCGAACACGTTTCCGACGCTGCTCAATTTACGCTCGATCATCTCCGACAAGGCGATCATCGCGCTGTTGTCGCTGGCGGCGATGATCCCGATGGCATCCGGGCGGATCGACCTGACCGTCGGCTACGGCATCGTGCTGTGGCACATCCTTGCCATCAGCCTGCAGACCATGTTCGGCGTTCCGTGGCCGCTGGCGGTGATGATCGTGCTGCTGCTCGGCGCCGCCACCGGTTTCCTCAACGGGCTGCTGGTCGAGGTCGCGCGCATCGATTCCTTCATCGCCACGCTTGGTACCGGCACCGTGCTCTATGCGCTGGCGCTTTGGCACACTGGCGGCCGGCAGGTGGTCGGCGTGCTGCCCGAAGGCTTCTACGCCCTCAACGGCACGATGGTGTTCGGGCTGCCGATCACGGGTCTCTATGTGCTGGGCATCGCCGTCGCGCTGTGGGTCATCCTCGAATATCTGCCGATCGGCCGCTACGTCTATGCCATCGGCGCCAATCCGAAGGCAGCGGCGCTGAACGGCATTCCGGTGCGCCGCTTCGTCATCGGCGCCTTCATCTCCTCGGGCTTCCTGACGGCGCTGACAGGCGTGTTGCTTGCCTCCAAGCTGCGCATCGGCCAGGCCAGCGTCGGGCTGGAGTATCTGCTGCCGGCGCTGGTTGGTGCCTTCCTCGGCTCGACCACCATCAAACCCGGGCGCGTCAATGTCTGGGGCACGATGACCGGCGTCATCATCCTCGCCGTCGGCATTTCCGGCATCCAGCAGTTCGGCGGCTCGTTCTTCGTCGAGCCCCTGTTCAACGGCGTGACGCTGCTCGTCGCTATCGGCATTGCCGGCTACGCCCAGCGCAAGCGCGGTGCGGCTCACAGGGCCAGGACCAAGACTGTTGCGCAGTCCTCGAAGTGACCAGCCGAACCCTCCCGAGATCATGACATGAGCGACTACGAGATTCTGGACGATCGGTTCCGCAAGCTGACGATCGGGCATGCCAAGCTCGAACGGCTATGGACCGGCAGCCGCTGGGCGGAAGGACCAGTCTATGTTCCGGCGGCCAGGCATCTGCTGTGGTCGGACATCCCTAACGACCGGTTGCTGCGCTATGACGAAGGCGATGGTTCCGTCAGTGTCTTCGAGACGCATTGCAACAACCAGAACGGACACACGCTCGATCACGAGGGCCGCGTCGTCGCTTGCGAGCATCGTGGCCGGCGCATCTCCAGGCTCGAGCATGATGGACGCTGGCAGCCCCTTGTCGAAACGGTCAACGGCAAGCGGTTCAATTCGCCGAACGATGTAGTGGTCAAATCCGACGGAACGATCTGGTTCACCGATCCGGTCTACGGCATCGAGGGCCACTATGAAGGCACGGTTGCGGCATCGGAGATCGGTGGATCCCATGTCTACCGGTTCGACGAGGCCACCGGCGCGGTGAGCGCTGTCATCACCGATCTGGTGCAGCCCAACGGCTTGTCTTTCTCGCCGGACGAAAAAATCCTCTACGTCTCGGACACCGGCGCAAGCCATGTGCCCGGCCTGCCGCGCGCCATCATGGCCTATGACCTTGCGGAGGACGGCTTCTCGGCTCGCGCACGCGGTGTGTTCGCCGAATGCGAGGCGGGCATGTTCGACGGCTTCCGCGTCGATCAGGGTGGCAATATCTGGGCCTCCAGCGCCGACTCGGTCCGCGTCCATTCGCCCGATAGCACCCTGATAGGTCGCATCCTGGTTCCGGAACTGGTCTCCAATGTCTGTTTCGGCGGCCCCAGCCGGAACCGGCTCTACATCACCGCGCAGACATCCCTCTACGCCGTTTACGTGAACGCCCAGCCTGCCGGCTCAGGTCCGGCGGTGGGAACGATCTCTGCCTGAAACCACACCACCGTCCGGAAGCTGAGTTCCGGATGGCCAGACCAATTTCTGAAACCAAGGGAGGTACCAACATGCAACGCAGAACATTCCTGAAATCATCCGTCGCCTTGATGGCCATGACCATCGCTGCTTCAGTCCTGCTCGCCGGCCAGGCACGGGCGGACGCGATGGCCGACGCCATGGCGGTGGTCGAAAAATATGCCCAGAAAGTCACGGCCTGGGATGGCCCGACGACCGGTCCGAAGGCACAGCCGGGCAAGACGATTGTCGTGCTGGCCGGCGACCTCAAGAATGGCGGTATTCTCGGCGTCACCACCGGCGTCGAAGAAGCGGCCAAGGCGATCGGCTGGGACGTGAAGGTGATCGACGGCGCCGGCTCGATCGGCGGACGCACCGCCGCCTTCGGTCAGGCGATGGCGCTGAAGCCGAACGGTATCGTCATCAACGGCTTCGACGCCGTCGAGCAGGCGCCGGCGCTGGAACAGGCAAAGGCCGCTGGCATCCCGCTGGTTTCCTGGCATGCCGGGCCGGTGATCGGGCCTGACGAAAAGAGTGGCGTGTTCGCCAACGTATCGACCGACGCCATGCAGGTCTCCACGGCCGCGGCCGACTGGGCCTATGCCGATGCCAAGGGCAAGCCCGGCGTCGTCATCTTCACCGATTCGACCTACGCCATCGCCATCGCCAAGGCCGATAAGATGAAGGCGGAGATCGAGCGGCTGGGCGGCAAGGTGCTCGAATATGTCGACACGCCGATCGCCGAGACATCGCAGCGCATGCCGCAGCTCACCACCTCGCTGCTGCAGAAATACGGCGATGCCTGGACGCATTCGCTGGCGATCAACGACCTCTATTTCGACTTCATGGGGCCATCGCTTGCGGCGGCCGGCAAGGCCGGCACCGACGCGCCGATCAATGTGGCCGCCGGCGACGGTTCGGAATCGGCCTATCAGCGCATCCGCGCCGGCCAGTTCCAGAAGGTGACGGTCGCCGAACCGCTCAACCTGCAGGGCTGGCAACTGGTCGACGAGCTCAACCGCGCCATCGCCGGTGAAAAATGGTCCGGCTATCTGTCGCCGCTGCACGTGGTGACGGCCGACAATGTCGAGTTCGACGGCGGCCCGAAGAATGCGTTCGACCCCGAAAATGGCTACCGCGACGAGTACAAGAAAATCTGGGGCAAGTAGGCACGCAGCTTTGCGGGCGCATCACGCGATGCGCCCGCAAGCCGGCCTCATTCCATACCCCAAATCCAGAATTGTCCGATCCTCGAATTGCCGCCAGCGGGCGACAATGGTCCCAATTGCAGAAGCTCAGGAAACCCTCGTCATGATCATTCGCTACGCCCTCTTCGAAGGTGAAATCCACCCCGGACAAGAGAGCGAATTCCGGCGCTTCGTCCGCGAAAGGCTGGTGCCTTTGTGGACGCAATTTCCCGGCGCCGAGGAAGTGCGCGTTCTCGATGGCACGGCGCGGGACGAGGGTGCCCCCGTCTATGCCATGGCGCTCGCCATTCGCTATCCCGACATGGAGGCCTGCAACCGGGCGCTTCAATCCGACGTTCGCTTTCAGAGCCGCGACGTCACCGGTGAACTGCTGAAGATGTTCACCGGCCGTATCCATCATCATGTTTTCGAGGCCAATGAATACGCGCCTGGTTGATCCCTTCGAGCCTATCCCTTGGCTCTATGGAGCGGCGATTGTGGTCCACATCCTGACGTTGAAACGTCATCAGTGGTGACCCACATACACATTGCGCCGGATGTCTCCTCCCATTGCGTCCGGCGCGTTCCCCTCTGGAGGTTTCAACCTTCATGCTTGGCCGGGCTTAACAGTCCGGCCTTTTTCTATTGATGGCATGGGCCTGTGCGATGGCGCCACATGGGCTATTGTGGCGCATCCGTGCAGTCTCCGCCTCATATTCAAGTCGTTCTCAGTCAGGGCAAACCAATGGCAAATCCTCCGCGCCGACCGACAAATCCAATGGCGGCCGCCGAAGCCGCCTTCAAACCAATCAAGAAGCCGGTGGCGCCGGTTCGTGAACCCTCGGCTGCGCCAAATGTCAGGGAGCTTGTTTCCATCAGGATCGATCGTGCCGTGCTGGATTATTTCCAGGAGGCCGGACCCGGCTGGCAGGACCGGATCAACGACGCGTTGCGGCAGGCAATAGCCGGAAAGTAGACCGTCTAGCTTTGTTCCCTTGTCAGTGCAGGCCGAATTCGCGCAGCAGTTCTTCGCGATAGCGCACGAACCGGCTTTCGCTGCGGTCGCGTGGGCGGGGCAGGTCGACGTCGATCAGCCGTGCTGCGCCGCCCTTTTCCTTGGGCAGGATCAGCACCCGGTCGGCAAGATAGATCGCCTCTTCCAGATCATGGGTGACCATGACCATGGTGACGTTTTCTTCGCTCCAGATGCGGGCCAGTTCTTCTTGCATGCCGATCTTGGTCATGGCGTCGAGCGCACCCAGCGGTTCGTCGAGCAGCAGGATTTCAGGCTGCACTGTCAGGGCCCGGGCAATGCCAACGCGCTGCGCCATGCCGCCTGAAAGCTGCCTGGGATATGCATCACTGAATTCTGCGAGACCGACGAGCGCGATATAGAAACGGGCTCTTTCCTCGGCGTCCGCCTTGGGCACGCCCCGCACCTCGAGGCCGAAGGCGACGTTGCCGAGTACGGTGAGCCAGGGCAGCAGGCGCGGCTCCTGGAAGATCACCGCGCGCTCGGCGCCGACCCCGTGCACGGGCTGGCCGTCGATCGCGACACCGCCGCTGTCGGCGGCCTCCAGCCCGGCAAGGATGCGCAGCAGCGTGGTCTTGCCCGAGCCGCTGGCGCCGACGATGACCAGGCATTCACCGGAGCGGACGTCGAGGTTGAGCGTTCTCAGCACGGCAAGCTGACGCCCGCCGAGGGTGAAGGATTTGGAGAGGTCGCGGATCGAGACCTCTCCGCCGCGGTTGGTGCCAGTCATTTCAGCTCCCAGTCCATCTCGGCTCTCAGTTCGTCTTGGTTTCGCCGGGCCGGTACAGAATGTCGGCGGCCTTCAGTTTGCCCTTGGCCAGGCGGCCGTCGCGTTCCAGCACGGCAACCCAGAAATCGATGTCGCGATCGGTCGCTTGCGCCCGTTCGCGAAGGCCAAAGCCGGTCCAGTAGCGCGCCAGGTCGCCATTTTCGCCGCGCTTGTTGAGGATATCGGCGAGCACTTTGCGCGCTTCGTCGGGGTTTTGGCGCGACCAGTCGGCGGCGCGAGCGGACTGTTCGACGAAGTTGCGCGCGGCATCCGGGTTGGCGGCAATGAAGTCGCGTCGTAGCACGACGAAGCCGCCGGCGAGCTCGCCCAGAACGTTGGTGTCGTCGAACACGCCGCGTACACCGCCATTGGCGACCAGCGCGCCGGCGAAGGTCGCCTGCCAGTAGCCCAGCCCAGCTATATCGACCTGGCGCGAGCGCAAGGTCTGCTCGAGCTGCGGTCCGGGCACGACAACGAGGTTGGCGGCGTCCGGCGGCAGGCCGACGCTGTGCAGTGCCTCGCGCACCGTATAGTCGAGATGGGCGCCGAGCGTGTTGACCGAGATGGTCTTGCCGGCGATGTCGGCAATCGATTTGATCGGGCTGTCGTCGAGCACGTAGAAGACGCTCTTGACGTCCTTGTTGATGCCGTTGCTCGGATAGGCAGCGACGAAGTCGTTTCCGCCGGAGATCGAATTGATCACCGCGGCGGTGGCCGCCGAACCGAGATCGACGCTGCCGGAGGAAAGCGCAAACAGCGATTCCGGGCCGCCAGCGGCGTAGCCGACATTCTCCAGCTCGATGCCGAGCCCCTTGTAGTAACCGAGCTCGTCGGCCAGCTCATGTGGGGAGATGCTGCCGCGGCTGGCGAGGTAGCGGAATTTGACGGGTGCGGCTTGCGCAAAGGCGAAGCGGGGCAGGCCGGCGGCGAGAAAACCGGCGGCAAGGGGTGCGCCTGCAAGCAGGGAACGGCGAGTGATTTTCATGATCCGGTCTTTCCTGGTTTGATGGTTTGAGATTGGTGAAAAGGTCGCTGGTCAGTTGGCGGGATTGCTCCAACGGCAGAGCCGCCGCTGCAGGCTGACCAGCGCCTGGTTGGCGATCAGGCCGAGGCCGGCGAGGATGACGATCGCCGCGAACATCAGCGGGATCTGGAAGTTGTATTGGGCGTTCATCACCTGGAAGCCGATGCCCTTGTTGGCGCCGATCATTTCGGAGGCGATCAGCAACAAGAGTGCCGTGGTTGCGCTCAACCTGAGGCCGACGAAGATCGAGGGGACGGCGCCCGGAAGCACGACGCGACGGAATATCGTCAGCCGCGTGGCGCCATAGACGCGAGCCATCTCGAGCAGTTTCGGGTCGACTTCCTTGACGCCGCTGATGGTGTTGAGCAGCAGCGGAAACAGCGTCGCCCAGAAGATGACGAAGATCTTGGAGGCTTCGCCCAATCCCAGCAGCAGGATGAACACGGGGTAGAGTGCCAGCGCCGAGGTCTGCCGGAAGACCTGCAAGATCGGGTCGAGCGCAGTTTCGACGGCGCGCACCTGGCCCATGAACAGACCGAGCGGGATGGCCACCGCTACGGCGGCCGCAAAGGCGAAGCCGGCGCGTTGCAGGCTGATGGCGATGTCGCCGAGCAGGCTGCCGCCGGCGAGACCCTTCCACAGTGCGGCGACGATCATGTCGAGCGGCGGCAGCACCGCCGCATTGACCCATCCCACGCTGCTCGCCACCTGCCAGAGCGCCAGGAACCCGACGAGGACGCCGTAGCGCGACAAGAACCGGACGATCGCCCGGCCGCCCAGGCGCAGAACCTCCGCGCCGAGGTTGGTTCCGCTGCCATGCCTGCCGATGATGGCCGGCTGTTCGATGTGCTGCAAAGTCATCGTCTTGCCCTTTTCCCTGGAAGATTGTTCGGCGCTCGGAGGACTATTCGGCGGCCAGCACTGTCGAACGGGCGGCAGTCCAGGGGTTTTCCGGCCGCCTGAGGCCGAGGTTCTCGCGCAGCGTCCTGCCTTCATAGGCGGTGCGGAACAGGCCGCGGCGCTGCAGCTCGGGAATGACCAGGTCGACAAAGTCGTCGAGCGCGCCGGGGAGCCAGGGTGGCAGGATGTTGAAACCGTCGGCGGCTTCGTTGGTGAACCATTCTTCAAGCTGATCGGCGACCTGCACCGCACTGCCGATGACGGTGTAGTGGCCGCGTGCCGTCGCCACCCACTGGTAGAGCTGACGGATGGTGAAGTTGTGCTCGTCGGCAATCTGGCGGATCAGCGCCTGGCGGCTCTTCATGCCTTCGGTTTCCTTGCTCGGCGGCAATGGTCCGTCGAGCGGATAACCCCTGATGTCGAGCGTCTGGCCGGCCAGCCCGTTGAGCAAGGCGACGCCATCCTCGGGCAGGATCAGGTCATTCAACTGCTGGTACTTGGCGCGGGCTTCCTCTTCGGTGCGGCCGACGAAGGGTGCGACGCCCGGCATGATCAACACCTGTTCGGGATCGCGGCCGGCGGCGGCCACACGCGCCTTGATGTCGCGGTAGAACTCCTGCGCTGTCTCCAACTTCTGATGAGCGGTGAAGATGACCTCGGCCGAGTGCGCGGCAAGCCCGCGTCCATCCTCGGATTGCCCGGCTTGCACCACCACCGGATGGCCCTGCACCGGGCGCGGCACATTGAGCGGGCCCTTGACGCTGAAATGCTCGCCCTTGTGGTCGATGTCGTGAAGCTTGTCCTTGTCGTAAAAGCGCCCCGACTGCTTGTCCCGAATGAAGGCGTCATCCTCCCAGCTGTCCCACAGCGCCTTGACCGTCTCGACATGCTCGTGGGCCCGTGCATAGCGGTCGGCATGGTCGGGCTGGGTGTCGCGATTGAAATTGCGCGCGGTGTCGTCGCCGGCCGAAGTCACGACATTCCAGCCGGCCCGGCCATTCGACAGAAGGTCGAGCGATGCGAACTTGCGGGCGAGCGTATAGGGCTCCTCATAGGTGGTGGACGCCGTGGCGATGAAGCCCAGATGCGTGGTGAGCGGCGCCAGTGCTGCAAACAGCGTGACCGGCTCGAAGCCGGCGATCTTGGCGTTGCCGCCTTCGCGGGCGCCGAGGCCGACTGTCAGATTGTCGGCCAGGAAGTAGGCGTCGAACAGGCCGCGCTCGGCAGTCAGCGCCAGCTGCTTGTGGAACTCGAAGTTCGTCGCGCCGTCGGCCGGCGCGTCGGGATGGCGCCAGGCGGCGATATGCTGTCCGCCGCCGGGCAGGAAGGCGCCCAGTTTGATTTGTCGGGATTTGCTGGATCGGGTCATCGCGTTTTCCTTCTGGACTGTGCGGGAAGGGGATCTTGGGCCATTGGGTGGTGTCGTGTTTCAGGCGGCAACACCGATCCTGTCGGGCACGCCGACCACCCGGCATGCTTCGGCGACCGCCTGCCGAGCGCGAGCCTGGATGGCCTCAGACCCCAGAACGCCATTGGCGAAGTCCTTGTCGGAGGCGTAAATCGCTGTCGGCATGGTCAGCGCCTCGAAGAAGCCGAACAGTGGCCGCAGTTGGTGTTCGACAATCAGCGAATGACGCTCGCCGCCGCCGGTCGCCGCGAGAATGACAGGCTTTCCCCTCAGCGATGATGGGTCGAGCAGGTCGAAGAAATGCTTGAAAAGCCCCGTATAGCTGCCTTTGAACGTGGGCGAGCCGACCACCAGGACATCGGCGCCCAGAAATTGCTCGACGATGTTGCGGGCCGACGGATCCAGATCGCCAATGCGCCTTGCGAGCGGGAAGGACGGACCGAGATCCTCGATGTCGAAAACGGTCGAGGCCGCGCCGGTGCTATGCGCCACCTCGCCGACGATGTGGCTGACGAATGCCTTGGTCTTGGACGGACGGGTCAGGTTGCCCGACACTCCCACCACCAGTTTTCTCGACATTTTGGGCTCCTCGCAAGATGGCTATCTGCATTAAGACTACCGATTTTGTAGAATTAAATGAGCGAGAAGATTTCAAAACAAGCCGGCCAAGCGGATTGAGTTTGCGGCACATCGCCGTTGATTGGTTCATTCGACGCGAAATGCGAAACGCCGAAGACCGAAGGGATGCACGGTGCCTTTAGCCAGATCTGTCGCCATCGGCGTGAAGCGCGGCTTGGTCCGCCGGGACAGAATCGTCCGCTTCAGAGCGCCGAAACAGCGCTCTGGTTACCATCATCCTCGGCTTCAAATTGTCGATGCGCCGATGTCAGGTTTTGGGAATGGTCAGGCCGCCCGGACTCCGGGCGTTTTGCGCGCCCAGGCAGGCAGCCAGTCGCCATGAGCCGCGAGCAAGTCATCCACCAGCGACCATATCTGGTCGAGATCGAGTTCGGCTGCGGTGTGCGGGTCCATCATCGCCGCGTGATAGATATGCTCGCGATTTTCCGTCATCAGTGCTTGAACCGTCAGTTCCTGCACGTTGATGTTGGTGCGGATCAGCGCGGTGAGCTGTGGTGGCAGTTCGCCGATGAAGGTGGGCTGGATGCCTGAGGCATCGACAAGGCACGGCACCTCGGCCGCGCAATTGGTGGGCAGTGACGTGATGCAGCCATTGTTGCGGACGTTTCCGTAGATCACCGACGGCTCGCCGGTCCAGACCGAATTCATGATCGAGGACGCATATTCCTTCGATTCCTCGACCTCGATCCTGTCGGCGGAGCGGTAGGCTTCCGCTTGCCCCTTCCAGCGTTCGATCTGCTCGATGCAGCGTTTTGGATATTCATCCAGCGGTATGCCGAACTTCTCGATCAGATCCTCGCGCCCTTCCTTGATGAAGTAGGGCGTGTACTCGGCGAAATGTTCGGAGCTTTCGGTGACGAAGTAGCCGAGGCGCGTCAGCATTTCGTAGCGCACCTTGTTGGGGCAGCGCGGGTTCCACCCCGGCTTCGGCGCCCGGCCTTCGCGGTAGGCGCGCACGAGATCGGGATAGAGGTTGCGATAGGAGCCGTCCGGCTGGCGATGCTCGAAATTGAGATAGAAGGCCATGTGGTTGATGCCGGCCGAGCGGTAGCGGATCTCCTCGTAGGGAATGTCGAGGTCATCAGCCAGTTCCATCGCCGTTCCCTGTACCGAATGGCAGAGGCCGACCTGCTTGATATCGGGGTATTTCTCCGCGATCGCCCAGGTGTTGATCGCCATCGGATTCACATATTGCAGCATGATCGCCTGTGGGCAGATTGCGAGCATGTCCTCGCAGACCTTCCAGAGATGCGGCACGGTTCGCAGGCCCCGCATGATGCCACCGACACCGAGCGTATCGGCGATGGTCTGGCGCAGGCCGTATTTCTTCGGAACTTCGAAATCGGTGACCGTACAGGGCACGTAGCCGCCGATCTGGAAGGCGACCACGACGAAATCCGCGCCCGCCAGCGCCTTGCGCTGATCGGAATAGGTTTCAGCCCTGGCCTTTACGCCCAAGGTCGAGATCAGCTTGTTGACGACAATGGCGCTTTCTTCGAGGCGCTGCGGATTGAGGTCCATCAAGGCGATGGTTGCACCGGACAATGCCGGCCGCTGCAGCACGTCGCCGACGATGTTCTTCATGAACACGGTGGAGCCAGCTCCGATAAAAGTGATCTTGGGATTTCTTGCCATAACAACCTCCGGCATATGCAATCAGGCTACCTCGAAAGCGGCTTTGACGAGCCGCTGCGTGTAGGCGGTTTTGGGATTGGAGAGAACTTCGTTGACCGGCCCCTCTTCGACGATCTTGCCGTGCTGCATGACGATCACGCGGTGGCATAGGGCGCGAACGACCTTGAGATCGTGCGAGATGAAGAGGTAGCTGAGGCCTCGTTCGCGCTGCAGCTTGCGCAGCAGTTCGATGATTTGCGCCTGGACCGAAAGATCCAGCGCCGACGTCGGCTCATCGAGCACGATGAACTCGGGTTCCAGAGCAATGGCTCGGGCGATGGCGATGCGCTGGCGCTGGCCGCCGGAAAACTCATGCGGGAAGCGCGAGAGGATGTTGCCCGGCATACCGGCGCTGGTCAGCGCGTCACGCACCCGGTCGATACGATCGTTCTTCGTCGCGCCGATCCTGTTGACGATCAGCCCTTCCTCGATGGTCTGGCCGATCGTCATGCGCGGGTTGAGCGACGAAAACGGATCCTGGAAGACTACCTGCATGCGCGACCGCAGCGGCCGCATCTCACCCCGCGAACGGCCATGGATCGGCTGGCCGTCGAAATAGATCTCGCCACTGCCCATGTTGTTGAGCCTGAGCAACGCCTCGCCGAAGGTCGTCTTGCCCGATCCGGATTCGCCGACGAGGCCCAGTGTCTCGTGGCGGCGAAGACTCAGGTCGAGGCTGTCTACGGCGACGAGTTCACGCAAATCCGGTTTCAGGAAGGTGCCATGCCGCAGCATGAAGGAAACGCGCACGCGCCTGGCATCAAGGATGATGTCGGCGCCTTCGGGCAACGGATTGGCCTCGCCCCGCGGCTCTGAGGCAAGCAGGTGCTGCGTATAGGGATGCTGCGGATTGGCGAAAAGCCTTTCCGTCACATTGTGCTCGCACATTGCGCCATGCTGCATGACATAGACATAGTCGGAGAATTGCCGCACCACCGTCAGGTCGTGGGTGATCAGGATCACCGCCATCCGCAGTTGTTTCTGCAGGTTGCGAATGAGGTTGAGGATCTGCGCCTGAACGGTGACGTCGAGTGCCGTCGTCGGCTCGTCGGCGATCAGCACGTCGGGATCGTTGGCGAGCGCCATGGCGATCATCACGCGCTGGCGCTGGCCTCCGGAAAGCTGGTGCGGATATTGCCGAAGCCGCGCGGAAGGGTCCGGTATCTGTACCTGTTGCAGAAGTTCGAGCGCTCGCGCCTCGGCCTGCCTGCGGCTCACCTTCCGATGCACCCGGATCGCCTCGACGATCTGGCTGCCGATCGTGTAGATCGGGTTGAGCGAGCTCATCGGCTCCTGGAAGATCATCGAAATGCGGTCGCCGCGCAGTTTGCGCCGGTCTCGTTCCGAGAACTTCAGGATGTTGGCGCCATCATATTCGACAGTCGATTTCGCCGAGATGACGGCGCGCTTGGACAGCAGCCCCATGACGGTGCGCGCCGTCACCGACTTGCCCGATCCGGATTCGCCGACGATGGCGATCGTCTCGCCGCGATAGAGCTGGAAGGAGATATCCTTCACGGCTTCGACGGTGCCGTGCTCGACCTTGAAATCGACCGCGATGTTGCGGGCGTCGATGACCGGGTTTTCCGAACGTCCGTCGTGGTCGAACCGTACAGGCGGGGCGAAGGCGTTGACGAGTGCGACAGCCATCACATCACCTCAATAGGGATCGACGGCATCGCGCAGACCATCGCCAAGCGCGTTGAACGCGAAGACGGTGACAAGCACGAAACCGACGGGTGCGAGGATCCAGGGATAGGTGCCGATGACCGAGTAGGTCGCAGTGTCCTGCAGCATGAGACCCCACGAGATCAGCGGCGGCTTCACCGCAAAACCGAGAAAACCCAGGAACGACTCGAGCAGGACGACACTCGGGATCGCCAATGTGACGGCAACGATGACGTGGCTCATCACGTTGGGGAAAATGTGTTGCATGATGATGCGACGATCGGTGGCGCCGACCGCAATCGCGGCCCGGACATAGTCGATCCGAGCAAGCGCCAGCGTCTTGCCGCGGACTTCGCGCGACATCTGCGCCCAGCCGAGCGCCGACATGACGATAATCACAAAGGCAAGGAAGACGTTGGTCGGTGCCGTCACCGGGACCAGCGATGTCAGCGCCAGGTAGAGCGGCAATTGCGGAAAAGCGAGCACGAGTTCGACGAAGCGCTGTACCCAGACATCGAACGTACCGCCGAAATAGCCCGAGACCATGCCGACGGTCGTGCCGATCACGGTGACAATGAAGACCACCGTCAGTGCGATCATCAAGGATATGCGCGAACCATAGATGGCGCGGGCCAGCACATCGCGGCCGAATTTGTCGGTGCCGAGGAAATGCACCGGCTGACCGTCGGTCGAGCCGAAGAAGTGCCTGTTCGCCGGGATCAGGCCAAGGAGCCTGTAGTCCCCGCCCTTGACGAAGAAACCGAGCAGGCGCGGATGGTCATAGTCCGGTCCGACGACCGGCTGGAAAGTCACGGGGTCAAGTTCCTCCGAATCCGCTAGCGCATAGACGCGCGGCTGGAAGACGAAATTGCCGTCCCTGTCGTGGAAGCTCATCATTTGCGGCGGGGCGAAACCGACATCGGTCACCTTGGGATCCATGGGGGCGAAGAAATCGGCAAACACTGCCATCAGCACCAGAAACACGACCAGGATCAACCCGGCCATGCCGGTCCAGGACCGCTTCAGGCGACGCCAGACGAGCGCCATATAGCTCTCGTTGCCATGCGGCCTTCTGTTCGTGACGGGTTCTTCAAGAGGGGGCGGCAGGGACGGATCGATAGCAAGCATCCTCAAGCCCCCGCATACTGGCGGACGCGGGGGTCGAGCAGGACCAGCAGCATGTCGGCGATGATGTTGCCTACGATCAGCGTCGCCGACAGCACCATCATGAAGGTCGCGGTGACGTAGACATCGCCGACCGCCATCGAGCCGACGATTGCCGGCCCGACTGTCGGCAACGCAAAGATGATCGCTGTTTCGATCTCGCCGGTCAGCATGTAGGGCAGCACCACGCCCTGATACATGACGAGCGGATGCAACGCATTCGGCACGGCATGGCGCATCACCACTGCACTGCCGCTCAGCCCCTTGGCGCGGGCCGTCTCGACATACTGGGCATTCAGCGTATCGAGCAGATTGCCGCGCATGACGCGCATGTTGTAGGCAAGCCCGCCAAAAGTTGCGATCGCAACGACCGGCCATACATGTTTGACGAGATCGACGAACTTGGCCCACGACCATGGCGCTCCGCCATATTGCGGCGAGAAGAAGCTGCCGATCTCGGACACGTTGAACTTGAAGACCAGAAGATAGACGATGATCAGCGCCATCAGGAAGCGTGGCACCGTCATGCCGAGGAAGGCGACGGTCGAAAGCACGCTGTCGACCCAGCTATATTGCCTGGTCGCCGCCCATATGCCGAAGCCGATGCCGAGCACGGAGGCGAGGAGATGGCAGACCAGGGCCAGAAGCAACGTGCGCGGCAAGCGTTCGCCGACCACATCGGCGACCGGCTTGTTGTAGTAGAGGCTGTAGCCGAAATCGCCGCGGGTGACGATGCCGCCGATCCAGTTGAAATACTGAACCAGCATCGGTTTATCGAGCCCGTGCTCGATCCGGTAGGCCTGCGCCTGCGCATCGGCCTCGGCGAAGGAGGCTCCGCCCTGATTGATGAGCTGGGAGCGAATGTAGTCGGCATAGTCGCCCGGTGGTGCCTGGATGATGGCGAAAGTGACCGCGCTCAGGATGACCAGCACTGGTATGGCTGAGGCTATGCGCACGAGCAGGAAACGTAGCATCGGACGGTTCGCTTCTCTTTTGCAGCAGTTGCTCCTCGTGGGCGCAGCCGGCGTTTCTTTTTTCCGGCCGCGCCCGCGGCGCGGCCGGAAGGTCGCTTCGTCTGGGAGGAAACCTTAATTCATCGGCCCCTTGTCTCCGGGCTTGCCGGGGAGTTGCTCAGGGAACAGCTCATACTTGCCCTGTTTGTCCGCCGCGACGAAGACGCGTTCCCGGATGATCGAGTCTTCGGCCCAGTTGAACATGAAGATCGGCGTACCCTGCGGGATGTTCGAGAAGCGCTTGTTGATGATCAGCGCGCCCGGATATTCCGTCAGGCCGACATTGTAGACGTGTTCCGTCGAGATTTTCTGGAACTGCTTCATCAGGCTGGCGCGTTCGTCATTGTCCTGCGTGGCGACGAACTTGTTGACGATGTCGACGAGATCCTTCTCGAACGGCATCAGGTCGACCTCGCCGCTTTCCGGCGCGCGGTGGTTCCAGCTGGTCTTCGGGCCGACAGGAGCCAACTGCTCGGTGTTCTGCACGACAGAGGTGAGCTCCTGGTCGTTACGCCGTACCAGCCAGTCGAAGCGGCCGGAATATTGTGAGGCGTCGCGCTGGGTGCCGTCGAGCCCGTTGAGGACAATGCGCAGGCCAAGCTTTTCCATCTGGCCGACGACACCTTCGGCGAGACTCTTGTCGGTGGTGTAGTCGTTGTTGACCAGCATCACGATCTCGACATTCTTGCCGCCCGCGGTGCCAGCCGGGAAGTTCACGAAGCCATCTCCGTCCGTATCCTTCAGACCTGCCTTGGCGAGTTCCGCCTTGGCGCCTGCAAGATCGAATGGGTAGTAGACGGTCGAATCCCGGTCATAGAAGCTTGTGCCAGAAGAGAGACCGCCCGGATAGATCGCGGTGAACGGACCCTTGACCAGCGAGTCACCGAGCGCCTTGCGGTCGAGTGCCATGGTGACGGCCTTGCGGAAATCCTCGTTGCGATTCAGCTCGCGGATCGCTTGCCCGCGTTCGTCCGGATTGCCCCAGCCATTGGCGGAGAAGTTCATGCGCAGATTGTAGCCGATCAGGCGCGGGCCGAAGGCGAGACGGGCCGGCGCGTCCTTTTCCGCCGCACGCTTTAGCGAGGCGACAAAGTTTTCGGGCTGCTCGAGGTTCGAGAAGTCGGCGGCGCCCGCCACGGCCTGGACGTCGCGGTCCGCCCAGGTCGAGAGCTTGTAGTGCAGCTCGTTGAGGTAAGGCAGCTGATTGCCCTTCTCGTCGACCTTCCAGTAGTAGGGATTGCGCCGCATGACGACGATATCGTCCGGCCGGTATTCGACCGGCACCCAGGCGCCCATCACCGGCATGTTCATATATCCCGGCGGGAAGGCGTTCTTGAACTGCTCGTAGGTGTTCTTCGAATATTTCGGGTGTTGCGGCTTCAAAATATGCGCGGGGCCGGGGCAAAAGGTGCCGTAAGCCATGGCATAGAGATATTGCTTCGGGAAGGCTTCCTTGAAAGTCCACTCGACGGTGTAGTCGTCGATTTTCTTCAGCGTCGTGCCGACGCCGAAGGTTTCCTGGGTGGCACCGTTGAGCGGCGACACGTTCCGGTCGACGACCTCGTCATCCCAGTAGAACATGACGTCGTCGGCATTGAACGGAACGCCGTCTGACCATTTGGCGCCTTCGACCAGGTGCATCGTCAGCGTGTGGCCGTCCGCCGACCAGTCCCAGCTCTTGGCAAGGTTCGGCAGCGGCTCGGTGTCCTTGGCCTCGACCTGGAACAGTGGTGCGGTGCGCGTCAGGCATTCGGAAAGGCCGATATCGATGCCGCCCCAGCCTTGCGTCTGGCCGGCACCATAGTTCCAGCCTTCCGGCCGGCCGCCGATGACATGGCGCATCGTATCGCCATAGACGCCGATGCCGTCCGCCATGTTGCCGGTCTTGAAGACCAGCGGCTCTTTCGGCAGCCGATCCAAGACCGGCGGCAACGCACCGGTCTTGACGTATTTCTCGGTGACCCAATCGGGCTCATGGTATTCGGGAAGCGCCTTGAACTCCAGGATGGAGTCACGCGCCACATACTTGATCTTGCCCTCGGCGGGAAACTGCGCCGGCACTGGCGGCACCGTCGGTTCGGATGCGTATGCATTCAACGCCGAAGCGGACACGCTCAGCGCCAGCCCTGCAAGAATGCCGATGTTGCGGAAATTCGTCATCGTTTCTCCTCCCTATTGTTCCAGAGCGCGCTTACGCCGCTCCATTTCTCCTCGATATGTGCTGACCGTGCGCGCGGTGATCCCCCCGAAAATCCGTCGCAAACCGTCCTGTCTGACACTCAGACGGCCTGCTTGAGGGCCGCTTTTTCGGCGCGCAGTTCCTCGATCGAGCGGACGTTGCGCCGCGCAGCACCTGCCCATTCGCGGGTCTGGATCCTGGATTTCGAAAGCCGCTCCTTCGCAGCCGGAATTGCATGGGCGTATTGCGGCAGCCAGTTGGCCTGGGCGACGACCATCTCGTCGACCATTTGCCAAACCTCTTCCGGCGTCGAGACGGCGCCGACCAGCGGGTCGTGCAGGACCGCGAGCTTCAGCAGGTCGATATCGCCGCTGATGGCCGCATGAACGGACATGCGCTGAACGTTGATCGAAGAAATGCAGGTAGCGGCGCAGGCTTCCGGCAACGTGATATCAGAGGCCATGTTGATGCCGAAGCGATCGACGAAGCCCGGCGACTCGATGATCGCGTCCTGCGGCAGGTTGGTGATGACGCCATTGTTCTTGACGTTGAAATGGCCGCGATATGTGCGGTTCGTCTCCAGCGCTTCCAGAATGTGGCTGGCATGCTCGTTGGAGCGCTTGGAAGGATCGATCGGTCTCGCGGCAGAGTCGAGAAACTGCGGAAATTCCGTCTCGAACCAGTTGCGCGTTTCGGTCGAGTGGCGAAGGTAGCCGCCGGTTTCGCCGTGGATCCAGTCCGACATGTCGATCCAGCGGGTGATTTCGTCTGGCCGCTTGCGGTACCAGGGCAGATATTCGGAAAGGTGGCCGTTGCTTTCGGTCGAGTAGACGCCGAAGCGCTTCAGGACGTCGATGCGCAGTTTTTCCTGCCGCGAAAAAACCGGGTGCGCTTCGAAAGCCGCAATCAACTCGTCCTTGCCGATCTTGCGGCCGTTGAGACGCAGATCGATGAACCACGTCTGATGGTTGATACCGGAGCAGACATAGTCGAGTTCGCTATGCGATTTGGCGCCGAGCACTTCGGCGATCTGCTCGGCGCCGTGCTGGACGCCGTGGCAAAGGCCAACGGTATCGACCTTGCCATATTCGATCGCCGCCCAGGTGTTCATCGCCATCGGGTTGGCGTAGTTGAGGAATTTCACGCCGGGCTCCGCAAGTTCGCGGATGTCCTTGCAGAAGTCGAGGATGACCGGGATGTTGCGCTGGCCGTAGAGAATGCCACCGGCGCAGATCGTATCGCCGACACACTGGTCGATGCCATATTTCAAGGGGATTCGGATGTCGTCGGCATAGGCTTCGAGGCCGCCGACGCGAACGCAGCTGATGACGTAGCGAGCCCCCTCGAGGGCAATGCGGCGATCGGTTGTCGCCGTGACTTTGGTCGGTAATTTGTTGAATTCGACGATCTTGTCGAGGATCGTCTTGATCATCCCGAGATTGTGTTCGCTAAGGTCGGTCAGCGCGAATTCGACATCCCTGAATTCAGGAACGCACAGAATGTCGGTAAACAGCTTCTTGGTGAAGCCGACGCTTCCCGCGCCGATGATGGCGATTTTGAAACTCATCACTTCACCTCGATCCTGTCGAAATGTTAGGTAAGGGCGACAAAAGGAAATTTGATCCACATGCCGCGGCACGCAGCCACGACAAATTGGAATCCGGCGTCTCCTCCTGACCGCTCCTCGACCGCGGCTTCTTATGCTTTCGGGAGGGATTATGCGCCTATTCGCGAAAGCGAACAGAGAAGGATTGTGCTTTCAGGGGTAATTTTGTGCTGCAGGAGTTAATCGACACCGGGCCATCGACCAGGGCGGTCTCACTGCCGCGCGGCCGCCAGCGCCTGCACACCATGCCGACGAGCGCGGGCTACGAAGTGCGCGAGAACGAGATATACGATTGGGACGGGCGCAAGCGTGGTCAGACGCCGTTTACCGTGCTCCAGCATACGATCAGCGGCAGTGGCCGACTGCGCTACGAGAACCGCAATTACCATTTGCAAAAGGGCGATACGTTGCTGGTGCTGGTGCCGCACAACCATCGCTATTGGCTGGCCAAGGGGGAACGCTGGGAATATTTCTGGATATCGATGAACGGCGAGGAAGCGCTGCGCATCCACAAGTCGATCCTCACTGCCGTGGGTCCGGTGATGCGGTTGCAGCCATCGACGATCGATCATCTTGCAGACTGCAGCGTGCGCCTCGTCAAGGGCGCGGTCTCGCCTGGAGCTGCTTCGGCCGTGGCCTACGAAGCGGCCATGGCGCTCTACGACGATGTCTTTGGCTCGCATACCTTCGCCGACGAGAAGAGCCCCATGCAGCCGGTGGTCGACCATATCAAGGCCAATCTCGACAGGCCGCTACGCGTTGAAGACCTCGCCGAGATCAGCGGACTGAGCCGCGCGCATTTCTCGCGCTGCTTCTCCGAGAGCGAAGGTATTCCGCCAGCCGAATACGTGTTGCAGCAGCGACTGCAGCGAGCGGCGAAATTGTTGACCAAAGCCGACTTCCTGCCGGTGAAGGAGGTGGCCATCATGTGCGGCTTCGAAGATGCCAATTATTTTTCGAAAGTCTTCCGCCGTCTGTACGGCATCAACCCGACGCAATTCCGCACCACCGGCATGTATGCCAGCGTGGGGAACCACCGCTAGGCCGGCAGCCTATCGATGACGTTCCAATCACATGCGGAGTTTTGCCGAAATATCCAACGAGGGCGTCGCTCAATTCACGCGCATTTCTGATCCCGCCAGCAGCGGTATCTCAAGTCCCCGCCGCAATCCCGTCGCAACCACAGACACCCTGAATTTTCCGGCCAGTGCCCGGTCAAATATGGCGCCGACGATGATGTCCGCATCGGCATCGACCTCCTCGCGTATGCGGGTGGCGGCCTCGTCGACTTCGAACAATGTCATATCCATACCGCCCGAGATCGAGACCAGGACGCCCTTGGCACCAATCATGGACGCTTCGTCGAGAAGCGGGTTTGCGATTGCTGCTTCGGCAGCCCTCTTGGCGCGACCATCGCCAGTGGCTTCGCCGGTTCCCATCATCGCGCGGCCCATGTCGCGCATCACCGACTTCACATCGGCGAAGTCGAGATTGATCAGCCCTTCCTTGACGATGAGATCGGTGATGCAGCCGACGCCCGAATAGAGGACGCGGTCCGCCATGACGAACGCGTCCGCGAATGTCGTCTTGGCATCGGCGATCCTGAACAGGTTCTGGTTCGGGATGACGATTACCGTATCGGCGCATTCGCGAAGTCGCTCGATGCCCTCTTCGGCCGATTGCATCCGGCGTTTTCCCTCGAAGGTGAATGGCTTGGTGACTACAGCCACCGTCAGAATTCCCGCTGCCCGCGCGGCCTGCGCGATAACAGGCGCAGCACCCGTTCCGGTTCCGCCCCCCATGCCGGCGGTCACGAAACACATATGCGTTCCCGCCAGATGGTCCATGATCTCGTCGATCGATTCCACGGCTGCGGCGCGGCCGACCTCGGGCAGGGAGCCGGCGCCCAGACCTTCCGTGATGTGAGCTCCCAACTGGATCAGCCGCGAGGCCTTCGACATGGTGAGTGCCTGGGCATCGGTGTTGGCGACGATGAATTCCGCGCCCTGCAGGCCCTCGGCGATCATGTTGTTGACGGCATTGCCGCCACCGCCACCGATCCCGACGACCGTTATCTTCGGCCGCATTTCTGAGATTTCCGGCCTCGTCGCGGTGTTCATTGCCGTTTCTCCCTGGAATGCGCCAGCGCAGTGGTCGGTGGAGGCTTGTTCCGATACCGCACGAAAACCTTGAACGGTGGCGGTGCGAATCAGGACAACCCAGTGTGACACAGGGAATCAGAGGGCGGAGTAGGCCGCAAGTGGGCGATGTGCCTCGCGACCGTTCCGCGGCAACGGTTCGGCGTGTCCGTTGCGCTTTTATCGCGATCTGGCCGGTTTTCGCTGCAACCATCCATGCGTCGCGTCCGAATGGCGCTGGCGAGGAGGGTCAGATCCGGGCGCGGACGAAATCCGTTCTTGTGCGTCGCGACATCATGTCTCCCGTGCCGCCGGCAGTCGCATGCTCAGTTCATCGACAAGGACGCGCTTGTTTTCCGAATAGTCGATGGGGACGACGACAAGATGGACGCCGCCGCCAGCGAATGCCTTCTCCAGAGAGGATCGGAGTTCACCGATGGCGTCGACCCTCGTTCCCTTGGCGCCATAGGCCTCGGCGTACTTGACGAAGTCAGGGTTGCCGAAGGTCATGCCGAAATCGGGAAACTGGTCGACCGCCTGCTTCCAGCGGATCATGCCGAAGGCGTTGTCCTCGATGATCAGGACGACCAGGTTGAGCCCGAGCCTGACGGCGGTTTCCAGCCCCTGGCTGTTCATCATGAAGCCGCCGTCGCCGCAGACGGCCATGACGCGGCGCTCGGGGTACAGCATGGCGGCCGTCATCGCTGACGGCAGGCCCGCACCCATGGTCGCCAGGGCGTTGTCGAGCAGGAGCGTGTTGGCGACACGTGTGCGGTAGTTGCGCGCAAACCAGATCTTGTACATGCCGTTGTCGAGGGCCAAAATACCGTCTGCCGGCATGACCGCGCGCACGTCATGGACAAGGCGCTGCGGCGTGAAGAGGTCTTCCGTCGCGCGTGCGGCAATCCGGTTCAAAATGCCTTCGCGCAGCGGCAACAGGGCTTGCGCGTTGGGGATCTTGCCTTCGACGCGATCCGCCAGCAGCCTGAGCGAAGGGCCAATGTCGCCAACAACCTCCGTCTGCGGAAAATAGACCTGCTCGACATTGGCGGGTTGGTAGCTGACATGGATTACCTTCGGCCCGCCGGCGCCCATGATGAAGGGCGGCTTCTCGATTGTGTCGTGGCCGATGGTGATGATGAGGTCGGCTCGTTCTATGGCCTCGTGCACATAGTCGCGCTCGGAGAGTGCCGCCGTGCCCATGTAAAGCTCGGTTCCGCCAGGCACCGTGCCTTTGCCCATCTGCGTGGTGAAATAGGGGATGCCGGTTCGCAGCACGAACTGGGCGAGATCGGAGGTCGAGCGCGGCCGCGAGGCGGCGGCACCGAGCATCGCCAGCGGACGCTGGGCTTGCATGATCATTTGCGCAGCGCGGTCGAGGGCGAACGGGCTCGCCAGAGGGAGTTCGACCGGGTGCGGCGGTATCAGCACCGGTTGCTCGCATGCCTCGGCCGCGATGTCTTCGGGTAGTTCCAGATGCACCGGCCCCGGACGCTCCTCCTCGGCAATGCGGAACGCTTCGCGTACCACGGCCGGGATCGTCTTAGGCGAGATGATCTGGCGTGAAAGCTTGGTCAGCGGCTTCATCGCGGCGACGATGTCAACAATCTGGAAGCGCGCCTGGCGCGACGACCGGATACCCTTCTGCCCGGTGATCATGATCATCGGCATCGCGCCAAGCAGCGCATAGGCCGCACCAGTCGTCAGGTTCAGGGCACCGGGCCCGAGCGTGGTGATGCAAACCCCGGGTCTGCCGGTGAGCCTTCCGTAAGTGGCCGCCATGAACGCCGCCGCCTGCTCATGGCGGGTCAGGATGAGCTGGATCGACGATTTGCGAATGGATTCGACGACGTCCAGGTTTTCTTCGCCCGGAATCCCGAAGATGCGATCGACGCCCTCATTCTCGAGTGCGGCGACGAGCAGGTCAGAACCCTTGTACATGGAAGCACCTCCTGGAATGAGTGCGAAGCTGTGGCGGACCATATCGGAGACAGATCAAACATACGCCGGTAAAGCCGTACAGCGAGGCGCACTCGCCGCCAACATCCCTTGTGCGTCCGATGGGGCGGCGGCGCAGGTTTGCGGACGAGCACATCGAGGTTATACCGGGGACGTCGGGCAGGGTGAGGTCCGGTGCTTTGTCACAACTGAACTCGTTCATGTGGGCGAATGAACGGACCAAGTGAGACATTTTATGATCGATAAAAATTCAACCGAATCAGTAGGTTTTGTCATTTCAGCGTTTCGAGGCTGTTCGACCGGCAGAGGCGTCCGCAGTGTTTTGAACATCAATTGACGTTAATTTAACATCCCTATATGGTTCATTTCGGCCGGCACGGTGCCGATTCCATTCTTGTATCCCGTCTGCTCATTGGTTGTCGTTATCCATGCGAAGCCGCTGCATCGAGAAATCCATGACGACGAGAGGGCAGTAACCATGCCCTGCCTGCTCGGAATCGACAACGGCCTGACAGTTACCAAGGCGGTGATCTTTGATGCCGACGGCACGCAACTGTCGGTGGCGCGGCGGCGGGTGCCGCAATCGATGCCGCAGGCGCGCTGGGTCGAGCGCGACATGGCAGGTCTCTGGCAAGCCACCGCCGACGCCATCCGCGAGGCGATCGCGCTGTGCTGTCGGTCGGCTGACGATATCAAAGCAGTGGCGGCGACCGCGCATGGCGACGGGGTGTATCTGCTCGACAAGGACCGCCGGCCGTTGGGGTCCGGCATATTGTCGCTCGACAGCCGTGCGGGCGAAATTGTCGACAAATGGTCTGCAGGTTCCATCTTCGGCGACGCGCTCGCGCTGACTGGCCAGGCGCCGCATGTTTCGGCGCCATCGGCGCTGCTGGCTTGGATCAAGCAGAACGATCCCGACCGCTATGGGCGCATCGGTCACGTGCTGGCCTGCAAGGATTGGCTGCGCTTTTGCCTGACCGGCACGATCGGCACCGACCGGACGGAGGCCAGCACCTCATTCACGGATTTCCGCACGCAAGCCTTCGCGCCGGAAGCGATGCGCATCTTCGGACTGGACGGCCTTTTCGATGCGCTGCCGCCGGTAGCGCATTCGGCCGACATCGTCGGGCACGTCACCGCCGAGGCTGCCGAAATGACCGGCCTTAGCAAAGGCACGCCCGTTGCCTGCGGCCTGCATGACGTAACCGCCTCCGCACTTGGCATGGGCGGCCACGAGGAAAGCACGCTCAGCATCGTCGCCGGCACCTATTCCATCAACGAAGTCGTTTCGTCAGAGCCGCGCGTCGACCCGCGCTGGTTCTGCCGCAACGCTATCGACGCCGGTCGCTGGAACAACATGGCGATCTCTCCGGCCTCGACCGCGAACTACGACTGGTTTCTCGACACGTTCTGCCGCTCGGAACAGGACAAGACAGACGCCGATGGCGGCTCCATCCACGAGCTGTTGGCAGCAGAGATCGACGCGGCGCTGAAGAGGCCTTCGACCATCTTGTTTCATCCCTATCTGTTCGGCTCTCCCTATGGCGAAATTGCCAGCGGCAGCTTTGTCGGCCTTCACGGCTGGCACACTCGCGGCGATATGCTGAAGGCGGTTCTGGAAGGCATTGTCTTCAATCACCGCACCCATGTCGAAGCCTTGCGCGACGGCTTTGCTGTCAGCGAGATCCGCCTCACCGGCGGCGGTTCGCGCAACCCGGCCTTCGTCCAGATGTTTGCCGATGTGCTGAATGCCCCGGTCACCATCACTTCGACCGACGAGGCCGCCGCCTTGGGTGCAGCCCTTTGCGCCGGCGCTGCGGTCGGCCTGTTCGAAACGCCGCAACAAGGCGCCAGGCAGGTCGGCATGACGGTGCGCCAGTATCAACCAGTGCCTGCCTCCAGTGCTGTGTTCAACGAGCGGTTTGCCCTCTATTGCCGCATCGCCGAGCAGCTGAAGTCGCAATGGCCGGAGATCGAAAGACTGTCGCGGCCGGACACGAGGGGAAACGCATGATCAAGGCCGACGAACGACGCGAAGAGATCGCCGAATATGTGATCAAGCTCGGCCAGGTGCGCATCGACGATCTGGTCGAGCATTTTGGCGTATCGCGCATGACTATTCACCGGCATATCGACCGGCTGGCGCAGCAGGGCGTGTTGCGCAAGCTGCACGGCGCGGTGACGGTCCAGCCGTCCGGTCTCTATGAAAGCGCCTTCCGCTACCGGGTGACGGTCAACAGGGCTGAGAAGGATGCGTTGGCGCGGGCGGCGATGGACTATGTCGAAGCTGGCCAGGTGGTCATGCTGGACGATTCATCTACGGCAAACGCCGTTGCCACGCTGCTGCTCGACGTCAAGCCGCTGACGGTCATCACCAACAGCGTGGCGACGGCTGCGCTGCTGACCAATGTCGACGACATCGACTTCATCTGTCTGGGCGGCCAGTATCACAGCACCTACAATGCCTATATCGGCATCGTCTGCGAGAACGCCGTGGCGCAACTGCGCGCCAATGTGCTGATCTGCTCGGCTTCGGCCATCACCGGAACCACGTCCTTCATCCAGGATCCGAATGTCGTACGGGTCAAGCAGGCGATGATGGCCGCTTCGGTCAAGCGCGTCCTGCTGGTCGACCATGCGAAGTTCGACAGGATCGCACTGCATGTCTTCGACGATTTGACCAGTTTCGATGCCGTGCTGACGACCGAGGGCCTGGGTGACGTGCAGGCGCAGAATCTCGAACGAGCCGGCGTAAAATTGCGCATCGTCAAGACGACGGCACAATGAGTTCATCTGACGGAGCAGGGGTGGAAAACCCCGCCGGGCGTCTCGCCGCGATGGCTGCGACCGGCGAGGTCGACGTCGTCATTCTTGGCGCCGGTGTCAACGGGGCGGGCCTGTTTCGCGATCTGTGCGCGCAAGGCGTCAGCTGCCTGATCGTAGACAAGGCCGATTTCGGCTCGGGCACAAGTGCCGCGCCGTCGCGGCTCATCCATGGCGGCCTCAAATATCTCGAAACCGGCGAGTTCGGGCTGGTGGCGCAGTCGACGCTCGAACGCAACCTGCTTTTGAAAAACGCGCCGCACTATGTCAGCCCGCTGCCGACTGTCATCCCGATCTTCTCCTGGAGCAAGGGCATGCTGGCGGCGCTGCGAACGCTGTTCGGCTCGACCAGCGCGCCGCGCAGTCGTGGCGCCATCCTGATCAAGATCGGCCTGATGATCTATGATTTCTACGGCTCGCGAAACCAGGTCATGCCACGCCATCGGATGGTCGGGCGGCGGCAGGCGCTCAGTGAGATGCCGGCGCTGAACCCTTCGATCGTCGCTACCGGCACCTACTACGATGCCACGATCAGCCAGCCCGAAAGGCTGGTGCTCGAACTGATCCTCGACGGGCTGCAGGCCAATGCAGCGTCCGCCAGCGCGAACTACACGGCGCTGGTTGCGTCAGCCAATGGCATGCTGACCTTCCAACCAACCGGACAACCGGGAAATGGCGGCGCATTCTCGGTGCGGCCGAAGCTGGTGGTCAATGCCGCTGGTCCATGGATCGACGACGTCAACGCGTTGCTTGGTGCGCCGTCCAAGATGATCGGCGGCACCAAGGGCTCGCACATCCTGCTGAAGCATGACGAGCTGGTCGGAAGCCTGGCTGGGCGTATGCTTTATTTCGAGGCCGATGATGGTCGCATCTGCCTGGTCTACGACTATCTCGGCCTGGCGCTGGTCGGCTCGACCGACATCAAGGCTGACAATCCGGACGAGGTCCGCTGCGAACCGGACGAAGTCGATTATCTGCTCGAGAGTGTGCGGACGCTTTTGCCCGGCATGGCGTTCGGGCGCGAGCAGATCGTCTATGCCTATAGCGGCATCAGGCCGTTGCCGGCCTCGGATGCATCGGTGCCTGGGTTGATCAGCCGCGATCATTCGGCGCCGATCACCGAGCCGGACGGCAATAGGCCCTTCGCGGTTATCTCGCTGGTCGGTGGCAAGTGGACGACATTCCGCGGCTTTGCCGAGGAAGTCGCCAACACCGTGCTCGAGCGTCTGCAGCGCAGCCGCAAGGTGACGACGCAATCGATGCCGATCGGCGGCGGCAAGGACTTTCCAGTCGACGCTGTAGCGCGTGCAAGCTGGCTGGCCCGGGCTGGGGCGGAGACGGGCGCCTCGGAAGGACGCCTCGACCAATTGCTGTCGCGCTACGGGACCAGAGCCATGCAGATCGCCAAGCATGGGTCGAATGGTGAGGGCCACCTGCCGGACTCGGACAGCTATGGAAAGTCGGAGATCGACTACATCGTGCGCAACGAATTCGTCGAACATCTGACTGATATCGTCATGCGCCGCAGCACGCTGGCGATAGGCGGGTCCCTGACAAGCCGCAACTTGCAGGAGATTGCTGCGATCGCCGGGCGGGCGCTGGACTGGAGCACTGCGCGCATTGCGCAGGAAGTCGAAGCCGCTGTTGATGAGCTCGAGGGCAGGAACCTGATGCGGCTGGGCTGATCGCGCCGTCGCCGATGCCGATGGTTTTCCTCGGGCAATCCGACCAGGTTGCCCTGCGTGCCCCTTTCGTGCGAAACCTTCCCATCTCACAGTGGGAGTGGGATTTTCAGCGCTTCCATATAATTGTTTTAAAACATGATCTTAAACTATGTTTTTCTTGCCATGGCGTGTGCACTTAGGTTATCGCCCGAATTAGATAACACACATTGACGTGAATTTAACACCGCCATATGATCGACTAACATGCTGACGTTCTAATAAGGCTTGTGCTGACTGCCGATCCGCCAGCAGGGCGCCAATCCGCAGAGGGATTGACAGCGATGCAAAGGTGTGAAAATTTTTGCACACAAAGATAATAATATCACCCTGGGGAGGGGATGGATTGAAATCCGGCGGAACCGCGAACCGCGACCACGAGTCCAGCCTCGCCACGCGCGCGGCCTGGCTTCACTATGCCGGAGGTCTCACACAGGCCCAGGTGGCCAAGCGGCTTGGCCTGACCAGCCTCAAGGCACACCGGCTCATCACCAAGGCCAACCAGGAGGGCCTGGTCAGGGTCTTCATCGACGGCGATGTCGCCGAATGCGTCGACCTGGAGCAGCGCCTGACCGCTGCCTACGGGCTCGACTATTGCGAGGTGGTTCCCGATCTCGATCAGGACGAGCTGCCGTTGAAGGGGCTGGGAATCGCCGGCGCCCAGTTCCTGAAGCGCGAAATCGATCGTGACGAAGAGATGCTGATCGGCGTCGGCCATGGCCGCACCCTTGCTGCCAGCGTCGAATATCTGACGCGCACGGCCGCCGCCCACATCCGTTTCGTGTCGCTGCTTGGCGGCGTGACGCGCAAATTCGCAGCCAATCCGCACGACGTCATTCATCGTCTGGCCGAGCGGACCGGCGCGCAGGCCTATGTCATGCCGGTGCCTTTTGTCGCCAACACCGTGGAGGACCGTGAGGTGCTGCTTGGCCAGCGCGGCATCAGCGATGTCTTCGAACTCGCCAGCCGGTCCGACCTGATGTTCGTGGGAATAGGCACGGCCGAGCGGGAAGCGTCGCTGGTCGCCACGGGCATGATCGAGCCTTCCGAAATCGACGAGGTCAAGCGCGACGGCGGCGTTGGCGAACTGCTTGCGCATTTCTTCGACGATAAGGGACGCCCGGTCGAAACGGCGCTGTCGGAAAGAATACTGGCGCTTCCGCGTGATCAGTTGAAGGGCCGCAGGATCGTGGCCGTGGCCGGTGGCAAGGTGAAAGTACGGGCCATCAAGGCGGTACTGGAAAGCCGGTATCTAAGCGGCCTGATCACCGACGAATGCACTGCCCGCGGGCTCGTCGAGCAGAGCCGGCTCGACGGCGCATCCGGTGCAACGAAACGCCTGGTGAACGGAGGATCGGCGAATGCATGACAACGGAAAATCCGCTTCGCTGGTGATTGCATCATGAGCGCGAAGGTTACCACCACATCGCCCCGGCCGACCTCGCCGGGCTTACGCCGCGCACTTGCCGGCGCTGCGGTTCTGGTTCTGCTTGGCGCCATGGCGCTCGACACCAAGGTCGTCAAGATCGGCTCCGCGGGCGACGTTCGAAACGCTGTCTTTTCCGCAGCCGACTACGGCAAGTCGGAGTTTCCCAAGGTGCAGGCCGATGTCGAGGCGCGCGCCGCCGATGCGGTGACGGTGGCGACGGCGATCGCCAAGGACAGGGCGACGGCCGAAAAGGAGTACGGCGTCCCAGCAGGTGTCGGACCCGTCATCTCTGTTAAGTTTACTGGCGTCGTCGGTGAGGGAAAGTCAGGCATCTACAAGCTCGCTGTCGACGGTTTGCCGGATACGTTGACGGTCCGCGTGCAGACCGGGCCGGCGATCAACGGAACCGAGCTTCGCGACGCCACGGGCAAGATCACCTTCGGCCAGTTCACCAACCAGATCGAATATCAGGACGCCGGCTCGGCGCTGAACAATGAGATGAAGAAAGAGGTGCTGGCGAAAGTCGATACGAGCACCTTGACCGGCAAGACCATAGCGGTGGTCGGCGCTTTCAAGCTGGTCAACCCGAAGAGCTGGCTGGTCACTCCGGTGAGGCTGGACGTCAAATGAAAACGGCTTCCGGCACCGAACCCGCGATTGGCGACGCCGTGCTTTCGGCGCGCAACGTCGTCATGTCCTATGGCGGCGTTCACGCGCTCAAGGGCGTCAATTTCGATATCCATCGCGGCAAGGTCACCACCCTGTTCGGAGAGAACGGCGCCGGCAAGTCGACGCTGATGAAGATCCTGTCCGGTGTGGTGACGCCGACATCCGGCGACATCGTGCTCGATGGCAATCTCGTCAGCTTTTCCTCGTCCTCGGACGCGCGCGATCGCGGCATCTCGATCATCCACCAGGAACTGAGCCTGGCGCCGAACCTCAGCGTTCGCGACAACATCTTCATGGGTCGCGAACTGCGCACCAGAACCGGTCTCGACTTCGCCGAGGAGTCGCGCCAGGCGCGCGCGCTTATGGCCGACCTCGAAGAGGACATCGACCCGCTGACCCTGGTCGAGGATCTGCGCCTGGGACAGCAGCAGATCGTGGAGATCGCGCGGGCGCTGTCGGTCGATTCCCGCATCCTGATCATGGACGAACCGACCTCCGCGCTCAGCGCGACAGAGGTGGAGGTGCTGTTCAAGGTGATCCGCGACCTGACCAGCCGCGGCGTCTCGATCGTCTACATATCGCATCACCTCGAAGAGGCGCTGCAGATCACCGATTACGCAGTCGTCCTGCGCGACGGGGCGATCACCGCGACGGCCGAAGCCAAGGACATCGATCTCGAGTGGATCGTCCGCAACATGGTTGGCGAGAATTTCGACCTCGGCTCGCCGCCGACCGGCCACGCGTTCGGCAATGTCGCGCTGTCGATCGAGGATGTCAGCGTCATCGACACTTCGGGTTCGGGCTATTCGGTCGTCGATCATTTGTCGCTGGATGTCAGGGCAGGCGAGATCGTCTGCATCTATGGGCTGATGGGCGCGGGCCGCACGGAATTGCTGGAAGCCGTCGCCGGACGCGTGCCGATGGCGGGCGGTCGAGCGCTGCTTGAAGGCGAGGACGTCTCGGGACTGACCATTGCCCAGCGTATCGCAAGAGGTCTGGTGCTCGTGCCCGAGGACCGGCAGCGCGACGGGCTCGTTCAGACGATGACCGTCGGCCGAAATCTGTCGCTTGCCAGCATCGAAGCTTTCGCAAAGGGGCTGTTTCTGTCCCGCTCCAAGGAACGAGGACTAATCGAAGACTCGATCCGCAAGGTGACCATCAAGACCGCCGGCGGCAACGCCATGATCGGATCGCTGTCGGGCGGCAACCAGCAAAAGGTCGTCATCGGCAAGATGCTGACGACAAATCCCAAGGTCATCCTTCTGGACGAGCCGAGCCGCGGTATCGATGTCGGCGCCAAGGCTGAGGTCTTCCGCTTGCTGAGCGAGCGCGCCGCGCAAGGCCTAGCGGTCGTCTTCTCGACCTCGGAGGTGAACGAGTGCCTCAGCATTGCCCACCGGGTCGTCGTGATGCGGCGCGGCAAGATTTCAGCCGAATTCGGCTCGAACGCCACCAAAGAGCAGATCATGGCCGCCTCCGGCGAAGCCGTGGTCGCCTGATCACCAGGAATTTCGGAGTCCGACCATGACCGATGTCAGCCAGGCCAGCAAACAGTCCAGACCCAGTGCGGGCAGCGAAGGCTTCGACCTTGCCAAGCTGCTGCTCGAAGGCCGGGCTTTCTTTGCCCTGATCGTCATCATCGTCGTCTTCTCGATCCTGTCGCCCTACTACCTCTCCGTAGCGAATTTCCTGACCATGGCATCGCATGTCGCCATCTTCGGGATTCTCGCCGTCGGCATGCTGCTCGTCATCCTCAACGGCGGCATCGACCTGTCGGTTGGATCGACGCTCGGGCTTGCCGGCGTCGTCGCCGGATTCCTGATGCAGGGCGTGACGCTGACCTGGCTGGGCGTCGTTGTCTATCCGCCGGTCTGGGTGGTCGCGGTGCTTGCCTGCATGCTGGGGGCCGTCGTCGGCCTGATCAACGGCGTGCTGATCGCGCGCTTCAAGGTTCCGGCCTTCGTCGCCACGCTGGGGGTCATGTATATGGCGCGTGGCCTGGCGCTGCTGATGACCAGCGGGCTGACCTACAACAATCTCGGCGGCAAGCCGGAGCTGGGTAACACCGGCTTCGATGCGCTTGGCTTCAACCGCCTGTTCGGCGTGCCGACCGGCGTGGTGGTCCTGGCGGTCATCGCGCTCATCGGCAGCATCGTCTTGAACCGCACCGCTTTCGGGCGCTGGCTTTACGCTTCGGGTGGCAATGAGCGCGCGGCCGAACTCTCCGGCGTTCCGGTCAAGACGGTGCAGATTTCCGTCTATGTGCTTTCAGGCATCTGTGCCGCCATCGCCGGGCTGATCCTGTCCTCGCAGCTGACCTCGGCGGGACCGACCGCAGGCACCACCTACGAATTGACGGCCATCGCGGCCGTCGTCATCGGCGGCGCGGCACTGACTGGCGGCCGCGGCAACATCCGCGGGACCCTGCTCGGGGCCTTCGTCATCGGCTTCCTGTCCGATGGTCTGGTGATCATCGGCATCTCATCCTACTGGCAGACAGTGTTCACGGGCGCAGTCATCGTGCTCGCCGTGCTCCTCAATGCCGTTCAGTATCGCCGCCGTAGCAAGCTCCTGGCTTCGACGGACGGCCAACCGACTTCTCAGAAACGGGGGAAGGCCGAACCGGCCAATCCTGCCCAAGGGAAGACTGCCAAGTGACTGGCAGCAATACCGCGTAAATCATTGGAGGAATGTACATGAAAACCATGCTTAGAAGTTTGCTTGCCGCCGCGATGGTCGTCGGCTTTGCTGCCGCCGCCTCGGCCGAAGGCCTGATCTCGATCATCGTCAACGATCCGGCCAACCCATACTGGCTGACCGAGGGCAATGTCGCCAAGGCCGAGGCCGAAAAGCTCGGCTATACGGCCAATGTCGCCGCCCACAAGGGCGATACCAACACGGAAAGCAATTTGATCGACACCGCCATCACCAACAAGTCGGTGGCGATCATCCTCGATCCGGCCAATGCCGACGGTTCGGTCGGCGCGGTGAAGAAGGCGATTGCCGCCAACATCCCGGTTTTCCTCGTCAATGCCGAGATCAACCAGGAAGGCCTCGCCAAGGGGCAGCTCGTCTCCAACAACGCCCAGGGCGCTGCCCTCGGTGCCCAGCAGTGGGTGCAGGCGGTCGGTGAAAAGGGCAAGTATGTCGAACTGCTCGGCGCCCCGTCGGACAACAACGCCGCTACGCGCTCGAACGGCTACGCAACCGTGCTGAGCCAGTATCCGGATCTCGAAAAGGCTGCTTCGCAGGTCGCCAATTGGGATCGTACCCAAGGCCACGACAAGATGCAGAGCATGCTCCAGGCCAATCCCGACATCATCGCCGTGATCAGCGGCAATGATGAAATGGCGCTTGGTGCGGTTGCGGCGCTGAAAGAGGCAGGCAAGCTGGCCGGCATCAAGGTCGGCGGCTTCGACGGCTCCCCGGACGCGGTTGCGGCCATCAAGTCGGGCGAACTGCAGTACACCGTGCTTCAGCCGGTTGCCATCTTCTCGGCCAAGGCCGTGCAGCAGGCCGACTCGTTCATAAAGACGGGCGCCACCGGTGCAACCAGCGAGAAGCAGCTGTTCGATTGCCTTCTCATCACCAAGGACAATGTGGACAAGTACACCGCACCCTTCGTGCTGTCGGAATGAAACATCGACAGGGGGTGTCCTTGCGGACACTCCCTGCCTCCTTTTGGCTTCAAACGAACAAAGACTTGTCCTTGTGAATTGCCTTCGTAACCATCCGGAACTTGCCGCATGAAAGACGTGCTGATCGGGATCGACGCGGGAACGTCCGTGATCAAATCGGTCGCTTTCGATCTGTCCGGGCGGCAGCTTGCCATGGCGTCGGTGACCAACAGCTTTGTCACCCTGGAAGGCGGCGGCGCCGAGCAGGATCTCGGGCAGACCTGGCGCGATATGGTGCAGACGGTTCGCGAACTGGCGACGAAACTTCCCGACCTGGCGCGACGAACTGCGGCGGTGGCGATCACCGGGCAGGGCGACGGAACCTGGCTGATCGATGGCGACGGCATGCCGGTCGGGCGCGCCTGGCTCTGGCTCGACGCCCGCGCCGGACATCTGGTGGACGAGATGCGCTGCGATGCCCGGGATCGCAGGCGGTTCGAGATTACCGGCACCGGGCTCAACGCCTGCCAGCAGGGGGCTCAACTGAGCTGGCTGAAACGGCACAGGCCGGAAATACTGGAGCGCGCCGCTACTGCCTTTCACTGCAAGGACTGGCTCTACTTCAAAATGACCGGTGAGCGCGCCACAGATCCCTCTGAAGGCACATTCACTTTCGGTGATTTCCGCTCGCGCACCTATTCCGACGAGGTTCTCGACATTCTGGATCTGACAACCCATCGCCGCCTGCTGCCGCCCATGCTCGAAGGCACGACCGACCATCACCTGCTTTCGCCATTAGCGGCAGGCGAGACCGGCCTGCTCGAAGGCACGCCGGTGGTGCTGGGCTACGTCGATATGGTCAGCACCGCGCTCGGCGCCGGCCTCTACGATCCGAGCGGCAATGTCGGCTGCACGGTCATCGGCTCCACCGGCATACACACGCGCCTCGCAGCCACAGCCGACGATGTCGTCCTTAATGACGATGCGTCCGGCTATACGATCGCCATGCCTGTTCCGGGCGCCTATGCGCAACTGCAATCCAACATGGCGGCGACGCTCAACATAGACTGGCTGCTTAGCCTGGCGCGCGACGTGCTGACTGCCAGCGGCGCCAAACCTTCGCGCGACGAATTGCTGCAGGCGCTGGATGCCTGGGTCGAAGGATCGGAGCCGGGATCGCTGGTCTATCAGCCCTATATCTCGCTGGCCGGAGAACGCGGACCGTTCGTCGATCCGGATGCGCGCGCAGGCTTCATCGGCCTTTCGGTCAAGCATGGTTTTGGCGATCTGGCGCGCGCGGTTCTCGAGGGCTTGGCCTTCGCGGCGCGCGATTGCTACCAGGCGATGGGCAGCATGCCGAGTGAAATCCGCCTGTCGGGCGGTGCCGCGCGCAGCCCGTCGTTGCGCCGCATCATCGCGGCGGCGACCCGCGCGCAAGTCAGAACCAGCAGCCGCCAGGAAGCAGGCGCCGCGGGTGCGGCGATGATGGCTGCGGTCGGGCTCGGCGTCTATCGTTCGATGGATGATTGCTGCGCCGAATGGGTGACGCCGCTTCTGGGCGAATGTGATGCCTATGACGACGCGCTTTCTCAAACCTACGATGGCCTGTTTCCGTCCTTCGTCGCGGCGCGCCAGGCGCTTCACCCAGTATGGAAGTCGATGGCGCACCGGCCAGGAGCAAAGTCTTGAGCGATACGTCAGATACAGTCGATCTCTTCGTGATCGGTGGCGGTGTCAACGGCGCCGGCATAGCGCGCGATGCGGCAGGCCGCGGGCTGTCCGTCGTCCTGTGCGAGAAGGACGATCTGGCGCAAGGCACCAGCTCGCGCTCCGGCAAGCTGGTGCATGGCGGTCTGCGCTATCTCGAATATTACGAGTTTCGGCTGGTGCGCGAAGCGCTGATCGAGCGCGAGGTGCTGCTCGAGGCTGCGCCGCACATCATCTGGCCGATGCGTTTCGTTCTTCCGCACAGCCCCGAAGACAGGCCGGCTTGGCTGGTGCGGCTCGGACTGTTTCTCTACGACCACCTTGGTGGCCGCAAACGGCTGCCCGGAACGAGGACGTTGAACCTGAGGACAGCGCCGGAAGGGGCACCAATCAAGGACGAATTCAAGCGCGGCTTCGAATATTCAGACTGCTGGGTCGACGATGCGCGCCTGGTGCTGCTCAATGCTCTGGACGCCGGGCAGCGCGGCGCAAAAGTGTTCACTCGCACCGCCTGTGTTGCCGCCCGGCGCGAGAACGGCCTGTGGTCGATCGACATGCAGGACGGTCGCACGGGTGCGGTCACGAAAGTCCACGCGCGGGCACTGGTCAACGCGGCAGGGCCATGGGTCAATGACATTGTCAGCCGCGTCGCCGGGCAGAATTCCACCCGCAACGTTCGTCTGGTGAAAGGCAGCCATATCGTCGTGCCCAAATTCTGGGAGGGGCGACAAGCCTATCTGATCCAGAACAGCGACAAGCGGGTGATCTTCGTCAACCCGTATGAGAACGACCTGGCGCTGATCGGCACCACCGACATTCCCTATGAAGGCAGGCCCGAGGAAGTGGCCGCCGAGCCAAGCGAAATCGACTATCTGATCAAGGTGGTCAACCGCTATTTCAAGCGACAGTTGACGCCGCAAGATGTGGTCTACAGTTTCTCGGGCGTGCGCCCGCTCTATGACGACAATGCAGACAATCCAAGCGCGGTCACCCGCGATTATATTTTCGAACTCGATGCGCCGAACGGCGGCGCACCGCTGCTTTCGGTGTTCGGCGGCAAGATCACCACCTTCCGCAAGCTGTCTGAACATGCGCTGGAAAAGATCCAGCCTTTCTTTCCTACGATGAAGAAGGGATGGACGGCCAAGAATCCCCTGCCGGGGGGCGACCTGCCCAACGCAGACTTCGAGCAGTTCCTGGGTGACCTGCATGCCGAGTTTTCGTGGCTCAGCCCTTCGCTGGTGAAGCACTATGCTCGCAGCTACGGCACGCGCACACGGGCTCTGCTGAAAGGGGTTAAAAACGAAGCCGATCTCGGCCGCCGTTTCGGCCCGGATTTTTACGAGCGCGAAGCGGTTTTCCTGTTCGAGACCGAATGGGCGATGACAGCTGCCGACGTTCTCGAACGCCGCACCAAGCACGGGTTGCACATCAATGCGGCCGAGCGGAAAACATTCGAAGACTGGTGCGCTAGCATCATGGCGGCGGCAAACTGATGGCCTTCACGCTTTCCCTAAACACCAACCCGCTGGTCAATCGCTTCGCCGATCCAGACGATTTGATCGACGCGATTGCCTATGGCATCGGCATCCGCGACGTGCAGCTGACGCATGAATTCGTCAATCCGGGCTGGCCGGCGGCGACGATTGCCAAATTCCTTCGCCAGTTCAACAAGGCGCTGGTGCGGACAGGCGTGCGGATCACCTCGGGCATGACCGGGCCTTATGGCCGGCTCAACCATTTCGGCCACCCGGACGCGGATGTCCGTCGCTACTATGTCGACTGGTTCAAGACCTTTGCCGACATCTCGGCCGAACTCGGCGCTTCGGGCATGGGCACGCAGTTCGCAATATTCACCTACAAGGATTTTGAAGATCCGCACCGACGGGCAGCACTGCTCGACATCGCGCTCGATTGCTGGGGCGAAGTGGCCGAGCACGCCAAGGCGGCGGGCCTGACCTATCTGTTCTGGGAGCCTATGTCGGTCGGCCGCGAGTTTGGCCATACGATCGAAAGCTGCGTTGACCTGCAGGGCGCCATCGATACGGCGAAGCTGCCGATCCCGATGAAGATGATGGTGGACATCGACCATGGCGACGTCAGCTCGCCCAACCCGGCTGACACCGATCCCTATGCCTGGGCGAAAGCGTTCCCGCTGCAATCGCCGATCATTCACATCAAGCAGTCGTCGATGAACAAGGGCGGGCACTGGCCGTTCACGGCCGCCTACAACAAGGACGGCCGCATAGTCCCGGAAAAGCTGCTCGACACCGTCCGAGCGGGTGGCGGAACCGACAATGAAATCTGCCTTGAGCTTTCCTTCCGGGAGAGGGAACCGGTCGATCACCAGGTCATCGAAATGATCCGGGAGTCGGTGGATTTCTGGGCGCCCTATCTCGACAGCGGCCGCGACAGCCTCAAGCCTCGGGCGTGAGTGAAACGCCGGCCCAAAACCGGCGCCGATGGTGGCCGGGACAACATGCGTCGAAGGAGAAAAGAAAATGACCCCATACTGGGTCGGCACGAGCTGGAAGATGAACAAGACGCTGGCGGAGGCGTTGCAGTTCGCCGATGCGTTGGCGACCTTCGTGCCTGGTTTCGATCATGCGATACAGCCCTTCGTCATTCCGCCGTTCACTGCGGTGCGCGAGGTCAAGGCAGCACTGGCGGCGACTCGCGTGAAAGTCGGCGCCCAGAACATGCATTGGGCCGACGCCGGCGCCTGGACGGGAGAGGTTTCGCCAGTGATGCTCAGGGATTGCGGGCTGGACCTGATTGAGCTCGGCCATAGCGAGCGTCGCGAGCATTTCGGCGAAACGGATACGACTGTGGGATTGAAAACGGCGGCGGCGGTGAGACATGGCTTCGTACCATTGATCTGCGTCGGCGAGACTCTGGCCGAGCGCGAGGGAGGCCGCGCCGAAGACGTCCTGACGGCGCAAGTCCTTGGTGCGCTGCAAGGCTTGGAAGGTGATCAGCTGTCGGCGGAAATCCTCTTCGCCTATGAGCCGGTCTGGGCGATCGGCGAGAAAGGCATTCCGGCAAGCGCCGAGTATGCCGACAAGCAGCAGGCCCTTATCAAACACGTGGCTGCAAGCCGGTTGCCGGCAGCCCCGCTTGTGCTTTACGGCGGCAGCGTCAATCCCGGCAACGCGGCCGAATTGATCGGCCAGCCGCATGTCGACGGTCTGTTCATCGGCCGCTCGGCGTGGCAAGCGGAAGGCTACATCGACATTCTGAAAAAGGCGTCGGCCGCCATCGGCCGCTGACCACGAAGCAAAAGGAGTTACTGCTATGAAGATCGCACTCGGAGCCGACAGCGCCGGCAAGCCGCTGCTCGATGTCATCGCCAAGCATCTCGCCACCAAGCCCGAGCTGCAGGTCGTCGACCTGAGCCAGGCCGGATACTACGCCGATATTGCCGCCGCAGTCGGCCACGAAATTATCGACGGCAACTACGATCGGGCCATCCTGTTCTGCGGTACTGGCATCGGCGTCAGCATCTCGGCCAACAAGGTGCCGGGCATTCGCGCCGCCTTGACCCACGACACCTATTCGGCAGAGCGCGCGGCAAAATCGAACAACGCCCAGATCATCACCATGGGCGCTCGTGTGATCGGTCCCGAACTGGCGAAATCGATCGCCGACGCGTGGCTGGCCTCGGAGTTCGATCCGAATGGTCCCTCTGCCGGAAACGTGCAGGCCATCGACAAGCTCGATGCGAAGCGCTGAAGATGCCGGATAGAGTCAAGGTAGGTCTATATCTTCTTGTTTGAATGAGATTTTCCAAAGGCCGGCTTTGCTGCGTAAGCCTTCTGGATCATGGTCTAGCCGGTCAAGGCGACCCGCATCGCCTCGATCATCGTCACGGCTGACGCTGCGCCTGGATCCATGTGGCCAAGCGAGCGTTCACCGAGGCGGGAGGCCCGCCCCTTGGTGGCGATCATCGTCTTGGTCGCCTCCGCGCCGGCCTTTGCCGCCTCGACCGCAGCCTCGAGACTGCCGGCCAGGCCCTTGCCGGTGGCCAGAGCTTCGCCCGCCGCCGTCGCTGCCGGCGCCCAGGCATCCATCATTGTCTTTTCGCCTGTTTCAGCCTTGCCGCGGTCCTGAATGCCTTTGGCCATGGCCTGGAACATGGCGACCGTGTCGGCATCGTCGAGCGTCGTCTTGCCCTTCACGGCTGCCGCGCCGCGCATGAACGCGGTGGCGTAGAGTGGGCCGGAGGAAGCGCCGACGGCGTTGAGGAACGACTTCGCCGCCGTGTTCAGCAAGGTGGTCGGATCGGTCGCTCCGGCGTCCAATGCGGCGACCGCATCGCGGGCCGCGGAAAATCCCAGCTCCATCGCAATGCCGTGGTCGGCATCGCCGATGACCCCGTCAAGCGCGCACAGCCGGTCCCTGTCGGCCAACATAGCGTCTGCGATGGCCACGAACATCCGCGCAAGGCGGGCGGTGTCGATTGTTGTCATGTCTTTGTCCCTTGCCGCTCAGCAGGTTACCCAGCGCGAAACATGGCGCAGTCGCAAGGGTGGTCGAGCATAGTCTGCAACTCGCCGTCAAGCTGGTGCAAGGTGATCGAGGCGCCGGCCATTTCAAGCGAGGTGCAGTAGTTGCCGACCCAGGTTGCATGGACGCCGACGCCGATATCGGCCAGCCGCTGCGACAGGCGCCGGTTCATGATGTAGAGCTCCATCAGGGGTGTCGATCCGAGCGAATTGACAAGTATGGCGACGCGGTCGCCGCGCGCCGGCGCCATTTCCTGCAGGATATGATCGAGCATCTCGTCGGTAACCTCGTCGGCGGTTTTCAGCGGCCCGCGCGCGACGCCGGGCTCGCCATGGATGCCCATGCCGATCTCCATCTCGTCATCGCCGATCTCGAAATTCGGCCGCCTCGTTTGCGGCAGCGAGCAAGGGGAAAGGGCGACGCCCATGGTGAAGGTGTGGTCGTTGGCCTTTCTGGCGATGCGTTCACATTCGTCGAATGTGAGCATGCGGTCGCAAGCGGCACCGGCCGCCTTGAAGATGAAGAAATTGCCGGCGACGCCGCGGCGCTTGTGTCTTTCATCTCGTGGCGCTGAAGCGACGTCGTCGGTGCTCAGAACGGTGCGCACCTCAATGTCGTCCATACCAGCCATCTCGGCCGCCATGTCGAAATTCATGACGTCGCCGGCATAGTTGCCATACATGAAAAGCACGCCGGCGCCGCCGCTAACCGCTTTGGCACATTCGAGGATCGGGTCGGGAGGAGGGGAGGCAAAGACGTTGCCGATCGCCGCCGCATCGGCCAGGCCCTTGCCGACGAAACCGAGAAATGTCGGCTCATGGCCGGAGCCGCCACCGATCACCAGCCCAACCTTGCCGGGGCGCGGGCCGTGCGTGGCCACAATGGAGCGCGGGCTACCAGGGACGGCCTGAAGATGCCTCGGATGTGCGGCAAGAATTCCGGCAAGCATCTCGTCGACCGCCTTGCCGCCATCGTTGATGAGCTTCTTCGTTTTCAACAAGTGTCCTCCCAAAATGCCGGTCGACCATGCCATCGCGATCGTCAAAGGAAAAGACGTAACGGCCGGTTTTGCAGTGAGGCCCAGCCGAGATCAGGATTGCCTTGGCGCAAATCCTGACAGGCGTCCTGACAGGCCTGTTGACATGCACTTTGGTTCGTGCAGAAATTGGTTGGACCATTGAACCACTTCGGGCAATCCTTGACGTGACCGAATTCAGCCTTCCGCCCATCCATACGACGGCCCGCGACGATGCGGTGCTGAAGGCGCTGGCCGGCTTCGTCATGCGCGAAGCGCTGGCCCCGGGCGAAAAGCTGCCGACCGAACGCATCCTCGCCGAGCGCCTCAAGGTCAGCCGCAACACGGTGCGCGAGGCGCTGACGCGCTGGGAGGGGCTTGGCCTCGTCGAACGCCGGCAAGGCAGCGGCACCTATCTCAAGGCAGCCGTTTCGCTCGACATGCTGCACATGCCGCTGACGCTGGCCGGTGGCAATGATTTCACCGGCCTGATGCGCACGCTGGAAATTCGCCGCGCGCTGGAAGCCGAAGCTGCGGCCCTGTGTGCCGTGCGCGCCGGCAAGGCCGACCTCGCCGAGATCGAGCGCAAGCTCGACATCATGGAAGAGGCTTTCCACACCCGCGCCGGCATGTCGTCGGAGGAGGACTGGGAGTTTCACCAGTCGATCTACCGCGCCTGCGGCAATCCGCTGTTCGAGCAGATCATCGCCGCCATGCACGAACTGTTCCACCGGTTCTGGGAACACCCGCTCGGTGTGCGCGATTTCGGCCACGCCAGCTTTCCCTACCATCGCACCATGTACGAACGCATCGCCGCGCACGACCCGGAGGGAGCCCGGGCCGAGGCGCTGAAGCTGATCGCCACCGTCGAGGACGATCTGAAGCGCGGTGCGGCCAAACTCAAACTTTCGGACCGAAAATGAACGAGCACCCCACCGGTTTTCAAATGGACTATCTCGCCGAGGCGGCGACGCTTTTGGCGCATGACGATCCGTTCCCCGGCGGCGCGGTGGTGCCGCCGATCTACCAGACCTCGCTGTTCACCTTCGCCAACTACGCCGAGATGGCCGACACTTTTGCCGGCCGGCGGCGCCAGCCGATCTATTCGCGCGGCGACAATCCCACGGTCATGGAGTTCGAGGCGCGCGTCGCGGCCCTTGAAGGCGCGGAAGCGGCACGCGGTTTTTCCAGCGGCATGGCGGCGATCAGCGCCACGGTGCTTGCCTTCGTCGGCGCCGGCGAGCGCATCGTCGCCGTGCGCAACTGTTATGGCGACGCCTACCGGCTGTTCGAGCGGCTGTTTCCGCGCCTCAACATCAAGGTCGACTATGTCGACGGCTCCGACCCCGATGCGGCGGCGGCGGCATTGCCTGGCGCCAAGCTGCTCTACCTGGAAAGCCCGACCTCGATGATGTTCGAGCTGCAGGACATCGCGCATCTGACGCGGCTGGCCAAGGAGCAAGGCATCATCACCAGCATCGACAATTCCTGGGCGACGCCGGTGTTTCAGAAGCCGATTTCGCATGGCGTCGACCTCGTGCTGCATTCGGCTTCGAAATATCTCGGCGGCCACAGCGACACTGTCGCCGGTGTGGTCGCCGGTTCAGCCGCCCATATCAGCCGCATCAACGAACAGACCTATTCCTCGCTCGGCGGCAAGCTTTCGCCTTTCGAGGCGTGGCTGCTGTTGCGTGGCCTGCGCACGCTGCCGCTACGGCTGCCGCATCACATGAAGAGCGGCCTGACGATCGCCGAACGACTGAAGGCGCATGGCCAGGTCGAGCGGGTCAATCACCCGGCCTATTCCAACCATCCCGGCAAGGCGACGCTGGCCGGCTATGCCGGGCTGTTTTCCTTCGAGGTGACGGAGGATGTCGACATTCCGGCGTTCGTCGATGCGCTGAAATTCTTCCGCATCGGCGTCAGCTGGGGCGGTCACGAAAGCCTGGTCGTTCCGGCAAAAGCCTCGCTCGAACAGACGCCGGGCCTGAATTCGATGGCGCGCTTCGGCGTCAGCCCCCGAACCATCCGCTTCAACGTCGGATTGGAAAGTGTCGAGGATCTGTGGGCCGACATCGCCCAGGCCTTCGACAAAGCAAAAAAATAAACGGAGCCGTTCAAAATGGGAGTACCTGACATGAAAAGACTGAGCATCATGCTTGCCACCGCCGCCGGACTGGCGATTTCCGCCAGTGGCGCGCTGGCCGAGTCCACCCTCAAGATGGTCGAGGTTATCACCAGCCCGCCGCGCACCGAATTCCTCAAGAAGCAGATCGCAGAGTTCGAGGCGGCCAATCCGGGCGTCAAGGTGGAACTGGTCTCGCTGCCCTGGGGCCAGGCGTTCGAAAAATTCCTGACCATGGTGCAGGCCGGCGACACGCCCGACATCGTCGAGATGCCGGAACGCTGGATGGGCCTCTATGCCACCAATGGTCAGCTCGAGGATCTCGGCCCCTACATGGCCAAATGGGACGATGCCAAGACGCTGGGCGAGCGCGCCAAGCAGTTCGGCTCGACAGTCAACAACACCCAGTACATGATCCCCTACGGTTATTATCTGAACGCGCTGTTTTGGAACAAGAAGCTGTTCAAGGAGGCCGGTCTCGACGGTCCGCCGACGACGCTCGACGAATTCGTCGAGGACTCCAAGAAGATCTCCGCATTGCCGGGCAAGTACGGCTACTGCATGCGCGGCGGTCCGGGCGCCTTCAACGGCATGCACATGTTCATGAACATCGCAGCCGGCAAGGGCGGCTACTTCAACGAGGACGGCACCTCGACCATCAACGAAGAAGGCTCGATCAAGGGCCTGCAGATGCTTGCCGACATGTACAAGGACGGCCTGGCGCCGAAGGACGCGGTGAGCTGGGGCTTCAACGAAACCGTCACCGGCTTCTATTCCGGTACCTGCGCCATGCTCAACCAGGATCCGGACGCGCTGCTCGGCATTGCCGACAAGATGAGCGCCGACGACTTCGCCGTGGCGCCGATGCCGGTCGGGCCGAGCGGTAAATCCTATCCGACGCTCGGCTATGCCGGCTGGGCGATGTTTGCCAATTCCCAGCACAAGGACGATGCCTGGAAACTGATGGCGACGCTGCTGTCGCCCAAGGACAATCTGGGATGGGCAAAGGAAGTCGGCGTCATCCCGATCCACAACGGCGCCGACCAGGACGGCCATTTCAAAACCGAGCAGTTCAAGGGCTGGTTCACCGAACTGAACAGCGACAAGTACGAAATGGTGACGCCGCCGACGCATCTGGAAAACCTCGGCAATTTCGTCGACCAGGTGGCGATCAAGAACTTCCAGGAAGTGCTTCTCGGCCAGAAGACGGCCAAGGACGTGGCCGACGAATGGGCCAAGTTCCTGACCAAGGAGCAGCAGGACTGGATGGCCAAGAACAAGAAGTAACTTTTCTTCCTTCTCTCCGTTTACGGGAGAAGGTGTCACGAAGTGACGGATGAGGGGCGGCGCTAGGCCTGCCAGCTTTGGTGCCGCCCCTCATCTGCCTGCCGGCTTTCGTCCGCTGCGCGGACCGCTCCTCAGCTCCCCGTGAACGGGAGAAGGACGCTGTCCCCCGATGCTACTCCAGGAGACGATCCAGAAACCAATGACCTATGCCGTGTCCGAAATACGATCCGCCGGCAAGCCGCGCCGCAAGCGGCTATCCCATGCCGCTATCGAACCCTGGCTCTATCTCAGCCCGGCGATCGTGCTTCTGGTGGTGGTGCTTGTGGTGCCGCTGATCATCGGCATCAGCTATTCGTTCCGCAAATTCTCCGCCTTCAAGTCGGAATATGTCGGCCTCGGCCAGTATCAGGCCATGCTGTCCGACCAGGTGCTGGGGCAGGCGCTGGTCAACACGCTGTGGTGGACGGTCGCCAGCCTGTTTTTCCAGTTCTTCCTCGGCCTCGGCCTGGCGCTGCTGCTTGACAAACCGTTTATAGGCCGCAAGTTCGTGCAGGCGGTGGTCTTCCTGCCCTGGGCGGTGCCGTCGTTCCTGTCCGGCCTCACCTGGGCATGGCTGTTCAACCCGATCATCGGGCCGCTGCCGCACTGGCTTTATGCGCTGGGGCTCAAGGCCGAGCCGACCAACATTCTGTCCGATCCGGCCACCGCCATGTGGGGACCGATCATCGCCAACATCTGGTTCGGCATCCCGTTCTTTGCCATCACGCTGCTTGCGGCGCTGAAGTCGATCCCCTCGGAACTGCATGAGGCGGCGGCGATCGACGGCGCCTCGCCATGGCAGCGCTTCACCAAGGTGACGCTGCCGTTCCTGGCGCCCACCATCGTCATCACCGTCATGCTGCGCACGATCTGGATCGCCACCTTTGCCGACCTGATCTTCGTCATGACCGAAGGCGGACCGGCCGGCTCGACTAGCACCGTGCCGGTCTACATCTATGTCAGCGCCTTCAAGTCGCTGGACAAGGGCTATGCCTCAGCGGTGGCGGTGCTGCTGCTGGTTCTGCTCATCGTCTACGCGATCGCGCTGATCGCCATCCGCCGCTCGCTGGTGAGGCACGTCTGATGATCGCCGGACGCTCGACCTCATCGCGTATTTTCAGCGGCATCGGCCTCTACGGCGCCATCGCCGCCTATATGATCTTCGCGCTGTTCCCCATCTTCTGGACGCTGAAAATATCGGTCACACCCGAACGCCTGCTCTATTCCGAAGGCATCACCTTGTGGCCGTCGCAGACCACCTTCCGGAACTTCATCACTGTGCTGGAAGCCTCGGATTTTCCACGCTATTTCCTGAACAGCGTCATCGTCTCGGTGTCGACGGCGGCCTTCGTCACCATCATCGCCACGCTCGCCGGATACGCCATGTCGCGCTTTAGCTTCCGCGGCAAGGCGACGCTGGCCATCATGCTGCTGCTGACCCAGACGTTTCCGCTGGTGATGGTCATTCCGCCGATCTACCGCGTCATGGGCCAGCTCGGCCTCACCAACAGCCTGGTCGGGCTGATCATCATCTACACCGCCTTCAACACCGCCTTCGCCACCTTCCTGATGCAGTCCTTCTTCGACGGCATTCCCAAGGACCTCGAAGAGGCGGCGATGATCGACGGCTGCACGCGCGCCCAGGCGATGCGCAAGGTGATCGTGCCGCTGACGCTGCCCGGCATGGGCGCGACGCTCGGCTTCGTCTTCACCGCCGCCTGGAGCGAGCTGCTGTTCGCGCTGATGCTGATTTCCAGCGACGACCAGAAGACTTTTGCCGTCGGCTTGCTCACCTATATCGGCAAATTTGCCGTCGACTGGGGACAGATGATGGCGGCGTCGATCCTGGCGCTGATCCCGGTCTGCATCTTCTTCGCTTTCCTGCAACGCTATCTCGTCACCGGCCTCACTGCCGGCGCGGTCAAAGGATAATCGATGGCTTCCGTCACGCTGCAAAACGTCGAGAAGGACTACGGCTCGCTGCGCATACTGCACGGTGTCGATCTGGAGATCGCCGACGGCGAATTCGTCGTGCTGGTCGGCCCGTCCGGCTGCGGCAAGTCGACCTTGCTGCGCATGATCGCCGGGCTGGAGGAGGTCTCGGGCGGTGAGATCCGCATCGGCGAGCGGCTGGTCAACGATGTCGCACCGAAGGACCGCGACATCGCCATGGTGTTCCAGTCCTACGCGCTCTATCCGCATATGGACGTGTCGTCGAATATGGGCTTCAGCCTGTTGCTGAAGAAGGCCGAGAAGACGACGATCGAGACGCGGGTGGGTGCTGCCGCCAAGCGGCTCGGCCTCGACAGTTTCCTGCAGCGGCTGCCGCGCCAGCTTTCCGGCGGCCAGCGCCAGCGCGTCGCCATGGGCCGCGCCATCGTGCGCGATCCCAAGGTCTTTCTGTTCGACGAGCCGCTCAGCAATCTCGATGCCAAGCTGCGCGTCCATATGCGGGCCGAGATCAAGGCGTTGCACCAGCAGCTCAAGACCACGTCGGTCTATGTCACCCACGACCAGATCGAGGCCATGACCATGGCCGACCGCATCGTCGTCATGCATGACGGCTTCGTGCAGCAGGTCGGCCACCCGCTCGAGCTCTATGACCGGCCGATCAACATGTTCGTCGCCGGCTTCATCGGCTCGCCAGGCATGAATTTCCTGCCGGCAAAGGTCGACAAGAGCGGCAAGGTGGACGCGGTGCTGGCCGATGGCCAGAAGCTGAGATTGCCGGACGGTCTGCCGCTGAAGGACGGCGACGCACTCACCGTCGGGCTGCGGCCGGAGCATATCCAGCTCTCGGAAGACGGTGCGCTCAAGGCAGAGGTCGAAGTGGTGGAGCCGCTTGGCCTTTCGACCCAGTTCTACGTCAAGCTGGCGGGACAGCAGGTCTGCGTCTTTGTCATGGGGCGCAGCAATGTCAGGCCGGGCGATTGGGTGCGGTTGGCCGCCGATCCGGCGGCGTTGCATCTGTTCGATCCGGCAGGCGGAAGCCGTATCGGATAAGGGTTTCGTGCTGGTTGGGCCATTCGCGTCGCTCGCCGAAAATTGATTGCCGCCATCGCCCGTTTGCGCGACCGAATGGAAAAATAGTTCGTCGCGGCGGTGTCGAAAGGCCTATCATTCCTTTTGCCGCATTCGGAAGTCTATCAAACTTGTAGGCATTGAAGGCGGGCTTGCCCGTAGCGAAAAGGTGCCAAGCATGCCCAATCCAACCGTCGTCGGCTTTTCAGGCAATTTCACCCGGCCGTCAAAGACGCGCGGCTTCGTCGAACAGGTGGTCAGGGACATTGCGCGCCAGCATGGCCTGTCGGCGAGCAGCTACGACGTGGAAGACCTCGGTCCATCGCTCGGCGGTGCCAAGTGGGCGCGCGACCTGGACGGACAGGCGCGGACCATTCTCGACGCCATCGTGAATGCCGATGTCCTGGTGGTGGGCTCGCCAACCTACAAGGGCAGCTACACCGGACTGTTCAAGCACTTCTTCGATCTCTTCGATCCCGTATCCTTGAAGGGCAAGCCGGTGGTGTTGCTGGCCACCGGCGGCGGCGAGCGGCATGCGCTGATCGTCGAGCATCAATTGCGGCCGCTGTTCGGCTTCTTCGAAGCCTTTGCGCTGCCGACCGCAGTTTACGCCACGGACAAGGATTTCAGTGACGGGGTGCTTCGGTCAGAGCCGATCCTAAAGCGCGTTGCGCAAGCCGTCGACGAGGTCGGATACGCGCTGTCCCACCGGTCCGCTGCCCAAAGGCTGGCAGCGGAGTAGGGCTGGGTTCCTGGTCCAAGTCGACGGGTCCTAGTTCTTGTCGACCGGCTTCGAGCGCATCCGCGAGACGGTCTCGCGTTCGGCCCGCTTGGAGCGCAGCGGCGGCAGGCCGCGATCGATCAGGTCCATGTCCTCCAGCACCATGTCGCCCATGCGCTTGAAGGCGATGTCGAGCGCGCCGGCGCGATGCGCCGAACGCAGGAAGCCGGGCAGGGCGCGGACCGCGTGGTCCTGCGCCAGCGGCTCTTCTGGGAAGACGTCGCTGGCGGCGACGATGTGGCCGCTGCGAACGGCGTCCATCAGCGCCGGAAAATCGACGACGCCGGCGCGGCTGAGCAGGATGAAGGTGGCGCCCTTGCGCATGCTGGCAAAGGCCTCAGCGCCGAGAAAGCCCTGGTTCTCGCTTGTGACCGACGCGACGACGAAGACGAAATCGCTGGTCGATAGCACCTCGTCCAGCGAGGCCGGCTCGACGCCATTCTCGATCAGGATCGACGGCGGCAGCCAAGGGTCGAAGACTTTGGTCCGCGTGCGAAAGCCCGACAGCAGCCGGTTGAGCGCACGGCCAAGATCGCCAAAGCCGATGATGCCGACATCCGCACCTGAGAGCAGCCGGGCTGTTTGATTGCCGTCGCCACCCCACAGCTCCTTGCCTTGCCGGAAGGCGAGATCGGCATCGACGATGTTGCGGGCGAGGTTGAGCGCCATGGCAAGGCCGAGTTCGGCCACCGGCTCGGCAAAGACCAGACCCGTGGTGACCACATGGATGCCACGCGCAAACAGCGTCTCATAGGGCATGTTGTTGAGGAGGTTGGTTTCGACATTGAAAACGCAGCGCAGCGCCTTCATCGCATCGAGCGTCTCCGGCGCGATCGGCGGCTGGCCGACGATGTAGCGCGCCTCGGCCAGCACATCGGCGGGCAGCTTGGCGACGCCGTCCGGCGTTGTCTCGACGATGCAGTACTTCGCCCTGAGGCGTCCAAGCTGCGGTGGTGTGAAGATGAGGTCGAGCGTGCGTGGTTCAGGCGCGCTGATGACCAGCGGCAAGGCGCTGTCGGACATGGTAAATCCTCCCGGCGCGATCCGCATCGCGCCACTCAAGAATTCTGTTTTACCTAGGATTAAACGATTTACAACTGCGAAAAATCGATTTACCGATTGTACCGCGAGGCAAATTGCAGCGGCCCTCGCCCTCGGGAGGAGGACTATGGCGCATCGGCAAGCCCAGCAGCGGCGTCCGTCGATCCACGACGTGGCAAGCCGCGCCGGCGTGTCCGCCGCCACCGTTTCCAAGGTCATGCAGGGCGTGACAACAGTAAAGCCCGAAAATGCGCAGCGCGTCTTCGATGCCGTCGAGATGTTGGGCTACCGCGTCGACCCGCTGGCCTCCGACATGCGGCGGGCCAAGCGCCGCATCATCGGCGCCATCATGCCGGAGTTCGAGAGCGAATTCTTCGGCCAGATGGTCACCCAACTCGAAAGCCTGGCCGAGCAGCGCGGCTATACGCTGGTGGCGGCGTCCAGCCGTGAATCGGAAGCGCGCGAAAAGGAAATCCTGGCGCGCATGCATGACTGGCGGGTCGCCGGCGTGGTGCTGGCGCCGGTGCGCAACGAGCATGGACCGGCGGCCGCATTCATGAAGCTGAACGGCATGACCGGCGTGCTGATCGACCGCGTGCTGGCCGACGATGCCTTCGATACGGTCTCGGCCGATAGCGCCGCCGCCAGCGGCGAAGTGGCGCGCGAACTTCTCGGCAAGGGCCATCGTCACATCCTCTTGGTCGGTCTCGGAGAGCAGGCGGCGACGGTGCGGGCCCGTCTCGACGGTTTTCGCGCCAAGGCGCTGGAACTGGTGCCGGACGTCCGCATCGATGTCGTCCTTTCGGAGAGCGACGTCGAACCGCTGAGAACGCTGCTGCGCGACTATTTCGACAAGGGCGCCAATGGAGGCGAACGTCCGACGGCGGTTTATTCTCTGTTTCTCAAGGGCACGCTGGTGGCGCTTTCCGAATTCCGGCGGCGCGGCTGGCATTGCCCGAACGACATCTCGCTGGTCGGCTTCGACGACGCCGAATGGATGCAGGTGACATGGCCGGCCATCGCCGCCGTGGTGCAGCCGGTCCGGCAGATCGCCGTCCAGGCGATGGATGTGTTGTTTCGCAGGATCGAAGGAGAGGACGGTCCGCCCAAGGCGCGGCTCGAGCCTTGCAAGGTTTTGATGCGGGAATCCGTTGGCTCGCCAGGCAACGGCCCGCATTCCGGGGGAGGAGACCGACAATAGCCCCCATTGTCGAAGACGGACCAAAGGCGCCGGACCTGGCTGTGGCTCACGGCGCGTGATATCAACCGGAGGATAAAATGACATCACTTGTTCTGAAGATAAATCGATTTACTTTGGCTTTGGGCGTTGCAATGGCGCTTTCGGCCGTCACCGTGGCGAAAGCCGAGGACGGCGAATACGGCGTGCTGATGAAGACGCTGGCCAACCCGTTCTGGGGCGCGATGGGCCAGGGCGTCGAGGAGGGCGCCAAGGAAGCCGGCGTGAAGTACTTCCAGCAGGCGGCAGAAAGCGACCAGGCAGCGGAACCGCAGCTCAACCTGTGCAACACCATGCTTGAACGCAAGCCGGTGGCGATGATCACCGCCGCCATCAACTCGACAAATCTGCTGCCGTGCCTGAAGGCGGCGCAGGATGCCGGCATCAAGGTGGTCGATCTCGACGGCAATCTCGATCCGGCAGTGCTGGACAAGGAAGGCATCAAGATCACCTTCCGCATCGGTTCCGACAATGTCGCGGCCGGCGGGCAGGGCGCCGAATATCTCGTCTCCAAGCTCGGCAAGGACGCCAAGGGTCCGGTGCTGGTGATCGAGGGTCTTTCGGGCAACATCACCGGCGAGAAGCGCGCCAAGGGTTTTGCCGACAAGCTCAAGGAATTGGCGCCAGGGCTGGAAATCGTCGCTTCGCTGCCGGGCGACTGGGATCGCGGCAAGGCGGCGTCGATCGCCACCGATACGCTGACGGCGCATCCCGATCTCGTTGCCATCTTCTGCGCCAATGACGGCATGGCGCTGGGCGCGGTGGAATCTGTCTACGCCGCCGGCAAGGGCGAGCAGGTGACGATCATCGGCGTCGACGGAAATTCCGACGCGGTCAAGTCGATCAAGGATGGCCGCCTCAACGCCTCGGTGGCACAGCTGCCTTACCTGGTTGGCAAGCAGGCGGTCGAGAACGTCAAGAAGGCGATCGCCGGTGACAAGGTCGAGGCCGACATCGCCGTGCCGACGCTGGTGCTGACCAAGGATGTGCTCGACGCCGGCAAGGAACCGATGCTCGAATATGTGAAATAGTCCTCCCGGACGGGCTGGCGCGGGTTTAACCTGCGCCAGCCAACTTTTCCCGAGAAGTGAGGCAATATGGCTTCTGAAATGGCGCAGCCCGGTTTCTGGGCTCGGGTGCAGCGTGCATCCGTCGAACGGCTCCACATAAGGCTGGAATCGCTGGTCGTTCTGCTGGCGCTGAGCGCGGTGATGGCGGTGCTGTCGCCGTACTTCCTGTCGCTCAGCAATTTTCTCAACATCCTTTTGGCGACGTCGACGATCGGCGTGCTGGCGATCGCCGCCACGTTCGTCATCGGTTCCGGCGGCCTTGACCTCTCGCTCGGCTCGGTCATGGGGCTGGCCGGCGTGGCCGGCGCCTTCGTTGCCGTCAACCTTGGCTGGCCTTCGGTGTTCGCCGTCATTGCCTGCATACTCGCCGGTGGCATCGCCGGCAACATCAATGGCCAACTGGTCACTCGTGCCTTCGTACCCGCCTTTATCGTCACGCTTGGCATGCTTGGTCTGGCGCGTGGCCTGGCGCTGGTGATCTCGGAAGGCAGGGCGATCTACGGACTGCCCGCAGCGATTATCTATATCGGCCAGGGCCGACCACTGGGCATTCCAATGCCGGTCATCCTGCTCGTGCTCACGGCTGTTGTGGCGCATTGCGTGCTCGCCTACACGCGCTTCGGCCGCCACACGCTGGCGCTCGGCGACAGCGAGGGCGCGGCGCGCGCGGCAGGCATCCGCGTCGAATACCATCGCCGCATCATCTACACTCTGTCCGGTGCACTGGCTGGTCTTGCCGGGTTGCTGTTCACGGCCCGCGTCAACGCCGGCGACCCGACCGCGGGCATCAACTACGAGCTGACCGCCATTACGGCCGCGATCATCGGTGGCACCAACCTGTTCGGCGGGCGCGCCTCGATCCTGGGCACGATGATCGGCGCGCTGATCATGGGTGTGCTGCAGAACGGACTGACGCTGCTCGCCGTGCAATCCTACTATCAGCAGATGGCGATCGGCGCCGTGCTGATCCTGGCGGTATTCATCGACCAGTATCAGGTGCGCAAGGAGTCACGCGTATGACCCTGCTCACCCTCCACGGCATCCGCAAGAGTTTTGGCGCGGTCGATGTGCTGCATGGCGTCGACCTCTCGGTCGAGGCGGGCGAAGTGGTCGGCCTCGTCGGCGACAACGGCGCCGGCAAGTCGACGCTGATGAAGACCATCACCGGCATCTACCGTGCCGATTCCGGATCGATCGAACTCAACGGCAAGGACATTCTGCCTCTTGATCCCGGCCAGCGGCGCGAACTCGGCATCGAGATGATCTACCAGGATCTGTCGCTGGCCAAGCAACAGGATGTGGCGAGCAACATCTTCCTCGGCCGTGAGCCGACCAGGAAACTGTTCGGCCTGTTGCCGGGCTTCGTCGACAAGGCCGAGATGGACCGGCAGGCGGCAAAGATGATCGAGCGGCTCGGGGCGCATCTGCCCTCGATCAACCGCTCGGTCGGGTCGTTCTCGGGCGGTCAGCAGCAGACGGTGGCGATCGCCCGGGCGCTCACCTTCAACCCCAAGCTGGTGATCATGGACGAGCCGACAGCGGCACTTGCCGTGCGCGAGGTGCAGAGCGTGCTCGACCTGATCCGGCGGCTGAAGTCGGAAGGCATCGCCGTCATCCTCATCTCGCACCGGCTGAACGACGTGCTTTCGGTCACCGACCGCATCGTTGTGCTGCGTCACGGCCGGGCCGAGGCAGACCTGATCACCGCCAAGACCAACATGAACGAAGTCGTCAGCCGCATCGTCGGCGGCGGCGATGTCAGTGCTGCCGCGGCGCACGAACAAAGAGGCTGATCGATGAACACCTTTGGACTGCACACTTTCGCCGTCGCCCCGGTCTGGGATCTTGACCTGATCGAGCCGCAGATGGAGCGGCTGAAGGCGCTGGGCATTGGCCTGCTGGAGATCCCGCTGCTCAGACCCGAAGAGATCGACACCAAGCGCACGCGCGCCTTCGCCGAACGTCAGGGCGTCGAGCTGATCCCGTCGCTCGGCCTGCCCCGGACGCTCGACGTGGTCGAGCGGCCGGACGAGGCGTTGGCGTTTCTTGAGCCGGCCTTCAAAGTTTGCAACGAGGTTGGCGCCAAAGCGCTCGGCGGTGTCACCTACGGCACGATCGGCAAGACGTCAGGTCGAGCGCCGACAGCTGGAGAAATCGACGGCATGTGCCGTTTCCTTGTGCGCGCCGCGAAAGCTGCGAAGGCGCATGGGCTGAAGCTCGGCATCGAGCCCTGCAATCGCTACGAGACGCATCTGATCAACCGCGGCATCGATGCGACGCGGATTATCGAGCGCGTCGGCGCCGACAACATCTTCATCCACCTCGACACCTATCACATGCATATAGAGGAGGAGAGCTTTGCCGCCGGCTTTGCGGCAGCCGCACCCTTCCTCGGCTATGTCCATGTCTCGGAGGCCAATCGCGGCGTGCCGGGGCGCGGCATGCTCAACTGGGCGGCTTGCATGCAGGCGATCGCCGCCATCGGCTACACCGGCGCCATCACGCTCGAAAGCATGAACCATGTCGATGTCGACATTGCCGGCGGGCTGGCAGTGTGGCGGCCGGTGGCGGACAATCCGAGCGACGTCATCGAGGTCGGGTTGCCATTCCTGCGCGAGGAAGCGCGCAAGGCCGGGCTGACGCTGGGGTGAGAGGCCGGTGCATCTAGTCGCCGATCGTCGGGCCGTTGATGCAGATCGAGGCTAGGGTGACTCAGGCGTTTTGGCTGGCCGCCTCGCGGATGGTTTGCAGCAGGATGGAGAAGGCCGGCGAGGGGGCGATGTCTGTACGCATGGTCAGGCCGACCGGCCCCTTGGTTTCCTCGGTGTTGACCGGCAAAGCGACGAACGCGCCGCTGCTGATTTCGTTGGCGACGACGCCGGCCGAAATGATCCAGACGGCGTCGCTCTGGCGCATGAAGGCACGGCCGAAGGAATCCGAGACGGTTTCGATCTCCGTTGCCGGCGCCGTCATGCCATTGGTGATGAACAAGCGGTCGACAAAGGGACGGATGACCGATTCCCGTGTTGGCATCAGCACCGGAAACTCGTCGAGCCGTGCGAACACGTCCTGGCCCGGCTGCAGCAACGGGTGGCCCGAGCGCACCACGAACAACACCTGTTCCGAATAAAGATGCTCGAAGAAGAAGCCGGTCATGTTTTCGGGTGCGGCAAGCCGCCCGACGACGAGGTCGAGTGCGCCGACACGCAATTGTTCGAGCAGCACCGCATTCTCGCCGGTGACGATCTTGATCGCAGCCCCGGTGTTCTCCTTGAGGAACAGGCTCATGGCGAGCGGCATCACCCGCGCCGACACCGTAGGCAGTGCGCCGATGCGGATCGGGTGGCGGTTGACTGCCCCGTCCTGCCTGACGGAATCGACGCCGCGTTTCAGCGCTGTTATCGCCGTGCCGGCATGGGCAAGGAAGATTTCACCGAGGCGTGTCACCCGGATGCCGCGCCCGTCGCGTTCGACCACCGCGACACCGAGCGCCTCTTCCAGTTCACGCAACGTCTTGGTCACCGCCGGCGCGCTGACATGCAGAAAATCGGCCGCCCTGGCTACACTTCTCTGGCGCGCGACTTCGAGGAACGCCTGGAGATGCCGGAACCGGATGCGGCTTTCAACCATGGTTCTCATAACCCCTGAGTTAATGAAACGGCGCAAAATATCATTTTACCGAACCAAACGCCTAGTGCAAAGTGGAGATGGAGGATTGAAATCGTGCCATTCGTCAAAATTGGCGGCATCACGCTGCACCATCGCCACATCCAGGCGAGCGGCAATGCGCGCCCCATCGTGTTCATCAATTCGCTCGGCACCGACTTCCGGATCTGGGATGCGGTTTCATCTGAATTGAGCGCGGAAATGCCCATGCTCTTCTACGACAAGCGCGGTCACGGGCTCTCCGATATTGGCAACGGCATCCGCTCGATCGACGATCACGTCGACGATTTGTCAGGCCTCATCGATCATTTCGGATACCGCAAGGTCGTTCTGTGCGGTCTGTCAGTCGGTGGCGTGATCGCGCAAGGGATGTATGCGCGGCGTCCCGAAATCGTCGAAGCCCTGATCCTGTGCGATACGGTCCACAAGATCGGTACGGCCGACAGTTGGAAGGCGCGCATCGAAGCGGTTGAGCGCAAGGGCATCCAGGCTGTGACCGAAGCTATACTCGCAATTTGGTTCACGCCGGCCTTCCATTCCGCACGTTCGGCCGAGCTTGCCGGCTATCGCAACATGCTGACCAGGCAAGCGCTCGCCGGTTATGTCGGGACCTGCGCAGCGCTTAGTGACGCGGATTTTACCGACATCGCCCGTCGCATAGCCGTGCCCACGCTTTGCGTGGTCGGCGACCAGGATGGTTCGACGCCACCCGATCTCGTCCGCTCACTGGCCGACCTTATTCCTGGTGCGCGCTTCGAGATCATCCGCAGCGCCGGACACATTCCTTGCGTCGAGCAGCCCGAGGCGCTCACCGCCCTGATCCGCGATTTTGTCGCGTCGCTTCCTCACGGAGCAGAAACCCATGGATAAGGCCCCCGGCAACGCAGACAGATATCGGACCGGACTGGCGGTCAGGCGGTCCGTACTTGGCGATCCGCATGTCGATCGGGCCGAGGTTGCTGCGACCGATTTCGACCAGCCTTTCCAGCAACTGATTACCGAGGCGGCCTGGGGAACCGTATGGGCGCGACCTGGCTTGTCCAAGCGCGAGCGCTCGATCGTCACGCTGGCGCTGCTGGCCGCACTCGGCCATGATGAGGAGGTCGCCATGCATGTGCGCGCCACCGCCAACACCGGCGCCTCGCGCGACGATATCTGCGAAGCGTTCTTGCATGTCGCGATCTATGCCGGCGTGCCGGCGGCCAACCGCGCCTTCAAGATCGCCAAGGAGGTGTTTTCGGAAATGGACGGAAGCAAGAATGTCCAGGCCCGCTGAGTCCGGCTCCAATCGGACGCCGGAAACCGGCGCCTTCTTCCAGCGCGACCGGACATGGCATCCGCCGGCATTGACGCCGGGCTACAAGAGTTCGGTGCTGCGCTCGCCGCAGAAGGCGCTGCTGTCATTCGACAACACGCTGTCGGAGATATCAGGTCCGGTGTTCGGCCACGCCATGCTCGGTGAACTGGATGACGACCTGATCCACAATTTCGCCAAGCCGGGCGAGAGCGCCATCGGCGAGCGCATCATCGTCTACGGACGGGTGCTCGACGAGCGCGGCTTGGGCGTTCCCGGTGTGCTGCTCGAATTCTGGCAGGCCAATGCCGGTGGCCGCTACCGCCACAAGAAGGACGGCTATCTGGCGGCGCTCGATCCGAATTTCGGCGGCTGCGGCCGCTCCATCACCGGCGAGGACGGCAGCTATGCCTTTCGCACGGTCAGGCCCGGGCCCTATCCCTGGCCGAATGGCCCCAATGACTGGCGCCCCGCGCACATCCACTTCTCGGTGTTCGGCCACGGCTTCGCGCAGCGGCTGATCACGCAGATGTATTTCGAAGGCGACCCGCTGATCTGGAGATGCCCGATCGTGCGCGGCATTGCCGACAAGGCGGCCGTAGAAGCGCTGATTGCCATGCTCGACATGCAGGCGACGGTCCCGATGGACGCGCGCGCCTACAAGTTCGACATCGTGCTGCGCGGACGGCGCTCGACGCTGTTTGAAAACAGGCCGGAGGGCAATTGATGGCGCAGTCGCTCGGCCGGCTCAGGGAAAGTCCCTCGCAGACCGCCGGACCTTATGTGCATATCGGGCTGACGCCGAATTTCTGCGGCATCGGTGGCGTCTACGCCAGCGATCTAGGCGCTGCGTTGGTCAACGAGAAGACCAGGGGCGAGCGGATCAGCCTGCGCATTCGGGTGCTGGACGGCACCGACACGCCGCTCAGGGACGCGCTGATCGAGATCTGGCAAGCGGATGCGGACGGTCTCTACAATTCGCCGGCCGAAATGCGCGGCGCTGCCGATCCGAACTTTTTCGGCTGGGGCCGCTGCCCGACCGACATGGACACCGGCCTGTGCCTGTTCGAAACGATCAAGCCTGGCCGCGTGCCGTTCAGGGATGGGCGCCTGATGGCGCCGCATATCAGCCTCTGGATTGTCGCCCGCGGCATCAATATCGGTCTGCACACGCGGCTTTATTTTTCCGACGAGGCCAAGGCCAATGCCGAGGACCCGATCCTGGCGCGCATCGAACACCGCGTTCGTGTGCCGACGCTGGTCGCCGAGCGCGAGGGCGACGCTTACGTCTTCGACGTCCACCTCCAGGGCGACAAGGAGACGGTCTTCTTCGACAGCTGACCGGCACAGACATGACCGTATCGCCCTTCGACCATCCGCTGCTTTCCAGCCTTCTCGGCGACGAGGAAGCCGCACGACATTTTTCCGTCGATGCGGAGATTGCCGCGATGCTGGCCTTTGAACGCGCGTTGGCGGAAGCGGAGGCCGAAAACGGGCTGATCGCCAAGGACGCGGCGGCGGCGATCCTATCGACCCTTTCCTCGTTCAGGCCGGATACGGCCAGGCTTCGGGCCGCCGTAGCGAAGGACGGAGTCATGGTTCCTGAGCTGGTGCGCCAGATCCGGGCTGCGGTCGGCGAGCCGCATAGCCAGAACATTCATTTCGGCGCTACCAGCCAGGATGTGATCGACACCGCACTGGTGCTTCGGCTGAAACGGGTCATCGAACATCTCGATCTGCTTTTGACTGAAAACATCGTGCGGTTTGCAGCGCTCGACGAGCGCTTCGGGGGCAGGGCGCTGACCGGAATGACACGCATGCAGCCGGCGATCCCGATCAAGGTGTCGGATCGCGTCAAGGCGTGGCGTGTGCCGCTGCAACGGCACCAGCAAAGACTGTCGGAACAATCCCCGCGTCTGCTCGTCGTGCAGTTCGGTGGTGCCGCCGGCACACTGGAGAAGCTTGGCAAGAAAGGGGACGTCGTCCGCGCGACGCTCGCCACCAGGCTTGGCCTTGGCGATGCACCGCAATGGCATAGCCAGCGCGATACGCTGGCAGACTTCGCCGGTTGGCTGTCATTGGTGACCGGCAGTCTCGGCAAGTTCGGGCAAGACATCGCGCTGATGGCGCAAGGCGGCACGGAGATCGAACTTTCCGGCAGCGGCGGCTCGTCGGCCATGCCGCACAAGCGCAATCCGGTAAAGGCCGAGGCGCTGGTGGCGCTTGCCCGCTTCAATGCCACGCAGCTCTCCGGCATGCATCAGGCCGTGCTGCATGAGCAGGAGCGCTCGGGCGCGGCCTGGACGCTCGAATGGCTGCTGCTGCCGCAGATGGTCGTGGCGACGGCCGCCTCGCTACGGCTCGCCGCCGAACTGGCCGCGCAGATCGAAAATCTGGGACACTGAATGCGCACGCAGGTTGTTATCATTGGTTCGGGACCGTCCGGCCTGCTGCTCGGGCAGCTACTGGCCGGCATCGGCGTCGAGACGGTCATCCTCGAGCGGTCGAGCCGCGAGCATGTGCTTGGCCGCGTGCGCGCTGGCGTGCTTGAGCAAGGCACTGTCGAATTGCTTGAGCAGGCGGGTGCGGCAGCAAGGCTTCACGCAGAGGGGCTGCCGCATGCCGGCATCTCGCTCGCCTTCGACGGCCGCCTGCATCGCATCGACCTGACGGCATTGACCGGCGGCAGGCACGTCACCGTCTATGGCCAGACCGAAGTGACGCATGATCTGATGGACAAGCGCGAAGCGGCGGGGCTCGTCACCGTCTACGAGGCGTCTGATGTCGCGCTGCACGGCTTCGACGGCGCATCTCCCTTCGTCACCTATGAGAAGGACGGCGCCACCCATCGCATCGATTGCGACTTTATTGCCGGCTGCGACGGCTATCATGGCGTCAGCCGCAAATCGGTGCCCGAGGGCGCGATCAAGACATTCGAGCGCCAGTACCCGTTCGGCTGGCTCGGCGTACTTGCCGAAGTGCCGCCGGCCGATCACGAACTGGTCTACGCCAATCACAATAGGGGCTTCGCCCTTTGCTCGATGCGATCGACGCACCGCAGCCGCTACTATGTGCAATGTACGCTCGACGATCATGTCGAGGCGTGGTCGGACGACCGCTTCTGGGACGAACTGCGCCGCCGCTTGCCGCCGCAGACGGCCGCCTCGGTGGTCTCCGGGCCATCCTTCGAAAAATCGATCGCGCCGCTGCGGTCTTTCGTTGCCGAGCCGCTGCGTTTCGGCAGGTTGTTTCTTGTGGGGGATGCCGCCCACATCGTACCGCCGACCGGGGCCAAGGGTCTCAACCTCGCTGCCAGTGACGTGCGCTATCTCTTTGCCGGGCTTCGCGAATTCTATCTGGAGAGGTCACAGGCAGGGCTCGATGCCTATTCAGCCAAGGCGCTGGCGCGGGTCTGGAAGGCCGTGCGTTTTTCCTGGTGGATGACGACGATGCTGCACCGCTTTCCCGACACCGGCGAATTCGGCCAACGGATCCAGGAAGCAGAACTCGACTATCTCGTGCATTCGCAGGCCGCGTCGACCGCACTCGCCGAGAACTATGTCGGCCTGCCCTACTGAACTGGTTTCGCTATCGACCTCTGGTACGTAGCCTATTGGTTAGCAATCCCGCGTTTCTTTTCATTTTACATAACCGTTTGCAGATGAGACTAAAAGCAATGCGGCTTGGTATGGCGCGGCCCGGGAGGTTGAGCCGGCCGCTTCTGGTGGAGGAAACATGAAAACGCTTCTCTTGGCCGCGACGGCGGCCCTCGCGCTTTGCGGCTCAGCCTATGCCGACACGATCAAGGTCGGCGTCGTCGGGCCATTTTCCGGTCCATTCGCCATCCAGGGCAAGAATTTCAAGGCCGGGATCGACGCCTATATGGCGCTCAACGGCAGCAAGGTCGGCGACGACGACATCGAGATCATCTATCGCGACGTGCCGACGCCTGACCCGGCGCAGGCGAAGGCCCTGGCGCAGGAACTCGTCGTCAGGGAAGGCGTTCAATATCTCACCGGCTTCTACTTCACGCCTGACGCGATGGCGGTCACGCCACTGCTCGAACAGGCCAATGTACCGCTGGTCATCATGAACGCCGCCACCTCGGCGATCGTCACGAAAAGCCCGCTCGTCGTGCGCACCTCGTTCACGCTGTGGCAGACTTCGGCGCCGATGGCGAAAGTCGCCTCCGAACGCGGCGTCAAGAAGGTCATCACCGTGGTCAGCGACTATGGTCCGGGCGTCGATTCCGAGACCGCCTTCAAGAAGACGTTCGAAGCAGCGGGTGGCGCGGTCGTCGATTCGATCCGCATGCCGCTGTCGACCAATGATTTCAGCCCAATCATGCAGCGCGTAAAGGATTCCGGCGCGGAGGCCGTATTCGCCTTCCTGCCCTCGGGTCCAACGACGCTTGGCTTCGTCAAAGCCTACAACGAGAACGGGTTGAAGGAGGCCGGGATCCAGTTTCTGGCGCCGGGCGATCTGACCCAGGAATCCGACCTGCCGGCGCTCGGCGATGCAGCGATCGGCCTCACCACCACCTTCCATTATGCGGTTTCGCACGACTCGCCCGAAAACAAGACATTCGTGGAGGCCGCACGCAAAGCCATCGGCAATCCCGCTGAACTGTCCTTCCCCGCGGTCGGCGCCTATGACGGCATGCATGTCATCTACAAGATGATCGAGGCCACAGGCGGCAAGCAGGACGCCCAGAAAGCCGTCGACGCGGTCAAGGGTCTGGCCTGGGAAAGCCCACGCGGTCCAGTGTCGATCGATGCGGAGAGCCGCCACATCACGCAGAACATCTATCTGCGCGAAGTCGTCAAAGCCGAGGACGGGACCTACTACAACAAGGAAATCGCGACTTTCGAGAAGCAGACCGATCCGGGTCTGGCGGCTCTGAAGTAGGCTTTCCGCCACCATCGTCCGAAAGACGGTTTTCGCGCGATTACCGGGCAGGACCATGCAGACCATTTTCAGCGTTGCAGTCGACGCGCTTGCCTATGGCATGGTGCTGTTCGTCATCTCGATCGGCCTCTCCGTGACCATGGGGTTGATGCGCGTCGTCAATCTCGCGCATGGCGCTTTCGCCATGATCGGCGGCTACATTGCCTCCTATGCGGCAAGCGATCTCGGCGTCGGCTATGGCGTCGCGATCCTGATCGCCGTTGTTGGCACGATCGTCATCGCGATCCCCATAGAACGGCTTCTCTATCGCCGCATCTACGGCGCGCCGGAACTGACGCAGGTGCTGATGACGATCGGCATTACTTTCTGCGTGATCGGCATTGCGAACTACGTTTTCGGGCCCACGCTAAAGACGATACCGCTGCCCGAGACGCTGCGCGGCCCGATCGACCTCGGCTTCCGTTCCATCGCCGCGCACAGGCTGTTTGCCATCGCCTGCGGCGGCGTCGTTGCCGCTGCCTTGTGGTTCCTGATCGAAAAGACGCCCTTCGGCGTCAAGGTCAGAGCCTCCGTCGACAATGCGGCCATGGCCGCCGCCCTCGGCGTTAGAACCAGGATCATCTATGCGGTCAGCTTTGCGATTGCGGTCGGGCTGGCGGCGTTCGGCGGCATTGTCGGGGCGGAACTGCTGCCCATAGAACCTTACTACGCGCTGCGCTACATGGTGACGTTTCTGGTCGTGGTGTCGATCGGCGGTGCCGGCTCGATTCCCGGTGCGCTGCTGGCATGCCTCGTGCTTGGCGGCATCGATACGACCGGCCGCTATCTCGTTCCCGAATACGGCGAATTCTTCTTCTATCTGGCGGTGATCGCGATCGTCTGGATATTCCCGCGCGGCTTGCTTGGAAGGGCGAAATGATGGCGGTGGTCGACACGCAATCCGCTGTGCGGCCTGCTGCCCGGAGCTCGAACTGGTTGCGGGATTTGACCGGCATCGCAGTCATCCTGGGCATCGCCGCCATCGGCTATTTGCTGTTCCCGAACAATCTGGCGCTGCTGACGCGCATTCTGGCAGTCGCGCTGCTGGTGCTTTCGCTCGATCTGGTGACTGGTTTTTGCGGCGTTGCCACGCTCGGGCATGCTGCACTCTTCGGCGCCGGCGCCTATGCGGCCGGCATGGCCGCCGCCCACTGGGACATCAGCGATCCGATGGCGATGGTCGTTGTCGGCGCCATCGGCGGCGCGGCGGCAGGTTTGCTCTCAGGCGCTGTCATCCTGCGCGGACACGGCCTGTCGCAGCTCGTGCTCTCGATCGCCGTCATCCATCTCTTCCACGAGGCGGCCAACAAGGCCTCGACCTATACCGGGGGCAGCGACGGCCTGGCCGGCATTTCGCCCGATCCGCTGTTTGGCCTGTTCGCTTTCGACCTCTGGGGGCGCACTGCCTACGGTTTCGGCGTGGTGCTGCTCGTCATCGTCTTCATCCTGCTGCGCATTCTGGTCCGTTCGCCCTTCGGCATGCTCTGCCGCGGCATCAGGGAAGATCCGGTGCGGGTACGCGCGATGGGCGCCTCGGTGCGCGGCACTCTGGTCAAGATGTATGTCATCTCCGGCGCGGTGGCCGGCGTCGGCGGTGCACTCAACGCCATCTCCACGCAAGTGGTCGGGCTCGACAGTTTGAGCTTCACAACCTCCGCCGAGGCGCTGGTCATGCTCGTGCTCGGCGGCACGGGTTCGCTTTACGGCGCCTTGCTCGGAACCGCCGCCTTCATGTGGTTCGAGGATGTCGTTTCGGCCGCCAATCCATTCCACTGGCTGACGATGGTCGGCACGTTGCTGATCGCGGTGGTGCTGTTTGCGCCGCGTGGCCTGTTTGGCACCGCCGCTTTCGTCTTTGATCGCATGCGGGAGCGGCGTCGATGAGCCCGGTCTTTCAAGTCGAGCGCCTGCGAAAATCTTTTGGCGGGCTGGCCGTCACGCAGGACGTCTCGATCGCGATGGAGCCCGGCGATCGCGTCGCGCTGATCGGACCCAACGGCGCGGGCAAGACCACTTTCGTCAATCTCGTGGTCGGACATCTTGCCCCCGATTCAGGCAAGGTCATGCTCGCCGGATCGGACGTGACCGCGCTCGACCCGATCCGCCGCGTCCGTCAGGGTTTGGTGCGGTCCTTCCAGGTCACGCGGCTGTTTTCCGACATGACGCCGCAAGAGCATGTCGCGCTGGCGATCCTGCAGCGAACCGGACGGTCGGGCCGCGTTTTTGGCCATTTCCAGGCCATGCCCGAAGTGATGGAGGAGATCCGCGCGCTTTTCGATACGCTCGGCCTCATTCCAGTCGAGACCCGCAAGGTCAGCGAGATCGCCTATGGCCAGCAGCGCCTTCTGGAGATCGCGTTGGCATTGGCCCTCAAGCCGAAAGTGCTGTTGCTTGACGAGCCGGCGGCTGGGGTTCCGCAAAGCGACACGCCGCGCATAGAAGCGGCACTTGCCGGCCTGCCGTCCGATCTCGCCGTATTGATGATCGAGCACGACATGGACCTCGTCTTCCGCTTCGCCAAACGCGTCATCGTCCTTGCCGCCGGCGCCGTCATCTTCGACGGTTCGCCGCAGGATGTGACGAAAGACGCCCGTGTTCGCGAGGTCTATCTGGGAAATTATGCCAATGACCGCAGCGCTGCTTGACGTCGCCGGCCTCTGCGCTGGCTATGGCCCGACTCGGATCCTGGAGAACGTCAGCTTCTCCGTGCCGGCCGGTTCGCGGCTTGCCGTGCTTGGACGCAATGGCATGGGCAAGACGACCCTGCTTGCCACCATCGCCGGACAGACCAGGCGCTATGGCGGCGCGATCAAGCTAGGCGGTACGGAGATCACCCATCTGGAAAGCTCGTCTCGCGCAAGAAGCGGGCTCGGATACGTGCCCCAGGCGCGCTGCATCTTTGCGTCGCTGACGGTCGAGGAAAACCTGTTCGTCGGGTTGAAGGACAGGGAACGGTCGGCAATAGACGAGGCCTATCAGATGTTTCCACGCCTCAAGGAGCGGCGCAGGAATCTCGGCTCACAGCTTTCGGGCGGCGAGCAGCAGATGCTGTCCACGGCACGAACCATTTTGGGCCGACCGAGCGTGCTTCTGCTCGACGAACCACTGGAGGGGCTGGCGCCGGTTATCTGCGAGGAATTGATGGCGGTCTTTTCGAAACTGGCGTCTGGTGGTGAGATGACGGTGATCCTGGTGGAGCAGCGCATCCAGAGCGCGCTCGACTTCGCTGATCATGCGATCATTCTCGAGCGTGGCCGGATTGCCTGGTCCGGCACGCCGGCAGAGCTTGCCGGCCAGCCGGAGGTGGTCGAGCGCCTGCTCGGCGTGGGCGGACTTCACTGAAACGACGGCGTTTTACCGCGAAAACTTTCAGTCTTTGTTTTTGTGCATGTCGTTGTCCAAAAACCGCTGCACACTTTTGGGCGACATGCACTAGACGCGCTCGAGCGCCACCGCGATGCCCTGGCCGACGCCGATGCACATGGTGGCGAGTGCGTATCTGGCGCTGCGTTCGCGAAGCTCCAGTGCTGCCGTGCCGGTGATGCGCGCGCCCGACATGCCGAGTGGATGGCCGAGCGCGATGGCGCCGCCATTCGGGTTGACGTGCTCCGCGTCCTCGGCAATGCCGAGTTGGCGAAGCACGGCGATGCCCTGGGAGGCAAAGGCTTCGTTGAGCTCGATGACATCGAACTGTTGCGGTGTCAGGCCGAGCCGCGCGCACAGTTTTTTCGTCGCCGGCGCCGGGCCGATGCCCATGATGCGTGGCGCCACGCCGGCCGCCGCACCACCGAGGATGCGGGCGATCGGCGTCAGGCCGTATTTCTTCACGGCAGCCTCCGAGGCGACGATGAGGGCCGCCGCACCGTCATTGACGCCTGAGGCATTGCCGGCGGTGACGGTGCCGCCCTGCCGGAAGGGCGTCGGCAATTTCGCCAGGGACTCGACCGTGGTGCCGGCGCGCGGATGCTCATCTTTGGAGACGACAACGGGATCGCCCTTGCGTTGCGGGATCGTCACCGGGGTGATCTCCTTCGCCAGCCGGCCATTGGCTTGGGCGGCGACAGCCTTGTCCTGGCTGCGCACGGCAAAGGCATCCTGGTCGGCGCGCGAGACGGAAAAATCCTCGGCGACGTTCTCGCCGGTTTCCGGCATCGAATCGACGCCATACTGCTTCTTCATCAGCGGGTTGACGAAACGCCAGCCGATGGTGGTGTCATAGATTTCGGCGTTGCGCGAGAAGGCGGTGTCGGCTTTCGGCATGACGAAAGGCGCGCGGCTCATCGATTCGACGCCGCCGGCAATCATCAGCTCCGCTTCGCCGGATTTGATGGCGCGTGCGGCGATGATAATGGCATCCATGCCGGAGCCGCACAGGCGATTGACGGTCGAGCCGGAGACATCCTTGGGCAGGCCGGCCAGCAGCAGGGACATGCGCGCCACATTGCGGTTGTCCTCGCCGGCCTGGTTGGCGCAGCCATAGACGACGTCGTCGATCGCCGCCCAGTCGATGCCGGGATTGCGCTCGACCAGCGCCCTCAGCGGTACGGCACCGAGGTCGTCGGCCCGCACCGAGGACAACGAACCGCCGAAGCGGCCGATCGGCGTGCGGATGTAGTCGCAGATATAGGCCTCGGCCATCTATGCAGCTTTCTCTTTTCGGGTTCCCTCATGCGCCGCCTTGGTGCGAGCCTGCAGGTCGCGCAGCGTCTTCAACTCGAGTTCGCTCGGCACTGGTGTTTCGTCAAGCGTGCCGGCGAATTTCACCGTCCAACCGCAGGTCGCCTGCACCTGCTCGCGGGACACGCCGGGATGCAGCGACACCACGGTGAATTCCTTGGTCGCCGGATCAGGCTTCCAGATGGCGAGGTCGGTGATCAGCAGCGTCGGGCCTGCCGTGTCGATGCCGAGGCGTTTTCGATGATCGCCGCCTTCGCCATGGCCGAACGAGGTGAAGAAGTCGATCTTTTCGACCATGCCGCGCTTCGTCTGCGCCATGGTGATGTAGATTTCCTTCGACGAGGTGGCGATCTCCGGAGCACCGCCGCCACCCGGCAGCCGGGTCTTGGGCGCAAAATAGTCGCCGATGACCGTGGTGTTGATGTTGCCGAACTTGTCGAGCTGGGCAGCGCCGAGGAAGCCGATCGAGATGCGGCCGCCTTGCAGCCAGTAGCGGAACATTTCCGGCACCGAGACGGTGGTGACGGCAGTGTCGCAGAGATCGCCGTCGCCGATCGACAGCGGCAGCACATCGGGCGCGGTGCCGATGGTCCCGCTTTCATAGATCAGCGTGATGTCGGGCGCGTGTGTCAGCCGCGCGACATTGCAGGCGGCAGACGGCGCACCGATGCCGACGAAGCAGACATCGTCGTTCTTCAGCGCCCGGCTGGCTGCGATCGTCATCATCTCGTTGGGGGTGAAACCCAGGGTTTGACCGTCGCTCATGCCGCTGTCCTCAGATGCTCGACGCGGGCGGCGAAATCTTCCGCCGTCTTGTCGAAGACGTTCTTCTGGATCCACTCTTGAAACCTGTCGCGGTCGGCGGCGATTTCGTCCCATTCGAGATAGGCGGCATTGTCCCTGATATAGTAGCCATGCGCATAGGATGGATGCGAGCCGCCCGGCACGACCGATATGGCGGTGACTGTCCAGCTCGGCAGCACGGTCAAATTGGGATGCAGGTCTTCGAAACTGTCGACCACTTCCTCGACCGTCACCACGGCACGCCTGGCGGCAAGAACAGCTTCCTTCTGGATGCCGATGATGCCTTCGACCAGCACGTTGCCTTTCCTGTCGGCCTTCTGGGCATGGATGAAGGTGACGTCGGGACGGATGGCAGGAATGGCGGCGAGCACCTCGCCGGTGAACGGACAGGTGATCGATTTGATGTTCGGGTTGACCGCCGCCAGGCCGGCGCCGCGATAGCCGCGGAACACGGCGCAAGGCAGGCCGGCAGCACCCGCCTCATAGGCATTGGCCATGCCGGCATGGCTATGTTCCTCGATCTCGATCTTGCGCGGAAAGCTGTTCTCGATGGCGTCGCGGGCGCGCCGCAACAGTCCGACACCGGGATTGCCGACATAGGAGAAGATCATTTTCCTGGCCATGCCCATGCCGATCATCTGGTCGTAGATCAGGTCGGGGGTCATGCGGATCAGCGTCAGGTCGCGAAACCCCTGCCGGATCGCTTCATGCACCGCCGCCGTCGGGATGAGATGGGTGAAGCCCTCGAAGGCAACCGTATCGCCATCATGCAAATTCTCGGCCACGGCCTGGCTGAGCGGCAGGAATTTGACCATCGCAGGAACTCCAGCGTCCAAAAAAGTTCGTATTGCGAACATATGTTTTGTATGAGATACTTCTATGCCGAGCTTTGACGTCGAGTCAATGCTGAGACCATGATTTTCCGGAGGCTAAATGGACGAAGAGGGCACTTCGCGTGACCATGTCGGCTCGCTCGAACGCGGGCTTGCGGTCATGGAAATACTGGCCAGGCATCCCGCTGGCATGACGCTGACCGAAATGGCGGAAGAGGCGGGGCTGACCCGCGCCGGCGCCCGCCGGTTCCTGCTGACGCTGGCGGCCACCGGCTATGCGACGCAATCCGGACGGCTGTTTTCGCTGTCGCCACGTTTGCTGACTGTCGCCCGTACCTGGCTCGGCGGCGCCTCGCTGTGGACGTTCGCAGCACCCGTCATGCGCGAGGTTGCAGCACTTCTGAACGAAGCCTGTTCGGCTGCAGTGCTGTCCGGTGAAGACGTCGTCTATGTCGCGCGTGTTCCGGGTCGGCGCATCCTCAGCGTGTCACTCGATGTCGGAACAAGGCTGCCGGCGCATTGCACTTCGATGGGACGCATTCTGCTTTCAGGTCTCGCGCCCGACGAGTTGGAAGCATTTCTCGGCCAGGCCAAGATCGAGAGACGAACGCCGAAGACGATCACCGACAGGCGATCGCTTGCCGCAGCCATCGCCAAGGCAAGGGCGGATGGCTTCGCCATCGTCGACGAAGAACTGGAACTCGGCCTGCGCTCGATCGCCGTGCCGATCACCGACCGTACCGGAGGAACCGTGGCGGCGATCAATGTTTCGACCCAGTCGGCGCGCTTTTCGATAGCAGAAATGGAGAGGGAAATATTGCCTGCTCTGCTCGGCGCGAAACGGCGCATCGAGGATTTCTTCTTCGTTTGACGGGCTCTGCCAGAACAGATCAACCGGCCATCAGTCCCGCCGCGCCGCGTCGCCAATAGGCTGCTGCCAGCGTCTCGTCGCGGCCGAGCGCCAAACTACCACGCCAGTGTTCGCGAACGATCTTGGCGGCGGCTGCTTCCGCGGCGAACCAGCCGAAGGCAGAACCAGTCTGCGGCCATGCCACAGAGCGCACGGCATCGGCCAGCCGGCCGTCTTCGCCTGCCGGCACGCCGTCTCTCACCAGCCAGTGCAGCTCGATGCCGGTGGCGTTGTCGATGGGCTGCCGTTCGGCATCGTCGGCGATCTCGACGAACGCAACGCCTTTGGTCTCGGCGGGTAATGTTTCGAGCAGCCGCGCCAGTGCCGGCAGGCCGGTTTCGTCGGCGCCCATCAGATACCATGATGCCTGCCGCACCGGGCGGCCGACCGGGCCCATGATGCCGATTTTCATACCTGACGCAGCCTGCATGGCCCAGGCGGAACCGACGCTGTCGCCGGGATGGATGAGGAAATCGACGTCGACAAAGCCCTTGTCCACGTCCAGCTTGCGGATGGTGTAGACGCGCGCCACCGGGCGCCTGTCATCCGACGGCCAGACCGGCAAGCCGTTGCTGCCGAGCACCGGCCAGAGCGGATCGGGCACCTGCTTGGTCGGGAACAGCATGCGGATGTGCATGCCGCCGAATTTCGCGAAGCGCGTGAGATCTTCGCCGGCGAGGCGGATGCGGCGCATATGCCGGGTCAGGTCTGTGACATGGGTCACCACCATCTCGCGAAACTGGGCGAGGCGGGTCTCGTCGGCAAGATCGCCGGTCCAGACGATCTCGGGGTTTTCGTCCCTGGCATAGACCTCGACGGCGGTGGCGAGCAGGTCCTTGATGCGGGCGAGGCCGTCGCGGTCGGCGGCATTGGCCCGCATCACCAGCCGGTCCATGTCGAAGGAGGCGCGGCCGAAGGCGAAGCGGAAGTCGAGCCGCTGCCCGTCTTGCTCGGCATCGGCCTCGAAGCTTTGCAGCCTGTCGCTGATACGGTCCATGTAGTCGGGCAGATGCCGCAGATTCAGGCGCGCCTCGCAGGCCAGTTCGCTCACCAATGCCTCTCCCACTCTCAGCCTCCGATCCTGCCGATCAGGGCCGCCTTGAAGGTCCGGCCCTTGCCTTGTTCCGTCGCCGCTGTTGATGCACCGGGGTCAAGCTACATATTAAAACATGATTACATCAGTCAACTTTAAACTTGTAGGCGACGACCGTGACCGAAGGCTCCGGGGAGGGGCGAAGCAGCTCGCAATTGACGTCACTGCGGATCTCAGCTATTGAACAGGACTGAACAGGTATATTGAACAGGTATCAATATGAAGCGTCGTGCGGCTCTGTTGTCTCCCGGAACGGGTAAGCCCGAACAGATCGCGACCGTTCTCGAGCAGGAAATCCGTTCCGGCGTGCTCGGCTTCGGCGACCGCCTGCAGAGCGAGAACGAACTCGTCCAGCGCTTTTCCGTCAGCCGCAACACAGTCCGTAAGGGCCTTGAAGAACTGTCCAGCCGCGGGCTGATCACCACCAAGGTCGGCATCGGTTCCTTCGTCACCTTCGACGGCATGCCGGTCGACGACAGCATCGGCTGGTCGCGCGCACTGGCCAATGCCGGCGCCAACGCCCAGACGCGCACCCTGCGGCTCGAGGTCATAGAGGATGCCGATCTCGCCGCGCGGCTAGGCATCGAAAGCCCGTTTTTCATCGCCGTCGACCGGGTGCGAACCAACGCCGATGACGGCCATGCCATCTCCATCGAGCGCAGCCGTCTACCGCTGTCACCGGAATTGGAAGATGTGCCGCTGCGCGGCCTGCGCGAAGGGTCCTTGCACCAGACGCTGCGCGACGCCGGGCTCGTGCCGGACCACGGCGAGGAGTGGGTCGAAATCGAGATGCTGAATGCCGAGGACGCCGAGATCTTGTCCTGTCCGCTGGGCACGCCTTTCCTGCGCGGCCGCAGGCTGACGCGCGCCGCCGACGGACGGCCGATCGAGTATGTCACCAGCCTGCTCAACCCGGCGCATTTCGCGCTGCATATGGAATTCTAGGGATGTCGGACACCGCTTCCGCCGCGATGATCGACCGGGCGATGGGCGCACTCATCGGCGGGGCGATCGGCGACGCCCTAGGCATGCCGACGCAGCTTTTGTCGCCGGCGCGCATCGCCGAACTCTACGGTCGTGTCGAGGATTTCGTCGCCCCGGTCGCCGACCATCCGGTGTCGAAAGGCATGGCTGCCGGCACTATCACCGACGACACAGAACAGGCGCTGCTGCTCGGCCGCATTCTCGTCGAGTCTGGTGACCGCTTCGACCATAGGCGCTGGGTCAACGCGCTGCTCGACTGGGAGCGCGACGTCAAGGCGCGTGGCAGCTACGATCTCCTGGGACCATCGACCAAGCGCGCCATCGACGCCATCAATGACGGCGTGCCGGCCGAGGAGGCGGGAAGCGGCGGCGACACCAATGGCGCGGCCATGCGCATCGCGCCGGTCGGCATCATGATGCCGCTGGAGCCGCTCGATGTGCTGATCGCCAAGGTGGCGGAAACCTGCCGTGCCACGCACAACACCTCGATCGCCATCGCTTCGGCGGCCGCTGTTGCCGCTGCCGTCAGTTGCGGCGTTGCCGGCGGCGACTGGCGGGCTGCTTCGGACCAAGCCGTCCTGGCGGCGAAGCGCGGCGGGGCCCTCGGTCACTGGACCACTGGCGGCGATATTGCTGCGCGCATCGAGTGGGCGAGAGGCCTCGTCCGCGGCAAGTCCGTCACCGACGGTGTCAGGCTGATCGTCGATCTCGTCGGCACCGGCGTCGCCAGCCAGGAATCGGTTCCGGCGGCCTTCGCAGTATTGGAAATCGCCAGTGGCGACCCGTGGCAAGCGGCCGTCATCAGCACCAATCTCGGCGGCGACACCGACACGATCGGTGCCATCGCTGCCGGCATGGCCGGCGCCTGCATTGGCTTCTCACGCCTGCCGCAACAGCATATCGCAAGGCTCAAGGGCATCGACATATCGGAGGTTCGTGCGCTGGCCAGCGATCTCATCGCGCCGCGGCTGGCGAAGACCGGCAAGGACGCGGCGGCATGAGCGGGCGCCTCGTCCATATCGGCAGCGCCGTGGTCGACTACGTCTACCGTATCGACGCCTTGCCGTCGCCCGGCACTGAGAAGACCGCGTCGAGTTTTGCCCAGGTCGCCGGTGGCGGCTTCAACATGATGGTGGCGGCCAGCCGCACCGGCATGCAGGTCGTGTTCGGCGGCCAGCTGGGTAGCGGACCGAATGGCGACTTTTTGCGCGCCGCCTTCGCTGCGGAAGGAATCGAGACGCTGACGCCGCCATCGCCGTTGATGGACAGTGGCAATTGCGTCGCCATGATCAGCAGCGATGCCGAACGCACCTTCGTCTCATGGCCCGGCGCCGAGAGCATCCTCAGCCTTGATATGATGGAACCGGTGTCGGTCACGACTGACGACCTCGTTTTCACCTCCGGCTACACGCTCAGCTATCCCGGCAGCCGCGACGCGCTCACCGACTGGATCGAGGCGCTGCCGGCAAACATTCCCTTCGTCTTCGACCCGACGCCGGTCATTTCGGACATTCAGCGCCCCATCCTTTCGCGGGTGCTGGCCCGCACGACATGGCTGAGCTGCAACACGAGCGAAGCGGCCGAGATCGCCGGTCCGGGCAATGTCGAGACCGTCGCGGCGCGGTTGTTGGCCGACCATTGCCCTGATGCTGCGGGCGTGGTCATCCGCGCGGGGGCAAAGGGCTGCTTCGTGCGGCTGGCCGACGGCACCGCTCAAACCATTCCCGGTTTCGAGGTCACCGCCATCGACACCAACGGCGCCGGCGACACCCATATCGGCGCTTTCGTCAGCGCGCTGTCGCGCGGCGTGCCGACATTCGAGGCGGCGCGATACGCCAATGCGGCGGCCGCACTATCGGTGACACGCCATGGCGGCTCGTCGGCACCGACCGGCCAAGAGATCCAGACATTCCTGAGCCATGCGCAGAGCGCGCAGGGCTGGAACCAGAAGGCCACAGTCTAACTGCCTGACAAGCCCGGAAACCGGGCAAACAAAGAGAGGAACAAAACCATGCGCATGCCTGAACTGACTGCTCTCTTGACGGCGACAGCCGTCTTCACTTCCGCACTTGCGTTTGCCGCCAGGGCCGACGAGGTGCATGTGCTCAACTGGAAGGGCTATGGCGCCGACGAGCCGTGGGCCATCGCAGCCTTCGAGAAGGCGACCGGCAACAAGGTCGTCAACGACTTCTTCAATTCCGAACAGGAGATGCTGACCAAGCTGAGGACCAATCCCGGTCTCTACGACGTCGTCATGATCAACGCCGCCTTCAACGACCAGGCGATGGCGGAAAAGCTGATCCAGCCGATCGACGTGTCGAAGCTGCCGAACTACGCCGACATCAGCCCGGACAAGTCAGGCTCGCCAATGCTCGACCATGACGGCAAGGTCTATGGCGTGCCGTGGGTGTGGGGTCTGACGGCGCTTGCCATCAACGAGAAATCCTTCGAGACGCCGCCGACCAGCATCACCGAAATGTGGAACGAGGCGCACAAGGGCCGCGTGGTCATTCGCGACGACGCCGTCGAAGCGGTGCAGTTCGGCGCTATCGCCACCGGCCAGAACATCAACGACATCAAGGATATGGATGCGGTCAAGACGAAGCTGACCTCGCTAATGCCGCAAATCAAGACGTTCTGGAGCTCGGAGAACGACTGGAACCAGATGGTGGCCTCCAACCAGATCGACATCGGCACCTATTGGAGTGGTTCGGCCGACCGCGCCAAGACGCAATTCAAGCTGCCGGTCTCGCTGGTCATTCCGCAGGAAGGCGCCGTCGGCTGGCTCGATGCCTTTTCCATTCCGGCCGGTTCCAAGAATGTCGCCGGCGCCGAAGCCTTCATCAACTACATGATCGACCCGACCTTCTACGTCGAATGGGTCACCAAGGTCGGCGCCCCGGTCTCGGCCAACACCAAGGCGGTCGCAGCTCTTCCGGAAGACGCTTTCAACCGCAAGGTGATGGGCGACCCGGAAGTTGCCAAGCGCATCCAGTTCCAGGCGCCGGTTACCGACAAACAGCGCGAGGCCTATCTGGCGCTGTGGCAGCAACTCAAGGTCGACGTGAAATAACTCGACGCGACTAAAGCATGATCCCGAAAAGTGGAATCCGGTTTTCGGAAAAGATCATGCTCAAACACTGAGACAGAGCCCCATCCCGATACCATCGGGATGAAATCGGCTCTAGCAAACGTCTTTCTGGGAGGAGGGACATCATGGCTGAACAGGTTGCGATCGGTTCGCGCAGTGGACTGAGATCGGCTCTGCCTCTGCTCCTCCCAGCCTATCTGTGGCTGACGGTGGCGATCTTCCTGCCGCTGTCGGCCATGGTCTTCTTCTCCTTCATGACCGAGCTGCCGCTGTCGGGGAAGGCGTGGGCATTCACGCTCGACAACTATGCCGCCTTCTTCTCGCAAGACCTCTATCTCACGCTGCTGCTGGCCTCGCTCAGGCTCGGCCTCGAGGTGACGCTGTGGTGCGTGGTCATCGGCTACCCCGCGGCCTATGTGCTGGCCAAGGTGCTCAAGGGGCGCAGCCGCGAGGCGATCTTCCTGCTGGTTATCCTGCCGTTCTGGTCGAACGGACTGGTGCGCATCTTCTCCTGGGCCATGGTGCTGCGCGAGGGTGGCATCCTCGATACGGCGCTCAACGCCGTGCTGCCGTTCAAGATCAACATCGACCTGATGTATTCCTACCCAGCTGTGATCATCGGGCTGGTGCATTCCTATGTGCCCTACATGGTGTTGACTTGTTATCTCACGCTGCAGGCGATCGACGACTCACTGATCGAGGCCGGGCGCTCACTCGGGGCTTCGCGGCTGCAGGTGCTGAAACGCATCATCATTCCGCTGTCCATGCCGGGGCTGGTGGCGGGCGCGGCACTGATCTTCGTGCCTGTCGTCGGTTCGTTCATGGAGCCACGCATCCTTGGCGGTCGCACCGGCACGTTCTACGGCACGGTCATTGAGGACCAGTTCGTCGCCGTGTTCAACTGGCCATTGGGTGCGGCCTTGTCCTTTATCCTGCTGGCCGTGGTTCTGGTCATCCTGGCGGTGGCCTCGCCGGTGCTCAGGAGGGCTGCGTGATGGCGACGACGCGTATCCTGGAATGGCTCGGCCGCATCTACATCTGGCTGCTGCTCGCTTTCCTCTATCTGCCCATCATCATCATGGCGCTGATGTCGTTCAACGTCTCGCCCTTCTACCAATTGCCGTTCGAGTGGACGACGGAGTGGTACACGTCGCTGTGGCAGAACGACCAGCTGATCGCAGCCACCTGGAACAGCGTCGAGATCGCCGTCATCACCACTATCATCTGCACCGTGCTCGGCTCGGCTGCGTCGCTGGCGCTTTATCGATATGAGTTTCGCGGCAAGAAATTCCTGCAGGCGCTGCTGTTTCCGCCGATCGCCATTCCGTGGCTGATCACCGGCACGGCGATGCTGATCTTCTTCTTCGGCGTCGGCATCGGTCGCGGGCTGCATGCGATTCTGCTCGGCCATGTCGCCTTGGCGCTGCCCTATGTCATCGTCGTGGTGTCGGCCCGGTTGCAGACTTTTGCGCCGGAACTGGAGGAGGCGGCGCGCTCGCTCGGCGCCAACCAGTGGCAAGTGACGCGGCGCGTGACGCTGCCGTGGATCATGCCCGGCGTCATCGCCGGCGGACTGTTCGCCTTCGCCGTCTCGTTCGACCAGTTCGTGGTGTCGTACTTCCTGTCGACGCCGGGACAGACGACGCTGCCGGTCGAGATCTACGCCGCGATCCGCAAGGGTTTCACGCCCGAGATCAACGCGGTCTCGACCATCATCATCGTCGTGTCGATGGCGCTGATGCTGCTTACGGCGCGGTTCTTCAAATTCGGCGGAGAGAAATAATGGCCGGCGTTCAGGTGTCGAACGTGTCGCGCAGTTTCGGGGCGCACAAAGCATTGGACGATGTCTCCATCGATTTCGCCGATGGTGGCTTCTATGCGCTGCTCGGGCCATCGGGCAGCGGCAAGACCACGCTACTGCGCCAGATCGCCGGCTTCGACTTTCCCGATTCAGGCCGCATCTTCATCGGCGGCGAAGGCGTCGAGCGGGTTCCGGTCGAAAAGCGGCGCATCGGCATGGTGTTCCAGAACTATGCGCTGTTTCCCAATATGAGTGTCGCCGACAATGTCGCCTTCGGCCTGTCGGTGCGCGGCGAGGCCAAGACGGTGATTGCCAGCGAAGTGCAGCGCGCGCTCGATCTCGTGCAGCTCGGCAAGCTCGGCGGCCGCCGGCCGCACCAATTGTCCGGTGGCCAGCGCCAGCGTGTTGCACTGGCGCGCGCTATCGTCACGAAACCGCGTGTGCTTTTGCTCGACGAGCCGCTGGGCGCGCTCGACAAGGCGCTGCGTGTCGACATGCAGATCGAGCTCAAGCGCATCCAGCGCGAGATCGGCATCACCACCATCTTCGTCACCCACGACCAGGAAGAGGCGCTGACGATGAGCGACCGCATCGGCATATTGCGCGACGGCAGGCTGGTGCAGGAAGGTCCGCCCGAGGAGATCTACGACAGCCCGAAGAGCGAGTTCGCCGCCACCTTCCTCGGCGACGCCAACATCTTTCGTGGCGATACCACCGGCATCGGCATTCGCTTGCCTGACGGCACGGCGATCGCTGCCGGTGCGGGCGCAAGGCTCGCTGCCGGCGCCAGGGCCAGCTGCGCCGTGCGGCCCGAACGCATCCACATCGCCACCGACGCCGGCACAACGGATGCGGCCAATGCCAACATGCTTAGGGGACAGGTCTCAAAGCGCATCTTCGCCGGCAACAACAGCACCTATTTCGTCGAGCGCGCCGGCCAGACGCTGAAGGTCATCGTCCAGAACACCGGCATCGAGCGGCTGGCCGAGGGCCAGGAGGTGGTGCTGCGCTGGTCGCCGGAGAGCACGGTGCTGATCGCGGGGTAACAGGCTCAGCCTGCCGGAAACGATCAACAAATCCTGGAAGCCGGAAATAACAGGGCTCCGCGAGCGGAATCGCGCCGACGTTGGGGCGGATTTCCAACGAAGCCTGTCGCCATCCCTGATACTGATGGGAAATGATGGTGCTGGCCTTGGCCGATGCGCAAGCCTGTGCGCTAAAGAACGAGCTTCGGGAGGAACCAATGGCAAGCAATGGCTTCGAGCCGGACGTGAAGGTTCGCACCCGGGAATACAGGATCGGCTGTGTCGGCGCCGGCATGATCATGGCCGAATGCCATCTGGCTGCCTATCACGAAGCCGGCTTTCCTGTGGTGGGGATCGCGTCGCGCACAAAGGCCAGCGCCGAGAAGGTCGCCAGGCGCTGGAGCATCCCAACCGTCCATGACACGCCGGAACAGCTGATCGAGGACAAAAACGTCGAGATCATCGACCTTGCCTTTCCGCCGGACCAGCAGCCGGCGCTGGTCCGCCATGCGCTGAAGCAGAAGCACATCAAGGCGATCCTGGCGCAGAAGCCGCTGGCGCTGTCGCTCAAGGATGCGATCGGGTTGCGCGACGCGGCGGCCAAGTCCGGCAAGATTCTATCGGTCAACCAGAACATGCGCTACGACCAGTCGATGCGCGTGCTGAAGCAGATCATGGACAGCGGCGCGCTCGGCGACATCGTGTTCGCGCAGATCGATATGCACGCGATCCCGCACTGGCAGACCTTCCTCGAAGACTACGACCGGCTGACGCTCGCCAATATGAGCGTGCACCATCTCGACGTGCTGCGCTTCCTGTTCGGCGATCCCCAGGAGATCACGACACTGACCCGCACGGACCCGCGCACGCGCTTCGACCATACCGACGGGATCACCGTCTCGACACTTCGCTTTCCCTCCGGCGTGCTCGCCGTGTCGCTGGAGGATGTCTGGTCCGGCCCGCGCCAGGATGGCTACAAGGATGACCAGCACATCAACTGGCGCGTCGACGGCACCAAGGGTGTCGCCAAGGGCACAATCGGCTGGCCGACAGGCATTGCCTCGACGCTGGCCTATGCTTCGACCGAGACCACCGGCGGCGAATGGGTCACGCCGAGCTGGGAGACGATGTGGTTCCCGCATGCCTTCATCGGCGTGATGGAGCAGTTGCAGCACGCGGTGAGGACGGGTGAGCCGCCCGCACTTTCCGTAGCCGACAACGTCAAGACGATGGCGCTGGTCGAAGCAGGTTACCGCTCGATGGCGGAAGGCCGCACTGTCAAGCTGTCCGAGATTTCGACCGACTGAACATATTTGCCGCCAAATAAACGTGGCGGCTGAATCGCTTACCGGGAGGAGTTCACTTCATGATGCAGGCAGGTATCTTCACTGGCTATTTCCCCTACGAACTCGAGGAGGCCGCCCGGCGCATCCGTGGGCTCGGCTTCAACACGGTGCAACTCGACCTGCATTTCAGGGATATCGACCTGTCGGCCGGGCAGATCACAGGGGACAAGGCCAGGAAAGTGCGCGACACGTTTCGCGACCACAATCTGCCGGTCTGCTGCATATCGGGCTACACCAACATCATCCATCCCGACAAAGCCGAGCGCGAGAAGCGCGTCGGCTACCTCAAGGAGATTATCCGCAATGCGCGTGACTTCGGCTCGCCTTACGTGATCTCGGAAACCGGCACCTACAACACCGAGTCCGACTGGGTGCATCATCCCAAAAACAAGACCGAGGAAGGGTTCGAGGAATGCCGCAAGGTGATCTCGGACCTTGCCCAGACCGCCTATGATCACGGCGCGGTCTTCCTGCTTGAGACCTATGTCAACAATGTCGTCGGCTCGGTCGAGGAGACGGTGAAGATGTTCGCGCAGGTCGATCATCCCGGCCTCGGCCTGCTGATGGACCCGACCAATTATTTCGAGGCGCACAACATCGACCGCATGGATCAGGTGCTGAACCAGGTGTTCGACACGCTGACCGACAAGATCAGGATCGCGCATGCCAAGGACGTCAAGCGCTCGGGCAGCGACAAGACGGAGAAGCATGCCGATATCGGTGATGCGGACGCGCATGAGGGGCTGACGTTCCGCGGCGTTGGCGAGATCGAATTGCCAGCGCCCGGTCTCGGTTCACTGAACTACGACCTCTATCTGAAGCGGCTCAGCGAAAAGCACCCGAACATTCCTGTCATCATCGAGCATCTGACCGAGGACGACGTGCCGCGCGCGAAAACATTCCTCGACGGGAAATTCCGCGCCAACGGCCTTTGAGGGCAGGAGGTGACGATGGCGACAGCGGCCAAGACAAAGCGCGATTACAGCTTGGTCGGCGAGAGCACGCGCCGGGCGATCGAAACCGGACTGGCCTCGGCCGAATGGTATCATACCGATGTCTCGCGCAAGGCGATGAAGGAATTGATGCAGCGCTCGGATGGGCCGGCGATCCGCGACACGATCATCTGGATCGCCGCCATCCTGGGTTCCGCCGCCGGCGGCATCTGGTTCTGGGGTAGTTGGTGGTGCGTGCCGTTCTTCTTCGTCTATGGCTTGCTCTACGGCTCCTCCAGCGACTCGCGCTGGCATGAATGTGGCCATGGCACTGCTTTCCGGACGCGCTGGATGAACGATGTGATCTATCAGATCGCCAGCTTCATGGTGATGCGCAACCCGGTAACCTGGCGCTGGAGCCATGCGCGCCACCACACCGACACCATCATCGTCGGCCGCGACGCCGAGATCGCGGTGATGCGGCCGCCGGACCTGCTGCGCGCCGCACTTGCCTTCACCGGCATCCTCGATTTTCGCTATTCGCTGCCGGCGCTGCCGGCGCTGCCGGCGCTGGTGCGCCAGGCGTTCGGCAAACTGTCTGACGACGAGAAGAGCTATGTTCCCGAGATGGAGCAGCCGAAGGCCGTCGCCGCCGCGCGCTGGCATGTCGCCATCTATATCGCGACGATCGCGCTGGCGCTCACCATGTGGTCGTTTCTGCCGCTGATGATCATCGGCCTGCCGCGCCTCTACGGCAGCTGGCACATGGTGCTGACCGGCCTGCTGCAGCATATCGGTCTCGCCGACAACGTCGTCGACCATCGGCTCAACACCCGCACCGTCTATATGAACCCGATCAGCCGCTTCATCTACTGGAACATGAACTATCATGTGGAGCACCACATGTTCCCGATGGTGCCCTACCACGCGCTGCCGAAGCTGCATGAGCTCATCAAGCACGATTTGCCGGAGCCGAACCCCTCGATGTGGCATGCCTATCGCGAGGTCTGGCCGGTGCTGCTCAAGCAGCTCGGATACGAGGACTATTTCCTCAAGCGCGAATTGCCGGCGACAGCGCGGCCCTATCGCAGCGAGTTCCACGAGGTCGATATGTCAGCGGCGGCCGAGTAGGCGCTCCCCATGAACCACCCGCGAGCTATCCGGTCTGCCTCGTGGCCGATAAGGTGATCGGGAAGATCAATTCCAACAAACAGGACATCCGATGAGCCGCAAAAGACCCACGATCGCAGACCTGCGCGCCATGAAGGGCAAGCGCCAGCTGACCATGCTGCGCGTTTTGACCATGGACGAGGCCGAGGCTGCCGAGCGGGCAGGGGTCGACATCGTCTCGGTGCCACCGGAGCTGGTGCTCAATCCGCAGTACCGCGATGCGGCGCCGAGCCTATTCACGATGCCGGGCGAGAATTTCTTCGAGATCGGCACCGCCGATGATTTTCTGCGCTGGGCGTTCAGGCTCTACAAGGCGGGCGCCGATGCAGTCTATTGCAGCGCCGGCTTTGCCACCGTCAAGCGCCTGGCGGACGACGCCATTCCGGTGATTGGCCATGTCGGCCTCATTCCTTCCCGCGCGACCTGGACCGGCGGCTTCAAGGCGGTTGGCAAGACCGCCGATACCGCCATGCAGATTTTCGAGGCGGTGAAGCAGTATGAGGCCGCCGGCGCGGTTGGCGCCGAAATCGAGGTGGTGCCGGTCGAGGTGGCCAAGGCGATCTCGGAACGCACCTCGCTGATCATGCTGTCGATGGGGGCGGGTACCGGTTGCGACGCGCAATATCTGTTCGCCGACGACATCCTTGGCCAGAACCGTGGCCACATGCCCCGCCATTCCAAGGTCTATCGCAACTTCGCCGCCGAATATGACCGCTTGCAGGCGGAACGCATCGCCGCGTTTTCCGAGTATGTCGCCGACGTGAACAGCATGGCTTATCCCGAAGACAGGCATGTGGTGCATATGGATCCTGACCAGCTCAGCTCGTTCATGAAAAAGATCGATGGCGTGGCTTGAGGGCCACCGTGCGCTTTGCCGTTACGCCTGCCAGGTGCCGTTGGTGAGTGAGGCGTAGAGCGCTTCGGCGTCGACGCCCAGTGGCCTGTCTTCCCCAAGCGTCGGCACGTGCGTGCGCACTGCCGCATGAATCACCCCGGTGGCTGGCGCCAGCGCCAGACCCTCGCGCAGGTCTATCGCCTGGGCGGCGGCCATCAGCTCCAGGGCGATCAGCCGCCGCCACAGCGCGATCATCTCGGCGCATTTCGAAACGGCCAGTGGCGTCTGGGTCGCATGGTCCTCGACGCCCTCCGAGACGGCCAGGAAATCAAGCATCACCGGATTGGCCTTGTGACGGATGGCGGCCAGGATTGCCGTCACCGTTTTTTGCAGCGGCACGAAGCCGGCCGAAGCACCGCCGACCGGCGACAGATATTTCGGCAGGCCGTTGCGACCCGAACCGGTGAGCTGGATGAAGCGGGCAGCGCTAGCAGCCGCCGTCTGGGCGATGGCAAGGCCGAGCGTCTCGAAGGCCAATGCCAGTGACGCAGTGTGGAAATTGCCGGTCGACAGCACCAACTCGTCCTCGCCCAGCACCAGCGGGTTGTCGGCGCCGGCGTTGATTTCGATCTCGACCGCCAGCCGAGCGTGATCGATTGCCTGAATCAGCGCGCCATGGATCGACGGCATGCAGCGGATCGACAGCGGATCCTGCAGGGTTGTCGGGGCCGGGGCCTCGTTTCGCGCCAGCAATTCGCGCAACTCCTTCGCCGCGACCTGCTGGCAGGCCGCCGGCCGTGCTGCCTGCAGGCGCGGATCGAGAATCGTCTGGTTGGCACCGACGCCTTCCATGGTCAGCGCGCCTGCCTGCTGCTGCTGTGCGAAAGCGGAGAGTGCATCGACAACCGCCAGCGCGGCACTGCCGACAGAGGCTGCCGAGGTGTTGATCAGTGACAACCCGTCCTTGGGCGCGAGGCTGACCGGCGCCAGGCGCGCCATCATCAGCGCCTTGGCAGCCGGCATGCGCCGGCCCTGATAGTCGGCATCACCGTCGCCGGTCAGCATGCGGCCGAGCGCTGCCATCAGCACCAGATCGCCGGCGCCGATCGAACCCAGCGACGGCATCACCGGATGGACGCCGGCATTGAGCACCTCGATGAGTGCGACGAAAACTTCCGATGAAATCCCCGAACCACCGGTCGAAAGCATCGCAGCGCGGGCAAGCATCGTCGCTCGCACGATTTCTTGTGGCAGCGAGTCGCCAACTGCGCCGCTGCGCCCTTCCAGCAGCTGGCGCTGGAATGCACTGGCATCGCCGTTGACGGAGGTGCCGAGATTGGCGCCGAGCCCGGTGTTGAGGCCATAGATCGGCTGGCCGGAAGCGGCAGCCTGGTCGAGGACCTTGCGTGCCTTGCCCAGCCTCTCCATGACGGTGGGCGCTATCTCCACCTTGCGGCCGTCGCGGGCAACCGCCGCGACATCCTCGACGCTGATGCTGGCCCCGGTGAGGACGAGCGCGTTCATGCGAAGCGCAACCGCTGGCCGATGCCTTGCGCCTGCGCCTTGGCCAGCATCGCCTTGCCCAGCGCGATGTCGGAGAGCGACAGGCCGCGATGCCAGAACAGGATCGTTTCGTCGTCGTTCTCACGCCCCGCCTTGCGGCCGGCGGCGATCTGTCCGAGTTCGGCGTGCAGCGTCCGTTCGCTCAGGCGCCCGGTCTCGACATGGGCGCGCAACGAACCGAACTTGCCGCCCTTGCACTGGCCCCAGTCGTCGACGACGATTTTTTGCATGATGTCGGTCAAGGAAAGCTCCACCGCGCTCATCGTACCATAAGGCACCACAAGCGCACCGGGTTTGATCCATTCGGTCTTCAGCAGCGGTGCCGGCTCGGGCAGCCGCGAGGCCTCGACGACGATGTCGGCGCCTGCCACGCATGAACGCCAGTCGGCAACCGCAGTCACCGGCTTGCCGAGATCGGCGGACAGTTTTGCGGCAAAGCCGTCGCGGCTTTCCGGCCGGCGCGAATGTACGCGGATCTCGTCGAAGTCGAAGAGATGGTCGAGCAGGCGTACGTTCCAGTAGGCGGTGCCGCGCGCACCGATGTGGGCGAGGACCTTCGATGTCTTTTTCGCGAGATGTTTTGCGCCGATGGCGGTGACGGCGCCGGTGCGCATGTCGGTGATGACGGTGGCGTCGAGAATGGCGCGGGGCGTGCCGGTGCGCGGATCGAACAGGTTGAGAATGCCGAATTCCGAAGGCAGACCCTGCAGATAGTTGTCGACATAGTCGCCGACGATCTTGACGCCGGCCGTGTCGAGTGGCGCGACGTAGCCGCGCAGGACATTGAAATGGCCGTGGAAGGACGGGTCCGGCTCCAAATGGACGCGTGGCTCGATGACCGTCTGGCCGTTGCCTTGCGCCACCAGCCCGGCTTCGACCGCATCGATGATCTCGGCATCGGTCATATCAAGGGCGTCAATGTCCAGGGCGTTGAGATAGTCGATATAGATCGGCTTCATGCGTGCGCGGTTCCAAGGCAACCCGTTCATCCCATAACAGGACGCGACGCGACACGAAAGTTTGTTGATCCATCTCTGGACGGGGCCACCCAAATGCTGTTCAAACCGGTTCGTCATCGGCCGGACGGTTTCGCGCAGTGCCGATGGAATGGGAAAAATCCCCTTCGGACAGTTCTTCGCATGACCGCCATTCCCGAAAATGAAAGCTTGCCCCAGCCGTCGACGATGCCGGCGCGGCAAGCGCGGCGCGTGGCGTTGATCGTCGCCGTTGCCTTCTTCATGCAGCTTCTGGATTCGACGATCATCTCGACCTCGCTGCCGCAGATGGGAGAATCCTTCGGCGTGCCGGCGGTGTCGATGAGCATCGGCATCACCGTCTACATGCTGACCATGGCGGTGTTCGTGCCGCTGTCCGGCTGGCTTGCCGACCGGTTCGGTGCGCGCAACATCTTCCTGATAGCGATCGCCCTGTTCACGCTGGCCTCGATTGTCTGCGGCTTCTCGCAGAATCTGACCCAGTTCGTCGCAGCGCGTGCCGTGCAGGGCTTGGGCAGTGCACTGATGACGCCGGTCGGCCGCATTCTCGTCCTGCGCAATGCGTCGAAATCCGAGCTTCTCAACGCCACCGCGCTGATCACCTGGCCGGCGCTGTTCGCGCCGGTGGTTGGGCCCGTGCTTGGCGGCTTCATCACCACCTATCTCTCATGGCACTGGAATTTCTTCATCAACATCCCCCTCGGCGTGGTCGGCCTGGCGCTGGTCGCCCGCTTCATTCCCGGCGACCGTGAGGCCGAGACCATGCCGCTTGACTGGCCAGGTTTCTTCCTGACGTCGATCGGGCTCGCCTCACTGCTCTACGGCCTCGAACGCATTGCGCACCCCGAAGATGGTGTCTTGCCAACCGTGGTGCTGCTTGCCGCCGGCATCCTGGTCGGCTGGCTGGCGGTGCGGCATCTGGCGTACACGAAATATCCGCTGCTCGACCTTTCAGCGTTCAGGGTGTTGACCTTCGCCATCTCGACGCTGGCGGCCGGCACGATCTTCAGGGTGGCGATCAACACCACGCCGTTCCTGCTGCCGCTGCTTTTCCAGGTCGGTTTTGGGCTCCGGCCCGTCGATGCCGGCATGCTGATCTTTGCCTATTTCCTTGGCAATCTCGGCATGAAGGCGGTGACGACGCCGACGCTCAGGCGTTTCGGATTTCGCTCGGTGATGGTCGTCAACGGGGTGATCGCCTCGCTATCGATCATGGCCTGCGCTGCGATCTCGCCGCAGACCCCGCAAGCGCTGGTGGTGGCGCTGATGCTGGTCGCCGGTCTGTCGCGCTCGATGCAGTTCACCGCGCTCAACACGCTGGCTTTCGCTGACATCGCAGCTGTGCAGCGCAGCTCGGCGGCGACGCTGTCCAGCATGCTGCAGCAGGTGGCGATGCTGTTCGGCGTCGCGGTGGCGGCGGCGATCCTCAACCTGTCGCAGATCGCCCGGGACCGCCCCGTGCTCGACATCGTCGACTTTCGCATCGCCTTCCTGGTGATCGGTGTCATCGGGCTCGTCGCTTCGTTCCGCTTCCTGGTATTGCCGCCGGCTGCGGGCGCCGAGGTTTCGGGGCACACTCCGAAGAATTGACGGCGTATTTCGCTGAATGCAGCAGGCGGAAGACGCCGATTCTGTCTGCATCGAAAATGCTTTAGCGTGATTTTCTCACAGACAGATTCAAACGAGAGGACCGGGCATGGCCACCACAAGACTTCTCAGCGATGCCGAGGTGGAAAAAATCCCCGCCGTGAAAGCCGTGTTCGACGACATCCGCGCGACGCGCAAATCCGACTTCGTAAACAATTTCTGGCGTGGACTGGCCAATGATCCGGCATCGCTGAAGCGGATCTGGGAGCAGCTGAAGGTCGTGATGGTCACTGAGAGCGCCATCGATCCGCTGACCAAGGAGATGATCTACATCGCCGTCTCGACGGCCAATGGCTGCTCCTATTGCGTCCATTCGCATACGGCCGCCGCCCGCTCCAAAGGCATGACGGACGCCCAGCATGGCGAGCTGGTCTCGATCATCGGCCTGGCCGGGCAAACCAACCATATGGTGACGGCGCTGCAGATCCCGATCGACCCGCAGTTTGAAGTGAAATGAGGGGCGGCTTGGCGGCATGTGCGGTTTAAGAACCACTTATTCTGGCTAAAATTGTAAGCGCGGTCATCGCCGAGTCTTAGGAAATTGACCCTAGGCTGCTACGGAGGAGATGCTAGGAGTCCATAATGTCAGCGATATTCAATAGAAACGTTCTTCTGGCGATGGCACTCGCGGTGCTGACTGTAGTGGGCTTCTGGCTGTGGACCGACCCCAAGCAGCCAGCACAACTCCCGACCTTTAGCCGCAGTGTCGCGAAATCGCTTGACGAAGGGATCGCACGCTACGGTGTCGAGGGCTTTCGCAAAAAGAACGAACAGGAGTTTCGTGACGCTCTGGCAAACTTTCAAAAGAACGGACCTAAAGCGCCCGGCACGCCGCAATAGAGGCTGCGTGATTGGGATGTTCGGCAAAGCTTCACACCGGCCGATACACCTTTTCCGCCGTATTCCAGAAGATATCCGCCTCTGCAGCCGCGCCATGCTTGGCCACCGCCGCGCGGTGCGTCTTGATGAGCTCGGCGTGGCTCGCCCACAGCTTCTCGATCGGGAAGTTCGAGCCGAACATCAGGTGGTCCGAGCCGAGGATATCGATCGCGTTGTCGATGATGTAGGCGATCAGCGCGGGGTCGTTGCGGTGGACAAAGGTGCCGAGGCCGGACAGCTTGGCGTAGAAATTGGGCGCGGCGGATAGCGTGCGCAGCCCTGCCTTCCAGGCCTCGGTGGTTTCCGGCTCCATGCCGGTCAGCATGCCGGCATGGGTGAGGATGAAATTGGTGTCGGGATTCTCGCCGACCAACGTTAGCCCGTCCTTCATCTGAGCAGGGAAAAGCTGCAGGTCGAAGGACAGGCCATAATCACTGAGTCGCGCCACATTGGCCCGCACCTTTGGATCGATGACCTGATCGGCCGCGGTGGCGAAGCGGAAGGCCGGGGTTTCGTGCCAGTGCAGTTGCATGCGCACGCCGCGGAGCAATGGATATTTCTTCAGCCGGTCGATCTGGTGGCGCACGTCGTCCACCGTCATGTCGGCATAGCCGACGATGGCATGCGGCCAGCCGGTCTCGTCCGCCGTCTTCTGCAGGAAGGCGACCTCGTTTTCGAAATCTTCCTTCGCCCAGTTGGTCTGGACATAGACCGCTTTCTCGACGCCCGAGCCTTTCTGGTCGGCGAGGAATTCCTCGATCGGATAGTCGCGGCGGATCGGCTCATAGGGCCCGAAGATGCGCGGCACCATCGGTCCGACCAGCCATGGCTGATCTTTTTGGCGCCAGATGTGGAAATGCGCGTCGATCGCTTTCTGCATCATGAAACCCTCTTCCAGATTGCCGCGGCCGCCGGGGCAGGGCGGGCGAGCGACAGGATGAAATCGGTGAGGCTCGCAATGGATGAGCCATCGACGAGATCGTCGAGCACCGGCAGGATGGCGCGCAACGCAGCTGTCGCCGGCCGAAAGCGCGGGTCGCCGGCCAGCGGCGTGGCCAGCGAAAGCCGGAAGGCGCGGGCGCTCAGCCGGCGCATCGCCATTTCCAGTTCGGCATGGTCGCCGCGCTCCAGCGCATCCGACAGAATGACGACCGCGGCCCCGCGCGCGAAAGCGGAAAAGCGTGGCACCGACAGAAAGGCGAGCAGGGTCGGCCCCATGCGTGTGCCGCCGTCCCAATCATCGACCTGCGCTGCGGCGCGGGCCAGCGCCTGGTCGCGGTCGCGAATGCGCAACGCCGATGTGATGCGGGTCAGCCGCGTGCCGAAGGTGAAAATCTCTGCCCGGTCCGCGCCTTGCACGGCCGCATGCGCCAGCCTGAGATAGTCCGATGTGTGCAGCTTCATCGAGCCGGACACGTCGATCAAGATAAGCAGCTTGCGCGGCACGGTCTGCCGGCGGCGGATCAGTGGCGACGGCACGTCGCCGTCGGCGCTGACGATTTCCCTGAGCGAACGGCGCAGATCGAGCTTGCCGCGCGAGTGCGTGCGCACGGTGCGGAAGGAGCGGCGGGCGGGCAGGGCGGAATTAAGCTTGCGGCGGAAGGCGGCCAACCCGTCGCCGTCGCGCTGGAAATCGCGCGTACCCAGTTGTTCGGCGCCTGAAGAGAGCTCGCCGCCCTCCTCCTGGCGCACCGCCTCGATTTCTTCTTCGCTGGTGCCGCCGTCATCCTTGATGCGGGTTTCCTCGTCGCTATCGCCTTCGACCACGGCTGCGGTGTTGCCATAGAAGTGGCTCTGGAAATGCGCTTCGAATTCGTCGCGCCGGTCGGGCGGCGGCGCCAGCGTGGCAAGGGCGGCCTCGCGAATGTCGGCCATCGAGCGGGGGCCGAGCAGTGTCACCGCTTGCATGAAGCCGGACACCTGCTCCGGCGCAACCGGAAAGCCATAGCGGCGCAGCAGCCGACCGAAGCCCAGCAATGGTGCAGCGGCCCGAGGTAGTGCCGAGGCGGCGCTCACGCCAGCGCCTCCTCGACGATCCGGCCGAGCTCGGGCGCGATATAGGACAGGTCCTCCTCGTCCTTGATCAGCACGCCGATGGCGCGGCGAAATGCTTCCGGCCACGGGCTGCCGCCTTTTTCGAGGATGGTGGCGGCATTGGCCCATTCGACGGCTTCGGCAATGCCGGGCGGCTTGGCCAGCGGACGGGCGCGGATGTTGCGCACGGCAGCCGCCACGGCGCGCGCGGTGGCTTGCGCCACGTCGCCGGCACGCAGCATGATGATCTCGGCCTCGCGCTTGGCGTCGGGATAGCCGATCCAATGGTAGACGCAGCGGCGGCGCAGGGCTTCCGCCAGTTCGCGGGTGCGGTTCGAGGTCAGGATGACGATTGGCTGCGCCTTGGCGCGGATGGTGCCGCGTTCGGGAATGCTGATCTGAAAATCGGAGAGGAACTCCAGTAGCAGCGCCTCGAACTCATGGTCCGAACGGTCGATCTCGTCGACCAGCAGCACGCGCTCCTCCGGAGCGTTGAGCACCTGCAGCAGCGGCCGTGCGATCAAAAAACGGTCGTCATAGATGTCTACCTCGTGTTCGCCGGCATGACGGATGGCGAGCAACTGGCGCTGGTAGTTCCACTCGTAGAGCGCATGCGCGGCATCGATGCCCTCGTAGCACTGCAGCCGCACCAGCTCGCGGCCGAGCACCTCTGCGATCGCCTTCGCGGCTTCGGTCTTGCCGACGCCCGGCGCGCCTTCCAGCAGCAGCGGCTTGCCCAGCCGGATCGCCAGGAAGATGGCTGTCGCCAGGCTCTCATCGGCCAGATAGCGCGAGGCAGCGAGGCGCGACGCCACCGCCTCCGGCGATGTTGCGACAGCCTCGGCGCTTGTTTCGGGCATTTCAGTCCTCAGTTCGCCGCTTGCGCCTTCAGCGCGCGCAAAATGCGCTCCGGCGTGATCGGCAGCGTGTCGATGCGCACACCGACGGCGTCGAACACTGCATTGGCCAGGGCAGGGATTTGCGGGTTGGCGCACATTTCGCCTGGCCCCTTGGCGCCAAAGGGGCCGTCTGCTGATGGCCGCTCCAGCACGATGATCTCGGTTTGCGCGAGATCGCCCGGCCCCGGCATCAGATACTGGTTGAAGTCGGTGCCGCCATGGTCGCGGTTGGGATAGTAGGGTTCTGTGGTTTCGTAGAGCGCATGGCTGATGCCCATCCACGAGCCGCCGACCAACTGCTGTTCGACCATTTTCGGGTTCAGAGCGCGGCCGATCTCGAAGATGTTCTTGACCGTCAGCACGGTGACCTCGCCGGTCTCGTCATCGACCTCGACCTCCGCCACGGTGCAGGCGTGGGCGTAGCAGGTCGACGGCTTCATCGCGCCGGTTTCTTTCTCGGGATAGGAGCGCGGGATCAAGAACATACCACGGCCGGAGATCGAGCGGCCACGCTTGAAATGCGCCGACAGCGCGACATCGAAGATCGAGATCGACTTTTGCGGCGCGCCCTTGACCAGGATGTTGCCCTGGCCGTCTGTCTCAAGGTCGGATGCGTTGACCTCCAGTTCCTCGGCAGCCACTTCCAGCATCACCTGGCGGGCTTCCCTGGCCGCCTGGATGACGGCGTTGCCGGCGCGATGCGTGCCGCGCGAGGCAAATGTGCCCATGCAGTGCGGACCGGTGTCGGTGTCGGCGGTGTCGACGACGACGCGGTCGGTCGGCACGCCAATCGTCTCGGCGCAGATCTGCGCCATGATCTGTTTCATGCCCTGGCCCAGATCGACACTGGACAGCGTGACCATGAAATTGCCGGTTGGGGTCGAATGGACCAGCGCCTGGGTCGGGTCGCCACCGAGGTTCATGCCGGTCGGTATAGTTGATTGCGGCGACGCCGCGCCCGCGCCTGATCGCCATCTCAAGCTCCCTTCGTATAGGAGGACATGGCCATGAACTTGTCTGCCACCGGCCAGTTGGCGGCGCGCGAGGCTTCCTGCATGCATTCGATCAGCGCCGCGCCCTCGGTCGGCTGGCGATGCGCCTTCATGTCGCCGTCGCGATAGGCGTTGATGAAGCGGAATTCGAGCGGATCCATGCCGATCAGCCGGGCCAGCTTGTCTATCTGCACCTCCAGGGCGAAATCGCCGATGGTGACGCCGAAACCGCGCATGGCCGAGGAGGGCGTGCGGTTGGTGTAGACGCAGTAAGTGTCGATCCAGACATTCGGGATCGTATAGGGGCCGGGATAGTGGCCGGCGCCCTTCTGCGCGCCATAGGGCGAATGGCGCGAATAGGCGCCTGCATCGGTGTAGCCGGTGACTTTTCGCGCGACGATGCGGCCGTCTTTCATCACGCCGTCCTTGATGACCACCTTTTCGGCCGCGCGGGGCGAGGAGATCTGCATCTCCTCCTCGCGGCTGTAGATGAAACAGACCGGCCGCCCGGTTAGTTTGGCGCCGAGGATGGCGATCGGCTCGACAATGACGTCGACCTTGCCGCCAAAACCGCCGCCGACGGTGCCGCCGACGAAATGCAGCTTGCTGCCGGGCATCTGCAGGATGATCGAGGCGTTGTCGAGGGTGAAGAACATTGCCTGCGTGTTGGTGTAGCAGGTGAAGCGGTCATTGGCCTCGGGCACCACGACGCAGCCGGTGGTCTCGGTCGGTGCATGTTCGATCGGCGAGGATTGGTAGCTCTGTTCCAGGATGTGATCTGCGCCAGCAAAGCCGGCCTCGACATCGCCGAAGCGCACCTTGCGGCATTCGCCGCTGTCGTAGAGATAGTAATTCTGGCCGTGATACTCGTTGACGACAGGCGCGCCGGGCTTCAGCGCTTCCTCCATGTCGAACACGGCCGGCAGCACCTCGTAGTCGACCTTGACCTTGGCGGCGGCTTCTTGTGCGGCGCGTTCGGTCTCGGCCAGCACCGCCACCACGGCCTCGCCCTTCCAGCGCACCTTGCCGTCGGCCAGCACCGTCTCGTCCTCCGGCCCGATCTGGATCAGGATCAGGATGGTGTAGACATTGTGCGGCACATCCTTGGCGGTCAGGATCTTCACCACGCCCGGATGTTTTTCCGCCTCTGAGGTGTCGATGCTCCGGATGCTGGCATGGTGATGCGGGCTTCGCACCATCTTCAGATGCAGCATGCCGGGAAAATTGCGGTCGGCGAAATAGGCGGTCTTGCCGGTGACATGGCCGGGAGAATCCGAGCGCGGCCGCGGCTGGCCGATCTCGTGCAGATCGTCCTTGCGCTGATCGGCGAAGTAGTTCTTGCGCAGTTCCATTTTGCTTCCCTCAGGCCGCGTTCTGCGAATTGGAGCGAGCGGCGATGAGCACCGCCTGGATGATCGGCTCGTAGCCGGTGCAGCGGCAGATGTTGCCAGACAGCGCCTCGACCACCTCTTCGCGGCTGGGGTTCGGCGTATGGTCGAGCAGCACCTTGGCCGCCATGATCATGCCAGGCGTGCAGAAGCCGCATTGCGTGGCGAAGGCGTCGAGGAAGGCGCGCTGCAGCGGATGCAGCACGCCACCTTGCGACAGCCCCGAAGTCGTGGTGATGGTGCCGCCGTTGCAGGTCTCGGCCAGCGTCAGGCAAGAGAGCCTGAGTTCGCCGTCGATGATGACGGAGCAGGCGCCGCAGGTGCCTTGATGGCAGCCGCCCTTCGGCGAGGTATCGCCGATCTTGTCGCGAAGCGCATTCAGCAGTGTCGTGCCGCTGTCGACGAATTCGGCCGTATCCGCGCCGTTGAGCGTGAACTGAACCGGGACCTTTGCCATGTTTCCCTCCTTGCGCGCCTGCCCGAACCATCGGACAGACGCGCGCCCCCAACGGGCTTAAGCCTTTGTTTCCATGCCAAGCAGCAGCCGGCCGAGATGGACCGGCAGGACTTCGTTGCGATACCAGGCGCTGGCGATCGGATCGGTGATGGGTGATGTGCCGTCGCGAGCGACGGCCAAGGCCGGCGCGATGCCGTCCCTGGTGAGCCTCTTGCCGACCAGTGTCTTTTCCGCTGCCATGGCGCGCATCGGCCGGTCGGCCATGCAGCCGAGTGCGATCCGCGCCGAGGACACGGTGCCGTCCGGCGCCTGTTCCAGCACAGCGGCGATGCTCAGCACCGAGACGCCTTTCGGTTTGACCCTCGAGACTTTCAGGAAGCGAAATCGGCCTTCCGCCGGAATTGCGAAACCGACCGAGGTGACGATAGCCCGGCTGTTCTCACGCTTTGCCAGAAAGGTTTGGATCGGCAGGTCGCCATCGTCGGTGCTGACTGTCGCGTCGAGTGCCAGTAGCGCAACAGCAAAATCGCCATAGGGCGTCGGCGCAAACAGATTGCCGCCGACGGTCGCCATGTTGCGAATGGCCGGGCCGCCAACGGCGCGCGCGGCTCGGGCGAGGGCGGCGAGATCCGGATGGCGGGCGATCGCCGCCATGGTCACCGAGGCGCCAATGCGGGCCTTGCCGCCGGAAACGGTGATGGTCGACAGCGACGGCTCGGTCGACCTGATGAAGCCCGAGACCGAGACGTCGCCCTCATTGGCGGCGCGTACGACCAGTGTGCCGCCACCGAGATAGCGGGTGCCAGCGGATGTCAGCGCGGCATTGGCGTCCTTCACCGTCGAGAAAGTCTGGAGTGCAAGCGCCATGGCAGGCTCCCTTATTTCAACTCTGACCGGCAAAATGGCTCTTCAGGGCATTGAAGCCGCCCTGAAACACATTGGCGCCCATGCCTTCGACCAATTTGTCGGCGTCCTCCGGTGCGGCGTCGAAGCTTGCGGTCCATTCGGCATAGGTGCGGTCACCGTCGGTCACCCGCCGCAGCTGCAGCGTTGCCTTGTGGTTGGTGAGTGGCTGCGGCGTCTCCAGGATGGAGTAGCTGACAAGGAAGTTGTCATCGGAGAAATCGAGCAGCTTTTCACGGATGCGGGCTCCGCTGGCGAGCTCGAAATTGCGCACGCAGCCAATGGTGCCGGCGTCCTTGCCGTCCTCGATATGGCTTTCGACCATGCGCGGGTGCCAACTCGGCAGTCCGTTGAAGTCGCGTATGCGCGACCAGACCTTTTCGACCGGCGCGTCGATGACGCTGGAGATGGTGACTTTCGCCATAGATCGTTTCCCTTCGAGTTCGCTACTCGGCAGGGTAGGGCGGCGGGCATGGAGACACTTATCAATGCGTCTTGAACGCCTATCAATCAGTCTGAAAAATCGGGCAGTCTGAAAAACGGGCGGCAGGCGGCTCAGGCTATCGCCCGCGCCGCCTCGCGGTAGAGCGTCGGCGGGACACCGACATGATCGCGGAAGAAGCGCGAGAAATTGCCCTGCGTGGTGAAGCCGAGATTGCAGGCGACCGAGATCAGCGGCTCCTGCGACCACTGCAGTTGTCGTACCGCTTCCTCCATGCGCAGCGTGTTCCAGTAGACGTTGGGCGTCAGATTGGTCTGTTCCTTGAACAAAGCGAAGAAGTGCGGCCGCGACAGGCCGACACTACGCGCCACATCGTCGAAGCAGATGCGCTCGCAGACATTGGCTTTCATCAGCTGGATCGCCTTGCGGACACGGAAGTCCTGCATTGTGTGGACACGGGCGCGCACGGTCTGCGGCGCCGAGGCGTCGGCGGCATCGAGCACACTGTCGATGAACCGCTCGATCTCGTAATTGGCGATATCGTCGATGCTCTCATTGTCGCTGAGACGATCGAGCAGGTTGGCTGCCGCCTGGTGCAACCAGGGCTCCAGCGTGATCGCCGGTGTGGAAAACAGCGGCGCGGCGGAGGGCAGGTCGCGGCGCCGGCGCGCCCAGTCGGGATCGATGTAGAAGGCAAGGAACAGGCCCGGCGTGCCGTCGTGGTACAGAGCGTGGCTGTGCGGTTCGAAGGAATTGATGCCGGCAGCGGTGCCGGGCCCGAGCCGCACCGTCTGGCGGCCGATGGTCATTTCGCCGGCTGTGCCTTCCAGCCAGATGATGATATGCGCCTCGACATGGGCATGGGTGACGAAGTCGCTGGCGACATTCAGGACAGAAACATGTCCGAACCGGCCCCAGTAGAGCCTGATCGCTTCCGTCATGGGTATATCCTCCCGCAGGCGACTGGCCTCCCTTCGCCTGCGGGGGGATACTGCGGCCCCGTTCGTGCCCGCGTCAAGGCACATGCGCACGACCGGCACTCGCGATGAGGCATGGCGGTGGATTTTCAGACTGAGCGATAGGAGCCCGCGCGCGCCGGCGTTGAAGCTTAGTCGTTGCGCCTGAAGTTGCGGATCCGGTCGAACAGGACCGCCATCAGGATGGCGCCGCCGATGAACACGCCTTGCCAGAAGGCATTGATGCCGAGCAGGCCAAGGCTGTTACGGATCACCTCGATCAGCGCGGCGCCGACGATGGCGCCGAAGGCGGTGCCGACGCCGCCAGCCAGGTTGGCGCCGCCGATGACGGTGGCGGCGATCACCTGAAGCTCCATGCCGGTGCCGAGATTGGTGGTGACGGCGCCCAGCCAGCCGGTCTGAATGATGCCGGCAATGCCCGCCGCCAGTGCCGAGATCATGTAGACCGCGACCTTGATCTGGCGCACCGGAACGCCGGTCAGCGTCGCTGCGTGCTCATTGCCGCCGATGGCGAAAATATGCCGGCCGAATTTCGTCCAGCGCAGGATGAAGCCGGTGATCAGCGCCAGCAGGATCATGTAGAGCACCGGATTGGCGATGCCGAACACCCAGGCGCCGCCGCCCAGCGCCAGAAGCTTGTCGTGGTCAGGTCCGAACTGGAAGACGACGGTGTTGTTGGAGGCTACCATGGCCAGGCTGCGCGCGATCGACAGCATGCCGAGCGTCACCACGAAGGGCGGAAACCCGAGATAGGCGATCAGTATGCCGTTGAAGGCGCCGATGGCGAGCGCCGTGGCGATCGAGGCAAGGATGCCGACCTCGATGCTGTAGCCGGCATGCATCGTCACCGCCAGAATCATCGACGACAGGCAAAGCACCGAGCCGACCGACAGATCAATGCCGCCGGTGATGATGACGAAGGTCATGCCGAGCGCGATGATGGCGACGAAGGTGATGTTGCGGGTGATGTTGTAGAGGTTCTTCGACGTGGCGAAGGAATCGGTGGCGACGGAGAGGAACAGGCAGGCGAGGATGACCGCGATCACCACCCAGAATGTCTGGCTGGCAAACACCCTGGACAACAAGGTGTGCTGTTTCTGCGCGATCGTCTGGTCAAGAGTTACTGCCATCGTCGACCTTTATCTGCTGCATCTGCAGCCTGTAGTGAAATCAGCACCTATAAAACCTGTTCTATGGCGCCGGTGATGAGCCCGGTGACTTCTTCGGGCGAACTCGACGCGATCGTCTTGTCGGCGACCTTGCGACCGCGACGCATGACGATGACGCGGTCGGCGACGTCAAACACGTCAGGCATGCGGTGGCTGATCAGCACGACCGCTATACCCTGATCGCGCAGATTGCGGATCAGGTTGAGCACCTCGGCGACCTGCCGTACCGAGATCGCCGCCGTTGGCTCGTCCATCAGCACGATCTTGGCTTGCGAAAGCATGGTGCGGGCGATGGCTACGGCTTGCCGCTGACCGCCCGACATCTGCTTGACGAGGTCGCGCGGCCGGGTCTCGGATTTCAATTCGGCAAAGATCTGGCCGGCGCGCTTGTACATCGCGGCGTAGTCGAGAATGCGAAACGGCCCGACGCCGCGACGCAGTTCACGGCCGAGATAGACGTTTGCGGCGGCCGTCAGATTGTTGCACAGCGCCAGATCCTGGTGGACGATCTCGATGCCGTGCTGGCGGGCTTCCACCGGCTTGTGCAGGATCAGGTCCTTGCCGTCCATCTGCATCGTGCCATGGCTCGGGTGGAAATTGCCGGCGATCATCTTGACCAGCGTCGACTTGCCGGCGCCGTTGTCACCCATCAGGCCGACCACCTGTCCGGCCTCGATCGACAGCGACACGTCGTTGACCGCGTGGATGGCGCCGAAGTGTTTCGAGATATTGGTGAGTTCGAGAACCGCCACCAGCCTTCTTGCCTCCCCTGCCTTGCGACCTGCTTGCTGTTTCCGGTGCGACACCGACGCTGCTTTGGCCTCGCTCTCCCCAGCTCCTCCCGGAAACAGCGTTAGCGTTGTTTTACGCAAAAGCCTGCGCGCGTCAATTGTCGGACGAATAAGATTCTGGCAATTGTCGGACGAATTGAAGCTGGAGCTTTCTTTAAAAATCAGTTTTGTAGGACAAATAGCATTGACGTTGGCGGCGAGCCGATATTAGCTAAGCCTCGGAGGAGAATAAGCCGATCCCTGATGCCGGTTGGCTGGGGGACCGTCGGAGGTTTATGGGTCAAGGATTCGGCAACGCCTTGTTGGTTGCACCGGTTCGAGACCGCATCTGGAAATACTTATCGATCTGGCTTGGTCACACGGGCGCTCGCGGAACGTTCCGCTGTCATCTCGCATCCGGGTCGATCTGTGTGGCGGGCACGCCGTGTCCGTCTGTTTCAAGGGAGGACTAACATGAAGAAATCACTATTGCTCGCCGCCGCCGCCGTCATGGCGCTGGGCGCCGGGCCGGCTTTGGCCAAGAAACAGCTCGTCATCGTCGTGAAGGGTCTCGACAATCCGTTCTTCGAGGCCATCAACCAGGGTTGCCAGAAATGGAACAAGGAAAACGCCAGCTCGGAGTATGAGTGCTTCTACACCGGCCCGGCTTCGACTTCCGATGAGGCCGGGGAGGCCCAGATCGTCGGCGATATGCTGAGCAAGGCCGACACGGTGGCGATGGCCATTTCGCCGTCCAACGCGCCGCTGATCGCGCAGACGATCAAGAGCGCCAATCCGACGATCCCGATCATGACCATCGACGCCGACCTCTCCAAGGAAGATGCGGCGCTGCGCAAGACCTATCTCGGCACCGATAACTACCTAATGGGCTTCAAGATCGGTGAGTACATCAAGAAGGGCAAGCCGAATGGCGGCAAGATCTGCACCATCGAGGGCAATCCGGCAGCCGACAACATCCTGCGCCGTGCGCAAGGCATGCGTGACGCGCTTTCGGGCAAGGAGGGCCTTGCGGCGCTCGCCGGTGAAGGTGGCTGGACCGAAGTCGCCGGTTGCCCGGTGTTCACCAATGACGATGGCGCCAAGGGCGTGCAGGCGATGACCGATATCCTCGCCGCCAACCCCGATCTCGACGCTTTCGGCATCATGGGCGGCTGGCCGCTGTTCGGTGCGCCGCAGCCCTACCGCGACCTGTTCAAGCCGATGGCTGACAAGATCGCCAGCAACGCCTTCGTCATCGGCGCCGCCGACACGATCGGCGACGAAGTGGCGATTGCGAAGGAGGGGCTGGTGACTGCGCTGGTCGGCCAGCGGCCGTTCGAGATGGGCTACAAGGCACCTTCGGTGATGATCGACCTGATCGAAGGCAAGGCCGTGGCAGACCCGGTGTTCACCGGTCTCGACGAATGCACCAAGGATACGGTCGACACCTGCATCCAGAAGTAGGCCGCAATTTCGGGGCGTCCGTTTGACGGGCGCCCCGTTCCACCGGTTCATGAAACCTAGAGGCGGCATGTTGGGGCGATAAGCCCCTGCTTTGACGCGCCCAATTTTCGGCGACGAGACCCGCGGTGCACGGGCAATTCCGGGCGGTTTCCACGCAATGAACGGCCAACGCATTGGAACGTGCATGGCAGACGAAAAATCAATCAAACGACGCTCCAAGGTCAATGCACAGGCCAGTGCTCCGGCTGCCGTGCGCCGGGCCGATGCCACGAGGATTCCGGGTTCGAGCGTGCATGCGTCGCTGGCCAACGAGATTGGCCTGAGGATCGTGCGCGGCGATTATCCGCCGGGAACCATCCTTCCTAACGAAGCCAAGTGGTCCGAAACCTTCAACGTCAGCCGCTCTGCGGTGCGCGAGGCGATCAAGATGCTGATGGCGAAAAGCCTTTTGGCGTCACGCCCGAAGATCGGCAGTTGGGTCGAACCGAAGGAGCGCTGGAACCTGCTCGACCGCGATGTGCTCGCCTGGTATGCGACCGCTCCCGACCGCGAAATGTTCCTGCGCACCGTGCAGGAATTCCGTCACATCATCGAGCCGGAAGCGTCCGCCTTCGCCGCCATGCGGCGCAGCGACGAGCAGATGGTGGAGATCAGCCAGGCCTGCCGGGAGATGGGTGAGGCCACGCGCTTGCAGGACCGCACGCGCGCCGACACGCGCTTCCACCTTGCCATCCTGCGGGCATCCGGCAACGATTTGCTGGTGCCGCTCGGCGTGCTGATCGAATCGGCACTCGACCACCTCTTCGTTTTCGTTACGCGCGAAACCAGCGATCAGCGGCGGGCACAGGCGCTGCATGAGGCCATCGAGAAGAACATCCGTCTCCAACGGCCGGATGCGGCCCGCAGTGCGGTACGCAGACTTCTCGCCAACACCGACGACGTTATCGGTCGCTCCCGCCGCTGACGGGCTTGCGACCCCAAGGGCGCTCTGCGGCGGGCTTTGCCCTCAGATTTTCTGCCGCTTGCCGTCTTTCGTTGGCATCAGGTCGACGCCGTTGACCTTGCCGATATGCGTCGCCAGCATCGGCACATATTGCTCAGCCGGTCCGGTGGCGAAGGCGCCGGCGAAGGAGTTCTTGGTGGCATTGCCCAAAGGGTTGGCGATGCTTGCCGCACCTGCCATCGACTCGAGATAGGTGAGGTCCTTGAAGGCGTTGGCGATGGAGAATTTGTGCGCATCGCGGTCACCTTCCAGCGTCCAGCGCATGAAGGTTTGGTAAAATCCGCAATCCATGCGGCCGTTGCGGATGACGCTGTCGAAACGCGCCGGCGAAATACCGACCTTTTCGGCCAGCGCCAGCGCCTCGGAGTAAATCGCGGCATAGCCGAGCGAAATGAAATTGTTGAGCAGCTTCATGCGATGGCCGTCGCCGGTGTCACCGATGTGGACGATGCGTCCGGCCCATGTCTCGAGCACCGGCTTGAGACGGGCAAAGAGCGCATCGGGAGCGCCGACCATGGCGTCGAGTGTGCCTTCCCAGGCTTCCTTCGGCGTGCGGCTGAGAGGGGCATCGACATAGTCGACGCCGAGACCCTTCAGTTCGGCGGCCAGTGCCACGGTCGAGACCGGATCGGAGGTCGAGCAATCGACGACGACCGAACCCTTCTTCAGCCCTTCCCTGAGGCCGCCGGGGCCGCGGATGATGGCTTCCACCTCACGCGAACCGGTGACGCAGATGAAGACGATATCGGATGCCGCGGCCACATCGCGCGAGGTCGCTGCTTCCTTGGCGCCGCGGCCAAGCAGGTCTTCGGCCGGCTTGCGGTTCTTGCGGCCGAGGAACGTCAGCGCGTAGCCCTTGTCGACGATGTTCTTGGCTATGCCATGCCCCATCAGGCCAAGGCCGATGAAGCCGATCTTTTCGCTCGCAGCAGTCGTGGTCATGTCGTTTCGTCCCTGTCTTGTGGTGATCGATGGCAGCGCTGCCGGCTTGCAGGCGCATTGTTGGAGAGGGTTTTTGCCGCAGGCGGTGGCATTGCGGAATGCCATATTGTCTGACAATACACATAAATCCTAGACGATGTGGAGAGCAAAATGACGAAGCGGATCATGTTCACCGGCGGCAGCGGCAAGGCTGGGCGTCATGTCGTGCAGTATCTGGTCGAGCAAGGCTGCCAGGTGCTCAACATCGACACCAAGCCGCTCGACAATCCCAAGGTGCGCACGCTGATCACCGACATCACCGACAGCGGGCAGGTGTTCAACGCACTGTCCTCCTATATGGGCCTGCATGAATTCGACCCGTCGTTGCGCTCGCAGCCGGTCGATGCGGTGGTGCATTTCGCAGCCATCCCGCGCATCATGATCACGACCGACAACGAGGTGTTCCGCATCAACGCGCTCGGCACCTACAATGTCATCGAGGCGGCGGTGAAGCTCGGCATCCGCAAGGTCGTGATCGCTTCCAGCGAGACGACCTATGGTGTGGTGTTCGCCAACGAGCCGCGCGACCCGAAATATTTCCCGCTCGACGAAGAATACGATGTCGATCCGATGGACAGCTACGCGCTGTCCAAGGTCGTCAACGAGCAGACGGCGCGCGCCTTTGCACAGCGCAACGGTACCGACATCTATGCGCTTCGCATCGGCAACGTCATCGAGCCGCATGAATATTCGCTGTTCCCGAAATGGTTCGCCGATCCGGGTTTCCGCAAGCGCATCGCCTGGAGCTATGTCGATGCGCGCGACCTCGGCCAAATCACGCTGCGGGCCATCGAGAAGGACGGGCTCGGCTATCAGGTGTTCAACGCCGCCAATGACGACACCTCGTCCGACCTGCCGACAGCCGAGTTGCTGAAGCGGTTCTACCCCGGCGTGCCGGTCAAGGCCGAACTCGGCGAATATGAGACGCTGCTTTCCAACCGCAAGGCGCGGGATGTGCTTGGCTTCCGGCCTGAACACAGCTGGCGCAAATATGTCAAGAAAGCCTGACAAGGGTCGCATGCCCCGCAATCCAGGCTGATCTGTGCATAGAAGCCGGCTTTGCGGCCCAGCCGATCTCCCGTGCTTGACAGCTTTCGAAATCCAGACTTTGTGGACTTATGCGGGACGAGAAGCCGAATAAGGGAAAAGCGTCGGCCAAGGCGGCGTCGTCCGAGCGCCCGACGGGCGTTCGTCGAGCCGATGCGGCCCGTATGCCGGGGTCGAGCGTGCATGGGTCGCTGGCCAACGAGATTGGGCTCAGGATCGTACGCGGCGACTATCCGCCAGGAACCATCCTGCCCAACGAAGCCAAATGGTCCGAGACCTTCGACGTCAGCCGCTCGGCGGTGCGCGAGGCGATCAAGATGCTGATGGCGAAGAGCCTTTTGGCGTCGCGCCCCAAGATCGGCAGCTGGGTCGAGCCGAAGGAGCGTTGGAACCTGCTCGATCGTGACGTGCTCGCCTGGTATGCGACCTCGCCGGACCGCGAGGTCTTCCTGAAAACCGTGCAGGAATTCCGTCACATCATCGAGCCGGAAGCGACCGCCTTTGCGGCGATGCGGCGCAGCGACGAGCAGATGGCCGAGATCAGCCAGGCCTGCCGTGAGATGGGCGAGGCAGCGTCGTTGCAGGAACGCACCCGCGCCGATACGCGCTTCCACCTCGCCATCCTGCGGGCGTCGGGCAACGACCTTCTGGTGCCGCTCGGCGTGCTGATCGAATCGGCGTTCGACCATCTGTTTACCTACACAACGCGGGAACTCGACGATCTGCAGCACGCGCAGAAGCTGCATGAGGCGATCGAGAAGTGCATCCGCTTGCAGCGGCCGGATGCTGCCCGCAACGCGGTGCGCAAGCTGCTGGCCAACACCGATATCGTTATCCGGTCTCGGTAGGTATTTTCTTCACAGCGGCGATAAAGAGGATCTGTCACCAGATCCAGTTCAGGCAAATCTGCCAAAACCAATCGATGACGATCGGTGCGAGCCAGCCACTGTTCCACCTGACGTGAAATCCCTGGTGTCACGGATTTGCCTGTCGTGGCGCTGCTCGGCGCCGCGAATGCGCCGATAGTGGCGGCCGAACGGTCGATTTGCAGAACCGCGGACAGGAAACGCCTTGACCACAAACGTCTCCAGCCAGGCGAGCAGTCCCGGCATCGACAGCAGCTATGCATGGATGCGGCTCGGCATTTCGATGCTGCTGTCGACGATCGGCGGCGTCGGCATGTGGGCTGTGGTCGTGGTGCTGCCCGCCGTGCAGGCTGAATTCGGCGTCGATCGCGCGGCGGCGTCGATACCCTATACCGCGACCATGGTTGGTTTCGCCGCCGGCAATGTGCTGGTCGGCCGCGCCATCGACCGCATAGGCTACTGGATCCCCGCCTTGATAGCCTCGGCAGCGCTCGGATCCGGTTTCCTGCTGGCGTCGCTAACCACATCGATCCTGCAGTTCACGCTTGTCCAGGGGCTTCTGATCGGTGTCGGCACGTCGGCGATCTTCGGTCCGCTGATCGCCGACATATCGCATTGGTTCAACCGCCGCCGCGGCGTCGCGGTGGCGGCTGCCGCCTCCGGCAACTACCTCGCCGGCGCGATCTGGCCGGCTGTCATGCCCTATGTCATGCAAAGCGAAGGCTGGCGTTTCACCTATGCCGCGATCGGCGTCGTCTGCCTCGCGACCATGGTGCCGCTGATCCTGATGCTCAGGCGCGGCCCGCCCCGCGAAGCCGCGGCTGGTGCGCCCGGAAGCCGGCCGGTCCAGCCGATCTCGTTGTCGCCGGCGGCCTTGCAGGTGCTGCTCGTCATCGCCGGCCTTGGCTGCTGTGTGGCTATGTCGATGCCGCAGGTCCATATCGTCGCCTATTGCATGGATCTCGGCTACGGCGTCGCGCACGGCGCCGACATGCTGTCGATCATGCTGGCGGCGGGCGTCGTCAGCCGGCTTGCGTCCGGCTTTCTTGCCGACCGCATCGGCGGTGTCAAAACCGTGCTGATCGGCACGGTGCTGCAATGCCTGTCGCTGCTGTTCTATATTCCCTTCGACGGGCTTGCCTCGCTTTATGTCGTCTCGCTGGTCTTTGGCCTGTCGCAAGGCGGCATCGTGCCTTGCTATGCCATCATCGTACGCGAATACATGCCGGCAAAAGAAGCCGGCCAGCGCGTCGGCATCGTCATGATGGCGACCATCTTCGGCATGGCGATCGGCGGCTGGATGTCTGGGTGGATTTACGATCTGACCGGCTCCTATGCCGCGGCATTCCTCAATGGCATTGCCTGGAACCTTCTAAACATACTGGCAATGACGCTGTTGCTGTGGAAAGCCCGGCGCAGCGCTATGGCGATGGCTTAAGACGCTCCAGCGGGCACACGACTTCCCGCCAGTTCGCTTGACAATGGCGGAAGGCTGCGCGACGCCAGACGGCGAGTGGGTGCGGCAACAGGCCGGTTCGGCATGGCGACAGTGGCAATGACGCTGAATATCGTTTCGCGGCCGCGCTTCGGCGAAGGCACGGCGCGGGGAGCAAGGCCTTGATCAAGCCGCGCTCACGGCGCGGCGGCGGCCGCCCAACCATTGCCGATGTCGCGCGCAAGGCCGGCGTCGGCGCCATCACCGTGTCGCGTGCCTTGCGCGAGCCGGCGCGCGTTTCGGAGGATTTGCGCAAACAAATCCAGGCCGCCGTCGACGAACTCGGCTATGTGCCGGACCCGAATGCGCGGGCGCTGGCCTCGGCACGCGCCGAGGTCTTTGGCGTGCTGGTGCCCTCGCTCACCAACAATGTCTTTGCCGAGGTGGTGCGCGGCATCTACGACAGTCTGTCGGACGGCCCGTTCCGCGTTCAGCTCGGCAACACCCATTATTCAGGCCTCGAGGAAGAACGGCTGCTGCAAGTGTTCGGGCCCCAGCGCCCGGCGGCACTGATCGTTGCCGGCATCGACCAGACACCGACGTCGCGGAAACTGCTGGAGACGGCCGGCTGCCCGGTGGTGCAGGTCATGGAGACCGGCCCCGATCCAGTCGATATGCTGGTCGGCTTCTCGCATCTCGACGGCGGCCGGGTGGCGACGCAGCACCTGATCGAGGCCGGTTACCGGCGGATCGGCTTCATCGGCGCGCGGATGGATCCGCGTTCGCAGCGGCGCCTGGCCGGCTACCGCGCGGCGATGGAAGCTGCCGGCTTGTTCGATGCGCGGCTGGTCACCACTACGCTCCTGCCGTCCAGCGTGACGCTCGGGCGCGAGTTGTTGCGCGACGCACTGGCCAAGATGCCGACGCTCGACGGGGTCTTCTGCAACAATGACGATATCGCGCTCGGCGTGCTGTTCGAATGCCACCGCGCCTCGATCGCCGTGCCGAAGACGATCGGCATCGTCGGCTTCAACGATCTCGACATGATGCAGTCGGCGTTTCCGTCGATCACCAGCGTCCGCACCCACCGCTATGAAATCGGCAGGCGAGCCGTCGCCATGGCTTTGGCCGCGATCGCCGGCAACAGGCCCGAAAATCGGGTCGTCGACCTCGGTTTCGAACTCCAGCGCCGCGAGAGCACCGCCCGCTGAAGGCGTTTCTGCGTCCTTCAAATGGCACTTTACACAACGTCATGGTAGCGCTACCATATGCTTTGCACAGAAGTTCGCGACAGCAGCCGGAGCCTGTTTATTATATATAAGCGACAGCTCATGCTTGTTTATTATGTATAATATGATAGTTTTTGTTCCGGCTTACGAAGGCGACAAGGAGGGGATCGGGTCGGCATTCGGCCACCTGAAGAGCGTGACGGGCAAGGCGGGAGGTGCCGGGCCAGACGCGCGATTTGACGACGCGTAAAAACAATCAGAACTGCAACTGGGAGGAATATCGATGATCAAGTCACTCGTTGGTGGCATCGTTGCCGCCACTGCATTCGTCATGTTGAGCTCGTCGGCAATCGCCGATCCTGAAATCGTCAAGGGACCGGCCGCCGAGCCGGATTGCTTCGCGCCGTGGGCCGCCGACACGCAATTCTTCAAATTCCCCAAGAAAGACGGTCCGTACCGCATTGCGCTCGCCAATGGCTATATTGCCAACACCTGGCGCATTCAGATGATCCAGACCGCCAAGGCCTACGCAGCGCAAAAAGACGTCGCCGCCAAGCTGAAGGAATTCAAGGTGGTGTCGACCGGTGAGGACGTGCCGGCACAGATTTCGGCGATCAACAACTTCATCGATTCCGGCTATGACGCCATCGTCGTCAACGCCCAGAACCCGACAGCCTTCGGGCCGGTCATCAAGCGTGCCAAGGAAGCCGGCGTCGTGCTGGTTGCCTTCGACAACATCCTCGATACCAAGGATGCCATCAACGTCAATGTCGACCAGAAGGGTCTTGGCGAACTTTGGGGCAACTGGCTGATCAGCCATATACCCGATGGCGGAAAGATACTTGAAGTGCGCGGCGTTGCAGGCACGTCGGTCGATACCGACCGCCACAATGGCATCCATGAGGTCTTCGCCGCTTCGGGCAAGAAATGGGAAGTCACCGAAGTTGCCGGCAAGTGGGATGATCCGACAGCACAGAAGGTCACGGCTGACGCCATCGCCACCAACGGTCCGTTCGTCGGCATCACCGGCCAGGGCGGCGACACCGGCATCGTGCAGGCGATGATCGACGCCAAGCATCCGTTCGTGCCGTTCGGCGGCGAAACCGAGAATGGCTTCCGCAAATTCTGCGCGAAGCATGCCGCCGACGGGCTGAAATGCTCGTCCGCGGGCACCGGTCCGGCCCAGGTGGCGGTTGCAATCAAGACGGCGATCGCCGCGCTCGAGGGTCAGGTCGTGCCGCAATCGGTCAAGCTGCCGCTGGCCATCGTCGAGGATCCGAACTTCAAGGAAGGCCAGGACTACTTCCCCGACCAGTCCGACAATTTCTTCGTCGGCAATGCCTTCCCGACCTGCGGCATCAATTTCACCGCGCAGGAAATCATGGGCCAGACCAAAGAGAACCAGTAAGCTTACCTGCCAATCACCCAGCGCCGCGGTCAGCCCGCGGCGCCGGTTCCCAACAACAAGCGCCTTGGGAGGGGCCGATGGACGGTGCGGTTCCGCTCTTCCGTATGGAAGGCATATCCAAGCGCTATGGCGGCGTGCGTGCGCTTGAGAAGGCCGAGCTTTCGGTTCAGCCAGGCAGCATCCACGCCATCCTCGGCGAGAACGGCGCCGGCAAATCGACGCTGATCAAGGTCATGGCGGGCGTCGTCGCGCCCGACGAAGGCCACATGACGCTGGACGGCCGCAAGGTCACTTTCGCTTCGCCGGCTGCCGCGAACCAGGCCGGCATCGTCTGCATCTTCCAGGAACTGTCGCTGGTCCCTGAGCTCAGTGTTGCCGACAACATCGTCATTTCCGATCCGCCGAAGCGTTTCGGCATGATCGACCGCAAGGCGCAGCGGCGCATCGCGGAAGAGGCGCTTGCACGCGCGGGCGCTGCCGACATCCATCCACTTGCGCTGGTCAAGGATCTGCCGCTTTCAAGAAGGCAGATGGTCGAGATCGCCAAGGCTCTGGCCAGGAAGCCGCGCATCCTGATCCTCGACGAGGCGACTTCGGCGCTCACGGGGGCTGACGTTGCCAAGATCTTCGGCGTGTTGAAGCGGCTGCGGAAGGAGGGGCTGGCTCTGCTCTACATCTCGCACCGGATGAACGAGATTGCCGAACTCGCCGACCAGTGCACGGTGTTCCGCAACGGCCGCAACGTCGCCAGCTATGCGGCAGGCACCAAGAGCGACAACGAAGTCGTCGAGCTGATGATCGGACGTGAATACAGCCACATCTTTCCGCCGAAGCCCGTGCGTGCCGCGGCTGCCGCCGTTCCCGTGCTGGAAGCACGCAAGCTTTCCTGGACCGACCGGCTGGACAATGTATCGCTCACGGTCGCGGCGGGCGAGGTCGTCGGCCTCGGCGGTCTCGACGGCCAGGGCCAGCGCGAATTGCTGCTTGCCTTCTTCGGTGTGCTGCGCGGCCTGTCCGGCCAGATATTGATCGACGGCAAGCCGGTGGCGATCACCAGTCCGTCCGCCGCGCGCGATGACCGGATCGGCATGGCGCTGATACCGGAGGACCGCAAGACGGAAGGGCTGATGCTGCCGATGACGGTGCGCGAAAACCTCTCCTTCGCCGCACTCGACCGGCTGTCCAGGGCCGGCATCATCGACCGTGCCGCCGAGCAGCGGCTGATCGACGACATGGTGGGGCTGCTGGCGATCAAGACGGCCGGCCTCGACATTCCGGTTGGTGCATTGTCCGGCGGCAATCAGCAGAAGGTGGTCATCGCCAAATGGCTGATGCGCCAGCCGCGCATCATCCTGCTCAACGATCCGACGCGCGGCATCGATGTCGGCACCAAGCAGGAATTGTATCAGCTGATGCGCAAGCTCGCCGACGCGGGTGCGGCGATCCTGTTCTATTCGACCGACTATGACGAGTTGATCGGCTGCTGCGACCGGGTGCTGGTGCTCTATGACGGTGCGGTCAAACGCGAACTGGCCGGCGCCGAGCTCACCGAGCGGGCGCTGATCGCCAGCGCGCTCAACATCCACGGCGAGAACGCTGAGCCCAGGCAAGGAGCTAACACGTGAAGGGGATCATGGAGTGAAAGATTGGCGCTACTGGCTTGCCGAACAGCGCGGAACGCTGCTGGCGTTCGGCATTTTCATCGCCATGTTCGTGATCTACACCTCGAACCATCCGGCCGGCTTCACCGCCAATGTCGTGCAGACGGCCTCGAACAAGGGCGTGCTGCTCGCTTTCGTGGCGATGGCGCAGACGCTGGTGGTGATCACTGCCGGCATCGACCTTTCCATCGGCATGATCTTCACGCTGACCAATTGCCTGGCCTCGTGGCTGGTCATCGGCACCGGCATCGAAACGGCGTTCGGTGTCTTCGCGGTGCTTGGCACCGGGCTGTTCTGTGGGGCGGTCAACGGCGCCATCGTCATCTATGGGCGCCTGCAGCCGATTGTCGCCACCATCGCCACCGGCGCGGTCTATTTCGGCATCGCGCTGCTGCTGCGGCCGTTCCCAGGCGGTTCGGTCAACGAGGATCTCGCCGACGCGCTGACCGGGCGCCTGTTTGGCGTGGTACCGGCGAGCCTGGTCGTGCTGCTGGCGGTGGTGCTTGTCGTCTGGGTGCCGTTCAGCCGCTCGGTGCTCGGCCGCGCCGCCTACGCGGCCGGGTCATCGGAGACAGCGGCCTACATGTCGGGCGTGCCAATCCGGCGCGGCAAGTTCGCCGCTTACGCGCTTGCCGGGCTGCTGGCCGCGATCGGCGGGCTGTTCCTGACCTTCTTCACCTATACCGGCGATGCGGCCTATGCCAGCGGCAATGCCTACACCTTGTTCTCGATCGCTGCCGTCGTGCTCGGCGGTGTTTCGCTGTTTGGCGGCAAGGGCAGCGCCATCGGCGCGATCTTCGGAGCGCTGGCTTTCCGCACCATCGGCGACCTGCTCTTCGTCTTCGATTTCGATCCGCTCTGGCAGCCGCTGTTCCAAGGTATTGTCCTTTTGATCGCGGTCAGCCTCGGCGCGTTCGCATTGTTCAGGGTCCGCAACCGGCTGGAGTGGTTCCTGTGAGCGAAACGACCATTGCCGGCATTGCCAACCGGATGCCGAAATTCATCCGCCGCTCCGACCCGGCGGTGTTGACGGCGTTTGCCTGCATCGTGCTGCTGCTGTTTCTGGGCAGTCTCTATTCACGCAGCTTCCTGTCGCCGGAATATCTGTTGCAGCAGCTCAAGGTGGCCTCGTTTCTCGGCGTCATCGCCACCGGTATGATGCTGGTCATCCTGCTCGGGCAGATCGACCTGTCGGTGCCATGGTCGGTGGCAGTGGGCGCCATGATGGCCAGTGCGTTGGCGGCCTTCGGGCCGGTTGGTGTTGCGTTGGCAATCCCGTTCGGCATTTTCTGCGGCATGTTGATCGGCATCGTCAACGGCATCGGGGTCGCCTATCTGCGCATTCCCTCGATGATCATCACGCTGGCCACCAACGCCGTCGCGCAAGGGCTGATGGTGGTCTATACCGGCGGGTTCTCGCCGCAGGATTCGGCAACTGGGGCGATGCGCTATCTGGCGACCGGCTTTGCCATTCCGGGCGTGCCCAATGCCGTCGTCATCTGGGCACTGATCGGGGCTGCGATGGTCTTCGTGCTGACCCGCACCAGCTTTGGCCGCAGCGTCTATGGCATCGGCAATCGCGAGCGCGCCGCCTACCTCTCCGGCATCGACACGCGCCGCGTGGTGATGATCGCCTTCGCGGTTTCGGGCGGGCTCTCCGCCTTTGGTGGTGTGCTGCTGGCCGGCTATGCTTCCAAGGCGGCACAGTCGATGGGCGATGCCTATCTCTTGCCGTCGATCGCCGCGGTGGTGCTTGGCGGCACCTCCATCCTTGGTGGGCGCGGCTCCTATCTCGGCACCGTGGCCGGCGTCATCCTGATCACGCTGCTGCAATCCATTCTCTCCGTCATGCAGATGCCGGAGGCGGGACGGCAGATCACCTATGGCGTCGTCATCGTCGCCATGCTGCTTCTCTATGGCCGCGCGCCGGCAAGCCGCTGACCCGTGGACGAAAAGGCGCCGCAACCCCAGACGAGCATTGTTCGAGCGCTGCCGGCCGTCGTGGTCATGGGCGTCGCCGGCTGTGGCAAATCGGTCGTCGGCAAGGCGCTGGCTGCGGCGCTCGGTGCCAGCTTTGTCGAAGGCGACCAGCTGCATCCGCCCGAAAACGTCGCGCGCATGGCGAGCGGCCAGCCGCTCACCGATGCGTTGCGCGAAGGCTGGCTCGACGCCATCGGCCGACAGATCGCGGCGTCGGTCGGCAGCGGGCAGGGCGTGGTCGCCGCCTGCTCGGCGCTGAAACGCAGCTATCGCGAGAGCCTGCGCGGTTTTTGCCAGGACATCGTTTTCATCTATCTGATGATCGACCCGGCGACGGCAAAGCGACGTGTCGGCAACCGCAAGGGTCATTTCATGCCGGCAAGCCTGGTCGACAGCCAGTTCGCTATCCTCGAAGCGCCTGATGCAGACGAGCGGGCACTGACGCTCGACGCGACACGCCCGGTCTCCGACCTTGTCGGAGATGTCGTGGTTCAGCTCAGTGCGATCTTATGAAATTGTGCCGGGATCGTTGTCTAGCGCGGTGTCGTCCGGCCGATCGGTGAGCCGTTCGTGACCGGACCACGACATCATCTGATCAGGATGCAGCCTCACGGCTTCCAGGAACCGGTCGCGCTTGAGCAGGATGTAGTGCGCCTGCACCGCCATGTTCTTTGCCTCCATACCCCCGGGCTTGGGGCGGCCGGACTTCGCTGCCGCCGGCACCAGTTCGGGGCTTATGACGGCCCGGTATTCGCCGAACGGGATCGTCTCGAAGGTCGACATGGCAAACAGCGCCGTACCGCCTCGCGCGGCAAAATTTGCCGGCGCCGAGGCGAGGTGCGTCCAGCCGCTTTCCCCAAGACTTGCTTCCGCAAATGTCGAGCCGGCATGGATGTTGTTGGTCATCAGGACAACGCCGTTGCCCTTCAGGATCTTCTGCATGCGTAGGGTCACCTGATAGGCGTCGCTGCGGTCAAACACGACCCGGCTTTTCAGGAAACGGTTTTCGACCGCAACCATCGGCGGATTGAGGAAACGCAAGCCGAACATCGAGTCGGAAATGCCGTGGAAGCGGACGCTCACCTGATGGGCTTCGACGCCGGCCTCATGCAGCGCGCGCTTGCCGATGATCGTCTGGCTGGCGAACTGGTCGCACCAGATGATGGCGCCGCGACCGCGCTTTAGTGCCTCCTGAAGACCGTCCAGGCCCTCCAGACGGATGGCCGGCGACCAGCGCTTGCCGACCAGATGCGCGGCAAGCTGCAGGCGTCGGCGGTGGAGGCCGGCAAGCATGGCCCTGAACAGTCTTTGCGCATCGACGCCGTTGCCAAGCACTGCGCGCGTTGCCAGGGCGTAGCGCGAAAATCCCTTGCGGATGTGGCGTTTCAGCCGAAGCCCGGAGACCCAGCCACAGATCGGCGCCCACCATCTGACCGGCAGCGTCGCCGCAACACCGAGATAGAAGCAGAACAACAGGCTTTCGCGGAAGTCCTTGTTGGAGAAGCGACGCAGTTTTCCGGGTTTGACGAGCTTTCGGCTGAAGAACCGGACAGACTCGGCGCTTTCCGGCACCAGCACATCAGCGATGATTTCAGTGTGAAAGCTGGCGGCGGACGACCCCTTCCGGTTGGCTCTCCTGGATTGTCCGAACCATGGCAGCCTCATCCGTTCGGTTTCCAGCCTGTTCTTGTACGCGTCCGAAAATCGCTTTACTGCGTCTGCTCCAAGGGCGCAATCGGGCGCCGATGGGGTGATCTAGGTTCGGCTATTTCGCGCGCAACCGCATCGTCGAGTTCAAGCTACCGCGCACATCCTGTTTCTAGGTGTCGGGCTTGCCGGCAAGCTTGGCTTGGTCTGAGGGGGCTAGGTCTTAGATCTGCGACGTCAGTTCGACTGGAAAGTCGTCATTGTCGGCGTCGCGCATGGCGGCGAGGCTGCGGTTGTCCAGCACCTCGGCGATCGCCTGGCGCACCTCCAGCATCATGTGCCGGACCTGGCAGGTCGCCTCGTCGCAGTCCTCGCAGCGCTGATACTGCGTGCGGCTGGCGCAGGGAATCGGGGCCAGCGGCCCGTCGAGCACGCGCACGACATGGCCGATCTTGATTTCGGAGGCCGGCCGGGCGAGGCGGTAGCCGCCTTCCTTGCCCTTGCGGCTCTGGACGAAGCCGGCATTGCGCAACTCGCCCAGAATGGCATCGAGGAATTTCTTCGGGATGTTGTTGGCGACCGCAATGTCGTTGACGAATGCCAGCTGACCGACCGGAAGGCCGGACAGGTGCACGAGGGCCTTGAGGCCGTATTTGCCTTTTTTGGTAAGCATGCCCGATTCAGTTCATGAAAACCCCAACCGCCCGCATCTGGCGGTTGTTTGTGTGCAAATCATGACGTTTCGTCCGCAATGCAGTTTCGCGAAGCAAGCCGCCCGATCGCACGATAAACACAAGACGTTGATTCTTCGTAACGTTTTGGACAGCCAGCACCGAGCATTCACCGGAAAATTACCTTTCCGGATCGCAAAAATGAAGAAAGCCGGCACAAAGCCGGCTCTCATTTTGCTTGGTCGAGGAGACTGAATGCTTGGCTGAAGACGTTGCCCGACGTCAGCGACTGCCATAGGTCTGGTCGAGCAGGCCACCGGCGGCGAAGTGCTCCTTCTGGACCTTGTCCCAGCCGCCAAAGACATCCTCTACCGTCAGCAGGCGGACCTCGGGAAAGTCGGCTTTGTATTTGGCGGCGACAGTCGCGTCGCGAACGCGGTTGCCGTTCTGGGCGATGATAGTCTGGCCCTCCGGTGTGTAGAGGAAGTCGAGATAGGTCTTGGCGAGATCGCGCGTGCCATGCTCATCGGCGACCGTATCGACGATCGCAACGGGGAACTCCGCCAGCAGGCTGACCGAAGGCGTGACCTGCTCGAACTTGTCGTCGCCATACTCCTTGCGGATGCCGCGTGTTTCGGACTCGAAAGTGATCAGCACGTCGCCGATCTCACGCTGCACGAAGGTGGTGGTGGCGGCGCGGCCGCCGGTGTCGAAGATCGGCACGTTGTTGAACAGCTTGGTGACGAATTCCTTCACCGTGGCGTCGTCGCCCTTGAAGGCTTCCTTGGCGTAGGCGGTGGCCGCCAGATAGGTGTAGCGCGCATTGCCGGATGTTTTCGGGTTGGGAAAGATCACCTGCACGTCGTCGCGCACGAGGTCGTTCCAGTCCTTGATGTGCTTGGGATTGCCGGCGCGCACCAGGAAGGACGGCAGCGAGTAGAATGGCGAAGCGTTGTCGGGGAAATCTTTCTGCCAGTCGGCCGAGACGAGGCCCTTCTTGACCAGGAAATCGATGTCGGTGACCTGGTTGAAGGTGACGACGTCGGCGCCGAGTCCCTCGGCGATGGCGCGCGCCTGCGCCGACGTTCCGGCATGCGATTGATCGATGGCGACGCCGGGGTGCCCGGCGATGAAGGCCTTGTTCACCTGGGCAAACAGTTCGCGACCGACATCATAGGAGGCGTTCAGCAATTTGTCGGCCGACCAGGCCTGGGAGGATGCGAGGAACAGGCCGGCCAGCGTGGCGAGGCCGAAAACAAATCGCTTCATGAAAACGGGCTCCTGATGCAAATGCGTTTGCCTGAACATAGCCGTGCCATGTCGTCGGCGACGAGGCATGCACGGCGGGTCTATGGTAACGCTACGGGAAAAAGCATTGCCTAAACAGTCGTCTGGTAGGATTTCCTTCCAACCAGAGTCTCTTGGGAGCCTGCTCTGGGGTTATTGCACTACGCGGTCGGAAAAAGCTTCCAACGACGCGGCCGAAACGCCACCCGGCTCTTCTGTGCTGCAGGATGGTCGACGGGCAGTTCGATTTCGACCCGCTGACGCTCGCCGCCGATTTCGAGCTCCACCCGTCTGGTGCCGGCGACGCGGCGGCTGGCGGCAACCGTACCGGCGATGCAGCCGCTGCAGCCGTCCACCAATTCAACGTCGTGCGGGCGGAAGAACAGCAATGCTTCGCCTTCCGGTGCGTGCGGCGCGGACAGCCCGATCGACCGGTCAGCGATCCAGACCTCGCCATTCTCGATCTTGACCGGCACCGAACTCGATTCACCGATGAAGCCGTAGACGAAGGGCGAGTTCGGCGTGTCGTAGATCTCGTCTGCTGAGCCGACCTGCTCGATGCGGCCCTGGCTCATCACCACGACGCGGTCGGCAAGCTCCAGCGCTTCTTCCTGGTCGTGGGTGACGAAAACCGTGGTGTGGCCGGTGGCGTCATGGATGTCACGCAGCCAGCGGCGCAGTTCGCGGCGCACCTGGGCATCGAGCGCGCCGAACGGCTCGTCGAGCAACAGCACCTTGGGCTCGATCGCCATGGCGCGCGCCAGTGCCACGCGCTGGCGCTGGCCGCCTGAAAGCTGCGCCGGATAGCGCTTTTCGAGGCCGGAAAGCTGGACCAGGTCGAGAAGCTCGGAGGCCCGGCGGCGGATTTCCTGCGCCGGCGGCCGCGTCGGCCCGTGCCGTACCTTGAGACCGAAGCCGATATTGTCGGCGACCGTCATATGGCGAAACAGCGCGTAGTGCTGGAAGACGAAGCCGACGTTGCGCTCCTGGATCGACTTGTGCGAGGCATCCTCCTCGCCGAAGAAGATTTTTCCCCTCGTCGGCCGCTCCAGCCCGGCAATCAGCCTGAGCAGTGTCGTCTTGCCGGAACCGGACGGCCCGAGCAGCGCAATCAACTCACCGGACTTGATGTCAAGCGACACGTCATGGAGGGCCGGGAACCGGTCAAACTCCTTGCGCACGTTGGCAACGCGAACTTCCATGCAAATCCCTTTTTTGTAGATGCATGTCGTTGTCCCAAAACCGGTTCCCACTTTTGGGCGACATGCATTTAGTCAGTGTCCGCGCGTCGCGGCGATCTCGGCGCCGTAGCGCATCTCGAGCAGTGTTTTCAAGACCAGCGTGACGAGCGCGAGGCCAGCGAGCAGCGAGGCGACGGCGAAGGCGCCAACGGCGTTGTACTCGTTATAGAGGATTTCGACATGCAACGGCATGGTGTTGGTCAGCCCGCGTATGTGTCCGGACACGACCGACACCGCGCCGAACTCGCCCATGGCGCGGGCATTGCATAACAGCACGCCGTAGAGCAATCCCCATTTGACGTTGGGCAAGGTTACATACCAGAAGGTCTGCCAGCCATTGGCGCCGAGCGAAAGGGCTGCCTCCTCGTCGCCATTGCCCTGTTCCTGCATCAGCGGGATCAGTTCGCGCGCGACGAAGGGGAAGGTGACGAAGATGGTAGCGAGCACAATGCCCGGCACGGCAAACAGGATGACGATACCATGCGCCTTCAGCCAGCTGCCGAGCAACCCTTGAGCGCCGAACAAAAGCACATACACCAGGCCTGATATGACCGGTGAAACCGAGAAGGGCAGGTCGATGAGCGTGGTCAGGAAGGCCTTTCCCTTGAATTCGAACTTGGCGATGGCCCAGGCGGCGGAGATGCCGAAGACGATGTTGAGCGGCACCGAGATCGCCGCTACCAGCAACGTCAGCCGGATCGCCGAGCGCGTGTCGGTGTCGCCCAGCGCCTCCGTATAGGCTCCGACGCCTTTCGACAGGGCTTCACTGAAGACGACGATCAGCGGCAAAAGCAGGAAAATGCCGAGGAAGGCAAAAGCCACGATCATCAACACGGCTTTCACCGGGCGGCTTTCGGTGACCGCGGCCGACTGGCTTTCATGGTGCGGTTCGTAGGATTTGATCTCCGGGTCAGCCATAGCGTTTGCGGCTCCACGACTGCGCCAGGTTAACGATCAGCAGCATGACGAACGACAGGCCGAGCATGATCGCCGCGATCGCGGTCGCGGCTGCGTAATTGTATTCCTCCAGCCGGATGACGATCAGCAGCGGCGCGATCTCCGATTTGTAAGGCAGGTTGCCGGCGATGAAGATGACCGAGCCGTACTCGCCGACGCCGCGCGCGAAGGCCAGTGCGAAGCCCGTGACGATCGCCGGCGCCAGACCCGGAAACAGGATGCGGGTTATGATCTGGAAGCGATTGGCGCCAAGCGTGGCGGCTGCTTCCTCCACCTCCCTGTCGATCTCTTCCATGATCGGCTGGACGGTGCGCACAACGAAGGGCAGGCCGATGAAAACCAGCGCGATGACGATGCCGAGTGGCGTATAGGCGACCTTGATGCCGAGCGGCGTCAGCAATTTGCCGATCCAGCCGTTTGGCGCGTAGAGCGTGGTCAGTGCAATGCCGGCAACCGCGGTCGGCAGCGCGAAGGGCAAGTCGACCATGGCGTCGACGATGCGGCGGCCGGGAAAGCGGTAGCGCACCAGCACCCACGCGACCAGCGTGCCAAACACGACGTTGACGGCGGCGGCGATGAAGGCGGTGCCGAAGCTGATTTCGAGTGCGTTGATGGTCCGGCGGTCGATAGCGATCGCCCAGAAATCGGCCCAGCCGAGTGCGGCCGAGCGCCAGATCAGCCCCGACAAGGGGATGAGGATGATGAGCGTGAGGTAGGCAAGCGAGAAGCCGAGCGTCAATCCGAAACCCGGAATGACGCTCGGCTGTCTGAACCGCCACCCCGCCTTGGCGGGTGCTGTGGTCATGTCGTCCTGATCTAGAGCTTTGGCTTACTGCGCTGGCTTGTAGATCTGGTCGAATATACCACCGTCGCCGAAATGGTAAGGCTGTGCCTTCTTCCAGCCGCCAAAAAGTGGATCGTCGATGGTGATCAGCTTGATTTCCGGCAGTTTGGCGAGATCCTCCGCCGGCACCAGATCGGGCTTCGACGGACGATAATGGTTCTTGGCGATGAGTGTCTGGCCTTCCTTGGAGTAGAGATAGGCCAGATAGGCCTCTGCGACTTTTCGCGTGCCCTTGGCGTCGACATTGGCGTCGACCACCGCCACCGGCGGCTCGGCCAGGATCGAGGTTGGCGGGTAGACGATGTCGAAATTGTCGGCACCGAACTCGTCGAGCGCCAGATAGGCTTCGTTTTCCCAAGCCAGCAGCACGTCGCCCAGACCCTTTTGCGCGAAGGTCACGGTCGAGCCGCGCGCGCCGGTGTCGAGCACCGGGACATGGGCGAAGAGATTGGCGACGAATTCCTTGGTCTTGGCCTCGTCACCGCCATCGTTGGCGTTGGCATAGGCCCAGGCGGCGAGATAGTTCCAGCGCGCGCCGCCGGATGTTTTCGGGTTCGGTGTGATCACCTGGACGCCGTCCTTGACCAGATCGCCCCAGTCATGAATGCCCTTCGGGTTGCCCTTGCGGACGAGGAAGATGATGGTCGAGGTGTAGGGGGCCGAGTTGTTCTCGAACTTGGTCCGCCAGTCTGGATTGATCTTCTTCGATTTCGAGACGATGGCGTTGATGTCGCCTTCGAGCGCCAGCGTCACCACGTCGGCATCGAGGCCGTCGATCACGGCGCGGGCCTGGGCGCCTGATCCGCCATGCGACTGCTGGATGGTCACCGTCTCGCCGGTATCGGCTTTCCACTTGGCGACGAAGGCTTCATCGAACTGCTTGTACAGCTCACGCGTCGGATCATAGGACACGTTGAGAATGGTGGTATCGGCAAACGCGAAACCGAGCGTGCCGAACTGGACAGATGTGGCGACCAGTGCGCCGAGTAGTTTCTTGAAATGAGGGTTGGTCATTTCCGCCTCCGTTGAACTCGCGTCAAATCTACCGAATTGATAGAAATTAGATGCATTCAATGTTGCCTTTTTTGCCCTCTTGAAGCAATTTTTCGCCGTTCTTTGGCGCCGTGGGGAAATTTTTTCCTCGCGACGCCATCGCCGGGAATCCGTGCCCATCCAGCGGTCTATCTAGAAACAGGCTGCTCTAAAGCAATGGCTGTGATGAGTTGGGTCGAACTTTGCTCCCGCTGCGGCAGGCGCCTCAATCGGCAGTGACGGGAAAATCGAAGCGTTGCTTTGGGAACGGCTCGTTTGCCAGCGTGAAATGCCACCATTCGCGCGCATAATTCCGGAAGCCGCCGGCGCGCATCGCCTCGACAAGCCGCTTGCGGTTTGCCGCCGCTTCCTTGTCGAGCGGGCGATGCGCTGTTTCACTCGTCGGATCGAAACAGTCGAAGCCGGTGCCGAAATCGAGCGTGCCGGCATCTGATACACCGCAGGCCGGTCTTGGTGCGCTCTTGGCGCCGGATCGCGCGATGGCCAGATCGACGGTCGAGCCGCGCGAATGGGTGGACAGTTCGCCGATATAGCCCTTGGCGATGAGGTCCTGGCGCTTGACCAGCGGATACCATTGCGGGTCGGGCGGTCCGCCGGCCTTCGTCCACTCGCCCATGTCGGAGACGGCGCGCGCCGGGCGGTAGCAGTCGAATACGACCAGCGTCAGCCCCTCGGCGGCAATCGCTTTCTGTACGCCGGAAAGCGCTTCTGCCGCTTGCCAGGTGAGGATGCACACCGGTGCGTCGTAGCCATTGGCCTTGCGGCGCAGGAAATTTTCTGTGCGGGCATAGCGGATGTCCTGGCGGATCGAGGGATCGACATCGGCGAGGCGGACAAAGCCGGCGGGCAAGGTATCGGCGCTTGCGGGCAGAGCGAAAACCAGCGACAGCAAAGCGAAAAACGCAATGCCTTGAATCGCCTGAAGCATTCTATTCAACGAACACCTTCACGCTGGCGGCGCGCCCTGCGGCGTCGATCACGGTCAGCGTCGAGTAGCCGGCGCCGTCCGGCAGCCAGGTTGCGGTGCGTCGCCGGTCGATGCCAACCAGCGGCTTGCCGTTGGCCAGCCAGCGGAACGGCGCTCGGCCGCCTTGCAGCTTGAGCACCAGCGGCGAGGCATCGGCCGAATCGGTGTCGAGATCGACGCGGGCGCCGTCCGGCGGAAAGATGATCGTCGGCGCCGGCTCGGTCGGGGTCGCCTGCACCAGCCCGTCGTCGCCGGCGCCGAAGCGCGCCAACGTCACCGGCAGGTCCTCGCGTTTGGATCTGATGACGCCGGCCGGCTGGCTGGGCAGCGGCACGGCGGCGAGGCCGGAGCGGACAAAACCTTCGAACAGGATGGGGGCGGCCGAGACGTAACCAGACAGTCCGGGCACGGCGCCGGCATCGGAGCGGCCGACCCAGACGCCCAAGACGTAGCGTCCGTCGAAGCCGACCGACCATGCGTCGCGGTAGCCATAGGAGGTGCCGGTCTTGTAGGCGATGCCGCGCTGGGCGGCACCTTCGGGTGGCTTGACCCCCGACAATATGTCGGTGATCTGCCAGTTGGCCTGGTCATCGAGGATGGTGGCAGTGGTGCGTTCGGCATTCGCCGGCTCGGTGCCGTCATGCAGAGTGTGCGCCTTGCCGCCATTGGCAAGCCCGGTATAGAGCTGGACGAGATCGCGCAGCGTCACCCCGACGCCGCCAAGGCCGATCGCCAGGCCTGGCGCCTCGTTGACCGGCAGCACCGGCGTCACCCCGGCCTGGCGGAAACGCGCCGTCAGCCGCGCCGGCCCGACCGCGTCGAGCACCCGGATCGCTGGCACGTTGAGCGACAGTTGCAGGGCCTGCCTGATGCTGACGTCGCCCTGATAGCCCATGTCGAAATTCTTCGGCCGGTAGCCGGAAAAATCGGCGGGGCTGTCCTCGATCAAGGTTTCCTGCGCCACCAGCCCCTGCTCGAAGGCCAGGCCATAGATGAACGGCTTCAGCGTCGAGCCCGGCGAGCGGATGATCCTGGTCATGTCGATCCAACCGGAGCGGCTGGCATCGAAGAAATCGGCCGAGCCGACTTCGCCCAGTATGTCGCCGGTGCGGGCGTCGGCCAGCACCATGGCCACCGACAGGCGGGGACCCAGCTTGGCGGCGGCATCCTTTGCCACCTGTTCCAGCCCTTCCTGGACGCTTTTGCGGATCGTCAATTGCAGCTTCTGGCCGGCAACGGCCTTGGGCAGCATCGCATAGGCGGCGTGGGCGGCCAGCGCCGGCAATTTGCGGCGCAAGCCCGATACGTCATCGAGCGCGGCACGTGCGGCCTCGCGTTCGCCGAGCAGGCCTGATGAAACCATGCGGGTCAGCACCCGATCACGGGCGGCGTGGGCGATCTCCAGATTGCGGTCGGGCCGGCGCTTCTCCGGTAATTGCGGCAGGGCGACGAGCAGGGCGGCTTCTGAGACGGTCAGCCGTTTCGGCTCCTTGCCGAAATAGGCCAATGAGGCGGCGCGCACGCCTTCGAGATTGCCGCCATAGGGCGCCAGCGTCAGGTAGCGTTCCAGGATCTCGCGCTTCGAGAGCCGCCGTTCGATCTGGATGGCGCGCAGCATCTGCTTGATCTTGGAGCCGAGGCTGCGGCTGTCGCGCGGCTCGATCAGCCGGGCGAGCTGCATCGACAGCGTCGAGCCGCCGGAAACGATATGGCCATTGCTGACGAACTGGCCGGCAGCGCGGGCCAGCGCCAGCACGTCGACGCCTTCATGGTCCCAGAAGCGCTTGTCCTCATAGGTGACCAGCATGTCGACGAACTGCTTGTCGACCTGATCGAGGCGGGTTTCGAGCCGCCAGTAGCCGTCCGGCGTAGCGAAGGCCCGCAACAGCTGGCCGTCGCGGTCCTGCACTTCGGTCGACACCGTCAGCTTTTCAGGCAGCGGCGGCGGAAAGGCGCGGTCGAGCTGCCAAAGGGCGCCTATGGCGATTGCCGCGAGGGCGGCTAAGGAGACGCCAGTGATGGCTGCGCGGCGCAAGAATTTTCTGGAGAGCATGGCGCCGCCCCTCATCCGCCTGCCGGCACCTTCTCCCCGTATAGTGACGGGGAGAAGAGGGCTGTTGCGACCCTCGGCGCCTTTTCTGCGACGTTCGAGATTGGCGAAAGCTTCGGTGCAGGCTTCTTTCTCCCCGTCACTATACGGGGAGAAATGCCCGGCAGGGCAATGAGGGGCAGCGCAATCGTACTGTTCATGATCGCTACCAATGGCGCCTTACGGCGCCTTGACCTCCATCATGCCGGTGGCGGTGCGGGCCGAATATTGCGGCCGGTACATGTCCTCGATCGTTGCCGCCGGATGGGCATAGGTGCCCGGCGTCACCGCGCGCACGACATAGGCCAGCGTGATGTTGCGGTCGCCATCGCCGTCGTTCGGATTGAACGCCGCGACGAAACGGTCGTCGCGGAATTCGAGATGGGCGGCATCGGTCTGCGCCAGCCAGGAGAAATTCGACAGCTGGGCACTGGAAACCAGGCCCGGATTGTCGATCTCGAAGCCGGCCGGCAACAGGTCGGTGATCAAAAGCCGCGACGGCCAGGTGTTCTGCTCGTAGATCTTGAGCACAACGACATAGCGTTCGTTCTGGGTCGCCTCCGTCACGTTGGCCTCGGTGCCGTCGAGTTTGTAGTAGGTGCGGCTGATGGTGAAGCCGTCGCCGCCGGCCGGCAAGGGCTGTATCGGCGAAGCCACCGTGGTGACGACCGCTTGCAGAGGGGTCGTGCCGGTGTTGGCAACGGTCAGCGGGCTGTCGACAAGGTCGCTACCGGCGATCTGGTTCGAATAGCCGCCGGCATGCGGTGCGCCGTTGACGGTCAACGTGATCGAATCGTTGCCGGACTTCAGTGCGCGGGCCGCCAGCAGCATCCAGGACTCGTCCTGCGTGCTGGTCCAGCGCGCTTCGGCGCGTTCTCTTGCCACCAGCTTGATCAGTTCCGGCACGATGGTCGGCACCGGCTTCGATTCGGCGGCAAGCGCCAGCATCGCCGCGCCATCACGCAGCTGCGAGCCATAGTCCGACCGGTAATAATCGTATTCGGTGGTCGACTTGGCCAGTTGCAGCGCGGCCTGGAACGTTGCTTCCGAGCGTTGCGTGTCGCCGTAGAGTGCCAGGCTCGCCGCCAGCTGGGCGACGGCCATCGGGCTGGTGAAGGCTTCAAGCTTGGTGTCGGCGTAGTAGCGCAGATCGCCGACCGAAGCCTTCTTGTTGCGGGCCAGCACATAGAGCGAATAGGCGATCTCGCTGCCACGGTCCTGGACGTCCTGATCGTAGCCGAGCGAGTTCTGCAGATTGCTCAGCGCCTGGTTCATCGCCAGGGTCGGCACGTCGTATTTCTGCTCGCGCGCCCGGGTCAGGAAGTCGGTGACATAGGCGTCGAGCCACAAATCGCCGGAGCCCGGACCCCACAGGCCGAAGCTGCCCGCCGAGGCCTGGTAGCTCAGCACCTTGTAGATGGCTTGCTGGATGCGGTCGTGCAGGTCGGGGTCGCTGGCCATGCCGACGCCTGAGGCCATCTCGTTGACGTAGAGAAGCGGCATGGCGCGGCTGGTGGTCTGCTCGGCGCAACCATAGGGGTAGCGGTCGAGCGTCATCAGCAGCGACGGCACGTCGAAGGCCGCAGCCTGCGAAACGCCGACGCTGACCGAAGCGCCGTCGAGCAGGCTTGCCGCAAGAAGTTCCTTGTCGACATGCAGCGCGCCGCCATTGCCCTTGAGATCGACCACCATGCGGGTGGTCACCGGCAGTTGCGACGGGCGCACCGGCACGTACAGCGTCTGCTCGACGGCGGTGCCGTCGGCATGGGCGAGCTTGATGGTGATCGAGGCATTGCCCGCCGTCTGGGCCATCAGCGGCACGGTCAGCGTCTGACGCTTGCCCTTGGCGAGCGTCAGCTTTGCGGGGAGGGGCTTGTCGCCGGTCGAAAGGTCGCCGGTGGTGTCTATGGATAGCGCATAGTCTCCGTCCGGACCATCTGTGTCGGCGACATCGAGGCGCATGACGGCGGCATCGCCGGGCGCCAGGAAGCGCGGCAGGCCGGCGGTGATCACCACCGGATCGCGCACGATGACGTCTGACTGGGCATGGCCGACCGCATCCCTGGTCCAGGCGACGGCCATGACGCGCACGGTGCCGTTGAACTGCGGAATGTCGAAGTCGATCCTCGCCTTGCCGTCGGCGTCGAGTTGGACCGTGCCGGAGAAGAAGGCGACCAGCTTTTCGGTCGGCGGGCTGCCTTGCGTCTGCATGCTGGACCCGTCACCACCCGTGCGCAGTTTGCCGGTGGCGCCCAGCGAGCCATCGATGAGGCGGCCGTAAATGTCGCGTACTTCAAGTCCCATCATGCGCTGGCCGAAGAACCAGTTCTCCGGATCCGGCGCCTTGTAGTTGGTCAGGTTCAGGATGCCGACATCGACAGCCGCGACCATGACATAGGCGTTGCTGCCCGGCTGCACTCCGGCTACCGAGACCGGGATCGACAGCTGCTGGCGCGGCATGGTCTTGTCCGGCGGCGTCAAGGTGACGGCGAGCTTCTTCGAGCCCGGATCGACCTTCAGCCATTTCACGCCGATGGCGCGTGCCGGCATGCGCGTCTCTTGCGCGTCACCGGGCCTGAACAGCGTTGCCGTGATATAGCCGCCGGCGCCCCAGTCGTCGCCGACCGGGATATCGACGGTGCTGCCGCCGGCTGGCACGCTGGCGGTGACGGTCTTCAAGAGCTTGTCAGCACCGATGGTGACGAGCAGCTCGCCGGCAAAATGCGGCGATACCTTGAGCTTGGCCACTTCGCCGGTAGCATAAGTGTCCTTGTCGAGGGCGATCTCGAGCCCGTCAGGCGTTTCGGTGGTGGTGGAGCTGACATACCAGCCCGCGTCGAATTCATAGCTGGTCGCTGGTCCCTCAGGATCGGATGTTTCGATCTCGAGCCGGTACTGGCCCCAGTCGACCGGCACCGAGACCGTGGCTTCGGCATCGGCAGCCAGGTCGATCTGGCCATTGGCGATCGACTTGGTGAAGGTGACCGGCTCATAGTTCCAGGAGTTGTTTGAGCGGTACCACTGGTAATTGCGCTCGACCTTGACTAGCGACCATTGTGCGCCTTTCAGTGCCTCTCGCTTGCCGTCGGGATCGACGGCGATCAGGCTGAACTTCGCCGTGCCGCCTTGCGGCACCTCGTTGTCGTCAAAATCCGGACGGATGCCGATCATGTGACCTGTCGGACGGATGCCGATGTTGAGCGAGCGCTCGATGGCGCGGCCACCGGTTTCGCGCATGCGAACCGTGACCTTGGCATCGACCAGCTTGGTCGTCGAAGGTAACTGGTCGACAGTGACCGGGAAGGTCGCCTTGCCGTCGTCGCCAACCACCGGCAGATCGGTGAATGGCGTCACTGACGGTTCCGCCGACTGCTCGTCGGCGAGGCCGAAGGAATAACCCTTGAAGCGGTCCCAGTCGCGGGCGGTCGACAGTGTCAGCTCGCCTTCCAGGGCAAGGCCGGCGGCCGGCGCGCCATAGAGGAAGCGGCCGTCGACGGTGATGTTGGCGGTTTCGGCCTGGGCAATCTCCTGCTTGTCGGAAGTGAGGTCGAACTCGATGCGATCCGGCACGAAATCCTCGACCAGGAACATCTGGCTGGCGACCGCCGCCTGTTTGGGATCGGTGTAGATCGAAACCGTCCAGGTGCCGCGCATGGCGTTCGGTTCGAGCGGCAGGTCGACGGCGTGACCGCCGGCCGATGCGCCATCGCTGACGATGCGGCGGTTCTCGACGCCGTCGGGGCGCGTGAAGATGAAGGTCAGCGGCAGGTTCTCGACCGCCTTGGCAGCACCGTCACGGGCGAGGGCGGCGACATGCACATCCTCGCCGGCGCGGTAGATGCCGCGCTCGGTCCAGGCATAGATGTCGAGCGCGCCAGGCGCCGGGCGCCCGGTGACGCCGCGGTCGGACAGATCGAAGCCGGCTCGGCCCATGTCGAGAAAGACGAAGTCGTTGTCGCCCTGCTTGGCCATCAGCACGGCCGGCACCATGCCGTCGCTGCCGCGCGTCAGGCCGGGATTGAACACGGCGCGGCCTTCCGCGTCTGAGATCGCGGTGCCAAGGATTTCGTTGTTCCTGGCCAGCAGCGTCAGTTCCGCGCCAGCGATCGGCTTGGCGGTTGCGAGCGACCGGGCAAAGACGTTCAGGCCGTCCTGGCCGGTATAGGTCGACAGGCCGATGTCGGAGACGACGAACCATTGCGTGGCGATCGAATTGTAATCGTCGCTGTTGTCGTTGACGGCTTGCGCGGTCAGCACATAGACGCCGGGCTTGCGCTGCGGCAGGGCTTCGTCGACCGGGAAGGAGGTGGTGACGTCCTTGTTGAGGTCGTTGGCGATGTCGAGCTGGCCTTGCCAGACCGGTGCGCCCATCTGATCGGAAATGTTGGAGATGTCGTAGCCGTCGAGCTGCTTCAGGAACTGATAGCCAGACAGAAGCTGGGCCAGCGAGCGATCGCCGATGCGGTAAAGCTTCATTTCGGCGGCGTTCATGTTGACGGTGACGACCGGGATGCCGCGGCGCGCGCCGGCGGGCAGCACGAAGCTGTCGCCGGTGAAGCGGGCCGAAGGCGCGCGGTCCTGCACGTAGATCGACAGCACCACCGGTGCCGCGGTCACCTCGCCGATGGCGGCCGGCAGGCCGGCGCGGAAGGTCACTTCATAATGCTGGCCGTGTTGGAGCCCTTCGACGCAGATCTGCTTATCCTTGGCCTCGACGCCCTTGGGAGGGGTGTTGTCGACGGTGACGAACTGGGCATAGTCGACGCCGGTCTTGACCAGATCTTCGGAAAACTGCGCGCAGATGCGCGGCGCGCTGGTGTCGGCGTCGACCGTATGGTCGATGACGCGGAAGCCTTTGCGCGCCTTGAGATCCGCATAGTCGGCCTGGACTGCAGGCGAATTGACAAGGGCGAGGCTTGCTTCATAGGCCTGCAGAGCCGGCCGGTAGAGGTCGCGGCGATCGAGCCCGGCACCGATAAGCGCCAGCACTTCGGCGCGTGTCTTGGTTGTGCGCAGCAATTTGTAGGCGTTGAGGCCGGCGGAGGTGGCTTTTACCGGCAGATTGTAAGCCTCGGGGCTGTTTGCGGCCGGCTGTACGGCAAGCGTTTCGCGCGCCAGCCCGAGCCAGAGCTGGCCGTCGTCGGGCAACACCGAAACCGCGGCTTCGTATTTCTGCATCGCTGAGCGGTGGTCGCCGGTCAGTGTCGCCTGTTCGGCCGCTGCCCGCAGCGCCGTCAGCCCTTCGGTCGGCTTGGTGTAGGCCGGGTCGGTGAGCTTGTTGCGGTATTGCTGGGCCTGGTCGGCCATCCAGCTCGGGAAGAAGGCGAGTTCCGGCGGTGCGCCGATATCGGGGTCGCCATCGACATTGACGACCTTGCCGGCGGTAGCGCCGCTGAATGGTTTGAGCGAATTATAGTCGGATTTGAGGAAGCACCATTTGGCCTTGTTGTTGTAGGTGAAGGCGCGGCAGGTGGGGTCGCCAAGGCATGTGGTCTTGCACTGGTCGAGGCTGACATTCTGGTCGGACCGGAGATCGAAACCGAAATAGTCGGAATTGTTTGTTGTTACGATGCGCCGTGCTTCGGCCGCTTGCGCGACAGTCCCCCAGGCGAAAAACAGAAGAATCAGGATCGACAGACCACGAGCCGCGCGCATTGCCATAACACCCTCCAGACACTGCTTACGTCCCGGCATGTTCAAGCTTCAGTCAAGCTTGTCAACACGAGGACGCGGCAGGTACCGCCTGCCAACGGTTTCCTTTCCGGCCAATGACCGGTAGTACCTCCATAGGACAGGGATCACGCTTTCTTCCGAAAACGCAGAAGGTGTGAATTCCAAGCCCTGCCTATTTCAGACAATTGGATTGTGGCCCCTTTACGAGCGCTTCAGAACTTCATTCCAATTTTAGCTTTGGAGACTAGGTTAGAATAATAATGCGGGCGTATGAAACGCAGATGTCGGGAGGAACCGCGCGACGGCGCGCGCTTTCGCGCGCCCTGATTCTGGCGTTGGCGTGCTCGGCTGCATTTGCCGGTGACACCAGAAATGCGGCCGCTTTCGAGATTTTCGGCATCAAATTATGGGGCTCGTCCAACGACGAAGACGCCGACATCGTCGACCCGCTGCGCTATGCGGTGACCATCGAGGCGCCCGACGCCGACAAGGATCTGGTCAAGAAGATCGAAAACGCCTCGACGCTGAAAGCCGACGAGGAACGTCCGGTCTCCGGCTCGCTCGGTCTCATGGCCAAGGCGCGCAGCGACCGCGAGCAGCTGGTCGCCGCACTCTACGCGGACGCCCGCTACGAGGGTGTCGTCACCATCACCATTCAAGGCAAGCTGCTCGACGATTTGCCGCCTGATGCCGAATTTTCGGGACCACAGCCGATCCCGGTGGTGATCGGCATTGCAGCCGGACCGAAATTCACGCTTGGCAACATCAGGCTGGAAGGCGATGCGGCCGGGCTGATGAGCGCCGATTTCGGCCTGATTGCCGGCGGCGACGCGAGCTCGGGCGCGGTGCTCAAGGCCGAGGCGCTGATCGTGCGGGCGCTGAAGCAGGAAGGCAGGCCGCTGGCGAGGATCACGGACCGGCAGATCGTCGCCGACCATGCCACCTCTACGCTCGATGTGACGCTGTCCGTTGCCGCCGGGCCGGTCGCCGGCTATGGCGACACGACGGTCGAGGGGACCGAGAAGGTCGACCGCGATTTCACCGAATACATGACAGGCTTGAAGCGCGGCCGCCAATATTCGCCCGAGGAGATCGACGACGCCCGCGACCGGCTGCTGGCGCTGGAAGTGTTCAATAGCGTGACGCTGAAGGAAGCCGACAGCCTCGACGCCGACGGCAACATCCCGATCGGTGTTCAGGTGAGCGAGCGCAAGCCGCGCTATTTCGGCATCGGCGGCACCGTCTCCAACACCGAAGGGTTGGGCCTGGAAGGCTATTGGGGCCACCGCAATCTGTTCGGCCGGGCCGAGAAGCTGCGCATCGACGGCAAGATCAGCGGCATCGGCAGCAACGATCTGGGCGAGCTCAACTACAATGCCGGCATCATGTTCGAAAAGCCTGGCGTGGTCGGGCCGGCATCGAAGTTCTTCACCGGCGTCAAGACCGTGCTCGAACATCCCGATGCCTATGACCATTTCTCGGTCAAGGGCAGCGCCGGTCTGTCCTACGAACTCGACAAGAGGCAGACTGTTTCGGCGGAGGTCGCGCTCGACTATTCGAAGATCACCGACGCTTTCGGCAAGCACAAATATCTGATCGCCAGCATTCCGCTGCAATATGTCTTTGACAACCGCGACAATCGGCTCAATCCAACCAAAGGCTTCAGGGTGCTGGCCTATGCCGAGCCGAGCTACGACATCTTGAGCGGGGCGGCGTTCGTCAAGCTGAAGGGCGAGGGATCGGCCTATCAGTCGCTGGACAGCGGCGGCAAGTTCGTCTTCGCCGAACGCGTCGCCATCGGCTCGATTGTCGGCGCCGGTCTTCAGGACGTCCCGGCCGACCGTCGCTTCTACTCCGGTGGCGGCGGATCCGTGCGCGGTTACGCCTATCAGGGCATCGGTCCGAAGGACATTGACGGCCAGCCCATCGGCGGGCTTTCCTTCTTCGAGACATCGGTGGAGATGCGCATCGCCGTCACCGACACGATCGGCATCGTGCCGTTCGTCGATGCCGGTACTGTCTCGACCACGCAATTTCCGAATTTTTCCGACATGAAGGTCGGCGCCGGTGTCGGCTTGCGCTACATAACGCCGTTCGGGCCGCTGCGCATCGACGCCGCAGTGCCGCTCAATCGTGACCCCGGCGACCCGCGGTTCGGTATCTATGCCGGTATCGGCCAGGCTTTCTGATGCGATGAAAACGTTCAAACGCATCCTTCGCATCTTCCTTTACACGCTGCTCATCGTTGTGGCGGGGGCAGTCGGTGCGCTCATCGTATTGACCAAGACCGAGCGTGGCCGCGACAACCTCGCCGGCATCATCTCGACCATGGCTTCGACGGACGACCGCAAGGTCACGGTCAGCGGCATCGACGGCATCTGGTCCGGCGCGCTGAGCGTCGACCATGTCGTGCTGGAAGACCGCCAGGGTGCCTGGCTGGTGGCGCGCAAAGTGGCGGTCGACTGGTCGCCATTGGCGCTGCTGTCGAAAACCTTCAACGCCGACCGCATCGCTGCCGAGCGCATCGAACTGGCGCGGCTGCCGGTGGCCGGCGCTCAGCAGCCCGATCAAAGCGGCACGACCACGCTGCCGGTATCGATCGACGTCAAGCAGATCGATCTTCCCGAAATCGCGCTTGGGCCGGCCCTGGCAGGAACCGGCATTGCCGAACTTGTGGCAAAGGGCTCGCTCAAGGCCGACGCTGCGCCGCTGGCAGTCGAGACGAACCTCAACATCACACGCCGCGACGGCAAGCAAGGCACGGTCGACGCCAAGGTCCATTTCGCGCCCGCCGACAACAAGCTCGACCTCGATCTGAAGGCGTCGGAGCCGGCCGGTGGCATCATTGCCAATCTGCTCAAACTGCCAGATGCGCCTCCGGTCGACATCGTTGTCTCGGGCACGGGCCCGGTCGCCAACTGGAGCGGCGTCGGTACCTTCATCGTCGGCGGCCAGATCGTCACCCAGCTGACCGGCCGCCACCAACTCACCGACAAAGGCAACCATGTCGAAGCCAAAGGCGATGGCGACTTCGCGCGCTTCCTGCCCGAAAACCTGAAGTCGGTGTTTGCGGGCAGGACCAGCTTCGACCTCGCCGGGACCGCGACCGCGGCCGGCGGCGTCGATGTCGAGCGCGCCAATATCGACAGCGACGCCGTGCACGGCACTGCCGCCGGTATCGTTGACCCGAACGGCGCCAGCGATCTCTCGGTCGAACTCGCGGCCAAGGGCCCGCCGATCGTGCTCAGCCTTGGCAGCAAGGCGCAGCCAGTGACGGTGGCGATCAAGGGCGCCACGGCGCGCGCCTTCGGCGACGGCAAGGCGCCGATGGTCGACATCGGCGCCTCCTTTGTCTCGATCGTGGCGGGCGGCACGCGGCTCGACAATCTGGCGGCGCAAATCCATTCCGACGGCTTCGACGTCCAGAACCGCAGCGGGCCGGTCACTGTCAAGCTGGAGGCCGGCGGCCTGAACACCGATCTGGCGACGCTGGCGCCGCTGATCACAGGCAAGGTCACGGTCGATCTTGCCGGATCGGTCAGCAAGGATGCCGTCGCGATCGACGAGGGCACGCTGCGCAGCGACGCGCTCAATGCCTCGCTGACCGCCAATGTGGCGCTGGCCGACCTGTCGATGCAGCTCAAGATGAACGCTGATGCCGTCTCGACGGCACTGCCGCCGCAGATCAGCGCGGTTCTTGGCGCGCGGGTGAAATTCTCGGCGACCGCGACCCGTGACCCGCAAGGGTCTTTCGCCGCCAATTCGCTGGAATTCACCTCCGGCTCGCTCAGCGCCAGCGGTACTGCCAGCGCGCAAGGCACCGACATCCAGGCCGACATCAAGGGCACTCTGGGTGATGTTTCGGTGCTGTCGCCCATGGTTGGCGTGCCGGTCGCCGGCGGCATCGATTTCGCGCTGACGGCAAGCGGTGCGCGCTCCGCGCCGGATTTCTCGGTCTCCGCCAACAGCGAAAGCCTGACGGCGTCGGGCCGCACGGTGAAGGACATCAAGCTGACAGCGACAGGGAAGGCCGATATCGCCAATCCCGCGGCGGATGTCTCGTTGACTGGCTCCGCCAACGACCAGTTGCTCGACATCAAGGCGGCGCTGGTCACGTCAGATGGCAAGCGGTCCGTCAACGGGCTCAGCGTGTCGCTGGGCGACAACAAGGTTTCGGGCGACCTCGCGCTCGACGACAGTTTGCTGCCGCTCGGCACGCTGACGCTCGATGCACCCGACATTGGCCCGCTGGCAGCACTTGCCGGGCAGACGGCCGCCGGCGACGTGCGTGGCACCATCCGCTTTTCGAACGACGGTGGCGCGCCGACCGTCGCCATCGACGCAACGAGCGCCACGATTTCGCGCGGCGAGCTGGCGGCCAAGACCATCGCCGTCAACGCGCTGGTCGCCAACTATCTCAAGGCTCCGGCGATCTCCGGCACGATCAAGGCCGATACGGTGACCTCCGGAACCACTGAGATCAGTGGCATCGGCGTCGACCTGAAGCGCGATGGCGACTGGACCGGCTTTACCGGCGGTGCCACCATTGCAGGCATTCCAGCCACAGCTGCCGGCCGGGTGAAGATCGCGGATGGCACGATAAGCGTCGAGATCGCTTCGGGCGAGGCGACCATTCGCGGCATCAAGGCGGCGATCGCGCAGCCATCGACATTGAGCATCGCCAATGGAGCAGCCAGTATCGAGAAGCTGGCACTCGATGTCGGCGGCGGCTCGGTGAGCGTATCCGGCACCGCTGGCCAGACGCTCGATCTCGCGGCTACCTTCTCGGCATTGCCGGCAGCCCTTGCCAATGATTTTTCGCCCGGCCTCGACGCCACTGGCACGCTCGGCGGAACGGCTGAAGTGACGGGATCGGCTGCTGCCCCGGACATTCGTTTCAATGCGCAGCTCAGCGGCGCGGAAACCAGCCAGACCCGCCAGGCCGGACTCGGGCCGCTCGCGGTCGATGCGGCAGGCAGCTTCACGACCGCCGGCGGTATCGCCATCGACCACGCGACACTTTCCGGCGAAAAGATTTCTGGCAAGGCGGCCGGCACCATCAATCCCAACGGCGCCAGCGATTTCTCGCTCGACCTTGCCTCGGCCGGTCCGAGCCTGCCGCTGGCGTTCGGCAGCACTGAGAGCCCGATCAAGCTCGAGCTGCAGGCGCTGTCGGTGAAAGCCGCCGGGCAAGGCACGCAGCCGAAGCTCGATATTTCCGCGACGCTTCCCTCGGTCGCGACGAATTTCACCAAGGTCGAGGGGATCACCCTGGCCCTCCACTCAGACGCTTTCGATGTGAAGAGCCGCACGGGGCCAATTTCCGGCACGGTCTCGGCGGAAAAGATCGGTCTCGACAATCCGGCGATCGCGCCGCTGATTGCCGGAAAGATCACGGCAAAGGTTGCCGGCAGCCTCGCCACCGATGCCATTGTCATCGACACCGGCTCGGTGACGAGCGATGCGCTGAATAGTGGCTTCAACGGCCGGGTTTCGCTGGCTGACGGCGCCATAGACCTCAACCTCAAGGCGGATGCCGCCTCGGCGGCACTGCCGGCGGCGGTGCGCGGCATGCTTGCCGAACGTACCGAAATCAGCGCCGTGCTGAAGCGAGATGCCAATGGCAACGTCACAGCCAACCCGGTCAAGCTTGCCTCCGGCGCGCTGACCGCTGACGGGCAGGCCAGCCTTGCCGACGGCAAGGTCGTCGCCGACATCAAGGGCGCTCTGACCGACATTTCGCTGCTGTCGAAAGATGCCAAAGGCGCCATCGCTTTTGCGTTGAATGCGCAAGGGCCCAGCACTGCGCCGGACCTGTCGCTGACGGTTACCGGCGACCGGCTTTCGGTCGCGGCGCGCGAGATCACCGGGCTGAAGCTCACGGCCACCGGCAAGGCCGATGCCGCCAATCCGGCGGCCAACGTGCAACTGACGGGAAATGTCGCCGGTCAGGCCCTGCAAGGCAGCGCGGTGCTGGCGACTTCGGATGGCAAGAGCGCCATCAACGGGCTGTTGCTGTCGCTGGGCAAGAACCGGATTTCCGGCGACCTGGCGCTCGACGAGGCTTTCGTGCCGGTCGGCACTGTTTCGCTCGACCTGCCTGACATTGGCCCGCTTGCAGCCCTTGCGCTGGAAAAGGCGGAAGGCGATGTGCGCGGCACGATCGTCTTCTCGAAGACCGGCACCGCGCCGCAAGTCGCCATCAAGGCGGCCACGGCTTCCATCTCCCGTGGCGACCTTTCGGCGAAGACCGTATCGATCGATGCGCTGATCGCCGACTATCTCGCCGCACCGGTAATCTCCGGCAAGATCCGTGCCGACAGCGTCACCTCCGGCACCACCGTCATCCGTGGCATCGATGTCGACCTCACCCGTGATGGCGACTGGACCGGCTTTTCCGGTGGCGCCACCGTTGGGGATATTCCGGCGAAGGCCGCCGGCCGGGTGAAGGTGGCCAACGGCACGACCACCATCGAACTCACCACTGGCCAGGCGACCATCCGCGGCATCAAGGCGGCCATCGCCCAGGCCTCGACCATCACCATCGCCAACGGCGCGACGGCTTTGGACAAGCTCGTGCTCAACCTTGGCGGCGGCACGGCGACGGTGACGGGCAAGGTCGGGCAGGCGCTCGACCTCAGCGCGACGCTGGCGCGGGTTCCGGCCTCGCTAGCCAACAGCTTCTCGCCGGGCCTCGATGCCGCTGGTTCGATCTCCGGTACGGTGAAGGTGACGGGCGCGCCGGCCAATCCGGCTGTTGCCTTCAACATCGATGCCACCGGGGTGCAGACGTCGCAGACCCGCGGCGCCGGCTTCGGTGGGATGAGCGTGTCGTCGTCGGGCACCTTCGCCGGCAACAAACTGGCCTTCCAGGCCAATATTGGCGACGGAGCCGGTCTCGGTCTCAAGGGCGGCGGCACGGTGACGACATCGGGCACGCCCGCCCTTGTGCTCGATTTCTCAGGCAAGGTGCCGTTCGGCTTCCTGACCCGGAATCTCGCCGCGCAAGGCCTGTCGCTAACCGGCACGGCCGATGTCAATGTGCAGGTGCGCGGACCGGCAACGTCGCCGGTGATCGGCGGCACCGTCAGCACGTCCGGCGCCCGTCTGGTCGATGCGCGCTCGGGCCTCGCCGTCAACGACATCACCGCCGATGTTTCGATCGGCAGCGGCGTAGCCAGGATCAACCGGTTGACCGGTACGCTGTCGACGCGCGGCAGCCTTTCGGCCAGCGGCACGGTCGGCATCAATCCGGGGCAAGGTTTCCCGGCCGACCTGTCGATCAAACTGGTCGACGGCCGCTACACCGATGGCCGGGTGGTCACCGCCAATCTCGGCGGCGACCTGACCATCAAGGGACCGCTCACCTCGGCGCCGGTGATTTCGGGCACCGTCAATCTGGCCAAGACCGTCATCACCGTACCCGAAAAGCTGCCCGGCTCGCTGGCGGCGCTCGACGTCAAGCACAAGAACGCGCCGGGCGCCGTGCGGGCGCAGGACAAGGCGCTGCGGCCGGCGACCGCGAGCGGTGGCGGTGGCAGTGGCCTCAACCTCGATGTCACCATCCATGCGCCAAACCAGATCTTCATCCAGGGCAGGGGCGTCGATGCCGAGCTTGGCGGCTCGCTCAAGCTGACCGGCCCGGCATCGTCGCCGCAGGCGGTCGGTACCTTCACCTTGCAGCGCGGGCGGCTGTCGATCCTCGGCAAGCGGCTGACCTTCACCGAAGGCACGGTCGGCTTCTCGGGTTCGCTGGTGCCGTACCTCAACCTCACGGCTGAAACAACGACGACCAGCGCCACCGTCACCATCGTGGTGTCGGGCGAGGCGACCAATCCGAAATTCACCTTCTCGTCCGTGCCGGCGCTGCCCGAGGACGAGGTGCTGGCGCAGCTGATCTTCGGCCGCTCGATGTCGAACCTGTCGCCGCTGCAGATCGCCCAGCTTGCCGAGGCTGCCGGACAACTGGCCGGCGTCGGCGGTTCGACCTCACTGCTCGAAAACCTGCGCAGCGCGATCGGCGTCGACGATCTGGACGTGACGACGGACGACGAGGGCGGCACCGCCGTCTCGGCAGGAAAGTATCTGAACGACCGTACCTATGTGACGATCCAGAAAGGCGACAAGCCGGGTTCGGGCAAGGCGACGATCGATCTCAATGTCGGGCGCGGGGTCAAATTGCGCGGCGAGGCCAATGATGCCGGCGAAGCCAAGGGCGGCATTTTCTACGAAAAAGAATATTGAGGCATTCGGCTAGTCCTGATGCTTGGCGCATCGAGGGGCGACAGGAGCGTCAGTGCGTTTGGCCTGCTATCGATCCGGAGCTGGCGCTACTCTAATCCTTCTAATGTCTCATTTTAATCGACTGCGGAGATTCTAGCGAAATCCGCCGGGCAGTAGCAATTTTGCGCCAAGACTGTCGTTATCGCGCGAACCGCTCTCCTTTCAAAGTTGCACATTCCCCAACATGTTCCCAACCCGCGCCGTCTTTGACATCACGGCCCGGATGCGGAATGTTAAAAGGCAGAAAGCCAACAATGGGAGTTTGTCATGAGAATCTACAAGAGTAATGGGGATCGCGTTCCGGATCACATCCTGGCGCTGGCTGAAGAAGCCAGGGCAGGCAACGTGGATCGCCGCGAATTCCTCGCGCTGGCCAGCGTCTTTGGTGCGTCGACGGCGATGGCCTACGGAATGCTTGGCCTTGCTGCGCCGACTGCCGCCAAGGCGGAAGAGGTACAGGGCAAGAAAGGCGGCATCCTGAAGGTCGCGCAGTGGGTCAAGGATCCCAAGGATCCGCGCAAGGCCGACTGGTCGGAAATGGCCAATGCCTCGCGCCAGGCGCTCGAACCGCTGGTCAAGTACACAACCGAATATACGTTCCGTCCCTATCTTCTGGAGAGTTGGGATGTGAATGACGACGCTACCGAATACACGCTGCACGTGCGCAAGGGCGTGACCTGGTCGAATGGCGATGCCTTCACCGCCGATGACGTCATCTTCAACCTGAAGCGTTGGGCCGACAAGAAGGCCGAGGGCAATTCGATGCCCGGCCGTCTCGGCACGCTGGTCAAGGACGACAAGCTGGACGAGAGCGCGGTAACCAAGGTCGACGACCTGACGATCAAGCTGAAGCTCGGCACGCCGGACATCGCGCTGATCCCGAACATGTGCGACTATCCCGGCCTCATCGTCCACAAGACCTTCGACGAGAAGGGCGGCGACTTCAAAGCCTGCCCGATCGGCACCGGCCCGTTCGAGCTCGTCTCCTACGACGTCGGCCAGAAAGTGGTCTACAAGCGCCGCGAAGACAACAAGTGGTGGGACGGCGAGGTCTTCCTCGATGGCGTCGAGTTCATCGACTACGGCACCGATCCGGCTGCCACGGTCAGCGCTTTCGAGGCCGGCGAAGTGCATACCAATTTCGAGACCTCGGCCGACTATGTGTCGATCCTCGACGGCCTGGACCTGGTGAAGTCCGAAATCGTCACCGCCTCGACCATCGTCTGCCGCGCCAATATCGCCAACAAGCCCTACGACGACCAGAAGGTCCGTAATGCGCTGCAGCTCGCGGTCGACAACAGTGTTGTCCTCCAGCTCGGTTACGGCAATGCTGGCACGGTCGCCGAAAACCACCATGTCTGCCAGATCCATCCGGAGTATTTTGAGCTTGCGAAGGTTGCGCGCGATCCGGCCAAGGCGAAAGCACTGATGGCGGAAGCCGGCCAGGCCGACTTCGAGCACGATCTGATCACGGTTGACGAGGATTGGCACAAGAACACCGGCGATGCCATCGCCGCCCAGATGCGCGATGCCGGTATCAAGGTGAAGCGCACGGTGCTGCCGGGTTCGACGTTCTGGAACGACTGGACGAAGTATCCGCTGTCGATGACCAACTGGAACATGCGCCCGCTCGGCGTCCAGGTTCTGGCGATCGGTTACCGCACCGGCGAAGCCTGGAACGAGACAGCCTATTCGAATCCTGAATGGGACGCCAAGCTCAATGCCGCGCTCGCCGTCGCCGACGCCGCCAAGCGCAAGGAAATGATGAAGGACATCGAGCAGATCCTGCAGGATTCCGGCATCATCATTCAGCCGTACTGGCGCAAGCTCTACAGCCATTCGGTCAAGGCGGTGCAGAACTACAAGATGCATCCGACCTTCGAGCGCGACTACGGCAAGGTATGGCTCGACGAGGCCTGATCGGGCCGATACCGGAAAAGGGGCAGTTCGCCCCTTTTCTCGCTCTTTGCATCAACCCCGAACCGACAAGTCCGCGCAGCAAGAAAGTTGCGGACTCTTCGGTCGGGGGCGTGCAATAAAACAAGGCTGATCGCATCCGAGGGCCTGTTTTGACGGCTTGCTCTGTCGCCTGACGGCAGGGCTCGCTTTCAAGATTGGCTCCAACCCCAACCAGACCGGCAGGGGGCCGCCATGCTTTCTTTCGTTATCAGGCGTCTCGGTACCATGGCATTGACGATGCTGTGCTTGACGATGGTCGTCTTCTTCCTGATCAATCTCGACCCGAATCTGAAGAAGCTGGCGATCAGCCAGACGGAGATGCATACCTCGGCCGAGCAGCTGGAAAGCTGGCTGGTGGAACATGGCTACCGGCAGAACTTCTTCGCCCGCTATGGCCAATGGTTGGGCATCATGCCCAAGCAGCCGGTGACTGATCCGGAGACGGGCAAGCCGGCGCAGCGTTTCTCCTTCTGCAACGATCCGCTCGAGCCGACATTTTCAGGCATCCTGCAGGGCGATTTCGGTTGCTCGACCAAGTTCAAGACGACGGTCGCGTCGAAGCTGTTTCCAGCACTTGGCGCCACCGGCATCCTGATGCTCTGCGTGCTTTTGGTGATGGTGCCGGTCTCGCTCTTGATCGGCATCCTTGCCGGCATGCGCGAGGGCTCGCGGACCGACCGCGTGCTGTCGGTGGCGTCGATCGCCTCGACGGCGACGCCCGAATATGTGTCGGGCGTCATTTTCACCATCGTCTTCGCCTCGTGGCTCGGTTGGCTGAACGGTTCTGCGGCCTCGGCCAGCCAGGGCATCACCTTCTACAATTTCACCTTGCCGGTGATGACGCTGGCGATCTACGGCATCGGCTACATCGCCCGCATGACACGCGCCTCAATGGTCGAGGTGATGACGCAGCAATATATCCGCACTGCCCGCCTGAAAGGCCTCGGCTTCGGCAGCGTCGTGGTGAAGCACGCTTTGCGCAACGCGCTGATCGCGCCCTTCACGGTCATCATGCTGCAGTTTCCCTGGCTGCTCACCGGCGTCGTCATCGTCGAGGTGATGTTCCGCTACCAAGGCTTTGGCTACACGCTGGTCGAGGCCGCCGGCAACAACGACATCGACCTTTTGCTCGGCTGTTCGCTGGTCTCGGTGTTTATCGTCCTGATCACCCAGCTCATTTCCGATGTCGGCTACGCGTTTCTCAATCCGCGTATCAGAGTCCAGTAGGAGATCGGGCGGATGCAGGTCGAATATCTTAGTGCCTTCAATATCGTCCTTGGCGTGCTTGCACGTTTCTGGCCGGTCTGGATCGCTCTCGCCCTGGTGATGGGAGCGAGCTTTACCTACAAGAAGAGGCTCGGCCTCTACGGCCAGCTCTTCGACAGCGGCGTCGGCATCGTCGGTGTCGGCATCTGCCTGTTCTGGCTGTTCACGGCGATCTTCGCGGCCACCATCGCGCCCTTCGATCCGCTCGCCCAGGTCCCGATCATGAAGGACGCGTTGCCGGGCGCGATCGAACCGAAATCGGGACTTGTCTACCTGTTCGGCGGCGACAAGCTCGCCCGCGACGTGTTCAGCCGCATGGTGTATGGCAGCCAGATCGTGTTGATCATCGCGCCGGCGGCGACCGGCTTCGCGCTGATGGTCGGCATCACGCTCGGCCTGCCGGCCGGCTATTATGGCGGCAAGATCGATACGGTGCTGTCGTTCCTCGCCAATCTCGTGCTGGCTTTCCCGGTGATCCTGCTGTTCTACCTTCTGGTGACGCCGGGCATCATGGACACGCCGATCCCCTACGCAATGGCCGGGCTGTTCTTCATGTTCCCGATCATCTTCTTCAGCGTGCTGTTCTGGACTCGTTACAAGAACCGGCCCGATCGTCTCTACATTCTCCTCGGACTGACGCTGATCCTTGGCGGCTGGGTCTATGCCGGTCTCGTCTTCGACGCCGATCCGCTTAAGATCATCCACATCGATCCCAACCAGCTCAACATCTTCGTGGCGGTGGTGTTCGCCTCCAGCCCCGGCGTGTTCCGCATCGTGCGCGGCCTGGTCATGGACATCAAGACGCGGGACTATGTGGCGGCGGCGCAGACGCGCGGTGAATCGCCCTGGTACATCATGCTGTGGGAAATCCTGCCCAATGCGCGCGGACCGCTGATCGTCGATGCCTGCCTGCGCATCGGCTACACCACGATCCTGCTCGGCACGCTCGGCTATTTCGGCCTGGGGCTGGCGCCGGAGAGCCCGGACTGGGGCACCGCGATCAAGGATGCCAGCCGCCTGCTGCGCTCCTTCATCCATCCGGCGCTGCCGCCGACAATCGCGCTAATGTCGTTTGTGCTCGGCCTCAACCTTCTCGCCGACTCGCTGCGCGAACAATCGATGAAAGACTGATCGAGGACGGGTTTTCTGAACCCAGACGTGCCTGAAAAACAAGGATTGGAGCGACCCATGAATGAGGCAGTTCGAAATCCCGGCAAGCCGACCGATGGGCCGATCATCGAGATCGAGAACCTTTCGATCTCCTTCTTCACCCGCAAGGGCGAGATACCGGCCGTCATGGATTTTTCCTGCACGGTCATGCCTGGCGAGGCGATGGGCATCGTCGGCGAATCCGGTTGCGGCAAGTCTACCGTGTCGCTCGGCATCATGCGCGACCTCTCCAACATCGGAAAGATCGTCGGCGGCAAGATAAAGTTCCAGGGCAAGGACATGGGCGAGCTGTCCGACGAGGAACTGCGCGCCATCCGCGGCAACAAGATCGCGATGATCTACCAGGAGCCGATGGCGAGCCTGAACCCGGCGATGAAGGTCGGCCAACAATTGATGGAAGTGCCGCTGATCCACGACAAGGTGTCGAAGGAAGAGGCTTACAAACGCGCGCTGGAAATGGTGCGCTCGGTCAGGCTGCCCGATCCCGAGCGCATGATGCGCTCCTACCCGCACCAGCTTTCCGGCGGCCAGCAGCAGCGCATCGTCATTGCCATGGCACTGTTGTCGAAGCCGGCGCTGCTGCTGCTCGACGAGCCGACGACGGCGCTCGACGTGACGGTGGAGGCCGGCATCGTCGACCTGGTCAAGGGCCTCGGCGAGAAGTTCGGCACCTCGATGATCTTCGTGTCGCACAATCTCGGCCTGATCCTGGAGACCTGCGACCGCATCACGGTGATGTATTCGGGCGAAGCGGTGGAGACCGGCAAGATCAAGGACGTGTTCGACCGGATGCGCCATCCCTATACGCAAGGCCTGTTCCGCTCGATCCCGCTGCCCGGCGCCGACAAGAACACGCGGCCGCTTGTCTCGATCCCGGGGCAATTGCCGCTGCCGCACGAGCGGCCGAAGGGCTGTAATTTCGGCCCGCGCTGCCACCATTTCGTCGAGGGCGTCTGCAACGCCGCCGAAATCCCGATGATCGCGGTCGAGGGCCATGACGGCCATTTTTCGCGCTGCGTGCGCTTCAACGAGATCGACTGGGAAGCGCTGCCCCCCGGCGCCAAGAAGGTCAACGAGCGCGTCGTGCCCGGCGCGCCGGTGCTCAAGATCGAGGATTTGAGGAAGTACTACAAGGTCGGTGGCAACGAAGTGTTCGGTTCGAGCGAAGGCCGCGTCGTCAAGGCCAACGAGACGATCTCGTTCATGGCGCGCGAATCCGAGACCGTCGCCATCGTCGGCGAATCCGGTTGCGGGAAGTCGACGCTGGCCAAGGTGCTGCTCGGGCTGGAGACGGCAAGCTCCGGCAGCGTGACGCTCGGTAACAAGGAGATCCAGTCGACCGGCATCGAAAAGCGCAGCGTGGAAACGGTGTCATCGATCCAGATGGTGTTCCAGAATCCGTTCGACACCCTCAATCCCAGCCATTCGGTCGGCTCGCAGATCATCCGCACGCTGGAGAAGTTCAATGTCGGCAACACGGTGGCCGATCGCCGCAAGCGCATGCTTGAACTTCTCGACCTGGTGAAGCTGCCGAGGGCGTTCGAGACCCGCAAGCCACGCCAGCTGTCAGGCGGCCAGAAACAGCGCATCGGCGTGGCGCGGGCCTTTGCCGGCGATGCCAAGGTGGTGGTGGCCGACGAGCCGGTCTCGGCGCTCGACGTGTCGGTTCAGGCGGCGGTGACCGAACTGCTGATGGACATCCAACGCAAGAACAAGACGACGATGCTGTTCATCAGCCACGATCTGTCGGTGGTGCGCTACATCGCCGACCGCGTCGTCGTCATGTATCTCGGCTATATCGTCGAGCAAGGCACGACCGACCAGATCTTCTCGCCGCCCTATCATCCCTATACCGAGGCGCTGTTGTCGGCGATCCCGATCGCCGACACCAGCGTGGTGAAGCGGCACATCGTGCTGGAGGGCGACATCCCGTCGGCGATGAACCCGCCATCGGGCTGTCCGTTCCAGACGCGCTGCGGCTACAAGAAACTGGTGCCGGACAATCTGTGCGAGACGAAGGTGCCGCCGGTCAAACATCTCGGCGACGGCCATATGAGCCTGTGCTGGTTGGCCGACGACGTGCTGGCGAAAATGGAGCCGGTGATCAGTTTCGACAAGGAGCATGCGGCGCATGAGGGCGTGCCGGAGGATGCACCGCACGGCACCGGTCCGGGCTTCGCCGGCGTTCCGCCCAAGCGTCCGCGCGGCAAGAAGCCGAGCTGACGGACGGAGGGATGGAAATTAGCCCCGCAGCGCGGTCAATTGGCGCATTGGCGTAGCTGCACGGCATAGTCCTGCGCCATTTTCTCAGTGGCCCGTGCATATCCCTGCACGCCGGCATCGCCGCGGTTGCCGCGGCCATAGGCGGTCCAGCCGAGGTAATAGGCCAGGTACAGATTGTAGGTGTCGTTGCGGGCGACGCCGAGCGTATCGGCGGTCTTGGAATGATACCAGCCGACGAAATCGACGGCGTCGGCAAATTTTGTCCGTCGCGCCGCCCAGCTGCCGGTCTCGCTCTGATATTGCGACCATGTTCCGTCTAGCGCCTGCGAAAAGCCGGTGGCGCTGGAAACACGTTTCCACGGAATGAAGCCGAGCAGCTTGGTGCGCGGCGGCCTGGCATTGCTCTTGAAACCGGATTCCTTGCGCACCGTGGCCATCAGCACCGGAACCGGCACGCCGTATTTCTGTTCAGCGCGCTCGGCCGCCGCCTGCCAATTGTCGAACCAGCCATCATTCTGGTCGAAGACGGCGCAGACATCGTTGATATGGCTGGGCGGCGTCGCGCAGGCGGAAAGGGCCAGCAGCACGGTGACGGCTACAATTTTACTAAAACTCGACCTACGCATTGGAAGACGAATAGGCCGAAAACATAAAAGGAATCTTGCAGCGTTCGTTAACGGGTCGCCGGGCACCTGCGCCAAGCGGGTTAGATAGCAATATTCCGACCCTTGTTGTCGCTTTTGTCGGAAGGATATTCGCAAAATGCCGCCTTGGCTAAAATCACGCCCGCATATGGCGTATTCCTGACAGCCCAGCCTGCGTGCCGAGGCTTTGATGCGGCGCATGAACGAACCAAGACGCAAGCGCGGTGCCGAGCGAACCAGCAACAGGGGGCCGGCCGCCATTCCGCAGCTGCCGCTCAGGCGCGTGACCAATCCCTATCCGCCGATGGCGATGCTCTCGGTCGACCAGATCGAGGCGATCCACCAGGCGTCGATGTACATTCTGGAGAATTTCGGCATCGAGGTTATGAGCCCGCGCGCGCTATCACTGTTCGAGAAAGCGGGTGCTGCGGTCGATCATGCGTCGATGAATGTCCGCATCGATCGCGGCATGATCGAAGAGGTGCTGAAGACGACGCGGTCCAGCTATCGGCTTACGCCGCGCAATCCGGCCCATGCCGTCCATCTCGGCGGCAACACGATCAACTTCACACTCGTTGCTGGGCCGCCCAATGTGCATGACATGGAACGCGGCCGCCGCGCCGGCAATCTGCGCGACTATGGGGATCTCACCCGGCTGGCGCAGCATTTCAACTGCATCCACATGCTCGGCAACCAGGTTTGCGCGCCCGTCGAACTGCCCGCCAATGCCCGCCACCTCGACACCTATTTCACCAATTTGACGCTGAGCGACAAGAGCTTCCATGTCTCGGCCATCGGTCGGGGCAGGGCGCTGGACGGCATCGAGATGATGGCGATCGCCCGCGGCATGAGCCTCGACCAGATGCGCGACGATCCCGGCATCACCACCATCATCTCGGTCAACTCGCCGCGCCGCTTCGACGAGATGATGGCCGAAGGGCTGATGACCATGGCCGAGTTCGGCCAGTCGGTGGCGGTGACGCCGTTCACGCTGATGGGAGCGATGAGCCCGGTGACGCTGGCCGGCGCGCTGGCGCAGCAGAATGCCGAGGCGCTGTTCGGCGTGGTGCTGACGCAACTCGTGCGGCCGGGCGCGCCGGTCATGTATGGCGCCTTCACCTCCAATGTCGACATGAAGTCGGGCGCGCCGGCTTTTGGTACGCCGGAGAACACCAAAGCCAACATTGCATCCGGACAACTGGCGCGGCGCTACAATCTGCCCTACCGCACGACGCCTGGCTCGGCCTCCAACGCCGCCGACGCCCAAGGCGCCTACGAGACGCTGATGGCGCTGTGGGGCGCAGTGCTCGGCCACGGCAATCTCGTCTATCACGCCGCCGGCTGGCAGGAAGGTGGGCTGACGGCATCGTTTGAAAAGTTCATCATCGACGTCGAGATGATTCAGCACATGATGGAGTTTTTGCGCCCGATCGAAGTCAACGAGGCGGAGCTTGCCGTCGAAGCCTTGGGCGCGGTGCCGACCGGCGGTCATTTCTTCGGCGAGCCGCACACGCTGGAGCGCTACGCCACCGCCTTCTACCAGCCGATACTGTCCAATTGGCAGAACTACGAAGCCTGGCAGGAGGCCGGCGGCCTCGACGCCACGGCACGCGCCACGCGGTTGTGGAAGAAGGCACTGGAAGACTATGTCGAGCCGGTGATGGATGTCGCCGTGCGCGAAGCGCTGGAAGCCTATGTGGCCAAGCGCAAGGCAGCGATCGGGCAGGGCGAGCCGTGAATATGTCGCGTTCCGTTTCAACTCCTCCCATTCCGATTCACTTCATCCATCCAACGCACTGAAATAACGAGAAAACTCATGAAGTCGCATGCAAAGGTCGTAGTCATTGGCGGTGGTGTCGTCGGATGCTCCGTGCTGTTCCATCTCGCCCGCCACGGCTGGACCGATGTCGTGCTCTTGGAGCGCGATGAACTGACTTCCGGTTCGACCTGGCACGCGGCCGGCGGCATGCACACGATCAATGGCGATCCCAACGTCGCCAAGCTGCAGAAATACACGATCTCGCTCTACAAGGAGATCGAGGAACTGTCGGGACAGGCGACCGGCGTGCACCTGACCGGCGGCGTCCTGCTGGCGGCGACCGAGGCGCGGCTCGACTGGTTGCGCGGCGTCGTCGCCAAGGGCCGTTATCTCGGCATCGACCTCGAAGAGATCTCGCCGAGCGAGGCGGCCGAACGGATGCCGCTGCTCGATCCCAAGCAATTCGTCGGCGCGGTGCGCAACAAGGAAGACGGCCATCTCGACCCGTCGGGCGTCACCCATGCGTATGCCAAGGCCGCGCGAAAGCTTGGGGCGGAGGTCGAACGCTTCACCAAGGTCGAAGACATCGTTCGGCGCGCCGACGGGATGTGGCGGGTGATCACCAACAGGGGCGAGGTCGTGGCCGAGCATGTCGTCAATGCCGGCGGCCTGTGGGCGCGCGAGGTCGGCCGCATGGTCGGGCTGGAACTGCCGGTGCTGGCCATGGAGCACATGTATCTGATCACCGAAGACATGCCGGAAGTCGCCGCCTGGAACGCCAGCACCGGCACCGAGATCATCCACGCGGTTGATTTCGACGGCGAGCTCTACCTGCGCCAGGAACGCGGCGGCATGCTGATGGGCACCTATGAAAAGGCCAACAAGCCATGGTCCGAATTCCAGACGCCGTGGAATTTCGGCCATGAGTTGCTGGAGCCTGACATCGACCGTATCGCGCCATCGCTGGAAGTCGGCTTCAGGCATTTCCCGGCGTTCCAGAACACTGGCATCAAGCAGATCATCAACGGCCCTTTCACCTTCGCGCCGGACGGCAACCCGCTGGTCGGGCCGGTGCGCGGCCTGCCGGGCTTTTGGGTCGCCTGTGGTGTCATGGCAGGCTTTTCGCAAGGCGGTGGCGTTGGCCTCGCTTTGTCGAACTGGATGATCGAGGGCGATCCTGGCGCCGACATCTGGGCGATGGATGTTTCGCGCTACGGCGACTGGGCGACAATGGCCTATACCAACGCCAAGGTGCGCGAGAATTATTCGCGGCGGTTTTCGATCCGTTTCCCCAATGAGGAGCTGCCTGCAGGGCGGCCGCTGAAGACCACGCCGGTCTACGACCTGCTGTCGGCCAAAGGCGCGCAATGGGGCGTGGCCTATGGGCTGGAAGTGCCGCTGTGGTACGCGCCCGAAGGCGTCAGGGACGAGTTCTCGTGGCGGCGCTCGAGCGATTTCACGCATGTCGCAAGCGAGGTCAGGACGGTTCGTGAAGGCGTCGGCCTGGCGGAGATTTCGAGCTTCGCCAAATACAAGATCACTGGCGAGGGGGCGGCGGCATGGCTCGACCGGTTGCTCGCTTGCAAGCTGCCGAAGCCTGGGCGGATGACGCTGGCGCCGATGCTGAAGGATGACGGCAGGCTGATCGGTGATTTCACGCTGGCCAATCTCGATGGCGAAGGCTGGTTCCTGGCCGGCTCCGGCGTCGCCGAACAGTATCATATGCGCTGGTTTGAGGCTCATCTGCCTGAGGATGGCTCGGTCCGCATCGAAGCGCTGGGGGCGAAGCTGACCGGCCTGTCGATCGCCGGGCCGAAGGCCCGGGACGTGCTGGCAAAGGTGACGCGGGCGGATGTCTCGAATGCGGCGGTTCCGTTCATGGCCATCGGCAACATGGACATCGGCATGGCGCCGTGCCTGGTCGGCCGCGTCAGCTACACCGGCGATCTCGGCTACGAAATCTGGGTGAAGCCGGAATACCAACGTGCCGCGTACCAGGCGCTGATGGTGGCCGGCGAGGAATTTGGTATTGGCCTGTTTGGCTCTCGCGCGCTCAATGCGCTTCGTTTGGAGAAGAACTACGGCTCGTGGGCGCGCGAATATCGGCCGATCTACGGGCCGCTGGAAGCCGGGCTCGACCGCTTCGTCGCCTATGGCAAGGAGGCCGATTTCATCGGCAAACAGGCAGCGATCGCCGAGCGCAAGCAAGGCGGCAAGCTGCGGCTGCGCGCCTTTGTCGTCGATGCTGCCGACGCCGACGTCATTGGCGACGAGCCGATCTGGTTCGACGGCACCGTGCGCGGCTGGGTCACCTCAGGCGGCTATGCGCATCATTCGAAAAAGTCCGTCGCCCTGGGCTATGTACCGAAGGATATCGCCGACGAGACCGACGGTTTCGAGATCGAGCTCCTCGGCAAGCGCCATGCCGCACGCATGCAGGCGACGCCGCTGTTCGATGCGAATTTCGAACGGATGCGCGCCTGAAGCGCTTCGGCTTCGCCGATGCGCTTCAGATTCTTGTTTTGTGCATGTCGTTATCCCAAAACCGCCGGGCACTTTTGGGCGACATGCACTAGGCACTCATACTTCGCGTCAGGCACTGCGGCGGTTGTCCAGCGCAAAGGCGCCGGCGCCGGCAAAGGCCAGATAGAGGAAGATGAAGCAGAAGGAGATTGCCGAATCGCCGCCGTTGTTGACCGGGAAGAAGTTCTGCGGCGCGTGCGCCATGAAATAGGCGATCGCCATCTCGCCGGCGAGAAGGAAGGCTACCGGCCTGGTGAACAGCCCCAGGGCCAGCAGGATGCCGCCGACGAATTCGAGGATACCCGCGGTAAGCGACAGCGCGGTCAGGGCGCCGGCATGATCGCTGACCGGAAAATTGAACAGCTTCTGGGTGCCGTGCTCGAGGAACTGCAGCGCCGTCATGATGCGCAACGCAGCCAAAGCCTGCGGCTGAAATCTGGCGAGACCGTCAAAAAGCTTCATCTAAATCTCCATTTTCAATCCACCCCTGCGGCCATAGATCATCTGCAACTGTCGGACCAGTCCCAACGCCTGGCGTGCCGTAAATTGTCGGTGATTGGAAATTGTCCTCAGTCTGAACCTTCCATATTTGTTCTCGCTATGGTTGCATTCGTATCTCTATGGTTGTATCAATGTGCAGACACTCCAAACCATGTGGGTTCCCTCTGCCATGAAAAAAGTCGCCATCAGCCTATTCGCCATCCTTGCAGGCACCAGCGTCGCCATGGCCGACGACGCCGGCTGTGCTGCCTTCAAATGGCCGGTGACACGCGAGCAGTCACTGTTCCCGGCAGCGCCCGCCGCGCAGTCCGGCGCGTCCCTTGCGGCTGGCGAGGCTGCGGATCTGGCGCTCGTGCCGGTCGCCACGATCAGCTTTGACGTATCGCCGGAACGTGCGCCTGCAGCCGGCACATTCGGTGCGACGGCAAGCGTGACTGTGCCGCCGGAAGGCGAGCTCCAGATCACCCTGTCCGGCGAGGCCTGGATCGACGTCGTTCAGGACGGCCGTGCCATGAAGTCGTCAGGTTTTAGCGGCGTGAAGACCTGTCCCGGCATCCGCAAGAGTGTGCGCTTCAAGCTGGCGGCCGGTGAGGCTACGGTCCAGCTCAGCGGCGCGAAGAATGAGACCATCAAGGTCGCGGTGCTGGCGCCGGAATGACATTGCGCCCTGACGCCCTTCTCATCGCGCCGGCGGCGCGATGAGAACTGTTCGGGGTTGAAAGGTATCGGACCTGATCAGCGTCCCGGCGCCATCAACGCGAAGTGCGCGCCTTGAGGGTCTGTGCCCTGCACGATCCAGCTGCCGCCGGGGACTTCCATCGGGCCCATCAGGATCTTGCCGCCATTGTCGGTGACGCGTTTGGCCGCCGCATCGATGGCCGGAACATTGAAATAGAACTGCCAGACCGGTACCGGAATTTGCTCGGGCTTGTTCATCATGCCGCCACCGGATTCGGGGCCGGCCGAAAAGGTCTGGTAGATACCCATCGGACCCATGTCCATGGCCTCACCCTTCTCCCAGCCGAACTGGTTGGAGTAGAAATCGAACGCCGCCTTCCAGTCCGATGTATAGAGTTCATGCCAGCCAATATGGCCCGATGTGCTGGCCGGTACAATGGGCTGGTCAGGGCCATTCGGCTGCAGCAACATGAACGTAGCGCCTTGCGGATCGGCGACGACGGCAAAGCGGCCGACGCCGGGAATGTCGTCGGCTTGGCGATGAACCGCACCGCCGGCTTTCTCGAGCGCTGCCGTCGAGGCATCGACATCCCCGGTGTGGATGTAGCCGAGCCAGGCCGGCGGCATGCCCATCTTGGCGGCATCCTCGGGCAGCGTCATCAGCCCGCCGACGCCACGTTCGCCGACATTCATGACGATATAGCGCGGCATGCCGGGCGCCATGTCGAAAGGCTGCGCGGTCCAACCGACGACGGCGGCATAGAACGCCTCGGCGGCATCGAGATCGGTGGTCATCAACTCGTACCAGAAGAAGGGCATCGGGGACTTTGGCATTGTCGGGCTCCTTGCGGTTTCCAGTTGTCGATCGTGCGGGACTGTCCTTAGGACGATCTTCGCAACAGAAATCCGACAATCGGCCGGACAACAATGATCATGCAGCCGCAAGCGTTCCACGGCTTGCGCGGTTTGCGGTTTTCGACTTTTCTGGGGTCAACGAGGGGTTTGTTGATCCATGCGCCAAATGTCGCTCAGTCCCGAGCTTGTCGCGCTGTGCCATCGAGAAGAGGCCGATCCCGGTCCCGATGGCAGCTGGACGCAGTTGAACGACGAGGATTTCCGGACTCTTGCCTTGCGTCTGTCGAATGAAGCAGACGAAGGCCCGTTGTGGGTGTTCGCCTATGGCTCGCTGATCTGGAAGCCAGCCTTCGAATCTGTCGAACGGCAGCGCGCCACCGCCTTCGGCTGGCATCGGTCCTTCTGTCTCGACATCAAACGCTGGCGCGGCAGCACCGAGCAGCCTGGGCTGATGATGGCGCTCGAACGCGGCGGGCGATGCGACGGCGTGATCTACCGTCTGCCGGAAGGCGAGAAGCCGGCCCAGATCGAAAGGCTGTTGCGGCGCGAGATCGATGACCATGAGAGTATCACCTCGGTCAGATGGGTCCCGGTGCGCACAGCCCAAGGGTCTCTGCGGGCATTGGGCTTCTGGGTCGGCGTGACGGGCAGGGGTACGTCGCTCAACCAGCCGCTGGAGAAGGTGGCGAAAGTGCTGGCCAGAGCGTGCGGTCATGTCGGATCGGGTGCGGAATATCTCTACAACACCGTCAGTCACCTCGAAGATTTCGGCATCCATGACCGCAATCTGTGGCGGCTGCAGGAACTGGTTGCCGACGAGATCAGGTCGCTCCCTCCGACAGGTGTGGAACGTTCAAAAACCTGAGCGTAATTGTCATGTTTTTATCGAGGTTTTTCAGTAGCTTGTGCAGAAAATTGACCAATTGATAAAAAAATAAAACGTGCTAGCCTTCCCCAAAACGAAAACAAGGGGAACTGACGATGCCAGAGGGCCAGTTCAAAGAAGGCATTGCCGGCGGCCGGCTTTCGCCCGATCAATATGCGGACAATTTCTCCGACCTGCATCCACCGCTCGATCATCACGAGGCGCTGGTCGAATCCGACCGGTGCTATTTCTGCTACGATGCGCCGTGCATGAATGCATGCCCGACCTCGATCGATATTCCGCTGTTCATCCGCCAGATTTCGACCGGCAATCCGATCGGCTCGGCCAAGACGATTTTCGACCAGAACATCCTGGGCGGCATGTGTGCCCGCGTTTGCCCGACCGAGACGCTATGCGAGGAGGTCTGCGTGCGCGAAGTGGCGGAAGGCAAGCCGGTGCAGATCGGCCGCCTGCAGCGCTACGCCACCGATGTCGCCATGGCCGAGAACAAGCAGTTCTATCCGCGCGCCGCTTCGACAGGCAAGACGGTCGCCGTCGTCGGCGCCGGGCCGGCCGGCCTTGCCGCAGCCCATCGGCTCGCCCGCCATGGCCACGACGTCACCATTCTGGAGGCTCGCCCGAAGGCCGGCGGCCTCAATGAGTACGGCATCGCCGCCTACAAGAGCATCGACAATTTCGCCCAGGCCGAGGTCGACTATGTCACATCAGTCGGTGGCATCGACATCCAGAACGGCAAGGCGCTCGGCCGCGACTACCAGCTGTCGGACCTGATCAGGAACTACGATGCGGTGTTTCTCGGCATGGGGCTGGGCGGCGTCAACGCGCTGCGCGCCGATGGCGAGGAAACGCAGGGTGTGACCAATGCGGTGGAGTTCATTGCCGAGCTTCGCCAGGCCAGCGATCTTTCGGGCCTGCCTGTCGGCCGGCGCGTCGTCGTGATCGGCGGCGGCATGACGGCAATCGATGCGGCGGTGCAGTCGAAGCTGCTCGGCGCCGAGGAGGTGACGATCTGCTACCGGCGCGGCCAGGAGCATATGAACGCCTCCGAGTTCGAACAGGATCTGGCCGCCGCCAATGGCGTCACCATCCGTCACTGGCTGCAGCCGAAGCGGGTCATTGCCGAGGGCGGCAAGGTGTCGGGCATCGAACTCGAATATACCGCGATGAAGGGCGATACGCTTGCCGGCACCGGCGAGCGGCTGACGCTGGTTGCCGACCAGGTGTTCAAGGCGATCGGCCAGAGTTTTGTTCCCTCAGCACTCAATGGCAGCGGTGCTGAGATCGCGCTGGAAGCCGGCCGCATCAAGGTCGATGCCGAGGGCCGCACGTCGCTCGCCAATGTCTGGGCCGGCGGCGATTGCATCTTCGGCGGCGACGACCTTACAGTCTCGGCCGTGGCGCAAGGCCGCGACGCGGCTGAATCGATCAACCGGGCACTGACCTCGAACGGGAGGGCATGAGCATGGCAGACATCCGCAACAATTTCGTCGGCATCAAATCGCCCAATCCATTCTGGCTGGCCTCGGCGCCACCGACCGACAAGGCCTACAACGTCATCCGCGCCTTCAGGGCGGGATGGGGTGGCGTTGTGTGGAAGACGCTGGGCGAAGAAGGCCCGCCGGTGGTCAACGTCAACGGCCCGCGCTACGGCGCCATCTGGGGCGCCGACCGCCGCCTTCTCGGCCTCAACAACATCGAGCTGATCACTGACCGTGACCTGCAGGTCAATCTGCGCGAGATCAAGCAGGTCAAGAAGGATTGGCCCGATCGCGCCATCGTCGTCTCGCTGATGGTGCCGTGCGTCGAGGAAAGCTGGAAGGCGATCCTGCCGGTGGTCGAAGAAACGGAGGCCGACGGCATCGAGCTCAATTTCGGCTGTCCGCACGGCATGTCGGAACGCGGCATGGGTGCGGCCGTCGGCCAGGTGCCGGAATACATCGAAATGGTGGTGCGCTGGTGCAAGGCCAACACCCGCATGCCGGTCATCACCAAGCTGACGCCCAACATCACCGACGTGCGCAAGCCGGCAAGGGCAGCGTTCTCCGGCGGCACCGATGCGGTGTCGCTGATCAACACCATCAACTCGATCACCGGTGTCGACCTCGACTCGTTCGCGCCGCAGCCGACCATCGACGGCAAGGGTTCGCATGGCGGCTATTGCGGCCCGGCGGTGAAGCCGATCGCCATGAACATGGTGGCCGAGATCGCGCGTGATCCGGAAACGCATGGCCTGCCGATCTCCGGCATCGGCGGCATCACTACATGGCGCGACGCCGCTGAATTCATGGCGCTTGGCGCCGGCAATGTGCAGGTGTGCACGGCAGCGATGACCTACGGTTTCAAGATCGTGCAGGAGATGATCGCAGGGCTGGAGAACTGGATGGACGAGAAGGGCCATGCTTCGCTCGACGACATCATCGGCCGCGCGACGCCCAACGTCACCGACTGGCAGTATCTCAACCTCAACTATATCGCCAAGGCGCATATCGACCAGGAGGCCTGCATCAAATGCGGGCGCTGCCACATCGCCTGCGAGGACACCTCGCACCAGGCGATCACCAATATGGTCGACGGCGTCAGGCATTTCGAGGTGATCGAGGCCGAGTGCGTCGGCTGCAATCTCTGCGTCAATGTCTGTCCGGTCGAGAACTGCATCACCATGGAACCGCTGGCAGTCGGCGCGATGGATGAGCGTACCGGCAAGCCGGTGTCGCCGATCTATGCCAACTGGACGACGCATCCCAACAACCCGATGGCCAAGGTGGCGGCGGAATAAGGGCACATCCAGCCAGAAAGCGGCGCATGCGGGCGCCGCTTTTTTCAATTTCCTATTGCAGATAAAAAATATCCATGATAAAAAATATCCATGAATTGGAGATCAACCAGATGAAGCTGGGCGAGGGCGTCGAAGCGGCCATCCACTGCGCCGCGATGCTGGCCGGCGTGGATGGCCAAGGCACCATGCCGGGCGCTGCCCTGGCGGAAGCCTTCGGCCTGTCGCCGAGCTATCTGTTGAAGCATCTCAACATGTTGACGGCGGCGGGCATTCTGGAATCTGTGTCCGGGCCATCCGGCGGTTTCCGGCTGGCCCGGTCAGCTAAGCGTATTACGCTGCTTGACATCGTGCTTGCCGTCGAAGGGCGCGAGCCGGCCTTCCGCTGCGGCGAGATCCGCCAGCGCGGCCCCGCGAGGCTCGATGCCTCGGCCTATGTCAAACCTTGCGGCATCAATGTCGCGATGCTGAAGGCGGAGCGCGCTTATCGTGCAGCACTCGCCGAGGCCAAGCTGTCGGACATCGTTGCGGACTATATGAGCGACGCCGATCCGCGTTCGGTCGCCGCGGGCTGCGCCTTCGTGGCGCGCTATCAGCGGCCGCAGAAATCGAGTTCAACCAAGCAAGCGTGAAAGGTAAAGACGATGAAACAGAGGCTGCAATTCTTCGCCGCGGCGCCGGAAATCATGAAGGCGGTGTCGGCGCTCAACAAGGCGGTCGACCAATGCGGGCTCGAGCAGAGTTTGCTGCACCTGATCAAGCTCAGGGCGTCGCAGATCAATGGCTGCTCGTATTGCGTCGAGATGCACAGCCGCGAGGCGCGGCGTGACGGTGAAACCGAGCAGCGGCTCTACCTCGTATCAGCGTGGAAGGAATCGCCGCTGTTTTCCGAACGCGAGCGCGCCGCCTTCGCCTGGACCGAAGCCGTGACAAAGATCGCCGACAACGGTGTTTCAGACGAACTCTATGCAAGGACGCTCGAGCATTTCTCGGAAGAGGAACTGGTCAAGCTGTCTGTCGCACTCGGCATGATCAACACCTGGAACCGGCTTTGCATCCCGTTCCATGCCATGCACCCGATGCCGGCGGCCAAGGCTGCCTGAGTGGTCGAAGCGGCGCGCGGGGCATATCCGCGCGTCGTTTTTTTGATTTGGAGATCAAGGACATGTTTTCGAGTTTTCAGAATGAGATTCAGTTTGCCGCCCGCCTGCTGGTTGGCGGCGCCTTTGTCTTTGCCGGCCTGCGCAACATCCAGAACGCGGCCTTCCTGACCCAGTTGATGGCGGCGCGTGGCGTGCCGCAGGCGCGGTTGATGCTGTGGCTCGGCATCGTGCTTCAGGTCGTCGCCGGAGCGCTGGTGATCGCAGGCGTCTGGACCACCCTGGCGGCGGCATGCCTGGTGCTGTTCCTCATCGTCGCCACGCCGATGTTCCACAATTTCTGGGACCATCAGGGACCCGAACGCGCTGCTCGCATCAACGGGTTCGTCGGCAATGTCGCGCTGACGGGTGGATTTCTGGCGCTGATGGTGCAGCCGCTTTGACAATTGCGGCTGCCTCCATGCCGGTCACGCGGCAAATCGCAGGCCGCCATCGCAAGTCAGCACCTGGCCGGTGACAAAGCTGGCGGAAGTGAGGAAGGCGATGGCATCGGCAACATCTTCGGCGCGGCCGATGCGGCCGACCGGCGTCTTGCCAGCATACTCGGCAAAGACTGCCCGACGCTGTTCGTCGTGCAGGAAATCCCACCACGGCGTGTCGATGACGCCTGGCGCCACGGCGTTGACGCGCAGGGGTTTTAACTCCACCGCCAGGATCGGCACCACTGTCAGCAGCATGCCGTTGATGGCGGCGATGCCGGCAACGCCGGGGGCCGACAGCTGCGCCGATACCGCCGAAATGAAGGTGACCGACCCGCCCTTGTTCAGGGTGGGCAAGGCCGCCTGCAGGCAAGACAGTTGCGGCCTGACCTTCTCGTCGAGGCCGCTGCTCATGTCGGTGAGATCAAGCGTTTCGAACGGGCCCAGTCCCTTGCCGCCGCTGACGGCCAGCACAAGATGGTCGAAGGTTCCCAGGCGGGCGAAGAATTGGCGAACCTCTTCCGGCTCCGTTGCGTCGAAGGCAGCGGTTTCGACAGCGCCGCCAAGGCTATGCCATGCGCCTTTGAGCCTCTCCTGGTTGCGGCCGGTGATGGTCACTTTCATGCCCAGGCCAAGCAGTCGCTTCGCCGTGGCAAGGCCGATACCGGATGAGCCGCCGACGATCACGGCATGTTGGGTTTTCTCGGTCATGAATGCAGTTCCTTCGATGTGACGGAAGCCGGGGATTGCCCGACGAGGTCGAGGCTCAGGGCGCGCAGTTGCCGCCGGGCCTTTTCATCATAGGCTTGCGCATCGGCGCGGGATTCCCTCTGTCCATCAAAATAGAGGCCACTTCGTCCTTCGAGTGCGGGCGACGTCGCCAGGTTGAGGATAGCGTCGGCACCTTGCTCGACCGAACTCCACGGCGTGACGCCGGCCTGCCGCACCATGGTGGTGTCCATATAGCTTGCCGGATGCAGGCTGTTGACGGTCACATTGGTGCCCTTCAGCTCCTGCGCCAGGTCGATGGTGAACAGGATCTGCGCCAGCTTGCTCTGGCAGTAGGCACGAACGCCGTCATAGGAACGGGTCAGCATGACGTCGCCGAAATCGATCGCTTGCTGGCCCGCTGACGCGACATTGACTATGCGCGCCGGGGCGCTTGCCCTGAGCAACGGCAGAAGCTTTGATGTGAGCAGGAAGCCAGCGAGATAGTTGACGGCAAAGCGCAGTTCGTAGCCGTCGGCGCTGACCTGTCGTTTGGCGCCAGCCGTGCCGATGCCGGCATTGTTGATGAGGATGTCGAGCCGGTCTGTTCTGGCCCGAACAGCCTCGGCGAGGCGGCGGACTTCGGCCAGCGAGGAAAGGTCGGCAATGAGAAGCTCGGCTTTGCCGCCGATGGCTTCGATCTCGGCGACAGCGGCCTTGCCGCGCGTCGCATCGCGGCCATGCACCAGGACACGGGCGCCGCTGGCGCCGAGCCTTCGCGCAACCATGTGGCCGACGCCGTCGGTCGATCCTGTGATGAGGATGGTCTTGTCTTTCAGTTCCATGTTCAGAGCCTCCATATTGCTCTGCATGGAAGATGGAGTGGCTGGCGCATCCCAAACAGTTCAAACTTTATCCTGGTATCAATACTGCTATAATAGGCTGATCATGGATACTCCCACACATGCTGCCGAAGACAGCCGCCGGCGCGAACTTGGCGCGTTCCTGCGCTCGCGCCGCGAAAGGCTGACGCCGTCGGCCACCGGCATCGCCACCGGCATGCGGCGGCGCACCCCAGGACTGCGCCGCGAGGAGGTGGCGATATCGCCGGCGTCGGCACCACCTGGTACACATGGCTGGAGCAGGGACGTGACGTCAAGCCATCAGTGGAAGTGCTGACGGCGCTCAGCGAGGCTTTGCGCCTCGATCCGGCAGAGAAGCGGCATCTGTTCATTCTTGCCGGCCGGCAGCTGCCGGACAGTCGCGCTGTGGCGTCGGAAAAGGTCGACGGCCCCTTATTGCATATGCTGCAAAGCCTGGTCCTGCAGCCCGCCTATGTGGTCGGGCGGCGCTGGGACGTGCTGGCCTGGAACCCGGCGGCGGCAGCTGTGTTCGGCGACTATGGCTTGCTGGAGGGTGATGCCCGCAACATCGTGCATATGGTTTTCACCAACCCGCACCATCGCCGCCTGCTTGTCGACTGGGAGCAGTTGGCGCGCGCCGTGCTCGCCTCGTTCCGGGCCGAAAGCGCCCGCTATGTCGGCGATCCGGATTTCGAGCGGCTGATCACGTTGATGACGCGCTCGAGCCCGGAATTTCGCGCCTGGTGGCCGCAACGCGACGTGGCTCGCAAACTGTCGGGGGTGAAGCATGTCCGGCATGCGATCGCAGGCGCCATGGCGTTCGAGCATATGAGCCTTTCGATCGATGACGGCTCGGATATGAAGCTGATCGTCTACACGCCGCTTGCCGAAGAGAATTCGATCGCCAAGCTCGAAAAACTGCTGGAGGCGCCGCCGGCCGAGCGGCGCAGCCTGATTTCTTGCCGCGTTAGTTTTTCGGCTTCAGCCCGTCGATGAACAACTGTTCCAGGAACCTTGCGGCATCCTCGAAGCGGCCGTCGCCGCCGCGGTCGGCGCCGAGCACGGCGCGGACCTGGACATCGAAATCGGCATAATGTTGCGTCGTCGCCCAGATCGAGAAGATCAGATGCCAGGGGTCGGTGCGGGCGATCTTGCCGGCGCGCATCCAGCCCTTGATGATATTGGCCTTCTCGTCGACAAGCGTCTTCAACTCGCCTTCCAGCAGCGGCATGATGCGCGGCGCGCCCTGCAGAATCTCGTTGGCGAACAGCCGGCTTTCCCTGGGGAAATCGCGTGCCATTTCCAGCTTGCGCCTGATGTAGCTGCGCAACTCGGTCAGGGGATCGCCGATGTCGTCGAGTTCGCGCAGCGGCGCCAGCCAGGTTGCGAGCAGCCGCTCCATCAGTGTCTCGTGGATGTCTTCCTTGCGGCGGAAATAGTAGAGCAGGTTCGGCTTCGACATGCCGGCGGCTTCGGCGATCTGGTCGATGGTCGAGCCGCGAAAACCGTTGGTGGAGAAGACCTCGAGCGCCGCCTCCAGGATGAGTTCGCGCTTTTCCTGCTGGATGCGGGTGCGGCGAGGGGCGGGGACTTCCATATCGGCGGTCACCCCGGCAGACCTTGGGTTGCCGGGCAATCTGGACCAATTCTCTGGACCAGTTTTTCCCTGACCTGTGGAGCGCACTTCCGATGCCGCATTTCCGCTAGTAATCCCTTGACCGCCGACAGGGCGGTGCTAACGTTTGTCCAATCGGTCAAAAATTTGCGTAGCACGAAAACGTCGCGAAGACCAAGTGTTGGGAAGACCAAGCGTTAGCCGCACCGAAACAGGTTACAAGGGGAAGTCTTGGTCATGTCCAACCGGCTGAAAGTCACGCCGAACGATCTCAGCGCATTCTGGATGCCATTCACGGCAAACCGGCAGTTCAAGCAGGCGCCGCGCATGATGGTGTCCGCCAAGGACATGCATTACACGACGAGCGATGGGCGCAAGGTGCTGGACGGCACCGCCGGCCTGTGGTGCGTCAATGCCGGCCATTGCCGGCCGAAGATCACCGAGGCGATCCAGCACCAGGCGGCCGAGCTCGACTATGCGCCGGCCTTCCAGATGGGTCATCCGATCGTGTTCGAACTGGCCAACCGGCTGGTCGACCTCGCGCCGAAGGGCATGGACCATGTGTTCTTCACCAATTCCGGATCGGAATCGGTCGATACCGCGCTGAAGATGGCGATCGCCTATCACCGCGCCAAGGGGGAGGGCTCACGCACCCGCCTGATCGGCCGCGAGCGCGGTTATCACGGCGTCAATTTCGGCGGCATCTCGGTCGGCGGCATCGTCACCAACCGCAAGATGTTCGGCACGCTACTCGGAGGCGTCGACCACATGCCGCATACGCATCTGCCGGAAAAGAACGCCTTCACCAAGGGCGTGCCCGAGCATGGCGCTGAGCTGGCGAACGAACTGGAGCGCATCGTTGCGCTGCATGACGCCTCGACCATTGCCGCCGTCATTGTCGAGCCGGTTGCCGGTTCCACCGGCGTGATCCTGCCGCCGAAAGGTTACCTGCAGAAGCTGCGCGAGATCTGCACCAAGCACGGCATCCTGTTGATCTTCGACGAGGTCATCACCGGTTTCGGCCGCCTCGGCACGCCGTTCGCCGCCGATTATTTCGGCGTCACACCAGACATCATGACCACCGCCAAGGGCGTCTCCAACGGCGTCATTCCGATGGGCGCGGTATTCGTGAAGAAGGAAATCCACGACGCCTTCATGACCGGCCCCGAGCACATGATCGAATTTTTCCACGGCTATACCTATTCGGGCAATCCGATCGCCTGCGCAGCGGCCCTCGGCACGCTCGACACCTACAAGGAAGAGGGTCTGCTGACCCGCGGTGAGGAACTGGCGCCCTATTGGGAAGACGCGTTGCACTCGCTGAAGGGCGAGCCGAACGTCATCGATATCAGAAACATCGGCCTGATCGGCGCGATCGAACTGGCCCCCATTCCGGGCAGCCCGACAAAGCGCGCCTTCTCGGCCTTCGTCAAGGCGTTCGAGCACGGGGCGCTGATCCGCACCACCGGCGACATCATCGCGCTGTCGCCGCCGCTGATCATCACCAAGGGCCAGATCAACGAATTGATCGACCATGTGCGTGAAGTGTTGAGGTCGATAGATTGACAAACCGGGCGCAGCTTTCCCTCCCCCTCGAGGGGAGGGTGGCCGCAAAGCGGCCGGGTGGGGTCGGTGGCGAAGTGCGCCGACCTGATCCTTTGCTGCGGGGTCGTTCCTGATGCCCCGTACCCGCGTGAGCTTCGAAATGCGCCAAAAGGCGCGCGCGCTTCGAGTTCACGCGACCAAAGGTGAATCGCTGTTGTGGTATGAACTGCGCGAGCTGAAATCAGTCGGCATCAAGTTCCGCCGCCAGTGTCCGATAGGGCCTTATATCGTCGACTTCGCTTGCCTCTCTGTGAAGCTGGTAGTGGAGGTCGATGGTGATCTGCACGAAGACGAGAAGGGCAAACGACACGATGCCGTTCGTGATGCCTATCTGCGCTCGCTCGGGTTTGATGTCTTCCGTGTTGACGAGCCCGATGTCATAAACAGCGCGTGGCATGTCGCGGAGGTGGTCAAGGGGAAGGTCGAGCGCATGTTCGACGACCCCACCCGACCGCTTCGCGGCCACCCTCCCCTCGAGGGGGAGGGGGACGCCGGCGATCCACATTCGAGAAGGTTTTAGAGCATGGCCGCACCCGGCGAGAATCTGCGAATCAATTCAGACCGTTTGTGGGATTCGATAATGGAGATGGCGAAGATTGGCCCCGGCGTTGCCGGCGGCAACAATCGCCAGACCGTGACCGACGAGGACGGCGAAGGGCGGCATCTGTTCAAGCGCTGGTGCGAAGCGGCAGGGCTCGAAATGGGCCTCGACGAGATGGGCACCATGTTTGCCCGCCGCGAAGGCACCGATCCCAGCTTGCCGCCGGTCTACGTCGGCAGTCATCTCGACACCCAGCCGACCGGCGGCAAATATGACGGCGTGCTCGGCGTACTCGGTGGGCTCGAAGTCGTGCGCTCGCTCAACGATCTCGGGATCAAGACCAAGCACCCGATCGTCGTCACCAACTGGACCAACGAGGAAGGCGCGCGCTTTGCACCGGCAATGATGGCGTCCGGTGTTTTCGCCGGCGTCCTCGATCAGGCCGACGTCTATGAGCATGTCGACAAGCAGGGCAAGAAATTCGGCGAGGAACTCCAACGCATCGGCTGGAAGGGCACCGAGAAAGTCGGCGATCGCAAAATCCACGCCTTCTTCGAACTGCATATCGAGCAGGGGCCGATCCTCGAGGACGAGGGCATCGACATCGGCGTCGTCACCCATGGCCAGGGGCTGAAATGGCTGCAGGTGACCCTGGCCGGCAAGGAGGCGCACACCGGCTCGACGCCGATGCCCAAGCGACGCAATGCCGGGCTCGGCATGGCGCGGGTGATCGAACTGGTGCACGAGATCGCCATGGACTACCAGCCCGACGCCGTGGGTGCTGTCGGCCACATGGAGGTCTATCCGAACTCGCGCAACATCATTGCCGGGCGCACAGTGTTCACCATTGACATCCGCTCGCCGGAAAAGGAAGTTCTGGACGCCATGGATGGCCGTGTCCGTGAAGGCATCGACACGATCTGCGATGCACTCGACATCAAATATGCGATCGAGCAGGTCGGCCATTTCGATCCGGTCACATTCGACGCGGGCTGCGTCAAGGCGATCCGCGACGCCGCCGACCGGCTTGGCTACTCGCATCGCAACATCGTCTCCGGCGCCGGCCACGACGCCTGCTGGATCAACCGCGTCGCGCCTACCGCGATGGTGATGTGCCCCTGCGTCGACGGGCTGTCGCACAATGAGGCCGAGGACATCTCCAAGGAATGGGCGGCGGCCGGCGCCGACGTGCTGTTCCACGCGGTGGTGGAGACGGCTGTCATCGTGGAGTGAGCCTAGAAATCTGAATTCCAAACGCCGCTCGCAAAGAAGCGCGAAGAGAACAAGGGAACAAGAAAATGACCAAAGTCATCCGAAACGGCACCATCGTCACTGCCGACCGCACGTGGAAGGCCGATTTGCTGATGCAGCACGGCAAGATCGTCGCCATCGGCTCGAACCTGCATGGCGACCACGAGTTCGACGCCACCGGCTGCTATGTGATGCCGGGCGGCATCGACCCGCATACGCATCTCGAAATGCCGTTCATGGGTACTTACTCGGCCGACGATTTCGAGTCCGGCACGCGCGCCGCGCTTGCCGGCGGCACGACGATGGTCGTCGATTTCTGCCTGCCGTCACCGCAGCAGTCGCTGCTGGAAGCCTTGCAGATGTGGGACAACAAGACCTCGAAGGCTGCCTGCGACTACTCCTTCCACATGGCGATCACCTGGTGGGGCAAGCAGGTGTTCGACGAGATGGCAACCGTGGTCGACAAGGGCATCACCTCGTTCAAGCATTTCATGGCCTACAAGGGCGCGCTGATGGTCGACGACGACGAGATGTATGCGTCGTTCCAGCGCTGCGCCGATCTCGGCGCGCTGCCGCTGGTGCATGCCGAGAATGGCGACGTGGTCGCGGCGCTTTCGCAGAAGCTTCTGGCCGCCGGCAACAACGGGCCGGAGGGCCATGCCTATTCGCGCCCGCCGGAAGTGGAAGGCGAGGCGACCAACCGCGCCATCATGATCGCCGACATGGCTGGCGTGCCGCTCTATGTCGTGCACGTCTCGTGCGAGCAGAGCCATGAAGCCATACGCCGCGCCCGTCAGAAGGGCATGCGGGTGTTCGGCGAGCCGCTGGTCCAGCATCTGACACTCGACGAGAGCGAGTATTTCAACAAGGACTGGGACCATGCGGCGCGTCGCGTGATGAGCCCGCCCTTCCGCAACAAGTTGCATCAGGATTCGCTGTGGGCCGGCCTGCAGGCTGGATCTCTGCAAGTGGTGGCGACCGACCACTGTGCCTTCACCACCAAGCAGAAGCGCAACGGCGTCGGTGATTTCACCAAGATCCCGAACGGCACAGGCGGGCTCGAGGACCGCTTGCCGGTGCTGTGGACCACGGGCGTCAACACCGGGAGGTTGACGATGAACGAGTTCGTCGCGGTGACCTCGACCAACATCGCCAAGATCCTCAACATGTATCCGAAGAAGGGCGCCATCGTCGAAGGCGCCGATGCCGACATCCTTGTCTGGGACCCGAAGCGCAAGAAGAAGATCTCGGCCAAGAAGCAGCAGTCGGTGATCGACTACAACGTCTTCGAAGGTTTTGAGGTGACCGGCCTGCCGCGCTTCGTGTTCTCGCGCGGCGAACTGTCGATCGAGGAGGCCGAGGTCAAGGCAAAGCCCGGCCATGGCGAATTCGTCGCCCGCGAGCCGAATGCAGCGGTCAACCGGGCGCTGTCGACCTGGAAGGAAATCTCGGCGCCGCGCAAGGTCGAACGCAGCGGCATTCCGGCGACCGGGGTTTGAGCTTGGCCAGTCCGGCAGCGCTGCTCTCATTGGTCGTAGCGATCATTGCCGCCGGTTCGACGGCTGCGGACGTTCTGGCCGGCTCCTATGGCAACGATGTCGGCTGCGCAGGCGTTCTCGCCGGTTGTCAGGATAGCGATGAATATGTCGTGCTCACCGCCGACGGCGTCGAAACCTATGGCAGCGGTTGCCGCTTCGCTCAGCAACTGGTGACGAAGCCAGGTACGCAGTCCTTGAGCTCGACCTGTTTCGCGGAGGGCGAGGAAGGGGAGACGCCCGAGACCGTGAAGGTTACCAACAGGGGAGCCGACGGTTTCTTCGTGACCATTCCCGACCTTGAGGAAGTCGGGCCGCTGAAATCATGTTCATGACGTTTCGGAGGGGGATGTGACGCAAGCCAGCGTGTGCGGTTTTCGTCTGCTTGTTGCCGCGTTTGTCGCGATGGCGGCCGGCCAGGCTTTGGCGGCGACCATTGACCTGTCCAAGCCCTATGGCAACAAGTCTGGCTGCATCAACAAGAACGGCCAAGAAGTCTATGCCGAGGACATGCTGCTTTTGACCGACAAGGAATTTATCACCGCGGCCAGTGCTTGCACCGTCACCGAAACCCAGACGAAACCTGACGGCTCACTGGTACTCAAAACGCTATGCGCGGCGGAAGGCGAAGACGGCCAATCGCCAATACAGTTCACGGTGAAGCGCAGCCCCAAGAATGCCAAGAAGCTGGTGATTGCCGATGAGGACGGCAAGGTCATGGGGGAAGTGGCCCGGTGCCGATGACGGTCTTTGCATTGGTGCCGATGTCAGGCGACCAGTCCATCCAACTCCGGCAACAGGACGACGCTTTCCTGTTCGTTGGGGTCGGTGCGGGCGATGACCGCCGAAGAGGGGGTTTTGCTGAGGTTGGCGGGCAGATGTGGGACGCCGGCCGGGATGTAGAAGAGGTCGCCGGCCTTGACGACGATATGCTGTTCGAGCCGTTCGCCGTACCAGGTGTGCACCTCGCCAGAGAGCACGTAGATCGCCGTCTCATGGTTTTCATGCAGATGCGCCTTGGCGCGGGCGCCGGGCGGCATGGTCAGCAAATGCATGCAGATGCCGGAGGAGCCGACCGTTTCAGCGGCGATGCCGGCGAAATAGGTCAATCCCTGCTTGCCTTCATAAGAGCTTTCGGGGCGGATAAGATGACAAGTGGGTTTAGGCGACATCGGGCAAACTCTCGATCGAGTGGGACAGGACGAGTGAAAAACAACACCAGGGCAAAAGCAATGGGATTCCAGCCGGCGCCGCAGCGGCACGAACAGGCAGGCTGCGGCCGATGACGGGGATTTCGCCAGCCGTCGTTTCGGCAAGCAATCTCGGCCTCACCTTTCAGACCAATGACGGTCCGGTGCAGGCGCTGTCCAATGTCGATCTGACCATCGGCAAGGGCGAATTCGTGTCCTTCATCGGCCCATCCGGCTGCGGCAAAACCACTCTGCTGCGCGTCATCGCCGATCTGGAGAAGCCGACATCGGGGACCATTTCGGTCAACGGCATGACGCCCGAGCAGGCACGCGAGAAACGCGCCTATGGCTATGTCTTCCAGGCCGCAGCGCTGTTTCCATGGCGCACGATCGAGCGCAATGTGGGGCTGCCGCTGGAGATCATCGGTCTGTCCAGCGCGGAGCAGGCGGCGCGGATCAAGCGCACGCTCGACCTCGTCAACCTCAGCGGCTTCGAGAAGAAATATCCCTGGCAGCTTTCCGGCGGCATGCAGCAGCGCGCCTCGATCGCGCGGGCGCTGGCCTTCGACGCCGACCTTCTGTTGATGGACGAACCGTTCGGCGCGCTGGACGAGATCGTGCGCGACCATCTCAACGAACAGCTGCTGGAACTGTGGGAGCGGACGAACAAGACCATCTGCTTCGTCACCCACTCCATTCCCGAGGCGGTCTATCTCTCGACGCGGATCGTCGTCATGTCGCCGCGTCCGGGCCGGGTCAGCGATATCATCGAATCGACGCTGCCGAAAAAGCGGCCGCTGGACATCCGAGAGACGCCGGAGTTCCTGGCGATCGCGGCGCGCGTGCGCGACGGCCTCAGGGCAGGGCACAGCTATGATGATTGAGCGGGCGCAGGACGAGCTCCCTCCTCTCCCCGACGGGGAGAGGGTGGCCGGAGCGAAGCGGAGGTCGGGTGAGGGGGCGGCGCTGAGAGATCCGACCAAAAGAAAGGTCGGGGCAACCGCTCGCGCTCGAAAGCTGCGGATGGACGAAACCGAGGCTGAATACCGCCTTTGGGGGGAACTGAGAGGCCGCCATCTCAACGGCTACAAGTTTGTGAGGCAAGTGCCGCTTGGACCTTTCATCGCCGATTTCGTTTGTCGCGAGAAGGGGCTGATTGTCGAACTCGATGGCAGCCAACACGCGGATTCACCAACCGATCCCGCCCGAACAGCTTGGCTGAATGGCCGTGGCTATGCGGTTCTGCGCTTCTGGAACCACGAAGTTTTGGCCGAGCGGTCCTTGACACGATCTTGGCTTGCCTCGATGGAAAGATTTCTACCCCCTCACCCGACCTCCGCTTCGCTCCGGCCACCCTCTCCCCGTTGGGGAGAGGAGGGAGCCAGCTAGATGGATAGCTTTCGCGACAAGCTCGTCCCGGTGACCTCAATCCTTTTGGGTGTGGTCGTCGTCTGGTATGTCATGGCCGTCATCCTCAACGCGCCGTTCCAGCGCGATCTCGATCGCCGCGCCAATGAGGCGCCGGGTGTCGTGGAATTCATCGGCAAGACGCTGGCGCAGCCGAAGCCGACATTGCCGGCGCCGCACCAGGTGGCGGTGAACTTCTTCGAGAGCACTTTCCTGCGCAGCGTCACCTCGAACCGCAGCCTTGTCTACAATGCCTGGGTGACGCTGTCCTCGACACTGCTCGGCTTCGCCTTCGGCACCACGCTCGGCATCGTCATTGCCGTCGGCATCGTGCATGTGGCGACGCTCGACCGCAGCCTGATGCCATGGATCATTGCCTCGCAGACCATTCCGATCCTGGCGGTAGCGCCGATGATCATCGTCGTGCTGGCGGCGATCGGCATCACCGGGCTGATCCCGAAGGCGCTGATTTCGACCTATCTGTCGTTCTTCCCGGTGACCGTGGGCATGGTGAAGGGGTTGCGCTCGCCCGAGATCATGCATCTCGACCTGATGCACACCTACAATGCCAGCGGCGCGCAGACCTTCTGGAAATTGCGCGTACCGGCCTCGGTGCCGTTCCTGTTCACCTCGATGAAGGTGGCGGTGGCGGCAAGCCTGGTCGGCGCCATTGTCGGCGAATTGCCGACCGGCGCGGTCGCCGGCATCGGCGCCAAGCTGCTCGCCGGCGCCTATTACAGCCAGTCCATCGACATCTGGTCGGCGCTGGTCGCCGGCTCGATCGTGGCTGCACTTCTGGTAATGATCGTCGGCATCGCCGGGCGCGTCGTTGACCGCGCCATGGGCGGGAGGCCGGCATGAACTGGCTGAAGCCGTCCTGGCAAGCGGTTCTGGCGCTCGTGCTGGGCCTGATCGCTGTCGCGCTTGGGGCCATCGCCTCGGCAAAGGTCGATCCACTCGCGCAGCCTGCCGGGACCTTGGTCTATCCCTATGTGGGGACCGTTTGGCTGATCTTCGGCGCGCTGCTTCTCGCCGCTTTGATCTCGATGACCAGGATACCGCCCATCGTCGAAGCTATCGTGCTCTTCATCGGTGCGCATCTGGTCGCCTGGCTGCTGGTTGGTGGCATCGCGGGCTTCGAAGGTCTGGCGCGGTCGCCATTCTTTCTGGTGCTTGCTGCAGCATGGCTTCTCGCCTGGCGTTGCGTTGCGGTGCTCTCGTCGCTTCGTCCACGCTCCCGCAACGCCACCTTGGCTCTTCGCCTGATTATTCCTGCGATCTTCGGCGCCTGGATCCTGATCATCTGGGAAGCGGTGACGCGCGGCGCCGGCATTCCCTTCATTCTGTTGCCGCCGCCAAGCGCCATCGGCGTGCGCATTGCCAGTTCGCTGCCGGTGCTGGCCGCCGACGTGCGGCAGACCATCTTCAAGGCGGTGATATTCGGCTATGTCGTGGGCAGCGGCGCAGGCTTCATCGCTGCCATCCTGGCCGACCGCGTACCGTTCCTGCGCCGCGGCCTGCTGCCGATCGGCAACATGGTCTCGGCGCTGCCGATCATCGGCGTCGCGCCGATCATGGTCATGTGGTTCGGCTTCGACTGGCAGTCCAAGGCGGCGGTGGTCATCATCATGACCTTCTTCCCGATGCTGGTGAATACGGTCGCCGGTCTCACCGCCTCCGGCCATATGGAGCGCGACCTGATGCGCACCTATGCGTCCGGCTACTGGCAGACACTGTTCAAGTTGCGGCTGCCGGCCGCCGCGCCTTTCATCTTCAACGCGCTGAAGATCAATTCGACGCTGGCGTTGATCGGCGCCATCGTCGCCGAGTTCTTCGGCACGCCCGTCGTCGGCATGGGATTCCGCATTTCGACGGAGGTCGGGCGGATGAACATCGACATGGTCTGGGCCGAAATCGCTGTTGCAGCACTTGCGGGTTCGGTCTTTTATGGCGTGGTCGCTCTTTTCGAGAGAGCCGTCACGTTTTGGCATCCCTCTGTCCGTGGTGGATAGGGCGGTGGGTTTAGGGTGTTAACTTCAGAGGGTAAAAACATGAAAAAACTGATTGTTCCTGTTCTGGCCGGCGCGATGTCGCTTGCCGCGTTCCAGGCCATGGCCGCAGACAAGGTGACGCTGCAGCTGAAATGGGTCACGCAGGCCCAATTTGCCGGCTACTATGTCGCCAAGGCCAAGGGCTTTTATGAAGCCGAGGGCCTCGACGTCGACATCAAGCCCGGCGGTCCCGATATTGCGCCGGAGCAGGTGATCGCCGGCGGCGGCGCCGATGTCATCGTCGACTGGATGGGCGGCGCGCTGGCTGCGCGCGAAAAGGGCGTGCCGCTGGTCAACATCGCCCAGCCGTTCAAGAAGGCCGGCATGGAGCTGGTCTGCCCGAAGGACGGCCCGATCAAGACCGAAGCCGACTTCAAGGGCCATACGCTCGGCGTCTGGTTCTTCGGCAACGAGTATCCGTTCTATGCGTGGATGAACAAGCTCGGCCTGAAGACCGAAGGCGGCCCGGACGGCGTTACCGTTCTCAAGCAAAGCTTCGATGTGCAGCCGCTGATCCAGAAGCAGGCGGACTGCATCTCGGTCATGACCTACAACGAGTACTGGCAGCTCATCGACGCTGGTTACAAGCCGGAAGAGCTGACCGTGTTCAACTACTCGGCCATGGGCAACGACCTGCTTGAGGACGGGCTCTATGCCTCTGAGGACAAGCTCAAGGATCCGGCCTTCGAAGACAAGATGGTGCGTTTCGTACGCGCCTCGATGAAGGGCTGGAAATACGCCGTCGACAATTCCGACGAGGCGGCCGGCATCGTCATGGACAATGGCGGCCAGGATGAGAACCACCAGAAGCGCATGATGGGTGAAGTCGCCAAGCTGATCGACAATGCCGACGGCAAGCTCGATCCGGCCACCTACGAGCGCACCGCCAAGGCGCTGCTCGACCAGAAGATCATCACCAAGGAGCCGACCGGCGCCTACACGACCGCCATCACCGACAAGGCGATCAAGTAAGCCTAGCCAGTATCCTGATCTAGAGAGCGGCGCCTTCGGCCAAGTGTCAGAGGCGCCGTTCTTTTATGGTGTTCATAACGAAGCTGGTCTCGATCGAGGCGACGCATTTCAGCCGCGCGATCTTTTCCTTGATGAAGCGCTCGTACTGGTCGAGGCTGCCTGTCACCACCTTCAGAACATAGTCACGCGAACCAGTAACGAGGTGGCATTCCAGCACCTCTTCCCAGCCGCGGATCGCTTCCTCGAACATGACGATCTCGTCCTCGTTCTGACGGCTTAGCCGGACGGTGGCGATGGCGACCATGCTCCAGCCGAAAGCAGCTGGATCGACCAGTGTAGTGTAGCCTCTGATGACACCGGTCTCCTCCAGCCGCCGCACGCGCCTCAGGCAGGGCGACGGCGACAGGCCGATGCGCTCGGCAAGCTCGTTGTTGGTAATGCGAGCGTCGGCCTGCAGTTCACGCAGGATCTTGCGGTCGAAATCGTCGGCTATCTTCTGCTGCACTTTGCGTCCCCTGAGGCAATTCGTTGCGAGAATGCAGCCATGTGGGGCCAAAAATAGCAAGGACTGCGCGATGGGGATCGCATAAATTGCCGCGCGACACTCCTCAAAAAGCAGGAAAAACCATGACCGCGCCGCGCCCTTCGAAAACCCATATCGGCAACCACAAGCTACACCCGGAGACGCTGATGCTGAGCTACGGCTTCGATCCGCAGCTTTCGGAGGGCGCCGTCAAGCCACCGGTGTTCCTCACCTCGACCTTCGTGTTCAAGTCGGCGGAAGAGGGGCGTGACTTCTTCGACTACACCTCCGGCCGCAAGGAACCTCCGAGCGGCACGGCTTCCGGTCTGGTCTATTCGCGCTTCAACCATCCCAACAGCGAGATCGTCGAGGACCGGCTGGCGATCTATGAGGGGACGGATGCCTGCATCCTGTTCTCGTCCGGCATGTCGGCGATCGCGACGACGCTGCTGGCCTATGCCCGCCCGGGCGACGTCATCCTGCATTCGCAACCGCTTTACGGCGGCACCGAGACGCTTTTGACGCGCACGCTTGCCAGCTTCGGCATCGGTGCTGTCGGCTTCGCTGATGGCGTCGACGAGACGGCCGTGCGCGCGGCTGCCGACGCCGCAGCCGCGAAGGGCCGTATCTCGGTCATCCTGATCGAGACGCCGTCAAATCCGACCAACAGCCTGGTTGATATCGCGCTGATGCGGAAGATCGCCGACGAGATCGGCGCGGGCCAAGGTGCGGCGCCGATCATCGTCTGCGACAACACGCTGCTCGGCCCGGTGTTCCAGCGGCCCATCGAACACGGGGCCGATGTTTCCGTCTATTCGCTGACCAAATATGTCGGCGGCCATTCCGACCTGATCGCGGGTGCGGCCATGGGCAGCAAGGCGGTGACCAAGCCGATCAAGGCGCTGCGCGGCGCGATCGGCACGCAGCTCGATCCGCATTCCTGCTGGATGCTCGGCCGTTCGCTGGAGACGCTGTCGATCCGCATGGAGCGGGCGAATGACAATGCGCGCATGGTCGCCGAATTCCTGCGCGATCATGCCAAGGTTGAAAAAGTGCACTACCTGCCGTTCCTGGGCGAGGACACGGCCGCTGGCCGCGCCTATCGGGCACAGTGCACCGGCGCCGGCTCGACGTTCTCGTTCGACATTCGCGGCGGGCAGAAAGCGGCTTTCGCTTTTCTCAACGGGCTGCAGATCTTCAAGCTGGCGGTAAGCCTTGGCGGAACGGAATCGCTGGCCAGTCACCCTGCGGCCATGACCCATTCGGGTATTCCCTTCGACGTGCGCCAACGCATCGGCGTGCTTGAGACCACGGTCAGGCTGTCAATTGGCGTCGAGCACCCGGACGATTTGATCGCCGACCTGACGCAGGCGCTGGCGGCCGTCTGACTGTTGCCCTCACCGAAATCCAGAAAAGGGGCGGGCGATCGTCCCTTTTTGCTGCGACGTCAAATCGCCGTTACCCCGGGAAACATCGGCTGGCCAAACCGTTGTGGGAATGGCGTCCTCACCGGATGTCACCCACCCAACGGAGATTTCCATGCGTATGCGAACCTTCACGCCGATGCTTTCGGCGCTGGCCATTTCGGCTTCTATTCTGGTTGTTTCACCGGCCTTGGCCGATACGGTGAAGATGAAGGCGACGCTCGATGGCGGCCAACAGAACCCGCCCGTCACCACCAAAGGCAAGGGCACGGCAACTCTTGGCTTCGACACGACCACCAAGAAGCTCAGCTGGACGGTGAAGTATTCCGGCCTCAGCGGACCGGCGACGGCGGCGCACATTCACGGCCCGGCTGCGACGGGTGCCAACGCTGGCGTCGTGATCCCGTTCAAAGGCAAGCTGAAGAGCCCGATCAAGGGATCGGCGACGCTGACCGACGCTCAGGCGGCTGACCTGGAGGCAGGCAAATACTACGTCAACGTCCATACCGCGGCCAACAAGGACGGCGAGATCCGCGGCCAGATCGAGACGGCGAAGTAGCGTCGAGTCGCGCCGGCAAAGGGGCGGGCGACCGCCCCTTTTTCTTGCCTCAGACCTTGTCGCGGATTTGGGTCATCGTCCGGGTCGGAGTGATCGCCTCGGGGTCGAGCCTGATCTCGACGATCGACGGCTTGCCGCTGGCGCGCGCGCGCTCGAAGGCCGGGGCGAAGTCGGCGGTCTTGTCGACCGTCTCGCCATGGCCGCCATAGGCGCGGGCAAGCGCCGCGAAGTCGGGATTCTTCAGGTCGGTCGCCACGACACGGCCGGGATATTCGCGCTCCTGGTGCATGCGGATGGTGCCATAAATGCCGTTGTTGACGACGATAACGATGATCGGCAGATCGTACTGTACGGCAGTGGCGAATTCCTGGCCGTTCATCAGGAAGCAGCCGTCACCGGCAAAGGCGATGACGTCGCGATCCGGAAACAATTCCTTGGCGGCGACCGCGGCCGGCGTGCCGTAACCCATCGAGCCTGATGTCGGTGCACCCTGCGTGGCAAAGCGGCGGAAGCGGTGGAAGCGATGCACCCAGGTGGCGTAGTTGCCGGCGCCATTGGTGAGGATAGCGTCGTCGGGCAGCATCTTTTCCAGATAGTTCATGATCGGCCCCATCTGGACGGAACCGGGACCGCCTTCCGGCGGCGTCGACCAGTCGAGATAGGCGGCGTGCAGCTTCGGTGTTTCATCCGCCCAAGCCGCCGTGCCGGACGGCTTGCGCTTTGCAAAGGCGTCGACGAAGGCGGCAGGCGAGGCGTTGATCGCCAGCGTCGGCCGGTAGACGCGGCCGAGTTCGCCAGCGTCGGCATGGACGTGAACAAGCGTCTGGTCGGGGTAGGGGCTCTTCAGCAGAGTGTAGTCGGAGGACGGCATTTCGCCCATTCGGCCGCCGATGAGCAGCACGAGGTCGGCTTGCTTGATCGCGTTTGCCAGCTTGGGGTTGATGCCGATGCCGACGTCGCCGGCATAGTTCGGGTGGAGATGATCGAACAGCATCTGGCGGCGGAAGGAGCAACCGACCGGCAGCCACCAGGCCTCGGCGATGGTTCGCATTTTCTGGACGGCCTCCGCATCCCAGCGCGTGCCACCGAGGATGACAAAGGGGCGCCTGGCCTTGCCGAGCAACTTTTCCAGCGTGTCGAGTTCGGCTTCGCCGGGACGCGTTTCAACCGGCGTATGCGGCAAGGCGGCCGGCGCCTCGACCAGGCTGGTCAGCATGTCTTCCGGCAGCGAGATGACCACCGGGCCGGGACGGCCGGACGTTGCCACGGCGAAGGCGCGCGTCACGAATTCGGGGATGCGCGAAGCATCGTCGATCTCGACCACCCATTTGGCGATGTCGCCGAAGAAGCGCTTGTAGTCGACCTCCTGGAAGGCCTCACGCTCCTTGGCGTGGCTGGCGACCTGGCCGATGAACAGGATCACTGGAACTGAATCCTGCATGGCGATGTGGATGCCGGCCGAGGCGTTGGTGGCGCCAGGGCCGCGGGTGACGAAGCAGATGCCGGGCTTGCCGGTCAGGCGGCCATGGCAGTCGGCCATCATCGCGGCGCCACCCTCCTGTCGGCAGACGATGGTGCGGATCGCCGAATCGTGCAGAGCGTCGAGCACCGCGAGATAGGATTCGCCGGGCACGCAATAGATGCGGTCGGTGCCGTTGGCTTCCAGCGCGTCGACGATCAGTTGTCCGCCTGTCTTCATTGTCCCGACTTCTCCAGTTCGGCAAGAATTTCTTCGGTATGTTCGCCAAGGCGCGGCGAGGGGCGCTCATAGACCAGCGGCGTGCCGGACATCACCATCGGCGCGCGCACCGAGGGCAAAAGGTTGCCGCGACCGTCGTCGAGGTCGAGCCGGATGCCGCGCGCGATGGTCTGCGGATCGGCAAACATCTGACCGATGGTGTTGATCGGACTGGCCGGCACGCTTGCAGCCTCAAGCTTTGTCAGCAGCGGATCACGATCCCAGGTCTTCAGCGCGTCTATCATGCGCTCGCGCAGCTTTGCCCGGTTGGCAACGCGGGCGGGATTGGTGGCGAAATCGGGATTCGCTGGCAAATCGTCGAGACCGACGGCGGCACAGAATTTGGCGAACTGGCCGTCATTGCCGACCGCCAGGATGATGTGGCCGTCCCTGACGGGCACCACCTCATAGGGGGCGATGTTCATATGCGCATTGCCCATCTGCACCGGCGACTTGCCGGAGACGAGATAGTTGAGGCTCTGGTTGCCGAGCGCCGAGATCTGGGTGTCGAAAAGCGCCATGTCGATGTGTTGGCCTTCGCCGGTCTTCTCGGCATGGCGAAGTGCCGCCTGGATCGCTATGACCGAATAAAGACCGGTGAAGATGTCCGAAATGGCAACGCCGGCCTTTTGTGGCTCACGGCCGGCCTCGCCGGTGATCGACATCATGCCGGCCATGGCCTGGATGATGAAGTCATAGCCGGCGCGTGGGGCGTAAGGCCCGTCTTGGCCAAAACCGGTGATCGAGCAATAGATCAGCCGTGGGTTGATCTTGCGCAGGCTGTCATAATCGAGCCCATATTTCTTCAGGCCGCCGAGCTTGAAGTTTTCGATCATCACGTCTGCTGTCGCGGCCAGCCGGCGCACAGTGTTTGCGCCTTCGGGCGTCGAAAAGTCGACTGATATGGAGCGCTTGCCGCGATTGCAGGAATGATAGTAGGCGGCCGAAAGGTTCTCGCCGTCATGGCTTGTGACGAAGGGCGGGCCCCATTTGCGGGTGTCGTCGCCGCCATCCGGGCTCTCGACCTTGATGACGTCGGCGCCCAGATCACCAAGCAACTGCCCGGCCCATGGCCCGGCAAGGATGCGGGCGAGTTCGATTACGCGGATGCCTTTCAGGGGAGGTTGGGCCATGGATCACCAGAATTGGTCGGAACCGCAGCCTCTATCAATCTCGCGTGCTGCTGTCACGGCCCTTGCAATGGGCCAACCGGTCAGGGCTTCAGCACGCCGTCGGCCCAGGCCGCGAACTCATCCATGATCATGTTTCGATTCACCTCGTTCAGGCTTTCGTGGCGGGTTTCGGCGTAAACCTTTGAAACCAGATTCGAAAAGCCCATCATGCGCATGCGGCCAGCGAGATGGCTGACCGCCTTGCCGCCATCCGAGGCCGGATCCTTCTCGCCACCGACCAAATTGACGAACAGCTCGCGCCGCACGGTTGCAAAATTGCGGTTGCTGCCGCCATTGAGCGCCATTTGGACGACGTCCTGCCACATCGACACTGAGGCATCCCAGCCGCACAGCGGATCGGCGATGTATTTCGCCACTTCGGCCTCGTCGCGGGACAGCCAGTCGAACGGCGTGCGGTGGTTGGGCACCGCTTTGCCCCAGGCCTGAAAGGTGAGCCTCGGCAGCACGCGCGACGGCACGTCGGAACCCAGCCTGAATTTTTCCCAAGCAAGGATGCCCCGAGCGGCCTGGCCGAGCAGGCCGGCGGAGAAATTGCCGTTCCAGATGGCGGCGGCATGAACACGTGGCGAGTGGCGCAACAGGAAGTTCAGAGCGACGGATGCCCCCATCGAATGGCCGAACAGAATGACCGGCAGGCCGGGCTGTTCGCTGGCGATGAGGTCGTGGACAGCCACGACATCGGCGATGACCTTGGCGCCGCCATTCGTGTCGGCGAACCTTCCGAGCGGCGCGTCGGGCGCTACAGTGGCGCCATGGCCGCGATGGTCATGGACGTAGACGTGGTAGCCGCGCTCGCCAAGGAAATCGGCGAAGCGGGCATAGCGCGCCGCATGCTCGGCCAGCCCGTGATTGATCTGGACGACAGCGCGCGGCCGGTCGCCGGCGTGCTTCACATAGAGGTTGAGCGTGGCCCCGGTCGGTGAGGCCAGCGTCGTCTGCTTGTCAAATGGCATGTTTCGCTCCCGTCGGCGACTGTTGGGTGACGACGCGGGCAACGTCAAGGACGTCGCGGTGCGCTTCTGCTGCGTAGGCTGACAAAGGGTAGGGCGGATTTTGATCAACCACTCGTTACCTGACGCGCGCAGTGGCGATTGTTTTTGCGGCGGGCGAAAGAAATCGTAATTCTGACATGTCGCACGTTTCTAGCTTGCCCGAATGAACCGTCAGGAGTGCTGAAATGCGGATTTGGGCGATATGGAGTTCGGTGTTTCTTGCACTGGCCGGCGCCGGCGTGGCGCGAGCCGATGTGAAGATGAGCGGCTCCTTCGTGGCCGACGCCGCCTGTCCGGCAACGCAGGCGATCAAGAGCGGCAAGAACCCCGGTAGCGTTTCGACCGCGACCGGGCAGAGCTACGATCTTCTGGCGGGCAACAAGGATGGGCCGACGCATTATCTCATCCGCGTGCCTGGCGCCGATCCGGAGCGCCGTTGGGTGAAAATCAGTTGCGGCCATGTCACCGGCAGCAGTGCGTCGACGGCGCCTGCCGATCAGAACCAGTCGGCCTCACCGGCCTCGGGAAAACCGGAATATGTCTTCGCGCTGAGCTGGCAGCCGGCTTTTTGTGAAACCAAGGCCAGCAAGACCGAATGCCAGGCGCAGACCGCAGCCGGTTTCGATGCGACGCATTTCACCTTGCATGGCCTGTGGCCGCAGCCGAATGGGAATTTCTATTGCCAGGTGGCGGCAAGCGACAAAGCCAACGACAACCCGGCGCACTGGAAGGATTTGCCGCCGGTCAATCTCGATGCGAGCACGCGGTCGGAGCTCGATCAGGTGATGCCGGGCACCGCTTCCAAGCTCGACCGGCATGAGTGGATCAAGCACGGCACCTGTTACGGCAAAAGCCAGCAGGAGTATTTCGCCGATGCGTTGAACCTGATGCGCGCGGTGAATGCTTCGCCGGTGCGCGACCTGTTTACGAAAAGCATCGGCAAGCAGCTGACCTCGGACCAGATTCGCCGCGCCTTTGACAGCGCCTATGGCGCCGGGGCGGGCGAGCGGGTCCGTGTGTCCTGCCTGGTCGATCCTTCGGGCGGCAGACGGCTGATCGGTGAGTTGACGCTTGGCCTGACCGGTCCGATCGGCCCCAACAGCTCATTGGGCGACCTGTTGCAGGCCTCTGCGCCCACGACCAAGGCCGGTTGCCCCAAGGGTGCCGTCGACCCTGTTGGGTTCCAATAGGCGGCGGGGACTGTCGGTTCGTCCTTGCCCGATCTAGTGTGCATCGTGCACATCATTCGGCGGGGGTGGCGATGAATGGCATGACGGGCGGCGCGCTGGCGCGGCTGGCCTTCTGGGCCAGGGGTATGGTCGCAATCCGGGACGGCCGCATGGAATGGCCGGGCTTTTCCTGTACCGAGGCGGAGTGGGCGCGGATGCGAACACTCGCCGCGCCGATCGGTGCCGGTACCTACCAGCTGTTCACGCTGGTCAATGCCGCGATCTTCATCGCCCTTGCCGCGCTCGGCATCTTTTGCCTCTTCCTGCCGCTGGCGACACTCTTGTTCCCAGTCCCGGCGGAAACCAGCGCGCTCAAGTTTTCGCTGCTGCTCGCGGCCTGCGCCTTTCTGATCATCGGGCTCGGCCTGCCCATTTCCATGCGCCTTTCAAGTGCGCTGCTCGCCTCGAAAGCTATACGCGCAGCGCTCGTCGCAGCACCTGGCGACGAGGCCCTTGCCGCAAAAGTGTCCTGGCAGATCAACCGCATCACGCTCGTGCTGTGTGGCCTGCTGGTGCCGGGGATTCTTCTGTTCATCGCCTATGACATCAATGCCGGCCCGATCATCAGCGCGCTGAAATGGCTGGCGATCGCACTGATGGGTGTCTCGGTCGCGGTCGGGGCCTTGCAGCGAAAAAAGCGGGGCTGATCCGGGTCAGCCGCCTGAGGGCGAACGGTTCGGCGGAGACATTATCCGCCGGCACCCTGTTCTGAGCGGCTCCATGCGTCGAGCCTGTCGGCGTTGCTGGCAGCAGGTTCGCCGATGACACGGTCGCGTCCGGTCAGCTTGGCCTTGTAGAGTCGCTGGTCGGCGAGGGCAAAAAGATCGGCAAGACGCTGTGTGCTGTCACTGACGGTGGAGACGCCGGCGCTGACGGTAAGGTCGAACTTTCTGGTGTGTGCGGACGCCTTGACCGCGTGCCTGACGCTTTCGCCCAGCAATCTGGCGACCGGATGCGACCGGGCGCAGAGAATAGCGAATTCCTCGCCGCCGATCCGGAACACCTGACCCTCGACGCCCACAACCTCGGTCAGCACAGCGGCGATGGTTTTCAGGACCTTGTCGCCCTCGGCATGGCCGAAGCGATCGTTGATCGACTTGAAGTGGTCGACATCGATAATCAGCAGGCTGAGCGGCTTGGCCATGCGCAAACTGACTGCGACGGCGGTTTCGCCGTCGGTTTCGAAGCTGCCGCGATGCAAGAGGCCGGTGAGGCCGTCGCGGCCGACCTGTTCGATCAAAGCCTCATAGCGTTCGCGATAGGTCAGCGTGTCGAAGATGTCGGAAAGTCCGCGCGGCACTGCGACTTGCCGCGCTTCGAACCACCGGAGATAGGCGACAAGCATCAGGCTGTAGGTCAGGGCGGCGCCCATCTTGGCGAACCAGCCGCCGAAGAAAACCGCGATCGGCGCGCCGGCGACAAAATGCAGCGCGGTGAAAAATCCCGCCTGGTCGAAGGTCAGCACACAAGCGACGGAGATCAGGACGCGGGCGAAAAGCGCCTTGCGCAGATAACGCCCAAGCTTTTCATAGAGCAGGATGATGAGGATGGCGTCGATGAACAGCAGCGTCGTGCCCCACACCATCAGCCAGCCCATTTGGTCGATGAAACCGATGTCGGGAGCCTTGCCGCTGGGGAGCGGCGCGATCTCATGCAGGCGCAGGATCAGCACAAGCCCGATCATCAGCGCATTGCCGAGCAAGAGGCCGTAGATGGGTTGCCGGACGGTTGCCGCGTCCTCCTTGATGTAAAGCAGCAGCAGCATCACCAGCTTGCCGGAAAACAGCACGGCGGAGCCTGGCGAAACCATGCCGAAGGGCAAGGCGACGTAGAAGACGCTGGCGAGGTAGGTTTCCAGGAAATGCATGACGCCGAGCGCGCAGACAAACACGCCGAGGCCGATGCGGCTCCTCAAGCGGAAGAGCGAGACCATGACGCCGAAGTAGAGGACCGCTTCGGCAAGGAGCAGGAAACTGTTCAGCAATGCCGTCGATCCAATCCTTCTCTGGAAATCGCGGCGTGCCGTCGATTCCCCATCCAACACCGTTTTGACGCGCAAGGGTTAACCGCTGCTTTCGCGGGGCCCTGCTGCGATCCGAAAAGTTGATGACAGGATGGGCGCTCCCAGCCTGGGGAAAGCTCCAAAGCGCCAAAAGCGATTGCCGTTCGGCACGGCATCGCCTACATAGCGCGCAACTTCCATTCATTCTGATCAAGGAAAAGCGCGCGTGGCACGCCAGTTCATCTATCACATGGCCGGCCTCAACAAGGCCTATGGCACCAAGAAGGTGCTCGAGAATATCCATCTCTCCTTCTACCCCGACGCCAAGATCGGCATCCTCGGCCCCAACGGCGCCGGCAAGTCGACGATCCTCAAGATCATGGCCGGCATCGACAAGGAGTGGAACGGCGAGGCGTGGCTGGCCGAGGGTGCCACCGTCGGTTACCTGGCGCAGGAGCCGGCGCTCGACCCGAAGAAGACCGTGTTCGAAAACATCATGGAAGGCGTCGCCGCCAAGACCGCCATCATCGAGCGCTACAACGAATTGATGATGAACTATTCCGACGAGACGGCCGACGAGTCGGCCAAGCTCCAGGACGAGATGGACCGGCTGAACCTGTGGGATCTGGAACAACAAGTCGAAATGGCGATGGAGGCACTGGGCTGCCCGCCCAAGGAATCGGAAGTCACCAAGCTGTCAGGTGGCGAGCGCCGCCGCGTCGCGCTCTGCCAGCTCCTGCTGCGCCAGCCCGACCTTCTGCTGCTCGACGAGCCGACCAACCATCTCGACGCCGAAACGACGGCGTGGCTTGAAAAGCATCTGCGCGCCTATCCGGGCGCGGTGATGATCATCACCCACGATCGCTACTTCCTCGACAATGTCACCGGCTGGATCCTCGAGCTCGACCGTGGCCGCGGCATTCCTTATGAGGGCAACTACACCAAATATCTCGAAGCCAAGGCCAAGCGGCTCAAGCAGGAAGGCCGCGAGGACGATGCCCGCCAGCGTGCCATCGGCCGCGAGCGCGAGTGGATTCAGTCCAGCCCGAAGGCACGACAGACCAAGTCGAAAGCGCGTATCCAGGCATTCCAGGATTTGCTGGACGCAGCCGACAAGCGGCGGCCGACCGACACCCAGATCGTCATTCCGCATGGCGAGCGCCTGGGCAATGTGGTGATCGAGGTCGACGGCCTGTCGAAGGGCTTTGGCGACACGCTGTTGATCGAGGGTCTGGAATTCAAGCTGCCGCCCGGCGGCATCGTCGGCGTCATCGGCCCGAACGGCGCCGGCAAGACGACGCTGTTTCGCATGATCACCGGCCAGGAAAAGCCGGACGCCGGCACGGTCCGCGTCGGCGAAACCGTCAAGCTCGGCTATGTCGACCAGAGCCGCGATACGCTCGATCCGGCCAAGACCGTGTGGGAAGAGATTTCAGGCGGCGCCGAAGTGGTCAAGCTCGGCAAGTTCGAGGCCAACACCCGCGCCTATTGCGCGTCGTTCAACTTCCGAGGCGGCGACCAGCAGCAGAAGGTCGGCAACCTGTCCGGCGGCCAGCGCAACCGCGTACATCTGGCAAAAATGCTGAAGACCGGCGGCAATGTCCTGCTGCTCGACGAACCGACCAACGATCTCGATACGGAAACGCTGGCGGCACTCGAAGACGCGCTGGAAAACTTCGCCGGCTGCGCCGTCATCATCTCGCACGATCGCATGTTCCTCGACCGCCTGGCGACGCACATCCTCGCTTTCGAGGGCGACAGCCATGTCGAATGGTTCGAGGGTAACTTCGAGGACTACGAGCAGGACAAGATCCGCCGCCTCGGTCCGGATGCGGTCAATCCGCACCGCATGACGTATAAGAGGCTGACGCGGTAAGGCGCTGATTTGGGGGCGAAATTCTCAAATCGAGGAGCTGAAATGGCTGATTGGTCCGCCGCCCAATATCTGAAATTCGAGGACGAGCGCACGCGGCCGGCGCGCGATCTCGTCGCCCAGGTGCCGGTGGACTTCCCGCGACGGGTCGTCGATATCGGCTGCGGGCCGGGCAACTCGACCGAATTGCTGGTCGAGCGCTGGCCGGCGGCGCAAGTCAGCGGCTTCGATACCTCACCTGACATGATCGAAAAGGCGAGGGCGAGGCTGCCCGACGTCAGCTTCGAGCTGGGCGATGCCGCGGCTTGGCAGCCGGCGCAATCTGTCGACGTGATCTTCGCCAATGCGGTGTTCCAGTGGCTGCCGGAGCACCCAGCGGTGTTCCAGCGGCTGATGGCTTTCCTGGCGCCGGGTGGCGCGCTTGCCATTCAGATGCCCGACAATCTCGGTGAGCCTTCGCACCAGCACATGCGGGAGACGGCGGCGGAAATGCCGTTTGCCGCAAAGCTCCAGGGGGCGGCGCGTGGACCACTGCCGCCAGTGTCGTTCTACTACGATCTGTTGTCGCCATTCTCCGACCGGCTCGACATCTGGCACACCGCCTACAATCATCCGCTCGCCGATGCCGAGGCGATCGTCGAATGGGTGAAGGCGACGGGGCTGAAACCCTTCCTCGATCCGCTGGACGCCGACGAGCGGAAAATGTTCCTGGAGCACTACACGGCGAAGATCGCCGGGGCCTATCCGAAGACGGCAAGCGGCAAGGTGCTGCTGCGTTTTCCGCGCATCTTCATTGTTGCCAAGCGAGGCGCCTAGCACTCCGGTGAACTCTGGCAATGTTCCTGGTTTAAGGCGGCATAAACCGCCTGGATGAGAAAAGTGTTGCGTCGAGTCTCTTCGGCGCCCACATGAGAGCCGCAACGCCTGCCTATGGACGGAATGGAAATGCATCGCGTCATCATCAGCGGCATCGGCGTCGAAATCCCTGAACCTTCGATCACCAATGAAGAACTGGTCGCCAGCTTCAATGCCTGGGTCGACATGGAGAATGTGCGCCGTTCGGCCTCGGGCGAGACACTGCTGCAGAAGTCGGACAGCGCCTTCATCGTCCACGCGTCGGGCGTCCAGACCCGCCATGTGATCGAGCGGGAAGGCATTCTCGACCCGACCCGCATGGCGCCGCGCATTCCGGCCCGGCCGGACGACGCGCTGTCACTGCAGGCCGAGTTCGGCATCGCATCGGCCAGGAAAGCCATCGACCATGCCGGCCTGCAGCCATCTGACATCGATCTGGTGATCTGCTCGGCCTCGCATCACCAGCGGCCCTATCCGGCGATTGCCATCGAAATGCAGGAGGCGTTGGGCACCAAGGGCGCCGGCTTCGACATGGGGCTCGGCTGCTCGTCGGCCGCGGCCGCCCTGCACATCGCGGTCAATCTGGTGCGGGCGGGTGCGCACAAGCGCGTGCTGGTGACGACGCCGGAAATCATCACCGGTCATCTCAATTTCCGCGACCGGCAGACGCATTTCATCTTCGGCGACGCCTCGGTGTCGATGATCGTCGAGGGACTCGGCAAGGGCGACAGACGGCCCGGGCGCTTCGAGGTGCTCGACACGCGCACCTGGACGCAGATGTCCAACAACATCCGCACCAATCTTGGCTACCACACCCGCACAGCCCAGGATGATCCCTACATGATCAATCTGGAAGGCAATCTGATCAAGCAGGTCGGCAACAAGGTGTTCAAGGAAGTCACCGTTGCCGGGCACAAATTCATCGTCGAATTCCTGGGCGAACACGGGCTGACGCCGCAAACAATCCGGCGCTTCTGGCTGCACCAGGCCAATGCGCGGATGAACGCCATGATCCTGAAACTGGCCTTCGGCCACGAGGTCGACCACGACCGCGCGCCGATGGTGCTCGAGCGGCTCGGCAACACCGCCGGCGCCGGCGCCATCATCGCGCTGTCGGAGAACCACGCCGACATGAAACCCGGCGACTACGGCCTGCTCTGTGCCTTCGGCGCGGGATACTCGATTGGTGGTGCGCTGCTCAGGATGTTGTGAAGCCTATTTGGGCGCGAACGGCACCAGCATCGGAACGCGCAAGGCATAGTCGTCATAGGCGCTGCCGAGCTCGCCGCGCAGGAACTTCTCCTCAAGCCTTGCCTTCACGATGATGCCGACAGTAAGCAGGGCGGCACCGGCAACGCCCCAGACCGTGCCTTTCGCGGCCATGGTGGCGAGGATCGCCAGCAACAGGCCGGTATAGATCGGATGCCGAACCAGCCCATAGGGCCCGGTGTCGACGACACGGTGACCGGCCTTGGCAGTGACCGTGCCCGACCACAGCCGGCCGAGATGCAGGCGGGCCCACCAGGAGAAGGCCAGGCCGACGGCGATCAGCGCCACGCAACTCCAGGCCACGGCAAGGGTCGGGAACCAGAGTCTGAGGCGGCCGACATAGCCATGCGCTGGAACGAACAGCAGGATCGTGCCGATCATCCACAGGGCGCGATAGCGAAACTCCGCCTGGAAGCCGGCGCGCTTTTGCGCCGGGTCAGCCCAGTAGGCAGCTGCCGCCCATGAGACAATCCAGATCAGCCAAAGTGCAGCGATTGCGTTCGCGGGATGCATGATGACCGCTCCTCCAAGTGCCAGCATCAAGTCGACGCAGCGCGGCAACAATGCGGCGCGGCATCGAGACAGATCCCAATTCGGAGTAAGAAGATCGTGATCGCCCGATATCAGGAATTCATCACGTAGATCGGACCATCAGCGCTTTCGACTGGACCGCGTGATTTGACATCGGTTAGAGCAAGATCATGCAAGGAACAAAACCGATGGATCTCTTCCCCGAGGCCGAGAACCCGGTCGAAATCATCCCGGCGCGCAAACTCGTCGCAAAAGTGGCTGCGCTCTACGTCGCGCCATCAGATCATTTCGAGACGCGGCCGGTAGAAGAATTGCGGCTTGGCTTCGACGGCATATCAGGCGATTTCCACGCTGGCGCAACGCGGCGGTCCGGCGGCCGTGAGCCCTGGTATCCGCGTGGCACCGAAATGCGCAACGAGCGGCAGCTGTCGATCGTGGCAGCGGACGAACTGGCGATCGTTGCCGAACGGATGGGGCTGGCGGAGATCAGACCGGAGTGGATCGGCGCCAATCTCTTGATCGAAGGAATACCGCATCTCACGATGCTGCCGTCCGGCACGCTGTTGTTTTTCAAGGGCGGCGTCACAATCAAGGTCGACGCGCAGAACGGACCGTGCCGCGTCGCCGGGCGCTCGATCGCCGAGAATGCCGGGATGGCCGACCGCGAGGCCGGCGCGCTGGCCTTTCCAAAGGCGGCGAAGCGGCTGCGCGGTCTTGTCGCCTGGGTCGAGAAACCAGGCACGATCGTTGCCGGCGAGGAGATTTCGGCGCGCGTGCCCGAGCAGTGGATTTATCGCGCTTAGGGGCGGGGGTAGGACTACGCCGCCTGGGCGGCGTAGCGAGATTTTGACCTCAGGCTGCTTTGCGATTCTTCTTCACGCCTTGCGCCAGGTCGGACACGTGATCCCATTTTTCCCAGGTGGCGATTCGGTTGGCGTATTCCTGTTTGATCATCGGCAGGCCGCCATCGCCGAAGAACACCCTGAGCGGCGGCTCGGCGGCATCGACGATTGCCAGCATTGCCGGTCCGGTCGCCTCAGGATCGCCGGCCACGGCGCGGCTGCGGCGCTCGACCATTGCAGCGCGGGCGGGCGCGTAGGCTTCGATCGCTTTTGAGACCTTGGCCGACGGGCCCGCCCAGTCGGTGGAGAAGCCGCCCGGCTCGACAAGCGTGACGTGGATACCGAATGGAGCAACCTCGATGCTGAGCGACTGGCTGAAGGCTTCCAGTGCCCATTTCGAGGCGTGGTAGAGGCCGAGCGAGGCGAAGGCCTTGACGCCGCCGATCGACGAGATCTGGATGATATGGCCGGAACGCTGCGCCCGCATGATCGGTAGCACGGCCTGGGTGACCCAGAGGGCGCCGAACACATTGGTCTCGATCTGGTCGCGGGCTTCCTGCTCACTGACTTCCTCGATGGCGCCGAAATGGCCATAACCGGCATTGTTGATGACGACGTCGAGGCGGCCGAAACGCTTGTGCGCCTCGGCAATCGCGGCCTCGACGGCCGACTTGTCGGTGACATCGAGCTTTATCGCGGCGATGTTGTCGCCATATTTTTCGACGAGATCGGAAAGTGTGCTGGCATCGCGAGCCGTCGCCGCAACGCGGTCGCCGCGAGCAAGTGCGGCCTCGGCCCAGACGCGGCCAAAACCTTTTGACGATCCGGTAATAAACCAAACCTTGTGTGTCATGATCCACCAGTTCTCAATGATTTTTGATCGAAACGGAGGCTTCTCCGTTTCGGTCATATAGAAAGCGGTCTCAGATCATCCAAGGCCGAAGCACATTTTGTTGATGTGGGCGACGCAACAGCAAGGTGTTGGCAGCTAGCCGTATCGCACCACGCTCGACCAGGCCGGATCATCGTGTTTTTGCCAATAGAGCGCCATGAGGCGCTGGGTGATGGCGCCGACCTTGCCGTCAGCGACCGCGGTGCCGTCGATCAGCGTGACCGGCATGATGCCGCCGGCGGTCGAGGTGATGAAGACCTCGTCGGCGGCACGCAGCGCAGCGACGCTGACGTCTGCCGCGGTGGCGGCAAGTCCGGCCTCGGCGCAGAGATCGAAGACGGTGCGCCTTGTGATGCCGGGCAGCACGCCTATGGCTGGCGTCGACAGTTTTTGGTCCTTCACGCAAAAGACGTTGAAGCCCGGGCCTTCTGCCACATTGCCGTTGAAATCGAGGATCAGCGCGGTCTCGGCGCCGCGGTCATAGGCGTCGTAGAGGCCACGCACCAGATCGAGCCAGTGATAGTTCTTGATCGCCGGGTCGATCGAGGCCGGTGGAATGCGCACCTTGTCGCTGATCGCAACATGCAAGCCGCGCTGCAATTGCTCGGCATTGGCGACCGAGCCGAACGGAACGGCGAAAGCCATGAAGCGGTTGACCGCCTCGCGCGGGTCGCGGCTGAAGGTCGGCGAGGCGCCGCGCGTGCACAGCATCTCGACATAGGCGGCGCGATGGCCCGATAGCGCGACGCAATTGTGCAGGATTTCGGCCACGCCGTCGCGGTCGAACGGGATCGCCATGCGCAGCTTTTCCAAGCCGCCGAAGAAGCGCTCGAGATGCAGGTCGAGACGAAAGAAGCGGCCGTTCCAGACATGCACCGTGTCGTAGGTGGCGTCGGAATGCAGGAACCCCCAATCCAACACCGAGACCTTGGCTTGCGACATCGGCAGATACTGGCCATCCAGGAAGGCGACGCCCTGGGGATAGCCATGCGGGTCGATGTGGAGGGCAGAGACCGAAGGCAGTAGCGGTTTGGTTTGTGCATCGATGCTCATCAATTCCTCCGTCAGGCCGTTTCTCTTGTCGACTGAGGTGATGGGATAGAGCGGCATGGCGTGTGGGACAAGGAACAGGCCGGCTTTCCGCATGAGCCATCGAAGGGCAGGCGCTATTCCTCCGCGTCGTCGGCGTCGAGGAGGCGCGTGGCGCGCCAGCGGGTCAGCACGACGTTGGTCTGTTCGATGACGAAGAAGCGCGCCGAGTCGCGGTCATAGCCTTCGGTCAGCAGCCTTTCGTAGTCGGTGTGGGCATGACGGATATGCGCGATGGTTGCCAGCCAAACGGCGATGGTCGGCGGCAAGGTCTTCATATGCACCGCGCCGGCTTCGGTACGGATCTTTTCCATGTCGGCATAGGGCGCCAGCGGCAAAAGTGCTGTCAGCGCCTTGGCGATTGCGCGGCGGCGGCCGGTCGGCGCGCTCATTGCCGAATCCGATTGAGCTCGTCGCGTCCGGCAATGGTTGCCTCAGCAAAGGCGTCGGTCGAGGCGAAGTAGGGCTTGATGTCGATCACTGGCGTGCCATCGAGAACATCGATGGCGTCGAGGTCGATGCGACCTGTCTCGATGTCGACGGCGACGAGCCTGGCGATGTGCAGGCCGATCGGATTCGGCCGGGCAGGGGAGCGCAGCGAGAAAACCCCTTTCGGGTCAGCCGCATGGCGGGGTTTCTGGACAATCAGAGTCCTCGGCGCGTGGTGCAGCCAGGAGAGGACAATGATGTGGCTGGCGCGTTCTAGGCCAAGCAGTCCATCCCGATAAAGCAGGTCGATCATGAGCACCGCCGGTTGGCCTGTCTCCCGCGCGGCGTTCATATTTTTAGGGCAGGTCTCACGCGAGGTCCACGGCGAGGCGATGCGGCCGATGAAGGTGACATGGCCGTCCGGCGGCATATCGGCCGGATCGGTTTCCAGAAGCCTTTCGCCGTCGCGCGTCTCGAACATGCCTTCGCCTCTATCATGTTTCCGGCCGACCGTGACCGAAAAGCGATTGCCGCCTATGAGGATCACGCAAGCGGCATTTTCTTGTCCAACAGCGACATAAGCCTTGCAAGGTGGTGAAAATCGACATAAACATATGTTTATATCTTTTCAAAGAGAATACGCTCATGCATGTCGCGCTCGATACGATGGTGGATACGTTGAAGGCGGCGGCCGAATCCAGCCGCCTACGCATATTGGCGTTGCTGTCGCGGGGCGACCTTACCGTTTCCGATCTCACCGAAATTCTCGGCCAGTCGCAGCCGCGCGTGTCGCGTCACCTCAAGCTGCTGCTCGAAGCCGGGCTGATCGGCCGCTACCAGGAGGGGTCGTGGGCCTTCTTCCGGCTTTCAGATTCCGATGCGGCGCGGGATTTCGTGATCAGGCTGGTCTCCAGCATCCGCGGCGCCGACCCGCAGGTCGAGCGCGATCTCGAACGGTTGGCTTCCGTCAAGCGCAAGCGGCAGGATCGCGCTGCCGAGTATTTTTCTGAAAACGCCGCGAGTTGGGATCATATCCGTTCGTTGCATGTGCCAGACCGCGCCGTCGAGGCTGCCCTCATCAAGCTCGTCGGCAAGCGGCCGTTCCAGTCGATGCTTGATCTCGGCACCGGCACCGGGCGTTTGCTCGAAATCTTTTCGCCGCTGTACCGGCGCGGCGTCGGCATCGACATGTCGCGTGAGATGCTGACGGTGGCGCGCGCCAATCTCGACAAGGCGGGCGTTTCGAATGCGCAGGTGCGGCAGGGCGATATTTTTGCGCCGCCGGTCGAGCGCGACGCCTTCGATCTCGTCACCATCCACCAGGTGCTGCACTATCTCGACGATCCCGCCCGCGCCATCCGCGAGGCGGCGCGCCTGCTGCGGCCGGCCGGCCGGCTGGTGATCGTCGATTTCGCGCCGCATGCGCTGGAATTCCTGCGCGACCAGCATGCGCATATGCGGCTCGGCTTTTCGGACCGGCAGATCACCGAGTGGTTTTCCGAGGCCGGTCTCGACCTCGAGGACAGCCAGGAATTCGAACCGCGCGGCGGCAACGAGGCGCGGCTGACCGTAAAACTGTGGCTTGGCCGCGACCGCCGCATGCTGATCGCCGATCCTGCCTCTGATCGTCAACCGGCCAATGTACAATCGATGGGGGAAGTCGCCTGATGAACCAGTTCCGCTTTTCCCGCCGCCCCGACATTGGCGACAAGGTCAGGGTTTCGTTCGAGTTCTTCCCGCCGAAGAACGACGAAATGGAAGCCAGGCTGTGGGACACGGTCACCCGGCTGGAGCCGCTCCAGCCGAAATTCGTCTCGGTCACCTATGGTGCCGGCGGCTCGACCCGCGAGCGCACCGCCCGCACGGTCAAGCGCATCCTCAACGAAACGACGCTGACACCGGCGGCGCACATGACCTGCGTCGACGCCGCGCGTCACGAGGTCGACGCGGTGATCCAGGAATTCGCCGACATGGGCGTGAAACGCTTCGTCGCCTTGCGAGGCGATCCGGCAGAAGGCGTCGGCGCCGCCTACAAGCCGCATCCGGACGGCTATGCCAATGGCGCCGAGCTGGTCGGGGCGCTGAAGGGCGCCGGCGATTTCGACATCTCGGTCTCGGCCTATCCGGAAAAGCATCCGGAAAGCCCGGATTTCGCGACCGACATCGACATGCTCAAGCGCAAGGTCGACAATGGCGCGACGCGGGCGATCACCCAGTTCTTCTTCGACAACGATCTCTACGAGCGCTATGTCGAGCGGGCACGGCGGGCCGGCATCTACATACCGATCGTGCCGGGCATATTGCCGGTGCACAATTTCACCCAGGTCGCCAACTTCTCGGCGCGCTGCGGCGCGCTGGTGCCGGCATGGCTGGCCGAGCGCTTCGACGGCTTGCAGAAGGACCCGCAGACGCATGCGCTGGTGGCATCGGCGGTAGCGGCCGAGCAGGTGCTCGACCTGGTCGAGCGCGGCGTTGGCGATTTTCACTTCTACACCATGAACCGGGCCGATCTGGTGGTTGCCGTCTGCCACATGATCGGCATCCGTTCGCATGAGACCGAGGCGGCAGGATCAGCCGCCGCCTAAGCCGTGCGAGGTTCGTTGAAAATGCAAAAAGGCCGGGAAAACCCCGGCCTTTTCAATGATTTAGACTATTTGGTGCTGGTCTTCCCCATTTTGGCGGGTCAGGGAAGAAAGCCCATAATGAGGGCTCCGATAAATGCGAACGCAGCACAAATCATCAATGCGTTGATTGGCCTCGTAAGTCCCATGTCATAGCCTCCTCTTAAAGAGCTATGCCCAGAGTCTAGGGTCATTTGTGCCACAGGCAAGCAGAAAATATGCTGCAATGCGACGAGATTGTGGAATTTGCGACCTGCTTTTTGCCGTTAGGCATTGAAACTCTTCGGCAAAAGCCGGCTTCACACCTGTGAATAAATTGTGGCATAGCCGCGGCACCACCAAGGCATGGCAGCGCTACCGCATCGGCCCGAATGTCGAATTTTACTTTCGGAAAGCCCGATGCGGATTCAAATCAATGTGTTAGGGCGTCCTTTGCGCGTCCAATTGGACGCGCGGCGCTCTAACGTCTGCCAAACAGGCGCCCGTCAATGGTGACCAGACCAAATGCGATCAGCGCCATGCCGCCAAGTTCGAAAAGCTCGAGCCGTTCGCCAAGGAACAGTAAGCCGAGCAGGATGGCGCTGACCGGCACGATGAGCGTGACCAGCGAGGCGTTGGTGGCGCCGGCCGAGGCGACAAGGTTGAAGTAGAGGATATAGGCGAAGGCCGTGGACAGCAGCGCCAGCGCCAGCACCGCCGCCCAGACCGGCGGCGAGGCGGAGAAGAGACCGGCCGGACCGTAGGCAAAGAGCACGACGGGGATCATGATGATGGTCGAGACGGTCAATTGCCCGGTGGCGATGACCGGCGAGGGCACGCCCTTGAAGCGGCGGGCTATCATAAGCGCCACCGCATAGGACAGCGAGGCGCCGATCAGCGCGAATTTCGCCCAGACCGGGCCGCCGAGCCCGGCAAGCAGGCCGGGACCGATCATCACCGCCGTGCCCGCGATGCCTAGCGCGATGCCTGCAAGCTTGTTCCAGGACAGTTTCTCGTCTGATGTCAGCGCATTGGCGAGGATCAGCGTCCAGAACGGCGTCGTCGAATTGAGCACCGAGGCGACGCCGGCGCCAAGCTCGGTCTGACCGGCGAAGATCAGCGAGAAGGGGACGACGTTGTTGGTCAGCGCCAGCAGGAAGAACAGCCCGGCATGCGGCAAGGCGAGACGGAAGGATGGGCCGCGCAAGCCGAGATAGAGATGCAGGGCGATAGCGGCGATGGCAACGCGAAACAGCACCAGCACCAGCGGAGGCAACTCCGATACCGCAATACGGGCAAAGAAGAACGAGCCGCCCCAGATGGCACCGAGTAGCAGAAGCTGTCCCCAGTCCTTGAGAGCCATCGGCCCGCGTGGCTTCGCGGTGGCGGCTGTGATTGCCATGCGATCGTCCTCCCAGACGGGTCTCGATGCGATGTCTGTCAGGGGCCATGTCTGTCAGGGCCAAGTCCGTCAGGCGTCTGTTCAAGCCATACCCGGTCCGGTGACAAGGGCCACCCGAAACCTGATTGATGGCGTAGCATTCCCGCCAATGGCCTTAGCGTGGCTTCCTCAGGGTCGCGAGACACAGAATTGTTTTCATTAGCCGCTAGCTTGGATTAATTGTGCGCAGCCTGACTTAGGGGATTCGTCCATGCAGCGATTCGAAAATGCCCGCGAGGCGGCGCTCGCGCTTCGTCCGGACGATCCGATCTATTGCTTTCGGCCGCAGGTGCTGAAGGCGGATGCCCGACAATTCATGGGCATGTTTCCCGGCAAGACTGCCTATGCGGTCAAGACCAATGGCGAGCAGATCGTGCTGAAGGCGCTGGTCGAGGCTGGCGTCGACGCCTTCGACGTGGCCTCGCCCGGCGAGTTCGCCGCCGTGCGTGCGGTCTCGCCCGACGCCGAAATGCTCTACATGCATCCGGTCAAGGCGCAGTCGGACATCAAGCTGGCGTTGGAGAAATACGCCATCCGCGTCATCTCGCTCGACCATGAGGACGAGATCACCAAGCTGACCCGCGTGGTGCGGGCGCTCGACATCGACCCGGGCGCGATCACCGTGTTCGTGCGCATCCAGACGAAGGGATCGGCCGCCTACGAATTGTCGAAGAAGTTCGGCGCCGGGCCGGCCTATGCGGTCGAACTCGCCGAGCGTCTCAACCGGACGGGCTATAAGGTCGGCCTTTGCTTCCATGTCGGCAGCCAGATCGAGGATCCCGACACCTATGAGCGGGCGCTGGCCTCAGCCGACTGGGTGCGCAACCGGTTGACCTTCGATGTGGCGGGGCTCGATGTCGGCGGCGGTTTTCCGGCCGAGTACGGCCATGATCCCAACCGCAAGCAGGTCGAGATGCCGTCGCTCGGCCAGATCATGTCGCGGCTGTCGGGCGATCTCAGGGAATACCAGTTTGACCAGATGCCGCTGGTGGCGGAGCCGGGCAGGGTGATCGTGGCGCGCTGCCTGTCGCTGATCGTGCGCGTGTTGTTGCGCAAGGGCAAAAGGCTCTACATCAACGACGGCATCTGGGCGTCGCTGTCGGACTCATGGACCGGCAAGATCACCCTGCCGGCGCGCTTCATTCCCGATCCGGCGATCCGCTCGCGCAATGGCGAGGAGAAGAACATCGTGCCGTTCAAGGTCTGCGGTGCGACCTGCGATTCCGTCGATATCTTGTCGCGGCCCTTCTGGTTGCCTGAAACCGTCGATACCGGCGACTGGATCGAGATCGGCCATATCGGCGCCTATTCGCTGTCGCTCCGGACCCGCTTCAACGGCTTCTATCCGGACACCTTCGTCGAGGTGACGACGCCCTTCGATGAAGGCGACGCGCCGCAGGGGTTTGCGAGTTTGGAGACGATGGCGGATTAGTGAGTAGTGAGTAGTGAGAATAGTAAGTAGCGGGCGAGAATCACCAAAGCGCATGTGAGGATAGCTACTCGCTACTCGCTATTCACTACTTACTACTCACTACTCGCTTTTCTCACAGCCTCGCCAGAAGATCCGGCGTCGGCCAGCCGTCTACGGGCAAGCCAAGGCGCATCTGCTCCTTGCGGATCGCGTCGCGGGTGTTGGTGCCCAGGATGCCGTCGACCGTGCCCACGTCATAGCCTTTGGCCTCGAGCTTGGTCTGCAGTTCCCTCATCTGGTCGCCATTGAGGCCGGTCTCCGGATTGCGCGGGTCGAACTGCTTTGCTCCCGCCAATCGGGCGGCAAGGGTTGCCGCAGTCAGCGCGTAGGTGAAGGACTGGTTCCATTCGAGATAGACGTCGAAATTGTCATAGACGAGGAAGGCTGGCCCCTTGCGGCCCATTGGCAGCGCCAGACCGGCCTTGAGGCCGTTGTCGACGAGGGGCGTGCCGTTGGGATTGGTGACGCCCCACTGCGCCCATTGCGTCAGCGGCAGCTTGTTGGTGCGCCCCGTCTGGTCCCACGGCAGGTCTTCGGGCACGCGCACTTCCTCGATCCAGGGCTGGTCGCGTTTCCAGCCGCGCGACATGATCTTGCTGGCGGTGGTCATGATGACATCAGGCGCGCTGCCGCGCAGGTCGACGATCCCGTCGCCATCGCCGTCGACGCCGCGGGCGAGATAGTCGGAGGGCAGCATCTGCGTCTGGCCGATCTCGCCGGCCCAGGCGCCCTCGACATCGGCCGGCACGACGCCGCGATCGATCAGCGTCAGCAACGGCACGATCTGCGGCCGAAAGAGCTGCGGACGGCGGCAGTCATGGGAGAGCGTGACCAGCGCATTCAGCGTATGGAAATCGCCCTGCACAGCGCCGAAATCGGTCTCCAGTGCCCAGAAGGCGGCGATGATCGGCGCCTGGACTCCGAATTCCTGGTCGGCGCGGCTAAAGACATCGGCGTACTTCTTCAGATTGGCGGCACCTTGCTTCAGGCGGTAGTCCGAGATCATGCGGTTCGAGAATTGGATGAAGGTCTGCGAAAAGACTCCCTGGGTGCGGTCTCGCGCAAGAACCTTGTCGTCGATGGTCGCTTCTTCAAGAGCTTCGAGGCCGGCGGGCCCGACGCCGGCTGCCTTGGCTTCCGCCGCCACGCCCTGCTTCCACGCCTCGAAGTCGCCGCCGCATTCCTGCGCCGCAGCCGGCAGGGCCGTGGCCGTCAGGAACAGCGCCGCGAGAATTTCAAAGCGCAGTCGCATCGCCATCCTTTCGAGCTAACGCATGACCGCGGAAAACCGAGATCGGTTTCCGCGGTCATGCGCAGATTCAAAGTGCCAGAGCGTCCTTTGCGCGTCCATTCCCACGCGCGGCGCTCCGGATCACCAGCGGTTGCAAACTTTCGCCGCCGGCAGCTTCGAAAAGCAGGCGCAAGCGCTGGTGTCAACGGGTGTTCTGCCGCAGCCACTTGTTCCAGGCAGCTTCCGTGCCGTTGAAAACGTTGATGTCGGCCTTGCCGGTCATGCCGGGAATAATGCCGGTTCCGGTGTACTGCCAGAAAGTGAAGGGATGGCTGCCGTATTTCTGGCGTGGATGGCCGGCGACGGAGCGCAGCCAATAGGGATAGCCACGGAAGGCCGAGAGATTGTTGTCGTCGAAGAAGTCGATCGAGGTGTAGATGATCGGCTTCTTGCCATAATGCCTTTCGACGATTTGGAGGAAAATGCTCATCTCGCTGCGCACCGTCGCAGAGTCCGGGCGCAACTTGCAGGTCGGCGATTGCGGGTTCCATTCCATGTCGAGGACCGGCGGCATCGCCGAGCGGTCGTTGGGCACGTTTCGGATGAACCAGCGGGCCTGCGTGGCGGCGGGTGTGCAAAAATAGTAGAAATGATAGGCCGCGCGCGGAATTCCGGCGGATTTCGTGCGGCTCCAATGCTCGTTGAAATACTCGTCGAAGCGGTCGCCGCCTTCGGTCGCCTTGATGAAGGCGAAGGAGATGCCGCCGGCCTTGGCCGCCGGCCAGTCGACCGAGGTCTGGTATTTGGAGACGTCGGTGCCGTGAACGGCATAGTTCCATGGCGCGCCGCTGTCCCATTCGTGCGGCTTGGAGTCGGCGAAACGCGGAGCGCGCACGGCAACCGTCGGCGTGCTGGACGGCGACATGACGGGCACAAGATCGCCGACAGTCGAGCAAGCGCCCAGCAGCGTCAGCGTGATGAGGGCCGCGAAACGGCGCATCGCTACTCCTGAACCGGTTTCAGCCGGTCGCTGATGGGTTAATGCTGCGGGTGGCCCCTGGATATTGCCCCACCGGACGGTCACCCCACAGGATCGCCCGGTATTACTAGTGATCGCCGATCATGGTTGATAACAGGTTGACGGCGCTCGACAAGTTCAGCGATTTGCCGAACCAATGGCGGCAAATCGATGACATAAGTCAAGCGGGCCCTTGGGAGGCGCAAAGAATGCGGATCGTTGTGAAGATCGTCAAATGGCTGCTGGGGCTGGTCGTGCTGGCGATCGCCGCACTGTTTGCCTGGCTCTATCTCGCGCCGCCGGAACTCATCCGTGTCGGCTCGGGCTATTCGGCCAAGATCGTCTGCTCCAACGTCTTTATCGCCGGACGCGACGCCAACGAGGTGCTCGCCGTCGATGTGCAGGCGCCGGGCCATCCGCTGCTGAAGCTGATGAGAGTGTCGGTGGACAAGGAGAAGGGGACGGTTTGGGCAGGTCTGTTCGGGGTGCTGGGCAAGAGCGTCGCGATCGCGCGCGACGGGCTTGGCTGTGCTTCGGTTCCCGACGGCGACATCGACAAGGCGCGGCAGACGGCAGTCTATGTCGAGCCGGCCGCCTCCAGGCAGGACGCATTGTGGCCAGAGGGCGAGCGGGTCGACGGCTCGCAGAGCCCCGAGCTGGCGAAAATTCTCGACGATCCGGCTTTGACCGGCACCGGGATGCGGGCGGTGGTGGTGGTGAAAAACGGCCACGTCGTTGCCGAGCGCTATGGCGACGGTTTTTCGGAAAAGACGCCGCTGCTTGGCTGGTCCATGACCAAGACGGTGAACGCCGCGATCATCGGCACATTGGTGAAGGACGGCAAGATGGCGATGGCGAACCAGGGCCTGTTCGGCCTCTGGAAAGCCGACGGCCGCTCGGCCATCAGCCTCGCCGACCTGATGGCGATGTCGAGCGGGCTGGAGTTCAACGAGGATTATGGCGACGTCGCCGATGTGACGCGAATGCTTTATCTCGAACCCGATATGGCAGGCTTTGCCGAATCCAAGCCGCTGACCGGGGATGTCGGCAAGGTGTTTTCCTATTCGAGCGGCACGACGGTGATGCTGTCGCGCCTCTGGCAGGACGCAGTCGGCGACAAGGGCAAAGCGCTGGCTTGGCCGAGGACGATGCTGTTCGAGCCGCTCGGCATGCATAGCGCCGTGCTCGAAACCGATGAAGCCGGGACCTTTGTCGGTTCCTCCTATCTCTACGCCACGGCGCGCGACTGGGCGCGCTTCGGCCAGTTCCTGCTGCAGGATGGAGTTTGGAACGGCAGGGAAATACTGCCGGCCGGTTTCGTCGAATGGATGCGGGAGCCGGCGTCCGCTTCAAAAGCCTACGGCAAGGGTCAGTTGTGGATCGAGGGGCCGGGCGACGAGGAAAGCCCCGGTGCCGGCGTTGCCTCGGGCTTGCCCAAGGATACCTACTGGATGGAAGGGCATGACGGGCAGACGGTCGCCATTATCCCGTCCGAGCAGTTGGTGGTGGTGCGGCTCGGGCTGACGCCTGCCAAGCTTGGATATCGGCCGCAGACGATGGCGGCTGCGTTGGTGAAGGCGCTGCATTAGCTGCTATTTGCGGGGCTCGACCACAGCGAGCCACGCATAGCCGCGATAAAGTGTGCGGAAACGGAAGGTTGCGCCGATTCGCCGAGAATCCGATTCCAGAACTTCGCGCAGAGATTCACGCGGCGCGACATGGAATTTCCTGAGCCAGCCACGAAGCAGAGCCCGGAACCAGCGCGGCAGGCCTTCCTGCTGGCCGAAATCGACGACATGCAGGGAGCCGCCGGGTGCAAGCGCGGCGAGTGCCGCCGCAACCGTCTTCTCCCAGTTGGGGATCATCGACAGCGAATACGAGACGAAAATGCGGTCGAAACTTTCCATGCCAAACAGCGCCTTGGCATCGAAATCGGTGGCGTCGCCGCGCGCCAACGTGACGCGGCCGGACAGGCCGTCGCGGGCGATGGCGGCTGTGGCCGTCTCCAGCATCTCGGCCGAAATGTCGAGGCCGAAGAAGTGGGCGTCGGGATAGCGGCGGGCGGCAAGGACGATGTTGCGGCCGGTGCCGCAGCCGAGTTCCAGCACCGTGCCGCCGGCCGGCACAACCAGCCCTGATATCAGCCGGTCACGGCCGAGCAGGTAGTATTTGCGGGTCAGGTCGTAGAAATGGCGCTGCCAGCGGTAGACGCCGTCCATCAGTTCGGCATGGTTGGACGGCATTTCCGTCGTGCTCATGCGCGCTTCACATAGAGGTGGAAGCCGCCATAGATGGCCGAGCGATCGCGGGCCGAATACTCGCGCGATGCCTCGTCCTCGTAGCTCCACTGGTCGAGCAGCGAATGGGAGACGCGACCGGGCAGCAGGCTGGGCTCGGCAGCGGTGCGGAAGATGACGCGGGCGCCGGTGGATGCTGTGCGGGTGATCTCGGACCACAGTGCATTGAGCTGGTCGTCGGTCATCCAGTCCTGTGCGTCGAGCAGGATGAAGCGATCGACGGAACCGGCATCCTTGCCGGCGAGGAATTCGATCAGATTGGCGTGGTGGATGGCGACACGATCGACATTGTTGCGGATCGTCTCGTAGTTGCGCTTCTCCAGATAGGCGGGCAGGGCAGCCTCGCCGGGATTGGGATAGCGGCGGGCAAATGCCTGCCAGGCGAAATAGTTGGCCTTCAAGGGAAAGTCGCAGGCGAGCTTTTCGAGGCGGGCTTTCAGCACGCTGGCCATGGTGCCGTCACCCGAGGTGATCAGCGAATCGTACTGCGCCGGCGGAATGCCGAGGCCAAACAGCGAGGCCTTGCGCGAGGTCGCCCATTTCAGCAGCGGTTTTTCGAAGACCGGCGCCAGCTCCTCGTTGAAGAAGCGGCGCTGGTCGGCCAGATTTTTGGCTCCCATGATCCCTGCGGGATCGACGCCGAAGAACTTGGCCGTGCGGTGGCCCATGGCGATGAACAGGCCGAGCAGGCCAGTCTGGTAGAAATTGCGGTCGAATACGGCGATGCGGCGACGGCCGCGCCAGCTGCGACGCTCCCAGTAGTGACGGCTGACCGGGTCGAGATGCGGCGCGATGAAGCGGTCGTAGGCTTGCGAATTGTGACGGGTCTCGGCAGTGCCGAAGAAGCGGAACAGGTCGCCCTGCGACGGCAAATGGCGCACCGCCTCGAGCTTCATGCGGTTCAGCGCGATGTGGGCGGCGTTGAGATCGACGGCATCGATGCTTTCCGGCGACCGGGTGAGATAGGCGAGGATGTTGCAGCCGCCGGAGGCGATGGTGACGACGCGGTGGCCCTGGCCAAGCTGCATGGCCTCCATGTCGACGTCAGGATCTTCCCAGATCTGCGGATAGACGAGGCCGGAAAACAGGAAGGCGAAGAGCCGCTCGGAGAGGCCAGCCTTCGACAGCGGGCGGTTCTGGTAGACGGCTTTTCCAACTTCCTTGCCGCGGCGAAAAACCAGATCTGCGGAAACGTCCGTCATGGCAAGCTGATTCCCCGTTTGCTTTGGCGCAAGCGGGTAACGCAGCGGTATGACAGGCCGGTGACAGCCTGTTGACGTGAGTTCAGGCCCTGCCGAATCCTCCCGGCGTCGGCGTCGTCAGGATGACGGCCTCACCGGCGTCGAGCACCGTCTGGTCGCAGGCCTTCAGCACGTCGATCGCACCGTTCTTGCGACGGACCTTGGTCGAACCGACTTCGCCGTCACCACCGCCGTCCAGGCCTTGCGGCGGGCGGTTGCGATGCGAGGACAGGATTGCGCATTCCATCTTTTCGAGGAAGCGGATGGTGCGTTTGGTGCCGTCGCCGGCACTCCATCGGCCCTTGCCGCCGGAGCCTTCGCGGATGTGGAAATCCTCGAGCAGGACGGGAAAGCGCAGTTCCAGCACTTCCGGATCGGTGAGACGCGAATTGGTCATGTGCGTATGGACGCCGGAGGTGCCGGCAAAGCCGCGGCCCGAATTCATTTGTCCAGCCGGTGAGCCGGAGCAGATCGTCTCGTAATACTGGTACTGCTTGTTGCCGAAGGTGAGGTTGTTCATCGTGCCTTGCGCGTTGGCCATCGCGCCCATGGCGCCGAACAGCGCGTTGGTGACATGCTGCGAGGTCTCGACATTGCCGGCGACCACTGCCGCCGGATAGGCCGGCTTCAGCATGCAGCCATCGGGGATAATGATGTTGATGGGCCGCAGACACCCGGCATTCATCGGGATCATGTCCTCGACCATGACGCGGAAGACATAGAGCACGGCTGCGCGGGCGACCGGCTCGGGCGCGTTGAAATTGTTCTTCATGACCGGTGATGTGCCGGTGAAGTCGACCGTCGCTTCGCGCTTTTGCCGGTCGACTGATATCTTCACCTTGATGACTTGGCCGGTGTCGGTTGGATACTCGTATTCAGAACTGTCGGGCAGGCGCTCCAGCACGCGCCGCACGCTCTCGGCCGCGTTGTCCTGGACATGGCCCATATAGGCTTCGACCACGCCGAGGCCGAAATGCGCGACCATCTTGCGCAGCTCGGCTACGCCCTTCTCATTGGCGGCGATCTGCGCCTTGAGGTCGGCGATGTTCTGGTGCGGGTTGCGTGCCGGCCAGCGATGGTCGGTGAGCAGCGTGTGCAGTTCCTTCTCGCGGAACCGGCCGCGATCGACGATGCGGAAATTGTCGAAGAGAACGCCTTCCTCATCGACCGTGGTGGCGAGCGGCGTCATCGAACCGGGCGCCGTGCCGCCGATGTCGGCATGGTGGCCGCGCGAGGCAACCCAGAAGATTATCTCCTCCCCCCTTGAGGGGGAGGTGGCGGCGGAGCCGCCGGAGGGGGTCGTTGCGGCAGTGCTCGACGTTCTTGCGGTGCCTTCTGAGAGGACCCCACCCGGCCGCTGCGCGGCCACCCTCCCCTCAAGGGGGAGGGAAAACACGGGCGTGACGACGGTTATGTCTGGCAGATGCGTGCCGCCATTGTAAGGCGCGTTGAGGGCAAAGACGTCGCCGGGATGGATGTCACCGGAGTTCAGCCGGATGATGGTCTCGACCGAACGGTCCATCGAGCCGAGATGCACCGGCATATGCGGGGCGTTGGCGACCAGCGCGCCGGTGCGGTCGAAGACGGCACACGAGAAATCCAGCCGCTCCTTGATGTTGACCGAATAGGCGGTGTTCTGCAGCGTCACGCCCATCTGTTCGGCAATCGACATGAAGAGATTGTTGAAGACTTCCAGCATCACCGGATCGGCCTTGGTGCCCAGCGCCGCCTGCCGTTGCTTCTCCTCGATGCGGCGGAGGAGCACATGGTTCTTGGCGGTGATCTCGGCCTGCCAGCCGAGCTCGACGACAATGGTCTGATTACGCTCGATTATCAAAGCAGGGCCGGCGACCTTGTGTCCGGGCCTGAGCGCTTCGCGGCGGAAGATGTCGGCGTCGCACCAGACGCCGTCGGAAAAGATTTTTCTCACCTGGGAAAGGTTTGCAGCGATGTCTTCAAGATCTGAATCGCTTTCGTCACGACCGGTGCCACCGGTATCGGTGCCCTCGACGCCGACGGATTCGACAATCATCGGCTTGTCCTCATAGACGAAGCCGAATTGCGCCTTGTGGGCCGTTTCGAAATCGCGCCTGGCCTGTGAAATCGAGCCATGCCCGAAATTCACCGGCAGGGCGGTGTCGGTGCCGTCGTAGCGGATCTGCAGCACCGGTTTCGAGGCAATAGCGTCCTCGGCGATGCCTTGCGCTGCGAGTTCCCCGATGACGGACTTTCGCAGGCTCGCGATGAGATCGTCGATTGCCGGCCTGGAGTCGTCGGTGAGAGGTTTCAGCAGCGCCTGCTGGCGCGAGGCAAAAACCGAGGACAGTCCGATGCCATAGGCCGAAAGCAGGCCGGAGAAGGGGTGGATCAATACCGCCTCCATGCCGAGCGCATCGGCAACGAGGCAGGCGTGCTGGCCGCCGGCGCCACCGAAGCAATTGAGCAGATATTCGGTGACGTCATAGCCGCGCTGGACGGAAATCTTCTTGATGGCGTTGGCCATGTTTTCGACAGCGATGGTGACGAAACCTTCGGCGACCGCCTCCGGCGTCCGGTCATCGCCGATTTCGGCGGCGAGCGCGGTGAATTTTTCGCGCACGGTGTCCACGTCGAGCGGCTCGTTCTGGCCGGGCCCGAAAATGGCCGGGAAGAAATCCGGCTGCAGCTTGCCCAGCATGACATTGGCGTCGGTGACAGCCAGCGGGCCGCCACGCCGGTAGGCGGTCGGGCCGGGATTGGCGCCTGCGGAATCAGGGCCGGCGCGGAAGCGGCCGGCCTCGTAGTGCAGGATCGAACCACCGCCGGCGGCAACGGTGTGGATGCGCATCATCGGTGCGCGGATGCGCACGCCGGCGACCTCGGTGTCGAAGGCGCGCTCGTACTCACCGTCATAGTGCGCGACGTCGGTCGAGGTGCCGCCCATGTCGAAGCCGATGACCTTTTCGAAGCCGGCCAGCTTCGCCGTCTCGACCATGCCGACGACGCCGCCCGCGGGGCCGGACAGAAGCGCGTCCTTGCCCTGGAACATGTCAGCGGCGGTGAGGCCGCCGGACGACATCATGAACATGAGGCGAGGGGATTCCCTCCCTCTTGAGGGGAGGGTGGCGGCGAAGCCGCCGGGTGGGGTCGTCTCGGCGGTGCTCGACGCTCTTTTAGGCCCCGTGCCGCCTTGGGCGACCCCCTCTGTCGACTTCTCCGACATCTCCCCCTCGAGGGGGGAGAAAACACCCAATTCCCTAGCCACCCTTTGTACATACCTCGACAGGATCGGCGACAGATAGGCGTCGACCACGGTGGTGTCGCCGCGGCCGACCAGCTTGATCAGCGGCGAGACCTCGTGGCTGACCGAGACCTGTGAAAAACCGAGTTTCCTGCAGACCTTTGCAACCGCCTTCTCGTGGTCTGGATATTTCCACGCATGCATGAAGACGATGGCGACGGCATCGATGCCATCGGCCTTGGCCTGCTCGATCGCCGGCCGGCAGGCTGCGATGTCGAGCAGGCGTTCAACGCTGCCGTCGGCCCGCACGCGCTCGTCGATCTCGATGACGCGTTCATAGAGCTGTTCGGGAAGAATGATCTCCTTGGCGAAGATGTCGGGTCGCGCCTGGTAGGCGATCTTCAGCGCATCGCGAAAACCCCTGGTGATGAGCAGCAGCACGCGATCGCCCTTGCGCTCGAGCAGCGCGTTGGTGGCAACCGTCGTGCCCATCTTTATGTCGCCGATCAGGCCGGATGGGATGGCGGCGCCGGGTTTCAATCCGAGCAAGTCGCGAATGCCCTGGATGGCGGCGTCGGCATAGGCTTCGGGGTTCTCCGACAGGAGTTTTCTTGGATGCAACTCGCCTTCCGGATCACGGCCGATCACATCGGTGAAAGTGCCGCCGCGGTCGATCCAGAAATCCCATTTTGCGGTCATGCGGCATGTTCTCGGCAGTTTCATCGATACAATCTGTTAGTTCGCAATGGTTTGGCCGGCAACAGCCAAGCGCTTGATGTTACATGCGGAAACGCAACGTTACGAAACTCATGGCCATCTGAAGCATTTTCTCTTCGACCGCTCACGGAAACGAGAGCGTTTTTTAGAAGGAGAGATATCATGAAGAAACTCATTCTCGCGTCGGTTTCGGCGCTTGCCCTGCTCGGCGTAGCAGCCTGCAGTGACAGTGGCACGGACAACACCACCACAGAGAGCACTAATCCGCCGGCAACCGAACAGCCAATGCAGCCGGCGGCGCCTGATGCTACCAAGCCTGCCGAGCCGGCTCCGGCAACGCCAGCTCCTGCCCCTGCGCAGTAGTTTTGTGACTAGTTGAGTTTATGTGATGAGCAAGGAAGGCCGGCTTCAAGCCGGCCTTTCTGCGTCATGACACCTTCTTGGCTGCGTTCTGCTGGTTTCCATGAGTACGCGAGCTGAAGCCACATCAGGCTTCCCGCAAAGGCGATTGTACCCAATTGGTTGTGCCAGGACCTGCGGCACTGTCTTCGCTTGATAGCGATGGTCGGTTGGCCCTAATAGGTGTTGATGTCGATTTGGGATCGCCTCGGCGAGTTCATCGTGCGCGTTTCGTCTTCAGCGTCGTCGGGTGTCGCCGACGTCGTCGAGGCCGTGCGCACAGTTTTCTCCGGCGATGCCGATCTGCGCCGGCGCGTTGCCTTCTCGGTGGCGATGATCGCGCTGTCGGCCAAGATGGCCAAGGCCGATGGCATCGTCACCCAGGATGAGGTGCGCGCCTTCCAGGAAATTTTCGATGTGCCGAAGGAGCAGCGGCGCAATGTGGCACGGCTCTACGACCTGGCCAAACGCGATGTTGCCGGGTTCGAGACCTATGCCGCGCGGATGGCGCAGCTTTGCGGCTCGGGCCATTCGAACTGCGCGATGTTGGAAGACATACTCGACGGCCTGTTCCACATTGCCAAGGCTGACGGGCTGATCCACGAGCACGAAGGCCTGTTCCTGCATCGCATCGCCGAAATATTCCGTATCGAAGAGGCGCATTACCAGAGCATCCTGGCGCGACACGTCAACCTCGGCGCGGGGGATCCCTATGTCGTGCTCGGCATCGAGCGCGGCAAGTCTTTCGAAGAGGTCCGCAAGCGTTACCGCAAGCTGGTCTCGGACAACCATCCGGACCGGCTGATCGCGCGCGGCCTGCCGCAGGAGTTCATCAAGATCGCAACGACCAGGCTCGCGGCGATCAATACGGCCTATGAGATGATCGAGCGAGGCCTGCGGCACGCATGAGCGGCTTCCTGCCTGACGAGCCGAACGCCGAGGTAAGGGTATCGCCGAATTTTGGGCCGCGGCGCGAGACGCTCAAGCCCGACATGATCGTGCTGCACTATACGGGTATGGCGACAGGCACTGGTGCCGAGGCATGGCTCTGCGATCCGGCCAGCGAGGTCTCGGCGCACTATCTCGTCCACGAGGACGGTCGCATCATCCAGATGGTCAGGGAAAGCGACCGTGCTTGGCATGCCGGCAATAGTTCCTGGTTCGGACGCACGGACATCAACTCCTGTTCGGTTGGCATCGAGATCGTCAATCCGGGACATACGCTCGGCTATCCCGGCTTTCCCCGACGACAGATCGATGCGGTGACCGCTTTGTGCTCGGGGATCATCAGGCGTCATTCCATTCCGGCCCAACGGGTGCTTGCCCATTCCGACGTGGCTCCGGGCCGCAAGATCGATCCAGGCGAGAAATTCCCGTGGAAGACCCTTTTTGCTGCCGGTGTCGGTCATCTCGTCATGGCAGCGCCGATCAGGCGTAGCGCTGTGCTGAAGGTCGGCGATGCGGGTACCGAAGTCGAGGCGCTGCAGTCGATGCTGGCGCTCTACGGTTATGACGTGGAGATATCAGGCGCTTTCGACCGGCAGACCGAAATCGTGGTCGAGGCGTTTCAACGCCATTTCCGGCCGCGCCTGGTCGACGGCGTGGCCGACGGATCGACAATCCGGACGCTGCAAAGGCTGCTGGCTTCCGTCAGGACAGCTTTGTCCAAATAGTCTTTTCCAGGTCGTCAAATTACAATCTGTCACTCAAAGTGACTTGCCGCGCCTTCTTTGATGCCAATTCGACCGTCAAAGGCAGTCCGTGCAAGTTATCGGACCTCCATCCTCCCAGATGTCCCGATATTGATTAGGCGTTGCTGCGTGAAGATCTTCACGCGGTTCAGACAGAACAGGATCACATGCAGAAATTGACCGTTGTAACGGCAGCTGTTGCTGCCGGCGTAATGACTTTTGCCATCGGCGCGGCGAATAGCGCGCCGTTAAGCCAGAGGGCAGACCAGGGTTTCATCGTCGCACCCGCCAAAGCCGCCATGCCGAAAGCGGCCCATGGTGCAAAGGCGAATGGTGCAAAGGTAAAGAGAACCGCCACCGCAAAAGCGGAAAAGGCAGCTGCCGTAAAAAAGAAGAAGCCGACTTCAAGGCATACCAAACGCAACAGGAAAACCGTCGATCTGACGACAACGGCGTCGATCGGTCCGAAGAACGCAGCGATATCGATATCGCAGGCAGCCAGCGGCAGCGGGCAGTATTCTGCGATCGTCGCGCGTTATGCCGCAATGTACGGGGTGCCGGTCTCGCTCGCCAACGCCGTCATCAAGATCGAAAGCAACTATCAGCCGAATGAGGTCGGCGGCGCCGGCGAGATCGGCCTGATGCAGATCAAGCCGGCGACAGCGCGGATGATGGGCTACAGCGGCTCGGTCAAGGGCTTGTTCAATCCCGACACCAACATCAGATATGGCATGAAATACCTTGCCATGGCGCGGGACCTCGGTGGCGGCACGACCTGTGGCACAATCCTGAAATACAATGCCGGCCACGCCGCCAAGCGGATGAACCCGGTGTCCGCCGCCTATTGCGGCAAGGTCAAGGTGCAGATGGCCGCGCTTGGATCGCCGGCATAACCCTGTTTTTTTGTTTGCGTTTTCAGGCGTGAACCCCTTTATACGCCTTGCCAGCTGGCCGGGCGGCCGCACCCGCGAAGCCGAAAGGCTGCGGGTGAGGAAAGTCCGGGCTCCATGGAGACACGGTGCCGGTTAATGGCCGGCGGGGGCGACCCCAGGGAAAGTGCCACAGAAAGCAAACCGCCACGGCATCCGGCGTCCGCAAGGCCGCCGGGATCCGAGGCAAGGGTGAAAGGGTGGGGTAAGAGCCCACCGCGCGACTGGCGACAGGAGCGGCACGGTAAACCCCACCGGGAGCAAGACCGAATAGGGACGGTGCGAGGGGAAACCTTCGAGGGCTGTTTCCGGCTCACCGTCCGGGTAGGTTGCGTGAGGTCGCATGGCAACATGCGCCCAAGATGAATGGCCGCCACGTTCTCGCGCCGCAAGGGGCGAGGGCCATACAGAACCCGGCTTACAGGCCAGCTGGCAATTTTCTTCCCCGATGACATGCTGAAATCTCTCGATATCAGCATGTTGCGCCTTCGGGCGCGCCTGTCGGGTCAGGAGCCTTCGAAAATGAATCAGCTCTGTCGAATGCGCCAAGGAAACTACGGCCGTTCTTGAAGTTGGTGCGATTAAATCGTACCATAGACAAATGGACAGCGTCGGAGCTTATCATGGGCCATGTCGACAAACGCAGCATCACGCTTTCGCCGGAACTGGCGGCAGCGGTCGACGGTGTGGTGGCAGCCGGCGAATACGCATCTGTCAGTGAAGTGATCCGCGATGCGCTCAGGCAGTGGAAGGACCGGCGCGACCTGCTGGGCTATACGGTCGAGGAGTTGCGCAAACTGGTGCAAGAGGGGATTGAGAGCGGGCCAGGACGGTTTGCCTCGATCGATGACATCAAGGCTGAGGCCCGCAGGCGCTTGAAATCCAACAACGCAGCATGAATCTGCTGCCGATCATCCGATCCCCGCAAGCAGAAGACGATTTGATCGCGATCTGGCTGCATGTCGCGCAGGACAATGAGGCTGCAGCGGATCGTCTGATCGATAGGATCGACAATCGCTGCCAACAACTCGCAACTTTTCCTTTCTCCGGCGCACCCCGCGACGAAATCATGCCCGGTGTCCGCCATCTGGTCGTCGGCGAATATCTCACCCTCTATCGTGTCGGCGAAGATGCGATCGAATCATTCGCGTGCTGCATGGCCGGCGCAAGATCGAAGCCGACGACGTGAATTCCTGATCGATCCGTTAGGTGCTTATGCCGTCGAGCGACGCTTCGATCGCCTGCCAAAGCTCTTCCACTGGCTCGCAACCGATCGACAGGCGAACGAAGCCGGGCGCAACCGCATCTCCTCTTTTCGAGCGCCGTTCGGCCGAGGTATGGACGCCGCCGAAGGACGTCGCGGCTTGCATCAACGCGCAGCTGTTGATGAAATCCTCGGCCTTGTCCTCAGAGGCGAGCTCGAAGGAGATGAGAAAGCCGAAGCGCTCCATCTGCGCGCGGGCGAGATTGTGCGATGGGTCGCTCTCCAGACCGGGAAAGCGCAAGCCGTTGACCGCGCGATGGTCTTTCAGCCGCCGCGCAATCACCTCCGCCGAGGAGCACATGCGGTCGAAACGCACGTCCAGTGTCTCGAGGCCACGATGCACCAGCCACGCCTCGAACGGCCCGGGAATGGCGCCTGACGTCTCGCGCCAGTCGGTCACGGCAGTGATGATGTCCGCATTGCGGCTGGCGACATGGCCGAACAACACATCGGAATGGCCGTTGGGCGCCTTGGTGTCGGCGGCAATGACGATATCGGCGCCGAGATCGAGCGGGCGCTGGCCGAACGGTGTCATTGTCGTGTTGTCGACGACAAGGATCGCGCCTGCGCCGTGAGCGGCTTCGGCCACTGCCGCGATGTCGCAGATGTCCAATCCCGGATTGGCGGGGGTTTCGACGAAGGCCAGGCGATAGCCCTCGAAGCCGCCGTCGAGGAAGCTCGATGTCGGCCGGACATCGTAGCCGACACCGAACGGCTTGAGGAAGCGCTCCGCCAGCGCCCTTGTGGTGTGGTAACCGTCGGAAGGCAGCAGGATACGATCGCCGGCCTTGAGCAATCCAAAAAACACTGCCGAGATCGCGGCCATCCCGGAGGGGAAGGCGACGCAGGGTGCGTCTTCCAGATGCGCCAGCATGTGTTCGACCGCGTCCCAGGTCGGATTGCTGAAGCGGCCGTATTGATCAAAGCCGGTAGCGTCGCCAGGCGCGTGAAAAATCGCCGCCATGGTTAGGGGCAACGGAATTGGATCGCCCTTGGCAAGTCTGTCGCGACGCAGATGGGGAAGTGCTGCGGCGCGTGACGTTGCTGTTTCGGACATCGATTTCAAACCTCGTTTCTGGTCGGGAAAATACGGGCCGACGCTATGCCGGGCGGCGATCCGCAGCAAGCGGCGTCCGGTTGGGCCACACGGGCTCTAAACGCTTCGTTAGGCTTAATGGAGGATAAAGACGGGAGTGCCGTCAAAGCTGCTCTCACCGGTTGTGGCGCGTGCGTTTGTGAAGCCTGTTCCCGTTGACGCCCATAGTGCCCCATGATATCCCATTCCGATACCAAAGCCTTCGTTCCGCGTCAGGGTGAAGCGTACGCCAATCGGGCAGCCGCGGCGGCTGTACGTTTGCGGGGTTTCGCCTCTGCGAATGAAGCGAGTTTTCGGCAGGGGCCGCGCTGCGGCGGCGCGGGCGACAAGATGGAAAGGGGTGCGGCGGCGGAAGCGGCTGTAACGCGTAATGGACCGGTTTCTGTCAAACGCAGTGAACAGGATCGATGCGAAGGGGCGGGTCTCCGTTCCGGCGCATTTCCGCGCGGTTGTGCAGAAACGCGGCTATTCGGAACTCTATGCGCTGCGCTGCCTGGATGTCCCGGCGATGGATGTCGGCGGGCTGGACCTGCTCGACCGCTACGAGCAACGCATCGCACTGGAAGATCCCTTTTTGCAGACGGCGGACGACATGTCGTTCTTCTGTCATGGCGACGGAACCTTCCTGAAGCTCGATCAGGACGGTCGCGTCACGATGAGCGATTTCATCCGCGAGCACACCGGCATTTCAGCGGAAGTGGCTTTTGTCGGCCGCGGCAATTTCTTTCAGATCTGGGAACCGCGACAGCTTGCCGCTTATGGAGCGCAAGCACGCGCCCGGCTTTTGCAACTTCGGCAGGGGACGAAGCCTGGGGAGCGGCCGGAATGATGGCGGGTCACGGCGATGATCTTCACGCCGCTGGCGGACCGGCCCGTCACATTCCGGTCCTCCTTGCAGAAGTGCTGGAGGCGCTTTCACCAAAAACCGGTGACGTGATCATCGACGGCACGTTCGGCGCCGGCGGCTACACCAAAGCCATCCTGGCAATCGGCGCTTCGGTCGTGGCCATCGACCGTGATCCCGACGCCATCGCGGCTGGACGATTCCTCGAGCAGCAATCGGGCGGCAGGCTGAAGCTTGTCCAAGCGCCGTTCTCGACGCTGGACGAGCATGTCGAGAGCGCCGACGGGGTGGTGCTCGATATCGGCGTCTCCTCGATGCAGATCGACCAAGCGGAGCGTGGGTTCTCGTTTCGCACCGACGGGCCTCTCGACATGCGCATGGCGCAGGCCGGCCTCAGTGCCGCCGATGTCGTCAACGGCTTCAAAATGGGCGACCTTGCCCGCATCTTCGGCTTCCTGGGTGAAGAGCGCCATGCCGGCCGTATCGCCCGCATGATCGAGAGCCGCCGCGAGAAACATCCGTTCGAGCGCACGCTCGACCTCGCCGATGCCATCGAGACGCATATCGGCCGTGCGCCCAAGGGCAAGATCCATCCGGCAACCCGCGTCTTCCAGGCGCTGCGCATTTTCGTCAACGATGAATTGGGCGAACTCGCCAAAGCGCTGTTTGCGGCCGAGCGCGCGCTGAAGCCGGGCGGGCGGCTTGCCGTGGTAACATTCCATTCGCTGGAAGACCGCATCGTCAAGCGCTTCATCGCCGATCGCGCCGATGCCGCGACCGGCTCGCGGCACATGCCCGAAGCGCAGGCGCGTATGGCGACCTTCAGCAAGGCTGGCAGCGGCGTGACGCCTGATGACGCCGAGATTTCAGCCAATCCGCGGGCGCGCTCGGCAAGACTGCGCGCTGCGATCCGCACCGAGGCGCCGGCGCGCACCAGTGATTTTTCGATTTTCGGCCTTCCAAAGCTTCCCGGCATCGATCGGCCGCGAGAGAGGTGAGCACGTGTTTCGTACCAGCGACATAGTCCTGATCGCCGTCATGGTTTCGGCTGCGGCCCTGACCTACAAGACCAAGCGCGAGGCCGAGGAACAAATGGCGGCGGTGCAGAAGATCCAGGCGAAAATTCGCTACGAGGAGGATACGATCGACCTGCTCAAGGCGGACTGGAGCCTGCTCACCCAGCCGTCGCGCCTGCAAAAGCTCGCTGAAATCTACAAATCTCAGCTCTCGCTCGAGCCGGTCAACGCACGCCAGATTGTCGGGATCGACGACCTGCCGGCAAAACCGGTCAACATCCAGGACCTGTCGTCGCAGCGGCTGGGCGGCATGGCTGACAATTCTGGCAAAGGGCCCTTGGGCGGCAAGGACCCCGTGGTGACCGGAGGCATCGTCCAATGATCGCCAAACTTCCAGTAATAAGCGAACTTCAAATGATCAGCAGATTGCTGAAGCGTCGCGCAAAGCCGGGCGAAGACGGTTCGATCGTGGTCGAAGGCGCGCGCAAGGCGACCGGCGGCAAGGCCAAGACCCGCATCGTCATGACGATGGCGGTGTTCTTCGGCATCTTTTCCACCATTGCCGGGCGGCTGGTCTATCTCGGCCTCCAGAATCCCGACATGTCGGGCGGGCCGCAGAGCCGGGTTACAGCGTCGCGGCCCGACATCGTCGACCGCAACGGCGAAGTGCTGGCGACAGACATCAAGACGGCGTCGCTGTTTGCCGAACCGCGCCGCATAGTCGATGCCGATGAGGCGATCGAAAAACTATCGACGGTGCTGCCCGAGATCGACTACGAGCAGACCTATCACAAGCTGAAGAGCGGCGCCGGCTTCGTCTGGCTGCAGCGGCAGCTGACGCCCAAGCAGCAGGCCGATATCATGCAGCTCGGCGTTCCAGGCTTTGGTTTCCGCACCGAGAAGCGCCGGTTCTATCCGGCCGGTGAAACCTCGTCCTACATCGTCGGCCTCACCAACATCGACAACCAGGGCATCTCCGGCATGGAGAAGTACATCGACGAGCAGGGGTTGAGCGACCTTCAGGCCTCGGGCCTGGCGATCGCCAGGGATTTGAAGCCGGTGCAGCTTTCGATCGATTTGCGTGTCCAGCACATCGTGCGCGACGAGATTGCCACCGGCATGGAAAAATATCATGCCATCGCCGCCGGCGCCGTCGTGCTCAACGTCAAGACCGGTGAGGTGGTGGCGATGGCCTCGGTGCCGGATTTCGACCCCAACAATCCCTACAATGCACAGGACAAGGACCGGCTGAACCGCATGTCGGCCGGTCTCTACGAAATGGGCTCGACCTTCAAGAGCTTCACCACCGCCATGGCGCTCGATTCCGGCAAGGTGACGCTGGAAAGCCGGTTCGACGCTTCGCGCCCGATCAGGATCGGCCACCAGACCATTCACGATTTCCACGGCAAGGGTCGCGTGCTGTCGGTGCCGGAGGTGTTCATCTATTCCTCCAACATCGGTTCGGCCAAGGAAGCCGAAGCGGTGGGCATCGACGGTCATCGCGAATTCCTGCATCGCCTGGGCATCCTCGAGAAGATGCAGACGGAATTGCCGGAGGTTGCCCGCCCGACCGAGCCCAAAGTCTGGAAACAGGTCAATTCGATCACCATCGCCTTTGGCCACGGTGTGTCGACGACGCCGCTGCAGACAGCGGTCGGCTGCGCGGCGCTGATGAACGGCGGCTATCTGATGGATCCGACCTTCCTGCCGCGCACGCAGGAGCAGGCGATGTCGGTGGCCAAGAAGGTGGTCAGCGAGAAGACCGTCGAGGGCATGCGCTACCTCTATGCCCTCAACGCTGAAAAGGGCTCGGGCAGGAACGCCAGGGTTCCGGGCTACCGCGTCGGCGGCAAGACCGGAACGGCGGAGAAGGTCGTCAACGGCCGCTACTCCAAAGACAAGAATTTCAACGCCTTCGTCGCAGCCTTCCCGATGGACGATCCGCAGTACATCGTGCTGACGATCGCCGACGAACCGAAGCCGGAAAAACCCGGAATGGGTGCGACGGCTGCCTCGAATGCGGGTGTCATGGCCGCAAACATTATCCGACGTGCGGCTTCAATGCTTGGCGTGAAGCCAGATTTCAGCCATGAAAATGGTGCAACGCTGGTTTCCTATCAGTGATTCTTAGGGCGCGCCGGCAACTGCGCGCTATTTTGTTACTATGAACGGAACTCGATGAAGCTGAAAGATCTAGCCGGTATCCTGCCTGTCGGGGGAACTGCTTCCTTCGATACGGAAGTTACCGGGATTTCGTCGGATTCCCGCCAGGTAGAACCGGGCGTCGTCTTTTTCGCGCTCGCTGGAACCAAGGCGGATGGCACGACCTATGCCGCCGACGCCGCCAGCCGCGGCGCGGCAGCCATTGTCACGGGCAAGGCCAGCGCCATTGCCGGCCAGCCGGTCCCGGTTCTCGCCGTCGATGACCCGCGCCTGGCGCTGGCGCTGAGTGCTGCCCGCTTCTTCGGCCGGCAGCCGCAAACCATGGTCGCGGTGACCGGAACCAGCGGCAAGACGTCGGTTGCCGCTTTCACCCGCCAGATCTGGGAGCAGGCCGGCTTTGCCGCCGCTTCGATCGGCACGACCGGCGTGGTGGCGCCGGGTCGCAACGAGTATGGCTCGCTGACCACGCCCGACCCGGTGGCGTTGCACAGGCTGCTCAAGGAATTGGCGGATGCCGGGGTCACCCACGCGTCGATGGAAGCATCCAGCCATGGTCTCGACCAGCGGCGCCTCGACGGCGTGAGGCTCGCGGCCGGCGGCTTCACCAATCTCGGCCGCGACCACATGGATTATCATCCAACCGTCGAGGACTACCATCGCGCCAAATTGCGCCTGTTCGATACGCTGCTGCCCAAGGGTGCGCCGGCCGTCATCTTCGCCGACGATCCGTGGTCGGAGCCGACGGTTCATGCGGCGCGGGCGGCGGGCTTGACCGTGCTCACTGTCGGCCGCCATGGCGACTTCCTGCGGCTGAAGCGGGTTGAACACGAGCGGCATCGCCAGCGCGCCGAGGTCGAAGCCGATGGCGTTCTGCACGAGGTCGATCTGCCGCTGGCCGGCGATTTCCAGATAGCGAACGCGCTGGTCTCGGCCGGTCTCGCCATTTCGACTGGAACACCTGCCGCCAAAGCCTTGATGGCATTGGAAAAACTGAAAGGCGCGCCGGGCCGGCTCGATCTCGTCGGTACCACCGCCAATGGCGCGCCGGTCTATGTCGACTACGCTCACAAGCCGGACGCGCTGGAAAATGTGCTCGCCTCGGTGCGTCCATTCACCACGGGCCGAGTCATTGTCGTGTTCGGCTGCGGCGGCGACCGCGACCGGGGCAAGCGACCGATCATGGGCGAGGTCGCGACGCGGCTCGCCGATGTCGTCATCGTCACCGACGACAATCCGCGTTCGGAAGTGCCCGAAACGATCCGCGCCGCCATCCTCGCTGCCGCGCCCGGCGCCATCGAGATCGGCGACCGGCGCCAGGCGATCCACCAGGCGGTGGCCATGCTGCACGCCGGCGACACGCTGATCGTGGCCGGCAAAGGCCATGAGGAAGGCCAGACCATAGGCGACGAGACGTTTCATTTCTCCGATCATGAGGAAGTGCGCTCGGCGCTGCGGGAGCGCGCGGCATGAGTTTCCTGTGGACAGCCGAAGCGCTGGTCGCCGCCATGGACGGACGGCCGCTCGGTCCGATGCCGGAGGGCATATCAGGCATTTCGATCGACAGCCGTAGCCTGCAGCCCGGAGACGCTTTCTTCGCCATCAAGGGCGAGGCGATGGACGGCCATGATTTCGCCACCGCCGCCATCAAGGCCGGCGCCGGCGTGCTGGTCGTCGCCGAGGGCAAGCTGCCGTCGCTCGGGCGGCTGACGGCGCCGATGATCGTCGTACAAGATGTACTTGTGGCGCTGGAAAAGCTCGGCGTTGCCGCCCGCGCGCGCTCAAACGCCAAAATCATCGCGGTGACCGGCTCGGCAGGCAAGACCACCACCAAGGAAGCGCTGCGCCACGTGCTGTCCGCGGTCGGCCAGGTGCATGCGTCGGCCCAGTCGTTCAACAACCACTGGGGCGTGCCGCTGACGCTGGCGCGGATGCCTGCCGATTGCGACTATGCCGTCTTCGAGATCGGCATGAACCATCCGGGTGAAATCCGGCCGCTGGTGAAGATGGTCAGGCCGCATGTCGCCATCGTCACACTGATCGCGGCAGCTCATCTCGGTTTCTTCCGCAATCTGGACGAGATCGCCAAGGCCAAGGCCGAGATTTTCGAAGGGCTTGAGCCCGACGGGGCGGCGTTGCTCAACCGCGACGATCCGCGCTGGAAGCTGCTGGACAAGATGGCGCACGCCGCCGGCGTCGAGCATGTCTTTGGCTTCGGCGAAAACGCACGCTCGACGTTCAAGCTGGTCAAATGCGTGCTGCATGCCGACCATTCGACGATTACCGCCAAGATCGGCGGCGACGAGGTTGTTGCCCGCATTGGCGCGCCCGGCCGCCACATGGTGCAGAATGTGCTGGCGGTGCTGGGTGCCGCACATCTGGTCGGCGCCGACATTGCCAAGGTGGCTTTGGCGCTGGCCGATCTGTCGGCGGAACGCGGCCGTGGCAAGCGCCATGTGCTGCGCCACCCTAGGGGGCCGATCACGCTGATCGACGAAAGCTACAATGCCAACCCGGCGTCGATGGATGCAGCGATGGCGCTGCTCAACGCGACGCCGGTGTCGGGCGAAGGCAGGCGCATCGCCGTGCTCGGCGACATGCTCGAACTCGGCGACCATTCGGCGAAGCTGCATGCCGCCCTTGCCGATCTCATCGTCGGCACCGAGACGCGCACGGTCTTTCTCGGTGGCCCGGAAATGCGAGCACTGGCCGATATCCTGCCTGACGAGATCAAGACGGAGTATCGTGCCGGCGCTGAGGACCTGAAGCCGGTGCTGTTGTCGGCATTGAAGCCCGGCGACGTGGTCATGATCAAATCGTCGAAAGGCATTGGTTTTTCAAAACTGGTCGACGCATTGCTCGGCAAATTTCCGGCGGAAGCCACAACCAGTAAACAGACCTAGGGGTCAGGTCCGGGGGACGGAATCGCATGTTCACATTGCTCGTCGATTTTGCGGACAAGATCTCGGTCTTCAACGTCTTCCGCTACATAACCTTCCGCACCGGCGGGGCGCTGATCACCTCGGCGCTGATCGTCTTCATCTTCGGACCGACCATCATCAATTCGCTGCGGTTGCGGCAAGGCAAGGGCCAGCCGATCCGCGCCGACGGGCCGCAAACCCACTTCAAGAAGGCCGGCACGCCGACCATGGGCGGGCTGATGATCCTGTGCGGCATCGTTGGCTCGTCGCTTTTGTGGGCGAACCTGTCCAGCATCTATGTCTGGGTGGTGCTGCTGGTGACCCTGGGCTTTGGCTCGATCGGCTTCTACGACGACTATCTCAAGGTGACGAAGCAGTCGCATCTCGGCTTTTCCGGCAAGGCGCGGCTGGCGCTCGAATTTGTCATCGCCGGCATCGCCGCCTGGGTGATCATGCATAACGGCCAGGTGCCGTTTTCGTCGTCGCTGACGTTTCCCTTCGCCAAGGAGTTCATCATCAATCTCGGCTGGTTCTTCGTTCCGTTCTCCTGTTTCGTCATCGTCGGCGCCGGCAATGCGGTGAACCTGACCGATGGTCTCGACGGGCTGGCGATCGTGCCGATCATGATTGCGGCGGCGTCCTTCGGCGTCATCGCCTACCTCTCCGGCAACGCGGTGTTCGCCGAATATCTCCAGATTCATTTCGTGCCCGGCACTGGTGAACTGGCAGTTGTGCTGGGCGCAGTGATCGGCGCCGGCCTTGGCTTCCTGTGGTTCAATGCGCCGCCGGCGGCGATCTTCATGGGCGACACCGGCTCGCTGGCGATGGGCGGCCTGATCGGGACGGTCGCGGTGGCGACCAAGCACGAGATCGTGCTGGTCATCGTCGGCGGCCTGTTCGTGGTCGAGATCCTGTCGGTCATCATCCAGGTCGGCTACTTCAAGATGACCGGCAAGCGCGTGTTCCTGATGGCGCCGATCCACCATCATTTCGAAAAGCTTGGCTGGACCGAAAGCCAGGTGGTGATCCGCTTCTGGATCATCGCCGTGATCCTGGCGCTGGTCGGCCTGTCGACCCTCAAACTGAGATAGGGCGCCGCGTGATCCCCGCCGCATCCTTTGCAGGCAAGCGTGTTTCGCTCTTCGGGCTCGGCGGCTCGGGGATCGCCACGGCGCATGCGCTGATCGAAGGCGGGGCCGACGTTCTTGCCTGGGACGACAATCCCGGCAGCGTTGGCAAGGCCGCGGCCCTGGGCATTGCGACCGGCGACCTGCGCGGCGCCGACTGGGCTGGGTTTTCGGCGTTCGTGCTGTCGCCAGGCGTGCCGCTGACGCACCCGAAACCGCACTGGACGGTGGAACTCGCGCGCGGTTCAGGCGTAGAAGTCATTGGCGACATCGAGCTGTTTTGCCGTGAGCGGATCGCACGCGCGCCGACCGCACCCTTCATCGCCATCACCGGCACCAACGGCAAATCGACGACGACAGCGCTGACCTCGCACATTCTGAAATCGGCCGGCCGTGACACGCAGATGGGCGGCAATATCGGCCGCGCCATCATGACGCTCGATCCTCCGGAGCCCGGGCGGCACTATGTCGTCGAATGCTCTTCCTATCAGATCGATCTGGCGCCCTCGATCAACCCGACGGCCGGCATCCTGCTCAATCTGACGCCCGACCATCTCGACCGTCACGGCACCATGCAGCACTACGCCGCGATCAAGGAGCAGCTGGTGGCCGGTAGCGAGACGGCCATTCTCGGCGTCGACGATTCCTGGTGCGCCCAGATCGCCGACCGGCTGGAGCGGGCAGGGCGGCATGTCATCCGCATTTCCAAGCGCTTGCCGCTGACCGACGGTTATTTTGCCGACGGCAGCAATCTGATGGAAGCGGCGAACGGTCGCTACAGCCGGGTTGCCTTTCTCGAAGGCATCGGCTCGCTGCGCGGTCAGCACAATGCGCAGAACGCGCTGGCCGCCGTCGCCGCCTGCCTCAAGGTCGGGCTGGACCTCGGCGAGATCCAGTCGGGACTGGAAAGCTTCCCCGGACTGGCGCACCGCATGGAGCAGGTCGGCCGCAAGGACCACATTCTGTTCGTCAACGATTCCAAGGCGACCAATGCCGATGCAGCGGCACCAGCACTGTCCAGCTTTCCGCGCATCTACTGGATCGCCGGCGGCTTGCCCAAGGAAGGCGGCATCGAGCCGTTGCGCAGCTTCTTCCCGCGCATCGCCAGGGCCTATCTGATCGGCGAGGCAGCCCCCGCGTTCTCGGCGACACTTGGCGAAGCGGTGCCTTACGAAATATCGGGCACGCTGGCCGCCGCGGTCGAGCATGCGGCGCGCGATGCGGCCAGCGACGATAGTGGCGAGGTGGTGGTGCTGCTCTCACCGGCCTGCGCCAGTTTCGACCAGTTCAAGAATTTCGAAGTGCGCGGCGAAGCCTTCAGGCAAGCTGCGAATGCTATCGAAGGCGTGAAACCCATCGGAGGGGCACGATAATGCAAAGTCGTCTCGACAAAAGTCCGGTTGCGACCTGGTGGTGGACGATCGATCGCTGGTTCCTGGCAGCGTTCCTGTCGCTGATGGGGCTCGGCATCGTCTTGTCCTTCGCGGCAAGCCCGGCAGTGGCCGAGCGCATCGGTCTCGACAGTTTCCACTTCGCCACCAGGCAGATCATCTTCACCGTGCCGGCACTCGGCGTGATGCTGGCCGTCTCGTTTCTCGAGTCGCGGCAGATCCGGCGCATGGCGCTGGTCATCCTGTGCATCATGCTCGTGCTGATGGTTGCGGTGCTCTACATCGGCGTCGAGGTGAAAGGGGCGCGGCGCTGGGTGTCGTTTGCCGGCCTGTCGATCCAACCGTCCGAATTCCTCAAGCCGGCCTTCGTCATCGTCTGCGCCTGGCTGTTTGCCGAACACAAGCGCCAGCCCGACATTCCGGGCAATCTGTTCGCCATGCTGCTGCTGGTCCTCGTCATTTCGCTGCTGGTGGCACAGCCCGATCTTGGTCAGACCATGCTGGTGCTTGGCACCTGGGGCGTGATGTTCTTCATGGCTGGATTGCCATGGATGTGGATCATTGCGCTGGGTGCCGCCGGCATCGGCGGCGTGTTTGCCGCTTATACGGTGTTTCCGCACGTCGCCGGCCGCATCGACCGCTTCATGACCGGCGAAGGCGACACCTTCCAGGTCGATATGGGCCGCGAGGCGCTGATCAACGGCGGCTGGTTCGGCGTCGGACCGGGCGAGGGCACCGTCAAGCGGGTCATCCCCGACAGTCATGCCGACTTCGTATTCTCGGTCGCCGGTGAGGAATTCGGACTGATGATGTGCTTCTTCATCATGTCCATCTTCGCCTTCATCGTGCTGCGTGGCCTCAACACAGCGCTGAAGGAACAGGACGATTTCACCCGCTATGCCGTTGGTGGCCTCGTTACGGTCTTTGGTCTGCAGTCGGTCATCAACATGGCCGTCAACCTGCAGCTGATACCGGCCAAGGGCATGACGCTGCCATTCATCTCCTATGGCGGCTCCTCGCAAATCGCCATTGCCATCTCGATGGGCATGGTGCTGGCGCTGACGCGCAAGCGGCCGGAAAAGCGCAAGCAGATGGGCTTTGCCCTGTCGCAACGCGCCATGCCGGCGGAGTGAGATGTCGAGGGGTGTGATCCTTCTGGCAGCTGGCGGAACGGGCGGGCATCTGTTCCCGGCCGAGGCGCTGGCGCATGAGCTCAACGAGCGCGGCTGGAAGGTGCATCTGGCAACCGACGACCGCGCCGAGCGGTTTGCCGGCCACTTCCCGGCCGCCGCTGTCCATCCGATCAAGTCGGCGACCATGGGTTCCAAGAATCCACTGGCGGTCATCGCGGCCTTCTGGAAGATCTGGCGCGGGGTGCGCCAGGCCTCAGCCATCATCGGCAGGATCAAGCCCGATGCCGTCGTCGGCTTCGGCGGCTATCCGACGCTGCCGCCGCTCTATGCGGCGACCCGGCGCAAGGTACCGACGCTGATCCACGAGCAGAACGCGGTGATGGGCCGCGCCAACCGGGCGCTGGCAGCTCGCGTCGATGCGATCGCCGGCGGCTTCCTGCCGGAAGATACGAGTGCGGCAGGCGCCAAGACGGTGATCACCGGCAATCCGGTCAGACCGCAAGTCATGGAGGCGGCGAAGACGCCTTACACCGCGTCGGCCGGGGAGGAGCCGTTCCGGCTTCTGGTGTTTGGTGGCAGCCAGGGCGCGCAGTTCTTTTCCGACGCGGTGCCGGCGGCCATCGGGCTTCTGCCGGAGGCGCAGCGCAAGCGGCTGGTGATTACCCAACAAGCCCGCGCGGACGACGTGGCGCGGGTGAAGGCGGCCTATGCGGCGCTTGGTGTCGACGTACAGGTTTTGCCCTTCTTCACCGACATGGCGGCGCGTATGGCGGCGGCGCATCTGGTGATGTCGCGATCCGGCGCCTCGAGCGTGTCGGAAATCGCAGTCATCGGTCGGCCGGCGCTGCTGGTGCCCTATCCGCACGCGCTCGACCATGACCAGGCGGCCAATGCCGCGGCGCTCGCCGCCGCAGGCGGGGCCGAGGTGCATCAGCAATCCACGCTTTCGCCAGAGCGCATTGCTGCGCTGATCGGCGGACTGATGGAACATCCGGACCGGCTGGCTGCCATGGCCGCAGCCGCCAGATCGGCCGGAAAACCGGACGCGGCGCGGTTGCTCGCCGATCTGACAGAGGCTATTGCGTCCAGGAAAACCGTTTCGGAATTCAGAAAAGGGACGCACGCATGAAGATGCCGCAGACGATCGGCCTTGTGCATTTCATCGGCATTGGCGGCATCGGCATGAGCGGCATCGCCGAGGTGCTGCACAATCTCGGCTACAAGGTGCAAGGCTCCGACCAGTCCGACAGCGCCAATGTGCAGCGGTTGCGCGACAAGGGCATCGAGTGCTTCGTCGGCCACAGGGAAGAAAATCTCGGCGACGCCGAAGTGGTGGTCGTGTCGACCGCGATCAAGAAATCCAATCCGGAGCTCAAGGCCGCGCGCGAAAAGCTGCTGCCGATCGTGCGTCGCGCCGAGATGCTGGCCGAACTGATGCGCTTCCGCCAGGCTGTGGCCATCGGCGGCACGCATGGCAAGACGACGACGACATCGATGGTGGCGACGCTGCTCGAAGCCGGCGGGCTCGACCCGACGGTGATCAATGGCGGCATCATCAATGCCTATGGCACCAACGCCCGCATGGGCGACGGCGAATGGATGGTGGTCGAGGCCGACGAGAGCGACGGCACCTTCCTGAAGCTGCCGGCCGAGATCGCCGTCGTCACCAACATCGACCCCGAGCATCTCGACCACTATGGCAGTTTCGACAAGGTGCGCGAGGCGTTTCGCCAGTTCGTCGAGAACGTGCCGTTCTACGGCTTCGGCGTGATGTGCACCGACCACCCGGAAGTACAGGCGCTGGTCGGCCGCATCGAGGACCGGCGCGTCATCACCTATGGCGAGAACGCCCAGGCCGATGTGCGTTTCACCAACCACCGCATGGCCGGTGCGATCTCTGAATTCGACGTGGTGATCCGTGACCGCAAGGGCCGCGGCCAGACGACAATCGCCGGCTTGCGCCTGCCGATGCCCGGCCGCCACAATGTGGCCAACGCGACGGCGGCGATTGCGGTCGCGCATGAACTCGGCCTGTCGGCCGAGGCGATCAAGAAGGGCCTGTCGTCCTTTGCCGGCGTCAAGCGGCGCTTTACCCATACCGGCTCGTGGAATGGCGTCGATGTGTTCGACGACTATGGTCACCATCCCGTCGAGATCACGGCGGTGCTGAAGGCGGCGCGCAGCGCCACCGAGGGCCGCGTCATCGCCATTGCGCAGCCGCATCGCTTCACCCGGCTTCGTGATCTGTTCGACGAGTTTTCCGTCTGCTTCAACGATGCCGACACGGTGATGGTGGCACCGGTCTATGCCGCCGGCGAAGAGCCGATCGATGGGGTGACATCCGAGGCACTGGTGTCGCGCATTCGTTCCGGCGGCCATCGCGACGCGCGCTACATCGAGGCCGCCGCCGCGATTGCGCCAATTATCCGCGATCTGGCCAAGCCCGGCGATTTCGTCATCTTCCTCGGCGCCGGCAACATAACCCAATGGGCCTATGCGCTGCCCAAGGACCTTGGCGGGACCGTCTCATGATGCGCGGCCAGGCCTTGATCGACGGACTTGGCGATCGGCTCGCCGGCCTGCGCGGCCGTGTCACGCCCAATGCCGAGATGGACAAGATCACCTGGTTCCGTGCTGGCGGGCTTGCCGACGCCTTGTTCCAGCCCGCTGACGAGGACGATCTCGCCGCGTTCCTGAAGGCGGTTCCCGAAGACATCCCGCTGACCTTAGTCGGCGTCGGCTCGAACCTTCTGGTGCGCGACGGCGGCATTCCGGGGTTTGTCATCCGGCTTTCGGCCAAAGGGTTTGGCGAGGCGGAAGTTATTGCGCCGACCACGATCAAGGCAGGTGCTGCCACGCCCGATAAGCGTGTTGCGGCAATTGCCCATGAGGCGGGCATTGGTGGCTTTCATTTCTACCACGGCATTCCGGGTGCCATCGGCGGCGCGCTTCGAATGAACGCCGGCGCCAATGGCGTCGAGACGCGCGAGCGCGTCGTCGAGGTGCGGGCACTCGACCGCAAGGGCAATGTGCACACGCTGAGCAATGCCGACATGGGCTATGCCTACCGCCACTCGGCGGCACCTTCCGGGCTGATCTTCACATCGGTCGTGTTCGAAGGGGTTTTGCAAGACAAGGCGGCGATCAAGGCGGCGATGGATGCCGTCCAGCACCACCGCGAAACCGTGCAGCCGATCCGCGAGAAGACCGGTGGTTCGACCTTCAAGAATCCGGAAGGCACCTCCGCCTGGAAAGAGATCGACAAGGCAGGCTGTCGCGGGCTGATGATCGGCGGTGCGCAGATGTCGCCGATGCATTGCAACTTCATGATCAACACTGGAACCGCGACCGGCTACGACCTCGAATATCTCGGCGAGACGGTCCGCGCGCGCGTGCTCGAAAAATCGGGCATCCGGCTGCAGTGGGAGATCAAGCGCATCGGCAACTTCCGGCCCGGCCATGAGGTTCAGGAATTCCTCGGGCAATTACTTTAGCGCAAGCTGAAGTTCATGTGATGCATGAACTTCAAACGGCCTGAAATACCCCTCCGACCGTTGCTCTAAAGACTCACAACACGCTTTTCTCCATCGTTTTCGCGGAAAGTGAATCCCTCGGAATCGTAAGCACTTGCCAGCGAATCAACTCTCTGATTCTCTGCCCTGAAGCGTTTCCTGATTTGAGTCGTTTCGACGCGTCACCCGCGTTTTCCGTCTGGGGGGGGCAACCTACCGGAAGACTCGGACTCAATGTTGCGGAAATAGTGGTCGCAGCCCGCCGTGAGAGGGGATGACGGGAAATGAAAAGTAAGCATGTGGCCGTCTTGCTGGGCGGGTTTTCGTCCGAGCGGCCCGTGTCCCTGTCCTCGGGGAAGGCTTGTGCCGATGCGCTTGAGAGCGAAGGCTACCAGATCACCCGCGTCGATGTTTCGCGCGACGTCGGATCTGTGCTTGCCGAACTCAAGCCTGATGTTGCCTTCAATGCGCTGCACGGCCCTTTCGGCGAGGATGGCACCATTCAGGGCATCCTCGAATATCTCGCCATTCCCTACACCCATTCCGGCGTGCTCGCTTCGGCGCTCGCCATGAACAAGGAACAGGCCAAGAAGATCGCCAAGCTTGCCGGCGTTCCGATTGCGGAATCGAAGGTGACCAACCGCTTTGCCATCCAGAGCAAGCACCCGATGAAACCGCCCTACGTGGTCAAGCCGGTCAACGAGGGTTCGAGCTTCGGTGTCGTCATCGTCCATGAAGGTCAGTCGCATCCGCCGCAGGTCATCGGCTCCTCCGAGTGGAAATATGGCGACACCGTCATGGTGGAGCGCTACGTCCACGGGCGGGAACTGACCTGCGCGGTGATGGGCGATGTGGCGCTCGGCGTTTGCGAAATCATCCCGACCGGTCATTCCTTCTACGACTATGATTCAAAATACGTCGCGGGCGGATCAAAACACGAATGCCCCGCAAAAATTTCACCGAATATTTACCAAAAAATACAGACACTGGCGCTCAAGGCTCACCTAGCTATCGGCTGCCGGGGCGTTTCCCGGTCGGACTTCCGTTATGACGATCGTCACTCCGAGAACGGCGAGGTTGTCTGGCTCGAGGTCAACACCCAGCCGGGCATGACGCCGACGTCTTTGGTGCCTGAAATCGCCGCGCAAGCGGGACATTCGTTCGGCGATTTGTTGAGTTGGATGGTGGAGGACGCTTCGTGTCTGCGTTGAAATGGGGACAGGGCAAGAAGGGCGCGGCCGGGCCGACGCTGTTCGGCGTGCCGTTGTCGTTTGACCATTTCGTGCTGCCGCGCCTGCTTCGCCGGCCGGTGCGCGTGCTGGCGCGCCTTGGCGAGGGCGACTTCACTACGCCACCCTTTTCCGCGGCAATCCTCTCGGCCGTGCTTATCGCCTCAGGCAGCGCCTATGGGGCCTATCTTGGCGGGCATGTCGACGGCATCGTCCAGGGTGTCACTGCGCGCACCGGTTTTGCAGTCGACCAGATCAAGGTGGTCGGCAACCGCGAAACGTCCGAGATCGACATTCTTGACAGGCTGCAGCTTGACGGCTGGACATCGCTGATCGGTTTCGATGCCGAAGCCGCGCGCGAGCGGATTGGTACGCTGCCCTGGGTCGAGGTTGCGGCGGTGCGCAAAGTCTATCCGCATACGCTGGAGGTCCGCATCGAGGAGCGCGTTCCGTTCGCGCTCTGGCAGCAAGGCACCGAGCTTTCCGTCATCGAGCGGTCCGGCGCCGTCATCGCGCCGTTTTCGGGCGGCAAGCAGGCGTTGCTGCCGCTGATCATCGGTACCGGGGCGCCGGCGAAAGCGCCTGATTTCCTGACCAAGATCAAGAAATATCCGGAGCTGGCTGCGCGGGTCAAAGGCTACATCAGGATCGGTGAACGGCGTTGGGACCTGAAGCTGGAAAACGGCATCACGGTCAAGCTTCCCGAGGATGGCGAGGACCAGGCGATCGCCGACCTCGTCAGGATGGACCATGACAACGGGCTTCTGACGCGCGACATCGCCGCCGTCGACATGCGCCTCTCCGACCGCCTGGTCGTCGAATTGACGCCGGAAGCGGCGACGCAGCGCGAAGCAGCGCTCAATGAAAAGCCGCAGAGCCTGAAGCGCAAGCCGGAGACGAAGATATGAACTGGCTTGGCGGCAACAGCGATGCCTCGTCGCGCCGGTCAGGCACCCTGACGGTGCTGGATGTCGGTTCGAGCAAGGTTTGCTGCGTGGTGGCGAAGTTGAAGCCGCGCGAGGACGGCCAGCTGTTGCGCGGCCGCTCGCACCGCATCCAGGTGATCGGCATCGGCCACCAGAAATCGCAAGGCGTGAAATCGGGCGTCGTCATCGATCTCGATCGCGCCGAGCACGCCATCCGCCTTGCCGTCGACGCGGCCGAGCGCATGGCGGGGCTGACGGTCGATTCCCTCATCGTCAACATGACGGCCGGCCGGCTGAAGAGCGAAACCTTCTCCGCCACCATCAACCTTGGCGGCCACGAGGCCGACGAGGCCGACATCAAGCGTGTGCTCGCCGCCGGCGCCAAGCAGGCGCTCAGGGCCGAGCGCGAGGTGATCCATTCGCTTCCCACCGGCTTTTCGCTGGATGCCGAGCGCGGCGTGCGCGATCCGCGAGGCATGGTCGGCGACCAGCTCGGCGTCGATATGCATGTGCTGACCGGTGATGCGGCCCCCTTGCGCAATCTGGAGCTCTGCATCAACCGCTCGCATCTGTCGGTCGAGCGGATGGTGGCGACGCCCTATGCCAGTGGGCTCGCGGCACTGGTCGACGACGAGCTCGAAATGGGCGCGGCCTGCATCGACATGGGCGGCGGCACCACGACGATCTCGGTCTTCTCGGAAGGCAAATTCGTCCATGCCGACGCCATCGCCATCGGCGGCAATCATGTCACGCTGGACATGGCCAAGGGCCTGTCGACCTCGCTCGACGCCGCCGAAAGGCTGAAAGTGATGCACGGTTCGGCGCTGCCCGGCAGTGCCGACGACCGCGATCTGGTTTCGATCCAGCCGATCGGCGACGACGGCGACGTGCCGTTGCAGATACCGCGTTCGATGATGACGCGCATCATCCGCGCCCGCATCGACGAAACGCTCGAACTGTTGCGCGACCGGCTGAACAAGTCGGGTTACGGCAATGCCGTCGGCAAGCGCGTCGTTCTCACCGGTGGCGCCAGCCAGCTTGCCGGCCTGCCGGAGGCGGCGCGCCGCATTCTCGGACGCAATGTGCGCATCGGCCGCCCGCTCGGCGTGGCAGGCCTGCCGGAAGCGGCCAAGGGGCCGGCTTTCTCGACGCCGGTCGGGCTTCTGATCTATCCGCAGATGGCGAGCTTCGAGAGCCATCCGGCGAAAGGGATTTCCGGTCTCAGGATGACCGGAACGGGTGGAAAACTGCATCGAATGAGTCAGTGGTTGAGAGACAGTTTCTAAAATTGGACGGGGACAGCCCCATAGGCGGCCGCGGCGGCGAAGCGGCGGGAAAAGGCAAAGGACGGAGACAATGACCATCAATCTGCAAAAGCCGGACATCACCGAGCTGAAGCCGCGCATCACCGTGTTCGGTGTCGGCGGAGGCGGCGGCAATGCCGTCAACAACATGATCACCGCCGGTCTGCGCGGCGTCGAGTTCGTGGTGGCCAACACCGACGCGCAGGCGCTGACCATGTCGAAGGCCGATCGGCTGATCCAGCTCGGCGCGCATGTCACCGAGGGCCTGGGCGCCGGATCGCAGCCCGAGGTCGGCCGCGCGGCGGCCGAGGAATGCATCGATGAGATCATCGATCATCTCTCCAACACCCATATGTGCTTCGTCACCGCAGGGATGGGAGGCGGCACCGGCACAGGCGCTGCTCCAGTCGTTGCAAGGGCTGCCCGCGAAAAGGGTATCCTCACCGTCGGCGTCGTTACCAAGCCGTTCCATTTCGAAGGTCAGCGCCGCATGAAGACAGCGGACCTCGGCATCGAGGAACTGCAGAAATGCGTCGATACCCTCATTGTCATCCCCAACCAGAACCTGTTCCGGCTGGCCAATGACAAGACGACCTTTGCGGACGCCTTCGCCATGGCCGACCAGGTGCTTTACTCCGGTGTCGCCTGCATTACAGACCTGATGGTCAAGGAAGGCCTGATCAATCTCGACTTCGCCGACGTCCGCTCGGTCATGCGCGAGATGGGCAAGGCGATGATGGGCACGGGCGAAGCTTCGGGCGAGGGCCGCGCAATGGCCGCCGCCGAGGCCGCGATCGCCAACCCGCTGCTCGACGAAACCTCGATGAAGGGCGCCAAGGGCCTGCTGATCTCGATCACCGGTGGCCGCGACCTGACCCTGTTCGAGGTCGACGAAGCCGCAACCCGCATTCGCGAAGAGGTCGACCAGGACGCCAACATCATTCTCGGCGCCACGTTCGACGAGGATCTGGAAGGCGTGATCCGGGTCTCGGTGGTCGCCACCGGCATCGACAAATCGGCGGCTGAAATCGCCGCCGCGCCGATCTCCATCCGAGCTGCGCCGCAGAAGCCGGCCAATCGCCCGGCAGTGCCGGCCGCGGAAAACCGTCCGTCCGCTCAGCAGGCGATCTACGAACCACGCGCGGCCGATCCGGTTGCCGAGGCGATCCAGCTTGCCGAGGCCAATGCGGCGGCGATGGCCCAGGCTCGTCCGGCGCCGGTTGCCCAGGCAGACGACTTCCGCCCGCAGAGCAAGATCTTCCAGGCTCCACCCGCCCAGCCGCAAATGGTGCAGCAGCCCGTTCCGCAGCGTGAAATGCCGCAGCCGGTTGCCGCAGCACCCCAGCGCATGCCGCGGGTCGAGGATTTCCCGCCGGTGGTGAAGGCCGAAGTGGAAGCCAAGAGCCGTCCGGCCGACCATGAAAACAGCGGGCCGATGGGATTGCTCAAGCGCCTGACGAACGGCCTGACGCGGCGCGAAGAGGAGCCAGCCCGGCTGCAGCCGGCGCAGCCGCGCGAGCCGAAACTGCGCCAGGCGGCACCCGAAATGCGCCGCCTTGCCAACCAGGATCCGCAACTTTACGCGCCGCGCCGCGGCCAGCTGGACGATCAGGGCCGCCTGACGACGCAGACCCGGGCTGTCCAGGAAGACGATCAGCTGGAGATTCCGGCCTTCCTGCGCCGTCAGGCCAACTGACCTGTTAACGGTCCGTAATAATTGTTAACAGGCAAGCAAGAGATTGCTTGCCTGTTAATCTTAAAAATGATTGCAAAACAGGAGCTTGCCAGACCAAACGTGTTTCTGATCGCCGTTACAAAGGGTAAGAAACCGTGATTTGGAGACTGTCTGCCGGACCATTATCTTCGCCCGACCAAGTTCGGCGCGCTGGGATTCGGGGAGTTGGCCCTGCCTGCCGATTAAATCAAGAGCCGCGCCCTTGGGGCTAAAGCGGACGTAGGCAGTTTTGGGCTAAGGGGTTTGTTTTGCACGACTATCAGACGACACTAAAATCGCGTGCAACGCTGACGGGTACCGGCGTTCACAGCGGCAAACCCGTTACCGTTCATTTCCTGCCGGCAGATGCTGACACCGGTATCGTGTTCCAGCTTTCGAATGGAAGCGAGGGCGGCCGTGAGTTCCGCGCGCTCGTCTCCGAGGTCGGCGCCACTGATCTGTGCACCATGCTCGGCGATCCCTCGGGCGAACATATCGCCACAGTCGAGCATCTTATGGCCACGCTTTTCGGGCTTGCCATCGACAACATCGTCATCGAGATCGACGGCCACGAGGTTCCGATCCTCGACGGCAGTGCCATGGCTTTCGTGGAGGCCATAGACCAGGCAGGCATCGAAACGCTGCCGGTCAAGCGCCGCTATATCCGGGTGGTCAAGCCGGTTCGCATTGAGAACGGAGCATCCTGGGCGGAATTCAGGCCCTACAGCGGCACGCGTTTCGAGGTCGAGATCGATTTCGAAAGCCCTGCGATCGGCCGCCAGCTCTTCGCATCCGACATGAATCCCGACATTTTCCGCCGCGATATTGCGCGCGCCCGCACCTTCGGTTTCATGAAGGACGTCGAGCGGCTGTGGGCCGCCGGCTATGCGCTCGGCTCCTCGCTTGAAAACTCCCTGGTTATCGGCGACGACAACCGCGTCATCAACATGGGCGGTCTGCGCTATCCCAACGAGTTCGTCCGTCACAAGACGATGGATGCCATGGGCGACCTGGCGCTGGCCGGCGCCCGGTTCATCGGCTGCTTCCGTTCCTATCGCGGTGGCCACAGGCTGAACGCGGCGGCGTTGCGGCGTCTTCTGTCGGACCGGTCGGCGTTTGAGATCGTCGAGACAACACGCCGCGAGCGCGGCCGCACCGCCGAGATGAACGCTGTCAATGCGCCCGTCTTTGCGCCCTGGATGATCTGAATTTTAACGACTTTCGGACTCTTATTGAGGCCTATTGGTGTTGCATGAATGCATCACCGTTAGGTGAAATCGTATTGCTTGTGGGGTAACGCCAAACCGCCACAAAAATGTGCGATTGGCCGGAGATAGCGTTGCCGGGCAAGGCGGTTATGGTTTATGGCTGCTGCCCCAGACCCGAAATGACGACTGAAATGACGCCGAAAGGGCGGAATCCAATCATGTTTTTCAAGCGAGTTGGTCAATCGAAAGCGCCGCAGCGGGCTGTTTTCCTGGCGCTTTCGGTGGTTGTTCCATCGCTCTTCCTGTCGGCCTGCATGTCGTCCGAGAAGGATGTCGATCTGTCGACCTATGTCGATCAGACCGAACCGGCCGACGTTCTCTACAATCAGGGTCTCGCCAATCTGAACGCCGGGCGCCTGCAAGAGGCGAGCCGCAAGTTCGATGCGGTCGACCGCCAGCATCCCTATTCGGAATTCGCCCGCAAATCGATGGTGATGGGCGCCTTTGCGGACTATCGTCAGGGCAATTATGACGAGGCGATCGGCTCGGCCAAACGCTATCTCACACTTTATCCGTCAACCGATGACGCGGCCTATGCCCAGTACATCATCGGGTTGAGCTACTACAGGCAGATCAAGGACGTTACCCAGGATCAGAAGGAAGCGCGCCAGACCGTGCAGACGATGCAGGATCTGGTGACCCGCTGGCCGACGTCCGAATATGTCGATGACGCCAAGGAAAAGATCCGCTTCGCCACCGACCAGTTGGCCGGCAAGGAAATGCAGATCGGCCGCTACTATCTCGAGCGCCGCGAGTACATCGCCGCCGTAAAACGTTTCCGCAATGTGGTGGAAACCTATTCCAACACGCGCCATGTCGAGGAGGCGCTCGCGCGCCTGACCGAAAGCTACTACGCGATGGGCCTTACGACTGAAGCGCAGACCGCCGCGGCCGTACTCGGCACCAACTATCCGGACAGCCAGTGGTACAAGGATTCCTACAAGCTCCTGCAGAGCAATGGGCTTGAGCCGCGTGAGAATGCCGGGTCATGGATTTCCAAGGCCGGGAAGCTGATCACCGGCGCCTGACGCAGGCGTTGAGATGCTTTCCAGACTGTCGATCCGCGATATCGTCCTGATCGAAAAGCTGGACATCGATTTCTTGCCCGGCCTTTCGGTGCTGACTGGTGAAACCGGCGCCGGAAAATCTATTCTTCTGGATGCGCTGTCGTTGGCGTTAGGCGCTCGCGGCGACGCTTCGCTGGTGCGCCATGGCGCAGCACAAGGCCATGTCATCGCAGTGTTCGACGTGCCGCGCAACCATCCCGCCCGCACGCTGCTTGCCGAGAACGCCATCGAGGACGACGGCGACATCATCCTGCGCCGCGTGCAGACAGCGGATGGCCGTACGCGCGTCTTCGTCAACGACCAGCCATCCAGCGTCACGCTGATGCGCGATGTCGGCCGCGCGCTGGTCGAGATTCACGGCCAGCATGACGAGCGGGCGCTTGTCGATCCGGGCGCGCATCGCGAATTGCTGGACAGTTTCGGCGGTCATCTCGGCGCTGCGCGCGCGACCGGCGAGGCGTGGCGCTACTGGCGCGGCTGCGAGCAGGAATTTTCGCTCCACCGCGCCAAGGTGGAGGCGGCGGCGCGTGAAGCCGACTACCTGCGCGCTGCGGTCGCCGAATTGACCAAGCTCGACCCGCAGCCCGGCGAGGAGAGCGACCTTGCCGAATTGCGCGCGTCGATGATGCGTGTGGAAAAGATCGCGTCGGAAATCCACGATGCGCAGGACGTGCTTTCGGGCCCGTCTTCGCCATTGCCGCAACTGGCGAGCCTCTTGCGGCGGCTGCAGCGCAAGGTGAGCGAAGCGCCTGGCCTGCTCGACGACGTGGTCAAATCGCTCGACGAAGCGATGCTGTCGCTCGATGCGGCCCAATCGGGTGTCGAAGCCGCACTTCGCGCCACCGAATATGATCCGCAACGACTGGAGAAGGCGGAGGAGCGGTTGTTTTCGCTGCGCGCGGCTTCGCGCAAGCACAGCGTGGCGGTCGACGATCTGGCGCAATTGCGCGACACGATGGTCGCCGACCTTGCCGATCTCGACGCCGGCGAGGAGCGCCTGCACGGCTTGGAAAAGCAGGCCGCCGCCGCGCGCGAGGCCTACGACATTTCCGCCGCACAGCTGTCGTCGCTTCGCCATGCGGCAGCGGCCGGGCTGACCAAGGCTGTCATGGCCGAACTGCCGGCACTGAAGCTCGAACGGGCCGAGTTCATCGTCGAGATTACGAGCAAGACCGACAACCGCATGGAAGAAGGCATCGACCAGGTCGAGTTCTGGGTGCGCACCAATCCCGGCACAAGGCCTGGGCCGATGATGAAGGTTGCTTCCGGCGGCGAGCTTTCGCGCTTCCTGCTGGCGCTGAAGGTGGCGCTTGCCGACCGCGGCTCGGCGCCGACTTTGGTCTTCGATGAAATCGACACCGGCGTTGGCGGCGCGGTGGCCGACGCCATCGGTCAGCGGCTGGCGCGGCTGTCGAAGCGCGTGCAGGTGCTTTCGGTGACCCACGCGCCGCAAGTCGCGGCGCGCGCGACAACGCACTTCCTGATCTCCAAATCCGGCGGCACTGACAGGGTTGCAACCGGCATTGCCGAGATGGACCGGGCAGCGCGTCAGGAAGAGATCGCGCGCATGCTGGCCGGCGCGACTATTACCGATGAAGCGCGCGCGGCCGCGGAGCGACTGTTGCGCGAGAACATCGCTGTTTTGTAGGGGCTGATCCAGCCCTCGACAGAACCGGATGGAGACGCTGCCGAACAGAGTCAGCATATGGCTCCATCCCGCTGTTTCGGCGCGGTTTTGTCAGAATTCGGCTCCCGTCGATCCGAATCCTGATCTATTGTCCGGGCCAACAGCAGCCAGGTGCAAACCATGTCCGAAAAACCAGTCGATGCCCTGACCGAGAGCGAAGCCGCGGCCGAGCTGAAGCGATTGGCAAAGGAAATCGCCGGTCACGATCTGCGCTATCACGCAGAGGATGCGCCAACGATCTCGGATGCCGAATATGATGCGCTGAAGCGACGCAATCTCGCCATCGAGCAGCACTTCCCCGCACTCGAGCGCGAGGATTCGCCATCGCACAGGGTGGGCGCTCCACCGGCGGAAGGCTTTGCCAAGGTGCGTCATGCAGTGCCTATGCTCAGCCTCGCCAAGGCCTATACCGACCAGGACGTCACGGATTTCATCGAACGTGGCCGGCGATTTTTTGATCGCGACAAGGACCTCGACATCGCCTTCACGGCTGAGCCGAAGATCGACGGGCTGTCGGCTTCGCTGCGCTATGAAGGCGGCGTGTTCGTTCAGGGCGCAACGCGCGGCGATGGCGCCGTCGGCGAGGACATCACCGCCAACCTCCGTACAATCGCCGACATCCCCGCGAAGCTGAAAGGCTCGGGCTGGCCGGAAGTCATCGAGATCCGCGGCGAGGTCTATATGACCTATGCGGAATTCGAGGCGCTGAAGGAACGTTCTGCGGCGGCCGGCGGTCAGGACTACGTCAATCCGCGCAATACGGCGGCCGGGTCGCTGCGCCAGAAGGATGCATCCGTTACCGCCAGCCGCAACCTTAGATTCTTTGCCTATGCCTGGGGCTATACATCAGAGGATCCCGCTCCGACCCAATACGCTTCCGTGCAAAAATTCGCAGAGTGGGGGTTCAAGATCAGTCCGCTGATGGTGCGGGCAAAGTCGGTCGAGGAACTGGTCGCGCATTATCATCTGATCGAGGAGCAGCGCTCTTCGCTGGGCTACGATATCGACGGCGTCGTCTACAAGGTCGATCAGTTGGAATTGCAGCGCAGATGGGGTTTCGTCACCGGCGAACCACGCTGGGCCGTCGCCCATAAATTCCCGGCCGAACAGGCGATGACGACCGTGCAGAAAATCGACATCCAGGTCGGCCGCACCGGCACGCTGGCGCCCGTTGCACGGCTTGCGCCCGTCACGGTTGGCGGCGTCGTGGTGGAAAATGTGACGCTGCACAACGAGGACTACATCAAGGGCCTGGACAGCACAGGCCAACCGATCCGCGACGGCATTGATGTGCGCATCGGCGACACGGTCGTGATCCAACGGGCAGGGGACGTCATCCCGCAGATCGTCAGCGTCGTCATCGACAAGCGTCCGCCCGATGCCGCCCCTTACGAATTCCCGCACACCTGCCCGATCTGCGGCTCGCCGGCGACGCGCGAAATCAACGAGAAAACCGGCAAGGAAGACTCCCGCCGTCGCTGCACCGGCGAACTGATCTGCCCCGCGCAGGCGGTGGAAGGATTGCGCCACTTTGTGTCACGCGGTGCCATGGACATCGAAGGCCTGGGCGCCGAGAACATAGATATCTTCTTCAATTCGGGATTGATCAAAACAGCCGCCGATATCTTCACGCTCAGGGATCGCCGTCCCGCCGTCACCAAGGCGCTGGCCGAGCGGCGCGAGGAGCAGGCCAGGCAGCGTGAGGCCGCATCGGGCAAGACGCGCAAGAATGTACGCAGTGTCGAGGAACGCAACTACGAAGGCCTCGACAAGCTCTTCGCTGCCATCGATTCTCGCCGTGAACCCGAGCTCGATCGCTTCATCTTTGCGCTGGGCATCCGCCATATCGGCGAAACGACGGCCGCCGTGCTTGCCCGGACGTTCTCGACCATTGAAGAGTTGATCCGCGTCGGCAAGGAGACAGCGGCGGCGGACGATCCGCACACCGTTTTCCCATCGGTCAACGGCATTGGCGACACGGTGATTGATGCACTTCGCGATTTCTTCGGCAATGAACGCAACGACGACGTGATTGAAGCGCTGCTCACGCAGGTCAAGCCGAAACCATACATTGTGACCATCTCGGCCGACAGCGCAGTCGCGGGCAAGACAATCGTGTTCACGGGCACGCTGGAAAAGATGACGCGCCCAGAAGCGAAGGCAATGGCTGAGCGTCTCGGCGCGAAGGTCGCGGGATCGGTTTCTGCAAAGACGGATCTCGTCGTTGCCGGACCTGGTGCGGGGTCCAAACTCAAGCTCGCCAGCGAGCTCGGCATTGAGGTGATCGACGAGGATGCCTGGCTGGTGCGGATCGGCAAGGCATGACCGCATTCAACGGTTTCGGCCAAAAAGCCATTCCCTTCCTCAAGGCGCTCGATTTTCACCAGAGCCGGGAATGGTTTCTGGAAAACCGCGACCTCTTCGAACAGGAATTGCGCGACCCCTTTGGAGATCTGGTCGAGACGCTCACCGAGCGCTTCGCGGCCGAAGGGCTGGGCCTGCGCGGCGATCGCAAGAAATCGCTGTTCCGCATCAATCGCGACGTGCGTTTCGCCAAGGACAAGCGGCCCTACAACCGGCACCTGTCGGCAATACTCTCACCCGACGGCACCAAGATGGAACAGGGCGTGTTCTTCGTGCATATCGGGCTTGAGCGCTGCTTTGCCGGCATTGCCTGGTGGCAACCGGAGCCGGCGCTGCTGTTGGCGATGCGCAAGGCCATTTCCAACCGACCTGCCGAGTTCCGTGCCCTGATTGCGGCGCTGAAGAAAAACGGCCTCGACCTCGATACGGAAGACTGCATGAAACGCATGCCTCGCGGTTTCGAGCATGTCACCGAGGCCGATCTTGTTGCCGCAGTCCGCAACCGGCATTTCGCCGTCCGCCACGCGATCGACCCGGCGGGAATCCATACAGCGGCACTGGTCGATGAACTTGTCGATTTCACCCTGCGCGCCAAACCATTGCTCGACTGGGGCAGGGAGATCCAGGGCTAGCTGCCGGGGCTGGAGGCTGCGACGATCATTTCCGCTGATCGTTTGGCTCAAGCGAATTCGTGTGACAAGGCAGGCTACGCTTCCTACATACGCCGTTTCCCAAGGAGTGGGTTGATGTCGGTGGAAGCAATCCCCGGAAACAGCGCCAAAAGCGATTTCTGGAACGGTGTGCGGCTCAGCATGCCCGTGGTGGTGGCGTCGGCGCCGTTCGCGCTGCTGTTCGGGGCGATTGCCGTCGATAACGGCTTCTCGGTGCTTGAGGCCTTCCTGATGAGCGCCCTGGTCTTCGGCGGCGCCAGCCAGATGGTCGGCATCGAGCTGTTCGGGCAGCATGTCGCGCCATGGCTGATCGTGCTGTCGATCTTCGCCGTCAATTTCCGCCACGTGCTTTACTCCGCCGGCATCGGCCGGCGCATCGCACACTGGCCTGTGATCCAGCAGGCGCTGGGCTATTTCGTGCTCACCGATCCGCAGTTCGCGGTGGCCGAAGCCAAGGCTGAGGCGGGCGAAACGGTCGGCTTCGCCTGGTATATGGGGCTTGGCCTGCCGGTCTATGTGTTCTGGGTGGTCGAAAGCGCGCTTGGCGCGGTGTTCGGCAAGCTCATTCCCGACACGCATGCGCTGGGCATCGATTTCCTGCTGCCGATCTATTTTCTCGGTCTGGTGATGAGCTTTCGCAAACGGCCGCTGTGGCTGCCGGTGGTGGTTGCCAGTGCAGTTGCCTCCATCATCGCCTACAAGACGGTCGGTTCACCATGGCACGTCTCCATCGGTGCGCTCGCCGGCGTGTTGCTCGCTGTCATCCTGCCGCCCCACCATAGCGGTGTCGAGGCACGGCCATGAGCACGACTCTCTGGATCATCATCGCCGGTGCGATCGCGACCTATCTCACCCGTATCGGCGGTCATCTGGTCATCTCGCGCTTCGAAAACATCCATCCTCGGGTCGAGGCCGGGCTGAACGCCGTGCCGGCGGCAGTGCTGACCACGCTGGTGGCGCCGGCAGCCCTCAGCGCCGGACCGGCCGAATGGGCGGCACTGATCGTTGCCGGGCTGGTGTCGCTGCGCGGCGGGCTGATGGCCATGTTCCTGGTCGGTGCTGCGGTGCTGATCATTGCCCGGCAGTTCGTCGGGTAGGGCGTGTCGATATTCAGGTGATGACGGCCTGCTAACGGCGGTTTCCTGCGCTTCGGGTGCTCACGCACCAAAAGTACGCTCCGCTCCGGTTCTCGGAATCCACCCAGTTGGTGGCTTCGCGCCCGTCTTCGACTCCGGCGCGGCCTGACCTGAATCTCAACACACCCTCGAGCCTTCAGAAAATCAGATCTTGGCGTCGTGCGGCAGTGGTGCTGTCGCCTTCTCTAGCCAGGCCAGCGTCTCGCCGTCGAGCATTGGCCCGATCTCGGCCAGCACCCGTGCGTGGTACTGGTCGAGCCAATGCAGTTCGTCGCGCGTCAGGAGGTCGGTGCGCACCAGCCTGACGTCGATAGGCGCCAGCGTCAGCGTCTCGAAGCCATGCATGGCGATGTCGCCGCCCTCGACCGCTTCGGCCGGCGTCACCAGGACGAGATTCTCGATGCGGATGCCGTAGGAACCTTCCTTGTAATAGCCGGGCTCGTTGGAGAGGATCATGCCGGCGAGCAGCTTTTCGGTGCCGGTGCGGGCGATGCGCTGCGGCCCTTCGTGCACGGCCAGATAGGAGCCGACGCCATGGCCGGTGCCGTGGGCGAAGTCGCAGCCATGCCGCCACAGCGCCAGCCGCGCCACCGCGTCTATTTCAGAGCCGCGTGTGCCCTGGGGAAAGCGCAGCATGGAAATGCCGATCATGCCCTTCAGCACCAGCGTGAAGCGCTCGCGCATCTCCTCGGTCGGCTTGCCGATCGGCACGGTGCGGGTGATGTCGGTGGTGCCGTCCTGATACTGCCCGCCGGAATCAAGGAGGAACAATTCACCCTTCGCGAGCTTCCGGCTCGTGGCGCGGGAGACGCGGTAGTGCATGATGGCGCCGTTCGGCCCGGCGCCGGAGATGGTGTCGAAGGACACGTCGCGCAGCGGCATCTGCGTTTCGTCGCCAGTGGCACGGCGCGTTTCCTCCAGCCTGGTGACGACGGCGATCTCGTCGAGCTTGCCGGGTTTCTGACGGTCGAGCCAGCAGAGCAATTTGGCAACAGCCGCACCGTCGCGGCGATGCGCGGCGCGACTGCCATTGATCTCGGCCTGGTTCTTGGTCGCGCGCGGAATGCGGGCAGGGTCGGGCGCGGCAATGACGGCGCCGCCATTGTCCTCGATCAGCATTTTCAGCCTTTCCGCCGCCAGCACCGGGTCGAGCGCGATCTTCGCACCGCCCTTGGCAAGAGCTGCGACCGCCGCCTCGAATTCGCCGGGCTCATGCAATTCGGCGAGTTGAGTGAGATAGGCCGCGACGGTGCGCGAAAACTTGCGCTGATCCATGAAAAGCTGGTGCGAGCCATCGGCGGCGAGCACGGCGAAGCCGAGCGCCAGCGGTGTGTGCGGCACGTCGCCGCCGCGGATGTTGAAGGCCCAGGCAATGGAGGAGGGGTCGGTCAGCACGGCATGGGTGGCGCCATCCTTGGCGATCACTGCTGCCAGCCGCACCAGCTTGTCTTTGGCCAGTTCGCCGGCAAAGCCGATCGGATGAATCTCGACCAGCGCCTGCGGCAGCTCGGGCTGATCCTTCCAGATGATGTCGATCGGATTGCGTTCGAGCGGCACCAATGTTGCACCAGATTGTTCGGCCGAGGCTTTCAGCGACTTGACCTCGGCCAGCGTGTGCAGCCACGGGTCGAAACCCAGCCGCGCACCCTTGCCGAGATTGTCCTTGATCCAGGCGGCAGGCGGGTTGTCGACGAGGCTCTCGATCGAAAAGATGTCGAGATCGACCTCCTGGCGCACCTGCAGCGTGTAGCGCCCGTCGACAAACATGAAGGCGCGGTCGGCAAGCACGATGGCGGCGCCGGCCGAGCCGCTGAAGCCGGTCAGCCATTTCAGCCGTGCCGAGCGGTCGGCAACGTATTCGCCCTGGTGCTCGTCGGCGCGGGGTACGATGAAACCATCAAGCCCATTGGCCGTAAGCCATTGACGCAGCAGCGCGACGTGCGGCTTGCCGACGCTGGGATCGCCAGCGGAATCAAAGGTCTGGAACATGACGGCCTCTCCTCGGATACTGACCACGACCGTAGCGCATGGATCCAAAAATCGGAATCGATTTCCGGGGAACACAGTGCGCAAGGATCGGCTGGTTTTTGGTCCAGCAGCCGTCCTTTTTGAGGCATCTCGTTGTCCCAAAACCGCCAAGCACTTTTGGGCGACATCCGTTTCACCGCTTGAGATGGATCGTCACCCAGCCCTCGCGGTGCAAGGTCCTGACATGGCGGAACTGCTGGCCGACATAGGCCGAGACTACCGCGTCGCGCTGGCGGTCGAGGATGCCCGACAGGACGATCGAACCGCCCAGCGCGATATGCCTGGCCATTTGCGGCGCCAACCGCATCAGCGGCCGCGCCAGTATATTGGCGACGATGAGGTCGAAAGGCGCGCGCGCGGCAAAGATCGGGTGATGGAAGCCCGGCGCTGTCACCGTTTCCACCAGCGCCTTGACGTGGTTGAGGCGGGCGTTGGCGGCGGCGACCTTTATGGCGATCGGATCGATGTCGGTCGCCAGCACGGGGATATGGGCGAGCCTGGCCACTGCAATGGCCAGCACCGCGCTGCCGGTGCCAAGGTCGAGCGCGTTGCGCGGGTGCTCGCGCCGCACGACCTGTTCCAGCATTTCGAGGCAGCCGGCTGTGGTGCCGTGATGGCCGGTGCCAAAGGCGAGGCCGGCCTCGATCTCGATGGCGAGTTCGCCGCTGTGGCGCTTCCTGCGGTCATGCGCGCCGTGGACGAAGAAACGGCCGGCGCGCACCGGCTTCAGCCCCTCCAGCGAGCGCGCCACCCAGTCGATGTCGGGCAGCGATTCGCGTGCAATCGGCTTGGACACGGAAAGGCCGGCAAGGATGGCCTTCACCCGCCTCTCGACGGCGTCAACGTCGCCATCGGCGTAGAGCGACACTTCGTGGATGTCGCGATCCTCGTCGACCTCCAGCACGGCGATCGGCAGGCCGTCGTCCTCGAAGGCCGCGTCGAGCGCCCCGAAGATGCGGTCGGCCTCGATCTTGCCGGTGGTGAAATAGAGCCGCGTCTGGGTCATGAATTGGGTGTCAGCCTTCCGCCGCCAGCCGCTTCAACTTGGCAATGGCGGCTGCCGCGCTTTCGCCATAGGCAATGGTGCCGGAGAATTCGCCCTTGGCATTCAGCAGCAGCACCGAGGCGGTGTGGTCCATCGTGTAGTCGCCGTCGCCGGTATCGACCTTTTTCCAATAGATGCCAAAGGCCTTGGCCATGGCATGAACCTTGTCCGGATCGCCTGATATGCCGACGATGCGATCGGAGAAATTGCTGACATAGGTGTTCATGACATCGGGCGTGTCGCGCTCCGGATCGACCGAGACGAAATAGGCATGCAGGGTCTTGCCGTCGTCACCAAGGGTCTTCAGCCAGCCGGCCAGTTCGAACAGGGTTGTGGGGCAGACTTCCGGGCAGTGGGTGAAGCCGAAGAAGACGACGCTGGGATGGCCGCGAAGAGCCGCCTCAGTGATCGGGGCGCCCTTCTGGTCGACCAGCGTGAACGGTGCGCCGTACGGCTCGCCGCCATAGTGGCCGCGGTACCAGTCAAAGGTGAGCCAGCCGATGCCGGCCGCCATCAGGACAAGAATGCCGACCAGAATTGAACGCATCATCAGTGAATGTCCGTCGTGATTTTCATTGGGCGCCCAGCGCCATGCGGCTCCGGTCGACAAACACTCTTAACGGTTTGACCCCGCGCACGCAAAGACGTCGCGTTGCCGCAACCGGCATTCCCTTGGGAAGGCGATCTGCTTGCAAAGTGCGGCCGCTCGCCCCACCTGAGGTCGGCAAACTCGAACGCTGGAGGCTCTCTTGCGAAAACTGATCGGCGGCGCTTTGGCCGCATGCCTTGTCGTCGGCTCAGGCGCTGCTGTCGCCGAGGAAGTCGGCAAGGTCGGCGTCGACTGGCTCGGCAACGACATCATCGTCGAGGCGATCAAGGATCCGAAGGTCGAAGGCGTCACCTGCCATGTCTCCTATTTCGACCGTGGCGTGATCGACCGCCTGCAGAAAGGCAACTGGTTCGAAGATCCCTCCGATTCCTCGATCTCCTGCCGCCAGACCGGCCCGATCACCATCGGTGACATCGACATGAGCGAGGCCGGCGAGGAAGTGTTCAAGCAAGGCATCAGCCTGATCTGGAAGAAGCAGGTGGTGAACCGCATCTACGACAAGGCCAACGAGACGCTGATCTACCTGTCGCATTCGCGCCAGGTGCAGGATGGCTCGGCGAAAATGTCGGTCACCACCGTGCCGCTCTATGGCCAGAACGTGGTTTGGAGCAAAGGCAAACCGAAATAAGGCCTGGCAACAGCTGACGGACGATTGGTCCCGCTTGCGGGACCAATCGCTCGGGCGTAAAGCGCCCGCATGGACCGTCCAGAAAACCTTGTCCTGAAAGATCCCGAACCGCGTATCCATCCGACCGCGGAACTGAAGGCGTGCAAGCTCGGGCGCTATGTCTCGATCGGCGAGCGGGTCGTCCTGCGCGAAGTGACGGTCGGCGACTTCTCCTATTTCGAGCGCCATTCGGAAGCGATCTACACGACGATCGGAAAATTCTGTTCGATCGCCGCCAATAGCCGCATCAATGCGCTGGAGCATCCAATCGAACGGGTGACCCAGCACAAGGTCAGCTACCGGCCGAACGAATATTTTCGCTGGCTGGGGGTCGATGCGGCGTTCCGCGCGCGGCGGCAGGCCAAGGCCGTCACCATTGGCCACGATGTCTGGATCGGCCATGGCGCGGTTATCATGCCCGGTGTGACCATCGGCAATGGCGCGATCGTCGGCGCCAATGCAGTGGTGACGCGCGATGTGCCGGCCTATGCGATTGTCACCGGCGTGCCGGCGAAGCCGCTGCGCCGGCGTTTCGACGCGGACATCGCCACGCGAATCGAAATCCTCGCCTGGTGGGACTGGCCGCCGGAAAAACTGGCCAAGGCGGTCCCCGACATGCAGGCGATGCTGATCGAGGCTTTCCTCGATCGCTGGGAAAACGCCATTCCCTGATCTTACGCAGGCGCGTAGGCCGCGTTCACGAAATCCCTTGTTGCAGGGAACCCGGAGCCGCCGCGGTTGTTTCTCCCGGTGCGAGACGATCCCTTGGGATCATCTCGTGGCCGCCATTTGGGGATTTACCGATGTTCGAGAAGCTTTTTACCAGCATCGCCAACAAGGTCGCGCACCTTGCCGGCTTGCCGCTGACATTTGCCGCCTGTTGCCTGATTGTCGTGGTGTGGGCGGTCAGTGGGCCGGTTTTCGACTTTTCCGACACCTGGCAGCTGGTCATCAACACCGGCACGACGATCATCACCTTCCTGATGGTGTTTCTCATCCAGAACACTCAGAACCGTGACGGCGCTGCGATCCAGGCCAAGCTCGACGAACTGATCCGGGTCAGCGAAGGCCACAATCATTTCATCGGCATCGAGCACCTGACCGAAACCGAAGTCGAGGAGATCCGCGACAAATGCGAACGGGCTGCGAAGCGGCATGACCAGAAAATAGCCGACATGGCCGCCAAGAAGGCCGTGGCGCAGAAGCGCAGCTCGAAAAAGCAAGCGGCGTGAGCGCGAAGCTCAGCCGTCCATGAAGGCCGCGAAATCGTCCTTGTGGTCTGGATGCCAGCGCGACAGAGCAGGGCGATTCTCGATGATGTCGCCGATCGCCCAGGCCATGCGTTTTTCGTCCACCGGCCGTGTCGCCTCGTTGTCCGGGCACAGGATGTAGAAGTCGCCACGCAGCAGCGAAGCCAGCATGAAGTCGATGACCTGCTCGCCGGTCCAGGCGCCGGCCGGCTTTTCGGTCGCGCCTTCGGTCAGGCCGGTATAGGTGAAGCCCGGAATGAGCAGGTGGGCGGAGACCTTCGCGCCCGGCTCGTTGCGCAGGGCGTGTGCCAGGCCCTCGGTGAAGGTCTTCACGCCGGCCTTGGAGACGTTGTAGGCGAGGTTGCCGGGCGGCGTGGTGATGCCTTGCTTGGAACCGGTGTTGATGATCAGGCTGGGCTTGCCGGAAGCCAGCATGCGCGGTGCGAAAACCTGGACGCCATGCACGACGCCCCAGAAATTGATATCCATGAGCCGTCTCCAGGCAACGCGGTTTTCCCACGGCTTACCCGGATTGTTGCCCACGCCGGCATTGTTCATCAGCACCGAAACCGCGCCAAAGGCAGCGTAGGCGGCATCCGCCAGCTGGTCCAAATCGTCGATATAGGAAACGTTTGCGGCGATGGCACGAACGGCATCGTCGCCGCCGATCGCGGCGAGCGCCTGGCGGGCCTGGTCGAGGCGCGCGCCGCCGATGTCGGCAATTACGGTTTTCATGCCCATTGCCGCGAACCGCTTGGCTGCGGCGAGACCGATGCCGCTGGCGCCGCCGGTGATGACGGCGACGTTGCCGGAGGCAAGGGCAGGCAAGGCGGTCTGGATATCGGTGTCGGTGGTCATGATTTCTTCCTTGTTTTGGGTTGCGCCGAACTTAGCGTGGGATGCAGCTCAGGCAAGCCTCTCGCGGCGTCTTCGGGTTTGACCGCACCGGCAAGCGCTGCGCATGCTGCCGGCACAAAGGGAGAGTTGCCGATTGACCGACTGGATCGAGATCCTGAAAGAACAGACCGCCACCGGCGACCAGATGGGGCGCGAGGTTCCGCAAATGCTTGCCAATCCCGACATCAGCGAAGCGCAGGTGAAGACGCTGTTCTCGGCGCTGGAAAAGCAGGCGGAGTTCGTCGAGAAACTGCGCATGGCGCTGGAAAAATTCGGCCATGTTTTTTCGATCATCAAGGCGGCCGAGCGGCTCGAGGAGCGCTATGCCGATCTTGCCGCGTCCGTAGCGGAAAAGCTGAAAGCGATGCGAAAGTAGAGACGCCTACTTTTCGATCAACCTCTCGAACCTGGTATCCGGCACGAGCCAGGCCAAGGCGGCCACGACGCCGTCGGTGAATGCCTCGATCCTGCCTTTGTTCATGGTTCCTCCAGTCTTTCAGCCGTTCGGTGTCTCGGGCGCCATGTTCGCGCGCTGGCGCGGCACGCCAAGGCCGGTGTCCGGCGGTTCGCCGGCAACCGGGCGATCCTCGATCATGTGCATGGTGCGCCAGCGGCCAAAGCGATAATAGCCAGCAGCCAGCACCAGCGAGGTGATAGAGCCGGCTGGAAAGCTCCACCACAGCGCTTCTTCGCCGATCACGCTGCGGAGGAAATAGGCGAAGCTGGTGCGCACCAGAAGCACCGAGATCACCAGGATGATCAGCGGCGGCATCACCGCACCAGTGGCGCGCACCGTGGCGAAGAGCACGATGGTGACGCCGAACAGGATGAACGACCACGACGCGACACTGTTGATATGGGTGGCGATGTCGATCGCTGCGCTGTCGCTGCTCAAGAACAGGCTAAGCACCGGGCGGTCGAAAACGGAGAGCAGTGCGACCAGGGAGCCGGTCAGCAGCAGGTTGAAGACCACGCCGGAGGCGGCGATGCGGCCGATCCGGTCCCAGCGTCCGGCGCCGACATTTTGCGCCGCCATCGAGGACACAGCGGCGCCGATGGCCAGAGCCGGCATCTGGATGTAGGTCCAGAGCTGCGCTGCGATGCCGTAGGCGGCGGCAACCTGCGAGCCGTTGGAATTGACCATGCCCATCACCGTCAATGCTGCCGCCGAGATCACGATCATCTGCAGACCCATCGGCACGCCCTTGAAGACGACGATGCGCAGCAGCGCCGGATCCGGCCGCAGCAAGGCCAGATTGGCGCCGGCCAGCCGCAGCGGGTGCTTGCGCGCATAGAGCACGACGAGGATGGCGATCACGCTCACCGTCTGGCCGATCAGCGTCGACATGGCCGATCCGGCGATGCCGAGTTCGGGAAACGGGCCGATGCCGCGGATGAGCAGCGGATTCAAGACGATGTCGAGCACGACGGCCAGCGCCATGAAGACAAACGGCGTGCGCGAATCGCCGGCGCCACGCAGCACCGTCATGACGAAGGACAGCAGGTTCATCATCGGCACGGCGACGAAGATGATGCGCAGATAGGAGCGGGCCAGCGGCAGCGCGTCGGCCGGCGTGCCGAGGGTGCTGAGGATCAGATCGACCCAGATCCAGCCGCAGACCGCGAACAGCACCGAGACGACGAAGAAGAAGGTGGCGCTGGTGCCGACGATGCGCCGGGCTTCGGGCAGGTCACGCGCGCCGACCGACTGCGCAACCAGGATGGTCGCGGCCATGCCGATGCCGAACACCGTGCCGAGGATCAGGAACAGCACCAGATTGGCGTTGGAGGTGGCGGTCAGCGCCGCCTCGCCGAGGAAGCGGCCGACCCAGACGGCGTTGATCGAGCCGTTGAGCGACTGCAGCACGTTGGAGCCGAGCACGGGCAGGGCAAACAGCAGCAGCGTGCGCGGGATCGGGCCGCTGGTCAGGTCGCCGGTTCGCCGGCGCGCAGGCATCTTCTCGTCCATGGCAGGCAACTCGGTGAAGTATCTCTAGTCCGGTCCGCGATGATTGCCGATTTGGCGGGACAGGTCGATGCGACGTCGGAAAATTCTGCCCGGCGTGCCAGAGGCCAATCATGTTCTCAAAGCATCCGGAATGGGATATTGGTCTTGGATGGGTGGGGCCGCATTCCTTACTACATCACTACTACATCTGATGGATAAGCCGGGGGGATCATGTCCGATAGTCCGCTGTTTTCTGAGCGCCTGAACCGGCGCGCGTTTCTCGGTGCATCCGCTTTGGGCGCGGCTTCCGTGGCTCTATCGGCGTGCACCACGACGGACGTCGTCACGCCGCCAGCGGCAGCGCCGCCCCCGCCAAGCGACTCGGCTTTCGGCGCTGCCGCAAGCATGTATGCGGCGCGCGTCGACGAGGGCTATCAACTGCCGGCGATCCCGGTGGCCAAGCTCGATCCAAAGTTCGTGCGCCAGATCGTGCCCGACCCAACCGGAGAAAAACCCGGCACGATCGTCGTCGATACCTCCGAGCACTTCCTCTATCTGGTGCGCGATGGCGGCACGGCTATCCGCTACGGCGTCAGCCTCGGCAAGGCCGGTTTCGAATGGACGGGCAGCGCCGTGGTTCAGGCGCGGAAGAAGTGGCCGGTCTGGACGCCGCCGCCGGAAATGATCCAGCGCCGGCCGGAACTGGCGAAGTACAAGGACGGCATGCCGCCCGGCCCGCAAAGCCCGCTGGGCGCCCGCGCGCTGTATCTGTTCCGCGACGGCAAGGACACGATGTACCGGCTGCACGGCACGCCGGAGTGGGATTCCATTGGCAAGAACGCTTCCTCCGGCTGTGTGCGCTTCATGAACCAGGACATCATCGACCTCTACAGCCGCGTCAACGGCGTCGCGCAGGTCTTCGTGCGCCCGAACCTGTCGGCCGCAGGGAAGATCACCGCCGTGTCGAACAGGACGGCCGAGCCGATCGATGCGGGCGTGCCAAAGGACGCGGAGATGTTGAAGTAAGTGCCTTCACGGCATTGGTGATCGTCGACAACCGGTTTGAAGGCGGACGCGTTCGACGCGTCCGCCTTGAGGGGTGTAGCTAGTTCGTAGCGAGGCTGGGGAGCGTCACCTGGTAGACCAGGAACATGGTGTCGACATCGGCGCCGTCCTCGGCCTTGTAGGGCGCGCCGACCTGGAAGCCGTCCTGGGTGAGGAAGTCGTTGTCGTTGGCGACGAACAGGAAATAGTCGTCGGGCAGCTTCGGATCGAGCACGCTGACCACCGACATCGCCTCCCACTTCTCAGACAGATTGTTCTTGTCGTTCGGCGCGCCGTCATGCAGGCCGAAACGGCCGAGCTCCTTGTTGTCGTTGATGTCGATGAACGGCGTCAGCTTGGCCGGCGTCACCGACGGGTCGAGCACGCCCTTGGGCGCCAGCGGCTTTTCGGCGGCATCGAAGGCGCCGCCGACGATGTCGGTGGCGGCCGAAACATCGACGACAAAGATCTGGCGCAGAAGCGACGTGTCGCCTTTCAGCCCCTGGCCGTTGCCGCTGTCGCGCGCCAGCATCAGGAAGGTCTTGTCGGACAGCGCCACGATCTCGCTCTGCGCGGCAACCTTGGTCTTGCCCTTGTCGTCCTTGAACACCGGGAGCGGCACGACATATTCGTGCGCAAGCTTGAGATGGGCTGGGTCTGAGGCGTCATAGACCAAGGCGCGGGTGTTCTGGCGCGTCGCGCCGGAATCGCCGCCATCCTGCCGGGGCGCCGACTGCAGCACCGCGATGAGGAACTTGCCATCCGGGGTCAGCGCCATGCCTTCGAGGCCCTGGTTGTTCTGGCGGCCGGTCTCGGGGTCCTTCGGATCGGGTTCGGCGGCACCGGGACCAGGATTGTCCGAGGCGAAGTTCGGCGTGCCGTGGCGCATCGGCACCAATGCCGCCGGTGGCTGGGTCGCCGAGAGCAGGTGGCCGTCGGCGGAGAAACGGTAGATGTTGGGGCCGTATTCGTCGGAGATCAACATCGAGCCGTCGGGCAGCCGCGCGATCGCCTCGTTGTCGAGTGCCAGCTTGCCGTTGGCCTCGGGCAATATCGGCATGTCGCCGGCAGCGGCGCGCACGCCGTTGAGCGGGTCAAGGCCGGTGGCATCGGCACCCTTGTCGTCGGTGAGCAGCATGGTGTCGGCGAGCGTTGCCTTGACGCCCGTCTGTTCCTGGCCGGCGGCGGGCGCGGCCCCCGGTGCTACCGGCGCGAACTCGATGCCAATCGTGTTGAGGCGCGGCCGGTAGTCGGTGGTGCCGACGACATTATAGCCACGATCCGGCAGCAGCCAGAGCGAACCCTTGTAGCCGTCCGCGCCATGCGTCCAGCCTGATGTATCGATCGACATGCCGGAGCCGGAGCCGAAGGTCTCGCCAAACTTGTCCTTCTGGTTGGCCGGGATGCGGCCGACGCCGACCAGGCCCTTGTTGACGAAGCTGACGCCGCCGACGGTCGCGGAGTTCTCGGCCAAGGCCGGCGTCAAGGCGGTGAACAGCGCCAGTGCGACGCCGAAAGACACGGTTCGGTGCAGGGTTTTCATGGACATCCTCTTTGTGACAGCCGGAGCGGCCCGAGATTCTGAGAGGCTCCGCGTCGCATCGACGATGCCGCGTATGCCTTTCCGCAAAGCGGTCTAGGACGCGAACATGATACTTGCGTGACAGGGCACACACCGAACCAAGGATAGATCACCGTCGCGGGTACAGGTATCCCACGCCGCGGATCGTCTTGATCAGCTCCGGTTTGGTCGGATCCTTCTCGATCCGGCGGCGCAGCCGGGTGATGCGGCTGTCGATGCTGCGGTCGAAGGGCTCGTCGCCCCTGGGTGGCGCAAGATCGAGCAGTTCGTCGCGACCGATGACCTGCCCGGCCCGGGTGGCGAAGGCCGCCACCAGATCAAGCTCCATCGGGGTCAGCGCCACGGCCACGCCATCGGCGTCTCTGAGGCTTCGCGCGTTTGCATCGAACACATAGGCTCCGAAGGCGAAGTGCCCGGCCGGCAAGATCTCGGCACCGTTCAATCCCTTCGGCCTGCGCCTGCGCAGCACAGCGTCGATCCGTGCCTCCAACTCGGTCGGCGCGAAGGGCTTCACGAGATAGTCGTCGGCACCGACCTCCAGGCCCGCCACCTTGTCGAAGACCGAATCGGCGCTGGTCAGCATGACGATGCCCGTGTCGTGATGCTCACGCAGCCAGCGGGCCAGGCTGAAGCCGTTCTCGCCGGGCATGTTGAGGTCGAGAACGACAAGGTCGGTCTTTGCCGCGGTGATCTCCTCACGCAGTTCGGCGCCGCCGGATGCCGTGCGGACGCTGTAGCCCTTTGCCTGCAGATAATCGGCGATCATGAACGCCACGTCGGTCTCGTCGTCCACGACAATGATGTCGGCCATGCGTTTCCCCGGATGCAAGCGGCGAGCGACCACCTGAGCGTACAGGGCATTCGTCCGGGGTCAACTGCAAGGGTTGCCTTGCCCTGATGTCCGGCTCCGGCTGAAACAATGGCGGTCAGGAAAACTGGCGTCGCGGCATCGTCATGAAACCTCGCCGCGCCAAGGTGCGCGGCAATGCCATCAACGATGCCTAGCCGTCGCGGACGGCCGGCTTGACAGGTCGGGAGCCGTACCATCCACTGGCCATAAGGGAACGGCGCCATCGCGACCGGCGCATCCGTCAGCGGAGATCTCGCCTTGCCGACCCCCTCGAACCCGCCATTGTCCAGGCGTTACGCATTGACGATGGCTACCTGCAGCCTGCCTCTGGTGCTGCTTGTCGCTGGTCTCGGTCTGCATCAGTCATACAGCTGGCAAGCACCGCTTCATCCTTACGCGATCATAATGGTTGGGCTGCTTGTCTTCCTGTTTGCCATGTACAGGATGCTTATGCGCGAGTTTGTCCGTCCGACGGCCATTCAGGGCGCCGACGACGCCGAGCAGGGGCTTGCCCTCGAGGCGCTGGAAGCCAGCGAGCAGCGCTATCGCAGCGTCGTTGAACTGCAGACCGAATTCGTCGTCCGCATGTCGCCCGACGGCTACCTGACCTTCGTCAACGATGCCTATTGCCGGGCATGCCGGATGACGCGTGAACAGCTACTGGACCCGTCCTGGTGCGAACTCGACGTGCTGCCGCCGGACGAGCGGCGCAGGTTTGTCGAGCATCTTGGCCGTCTCACCCCGCAGGCCCCGAATGCCAGCATAGAACTCATCAATGCGATGCCCGATGGCATCAACCGATGGCTGGCGTGGAACGATCACGGCATTTTCGACGACGAAGGCCGGCTGATCGAGGTGCAGTCCGTCGGCCGCGACATCTCCGACCGCGTGTTCGCCGAACAGGCACGCGTCGAGGCAGAGAAGCTTTCGGGGGAGAGGGAGGCGCAGTTTCGCGCCATCGCCGAAGGCGTGCCGCTGCCGATCACCATCTCGGCAATCGAAGGGCCCGAAATCCTGTTCGTCAATGAACCGGCACGCAAGATACTTGGCATCGAGGTTGGCCAGGTCGGAGCAGAAGCGATATCGACCTGGGAAAGCCGTGCCCGGCGCGACGATCTCATGCGGCTTCTGCTGAGAGACGGCATTGTCGACGCGTTCGAAGCCGGCATGACCACCATGCAAGGGTCGAGGATCGATACGCTGGTTTCGGCGCGCCTGATCACGCAGGCCGGTCGTCCCGCCATGCTCGCAGCCGTCACCGACATCACCCGCCAGCGGGAAGCCGATGCGGAGATCGCACGCCAGCGTGAGACGCTGTATCAATCCGAAAAGCTTTCCGCGCTCGGCTCGCTGCTGGCCGGCGTAGCGCATGAACTCAACAATCCGCTGTCCGTCGTCATCGGTTACAGTTCGATGCTGAAGGAATTTTCGACCGACAGCGCGACCGTGGGACGGGCCGACAAGATCCACGCGGCGGCCGAGCGATGCTCGCGGATCGTGCGCACGTTCCTGGCGATGGCGCGCAAGAAGCCGCCGACGAGAGGAACCGTCGACATCAACGAAGTCGTCATCGCCTCGCTGGAACTTGCCGCCTACAGCTTGCGCTCGGCCGGGATCGAGATCCGGACCGAACTGGAGGAAGGACTCGCCAGCATCTGGGGCGACCGGGACCAACTGCATCAGGTCATCACCAACCTGGCGGTGAATGCACAGCAGGCCTTGCTGCAGGTGCCGCATCCGCGGCGGCTGACGATCATCACCACGGGGGAAAACGGCGCCGTCGAGATCGTCGTGGCCGACAACGGTCCGGGCATGTCGGAGACTGTGCGGGCGCGTGCTTTCGAGCCTTTCTACACGACCAAATCGGCCGGCGAGGGCACCGGCGTCGGCCTGTCGGTCTGCCATGGCATCGTGACGGCCCATGACGGCAGCATAGAGCTGGATTCGACCGAGGGCGGCGGGGCACGGTTTACGATCCGGCTTCCGAGCGGCAAGACCGAGGCTTCGGCGCCGGCGACGGCCGGCAAGGCGCCGCCCGCGCCATCGGCGGCCCGCATTCTGGTGGTCGACGACGATGTCGATATTGCCACGATG